>NC_007510.1:1231375-2462750 GCF_000012945.1 Burkholderia lata
GGCCGCAAGTTCTTCGGCCGCAACTTCACCGACGTCGACATCGCGTCGGGCGGCCGCAGCCGTACCTTCATCGCGGAAGTGATGCCGGCGTATCCGCTCTACGTGCCGCTGCTGCCGGAAGCCGCGCAGCGCGTGCTCGGCGAGCCGAACGAATCGGCGCTGCTCGCGTACGACATCCATCTCGAGGAAGGCTTCGAGCCCGACCGCTTCGTCGACATCTTCGACGCGGGCCCGGTGCTGACCGCGCAGGTCGACCGCACCGCGTGCGTGAAGCACGGCGCCGAGCGCATCGTGCGCGAGGCCGCGCACCAGCAGGGCGATGTCGCATACATGGTGTCGACGGGCAGCGGCGAATCGTTCCGCTGCGTGCTGGCCGACCTGCCGGGCGATGCGGCCGATGCGCCGCTCGCGAGCGACGTGCGCGCGGCGCTCGATGTGAAGGATGGCGATGTCGTGCGCTGCGTGCCGCTGCACCGCCGCGACGATGAAGATTTGAAGGGAGACGCAGCATGATCGTCGTTCGGGTCGTACAAACGGGCGACGTCGATTCGCTCGTGTCGCTCGCGAAGGAAACCGGGCCGGGCCTGACCACGTTCAAGCCGGACCGCGACGCGCTCGCCGCGCGCATCGAGCGTACGCGCCGCACGCTCGCGGGCGAGGCCGCGGCCGGCGAGGCCGGCTACTTCTTCGTGATGGAAGAATCGAAGACGGGCGACATCGCGGGCGTGTGCGGGATCGAGACGCAGGTCGGCCTCGAACAGCCGTTCTACAACTATCGCGTAAGCACGGTCGTGCACGCGAGCCAGGAGCTCGGCGTGTGGACGCGGATGTCCGCGCTGAACATCTCGCACGACCTGACCGGCTATGCGGAAGTGTGCTCGCTGTTCCTGAGCCCGCGCTATCGCACGGGCGGCGTGGGCGGCCTGCTGTCGCGCTCGCGCTTCATGTTCATCGCGCAGTTCCGCGAGCGCTTTCCGGAACGCATCTGCGCGGAATTGCGCGGCCACTTCGACGAGGACGGCACGTCGCCGTTCTGGCGCGCAGTCGGTTCGCACTTCTACCAGATCGATTTCAACGCGGCCGACTATCTCAGCTCGCACGGCCGCAAGTCGTTCCTCGCGGAACTGATGCCGCGCTATCCGGTGTACGTCGACCTGCTGCCGCAGGACGCACAGGACGCGGTCGGCCTCACGCACCGCGATACGCTGCCGGCCCGCAAGATGCTCGAAGCGGAAGGGCTGCGTTACCAGAATCACGTCGACATCTTCGACGCGGGCCCCGTGCTCGAATGCCACGTCAACGACCTGCGCACGGTGCGCGAGAGCGTCGTCGTGCCGGTCGCGATCGGCGTGCCCGATGCACGGGACGACGCGCCGAAGTCGCTCGTGTCGAACACGTCGCTCACCGACTTCCGCGTCGGCGTCGCGCCGGGCGTGGTCGCGAACGGCTCGTTCGTGCTGTCGGCGGACGATGCCGTCGCGCTCGACGTGAAGGCCGGCGATCCGGTGCGCGTGCTGCCGCTCAAAGTCAAACAGGGATAAACGAATCATGACGGAACTCTTCATCGACGGCGCCTGGGTCGCAGGCTCGGGCCCCGTGTTCGCTTCGCGCAACCCCGGCACCGACGAGATCGCATGGCAGGGTGAAAGCGCGTCGGCGGCCGACGTCGATCGTGCGGTCGCAAGCGCGCGCCGCGCATTCGCCGGCTGGTCGGCGCTCGACTTCGAATCGCGCTGCGCGATCGTCAAGCGTTTCGCCGCGTTGCTCAACGAACGCAAGGAAGCCATCGCGGCCGCGATCGGCCGCGAGACGGGCAAGCCGCTGTGGGAAGCGCGCACCGAAGTCGCGTCGATGGCCGCGAAGGTCGGCATCTCGATCCAGGCCTACCAGGAACGCACCGGCGAGAAGCGCCAGGACATGGCAGACGGCGTCGCGGTGCTGCGTCACCGCCCGCACGGTGTCGTCGCGGTGTTCGGCCCGTACAACTTCCCCGGCCACTTGCCGAACGGCCACATCGTGCCCGCGCTGATCGCCGGCAATGCGGTCGTGTTCAAGCCGTCGGAGCTTGCACCGGGCGTCGCGCGCGCGACGGTCGAAGTGTGGAAGGAAGCCGGCCTGCCGGACGGCGTGCTGAACCTGGTGCAGGGCGAGAAGGACACGGGCATCGCGCTCGCCAACCATCGGCAGATCGACGGGCTGTTCTTCACCGGCAGCTCGGATACCGGCACGCTGCTGCACAAGCAGTTCGGCGGTCGTCCGGAAATCGTGCTCGCGCTCGAGATGGGCGGCAACAACCCGCTCGTGATCGGCGAAGTCGAGGATATCGACGCGGCCGTGCATCACACGATTCAGTCGGCGTTCCTGTCGGCCGGCCAGCGCTGCACGTGCGCGCGCCGCATCTTCGTGCCGCAGGGCGCGTTCGGCGACCGCTTCCTCGCGCGTCTCACCGACGTCACGTCGAAGATCACGGCCGACGTGTTCGACGCCGATCCGCAGCCGTTCATGGGCGCGGTGATCTCGGCGCGTGCCGCGGCGAAGCTCGTCGACGCGCAGTCGCGCCTGATCGAGCAGGGCGCGAAGCCGATCATCGCGATGACGCAGCGCGATCCGCGCCTCGGCTTCGTGAACGCGGCGATCGTCGACGTGACGGGCGTCGCGAACCTGCCGGACGAAGAACATTTCGGCCCGCTCGCGCAGATCGTCCGCTACGCGACGTTCGACGACGCGATCGAGCGCGCGAACGACACGGCGTTCGGCTTGTCCGCCGGCCTGCTGGCCGACGACGCGAAGACATGGGAACACTTCCGCCGCACGATTCGCGCGGGGATCGTCAACTGGAACCGGCCGACCAACGGTGCATCGTCCGCGGCGCCGTTCGGCGGCACCGGCCGCTCGGGCAACCATCGTCCGAGCGCGTACTACGCGGCCGACTATTGCGCGTATCCGATGGCGTCGGTGGAAAGCACGCAACTGACCTTGCCCGCGAGCCTGTCGCCGGGCCTGCATTTCTGATCGAGGGAACGACGATGAACGCACAAGAAGCCAATTTCGACGGGCTCGTCGGCCCGACCCACAACTACGCCGGGCTGTCGTTCGGCAACGTGGCGTCGCTCAACAACGAAAAGTCGGCCGCGAACCCGAAGGCCGCCGCGAAGCAGGGGCTGCGCAAGATGAAGCAGCTCGCGGATCTCGGCTTCGCGCAAGGCGTGCTGCCGCCGCAGGAGCGGCCGTCGCTGCGCTTGCTGCGCGAGCTCGGCTTCTCAGGCAAGGACGCGGACGTGATCGCGAAGGCCGCGAAGCAGGCGCCCGAATTGCTCGCCGCGGCGAGCTCGGCATCGGCGATGTGGACCGCGAACGCGGCTACCGTGAGCCCGTCGGCCGACACGAGCGACGGCCGCGTGCACTTCACGCCGGCGAACCTGTGCAGCAAGCTGCATCGTGCGATCGAACACGAAGCGACGCGCCGCACGCTGTCGACGCTGTTCGCCGATCCCGCGCATTTCGCGGTGCATGAAGCGCTGACCGGTACGCCGGCACTCGGCGACGAAGGCGCGGCGAACCACACGCGCTTCTGCGCCGAATACGGCAAGCCTGGCATCGAGTTCTTCGTGTACGGCCGCGCGGAATACCGCCGCGGGCCCGAGCCGAAGCGCTTCCCGGCACGCCAGACCTTCGAGGCGAGCCGCGCGGTCGCGCATCGCCACGGGCTCGCCGAAGAAGCGACGGTCTATGCGCAGCAGGATCCGGACGTGATCGACGCGGGCGTGTTCCACAACGACGTGATCTCGGTCGGCAACCGCGACACGCTGTTCACGCACGAGCGCGCGTTCGTCAACAAGCAGGCGATCTACGACACGCTGACCGCCGCGCTCGACGCACGCGGTGCGCGCCTGAACGTGATCGAGGTGCCCGAGGCAGCCGTGAGCGTGAACGACGCGGTGACGTCGTATCTGTTCAACAGCCAGCTGCTGTCGCGCGCGGACGGCTCGCAGGTGCTCGTCGTGCCGCAGGAGTGCCGCGAGAACGGCAACGTCGCGGCCTATCTCGACGAACTCGCGGCCGGCAACGGCCCGATTCACGACGTGCTCGTGTTCGACCTGCGCGAAAGCATGAAGAACGGCGGCGGCCCTGCGTGCCTGCGCCTGCGCGTGGTGCTGAACGAAGCGGAACGCGCGGCCGTCACGTCGAACGTGTGGATCAACGACACGCTGTTCACGTCGCTCGATACGTGGATCGACCGGCACTATCGCGATCGCCTCGCACCGGAAGACCTCGCCGATCCGGCGCTGCTCGAGGAATCGCGCACGGCGCTCGACGAGCTCACGCAGATCCTGCGCGTCGGTTCGCTGTATGACTTCCAGCGTTGATTCGCGCATGGCCGACGCGCTGCTCGACGACTTCCTCGCGTTCACGCTGACCGGCAGCGCACCGTCCGCCACGGACGGCGCCTGCGCCGCCGGCGCCGTGCGCTGGCAATGGCTCGGCGACGGGCTGCTCGCCCTCGAACCGGCTGCGGCCGAGGCCGCCGATACGGCGCGCGCGAGCGTGCTGGTGTCGGCCGGCGTGCACGGTGACGAGACGGCGCCGATCGAGCTGCTGTCGATGCTGGTGCGCGATCTTGCATCGGGGGCGCTGCCGCTCGCGTGCCGGCTGCTCGTCGTGCTCGGCAACGTGCCGGCGATGCGCGCCGGTGAACGCTATCTCGACGACGACCTGAACCGCCTGTTCAGCGGCCGTCACGCGCAGGTGCCCGACAGTCGCGAAGCGCCGCGTGCCACGCAGCTCGAAGCCGCTGCCGCCGCGTTCTTCGCGGCCGCGCCGGCCGGCGCCGCGCGCTGGCACATCGACATGCATACGGCGATCCGCGCATCGGTGTTCGAGCAGTTCGCCCTGCTGCCGCATACGGGCATGCCGCCGACGCGCACGATGTTCGAATGGCTCGGCGACGCGCAGATCGCGGCCGTGCTGCTGCATACCGCGAAGGGCAACACGTACTCGCATTTCACGGCCGAGCACTGCGGCGCGCTCGCGTGCACGCTGGAACTCGGCAAGGTGCGTCCGTTCGGCCAGAACGACCTGACGCGCTTCGCGCCGGCCGACCGCGCGGTGCGCAAGCTCGTGTCGGGCGCGACTGGTGAGGCCGACGTCCCGTTGCCGCGCGTCTTCACGGTGATCGACCAGATCACGAAGCAGAGCGACGCGCTCGAGTTGTTCGTCGCGGCCGACGTCGCGAACTTCACCGCGTTCGCACGCGGCACGGTGCTCGCGCAGGACGGCGACTACCGCTACACGGTGACGCACGACGAGGAGCGCATCGTGTTCCCGAATCCGTCGGTGAAGCCGGGTTTGCGCGCGGGTCTGCTCGTCATCGACACGACTCGCGAGACGGTCGCGGCGCTCGTCTGACGGTGGCCGATTGCGCGTGGCCGCGGCGACCTGCGGCCCGCGCATCACCCGGCCACCATTCCGTTTTCGAGATTAAGCCCGCACGCCGCGCAGATGGCCCACGCGGCGCGCTTGCGTATTTGCGACATCGTCTTGCAAGTTCGACGGCCAGCCCGGCTGACGTCGGCGCCCGCAGTGCAGCATCCCGTACCGGCGGCTGCTTTGCCATATCGGGCCGCGCGGATTGGTACAATCGCGGCCTTGCGGCTGTTGCGCCGCATCACGGCGCGGCGGCGGCATTGCCGTGGTCATCCGACCCTGCAATGATGCATGCGCCCGTAGTTCCGGAACATTCGAGTATCGAGGAGAACACCTGATGAAGTTGGATTGGCGTAAAGTGGCCGCGCATGCGGTGGTGGCGGCATCGGCCGTGGCGGCAGGCAGCGCGATGGCAGCGGATCTGAAAGAGATCCGTTTCGGCGTCGAAGCCTCGTACGCGCCGTTCGAATACAAGACGCCCGACGGCAAGCTGACCGGCTTCGATATCGACATCGGCAACGCGGTGTGCGCGAAGCTGAAGACGAAGTGCGTGTGGGTCGAGAACGACTTCGACGGTCTGATCCCGGCGCTGCAGGCACGCAAGTTCGACGCGATCAACTCGGACATGACGATCACCGACCAGCGCAAGCACGCGGTCGCGTTCACCGACGCGATCTACACGATCCCGAACCAGCTGATCGCGAAGCAGGGCAGCGGCCTGCTGCCGACCCCGCAATCGCTGAAGGGCAAGCGCGTCGGCGTGCTGCAGGGCACGATCCAGGAAGCGTACGCGAAGAAGAAGTGGGCGCCGGCAGGCGTCGAAGTCGTGCCGTACCAGACGCAGGACCTGGCCTACGCCGACCTGAAGTCGGGCCGTCTCGACGCGACGTTCCAGGACGCGGAAGCCGGTTCGAAGGGCTTCCTGACGAAGCCGCAAGGCCAGGGCTTCGCGTTCGCGGGCGGTACCGTGAGCGACGCCGAGATCCTCGGCTCGGGCGTCGGTTTCGGCCTGCGCAAGAACGACGCGGCGCTGAAGACCGCGCTCGATCAGGCGCTGAAGGAACTGAAGGCCGACGGCACGATCGACAACCTCGCGAAGAAGTACTTCAGCGTGCCCGTGACGCTCAAGTAAGCGTTGCGTTCGATCGCACGATGCAAGCAAACCGGCCGCTGATGCGGCCGGTTTGTTTTTGGGGGCGGGAAAGGACGGGAAGCGGTGCGGCCGCGCCCGGCGGCCGGGTCAGGCCGGAAAGAACCGGCCCAGTTCGCGCGCGAGCTCGTTGAGCACGGCCATCTCCTGCTGCGTGATCTTGCGCGCGGGCTGTGCGCCGGCCCAGTCGCCGTACAGCAGCGCGACGGTCGTCGTGCCGACGCGCACGGGCAGCAGCACGAACGCGCGCGTGTCGTCGAATGCGTCGAGATACCACGCGGGCAGGCGCTTGAGCATCTTCGGCTCCTGCGCCTGCTCGATGAAGATGCCGACCGAGTTCGAGATCGCGAGATGAAACACGTCCGGCTCGAAGCGCTCGTCGAAGCGCAGCCGGTAGAGCGTCGTATCGACGCCGGGGCCGAAGCCGAGGCGCGCGGCGAACATGCCGTCGTCGTGGCGCACGAACATCACGGTGCGCGTGAACGCGAGGCCGGCCAGCAGGCTTTCCGACGCGAGTGCGAGCACCGGTGTCAGCACGTGCTCGGACGGCAGCGCGCGCAGATCCGCGAGGCCGGCTTCGAGGCACGCCTCGGGCTCGGCCTGCGCGCGCGCGATCGCATCGGCGTTCGCGCGCAGCTCGACGATCTCGCGCATCACGGTGTCGCTTGCTTCCTCGCGCGCGAGCCGCTCGGCGATCTCGACGAGCGCGTCGGATTCCATGTCGAGTTCCACGCCGTAGTGCTGCGCGAGCGCCGCGATGCGCGCGTCGCGCTGCGGGCTCGCGGGCATCACGAGCGCGCCCGCGACGTCGGTCGAGCAGCGGCTGATCGTGCGCAGCCAGCGGACGCGGGCGGCCGGGCCGTCATCGGACGCATGGCCCGCATCGTGGTCGTCGTCATCGTTGCCGAACGCGTCGGCGTGGACCACGTGGTCGTGGTCGGCCATCCCCGCGCGGATCACGTCGGGCAAGCGCCAGCGCGCGGCCGCCTCGAGCCCGATCTCGTCGAAGCCGACACCGAGCACATCGATGCAGGCGGCTGCTTCGTCGCCGTTCAGCTCGGCCGCGCGGCGGCGGATCCGGTCCCATTCGCTGTCGAGATAGCAGACCACGAGCAGCTTGCCGACCTGGCGCATCAGCGTGCAGACGACGGCTTCCTCGCCCGCGCGCAGTTCGGCGCGTTCGGTGAGCTTGCGCGCGACGCAGCCGGACAGCAGCGCGCGGTTCAGTTCGAGCTTCGCGTCGATGCGTCGCGGCGTACTGTGGTGGAAATGGTCGACGAGCTTGAGCCCGACGACCAGATGGCCGACGGCGTCCATGCCGAGCACCATCAAGGCGCGGGTCACGGTCGTGATGTTGCCGCCGAACGCCATGTACATCGCGGAGTTCGCGAGCCGCAGCACTTTCTGCGTGAGCGCGAAGTCCGACAGCACGACGCGCACGAGCGCGGTGAAGTCGAGGTCGTCGTTCTTCATCGCGGCCATCGTCGCGCGCAGCGATTCCGACAGCAACGGGAAATCGCCCCGTTCGTTCATCCGGGCCCACAGCTTGTCGAGCAATGCGGTGCGGGGCAGGTGTTCGGTGATTGACATACGGATCTGTCCGGTTCGCCGCGCGCGTCAGGCGGCGGCGTGCAGGTGCAGTTGCTGCGCCTCGAAGCGCCGCGCGAGCTCCTCGGACGGCAGCGCCTGGCAGACGAGCCAGCCCTGGATATGGTTGCAGCCCATCTCGGTCAGCAATTCGCGCTGCGCCTCGGTCTCGACGCCTTCCGCGACGAGCTCGAGATCGAGCGTCTGCGCGAGGCCGACCACCGCCGACACGATCGCGCGGTCGTTGCGCGAGGTCAGCAGGTTCTCGACGAAACTGCGGTCGATCTTCAGCTTCGCGAGCGGGAAGCGCTGCAGATACGCGAGGCTCGAATAGCCGGTGCCGAAATCGTCGATCGCGAAGCGGATGCCGAGATCGGTCAGTTCCTCGAGCAGCCCCTTCGCCTGCGCCGGATCGTGCATCAGCAGGCTTTCGGTGATCTCGAGCACGATGCGGCGCGGGTCGATGCCCGTCAGCGTGATCGCCTCGCGCACGCTCTGCGTGAAGCGCGGGTCGCGGAACTGCTGCGGCGACACGTTGACCGCCACGTACTGCAGCGCAAGCCCCTGGCGGTCCCAGGCGACGAGCTGCATGCACGCGGCCTTGAGCACCCAGTTGCCGAGATAGTTGATCAGGCCGATCGATTCGGCGAGCGGAATGAACGTCGCCGGCGGCACGAGGCCGTGCACCGGATGGCGCCAGCGGATCAGGGCCTCGACACCGACCACCGCGCCCGACTGGCTGCGCGTGATCGGCTGGAAATGGAGCGAAAACTCGCCGTTGCGCACGCCGTCGTACAGGTCGGCCTCGAGCTTCAGCCGTTCGGCGTCGGCCGGATCGTCGACGGGCGCGTGGAACGCGAGCGCATTGCCGCCCGACGCCTTCGCCTGCGAGAGCGCGTGGTCGGCGCGGCGCAGCAGCGGGCTGTGGTGCTGTGCGCGATGGGGCAGTGCACGTTCGTCCGGATAGAGCGCGATGCCGATGCTCGCGGACAGGTGCACGGTCTGCCCCTGGTACACGTAGGGCTCGCGCACCGCGGCCTGCAGCCGGCGCGCGAGTGCGTCCGCCGCATTGCTGGCCTGCGTGCGGTCCGGTGCGCCGAGCACGACCGCGAACTTGTCGCTCGCGACGCGCGCGAGCTGCTCGTTCGGCGTGACGAGCGCCTTCAGCCGCTGCGCGGTCTCGCGCAGCAGCGTGTCGCCCGCGTCGTAGCCGAGCGCGCGGTTGATCCGCTGGTAGTCGTCGAGGTCGAGCAGCAGCAGCGCCGCGCAGGTGCCTTCCCCGTCGGCGGCCTGCTGCGCGCGCATCAGCGCGGGCACGAGCGCGGACAGGTTGCCGAGCCCCGTCATCGGGTCGTGATGCATTTCGTACGTCAGGCGTGCCTCGAGCGCGCGCCATGACGACACGTCGAACGCCGCGATCGCGAACCCGTCGACCCCGTGGTGGCGGCTCTTGAACGCGCGGATCTCGACGTCCAGCGGGTAGGTGAGCGACTTGACGATGCACATCGTCGCCTTCTCGACCTGGCCGGAACGCGCGGCGCGTGCAAGCAGGCCTTCGAGTGCCGCGGTATCCTGTTCGGCGATCAGGTCGCGCAGCGTCAGCGTGTGCAGGTAGTCGCGGTGGTAGCCGATGAAGCGCAGGCTCGCGTCGGACACGTACAGAAAGCGCAGTTCGCGGTCGACATGGGCGAGGAAATCCACCGTGCCGACCGTCTGTTCCAGCCAGTTGCGCACGGAGTCGTCGCGTCGCGGCGCGCCGGCGCGCGCGGGCATCAGCGCGCCGCCCGACCAGGCGAAGCGGCGCAGCGTATGCAAGGCGCTGCGCCAGGAGCCCTTGCGTGACGTCTGTTTCCTGTTGGCTTCCATGTTTCTCGCTGACGTGAAGGGCTGGAACCGGTTGTCCGGAAGGAATAACGGCAGACTGTGCGGAATCTTTAACGGACTGGCCGCGGATGGCATGGCCGCTGGACCGGATCGGTCACGCAGGTGTTCGACAGGCGAACGCCGGCGGGGCCTACATCGAGGCTGACTTTATAAGAAATGAGGACGCAGATGAAGCGAAAACTGTTGCTGGGCGCCGCCGTGGCGGCGCTGGTGGCCGGCCATGCGCTGATGGCGCAGGCGGAATTGAAGCCGGGTGCCGCGGCGCCCGATTTCACGACGCAGGCGTCGCTGGGCGGCAAGACTTACACGTACTCGCTCGCGGACGCGCTGAAGCAGGGGCCGGTCGTGCTGTATTTCTACCCGGCCGCGTTCACGAAGGGCTGCACGATCGAGGCGCACGCGTTCGCGGACGCGGTCGACCGTTACAAGGCTTACGGCGCGACGGTGATCGGCGTATCGGCTGACAAGATCGACACGCTGACGAAGTTCTCGGTGAGCGAGTGCCGGAGCAAGTTCCCGGTCGCGGCCGATCCGGACGCGAAGATCATCCGGGAATACGACGCGAAGCTGCCGGCGATCGACAAGGCGAACCGCGTGTCCTACGTGATTTCGCCGGAAGGGAAGATTCTCTACGAATACACGAGCATGTCGCCCGACAAGCACGTCGAGAACACGCTCGCCGCCGTGAAGGCGTGGGCGGACGCGCATCCGAAGCAGTAAGCGGATGCCCGTACGTCAAGGCGGCCCGTCGTGCGGGCCGCCGGTACGAAGCAGCGCGCCGCCCGCGCGGCGGCGCGCGTGAGCCTGCTAGGCGCGCAATGCCTGCTCGATCGGCACGCTGCCGCCGACGAAGCCGACGATCTTGCGCGAGATGCCGAGCTTGATCGCCTCGATCGCGGCCCAGGCCACATCCTGGCGCGACACGGGCGGGGCGCCTTCGAACCACGCGTCGGTCAGCGCGATCTTGCCGACGCCCGGATCGTCCGTGAGCGGGCCGGGGCGCAGGATCGCGTAGTCGACGCCCGACGCGATCACGCGATCGTCGCCTTCGCGCTTCATCTGCGAATAGTGGCGCAGCGCGTCCGGGCCGAGTTCCGGCCGGTACGCGGACAGCGAGCTGATCACCACGAGCTTCTGCGCGTTGTAAGCCAGCGCGTATTCGGCTGCGCGGGCGACCGCGTCGCGGTCGACCTGCTCCTCTTCGGCCGCGCCTTCCGATTCGGCCGAGCCGGCCGCATAGATCACGTGCGAGATGCCCTGGAATGCGTGCGAGAAATCGTTCGTCAGATCGGCCTCGACCACCCGTGCGCCCGCCAGCGCATAACCGTGGCGGCGCACGAGCGCCGTGACCTCGAACTCCGGCTGCTTGAGCAGCAGATCCGCGCAGGCCTGGCCCGTTCGGCCGGTCGCGCCAATCAGCAGTACCTTCGTCGTCATGAAACCGCTCCTTGCTCGATGCGTCATCCTTCCAGATAGGGACGGACGACCGATAACTCAAGTGTAATGTCGATTTGCCGCCGCGGCGGGGGTGTATTAAGGGGCGTACCGGCATCGGGCGTACCGGCTGCGCCCACCCGGGCTGCCCGGCGCGGGCACGCGATCCGCGGCGGCACGGCCGACACCGGCATTCCGGCCGCCATTCATTCACACGGATGCGGGAATGACGCGCCGACCGGCTATCATGTGCGCGATGCATTTTTCGCCGTTACGTCATACAACGCATCGGCCCACTGGTTGGAGTACACATGGCATTACCCCTGGACAACGTCAGCATGGCCGTGTTCTGCGACTTCGAGAACGTCGCGCTCGGCGTGCGCGACGCGAAGTACGAGAAGTTCGACATCAAGCCCGTGCTGGAGCGCCTGCTGCTGAAGGGCAGCATCGTCGTGAAGAAGGCCTATTGCGACTGGGATCGCTACAAGGGCTTCAAGGCGTCGATGCACGAGGCGAGCTTCGAGCTGATCGAGATTCCGCACGTGCGCCAGTCGGGCAAGAACTCGGCCGACATCCGGCTCGTGGTCGATGCGCTCGACCTCTGCTACACGAAGTCGCACGTCGATACGTTCGTGATCATCAGCGGCGACTCGGATTTTTCGCCGCTGGTGTCGAAGCTGCGCGAGAACGCGAAGAAGGTGATCGGCGTCGGCGTGAAGAAATCGACGTCGGACCTGCTGGTCGCGAACTGCGACGAATTCATTTTCTACGACGACCTGGTGCGCGAGCAGCAGCGCGCGCTCGCGAAGCGCGAACAGCAGCAGCGCGCGGGCAACGGCGGCGCGAAGCGGCCGGACGAACCGTCGTCGCGCAAGCACGACCTGGACGCGCGCAAGGCCGAGGCGATCGCGCTGGCGGTCGAGACGTTCGACGCACTCGCGTCGGAGCGGGACGACGTCGGGAAGATCTGGGCGTCGGTGCTCAAGAGCGCGATCAAGCGTCGCAAGCCGGATTTCAACGAGTCGTACTACGGGTTCCGCGCGTTCGGCAACCTGCTCGACGAGGCGCAGGCGCGCGGCCTGCTCGAAGTGGGGCGCGACGACAAGTCGGGCGCGTTCGTGTCACGGGCACGCCAGTCGGCGGCCGCGGAGCACGTCACGGCGGGCGGTGAGGGCGGGCACGGCGGCGCGCACCACGGTACGCGTGCGGCCGAGCCGGCGCGGGCCGGGCGCAATGCGCAACGTCGCGGGCAGCGGGCGGAAGCGGTCATGCACGAAAGCGTGCAGGTCGAAGCGGACGACGCGGAAGTGGCCGAGGTTGCCGAGGTGGCCGAGGCGGCACCGATGATGTCGCCGGCGGAAACGGCCGAAGTAACCGACGCGGCCGACGCGCATGGCGAAGTGAAGGATGGCCGCAAGCGCGCACGCAAGACCGCGGCGAAGAAGGCAGGTGCGAAGAAGGGCGCTGCCGCGAAGAGCGCAGGCCGTCAGGCAGCCGGGAAGCCGGACGACACCGGGCATGGCGCGCCGAAGCACGGTGGCGACAAGCACACGCACGGCAAGCATGCCGACGACGCGCATCGCGACGCGGAGCAGGGCGACGAGCGGCACGTCACGGTGACGCACGCGGGGCCGGCGGCAGGCGATGCCGGTGCCGAGCGTGCCGCCGCCCAGCCGTCGCACGACGCGGCGCCGGTCGAAGCGGTTGCGGAAACGCCGGCCGCTGCCAAGCCGAAGAAGCCGGCCCGCAAGGCCGCACCGCGCGCGCGTCGTCCGCGCAAGGCGGCGGACGCTGCCGAGTAACGTCGGCCGGCCGGATGCCGTCCCGAGCGGGGCGGCGTCCGCGCCACGATACCGGCCGGTGCAACGCCGGCCCGTCGAACTAGCCGTTCAGCACATAAGGCTGCGTCATCACTTCTAGGAAGTGGCCGTCCGGATCGTCGAAATACACACCGCGGCCGCCGTTGTGGCGGTAGATGTCATCGGGTTGCCGCTTCGCCGGATCGGCCCAGTGCGGCAGCCCGCGCTCGCGAATGCGCGCGAGCACGCGATCGAAGCCTGCTTCGTCGAGCAGGAACGCGTAATGCTGCGACGCGATCTCTCCCGACTGTTCATAAAAATCGAGCGACACGCCGTTCCCGAGCGGGACGACCAGCATCGCGCCGAACGGCGTCGGCGGCGGCAATTCCAGCAACTCGGTGAGGAAGCGGCTCGACGCGCGTTTGTCGCGACACCAGACGATCGTGTGGTTGAGCTGGACGTTCATGGTGTGTCCCCGTGAAGGGCGCAGCGGTGGGCATGGACTCACGATAGCCGATCGTCGCCGCTGTTCAAGCGCGAAAAAAACGGCCGCCCGAGGGCGGCCGCTTTCATCACTCCCCGGCGACGGCCGGCCCGCCGGTATTCCCGCGGCGGTTGCGGCGTTTCTCGCCCCACACACGGAAGCGGTCCATGTACAGGTAGACGACCGGCGTCGTATAGAGCGTCAGCACCTGCGACACGATCAGGCCGCCGGCGATCGCGATCCCGAGCGGCGCACGCAGCTCGGCGCCGTCGCCGTTGCCGAACGCGAGCGGCAGCGCACCGAGCAGCGCGGCCATCGTCGTCATCATGATCGGGCGGAAGCGCAACAGGCACGCCTCGTGGATCGCGTCGAACGACGATTTCTGGTTGTTGCGCGTCTGGTCGATCGCGAAGTCGACCATCATGATCGCGTTCTTCTTCACGATACCGATCAGCAGGATCACGCCGATCAAGGCGATGATGCTGAACTCGGTCTTGAACAGCAGCAGCGCGAGCAGCGCGCCGACGCCGGCCGACGGGAGCGTCGACAGGATCGTGATCGGGTGGATGTAGCTCTCGTACAGGATCCCGAGCACGATATAGACGGCCAGCAGCGCCGCGAGGATCAGGATCGGCTGGTCGTTCATCGACTGCTGGAACGCCTGCGCGGTGCCCTGGAAGCTGCCGACGATGGTCGGCGGGACGCCGACCTGCGCCATCGTCTGGTAGATCACCTGCGTCGCCTGCGACAGCGACACGCCGGGCGGCAGGTTGAACGAGATCGTCGTCGCGACGAACAGCCCCTGGTGGTTGACCGACAGCGGCGTCGTGCTCGGCCCGAACGTCGCGATCGCCGACAGCGGGATCATCGTCGACTTCGACGTCGACACCGACGCACCCGACGACGCGCTCGACTTGCCGCTCGCCGCGATCGAGTTGAGCGCCTGGTTGCGCGCGGAGTCGGACGCGATTGCCGCGGCGCTCTGCGTGGCCGTGCCGGCGCTCGACGTGCCGGCGGAGGTCGCAACGTAGGTGCCGGCGGCCGCGTTGGTGGTCTGCGAGCCGTTCGCGCTGCCGCCCGACGTGCTGACCCACACCTGGTTCAGCATCTCGGGGCTCTGCCAGTATTTCGGCGCGACTTCCATCACGACGTGGTACTGGTTCAGCGGGTTGTAGATCGTCGAGACCTGGCGCTGGCCGAACGCGTCATACAGCGTGTTGTCGATCTGCGCGGGCTTGATGCCGAACCGCGCGGCCGTCGCACGGTCGATCGTCACCATCGCCTCGAGGCCGCCTTGCTGCTGGTCCGAGTTCACGTCGGTCAGCTCCGGGCGCTTCTGCAGCGCCTCGGTCAGGATCGGCCCCCACTTGTACAGGTCGGCGCTCGAATCGCCGAGCAGCGTGAACTGGTATTGCGCGTTGCTCTGCCGGCCGCCGACGCGGATGTCCTGCGCCGCCTGCAGGAACGTGCGCGCGCCGGCGACGTCCGCCAGCGGCGGGCGCAGCTGCTGGATCACCTGGTCGGCCGACAGCTTGCGCTCGGTGCGATCCTTCAACGTGACGAACATGAAACCCGAGTTGGTCTGCGTGCCGCCGGTGAAGCCCGCGACGCTTTTCACGTTCGGGTTGCTCTGCACGATCCGCATCATCTCGGAGAACTTCAGCTTCATCGCCTGGAACGACGTCGACTGGTCGGCCTGGATGCCGCCGATCATCAGCCCGGTGTCCTGCTGCGGGAAGAAGCCCTTCGGCACGACGATGTACAGGTAGACGTTCAGCCCGATCGTCGCGAACAGCGTCAGCAGGATCAGCAGCGGCCGGCGCAGCGCCCACGACAGCGAGCGCTCGTAGCCGCGCTGCATGCGGGTGAAACAGTGTTCCAGGAAGCGCCCGAAGCGGCCTTCGCTTTGCGGGTCGTGCGACTCGGGCAGCAGGCGCGCGCACATCATCGGCGTGACCGTGAGCGATACCGCGAGCGACACGGCGATCGCGAGCGACAGCGTCAGCGCGAACTCGCGGAACAGCCGCCCGACGATGCCGCCCATCAGCAGGATCGGCAGGAACACCGCGACGAGCGAAATGCTCATCGACAGCACCGTGAAGCCGACCTCGCGCGCGCCGTCGAACGCGGCCTGCATGCGCGACTTGCCGTTCTCGATATGCCGCGAGATGTTCTCGAGCACGACGATCGCATCGTCGACGACGAAGCCGGTCGCGACGATCAGCGCCATCAGCGACAGGTTGTCGATCGAGAAGCCGAGCAGGTACATCGCGCCGAACGTGCCGATGATCGAGATCGGCACCGCCACGCTCGGGATCAGCGTCGCGCGCCAGTTGCGCAGGAACAGGAACACGACCATCACGACGAGGCTGACCGCGATCAGCAGCGTGTGCTCGGTGTCCTTCAGCGATGCGCGAATCGTGGTCGAGCGGTCGAGAACCGGCGTGACCGTGATGTCGGCCGGCAGCGACGCGGTGAGCTGCGGCAGCGCCGCGCGCACGCGGTCGATCGTGTCGATGATGTTCGCGCCGGGCGAGCGGTAGAGGATCACGAGCACCGCGCGCTTGCCGTTCGACAGGCCGAGGTTGCGGAGATCCTCGACCGAATCGACGACGTCGGACAGGTCGGACAGCCGCACGGCCGCGCCGTTGCGGTACGCGACGACGAGGTCGCGGTATTGCGACGCCTCGGATGCCTGGTCGTTCGTATAGAGCTGGTAGCGCTGCGGGCCGAACTCGATCGCACCCTTCGGCGCATTGGCGTTCGCGGACGCGAGCGCCGCGCGCACGTCCTCGAGGCCGATCCCGTAGTGGAACAGCGCCTGTGGCTCGAGTTCGACCCGCACGGCCGGGTTCGCGGAGCCGCTGACCGACACCTGGCCGATCCCGTCGATCTGCGACAGCGACTGCTGCAGCACCGTCGACGCGGCGTCGTACAGCTTCGCGGGCGACGAGGTCTCCGACGTCAGCGACACGATCATGATCGGCGAGTCGGCCGGGTTGACCTTGCGGTAGGTCGGGTTGCTCTTCAGCGCGGCGGGCAGATCGGCGCGCGCCGCGTTGATCGCGGCCTGCACGTCGCGCGCGGCGCCGTCGATGTCGCGGTTCAGGCCGAACTGCAGGATGATCCGTGCGTTGCCGACCGTACTCGTCGACGTCATTTCCGACACGTCGGCAATCGAGCCGAGGTGCCGTTCGAGCGGGCTCGTCACGCTGGTCGCGACGGTCTCGGGGCTCGCGCCGGGCAGCGACGCCTGCACCGAGATGGTCGGGAAGTCGACCTGCGGCAGCGGCGACACCGGCAGCTTGACGAACGCGAACAGGCCCGCGAGCGCGACGCCGATCGCGAGCAGCGTCGTCGCGACGGGGCGGGTGATGAAGGGGCGCGACAGGTTCATCGCTTACGCATCCGTGCGCGGGCCGGCTTGCGGGCCGTGGCGTTCGAACCAGCCGCGCACGCGGCGCGCGAGCGAGTCGAAGCCGAGGTAGATCACGGGCGTCGTGAACAGCGTCAGCACCTGCGACACGATCAGGCCGCCGGCGATCGCGATCCCGAGCGGCTGGCGCAGCTCGGAGCCCGCGCCGGAGCCGACGATCAGCGGCACCGCGCCGAGCAGCGCGGCGAGCGTCGTCATCAGGATCGGCCGGAAGCGCAGCAGGCACGCCTGGTAGATCGCTTCGCGCGGCGGCTTGCCTTCGACGCGCTCGGCCTCGAGCGCGAAGTCGATCATCATGATCGCGTTCTTCTTTACGATACCGATCAGCAGCACGATGCCGATGATCCCGATGATGTCGAGGTCGTGCCCGGTGATCATCAGCGCGAGCAGCGCGCCGACGCCGGCCGACGGCAGCGTCGACAGGATCGTGATCGGGTGGATGTAGCTCTCGTACAGCACGCCGAGCACGATGTACATCGTGACGACCGCCGCGAGGATCAGGAACAGCTGGTTCGACAGCGAGGCCTGGAACGCGAGCGCCGCGCCCTGGAAGCGCGTCTGGAACGACGCGGGCAGCCCGATGTCCTTCTCGGCGGCGTCGATCGCCTTGACCGCCTCGCCGAGCGAGGCGCCCGCCGCGAGGTTGAACGAGATGGTGGTCGACGGGAACTGCGACAGGTGCGCGACCAGCAGCGGCGACGGCCGCTCGTGGAACGACGCGATCGACGACAGCGGCACCTGGCCGCCGCCCGCCGACGGCAGGTAGATGTCGTTCAGCGATTGCGCGTAGTGCTGCTCCTTCGGCTCGGACTCGAGAATCACGCGGTACTGGTTCGACTGCGTGAAGATCGTCGACACGATGCGCTGGCCGAACGCGTCGTACAGCGCGTTGTCGACGGTCGCCGGCGTGATGCCGAAGCGCGCGGCGCTCGGACGGTCGATCTCGATGTAGACCGACTGGCCGTTGCTCTGCAGATCGGTCGCGACGTCGGCGAGCGACGGCTCCTGCTGCAGCCGCGCGACGAGCTTCGGCACCCAGGTCGCGAATTCTTCGGAATTCGGGCTCGTCAGCATGAACTGGTACTGCGTCGGGCTGACGGTCGAGTCGATCGTCAGATCCTGCACCGACTGCATGAACAGCGAGATGCCGGTGATGTTCGCGACGCGGTGCTGCAGATCGCGGATGATCTGCGCGGCCGTCTCGGAACGATCGTCGCGCGCCTTCAGGTTGATCAGCATCCGGCCGCTGTTCAGCGTGATGTTGCTGCCGTCGACGCCGATGAACGACGTCAGGCTCTCGACGTTCGGATCCTTCAGGATCTCGGCCGCGAGCGCCTGCTGGCGCTCGGCCATCGCGCCGTACGAGATCGACTGCGGCGCCTGCGTGATCGCCTGGATCACGCCGGTATCCTGCGCGGGGAAGAAGCCCTTCGGCACGTAGACGTACAGCAGGCCCGTCAGCGCGAGCGTCAGCAGCGCGACGACGAGCGTCGAGCGCTGGCGGTTCAGCACCCATTCGAGCGCGACCGCGTAGCGCGCGATCACCCAGTCGATCGCCTGGTGCACGCGCGCCTCGAAGCGATGGCTCTCGGGCGGCGGCGAATGGCGCAGCAGCTTCGCGCACATCATCGGCACGAGCGTGAGCGACACGATCGCCGAGATCACGATCGTCACCGCGAGCGTGATCGCGAATTCGTGGAACAGGCGCCCGACCACGTCGCCCATGAACAGCAGCGGGATCAGCACCGCGATCAGCGACACCGTCAGCGAGATGATCGTGAAGCCGATCTGCTTCGAACCCTTCAGCGCGGCCTCGAGCCCTGTTTCGCCTTCCTCGACGTAGCGCGCGATGTTCTCGATCATCACGATCGCGTCGTCGACCACGAAGCCGGTCGCGATGGTGAGCGCCATCAATGACAGGTTGTTCAGCGAGAAGCCGGCCATGTACATCACCGCGAGCGTGCCGATCAGCGACAGCGGCACCGACAGGCTCGGGATGATCGTCGCGTAGATGTTCGCGAGGAACAGGTACATCACGAGCACGACCAGCCCGACCGCGAGCAGCAGCTCGAACTGCACGTCGCGCACGGCGGCGCGGATCATCGTCGTGCGGTCGGTGACGATCTGCACGTCGAGCGCGCCCGGCAGCGTTTCCTGCAGCTTCGGCAGCTGCGCCTTGATCGCGTCGACCGTCTGGATCACGTTCGCGCCCGGCTGGCGCTGCACGTTCAGGATGATCGCGGGCTCCTTGTTCACCCACGCGCCGAGCTTGGTGTTTTCCGAGCCGGCGACGACCGTCGCGACGTCGGTGAGCATCACCGGGCGGCCGTTCTTGTATGCGACGACCGCGCTGTTGTATTGATCGGCGCTCGTGAGCTGGTCGTTCGCGTTGATCGTGTACGCGCGCGTCGGGCCGTCGAAGTTGCCCTTCGGCGTGTTGACGTTCAGGTTCGAGATCGTCGTGCGCAGGTCGTCGAGGTTCATCCCGTACTGCGCGAGCGCGGTCGGGTTCGCCTGGATGCGCACGGCCGGGCGGTTGCCGCCCGACAGGCTGACGAGGCCGACGCCCGCGACCTGCGAGATCTTCATCGCGAGGCGCGTGTCGGCGAGATCCTGCACCTGCGTGAGCGGCAGTGTTTTCGACGTGACGGCGAGCGTCAGCACCGGCGCGTCGGCCGGGTTGACCTTCGCGTAGATCGGCGGGGCAGGGAGGTCGGACGGCAGCAGGTTGCCGGCCGCGTTGATCGCGGCCTGCACTTCCTGTTCGGCGATGTCGAGCGGCAGGTCGAGCGAGAACTGCAGCGTGATCACGGACGAGCCGGCCGAGCTTTGCGACGACATCTGGTTCAGCGACGGCATCTGCCCGAACTGCCGTTCGAGCGGCGCGGTGACCGACGAGGTCATTACCTCCGGGCTCGCGCCCGGGTAGAAGGTCTGGACCTGGATCGTCGGATAGTCGACTTCCGGCAGCGCGGCGAGCGGCAGGAAGCGCAGCGCGACGAGACCGGCCAGCATGATCGCCGCCATCAGGAGGGCGGTGCCGACCGGCCGGAGAATGAATAGGCGGGATGGATTCATCGAGCGGCCCGCGCGTTACTGGGCCGCGGAGGCCGCTGCCTGCGACGCGCCGTGCTTGTGTCCGCCGCGATGGCCGCCGGCACCCGATGCCCCCGACGCCGCAGCGGCGCCGTGCGCGCCCGACGCGCCTTTCGGCTTGTCGGCCGGGATCGAGATCTTCGCGCCTTCGCGCAAGCGGTCGGAGCCGTCGGTCACCACGCGCTCGCCGAGCGACACGCCGCTGACGATGCTCGTGCGTTCGCCGTCGACCGGGCCGATCGTGACCTTGCGCACCGTCACCGTGTTGTCGGGTTTCACGACATAGACGAACTGGCCGATCGAGCCGGTCAGCACGGCCGCCGTCGGCACGATCGTCGCGTTGCGCAGTACGTCGACGAGCAGGCGCGTGTTCACGAACTGATTCGGGAACAGCATGCCTTCCTTGTTATCGAAGTTTGCACGCAGCTTGACCGTACCCGTGCTCGTGTCGATCTGGTTGTCGAGCGTCGCGAGCGAGCCGGTTTCGAGCGGCACCGTGTTGTTGCGGTTGTATGCGGTGACCGACAGTTTCTGGCCTGCGTTCACCTGCTTGAGGATCTGCGGCAGGTTGTCTTCCGACGTCGTGAAGATCACGCTCATCGGCTGCAGCTGCGTGATCACGACGAGGCCGTTGGTATCGCCCGGCGTCACGTAGTTGCCGGGGTCGACCTGGCGCAGGCCGACGCGGCCCGACACCGGCGCGGTGATGCGCGCATACGTGAGGTTCAGCTTCGCGGAATCGATCGCGGCCTGGTCGGTCTTCACCGCGCCTTCGTATTGCTTGACGAGCGACGCTTGGGTATCGACGGTCTGCGACGCGATCGAATCCTGCGACAGCAGCGTCTGGTAGCGCTTCAGGTCGAGGCGGGCCGTTGTGAGCAGTGCCGAGTCGCGCGCGTGCGTGCCTTCGGCATTCTCGAGCGACACCTGGTACGGGCGCGGGTCGATCTGCGCGAGCACGTCGCCCTTCTTGACGATCTGGCCTTCCTGGAACGCTACCGACTGCAGGTAGCCGGACAACTGCGTCTTGACCGTTACGTTCGCGAGCGGCGTGACGGTGCCGAGCGCGGACAGCACGATCGGCATTTCGCCCTGCGTCGCGGTCGCGACCTGAACGGGCTGCGGAATGTTCGCCATCGCGGCGGGGCCGCCACGGCCGCGGTGGCCGCCGGTACCGCCGGCCGCGCTTGCGCCCGCGCCGCTCGCCGCAGTGCCGGTTGCCGGCGTGCGGTTCCACGGATGCCACCACAGCAGGCCGCCGATGACGACGACCGCGAGCGCGCCGGCCATCAGCGTGCGGCGCGGGCGCCGCGCGGCGGGAGACGCGGGGTCTTTCGAAGGAGGCGTGGGCTTTTGTTCGTTATCCATCGTGATCTGTCAGGAAGACGGCGCGGCGTGCCGGAAATCGGACTGCTGGGCTGCGCGTGGGCGAGCGGTGCCGGGAGGGGGCGTCCGGCTCGGTCCGGGCCCCCGCCGGTCTGCGCGGGAAAAGAGCGGTGCGCACCGCGAGTGCGGCGCGACGATGGGCATGATCCTACGTCCCGTCCCCGTTACAGTCCAGTGGTCTATCTTTCAACGGGTTACGGTCGTTACAGAACGCGACAGGACGATGACGAAACGATTACACGCTGATGCGACGGGCCGGTGCGCCGCCGATCTCGCGGGTGATTTTCGCGATGCATTCGTGCAGCGCGGGCACCACGTGTTCGTGCAGCCATTCGGGCGGGCACTGGTGCGACGCGCCACCGCAATTCACCGAATAGCGCTGCCCCGACGGGCCGACGAAACCGGCCGCGACGGCATTCAGGCCCTCGCGCCATTCGCCGATCGCGATCGCGTGGCCGTCGCGCATCGCGTCGTCCAGCGCGGGGGCGCGGACACATGCGGCCAGTCGTCGCCCGCCGTGGTGCGCAGCGACTCGAGCAACAGGCGGCGTTCGTCTTCCTCGAGTGCGGCGAGATACGCGCGGCCCACTGCGGTGCGCGCGATGTCCATCCGCGAGCCGATTTCGAGGCGCGTGACGAGCACGGCCGAGCGCGGCCGGATCACGTCGATCGCGACCATGTCGAGCCGGTCGCGCACCGCGAGGTGCACGGACAGCGACGTGCGTTCGGCCAGTTCGATCATGAACGGCCGCGAACGCGCGCGGATGTCGAAGTTGCGCAGGAAGCCGTGGCTCAGTTCGAGCACCGACGCGGTGAGCACGAAGCGCTCGCTGTCGGGCAACTGGAACAGGAAGCCGGCGCTGACGAGCGTCGCGGTGATGCGCGAGACGGTCGGCTTCGGGATGCCGGTCAGTTCGGTCAGCTCGCGGTTGCTGACAGGCGCGTCGGCCGCCGCGATGCGGCGCAGCACGGCGAGGCCGCGGGCGAGGGCGGTGATCTCGTCGGGCGACGATTCACGGTCCCGCGACGCGGGATGGGTTACAGTTGTCGACACGAGGGATTCTCTCTAATTCCGAAACTCGATTTCAATTTTGTTGGTATTGTAGGACTATTGTCAAAGGATGCATGTTCTGCTGGCGAACCGGTCATTGGATGAGATTTTACGGGTTCACCCTTGGTTTATTAGGAAAACGCTCAAATGAGCGTTGCCAGAAAGTGCATGAACCGGTGCAAATACCGCTTGACTTGTCGGGCGGAAACGGAAAGAATGTCTCACGTTTTCGAAACATCGTTTCAAGAGTTTAACCGGCAACGATGTTTCGCGCAGTCTCTCAGGTTCTAGCACGGCCCTCGGAATGGCTAGAACTTTTTTAGCGCCACGGTCTCCGTGGCGCTTTTTTTTGCCCGTCTTTCTGCTCGTCCGCCCGGACGCGTCAGGCCCGTATTATCCCCCGATCGTCGAACCCCCCTGTTTGAACGCAGGCGGCCGCTGTTTGCGCGCGCGCTTTGCGTGTGCGCCGGCGAAAAAAAAGCGCGATGCCCGCACTGGGCATCGCGCATCAAACGGCGTGGAGCGCCGACGAATGAACGGTGATGAAGAAAGGGGCCTGGCCGGGACGCAGGCCCGCCTCGCGTGGTCCGGTCAGGCCTTCGCGAGCTTGATGCTGGTCTGCTCGGCCGTCAGGTAGCCGACGCTGGCGCCGAAGCGGTCCTTGAAGTTCGCGCGCACGAGCGGATCGAGCGTCGGCTTGACCTTGTCGTGCAGCGGCGATTCCCAGTCGCCCGCGTGCTGGAAGTTGCTCATGATGTACGTCCAGCCGTTGATCTCGTCGACCGCGTGCAGGCCCGTCGATTCGGCGCCGGCCGGGCACGACAGCACGCGCGTGAGCGATTTCGTGTCGACGTTGTAGGCCCACAGGAAGTTGTTCACGTGCATGCCCGAGTCTTCGCCGATGAAGAGCGTGCGCAGCTTTTCGGAAAACTTCAGGTTGTCCGGGTTCGCGATCTTGTCCGGGTTCGCGAGGTTGCCGAGCCCGTCGGCGGCGGCGAGATCCTCGCCGACCAGCGCGGCCGGCGCGCCCATGTCGACCGGCACCCATTCACTGTCGATCGCGCTGCCCGTCGTGTCGCGCTGGCTGCCCTTCAGGTTCAGTGCATAGACGGCGCCCGCGGTGATCTTCTTGTCGACCGCGACGTCGCGCGACACCGCATTGCCCTTGACCATCGACGTTTCGATCCGCGACATCGCCGTATAGACGATCTTGTCCTTCGCGTTCACGGTCGTGCCTTCGAGCTTCGTGAAGCCCATGCTGCCGCCGAGCAGCGCCGCGTAGCGGTGCGTCTCGAGGAACGCGGCCGCCTTTTCCATCCCCGGCTTCACGCGCATCCAGTTGAACTTGCCGCCGAAGTGGATCTTCGTGTAGCTCGCATCGTTCGGGTCGGTGGTCGTCAGGTCCATGATGTCCGACGCCTTCAGCGTGTTCGCGAGCGCTTCGATCTCGCTGCTCGTCGCGTGGCCGATCTTGATCCACGTGAGCGTCGCGGTGCCCGCACCGGCGGACGACGTCTGCGTCCACTTCGCGACGTACAGCGTGCCGGCCGACAGGTCGGCCGCCTTGTCGGCGACGAACATGAACAGGCCGCCGTTGGTTGCGTCGTCACCCATCATCACGGTGCGCTGGTCCGGCATCACCTGGATCAGCTCGTGCGAGATGCGGCCGAGGCAGTAGTGCTTCTTCACGGTGCCCGTGCCGTCCGGATTCACGGTGATCTCGGGCAGGTGGCCGTAGTGGTAGGGGTTCGCCTTCGTCTCGTCGCCGAACGTGTTCTTGCTGAACGCCTTGAACTGCGCGTCGGTCGCGACCTTCGTCGCGTCCGGTTCGTACTCCTCGCTCGACAGGTGCGTGCCCCACGGCGACAGGCTCGCGCCGCACGTGATCCACAGGCCGTGCGCCTTCGACGTGTCGACGTTGTGGTACTTGACGACCTTCAGCGCGCCGTTGGCCGGATCCTGGTCGAGCGTGAGCACCGCGATCGGCGACGGCAGCTGGCCGTACTGCGATGCGCTGGCCTGGTCGCGGGTCGTGTATTCGAACTGCACGACGGCGAACACCGTGTTGCCCTTCACGCCGGGCACGTTTGCGTTCTTCAGCGTCAGCAGCGAGCTGCCGTCCGGGCAGTCGGAATAGAACTGGCGCTCCTTGCCGGCCACCGAGCGATCGATGATCGGCTGGTTGTTGATGTCGTAGTAGCCGCCCGCGAGCGTCGTGCCGCCCTTGCCGTCCGGCACCAGGTCGCCCGTCACGAAGAACGGCCGGTACGCCAGCTTGAAGTTGCGTGCCGAGCCGTCCGAGAACGACACCGACAGCGTCGAGCCGACCGTCGTCGTGGCCATCGCGGCCGCGTTGTCGAGCGAGGGCGCGGCCATCGCCGAGAACGTCGCCGACGTGTACGCGGCGGCGACCGGGGCCGGCGTCGACGCGGGATTGTCGTCGCCGCCGCAACCCGTCAGCAGGGCCGGCAGCGCGAGGCCGGAAAGCGGAAGCATCGGCGCGCCGGCGAGGATCTTCAGGGCCTGACGACGGGAAGTATTGGGCAACGCGGGCATGTGGTGTCCAGTTTCAGTTGTTGGAAGAATGGCCTTCGCGAGGCAGGCGGTCAGCAAGCTCGGCGAAGGCGAATTGAAAACTGGACGGAAGTGTAAGGACGCTAGATGAAAGTTTTTTGAATTGAAAACGTAATGATACGTCGGGCGTTCGTCAGGCGCTCAATCGCGTTCGGGCGTTGCCGAGATGCGGTGGATCGACAGGTCCGCGCCGTCGAACTCGGCTTCGCGATCGAGGCGCAGCCCGACGGTCGCTTTCAGCGCGCCGTAGACGAGCGTGCCGCCCGCGGTCGCGATCGCGATGCCGCCGAGCGTGCCGACGAGCTGCGACATGAACGACACGCCGCCGAGACCGCCGAGCGCCGGCAGGCCGAACACGCCGGCAGCAAGGCCGCCGAGCGCGCCGCACATGCCGTGCAGCGGCCACACGCCGAGCACGTCGTCGATGCGCCACTTGTTCTGCACGCAGGTGAACATCGCGACGAACAGTGCGCCGGCCGCGGCACCCGTGACCAGTGCGCCGATCGGGTGCATCACGTCGGAGCCCGCGCACACCGCGACGAGGCCCGCGAGCGGCCCGTTGTACGTGAAGCCCGGGTCGTTGCGGCCGGCCATCCACGCGGCGAGCGTGCCGCCGACCATCGCCATCAGCGAGTTCACGGCGACGAGGCCGCTGATCTTGTCGAGCGTCTGCGCACTCATCACGTTGAAGCCGAACCAGCCGACCGCGAGTACCCACGCGCCGAGCGCGAGGAACGGGATGTTCGACGGCGGGTGCGCGGCGATCCGGCCGTCCTTCGCATAGCGGCCGTGGCGCGCGCCGAGCAGCAGCACGGCCGGCAGCGCGACCCAGCCGCCGAACGCGTGCACGACGACGGAGCCCGCGAAATCATGGAACGGCGCACCGAACGCGTGCGTGAGCCAGGCCTGCACGCCGAAGCGGTTGTTCCAGGCGATTCCTTCGAAGAACGGATAGATGAAGCCGACGATGATCAGCGTCGCGACGAGCTGCGGATTGAACTTCGCGCGCTCGGCGATGCCGCCGGACACGATCGCGGGAATCGCCGCCGCGAAGGTCAGCAGGAAGAAGAAGCGCACGAGCGCGTAGCCGCTGTGCTGCGACAGCGTGCCGATGTCGTCGAAGAACTCGACGCCGTACGCGATCGTGTACCCGATGAAGAAGTACGCGAGTGTCGACACCGAGAAGTCGACCAGGATCTTCACGAGCGCGTTGACCTGGTTCTTCTTGCGGACCGTGCCGAGTTCGAGAAATGCAAAGCCCGCGTGCATCGCGAGCACCATGACGGCGCCGATCAACAGGAACAGTGTGTCGACGCCGGATTTCAGACCATCCATGCCGTGGCTTCCTTGCGCCAAAAACGGGCAAGGAACGCAAGTATCGAGCCAACTTGGTGAACGGCTGCGTGGAGTTGGTGCTTCGACACCGTGTGGTGCGGCAATCCGGTGAATCGTGCACGGGAAGGGGGCGCGGCCGCTGCGGGTGCGACGCGATGCCGGTTGCACGCGTGTGGTGCGGCGCGTGCGGAACTGGTGCGTGCGATGTGCCGATTGGTGCGGTGTGGTGCGTCGTGGTGCGCGACGGTGCGTCGCTGCGCACCGTTCCGGCGCGTCAGTGGCGCGGGAACAGCAGCGGCGTCCGGCGCAGCCGCAGCGCGCACGCCGACCAGTATGCGGCGACGGTTGTCAGACCGAGCGCGGCAAATGCGAGCGCAGCGAAGCCCACAAGCGACTGGCCGTCGGCGGTGGGGCCGAGGATGCCTTCCGCGACGATCAGCGCGGCCGTCCAGAAGCCGATCACGGCCTGCGTGAGCAGGCGTGCGGACGCGACGCGGCGCGGGCGGCCGGATTCGGCCAGGCGGCGCGCCGACGGCGAGCGCAGGCACAGGAACAGGGTGGCGGCGAGTACGGCGGCCAGGGCGATGAACCAGTCGATGAGGAAATCCATGAGAAAAAGTGGGCACGTCCAGAGCGGATTGAAGCGTGCCCACTTTAGTGTCCTCGCGTGTGCGATTGAATCAGACGAGTCCGAAATTGAAAGCCATTTTTAATGACGGTGCGTGATTGGCCCTGTTCCACAGGCGGTATCATCGACGTCGGTCCAACCACGAGGCCGTGCGACGCGCGGCCGGAGATTGCTGATGAACATGAAGACAACGCGGGCGCGTCGCGTGCCCGGGTCCGTACTGGTGGCCGTGGCCGCCGGTGTGCTGCTGTTGCTCGCGGGCTGCGAGAAGTCCGGTACACCGGTCACGCAACCCGATACGGCCGCGAGCGCGGCCGCCGATGCCGCGAACAACGCGGCCAAGGCGCTCGACCAGGTGGCGAGCACCGTCAACCAGCAGCTCAATGCCGCGAAGGCCGGCATCGCGTCCGCGGCGTCGGCCGTGCCGCCGCTGTCCGCGAGCGGCCTCGCGTCCGCCGCGCAGGCGCAGATCGACGCGGCCGCGTCCGCGGTCGTCGCGCATGCGGCTTCCGAAGCCGGCGCGAAGATCGCCGAAGCCGGCAAGAAGCTCCAGCAGTGGAGCCAGCAGAACGCGTCGGGCGCCAAGCCCGCAAGCGGAGAGTGACGCGGGCTTGCATGATCCGCGAAATGTAATTATAGTGGTTACACATGTCGCCGGCCGCAGGATGGGCCGGCGTCGTCAAGTGAGTCAGGAATGAATACCAGCAGCCGGTTCGCGTTTGCCGTCCACGTGCTTGCCTTGCTGTCGATGCAGGAAGGCGTGCCGCTGTCGTCCGACATCATCGCGGGCAGCGTGAACACGAATCCGGCGCTGATCCGCCGATTGCTGTCGATGCTGGCGGCCGCAGGTCTGACCACGTCGCAACTGGGCGCGGGCGGCGGTGCGCTGCTGGCGCGCGAGCCCGGCGCGATCACGCTGCTCGACGTGTATCGTGCGGTCGACGATGCGCAACTGTTTGCGCTGCACCGTGAGGCGCCGAATCCCGCGTGTCTCGTCGGGCGGCACATCCAGGGCGCGCTGATCGACTACATCGGCGACGCGCAGCGTGCGATGGAAGCATCGCTTGGCACGCGCACGCTGGCCGACGTCACGGCCGACGTGCTGAATCTGGAGCAGCGCACGCAACAGGCGGCACGCGCCGGCGGATGACCGGCGGCAGGGCAGGAAGCCGGACGGCGCGAGAGGCGCGGCGACCGGCGCAACGGGGGCTTTGCCCCGTTTTTTTCGGTCTTATATGTAATTAAATGTGTTACATATTTTTCTTACTGGAGAATCGATATGACGCAACGTACTTTGAATATCGCGCTGTTCGGCGCCACCGGCACGATCGGTTCGCGCATCGCAGCAGAAGCCGCACGACGCGGCCATCGCGTGACCGCGCTGTCGCGCAATCCGGGTGCAGCCGGCGAGGGCATCACCGCGAAGGCGGCCGACCTGTTCGACGCGGCCAGCATCGCGGCCGCGCTGCCGGGCCATGACGTCGTCGCAAGCGCGTACGGTCCGAAGCAGGACGATGCAGCGAAGGTTGTCGCGGCGGCGAAGGCGCTGGTTGCCGGCACGCGCCAGGCCGGGCTGAAGCGGCTCGTGGTGGTGGGCGGTGCCGGTTCGCTCGAAGTCGCACCGGGCAAGCAGCTCGTCGACAGCGAAGGTTTCCCGGAAGCGTACAAGGCGGTCGCACTCGCGCATCGCGACGCGCTCGACTACCTGAAGACGGTCGGCGATCTCGACTGGACGTTTTTTGCGCCGGCCGCGCTGATCGCCCCGGGCGAGCGCACGGGTACGTTCCGCACGGGCGTCGGCAAGCTGATCGTGGACGCACAAGGCAACAGCAAGATCTCGGCGGAAGACTACGCGATCGCGTTCGTCGACGCGCTCGAGCAAGACAGCTTCGTGCGCGAGATCGCGACGGTCGCGTATTGAGCGGTGCGCCGGCCGGTGGCGCGCAGGCGCCGGGCCGGCTGCGACGTGCAGGAACCACGGGCGATTCCACCTTCACGGGCGGGATCGCCTGTTTCATTTGGTGCGTGCCGCGTACCGGCAGCATCGTTCGTTTCGGGCGGGTGCCGGATCGGTATTTATACCGGTCGACGCGGTGAAGCCGTTTCCATATTGTTCCCCGTTGTGCAGGATGAATAGAATAAATTTCTATCTACGAGGGACTGGAGAAATGGACGCCATCGATCGCAAGCTGCTGGAGCTGTTGCAGGCGGATGCCACGCTGCCGATCGCGGAACTGGCACAGCGCGTGAACCTGTCGCAGACGCCGTGCTGGAAGCGCGTGCAGCGGCTCAAGGAAACCGGCGCGATTCGCGCGCAGGTTGCGCTGTGCGATCCGCGCAAGCTCGGGGTCGGCACGACCGTGTTCGTCGCGATCCGCACGAACCAGCACACCGAGGAATGGGCGCAGCGTTTCACGCAGGCCGTGCGCGACATGCCGGAAGTGGTCGAGGTGTACCGGATGAGCGGCGAGACCGATTACCTGCTGCGCGTCGTGGTGGCTGGCATCGACGATTACGACCGCGTCTACAAGCAGCTGATTCGCGCGGTGCCGCTGTTCGACGTCAGCTCGTCGTTCGCGATGGAGCAGATCAAGTATTCGACCGCGCTGCCCGTGCGCGATCTTGCGGAGCCGGCCTGACGCGGCAATGAAACGCGGCAATGAAACGCGGCAATGAAACGCGGCAATGGAAGGCGGCAATGGAAGGCGGTAACGAAGCGCGGCAATGAAACGACGCGGGCGCGCATCGCGCCCGCGGGTTCAGCGGCCGCGCGCCAGTGCACGCGCGCGTTCGTCGGCCAGCGCGTCGCGCCGCACGAAATCCGCGACGAACGGGCTGGCCGGATGGTGATGTAGCGCGTACGGCGTATCCCATTGCGCGAGCTGGCCGTCCTTCATCACGCCGATCCGGTCGGCGATCGCAAATGCTTCGGCCTGGTTGTGCGTGACGAGGATCGCGGTGTGGCCGGTGCGTTTCAGGATGTCGCGCAGCTCGAACGCGAGCCGCTCGCGCGTATCGACGTCGAGATTCGAGAACGGCTCGTCGAGCAGCAGTAGCTCCGGCGACGGCGCGAGCGCACGCGCGAGTGCAACGCGCTGCTGCTGGCCGCCCGACAGTTCGTGCGGATAGGCGTTGCCGGAATCGGCGAGGCCGACGAGGTCGAGCATCTCCGCGACGCGCATGCGCCGTTCGGCTTTCGGCATGCGCCGCAGGCCGAACGCGACGTTGTCCGCCGCGCTCAGGTGCGGGAACAGCGCGTAGTCCTGGAACATCATGCCGATGCGGCGCCGCTCGGGCGGCACGTCGAGCGACGGCGCCGCGACGGGCGCGCCGTCCAGCACGATGCGTCCCATGCGTACCGGTTCGAAGCCGGCGATCGCGCGCAGCACGGTGGTCTTGCCGCAGCCGGACGCGCCGAGCAGGCAGCCGATGTCGCCGCGCGGCAGTGCAAGGCTCAGCCCGTCGACCACCGTGCGGCGGCCGTGCGGCGTGTCGTACGCGAGGCAGAGGTCATCGAGTTCGAGCAGGTTCACGGTGTCAGGCTCCGATCTTGTGGCGGGTGCGGGCGAGCAGGATCACGGGCACCAGCCCGGCCAGCACGATCGCGAGCGCGGCGACCGCGCCTTCCTCGTAGGTGCCGCGCGCGGCTTCCGCATACAGCCAGGTCGCGAGCGTGTCGAAGTTCAGCGGACGCAGCAGCAGCGTCGCCGGCAGTTCCTTCATCGCGTCGACGAACACCAGCAGCGCGCTGGTCGTGAGCGCGGGCCGCAGCAGCGGCAGGTGCACGCGGCGCAGCGTGCCGCCGGCCGTCTCGCCGAGCGAGCGCGACGCCTGTTCGAGCGACGGCGGGATGCGCGCGAGGCCGGCTTCGATGCTGCCGGCCGGGATCGCGAGAAAGCGCACGGTATAGGCGATCACGAGCGCGGCGGTCGACCCCATCAGCAGCAGCCCGTCGCGGCCGAGCACCGCGCTGAACAGCCGGTCGGCCGCCGCGAACGGGATCAGCAGGCCGATCGCGAGCACGGTGCCCGGCACCGCATAGCCGAGGCTCGCGATTCTCGCGCCCACGCGGGCCGGACCCGCGCGGGCGCTGTCGCGTTGCGCGCGTGCGGCCCATGCGACGACGAGCCCGCACGCGAGCGTCGCGACGGTGGCGGCGGTGGCGATCGTCAGCGTGTTCGCGAGCCCCGTCATCAGTTGTTCGGATACGCCGCCGACCAGATGCAGCCGCTTGGCCGTCTCGACCGCGAGGTACGCGGCCGGCGCGCCGAAGCCGAGCAGCACGGGCAGCCAGCCGAGCACGGCGGCGCCGAATGCGGCCGTGCCCGTCAGGCGGCGCGGCGCGATCGGCCGCATGCGTCGGCCATGCGCGTAGCGTTGGCGGCGGCGGCCGTAGCGTTCGAGGACGATCATGCCGACGACGATCGCGAGCATCGCGAGCGCGATCTGCGCGGCGCCGGCGAGTTCGGAGCGCGTGATCCATGTCGTGTAGACGGACACGGTCAGCGTCTGCACGCCGAGGAATTCCGACGCGCCGATGTCGTTCAGCGTTTCGAGCAGCGCGAGGCTCACGCCGACCGCGATCGCGGGCCGCGCGAGCGGCACGACGACGCGCCAGAACGTGGCGATGCGTCCCGCGCCGAGCGTGCGCGCGGCTTCGAGCAGGCTCGCGGACTGCGTGACGAACATCGCGCGCGTGCTCAGGTAAACATACGGATACAGCACGAAGCCGAGCACGAAGATCGCACCGGGCAGCGAGCGCAGGTCGGGCAGGCGGAACTGGCGCGGGCTGTCGAAGCCGAGCATCCAGCGGACCGCGCCCTGCACGGGGCCGATCGGGTGCAGCAGGTCGAGATACGCGAATGCGACGATGTAGGTGGGAACCGCGAGCGGCAGCAGCAGCGCCCACGTCAGCATCCGGCGGCCTGGAAAGTCGTATGCGGTGACGAGCCAGGCGCAGCCCGTGCCGACGATCGACACGATCGCGCCGACGCCCGCGAGCAGCAGCATCGTATTGACGAGCGCCTGCGGCAGCACGAATTCGGCGAGATGCCGCCAGTGCGCGAGATCGGCGTCGAACGCGGCGGCCACGAGCACCGCAAGCGGCGCCGCGACCGCCGCGGCGATCGCCAGCGCCGCGAGCAGCCACAGGCTGCCCGCGCGCGGCAGCAGGCGCGGCCGGCACGGCGGCCGGCGCGCGCCGGCGGTGGATGCGTCAGTTGTCAAAGCCGACCTTGTCGACCAGCTGGCTCGCCTGCTTGCGATGCTTCGCGATGTCCGCCAGCGGCAGCGGGTCGATCTTCAGCGTGCCGAAGCTGGCGATCACCGGGTCGAGCTTCACGTTCGCGCGCACCGGGTATTCGTAGTTCGCCTGCGCATACAGCGCCTGCGCTTCCGGCGACACGAGGTATTCGAGCAGCTTTACCGCGTTGGCCTTGTGCGGCGCGTGTTTCGCGACCGTCGCGCCGCTGATGTTCACGTGCGTGCCGCCGCTCTTCGCGTTCGCGAACGTCGGGCGCACGACCTTGATCGCGTCGCCCCACTTGCGCGCGTCGCTGCCGGCCTCCGCATTCTTCATGTGACCGACGTAGTAAGCGTTCGCGAGGCCGACGTCGCAGATGCCGCCGAGGATGTCGCGCGCGACGTCGCGGTCGCCGCCCGTCGCCTTGCGCGCGAGGTTCGCCTTCACGCCGCGCAGCCACTTCTCCGTCGCCGCTTCGCCATCGTGCGCGATCATCGCCGCGACGAGCGCCGTGTTGTACGGATGCTGGCCCGAGCGGATGCAGACCTTGCCCTTCCATTTCGGATCGGCGAGATCCTCGTAGCGGAACGCGTCGACCTTCAGGTCCTTCTCGACGTACAGCACGCGGTCGCGCAGCGACAGCGCGTACCAGTCGCCGTTCGCGCCGCGCAGGTTCGCGGGAATCGCGTCGTCGAGCGCCTTCGAGCGCACCGGCTGCGTGAGCCCTCCGTCGACGAGATCGAGCAGGTTGCCGACGTCGACCGTCATCAGCACGTCGGCCGGCGATTGCGCGCCTTCCGCCTTCACGCGCTCGAGCAGGCCGTCCTTCACGAACACCGTGTTGACCTTGACGCCGCTCTGCTTGGTGAACGCGTCGATGAGCGGCTGGATCAGCTTCGGTTCGCGGGTGGTGTACAGGCTCACTTCCTCGGCCGCGTGGGCCAGCGGCGCGAATGCGGCGGCGGCAAGGGCGAGGGCGCCGGCAAGCGGCAGCAGGCGGGTGCGCGGATTCGACATGAAGACTCCGGAAGGGGCAGGTGGACGAAGGGAGCGTTCCGGGGCGCGCCTGCCGCCCGAGCGACCCGAAACATTACAAAATGAAAGACTCGAGATTCTAGATCGAAATAGGAACGATTATCAAATGAAAGCTTGAGGAGGGCGGGAGTAGGCGGGGGATGAGGATCGGAACCGGCGCGTCGCAGCGGACGCGCAAGCGCGTAGAATGCCCGCTTCGATGAATTTGACGGAGTCGCCCCGACCATGAACGATCAGCGCAAGAAGAACCCTGTCCGCAACGTGAGCATCCTGATCGTCGTGGCCGTGCTGCTCGTGATCGGGACGATCCTGTACAACGCGATTTCACAGAAGCACGCGTACGACGAGGCCCATCCGGCCGAAGCCGCGAGCGCGGCGTCGCACTGACGTGCCGATGCGCGGCCCGGCGGGCCGCGCACGTAGGAGGCAGGCGAAGGGGATGAATCTCCGGCTATTGGCGCGCGGGATGCCGCGCGGAGCCGGGAGAGAAGCGGGCGCCGGAGCCGGCGCGCCGCGTATGCGGGTCAGTCGTGCGTCAACGTGACGCAGGTGCGAATTTCGGGCGGATCCGTGCGTAGAACACGAGCGCGAGCAGCGCGAGCCAGGCCGCGCCGACATACAGCGCGACGCGCGTGTCCTCGAACCAGCCGAGCATCACGATCACGAAGCCCATGAACGCGATCGTCAGTGCCGGCGCGACCGGCCACAACGGCACCTTGAACTTCAGCGCCGCGACTTCGGTGCTCGACAGCCGGCGGCGCATCGCGACCTGCGACAGCAGGATCATCAGCCACACCCACACGGTGGCGAACGTCGCGATCGCCGCGACCATCAGGAACACGTCCTTCGGCATCAGGTAGTTGAGCAGCACGCCGACGAGCAGCGCGGCTGCCATCACGACCACCGTGACCCACGGCACACCGTGCCGCGACGTCGTCATCAGCACGCGCGGCGCCTGGCCCTGGCGCGCCATCCCGAACATCATCCGGCCCGCGCCGAAGATGTCGCTGTTGATCGCGGAGATCGCCGCGCTGATCACCACCAGGTTGAGGATCGTCGCGGCCGACTTCACGCCGAGCGCCGAGAAGATCTGCACGAACGGGCTGCCTTCGTTGCCGACACCCGTCCACGGGCTGATCGACATCAATACGACCATCGTCAGCACGTAGAACAGCAGGATGCGTGCGGGCACCGCGTTGATCGCGCGCGGAATCACGCGTTCCGGATCCTTCGCCTCGCCGGCGCTCATGCCGATCACCTCGATCCCGCCGTACGCGAAGATCACGACCGACAGCGACGCGATCAGCCCGCCGACGCCGTTCGGCAGGAAGCCGCCGTGGTTCCACAGGTTCGCGAACGTCGGCACGTCGGCCGAGTGGCCGAAGTGCATGCCGGTCAGCAGGATCGCGACGCCGCCGCCGATCATCGCGACGATCGCGCCGACCTTGATGATCGACAGCCAGAATTCGAGCTCGCCGAACACCTTCACATGGCACAGGTTCAGCCCGCAGATGATCGCGACGACGCCGAGCACCCAGATCCATTGCGGGACATCCGGAAACCAGAAGCCCATGTAGATGCCGAACGCGGTGATGTCGGCGATCGCGACGATCACCATTTCGAGCGTGTAGGTCCAGCCGGTGACGAACCCGGCGAACGGGCCGAGGTTCTCGGTCGCGTAGTGGCCGAACGAGCCGGCGACCGGGTCGCGCACGGCCATCTCGCCGAGCGCGCGCATCACCATGTAGACGGCCGCGCCGCCGAGGATGTACGCCAGGATCACGGCCGGGCCCGCGAGCTGGATCGCGGACGCCGAACCGTAGAACAGGCCCGTGCCGATCGCCGAACCCAGCGCGAGAAAGCGGATGTGCCGCGCACTCAGGTGGCGCTGCAAGTTTTTCATCGTGTCTCCGATATCGTTATGCGACGGACCGGGCGAGCGGGGCCGGTCCGATTGGTTCAAGTTGTATAGACAACTTAAATGTGAACGAATGATAACAAGCCGGGCCGGGTGACCGGAATCGGGTATTCCCTGACTGGCGCGATGGGCGCAATAGGGGGAGGGGCGGTCGTGCGCCGAGGGCGCAGGCCGTGTGGAACGGGCGGGTCATGCTTCGGGGATCGCTGAATCGGGGGGCGCCGGGGCCGATCCGCGGCATGCGCGGGCCGGCCACCGGCGGGGTAGAGCCTGGGTCAGGCGGGCAGGCGGATCACGCTCGCATCCTTGCGGATCAGCAGCGACGACGCGAGCATCTGCTTGCACTGGTGCGCGAGCACCTTCAGGTCGTGCGTGAGTTCGGCGCCCACCGCATCGGATTTCTCCGCGGACACGACCATCGCGTCGAGGTCGCGCGTGATCTGCTTCGACGCGTCGAGCTGATCGGCGGGCGGCGGCTCGCCGGCCTCGGCCTTCTCGAGATTGTCGAGCACCGCGGCAAGGCCGCGATGCAGCGCGTCGTCATGGAGGATGCTGCCGTCGGCCGCGCAGGCGGTGCGGATCAGCGGCGCGGCGGCCGTGATCTGCGCGCCGAGCACGTGCGTCTGCACGAGCAGGTCGTTCAGTTCGGGCACGAAGCGCTGGTGGGCCTTCGGCTCGATCATCATCCGCTGGAACGCCTGCCCGAGATTCGCGAACGCGATGTGCACGTCCTTGCGCGCGAGGCGGTAGCGGTAGTCGTCGTCGAGGGTCGTGGCCGGCGTCTCGATGGCCGCGGCGATGACCGGCACGACGGCTGCGCCGTCGGCGGCCGGCACCGGCGGCGGCGACATGCCGCGCCCGGCGCGCCACACGGCCTCGAAATACTTGCGGGTGGCGGTGAGCATGTCGGCGACCTGCTTGCCCATCAGCCGGTATTCCCAGTACGGGAACAGCCGGCTCGCGGCGATCGCGATCATGCACCCGACCACCGTGTCGATCGCGCGCTCGCCGATGATCCGCATGCTGCCCGGCGCGAGCAGGTGGAACATCAGCAGCACGTACGACGACGTGAACACGACGCTCGCCGCGTAGTTGAACAGCAGCAGGCTGTAGCTCATCACCATCGACCCGAACATGATCGCGATCAGCAGGTGCGGCTCCTTCACCGTGTAGATCAGCGCGATGCTCGCCGCGCAGCCGATCAGCGTGCCGATGATCCGCTGCGCGTTGCGCTGCTTGGTGAGCGAGTAACCGGGTTTCAGGATGATGATGGTCGTCATCACGATCCAGTACGCGTTCGTGAGCGGCAGCAGCCGGCCGAGCCAGAACCCGACCGCCACCGCGATCGTCACGCGCAGCGCGTGGCGGAAGCTCGGCGAGCGCATGTTCAGATTCGAGAAGATCAGCAGCGGCGACATCCGGCGGCGTTGCAGGAAGCGCGTGAGCGCCTTGTCGATCTTCAGTTCGGTTTGCTGCGGATCGGCGTGGCCCGACAGGTTGCGGCGCATCCGGTCGATCAGGCGCGTCGCGCTCCAGATGCGCCGGAACGTGGCGAGCACGGCCGCATACGCTTCCGCGTTGGTGGCCGGGAAGTTCTTCTTGCGCATCAGCTCGATCTCGTACTCGATCGCGCGCAACTCGGCCTTCACGCTGACGCGTGAGTGCGGTGCGCGGTTCTCGAGCACCGCGAGGCCGATTTCCTCGAGATCGGCGGCCGCCTTGCGGATCAGGTCGCGGTAGAAAATGATCAGATCGGAGCCGCCGAACGTATTGCGCACCAGCGGATAGTCGGTGTGCGCGCCGACGAACAGCTCGTGCAGGTCGACGCTGTTGATGAACAGGTTGTACATTGTCGTGCGGCCGGGATCGAGCTTGCCGCGGCGCAGCTTCGGCAGGTTGCGCAGCACGATGTCGCGCGCGGTTTCCTGGGTTTCGACCGCAGTAATCTGCTTGGCGACGAGATTGCGGTAGCACTCGTCGAGATCGGCATCGAGGTCGTAGAACTGCGCACGCGCGAGCAGGTAGTCGGCGCACGCGAACAGGCTCTCGGCGAGCGCCTGCTGCTCGATCCGGCGCGCTTGCCATTGCGACACGAGCGTGGCCCAGTACGTGTACCAGAGGCCGCCCGCGAGAATCCAGCCGGCATTGATGAACGCCTCCAGCGGCGTGAACTTCTCCTCGAGCGTCATCACCATCATGAACAGCGTCGCGAAGCTGATCTGCGGCCAGCGGTTGCCGTAGACCACGATCAGCGACAGCACGAAGGTGAGCGGCACGATGGTGAGCCACAGCACGAAGATGTTCGGTGTCGCGAGGCCGGTGGCGAGCGCGGCCAGAAAACCGATCACGCTGCAAGCGAGCATTTCGTTGTGCTTGTACTTGAGCGGGCCCGGCATGTCGACGACGCAGGCGCCGAGCGCGCCCGTCGAGATCGTGAAGCCGAGCTCCCGGTTGTGAAACACGATCAGGCACAGCACGGCCGGCAGCGAAACGCCGACCGCGATCCGCAGGCCGCCGAAAAAGTACTGGCTGTAGAAAAACTTTCTGATTTCGACCGAATAGCGCATCGATGGGCTGAATGGCAGACGAAGACACCCGGGGGCGGCATCTTGACTGGCGACGAGTCTATCGTATTTCGCGGTCCGCAAAACCTGGCTTTCCGGACGAGGTCCGCGACGGCGGTCCATTTGCTATCCTTGGTGATCCTGTTCGCCCGGCCCGGCCGGCGCGAGGTTCCGACGCCTGCTTCATGCTCCATCTCTTCTATTCGAACCATCACGAAACGCTAGCCGACGCGCTGCTCGAGGATCTGGCCGCGTTCCCGGCCCGCAACGGCCCGTGGGCGCAGCAGCAGGTCATCGTGCCGAGCGCGGCGTTGCGCCGCCGTCTCGAACTCGACATCGCCGCGCGCAACGGCGTGTGCGCGAACGTCGAGTTCACGTATCTCGCGCAATGGCTGTGGGCGCAGATCGGCCGCGTGATGGACGTACCCAAGCGTTCGCCGTTTGCGCCCGACCGCCTCGTGTGGCGCTGCTACCGGCTGTTTGCGCAGGCGCCCGACGGGACGCCGTGGCTGGCGTCGCCGCGGCTGGCCGCGTATCTGTCCGCGTCCGACGATGCGATGCGCTACGAGCTTGCACACCGCGTCGCGGCCGTGCTCGATCATTACCTGACCTATCGCCCCGAATGGCTGTCCGCATGGCAGGCCGGCGAGTCCGTGCTCGCGGGCGACGGCGCGCCGCGCGGGATCAGCGACGCCGCACGCGACGACGAGCGCTGGCAGGCCGCGCTGTGGCGCGCGCTGCTCGCCGAGCTGAGCGACAGCGGCACGCCGCCGGCGCACCGTTTTCTCGTCGAGGCGCGGCATCTCGATGCCGAAACCATCGCGCACGCGGACTGGCCGGAATCGGTCAGCGTGTTCGCACTGCCGACGATGCCGCCGCTGCACGTCGCGTTGCTGCGCGAGCTGTCGCGCTGGATCGACGTGCGCGTCTATGCGCTGAACCCGTGCCGCGAATTCTGGTTCGACATCGTGACCGCCGCGCATGCCGATGCGCTCGATGCGGCCGGGCGGCTCGACTACCAGGAAGTCGGCCATCCGCTGCTCGCCGAATGGGGCAGGCAGACGCAGGCGCAGCTGCACATGCTGCACGAACTGACTGAAAGCGCCGCGTCGGGCGACGCGTCGCGTTTCGTCGAGAATCCCGCGTCGACCTGGCTCGCGCGCGTGCAGAACGCGATTCTCGAACTGCAGCCGGAGGCTGACGTAGGCGACACGCCGGCCGAGCGCGGGATCGAGGTGCACGTGTGCCACAGCCTCGCGCGCCAGCTCGAGGTACTGCACGACCGGCTGCTCGCGTGGTTCGACGCCGACGCGAGCCTGCAGCCGTCCGACGTGCTCGTCGCGGTGGCCGATCTCGCGGCGGCCGGGCCGCTGATCGACGCCGTGTTCGGCACGGCCGGCGCCGGCGGCTCGCGCGTGCCTTACCGGATCACCGGCCTGCCGCCGTCGCAGGCGAATCCGGTCGCGCGCGTGCTGCTCGACTGGCTCGCGTTGCCGGAGCGGCAGGTCGGCGCGCCCGAGCTGGTCGAATGGCTGCGCGTCGACGCGGTGGCGGCGCGCTACGGCATCGATGCGGCGGCGCTGGAGACGGTGCAGACCTGGCTCGCGGCCGCCGGCGCGCGGCGCGGGCTGTCGCCGCTCGCGAGCGACGACGCGGCGGTGCCGTCGCCACGCCATACGTTCTCCGATGCGCTCGCGCGGCTCTTTCTCGGTTATGCGATGCCGGAAGGCGCGGCGCCGGTCGGCGCGTGGCTGCCGATCGAGGCGGCCACCGGCAGCGAGGCCGAACTGCTCGGCCGGCTCGCGCGCTTCACCGACGATCTCGACGGCTTCGCGCGGCGGCTGGCCGAATCGCATACGCCGCAAGGCTGGAGCGAGCTGTTCGCCGATACGCTCGCGCGTTTCTTCGATTCGGGCGCCGCGTATGCGGACGCGCTCGCGGGGGTGCGCGACGCGCTCGACGCGATGCTGGCGGCGATGACGGAGGGCGCGCCCGACGAAGCGTTGCCGGCGGCCGTCGTCCGGGCGGGGCTGGCCGCTGCGCTCGACGATCCGGCGCGCGGCGGTGTGCCGTGGGGCGGGGTCACGTTCTCGTCGCTGACGAGCCTGCGCGGCCTGCCGTATCGCGTCGTCTGCCTGCTCGGGATGGACGATGGCGTGCTGCCGAGCCTCGCGCGTGCCGATGAATTCGACCTGATGGCCGTGTTGCCGAAACTCGGCGACCGGCAGCGCCGCGACGACGAGCGCAACCTGTTTCTCGACCTGCTGCTCGCCGCGCGCGACCGGCTGATGATTGCGTACACGGGCCGCAGCATTCGCGACAACGCGCCGTTGCCGCCCGCCGCACTCGTCGACGAACTGCTCGACCACCTCGCACTCGTCACGGCCGGGCCCGACGCGCCGCCGGACGCGGTCGATGCCGCGCGGCGCGCATTCGTCGTCGAGCATCCGCTGCAACCGTTCGCGGCCGCGTATTTCCAGCCCGGCAGCGAACTCGTTTCCTACGACGCCGAGCGTGCGACGCTCGCGACGCTGCTGGCGGCCGAGGCATCGCACGACGGGCCGCGCGAGCTACCGTTCTTCGCGCAGCCGCTGCCGGCCGAACCGGTCGAGCCGGTCGCATTCAGCGAATTCGAGCGCTTCTGGCGGCATCCCGCGCGTGCGCTGCTGCGCGCGCGGCTCGGCATCGTGCTCGCCGACGCGCAGGCCGAACTGCTCGACACCGAGCCGTTCGCGCTCGATTTCGCCGGCAGCGATGCGCTCGCCGAGCGCGTGCTGCCGTTGCTGATCGAATCGGACGAGGGCGGCGTGCACGATCACGCGCTGCGCATTGCGGACGCGAGCCCCGAACTGCCGGGCGGCGCGACGGGCGCCGTGTGGCGCGACCAGGCGCTTGGCTCGATGACGCAGCTCGCATCGAACGTGCGCCGCGCGCTGGCCGACGGGATGGAGCGGCGGCCGTTCTCGCTCACTGTCGTGCCCGCCTGGCCCGACACGGAACAGGCGCTGTTCGGCGCCGACGACGCGCTGCTGTCGGGCGACGCGGTGAGCGCGCCGCTCGAACTGCACGGCACGCTGAACCGGCTCACGCCAGCCGGGCAGATCATCTACCGCTATGCGCGGCCGAGTGCGCGCGACTACCTGTCCGCGTGGCTCGAGCATCTCGTCTACTGTGCGGTGGATCCTGGCGGCCCGCGCCGCACGCTGTGGTTCGGCAGCGGCGGTGCATTCGAGCTGACGCCCGTCGCGGCGCCGCTCGAGCAGCTCGCCCCGCTGGCCGCGCTGTTTCGCGCGGGGCGGCGCATGCCGCTGCGGTTTTTCCCGCGCAGCGCGTGGGCGCGGGTGTCCGACGGCGAAGCCAAGGCCGCAAGCGTCTGGATCAACGAGCGGGTCGTGAGCGAGGCTGACGATCCGGCCATCGCGATCGCGTGGCGCGGGGCGCATGCATCGCTCGACGAGCCGTTCGGCACACTCGCGCGGCTCGTGTTCGATCCGCTCGTCGAGCATCTGAAGGAGGTTGCATGAGTGCCGTGTCGCAGCCGCAGCAGGCGCTCGAACTCGACGTGTTCGCGTGCCCGCTCGACGGCGTCAACCAGATCGAGGCGTCGGCCGGTACCGGCAAGACCTGGAATATCTGCGCGCTTTATGTGCGTTTGTTGCTCGAGAAGGATCTCGGCGCTGACGAAATCCTCGTCGTGACCTTCACGAAGGCGGCGACCGCCGAACTCCACGAGCGGATTCGCGGCCGGCTCGCGCAGCTTGCACATGCGCTCGACACGGGTGACGACGGCGGCGATCCGTTCATCGAGCGCCTGCTCGAAACCACGCTCGGCGAAGACGGCACGCTCGATCCCGAAACGGCCGCGAAGCGGATCCGGCGCGCGCTGCGTGCGTTCGACCAGGCCGCGATCCATACGATTCACGCGTTTTGCCAGCGTGCGCTGCAGGAAGCGCCGTTCGCGGCGGCGATGCCGTTCGCGTTCGACATGGAGGCCGACGACGCATCGCTGCGCTTCGAGCTCGCAGCGGATTTCTGGCGCACGCGCGTCGAACCGGCGGCTGCGCGCTGGCCGGGCTTTGCGACCTGGCTCGTCGAATCGGGCGCCGGCCCGGCTGCGCTCGATGCGCAGCTTGCGCGCCGGCTCAAGAAACCGCTTGCCGCGCTGCGCTGGGACGGCGTGACCGAGCCGGACGAATCGGCCGAGGCGGCGGCTGCCGAATGCTTCGCCGAGGCCGAGCGGATGTGGGCGGCCGAGCGCGAAGCGATCGAAGCGTTGTTGCGCACCGCGCAGCCCGCGCTCAACCAGCGCTCGCACAAACCCGAAGCGGTCGCCGATGCGTTGGCCGCATGGACCGCGCATTTCGCGCAGGGCGACGCGACGGCTGCGCTGCCGAAGGCTGCGCTGAAGCTCACGCGCACCGCGCTCGTGAAGGCCACGAAAAAAGGCGGCACGACGCCCGAGCACGCGTTCTTCGACGTGGCCAACGCGCTCGAAGCGGCCGTGGCCGCGGCCGAGGCCGCGCAGCGTGCGCGCTGGCTCGCGCTGATCGCCGAATGGCTCGACATGGCGCCGGGCGAGCTGGCCGAGCGCAAGCGCACGCGGCGCGTCGTCTCGTTCGACGATCTGCTCGCGAACCTGTACCACGCGCTGCATGCGCATCCGTGGCTCGCCGAGACGCTGCGCGCGCGTTATCCGGCCGCGCTGATCGACGAGTTCCAGGATACCGACCCGCTGCAGTTCGCGATCTTCGACCGGATCTTCGCACCGGGTGGCCCGCTGTTTCTGGTCGGCGATCCGAAGCAGGCGATCTACAGCTTCCGCGCGGCCGATCTGCATACCTATCTTGCCGCGCGCGCACGGGCAAGCGAGCGCTACACGCTCGCGGTCAACCAGCGTTCGACGCCCGCGATCGTCGATGCGTGCAACCGCTTCTTCATGTCGAATCCACGCGCATTCGTGCTCGACGGGCTCGACTATTACGCAGTGCGCGCCGGCACGCGCGTGCGTGCGCCGTTCGTCGACGCAACCGATCCGGGCCCGGCCGGCGACTTCCGGGTGTGGGCATTACCGGGCGGCGAAGGCACGTTGCTCAAGCGCGATGCGCAGGCACAGGCCGCGCAGGCCTGTGCCGCCGAGATCGCGCGGCTGATGCGCGGCGCGCGAGAAGGGCGCGTGCGGCTCGGCGATACGCCGCTGTCGCCGGGTGACATCGCGGTGCTGGTGCAGACGCACCGGCAGGGCAGTCTCGTGAAGCGCGCGCTGTCCACGTGGGGCATCGGCAGCGTCGAACTGGCGCAGGCTTCGGTGTTCTCGACCCATGACGCCGAGCAGCTCGAACGCGTGCTGGCGGCGATCGATGCGCCGGGCGACCTGCGGCGTTTGCGTGCGGCGCTCGCGTCCGACTGGTTCGGCCTCGATGCCGGCGCGCTGTGGCGGATGGAGCAGGGCGACGGCGATGCGCAACGTGACGCATCGGCGGCGGATAGCGCCGACGCGATGAGCTGGGTCGAGCGCTTCTCGCGGTATCGGCTGTTGTGGCGCGAACGCGGCTTCGCGGTGATGTGGCGCACGTTCACGCGTGAGCTGCGGATTGCCGAGCGGCTGATGGCCGGCGCGGACGGCGAACGCCGCGTGACCGACATCAACCATCTGGCGGAACTGACGCAGGCACGCGCGTCCGCGCAACCGGGCATCGCACCGACGCTGCGCTGGCTCGCCGCGCAACGGCTCGACGGCGGCGGCGAGGAAGCGCAGCTGCGTCTCGAATCCGATCGCAACCTCGTGCAGATCGTCACCGTGCACAAGTCGAAAGGTCTCGAATACGCGATCGTGTTCTGTCCGTTCCTGAACGACGGCGGGTTGCGCGAGCCGCCCGCGTCCGCGCTGCCCGATGCGCGCGAATATCACGACGATGCGGGCGACGCGGTGCTGCATTACGGGTGCGACGACGAGGCCGCCGAGCATGCGGCGCGGCAGGCGCTGCGCGAGCAGGCCGCGGAGCGCGCGCGGCTCGTCTACGTGGCGCTCACGCGTGCGGTCTATCGTTGCTACGTCGTCGCCGGGCCGTACCTGTCGTCGCGCTCGACGCGCGAAGCGCGGCGCAGCGTGCTCAACTGGCTCGTGGCCGGCGCCGGCCAGTCATTCGATGCATGGCTCGACGAGCCGCCCGACGAAGCCGCGCTCGATACGGCGTGGCAGGCGCTTGCGGGCGGCCCCGTGAGCGTCGCGCCGCTGCCTGCGCCGGTGCGCCCCGAGCGTCTCGCGGCCGGGCACGACGCATCGCAGACGCTCGCGGCGCGCCATGCGACGCGCATGCTGCGCGATGCGTGGCGGATGGCGAGCTTCAGTTCGCTGACCGCGACGATGGCGCGCGAAGAGGCGGGCGTCGCGGCCGTGCCCGATGACGAACTGCGGCCCGATCACGATGCGCTTGCCGCGGTGACGCCGGATGGCGAGTGGCTATTGGCCGATCCGGTCGCACCCGAACCGCCGGACGACGATATCCTCGTATTCCCGCGCGGCGCGGCGGCCGGCGAGTGCCTGCACCGCCTGTTCGAACTCAGCCGGTTCACCGAGCCCGAGTCATGGCCCAGGGCTGCGCTCGGTGCGCTGCACGACCGGCCGGTCGAGGCCGAGCCCGAGCTGGCCACGCGCCTGCCGGCGATGATGGTGCAACTGGTCGACGATGTCGTGCGCACCGAACTCGTGCCGGGCATGCGGCTCGCCGATCTCGATCCTGCGAAGCGGCTCGACGAAATGGGTTTCCTGTTCCCGGCGCCCGCGCTGGACCTGATGGCGCTGCGCCGCCTGCTGGTCGCGCACGGCTACCCGGACGTTGCACTGGAGGCGGGCATGCTCGCCGGTTTCATCAAGGGTTTCATCGACATGATCGTCGAACACGACGGCCGCTTCTGGATCGTCGACTGGAAGTCGAACCATCTCGGCACGACGCCGGATGCCTACGGCCCGCGCGCGCTCGACGTCGCGATGGCCGATCACGCGTATCACCTGCAGGCGCTGCTCTATACGGTCGCACTGCATCGCTACCTGCGCGGGCGCCTGCCCGACTACGACTACGACACGCATATCGCGGGCTACCTGTACCTGTTCGTGCGTGGCGTGCGGCCCGACTGGCGCAGCGGCGGCGAACCGGCCGGCGTACATGCGCGGCGGCCCGAGCGCGCGCTCGTCGACGCACTCGACCGGATGATGGAAGGGGGCCGCGCATGAACATGAACGTGCAGGACGACACGCTCGAATTCACCGGCGGCCTCGTCGCGCGGCTGCCCGAACCGGCCGATTTCGGCATCGCGCTCGCGGAAGGGTTTGCACGCCGCATCGGCGATCTCGCTCGCCGCGCCGGCGCACCGGCTGCGGCCGCGCGGTGGGCGGCGCGCGCCGCGTTCGCGACGAGTCGTGCGACTGCGGGCGGCCATGTGTGCGTCGCGCTCGGCGCGCTCGCGCAGCGCTACGAAGCACCGCTCGACGAAGTCCGCTCGGCGCTTGCCGCGAGCGGCGTGGTCGCGTTCGGCACGCTCGCGCGAGGCGACGAGCGGCCGCTGATCGTCGACCGCCACGACCACCTGTACCTGTCGCGCTATTTCGACTACGAGCGGCGGCTTGCCGATGCGCTCGTCGCGCAGGCCGGTGTGGCCGCGCCCGACGAAGGTCTCGCGCCCGCCCGGTTGCGCGACAGCCTCGCGCGTTACTTCGGGCCGGCAACCGGCGAAGTCGACTGGCAACGCGTCGCGGCGATCGTCGCGCTGACGGGCCGCGTGACGATCGTCAGCGGCGGCCCGGGCACGGGCAAGACGACGACCGTCGTCGGCGTGCTGGCCTGTCTGCTCGACGCACACCCGGGGCTGCGCGTCGCGCTGGCCGCACCGACCGGCAAGGCCGCGCAGCGGATGCAGGAAGCGCTGCATGCGCGGGCCGGCGACCTGCCGCCCGAACTCGCGGCGCGCCTGCCCGATACGTCATACACGCTGCACCGGCTGCTGGGCGGCGGCGGGGCGGCCGGGTTCCGGCATCATCGCGACAATCCGTTGCCGTACGACCTAATCGTCGTCGACGAGGCGTCGATGATCGACGTCGCGCTCGCCGCGCATCTGCTCGATGCGCTCGCGCCGGGTGCGCGACTCGTGCTGCTCGGTGACAAGGACCAACTGGCCGCGGTTGAAGCGGGCGCCGTATTCGCGGAACTGAGCGCGCGGCCGGCGTTTACCGCCGCGGCGCGCACGCGCATCGCGCAGGCGCTCGGCATCGACGAGGCGGCCTTCGTCGCGGCATTGCCGGTGCAGGACGAAGCCGTTCCCGCCGCGCCCCCGGTTTCCGCCGTCGCCCGCGCCCCGGCAGCTCTCTCGGCATCCGCTGTCGCCGCGACACGCAAACCGGCGTCGCGACGCAAAGTCGATGAACGACAGGCATCGCTCTTCGACGACGAACCGCAGGATGACGAAGTGTCGCCGACCAGCGCCGCGCCGCCGTCGGCCGCAGGTCCGATGCTGACCGAAGCCGGTGACGCTGGAGTGGCAGGCGAGGCCCCCGCGTGGATCGAGGTCGACGAACTTGAGTGGCTCGACGCCGTCGAGCTGCCGCCGTTCGACGCAAGCGACAGTGCGCTTGCGTCGGTCACATCGATACTGTCGGGCGAATCCGAAGCCGCGTCTGCAACGTCTACGCCCGCGCCCGCACCGCTCGCCGACTGCGTGGTCTGGCTCGAACGCAATTACCGCTTCGGTCTCGATTCGCCGATCGGGCGGCTGTCGCTCGCGATCCGCAGCGGCGACGTGCAGGCCGCGCTCGACGCGCTGCCCGCCGACGATTCCGCCGCCGCGTCGTTCCACGACGACGCGGGCGAGTCGCTCGCGGCGTCGACGGTCGAGCGGCTCGCGCGGCGCTTCGGTGCCTATCTCGACGCGTTGCGCGACACGCTGGCCGCGCCGGTGCCCGATCCGCTGCCGCTGTTCGACGCGCTCAACCGGTTCCGGATCCTGTGTGCAACCCGCAGCGGCTTGCGCGGCGCGGAGCACGTCAATGCGCTCGTGGCCGCGCACGTGCGCCACGCGGCGCGTGTGCCGCTCGCGGTCGGCGCGCACTGGTTCACGGGGCGGCCGATCATGGTGACGCGCAACGACTATGCGCTCGGGCTGTTCAACGGCGATATCGGCATCGCGCTGCCCGACGCGCACGGCGTGTTGCGCGTGTGGTTCAGGCGTGCGGACGGCACCGCGCGCGCTGTGTCGCCGGCCGCGTTGCCGCCGCACGAAACCGCGTTCGCGTTGACGGTCCACAAGTCGCAGGGCTCGGAATTCGACGAAGCCGCGCTCGTGCTGCCGGCGTCGTTCGGCCGCGTGCTCACGCGCGAACTGGTCTATACGGCCGTCACGCGTGCCCGCACGCGCGTGCAGGTGATCGGGCCGCGGCGTGTGCTGGCGCAGGCGGTCGCGACGCGCACGCAGCGCGACTCGGGGCTCGCGGCACGCGTCGACGAGGCGCTTGCACGGCGCCGCATGGAGGCGTCGCGATGATGATCCGCTATACGCTCGATCCGGCCGAAGTCGAATGGACGGCCGTGCGCGCGCAGGGCGCGGGCGGGCAGAACGTGAACAAGGTGTCGAGCGCGATCCACCTGCGCTTCGATATCCGTGCGTCGTCGTTGCCGCCCGTCATCAAGGAGCGGCTCCTCGCGTTGTCCGACCAGCGCATCACGCGCGACGGCATCGTCGTGATCAAGTCGCAGGAATATCGCACCCAGGAGAAGAACCGCGAAGCCGCGCTGGCGCGACTCGATGCGTTGATCAGCGGCGTTGCATTCACGCCGCGCGCACGGGTCGCCACGCGGCCGACGCGTGCGTCGAAGGAACGGCGGCTCGAGCACAAGTCGCGTCGCAGCGTGGTGAAGTCAGGAAGAGGGAAGGTGACCGACTGACGAATGGACGGGAGACGAACGACTGGCGCGAGCGTCAGTCGCCCGCCGTTGCGCCGGTTAGCGCATCACGGTCCCGGCGCTGTCCAGTACGAAGTCGACGCAGAACACGACGAGCCGGCTCTGCGCGCGGATCGCGACGGCGGCCGTATAGCAGTCGCGGCCTTCCGTCAGCGAGAAGTGCGGGCCCATCAGCGCGACGCGTCCGGGCGCGGCGATCGCGCGCTGGAAATACGGGCGTCGCGACCAGTTGCTGTGGGTTTCCGGGAAGAGCGGTGAGAGGCGGGTAACGCCCGCCTGACCGTCTTCGGCGCGCGCGCCGATCGACGGCAGGAACTGCTCGCCGGTTTCGTCGGTGACGAACACGCGGCGCGCGGCCGGTACCGCGAACACGCGTTGCGCGGCGTCCTGCAGGTTGCCGCTGGCGGAAAACGCGGCCGCGCCGGTCAGCACGAGCCGCTCGATCGCGTCGAAGCCCGGCTGCTCGGCGACGACCGGCGTGTGCCGGCGCGCGATGAAGCGCTGCCACGCGGCGTCGAGCATCGCGGGTACCGCGGCGCTGGCATGCGCGATCGATGCATCGGGCTGGCCGAACTGGAAACCCTGCACGAAATCGATGTCGGCTTCCATCAGCGCCTGCAGCGAGTCGTCGCTCTCGACGCCCTCGGCGAGCACCATCGCACCGGCCTGATGCAGCATCGACACGAGGTGATGCATGATGCGGCGATCCTCGGCCGAACCGGTCGAGCGTACGACGAGCGAGCGATCGAGCTTGACGATGTCGGGTCGCGCGCGCCACACGCGGTCGAAGTTCGAGAACCCCGTGCCGAAATCGTCGATCGCGATCAGGAAGTCGCGATGCTGGATCATGTCGATCGTGCGGGCGAGCGCGGCTTCGTCGCGCGCGGGCTGTTCGACGACTTCCAGCACGATGCGGTTCGGCGGCAGCGCGTAATGCCGGCACAGCGCCTCGACGAATTCGCGCTGCACGAGGCCCGAGTCGAGCACGCGCGGCGTGACGTTCAGGAACAGCCAACCGTCGCCGATGCCCTGCGCGACGAAGTTGGCCGTGTGCAGGCAGCGCGCGAGCCGGTCGAGCAGCAGCGCGTCGGCGTCGGCGCGCGTCTTGTCGAACAGGGCAGCGGGGGAGATCAGCGCGCCATTCGAATCGACGACCCGCAGCAGCGCCTCGTAACCGACGACCCGCTTGTGCGTGATCGACAGCACGGGCTGGAACACGCTGCGCAATGTCGTGGTGCGATAGGTGGCGATCCAGCCGCCGGGCGTCGGCGTGAGGCGTTCGAGCAGGGAGTCGAGCGAGAGGTCGCGGGCGGGCTTCATGTCAACGGTGCCCGGTGTCGAGCGGCGGAACGGCAACGCGCCGCCACACTGAAGCAGCCGCACGCGCCGGCGGACGCGAAAGGACGTGGGACATCGAGGCCGCCTTCTGCGGGTAAGTGTTCGGAGTGTAACGGGAACGCGGCCGCTCGCGTATCAGGGAAACTCCAGACGCACGCGGGAATGCGGTTGCGGCCGGCGCCGCTCGCATGCGCGCCGCGCATGATCGCCGCTTGGCGTTGGGCGTCGCCGCGGCAACATGACAACCCGGCGGCATGGCGTGGCATGCGGGGTGACGCGGGAAATCCTGGCGGCCGGCAGGCGGTCAGCGAAGGCCGCCGTCAGAGGAATACCGGTCGCGCTGCGGCACCCTCCACGGTGCGGCGATGAACGGCCGGCGCCGGGCCGTCAGGCCGCACGGCCCGACCGATGGCGGCGCGTGCGCCCGGACGAATCGTCAGGTGGCTTCGCCGCTGCGCGGCCGGATCCCGGGAATCCGCTTGATCACGCCGGTGGCGAGCGCGGTGCCGACGAGCACGATCGCGCAGCCTTCGATCATCACGGCCGACACGTGTTCGCCGAGGAACAGCGCGCCCCACAGCAGGCCGAACACGGGGATCACGAACGTCACGGTAATCGCGCGGGCGGGGCCGATGTGCGCGATCAGGTAGAAGTAGATGAAATACGCGATGCCCGTGCAGGCGACGCCGAGGGCGAGCACCGAGCCCCACGCGTGCGCGCTGACCGGCGCGGCCGGCCAGGTGGCGATCGCGAACGGCAGCAGCAGGATGGTCGAGCCGATCATGCTGCCGGTCGCGTTGACGAGCGGATCGACGCCGGTCAGCTTGCGCTTCGTGTAATTGGCCGCGATGCCGTACAGCAGCGTCGCGCCGAGGGCGGCTGCGGCGGCGAGTGCGGTCGCGGTGGCGCCCGTCTCGCCGTGCGCATTCGCGATCTGGTTCCACACGAGCGTGAGCACGCCGGCGAAACCGATCACGAGGCCGAGCGCGCGCGGCAGCGACAGCTTGTCCTTCAGCCATACGTAGGCCACGAGCGCGCCCCAGAGCGGCGTCGTCGCGTTGATCACCGACGTCACGCCGGCCGACAGCGTCAGTTCGGCGAACGCGAACAGGCAGAACGGGATGCCCGAGTTCAGCGCGCCGACGACGAACAACGGCCACGCATGGCGACGCAGCCGGGCGCCGAGATCGGCGGGTTTGAAGCGCGTCAGCGCGAAGCCGGCGAGAAACAGCGCGCCGATGCCCACCCGCAACGCCATCAGCGGCGCGACGCCGAGATCGACGACGCCGATCCGGATAAACAGGAACGACGCGCCCCACAGGGCAGCGAGCACGGTCAGCAGAAGGGCGTTCTTGGCGGACATCGATCGTGAAGGGCAGGGACGGGATGCGATGAATCTTACACCCCGTTACCACGCCGTCGTTTCACGTTTCGATGAAATGGCAAGAAACGGGAGGGGCGCCGGTGACCGGCGCGAGGCGGCCGCCTGCCGGCGGTCGTGCCCGATCAGTGATGGTGCCAGCCCCCGCGTCCGCCGAAACCGAAATTGAGCGAGAGCGCCGGTCCCCAATAGCCGCCCCAAGCGGGGGCATAGGCCGGCGCCGGATAGTAATAGGCGGGGCCCGGATCGACGTAGACGGGGGCCGGCTGCACCGGTGCAGCCGTGTAATAGCCGCCAGGATAATAGCCGTACGGGTAGTAGCAGCCCGCGAGCGTCACGCAGGCGAGCGCCGCGGCGACGAAGGTCCTGTTCATGATGTCTCTCCGGCGGAGCCGGCAATCGGCAGATGCTTAAGCTTAGGCCGCGCGCCGATGACACGGTGTGCAAAACGGTAACGGATCATTTCCGCGCGGGCGGCTGGCACGTTGCGGCGCCGCATGCGAAAACGGCGCTTCCGCACCGCGAAAACGCCGTCTGGTTGACCGTCGCGGCGCGCTGCGCCGCTTACTTGCCGACCTGGTTACCGATGATGCCGCCGGCCGCTGCGCCGCCCAGCGTCGACAGCGCGCTGCCGCCGATTGCCGCGCCGGCGACACCGCCGACACCCGCACCGATTGCCGTGTCACGCTGGCGTCTCGACATCGAGTCACAGGCCGACAGGCTGGCCACGGTCGCGACGAGCAGCGCGCAAATCCCAATACGCCGTATCGAATTCATGATCGTTGTCCTTGCGGTTGTGAACGGAGGACACGCGACCGGCCGGCGGCCGCGCATGAACCCAATCTACGCGCCGCCTCCCGACGCTGCTGTAAGGACTTGTTAAGGCTCGCGCGGTTTCGTAATGATTTGTTTCCGGTGGTTTTCCCGTGCACCGGCAGGCACGCGACATGCGTAAAAAAGCCCGCTCGAAAGCGGGCTTCGTGCATCGCGACGCGATCCGGCGGGGATCGCCGGGCCGCGCGTTTGCTTATTGACGGTGATAGATTTCGGCGCCGGTCTTGACGAACTCGACCGCTTTCACTTCCATCCCCTTCTTCAGCGCTTCGGTTTCCGACACGCCCTGCTGCGCCGCGAACTCGCGCACGTCCTGCGTGATCTTCATCGAGCAGAAGTGCGGGCCGCACATCGAGCAGAAGTGCGCGACCTTCGCCGAATCCTTCGGCAGCGTTTCGTCGTGGAATTCGCGCGCCTTGTCCGGATCGAGACCGATGTTGAACTGGTCTTCCCAGCGGAACTCGAAGCGCGCCTTCGACAGCGCGTTGTCGCGCACCTGCGCGCCCGGGTGACCCTTCGCGAGGTCGGCGGCGTGCGCGGCGAGCTTGTACGTGATGATGCCTTCCTTCACGTCGTCCTTGTTTGGCAGGCCGAGGTGTTCCTTCGGCGTCACGTAGCACAGCATCGCGGTGCCGAACCAGCCGATCATCGCGGCGCCGATGCCGGACGTGATGTGGTCGTAGCCCGGTGCGATGTCGGTGGTCAGCGGCCCGAGCGTGTAGAACGGCGCTTCCTTGCACCAGTCGAGCTGGAGATCCATGTTCTCCTTGATCAGCTGCATCGGCACGTGGCCGGGGCCTTCGATCATCACCTGCACGTCGTGCTTCCACGCGATCTGCGTGAGTTCGCCGAGCGTCTTCAGCTCGCCGAGCTGCGCTTCGTCGTTCGCGTCGTAGATCGATCCGGGGCGCAGGCCGTCGCCGAGCGAGAAGCTCACGTCGTACGCCTTCATGATCTCGCAGATCTCTTCGAAGTGTTCGTACAGGAAGCTTTCCTTGTGATGCGCGAGGCACCACTTCGCCATGATCGAGCCGCCGCGCGACACGATGCCGGTCATCCGGTTCGCGGTGAGCGGCACGTACTGCAGGCGCACGCCCGCGTGGATCGTGAAATAGTCGACGCCTTGCTCGGCCTGTTCGATCAGCGTGTCGCGGAAGATTTCCCAGGTGAGATCCTCGGCCTTGCCGTTGACCTTTTCCAGCGCCTGGTAGATCGGCACCGTGCCGATCGGCACCGGGCTGTTGCGGATGATCCACTCGCGCGTTTCATGGATGTGCTTGCCGGTCGACAGGTCCATCACCGTGTCGCCGCCCCAGCGGATCGCCCACGTCATCTTGTCGACTTCCTCGCCGATCGACGACGTGACGGCCGAGTTGCCGATGTTCGCGTTGATCTTCACGAGGAAGTTGCGGCCGATGATCATCGGCTCGGATTCCGGGTGGTTGATGTTCGCGGGGATGATCGCGCGGCCGCACGCCACTTCCGAGCGCACGAATTCCGGCGTGATCTCGGCCGGCGCGTTCGCGCCGAAAGCCGCTGCGCCGAACGCCTGGCCCGGGTGCTGGCGGCCCATCATCGCGGCGAGCTTCGCGCCGTTCGGGCCGCTGGCCTTCAGGCTCTCGAGGTACTCGGCGCGGCGCTGGTTCTCGCGGATCGCGATGTATTCCATTTCCGGCGTGATGATGCCCTGGCGCGCGTAGTGCATCTGCGAGACGTTCTTGCCGGCCTGGGCGCGGCGCGGGTTGCGGTGCAGGCCCGGGAACCGCAGGTCGGCGGTGGCCGGGTCGGCCGCGCGCTCGAGGCCGTACTCGCTCGACAGGCCGCCGAGCACTTCGGTGTCGCCGCGTGCGTCGATCCAGCCCTGACGCAGCGCGGCCAGGCCTGCGCGGATGTCGATCTTCGCTTCCGGATCGGTGTAGGGGCCCGACGTGTCGTACACGTAGATCGGCGGATTCTTTTCGCCGCCGAAGCCGGTCGGCGTGTCGGCCTGCGTGATTTCACGCATCGGCACGCGGATGTCGGGCTGGGAGCCGGTTACATAAACCTTGCGGGAATTCGGCAGCGGGGCGACGGCCGCGGCATCGACATGAGCGTCGGCGGACAGAAACTTCGGATTGGCGTTCATGCAATCTCCTGTGTGAGCGCCGGACAGGCGCTTCGGCGCTTGCCCGGAGCCCTTGACGTATGTGGGGCTCGAGCTAAGCAGGAGACGAGGCTTGGTGAGGCGGCGGATTTCGTCAGAAGGATGGCGGCGAAATCCGTACGCTTCCCTGCGCTGGCATTATCCAGATCAGGTTCAAAGGGTATTTCTCACCCGCAATGCCGGTTGTTTGACCGAACGCATTGCAGGACCCCCGCGTTAGCAGGGCACACGATACACTGGCTTGGCGGCGGTTTCAACCGGGAGAGGATCGGCTGCCCCGGTGCGGCCGCAGCATGGCGGGCATTACGATGGCCCGTCGAAATGGCAGCGCGCGTCGCCGCCGCATGGCCTCCCGGCTTGGCCGGCAGTGGCGAAGCGGTGCAACATGACGCGCTTTCGCGCAACTTCAAAAAAAATTTTCGCAGCGGCTGTCATTTCCCGCGACGTCGTCCGTCTATTCGGCTCCTTAAACCCATGTTTTGGAGAGATGTCATGAAAAAAGTACTGATTGCCGCTTGCGTCGCCGCCTTCGCCACGATCGCCACGGGCGCGTATGCGCAGAACGACGCGATGTCGCAGCCGGGCTCGTCGATGTCGAAGGACGCGATGGGTCACGACGCGATGGCCAAGGATGCAATGGGCCATGACGCGATGAAGAAGGACGGCATGAAGAAGCATGCGATGAAGAAAGACGCGATGAAGAAGGACGCGATGTCGCACGACGAGATGGGCAAGCCGTCGGGCGACAAGATGGCGCCGTCGAACTGACGGAGGCGGACGCGGCGCGGCCGGCGCGTGCGTCGCACGGCGGCCGCCCGCATTTCGTCCCGTCCCGTCGACTCATTCCGGGAGTCTTCATCATGCAAACCGTTCCCGCCACCGGCCGCGCGGCCGCCACGCCGCCCGCGCGCCCGATCCATCCGCTGTGGGTGCGCGCGAGCCACTGGCTCAACGCGCTCGCGGCGATCCTGATGGTGCTGTCCGGCTGGCGCATCTACGACGCGTCGCCGATCTATCCGCCGTTCACGTTTCCGCATGGCATCACGATCGGCGGCTGGCTCGGCGGCGCGCTGCAATGGCATTTCGCGGCGATGTGGTTGCTCGTCTTCAACGGGTTGTTCTACCTGACGATGTCGATCGCAACGGGGCGCCTTGCGCGCAAGATGCTGCCCGTCACGCCGGCGTCGATCTGGCGCGACGTCCGTGCCGCGCTGGGCGGGCGGCTGTCGCACGCCGACCTGAGCGTCTACAACGCGGTGCAGCGTGCTGCGTACCTGACCGCGATCGTCGATCTCGTCGTGCTGGTGCTGTCGGGACTCACGATCTGGAAATCCGTGCAATTCCCACTGCTGCGCGAATTGTTCGGCGGTTACGACAACGCGCGTGTCGTGCATTTCTGGGCGATGTCGATGCTCGTCGCATTCATTGTCGTTCACGTCGCGATGGCGCTGCTGGTGCCGCGCTCGCTGCTCGCGATGCTGCGCGGGCGCTGACCCGTCAACTTCGGGTGAAGGAAATCATCATGTCGGAATCCGAAAACAAGCGCGACGGTTCGCGCTGGACGCTCGACCGGAAGTCGCTCGAACTCGACGTGCGCCGCGAGCTCGAGATGCCGTCGAGGCGGCTGTTCAACCGGCGCGTGCTGACGCTCGGCGGCCTGACGATGCTGACCGGTTGCACGCTGAAGGACGATGCATCGGTCAACACGTTCCTCGAGAAGGTGTCGCGCATGAACGACCGCGTGCAGGCCTGGCTGTTCAGTGGTGAGCGGCTCGCGCCGACCTACACCGAAGCCGACATTACGCGACCGTTCCCGTTCAACGCGTACTACGGGATCGACGACGTGCCGCACGTCGATGCGTCGACGTACCGGCTCGTGCTGTCCGGCCGCGTGACGGGCAAGCGCGTGTGGACGCTCGACGAACTGTATGCGCTGCCGCACGCGGAGCAGATCACGCGGCATATCTGCGTGGAAGGGTGGAGCGCGATCGGCCGCTGGGGCGGCACGCCGTTCGGCGCGTTTCTCGCACGCGCCGGCGCCGATACGCGGGCGAAGTACGTCGGCTTCAAATGCGCGGACGATTACTACGAGAGCATCGACATGCCGACCGCGCTGCATCCGCAGACGCTGCTCGCGTTCGAGTACGACGGCCATCGGTTGCCGCCGGAATTCGGCTTCCCGATGAAGCTGCGGATGCCGACCAAGCTCGGCTACAAGAATCCGAAGCACATCATGGAGATCTTCGTGACCGATACGTTCCCGGGCGGCTACTGGGTCGACCAGGGGTACAACTGGTTCGGCGGATCGTGAGCGATGCGCGGCGTGCGGTGGCGGCGCGTGCGCGTGCCGCGATGCATCGGGCATCGCGGGCGTCGCACGTGACGCGTCACGCGGAGTCGCGCACCTGGAGGTCGACGCGCAGGCCGACGGCCGCCGCCATGTTCACCAGCGCGTCGAGCCCGAACAGGTTGATCTTGCCGCGCATCAGGTCGGAGACGCGCGGCTGCGTGACACCCAGCTGTTTCGCGGCCTGGGCCTGACTGAGCTCGAGCTGTGCGATGCGCTGCTTGAGCGCGATCATCAGCTCGGATCGCAGCTTCATGTTCCCGGCTTCGGCCGGCTGGCCCTCGATTGCGTCCCAGACGCTTGAATAACGTTCGTTGGTCATCCTTTCCTCTCCATCGTCAGCGCGCGATAGCGCCGGGTGGCCAGTTCGATATCGGCCCTGGTCGTGCGCGCCGATTGCTTCCGGAAGCAATGAAGCACGTAGACTGCGTCGGCGAATGTCGCGACGTAAATGATCCGGAACGCACCGCTCGCATCGCGCAGGCGAATTTCCCGCACGCCGACGCCGACGGTACGCATCGGCTTCCAGTCGTCGGGCGCCAGGCCGCGTTGCACCTGATCGATCTGGTGACCGGCTTCGCGTCGCGCGGGCAACGGAAAGCCGCGAAGATCGGCTAGCGCGCTGCCGACGAAAACAACCGGCTTCGGCGGAAGAATGGTTGGATTATACAAAATTTTGTATGGATGGTGCGGGTTGTGAAAGGGGGCCGCGCAGGGCAGGAGGCGCGTGGGCCGACCGTCACGATAAGGGGGAAGCGCCGGCCGGCGTGCAGGACTGGCCGTTCGGCCGATGGCTGACTCGATCGTGACGGATGGGCGTGGATGGCGGGTCGGATTGACACCCCGGCAACGCATGCGGGTCGCGTATCCGGCCCCCGATTTCATCCGCCTGCCGGCCGAAAAATGTCGCGCGGAAACATCATTCGTGATCCTTTCAGACTCGTCCGACGATGCTTTCGAATCCTTGATGCCATAATGCCGAGCGTGCGCAGCCGAAACGGTTGCGCGCGTTTTTTTGTCCCTCTGCCGCCGCTTGCCGGTTCTCTTTCGTCGCCGTTCGCACTGCCATGTCGTTCCGCACGTTCGCTCTGCCTTCCCGGTCCCGCCAGGGCCGTTTGCCGGCATCGCCGGCGTCTTTCAGCGGAGCACGCGGCGTGACGTGCGGGCAGGCTGCACGATGACGCCGCTCGACCGTCTCCTCGATTTCTTCGCCCGCTTCTCGTTCCGGATCTGCCTCCCGCAAAGCCGCAGCGGCCGCGTGGCGCTGGCGCTCGTCTTCATCTATTTCGTCTGGGGTTCGACCTACAGCGGCCTGCATTTCGCGCTGCAGTCGTTCCCACCGCTGCTGCTGTCGGGGCTGCGCAACCTGCTCGGCGGGATCGGCCTGTTCATCTTCGCGCTGCGGCGCAAGCCCGAATGGCCGACGCTGCTCGAAATCCGCAATGCGGGGATCGTCGGCACGATGCTCGTCGCGCTGTCGTCCGGCACGATCGCGCTCGGGATCAGTCTGGTCAGCAGCGGCTCGGCCGCGGTGATGGTGGCCACGGTGCCGCTGTTCGCGACCGTGATCGCGGCGGTCGCCGGGCGGCCGGTCACGAAAGGCGAGTGGTCGGCCGTCGGGCTCGGGATGGTCGGCATCGTCGTGCTGAACTCGGGCGGCGCGGCCGCGCAGAATTCGGCGCTCGGCACGATCTGCGTGCTGGCCGGCGCCCTGTTCTGGGCCGGCGGTGCGCATCTCGCGACGCGGCTCAAGCTGCCGTCCGACCTGTTTCTGTCGACGTCGCTGCAGATCGGCCTCGGCGGCATGATCTCGACGCTCGTTGCGTGGCTGGTCGGCGAGCGCGTCGAGCACCTGATGGTGGGGCCGGTGTTCGCGTTCCTGTACCTGATGGTGTTCTGCACGATGGCCGCGTACGTCGCGTACGGCTACCTGATCCGCCACACGAGCCCGATCATCGCGAGCAGCTGCATGTATGTGAACCCGATCGTCGCGGTTGCGCTCGGTGCGCTGCTGCTTGGCGAGCCGGTGACGATGGCGACCGTGGTTGCGACCGTCGCGATCCTTGGCAGCGTCGGGCTGTCGTTCGTGTTCGATCCGGCGCGCCGGCCCGCGGCGCGCGCGGCCGCCGCCAGCTCTGCGGCCGCGGCCGCCGCGTCGACGGTGGAGGTTGCATCGGCGGCCGAACAGATCGCGGTGCCGGATGCGGCGCCGATCCTGGCGCCTTCGGCCGTTCCGCTGGCCGTGCCGACGCCGGCTGCCGTGATGGATCCTGCCGCGGTCATCGATCCGGCACCGGCGTTCGCCATGCCGCCCAGCGCCGAACCGGAACCGGCGTTCGCGCCGCCGCCCGTCGCTGAACCGGTACCCGCGTTCGCCCCGCCGCCTGCCGCCGAACCGGCAGCGCCCCGCGCCGACGCGTGACGCCGCCGTGGCCGGTCGCGCTCAGTCGCGCCGGCCGCCGCGATGGTGGAACCAGCCGCCGAGCGCGGTGAACACCAGCCCGGTTGCGCACATCCCGATCCAGCCGAACGCGTGCCATGCGGCGACGCCGGCCGACGAGCCGAGTGCGCCGCCGATGAAATAGCACACCATGTACACCGTGTTGACGCGGCTGCGCGCCTCGGGCTTCAGCGCATAGATGCGCGACTGGTTCGAGATCTGCGCGGCCTGCACGCCGACGTCCAGCACGATCACGCCGATCACGAGCCCGACGAGGCTCGAGCCCGATAGCGCGAAGATCACGAACGACAGCGCGAGCAGCGCGATCGCGAGCGAGATGATCGCGCGCGGGCCGCGCTTGTCCGCGAAGCGGCCCGCGTACGGCGCCGCGAGCGCGCCTGCCGCACCGACGATCCCGAACAGGCCGGCTGCCTGCGGGCCGAGATGGAACGGCGCGCCGGCGAGCAGCAGCGTGAGCACGGGCCAGAACGCGCTGAATGCCGCGAACAGCGCGGCACCCGTCAGCGATGCCTCGCGCAGCCCGCGCAATTCGACCGCCAGATGCCACATCGAGCCGAGCAGTTTGCCGTACGACAGCGTCGACGTCGGCGAGCTGCGCGGCAGCCGCAGCACGATCACCGCGGCGAGCGCGACGAGCGCCGCAACCGACGCGGCGAACACCGCGCGCCAGCCGAAATACTCGGCGACGAAGCCGGCGGCCGTCCGCGCGAGCAGGATGCCGAGCAGCAGGCCGCTCATCACGGTGCCGACCGCATGCCCGCGTTCGGCCGGCGGCGCGATTTCGGCGGCGAACGGCACGGCCTGTTGCGCGATGGTCGCGAGTACGCCGATCGCGAGACTCGCGACGGCGAGCACAGCCAGCGACGGCGCGGTGGCCGCGACGATCAGCGCGACCGACAGGCCGGCGATCTGCATCAGGATCAGACCGCGGCGGTCGAAGCGGTCGCCGAGCGGCGCGAGCAGGAACATGCCGGCCGCATAGCCGAGCTGCGTCGCGGTCGGCACCGCGCCGATCCACGACGCGCCGTCGGGAAACGCGGAGCGGAAGCTGTCGAGCAGCGGCTGGTTGTAATAGATGTTCGCGACGGACACGCCCGCGATCGTCGCGAGCAGCAACAGCAGGCTGCGCGAATAGTGGGGCGAGGCGGCGTCGGTCGGACGGTCGGTGGAGGCGGTGGACATGGCTGCGCGGACGGAAGTGGGGCGGCGCAGCGCGCGGCGCACGCGTCGGGTGCGCAGGCGGGCGGGGCGCCGTCGAGGCTGCCGATCATACCGGAGCGACGTGAATCCTGCCGGACGGGGGGCAGAACGGCCAAACAGGCATAACCGGTGTAACCGGCCGGCCGCCGCCCGTCATCGTGCGTGCTTCATCCCGTCAGTCGACCAGCTCACCCGTCGGTTCATAAAACGGATAAGGCCCGGCCCCTTCATCGACATACACGTGATGCGACGTCATTCCCGCATCGGGCACATAACGATGGACCGCGAACGCCGGCGGTTCGAGCCGGAACGCGGAGGGCGCATCGGTGCGCAGGTCGAATGCGACCTGATGCGCGGGCGACGGCACCGCGGCTGCGAGCGTGCCGCCGAAGCGCGTGAACATCGTGCGATGCACGTGGCCGCACAGCACGCGCTCGACGTTCGGATATCCGCGCAGCAGCGCGTCGAGCTTCGCGGACGCGGCGGGCGCAAGGCGCAGCTTGTCCATGTGGCCAATCCCCGCCACGAACGGCGGGTGATGCAGCGCGACGATCACGGGCCGGTCGCGTGCGGCGTCGAGCTGCGCGGCGAGCCACGCAAGCCGTGCATCGCACAGATCGCCGTAGCTTGCACCCGGTACCTGTGAGTCGAGCGCCAGCACGCGCACCGCGCCGACGTCGAGCGCGTACTGGACGAATTCGCCGTCCTGCAGCTCGGCGCGATCGGCGAACGCGCGGCGCAGCCCGGCGCGGTCGTCGTGATTGCCGATCATCAGGTAGTACGGAATCTCGAGCGCCGCGAGTAGCCCGCGCAGGTTGCCGTACTCTTCGTCGTGGCCGAAATCGGTCAGGTCGCCGGTGACGAGCACGGCGTCGGGGCGCGGCACGAGCGCGTTCAGTTTTTCGATGCAGCGCGTGAGCGCGGCCGCGGTGTCGACGCGCCGGTACGCGAGCTGTCCCGGACGCTTGATGTGGAGATCGCTGATTTGAGCAAGCAGCATCGTCGTTCCTCGGAATTGTCTGATTGTTGTCGCGGCGTCGCGCGCCGCGGTGGGGTGCTGCATGAATGATGCCGGAATGACGGATTACGCGCCGAGTGCGATCAGGCCTTCCGGCGCGATCGTGAGCCCGACCGCCGTACCGCGTGCGAGCGCGATGCGACCCGGCACGTCGATCACGAGCGCGTCGGGGGCCGCGTGCTCGATCGTGAGGCGCGTGCGCTCGCCGAGGAACGCGCACGCACTGACCGCGCCGCGCAGCGGTGCATGACCGGGATCGGCGAGTTGCGCATCCTCGGGGCGGAAGAACCACTCGTCGGCGGCGTGCGGCGTCGCGATCGCGCCGCCCGTGGTCACCAGCGTGCCATCGCGCCACTGCCCGGCGAGCCGGTTCAGCGTGCCGATGAACTGCGCGACCGTGCGATTCGCCGGGTGGTAGTAGATGTCGCGCGGCGTGCCGATCTGCTCGATGCGGCCCGCGCCCATCACGACGATCCGGTCGCCGAGTTCCATCGCTTCGGCCTGGTCGTGCGTCACGTAGACCGTCGTCACGCCGAGTTCGCGCAGCAGCGTATTCATCTCGCGACGCAGCGTGTCGCGCAGCTTCGCGTCGAGCGCGGTCAGCGGCTCGTCGAGCAGCAGCACGCGCGGCCGCACCGCCAGCGCGCGGGCCAGCGCGACGCGCTGGCGCTGGCCGCCCGACAGCTGGTCGACCGGCTTGTCCGCATGCGCGTCGAGCCGCATCATCGCGAGCAGTTCGTCGACGCGCTCGCGCAGCGCGCGCGGCTCGGTCTTGCGGATCTTCAGCCCATAGCCGACGTTGCCGCGCACCGTCAGGTTCGGAAACAGCGCGTAGTTCTGGAACACCATGCCGACCTGCCGGCGCTCGATCGGCAGCGCGGTCACGTCGTCATTGCCGAACGCGATCGTGCCGCCGGCGTCCGGCGTGTCGAGGCCCGCGATCAGGCGCAGCGTCGTGGTCTTGCCGCAGCCCGACGGCCCGAGCAGCACGAGCGTTTCGCCCGCACCGATCGACAGGTCGAGCGGTTCGAGCACGCGGGTGCCGCGGAACGTCTTTGCACCGCGGGTCAGGGTGATGGGGGTGGAATCGAGTTTCATGTCTGCGAGATATTCAGCGCGGGCGCTTCTTGAGCGCGCGCGTGCCGGACGGATCGACGCCGAGCCACTGCATCGCGACGAGCAGCGGCAGCGTCATCAGCAGGAACAGGATCGTGTACGCGCTGCCGACTTCGAGGCGCAGCGACGCATACGTATCGGCCAGCCCGACGGGCAGCGTCTTGGTGTCGGGCGTATGCAGCATCCACGTGAGGTTGAATTCGCCGATCGACAGCGTGAGCACCGCGAGCGCACCCGCGACGATGCCGGGGCGAAGGTTCGGCAGCACGATCGTGACGAAGCGCGTGACGAACGATGCGCCGAGGCTGGCCGCGCCTTCCTCGAGCGTGCGCAGGTCGGCACCGGCCGCGACGGCCGCGACCGCGCGCACCATGAACGGCAGCGTGAACACGACGTGGCCGACGACGATGAACCACAGGCTCATCCGGAACGCGGTGAAGCCGCCGTAGACGACCAGCAGCGCGAGTGCCGACGCGAGGCCGGGCAGTGCGACCGGCAGCACCAGTGCCTCTTCGATCGCACGCGCGACACGGCTCTTGCTGCGCGCAAGCGCATAGCCGGCCGGCACGCCGACGACGAGCACGATCGCGAGCGTCGCGAACGCGACGTACAGCGACAGCGCGACCGAGCCGTGATACTGCTGCCACACCTGTTCGAGCCAGCGCAGCGTGAGGCCGCTCGACAGGCCGCGGAAGTAGTTGACGGTGAGGCCCGCGAGCACCGACATCACGACGGGCACGATCAGGAACGCACACAGCAGCAGCGTGACGCCCCATTGCAGCGCGGCGATCGCGCGCGCGCCGGTGACGCGCGGCGCGCGGCGGGCGACGCCGTTCGCCTGCGCGGGAGCGGGGGCCGGCGACGGCGCGGAAGAGCCGGAAAGCGATTGCATGCAGGAATCCTCAGGCCGCGGCGGCGGCGGTGTGGCCGGTGAAGCGGCGCGCGAGCGCGAGCACGGCCCAGGTGACGATGCCGAGCACGATCGACAGGCCGGCCGCCGTCGCGATGTTCGCGTTCAGCGTGAACTCGGTATAGATCGTCATCGGCAGCACGTTCAGGTCGGTGGCGAGCGTGAACGCTGTGCCGAACGCGCCCATCGCGGTTGCGAAGCAGATCGCGCCGGCCGCGATCAGGCCCGGCGCGAGCGCGGGCAGTACGATGTCGACGAAGATGCGCCACGGCGATGCGCCGAGCGAACGCGCGGCTTCCTCGAGCGACGCGTCGAGCTTCGACGCCGCGGCGATCACGGTGACGATCACGCGCGGGATCGAGAAGTACAGGTAGCCGATGAACAGCCCCGCGACCGAGTACGCGAATACCCACTTGTCGCCGGTGAGCTTCGCGGACAGCATGCCGATCAGCCCCTGCCGGCCGGCAAGCATGATCACCATGAAGCCGACGACGACGCCGGGGAACGCGAGCGGGAACGTGAGCAGCGCGAGCAGCACGCGCTTGCCCGCGAATTCGCGGCGTGCGAGCAGGAGGCCCGAGATCGTCGACAGCACGAGTGTCGCGAGCGTGACGCCCGCGGACAGCGCGACGGTCTCGCCCAGGCTCCTCATGTAGCGCGCATTGCCGAGCAGCGCCGCGTAGTGCGAGAAGAACGCGCCGTCGGCGGACACCTGCACGAGCGCCGCCATCGGCAGCAGCCAGAACGCGGCGAACACCGCAAGCGCCGGCGCGACGAGCGCGACGCGCCAGCGCAGCGGGAAAGTCAGGTCGAGCATCGATGGCGTCCGGCTGCTTACTGCATCACCTGCAGGTATTGCTGGCCGAATGCCTGCTGGCCGGCCGCCATCTTGCCGAAGTCGACCGATTTCGCGCGGGCATATTCGCTCGCCGGCAGGAACTTCGATGCGATGTCGGCGCTGAGCGTCTGCGCGCGCACCGGTCGCAGGTACGCATTGGCCCACAACTTCTGGCCTTCGTCCGACAGCACGAAGTCGAGCACCTTCTTGCCGTTCGCGTCGTGCGGCGCGCCCTTCACGAGACTCATCACGTACGGCACCGCGATCGTGCCTTCCTTCGGAATCACGAACTCGACGTTCGCGCTGTCCTTGTACTTCGCGCGATACGCGTCGAAGTCGTAGTCGAGCAGGATCGGAATCTCGCCCGACAGCACGCGCGCATACGCGGTCTGCTTCGGCACGATCGGCGCGTTCGCCTTCAGCTTCCTGAACCAGTCGAGCGCCGGCTTGAAGTTGTCGAGACTGCCGCCAAGTGCCTGGTTCACGGCGACCGCGCCCGCATAGCCGACGAACGCACTCGATGGATCGAGATAGCCGACCATGCCCTTGTATTCCGGCTTCAGCAGATCGGCCCACGAGCGCGGCACCGGCTTGCCGTCGAGCGCGTCCTTGTTCACGAAGAAGCCGAGCGTGCCCGAGTGGATCGCAAACCAGTAGCCCTGCGGGTCCTTCAGGTTCGCGGGGATGTCGTTCCAGTGCGCGGGCTTGTACGGCGCGATCACACCCTTGTCCTTCGCCTGGAACGCCGACGACACGCCGAGGTAGACGACGTCGGCGACCGGGCTCTTCTGCTCGGCGATCAACTGCGCGATCGACTGGCCCGAGTTCTTGTTGTCGAACGGCACGCGGATGCCGGTCTTCTGCTTGATCGCCGCAATCTGCGCGGCCCAGTCGGCCCATTCGGGCGGGCAGTTGTAGCAGATCGCCGTTTCGTCGGCGTGGGCGGCGGGCGCGCCGGCGATGAGCGCGGCGCAGGCTACGGGAGCTGCAAGCACGCGCAGCAGCGAGGTCAGGCGAAAGGACACGGTGGGTCTCCGGGCGAGTGTGAGGCGCTGGGGTGGTGTGGTTGTGTGCTTGTGTACGTGTGTGGCGGCGCGGCGCGCGTTCAAGCCTTGCGCAATTGCAGGTCGGTGGCCGGCGGGGCGACCGTCGCACCGTCGCGCACCACGTGCGGCAGGATCAGCGACGTGCGTTCGATCGCTGCGCCGCCGATGCATTCGACGAGACGCTGCCATGCGTGGCGGCCGATGTCGCGGTTCGGCGTCGCGACGCTCGCGAGCGGCGGCGCGAGCAGTTCGCCGATCGCGATTCCGTCGAAGCCGAGCACCGACAGGTCGTCCGGGATCGAGAAACCCGCGCGGCGCAGGCCGCGCATCACGACCATCGCGAGCAGGTCGTTGCTGCAGAAGAGGGCGGTCGGGCGCGTCGCGTGCGCGGTGAGATGCGCGAGCACCGCGTCGGGCAACTCGGGCGCGTTGAAGTCGACTTCGACCGGCGGCAGCGTCGCGACGCCGCTTTCCTCGAGGGCCTGCGCATAGCCGAGATGACGCTGGCGCGCACGATCCGACGCGGCGAGCGAGCCGGCCAGCATCAGCACGCGGCGGTGGCCACGCGCGGTCAGCAAGCGCACGCCGTCGTACGCGGCGCTGCGGTTGTCGACCGATACCGACGGGCGGCGCTGCGTGTCGTTGTGCATCAGCACGTAGTGCGGGCCGTCGTGGTCGAGCATGTCGAGCAGCGGGTGCGTGTCCGCATCGGCGACGGTGAGGATCAGCCCTTCGACGCGCTGCTCGCGCAGCGTCTCGATCGCGTGACGCTCGCGCGCCGCGTCGTATTCGGTCGTCATCAGGATCAGCTTGAAGCCGGCCGCGGTCGCGAGTTCGTCGATGCCTTGCAGGCAGTCGGCGAACACGGGGTTCGACAACGTCGGCACGACGACGCCGACGAGGCGGGTGCGCTCGCCGCGCAATTGCCGGCCGAGCGGGCTCGGGCGAAATTGCAGCGTGTCGATCGCGGTGCGGATCGTTTGCAGCGTGGCGGGGCTGACGGTATGCGGGGCGTTGATCGCACGCGAGACAGTGGCGATCGAGAAGCCCGCGAGGGCAGCGACGTCCTTGATGGTCGAGGTCATGAAATCTTGCGATGTAAACGTTTTCGGCCAGAAAATTATCGAAAACGTTTGTGACTTCGCGATGACGCAAGCGACGCTTGTTTCGCAAAAAGCACGACACAAACGTCTGACGGATAGGGCCGTCGGACGACGCGGACTCGATTGTATCGGGGATGTTGCGACGCGGGAGGAAATCGTTGGCGGCGGTGTGGCGGCGTCGATTACAAAGGATGAATTCGTATGACGGTAACGCGTGTCGTGATGCAGCGCCGCAGAATAAGGGAACGCATGGGCAAGCAATGGTAGAATCGCGTCCGCCCTCTTGCCGGGGTGATGAAATTGGTAAACATAGCGGACTTAAACGATTGAGTGCCCGGTCGGAAACGGTCGGTGCAGAACCCTTCAAATTCGGTGAAACCCCTGATGCGCGCATCGAGGCAACGCCGAGCCAAGCCTCGCGGCATCCGCGAGGAAGGTGTAGAGACTAGACGGGGGGCGCCTAAGGCGCACGGGCAGCAGTTGAGCCCGCGCGCGACGGTGAAGGCATAGTCCAGCGCACGAACGGCAGCGCGCACGCGACGCCGGCTTTGAAAGAAGCAGTGTGACGAAAATCCGCCGCCTTAATTGGCTTGCCGGTTCAAGTCCGGTCCCCGGCACCACGATCGCTTTCAGCGCGATTCGATGAAGGCACGAAAGCCCGCGAGAAGCCCAGCGCTCGCGGGTTTTTTGTTTCTGGCGTTGCATCGGTCGCGATTACCGACGACCGAACGACGAAGCCGCCGTCATCGGCGGATCATCGAATGGACCGGCAGGGCGATCTCCGGCGGCGTCACGGCGAGTCATCACAGGCACATGGTGGAACTCGCGTCTCTTGACGAAGCCGCAAGCTCCACCACGCAAACGTCACACCATGAAGTGACGCGATGCCTACGAATCACACCGCTCGCGCACGAAGGTCAGGTTGCGCGTGCGCGACGTGTCGATGCGAAAGCGCGTCACCTCGTTACCCGAGCGTTCCACCGTCAGGACGCCACGCATGACGGCCATCTGACCGACAGGGTCGAACGTGAAAATGTCGTCGGCTACGGGTTCCAGCCGGTAGCCGACACTGCCCGCGACGCCGTGCATGGTCAGCGTGAGTTCACCGTTCGTCACGGCGATCGTCGCACGTGCCGCGGCATCGTGACCGTGATACGTGCCTGTCAGACCGGCCGACGCATCGGAGAGCGATGGGGCGTGATCGGGCAAGCGCTCGAGCGTCTCGGCGTGACCGCAGTCCACCAGCTCGATCGCCGTCACACGTGACGCGGCCGTCGACGTTCGAGGCTTGATCAGCAGCGTTCCGCCTGCCCCTTCTTCGACCCGCAATCCGGCCTCCGTCTCGATGAGCGGCTGCGGCATCTGTCTGGCGTTGTGCAAGCTCACGTTGACTTGCCCGTCGTGATCGTCGATCACGCAATACGTCCCGGATACACGCGAGTGGTACTTGCCGAGCAAGGTTTCGTGCCCGGCGGTTTGCAGCGGCGCGGCAGGCTTCGCGCCAAGGATGGCATCGCCCAGAACGATATCGACGATCTGCGTAGCCAGTTCAATCGGATTGGCCGCGGCGCCGTTGGTGAGAATGATGACGTCCAGTGCGTGCCTGGCCACGGTCAACATCTGACATGAGCCGCCGAACACACCGCCGGCATGATGCAGCGTCTCCACGTCGCGATGGGGTGTGAGCATCAGCCCGAGGGCGTAGACGCCTTCCGCGCCGCTCGAGTAGTGTGGTTTGGTCAGCATCTGGCGCCAGCTTGCTTCGCTGCCGACCCGCTTGGGGCCGCGCAGATGCGCGAGCCAGCGCAGCATGTCGTCGACCGTCGACACGATCCCGCCTTCACCGAGCACTTCCCACGACGGAAACAGGCCGCGCATGAATCCGCCTTTTCCATCCGGCACATGCTGGGTCGCCATGCGCGGGCGGATGCGCATGTCGTCGGCGACCGACTCCGTGTCGACCATGCCCATCACGTCGAAGATGCGTTCCTTCAGGAAGGTCTCGAAGGGGATGCCGCTGACCCGCTCGATCGCGAGCGACAGCAGGTTATATCCGCCGTTGCAGTAGATCATCCGCTCGCCCGGCGGGAAGTTGACGTCGCGTTGCCGGACTTCGGCCGCGAGTACGCCGCCACGCGGCAGCGTCGCGACGCCTTGCGCGAGCAGCGTGACATCGAGATAGCAGCGATAGCCGCCCGTGTGCGTCATCAGCTGGCGCAAGCTGGGGTCGCCTGCCAGCAGCGGCAGCTCGGGCAGGTACGTGCGAATCCCGGCGTCGACGTCGAGCTTGCCGTCTTCGGCGAGCAGGAGTGCGGCGAGGCAGGTGAAGTGTTTGCTCGTCGAGCCGATGCGCAAGCGGGTGGCCGGCGTATTGGCGACGCCGTGTTCCAGGCTTGCCATGCCGAAGCCGCGTCGGTAGAGGACTTCGCCTTGATGCGCCACGGCCACGACGAGGCCGGGTTCATCGCATTTGTTGAAGCGTTCGAACAGGGTATCCAGTTGGTTGACGATGTCGTGCGATTCTTGTGTCATTTTCAGTTATCCCTATGATTTAGAACGGAACGGTAAGTGCCGCGCCGATCGTGCGCGGCTGAATCACGCTGACGAGCGCCGGGCCGCCCATCGGTATCAGCGACGTGCCGGCCGCGATCAACGCGCGACGGTCGAACAGGTTGCGAACATAGAACGCCAGACTGAACTTCTTGAAGTCCACGCCCGCTTGCAGATCCGTGATCGCGTAGCCCGGCAACGGGTAATCGGGCCGGCCCGAACTGGCGTCGAATCCGCTATGACGTCGGCCGACAAATCGTTGGGTCACACCCGCATACGACGGATACCCTTGCGCGGTGAACAGATAGGTGCCCGAGAGCGTCGCGGCGAACTTGGCCGAGTTCGGCAATGGCTGGCCCGCTGTCGTACCCGCGCTCGCATTGCCGCTCGTCAGGCTGGCGTCGATGAGCGACAGGTTCGCACTGAAGTTCCAGTGCGGGGTGGGGCGGAACGTGCCGGAGAACTCCAGGCCCTTGATTCGCGCGTTGCCGGCGTTGATGACCTGGTTGACGCCATCGACCGTGCCGAGCTGCTGGATGTTCTTCCACTCGATGTCGTAGACCGACGTTTCCAGCGACAGCCGCTTGTCGAGCAGGTCGGCCTTGTAGCCGGCCTCATAGCTCCACAGCGTGTCGGGTGCGAAGGTCGGGCTACCCGCCGCGCGCATGCCTGTGAGCGGATCGATCAGCAGCGCATTCGGGCCGCCGGGCCGGTATCCGCTGGCGATGCGGACATACGCATTGCTGTTGGAGGTCAGCGCATAGCGCGCGGTGAACATGTAGGTCTTGCTGGTGTCCGACGACGGTGCCGAGATGGTCTGGGTCGGGCCGGCGAGCGTACCGTAGGTCGTCTGTTCGTAGGTCTGGCTGTTGTGGGCGATCCGGACGCCGCCGGTCAGCGAAAGGCGCGACGTAAGGTGATACGTCAGGTCGCCGTATGCCGCGTACTCGTTGTATGTGCTGGGCGCCTGGAGTTCCGACAGGTCCGGGCCGGGCGTGCCATCGGGCAACGTCGTCAGAAAGCCTTCGCTCGAATTGCTGCGCTCGTGTGTATAGAAGAGGCCGGCCAGCCACTCGAGTCGCTGGTTGCCCGGCGAAGTCAGGCGAAACTCCTGGGTCACCTTGTTCGTCGTGGCCACATCCTTGGCGACCACCGAGCCCAGGTTCAGCCCCTGGGCGGCAAATAGCGGCCCATAGACGCCGGTCAGGTCCTGCGGCGCGCTCGTGTTGATTCGTTGATACGACGTGATCGAGTTCAGGCGTGCCCAGCCGAGTTCGTATTCGATCCCGGCCGAATAAAGCTGGATGTTTTGGTGAAAGGGCTGCTGGGCGAACTGTCGCGTGGTCAGGTCACCCCAGACCGGCTTGCCGTCGGCGCCGTATTCAACGTAGTTCGGATCGTTGCGATTGATGTTTTGCGAGAGCGCGGTCAGCCGGACCGTCAAATCCCGGGTCGGCGTCAGCAGCAACGACGCGCGGGCACCGTAGGTGTCGCCGCGATCGATGTGGGAGTCCGCCTTGGGGCCCACGGCGTCGACATACCCGCCATCGTGCTGGCCGAATACGGAGACGCGCAGCGCGGCAACGTCGGTCTTCAACGGGATATTCAACGTTGCGTTGGCCGTTCCGCTCACACCGCCATGCGCCGTTCCCGATACGCCGGTGCCGACCTGCCCGGAAAACTGACTCGGGTCCGGTTCGTTGGTCACGTTTTTGAGCAAGCCGCCCATCGCACCCGCGCCATACAACGTGCCCTGCGGACCTCGCAGGATTTCGACGTGATTGAGGTCGAGCAGGCTCATGTCGAGCGAGAACGTCGCGCTTTGGGAGAACACGGTGCTGCCGCCGAACGCGACGTCGTCGACATACATGCCGACCGTCGGCCCCGTCTGAACACCCGTCGTCACGCCGCGAATACTGACCTGACCGGCCCCGCTGCCGCCACTGGCGTTCAAGTCGACACCCGGCTCCGACGACAGGAAGTCGGACATCGTTTTCGCGCCGCTCTTCTGCAGTTCGTCGGCCGACAAGACATTGACCTGCATCGGCACTTCGCGAGCCGGTTCACGTCGACGCGTCGCGGTCACCACGACGGTATTGAGCGTCGCGCCACCCTTGCCTTGCGCTTTCGACGTCTCCGCCGGAGGGGCATTCGGCACCGCGGTGCCGGATGCGGCGGCAGGCGTCGCAGCGGACGCCGCCGAGGCCGCATCCGGCGCGGCGACCTGCTGAGTCTGCACGGGCGTTTGCGCCTGTTCCTGCGCATGCACGCCCAACGATGCCAACCCGAATACCGGTCCGACGAAGAGCGGGGCGTAACGCCCGCCGTGTCGCAGCGGTAGCGTTGCCGAAACCGCCGGGTGCTTCGTCCGGTTCTTCACCTTCATCATTGTCTCCTCCTGATTGTGCGATCGACTGAACGCGATGCCGTGTAGCGCAACTCAGGGGGAACGGTAAGTGCCGGTTATTTCTGGTTCATGTGGCGTTTGTATCGTCGGTGATACAAACGATCGGTGAGGGTGAAGGGCGGCCACGCGGGCAGACGAGATGGACGCGGGCCGCAGACATGTTTCGGGTTTGCAATAAACGGCTCACATAGCTCCTACATTCGCGGGCGATAATCGCAGCCATTGTTCGCTGTCGGCCAGAACCATGCACAAACCCCGCTTCGATTCGGCTTTCTATCGCCTGTTCTTCGTGATGATCTCGATCATCCTCGTGATGCAGATCAGTGCCGGCCTGCTGCTCTACAAGCTCTACAGTTCCGAGCCCTTCAAACCGCCGCCCGGGATGAGCGCAGCGTTGCAGTGGGCCGCCGCGGTGATGATCCAGGTGATGCCGGCACTGATCTCGTCCTGGATCGGCGCGCGCATGCTGGCCGCCCCGTTCCGCACGCTGGCCGTCGGGGCCGCTGAACTGTCGAGGAATATCGATGCGCCGCCCATCAAGGAAATCGGCCCTGTCGAGGCGCGTCAGGCCGCCAGCGTGTTCAACACGATGCAGGCGTCGCTGCGGCGGCAAATGAGTGAGCGCAACCGTTTTCTCGCCGCCGTATCGCACGATCTGCGCACGCCGCTGACGCGCATGAAGCTGCGCCTTCGATCCGCTCAGGATGTCGAATTGAGTGAACGGCTCAGAGACGATATCGACGAGATGACGCAGCTTCTGGAGGCCACGCTGTCGTTCCTGCGCAATGAAGAGGTGGTCGAGGAATTCAGTCCGGTCGATATCAATGCACTGGTGGATGCCATCGCGGAAGACGCGGCCGAACACGGTCAGAAGGTGACGATCAGCGGCGAGGTGCCGCCGATCTCGGCGCAACCTCTCGGCCTCAAACGCTGCCTGACGAACCTGGTTGCCAACGCGATTCGATACGGTGAAGACGCACACATCCGCCTGATCGATGCGCCGTCGTGTGTGCGGATCCAGATTGCCGATCACGGTCCGGGCATCCCGGAGGCGCAACTGGAGCGGGCGCTGGAGCCGTTCTACCGGGTGGAAAGTTCTCGCAACAGGAACACGGGCGGGACGGGCCTTGGCCTTGCCATTGCGAACGACGTCGTGAAGCGTCACGGTGGGGAGCTGGTGTTGCGCAACGGTCCGGAAGGCGGGCTGGTGGCGCAGGTCACGTTACCGCGTCGATAGGGTGATGGGCTCGGAGCGATCGTTTGCACTGCTCTGTTTCACGCTTGATACAGATTGCTCACAAAGCGGAAACAGCGCGTGCTTATAGTCGTTTCACACCCCTCAACCCTATTCGGCAGACCTCGTCATGAAAATATTCACGGCTCAGCTTTCGACGGAAACCAATACCTTTGCCCCGTGCCCGACCGGATGGGGCGGCTTCGAAGAGTTCACGATTTTTCATGGCGACGCGAGTGTGCGCGAGCCCGACGGCGTGGGGCACGTGCTCGCGGAAGTGCGGCGCCTCGCGGAGGGTGACGGTCACGAGATCGTCGAAGGCCTGTGTGCCGAAGCCCAGCCGTCCGGCCGCACGATTCGTGCGGTCTACGAGTTCCTGAGGGACGAGATCCTCGATGGCGTCAAGGCCGCATTGCCGCTGGATGCCGTGATTCTGCTGCTGCACGGCGCGATGGTGGCTGAGGGTTACGACGATTGCGAAGGCGATCTGCTCGCCGGCGTTCGCGCCATTGTCGGCCCCGACGTTCCGATCTCGGTCACGCTCGACCCGCACTGCCATTTCACGCAATTGATGAAGGCGTCGGCCGATGTCCTGATCGCTTACAAGGAGTATCCGCATGTCGACGCCGTCGATCGGGCACGCGACGCCTATCGGCTGACGCTCGATATGGCTGCCGGACGCATCCGCCCGACGACCGGCGTGTTCGACTGCCGGATGGTCGGTGCGTGGCACACCACCAGCGAACCGATGGCGGGGTTCGTCCGGCGCATGCAGTCGTTCGAGGGGCGCGACGGCGTGCTGTCGGTGTCGCTCGGCCACGGGTTCCCGTGGGGCGACGTGCCGGAAGCCGGCGCGAAACTCTGGGTGGTGACGGACAGCGATCCCGCCAAGGCCGACGCGCTGGCGGCGCAACTGGCACGCGAGTTCTGGGATCTGCGCGACGCGACACGCCCTGCATGGCTCGATATCGATGCGGGTCTGGATCGTGCGCTGGCGGTCGAGGGTGGCCCGGTCGTCCTGGCGGATGTCGCGGACAATCCTGGCGGCGGCGCGCCGTGCGACAGCACGTTCATTTTGCGTCGCGTGGTCGAGCGACGGATTGCCAATGTGGCGATCGGGTGCTTCTGGGATCTCGGTGCGATCCAGATCTGCAAGGATGCGGGTGTCGGGGCTACGCTGGATCTGCGCATCGGCGGCAAGTGCAGTGTGTACTCGGGAGAACCGGTGGACCTGCGCGTCACCGTGCGCAACGTGGTCGAGCGGCATACGCAAAGCATCATGGGTCTCGAGCAACCGCTTGGCCGGGCCGTGTGGGTGGAAGCGGACAACGGGCTCGACATCGCGCTGATATCCGTTCGCACCCAGGTGCTTGGCGTGGACGTGTTTACCGGGCTTGGGATCGACTTCACCGGCAAGAAGCTGGTGGTCGTGAAATCGACGCAGCATTTTCAGACCGAATTCGCACCGCGTTCGAAGGCCGTCTTTCATGTCGCCGCACCCGGTGCGCTCACGATGAACTTTGCCGAACTGGATTATCGTCATCGTGACCTCAACTACTGGCCGCGCGTGTCGAATCCGTTTGCGTCTTCGAGGTGAATACGTGCCGGCGTCATCCGACGCCGGCCAGCGTCAGGCGTTGGCATGCACCCGTGTGAACGCCAGATGCCGGGTACGCGCGGTATCGACGCGAAAGCCGGTGATGTCGTTGCGCGTTGCGTCGCGCGTCAACGCAAGGATCCCGGTCGTGATGTTCACTGGATCGATCGGCACCAGTTCGAAAGCATCGTGGGCCAGCGGCGTGAGGCGGTAGTCGCAATGGCCCACCGCACCGTGCAGGCGAAGCACGAGCGCTTCGTTGTCGAGCCGAATGGTCGCGTGGGCATCGGCGTCGTGGCTGGCGAATGTGCCGGACATCGCGGCGGCGAGATGGGGTGTCATCGCGGGTGCTTCGCCGACGCGTTCGAACGTGTCGACATGGCCGCAATGCACGATGCGCAGGCTGGAGAGATCGTCCGGCGTGCAAGACGATCCCCACCGCAGCGCCAACAAACCGTCGCCGCTCGCTTCGAGCTCGACGTCATTCAGATCATCCGCGCTGTCGTAGAGCGTCATCGAGCGTCTGGGGCAAAGGGGGCCAGCCAACACCAGCGCACCGTCGTGATCTTCCAGCGCATACACGGCGCCGGTGCCGGGCGACCGGTACCGGCCTAGGCGCGCCGCATGATCGGCGGCGCGCGCCGCGGCAGGCGGGCCATCGCCACGCAGCTCGCCCGCCAGTACGATGTCGACCACACGCCTCGACAGTTCTAACGGTGCGTCGAGCGCGCCGTTGCTGAGCAATACGACGTCAAGCCCGTGCGGAATCGACACCAGCATCTGGCAAGTCCCGCCGACGACGCCACCGGAATGCTGGATCAGTTCGACGCCGCGATAGCTGCCCTGCGTGAGACCGAGCGAGTACTGGCTGCGCAGACCGCTGGAGAATACGGGCAACGCCAGCATCTGGCGCCAGGTGTCGGCGTTGCCGACGATCTTGTTGCTGCATCGCAGGTGCGCGGTCCATCGCAGCATGTCGTCGACGGTCGAGACGATCGAGCCTTCGCCCAACAGTTCCCACGTCGGAAAGATCCCGCGCCGGTATTCGCCCGTGGTGTCAGGAATATGCATCGTCGCGATGCCGCGCTCGATCGTCATGTCGTTGCGTACGCACGCGGTGTCGTGCATGCGCAGGGGAGCGAAGATACGGGTTGCGAGCAATGCTTCGAACGGCATCCCGCTCGCACTTTCGACGGCGAGCGACAGCAGGTGATAGCCGCCGTTCGAATACATCATGCGTTCGCCCGGCGGAAAATTTTCGTCGCGTTGACGTTGCTGCGCGGCCAGGAACGCGCCAGGCGGTGACATCGCGAGCCCCTGCGTCAGTAGCGCAAGGTCCAGCGCGCATCGCTGCCCGCCGCGATGCGACATCAGCTGCCGCAGCGTCGGTCGGCCCGCGGCCGGCGGGAGTTCCGGCAGATACGTGCCGATGGGGGCGTCGGCGTCGAGCGCGCCGTGCTCGCACAGGAGCAGCACGGCGAGGCAAGTGACATGCTTGCTGACCGAGCCGATGCGCATGCGGGTGGCCGGCGTGTTGGCGATGCCGTGTTCGAGGCTGGCCATGCCGAAACCGCGCCGATACAGCAGCTGGCCGTGATGGACGATGCCGGCGATCAATCCGGGGGCATCGGCGTGGTGATAACGCGCGAACAGCGCGTCGAGCTGCGTCGTCGTGGCGGATGAGTCGAATGTCATGTCGATAACTCAGCGAGAGAAGGCAGGGAAGCCCGCGTGGTCCCAGAGGTCGGGCGGGCAGTGCAGCAGGCCGTCGATGTAGGCGACGCCCGGCTCACGATCGCGTGCTAGGAAGATCGGTCCGTCGAGATCGACGTGATCGCACTGTTGCCCGAGCAGAAACGCGGGAGCGATCGCCAGCGAGGTGCCTGCCATGCAACCGACCATCACGGACAAGCCGGCTTCGCGTACACGGGTGGCAAGATCGAACGCGCGCGTCAGGCCACCGCATTTGTCGAGCTTGAGATTGACGATGTCGTAGCGGCGCGTGACGGCGGGCAGATCGCCGAGATCCTGAAACGATTCGTCGGCCGCGAGCGGGATCGGACAGTCGATATGTTCGAGACAGGCATCCGCACCGATCGCAAACGGCTGTTCGAGCATGCAGACATCGAGCTGTTGCAGCACGGGGAGCATCGCGTCGAAGTGCGCGCGTGACCAGCCCTGATTCGCGTCGACAGAGAGTGGTATTTCCGGGCATACCTCGCGGATTTCGAAGAGGCGTGCGGCGTCGGCGGCGCTGCCGTCCAGCTTGACCTTCAGCGCCCTGGCGTGGGGCAGTCTTCGTGCGGCCCCGGCCATTGCGTTCGGCGTACCCACGCCGATCGTCATCGTGGTCCGCAACGGGCGCGGCTCGGAGAGGCCCGCGATGTGCCAGACGGGCATGGCCTGCTGTCGTGATTCGAGTGCCCACAACGCCGCATCGACCGCATTGCGCGCGCCGCCGGGTGGCAATACGTCGAGCAACTGCGCGCGCGTGACCCCCGCTTCTATCGATGGTCGGGCGCGGTCGATTTGCGCGACGATGGATTCGGGTGTCTCACCCAGGTAGAAGACCCCGGATGCTTCGCCGTTGCCGGCGTGGTGCCCGTCGTCGACGGTCACGCACACGAGGCGAGCGGCGTCGATGACGTGGCCGGTGATATGGAACGGAGCGGCCAACGGCCAGCGTTCGATACGCAGCGAGAGTGAGAGCGTGCGGGGTGACATGGAAGAGTGAGGAAGAAGGGAATTACGCATAGCGTTCGATTGCCTCGCGGACACCACGGCCCGCCGCGCGCATCAGCAGGCAGGCGGCAAAGAAGCCGAACGCCGCCACGCAGACGATCGACCACAGCAAGCCCTCGCTGAACGCGTGCAGGCGATCCGACATGAAGCCGATGAACACGGGGCTGCCGGACTGCACGACGATCGACGTCAGCGCGCCGATCGCCGCCACGCGCGAGCGCAGGTGGGCAGGGCAGATGTTCTGCATGATGGTGGGAAACAGCACCATGCCTGCGACCATGCAGGCGAGCTGGGCGCCGAAGAGCGCGTAGACGGGCGTCAGCGAGCCCACTGCCAGATAGAGGAACGACAGCCCTCCGGCGACCAGCGCGCCGCATTCACAGACGCGCAGCGGCGCGAGCACGCCGAAGCGCGCTCGCATGCGGCCGGCCACGAGTCCGCTGAGCACGCAACCCGCGATACCACCGGCCATCGCTGCCACACCCATGCCGCCGCCGGCTTCGGCCGGCGTCGCGCCGAAGGTTCGCACCGCCACGACCGGCATCCATGTCGCGACACCGCCGAACGACAGATTGACCAGTCCGATGGCACCGAAGAACTTGAGCATCATGATGGCTTCGCGCCGGAAGTAGACCGGTGCGGACGGCAGCGGCGCGGCAGTCCGGTGACGCGCGGCGGACGCGTTCGTGTCGCGGTGCTTGCCGGGTCGAATGAGTAGAACCAGTACGGCCAGCACGGGGGCCGGCAGGGCAACGGCAAAAAACGCGAGCCGCCACGGCGCGAGATCGGCAAGTCCGGCGGGCAACGCACCGTGCACGGCCGCGATGCCCTGCATCAGTGCGCCGCCGAGCGCCATTCCCGCCCCTGCGCCCAGCAGGTTGGCGAGCGCGAAGATCGCATTGGCGAGCACGCGCTGGCGCGCGGGGAAGAGGTCGGGAATCAGGCCGTAGATCACCGGCACCAGCCCGGCTTCGCCGATCCCCAGCCCGACGGTGGCGATGAACAATTGCCAGAAGTGGGTGGTTACGCCGCAGATCGCGGTGGCAGCGCTCCACACGAGGACACACGCGACCAGCACCACACGGCGATCCACGCGATCGGCGACCCAGCCGATCGGCAACGAGGCCACGCCCGCGAATAGCGCGATGCCTGCGCCTTGCATCAGGCCGATCTGCGTGTCGGTCAGCCCGAAATCGTGGCGGATGGGCTCGGTCAGCAGGATCAGCATCTGACGGTCGACGAAGGCGAAGAACGCCACGATCACGAGAATCGCGAGACCGAACCACGCGAGTGGTCCGGCGGGTGATTCCGATGGCGGGCTTTGTGCCGCCACGGGGGCGAGCACGTCGGGGTTGGAGTCGAACATGAGGGCTCCGTGATGAGAAGGCGGTTACTGCATGAACTGCTCGTTGCCCACGAGCCCGATGCGGTTCGCGCCGAGCCGCTGCGCGGACGCCATGACCATCGCGACGGCGCGGTAAGGCGCCGCCTTGTCGGGCCGCAAATGCAGTTCCGTCGGCGCGGGGTTGACGGCGACGTCGTGCAAGCGCGTTTCCAGTTGCTCGCGCGAACCCAGCGTCTCGCCATTCCACGCGATGGTGCCGTCGGCCGCGATATCGATCTGCACCACCGGCGGTGCCTGCGGTTGCGACGGCGGCGCGCCGGTCGGCATGTCCAGCTTCACCGCGTTCGTCTGGATGGGAATGGTGAGGATCAGCATGATGAGCAGGACCAGCATCACGTCGATGAGCGGTGTGGTGTTGATCTCGATCATCACGTCGGGTTCGTCGGCGTTGCCGGTGGGCATCGTCATGGCCATCTCGGGTCTCCTTGTCGGTGTGGACGAATCATTGGCGCGGCGGCGGTTCGGTGATGAAGTCGACCTTGACGATGCCCGCCCGCTGGCAGGCAAACACGACCCGGCCGATCGCGGCGTAGTGCGCGTCGAGATCGCCGCGGATATGGACTTCCGGTTGCGGCGATTGCACGGCCACCGCCTTGAGTTTCTCGACGAGCGTGGCCGCGTCCGGTACGCGCCGTTCGTCCCAGAACACGTCGCCTTCTTTCGTCACGGCGAGAATCACGTTCTGCGGGGTCGTTTGCAGCGGCTGCACGGCTTCCTTGGGCAGCGTGACCGGCACGGTGTGCGAGACCACCGGAATCGTGATGAGGAAGATGATCAGCAGCACCAGCATCACGTCGACCAGTGGCGTCGTGTTGATGGACGACATGGTCTCGTCGTGCTCGGCGCCCTCGCGCGGGCCTACGGTCATGGCCATGGCTTACCCCACGCGGGTGAGGGCGGCGGCCTTGGTCGCGGCGGCGGCGGCGGCCGTGGTCGTGCCGGTCAGGAGGACGATGTGCAATTCCGTCGAAAACCCGCGCACGCGCTCCATCACCGCCTTGTTGCGGCGCACGAGCCAGTTGTAGCCGAGCACGGCGGGCACCGCGACGGCCAGGCCGATCGCGGTCATGATCAGCGCTTCGCCGACCGGCCCCGCGACCTTGTCGATGGAGGCCTGGCCCGCGATGCCGATCGCAGTCAGCGCGTGATAGATGCCCCACACCGTGCCGAACAGTCCGATGAACGGCGCGGTCGAGCCGACGGTGCCGAGAAACGCGAGGCCGTCCTGCAGGCGGCTCGAGACGGACGTGGTCGCCCGCTCGATGGCCGCCGCGACCCACTGGTTGAGGTCGACCTGTTCGACCAGCGCGCCTTCGTGATGGTCGAATGCCGCGAGACCTGTTTCGGCGATGAAGCGGAACGGGCTGCCGGTGTCCAGTTTCTTCGTGCCTTCGCTGAGACTGCCCGCTTTCCAGAAACCCGTTTCCGCTGCCTTCGCGCGGCGCAGGACACGCGCTTGCTCGAGCAGTTTCGCGACGATGATGTACCAGCTGCCCATCGACATGACGACCAGGATGAGCAGCGTGCCTCGTGCGATGAAATCCCCGCCTTTCCAGAGCGCGTCGAGGCCGTAGGGATTCGTCACCGTATCGGTGGCGGCGTGGGCGGCGCTGGCCGCGAGGAACAGTGCCGTCACCAGGGCGGCCTTGCGGGTACGGTTGATCATGAACGTCTCCTGAAATGCGTTGGCAAGTAGAAAGGGAACGGCTGTCGAGCGCAGCCTCAATCGAGCTTGAAAGAGAAGGGCACCTGCACGCGGACTTCCTCGCCCTGTGCGACGCAGTGGAACTGCCGCACGGCGTTTTCCGCGGCCCGGTCGAGCACGGGCGCGGCCGACTGGGTCACGCTCAGGTCCTTGACGTTGCCGTCGGTGCCGACCACGAATGTCACGACGACGTCGCCGGTCAGGTTGTCCTTGAGCGCTTCACGCGGATAGCGAATGGCGGCGCGCACCTGCGTCGAGTTGGGACACACCACGCCGACGCTCGTCGACACCGGCGCTGCAGCGGCGGGCGGTGCAGGCGGCGCGACGGGGGCCGACGGCGCGGGCGTGGTCGACTGCGTAGTGATCGCGTTCGCCGACGGAGGTGCCGCGACGCGCACTTCCGGAGGCGGCACGAATGGCGGCGGTGGCGCGACGTGCTTCGGCGGCGGCGGGGCGATCTGCTTCGGTGGCGGTGGTGGAGGGGGCGGCGGCTTGATCTCTTCGATGATGCGCGTCTCGATCGGCTGACGAATCACGTCCACGACTTTCGTCGCGAGACCGGTGAGCAATGCGTAGACGATCACCGCATGCAATCCGACCACGAAGGCGATGCCGCCAATGCGCCGGACAGGTGGCTTGGGTTGTGCGTAGTTCATGGCCCGCGTGTCTCCTGCCTCGATATGACCTGGGAGCCACGTTAAGACCCGGGCATTTCTGGTTCATATCGGCTTTGTATCGGCGCTGATACAAAGTCTTTCCGGATGGGCAGGGTTGCGGCGGGAGTCGGGAAACCAGACGGGGCGGTGAAGGCGGACGATGCTCGGCGGCGTCTGTTCGGGAAAATACCGGGCGGGTTATCCATGACGTGAATGCTCGTCAGGCATCCCGATTTTTCCCGATGACCTTGTAGGGCAAGGTGCCGGGGCAATTATTTCAACGCTGCAACAATTCGTGCAAAAAGCCCTTATATTGGCGGGCAATAATGAGTGCGGGGGACATCTCACCGCCGCAACATCGGAGACAAGACGCCGTGAACAAAGCGATTCGTATTCTCGTCGTCGACGACGACTCGCAGATTCGCAGCCTGTTGTGCGACTGCCTTGCAGACTTCGGCATGACGACCGCGCAAGCCGGCACCGGTGCGGAAATGCATCTCGCGCTCGGGGAGGGCGGCTTCGATCTCGTGGTGCTCGACCTGATGCTGCCGGACGACGACGGCCTCAATCTCTGCCGCGAGATTCGTGCGACCTCCGAGATTCCGTTGATCATCCTGACCGCGCGCGGCGAGATGACCGACCGGATCGTCGGACTGGAACTCGGCGCCGACGACTATATCGTCAAGCCGTTCGAACCGCGTGAACTGGTCGCGCGCATCCAGACGATCCTGCGCCGCGTGCGCGCGCAAACGCAAGGCCGCACGAGGGCGCAGGAGGAAAGCCGCTTCGCCGGATGGCGGCTTCACCAGATCGGCCGCCACCTGATTGCGGCCGACAACACGGTCATTCCATTGTCGAACGCGGAATTTCGCCTGCTCAATGCGTTCCTCGCCGCGCCGGGGCGAGTACTGAGCCGCGAGTACCTGATGGATACCGCGCGCGGCAAGTCGATCGACACGTTCGACCGCAGCATCGACGTGCAGATCTCACGCTTGCGTCAGAAGCTGCGCGAGGACATCAAGGAGCCGCGCCTGATTCGCACGATTCGCGGGGAAGGCTACATGCTGGATGTCGGGCATCGTTAGGTGTGCGTGCTGATCGTTGCAGCCGATCGTCGGCATGCGATGCAAGCAGCGCGGTGGGCTGTGTGCCGGCACCGCCATCATCGACCCGATCAATCGCTCGCGGGTTTCCTGCCTTTGCGGCGCCGTGCCGGTTGCGAAGGCGCTCGATTGGCATCGGGCGACGGAATCCGAACCCTGTCGATCAGCGCCCGCAGCCCTCCGGAAACATGGCGATGACCGGGGTAATACAGGCACAGCCCCGGCATGACCGGACACCAGTCGGCCAGCACGCGTTCGAGACGCCCATCGGCCAGCGCATCGTGAACGAGATGATCGGGCACGAACGCAATTCCGATGCCGTCGATCGCGGCATCGACCATCAGCGGCTGGTCGGTCAGCGTGAGCGGGCCGCTGACGTTCACCGTTTCGACGACACCGCGGCGCTCGAACTCCCAGCGGTAGATCGCACCGCTATCGAAGCGAAAGCGGATGCAGGCGTGCCGCTCCAGATCCTGCGGTACGTCGGGGCGGCCATGCGCGGCGAAATAAGCGGGCGACGCGACGGCGGCGAACCGCACCGGATCGGACACGCGCACCGCGATCATGTCCTGCGGCACGGCTTCGGCCAGCCGGATCCCCGCGTCGAATCCACCGGCGACGATGTCGCCGAGCCTGCCGTCCGTCACGATGTCGAGGTGGACCTGCGGGTAGTCGCGCAGGAAGCGCGCGAGCACCGGCTTCAGCACGAGGCGGATCGCCCCTTCGCTCGCGTTGATGCGCACGGTGCCGCTGGGCGTGTCGCGCATCCCGTCGACCGCGAGCATCGCCTCCGCAACCGACGAGATCGCCGGGCGGAGCTTGTCGACGAGCCGCTCGCCGGCGTCCGTCAACGACACGCTGCGCGTGGTGCGATTGAACAGGCGAACGCCCAGGCGCTGCTCGAGGCTCTTGATCGAATGACTGATTGCCGACGGCGTGACGTCGAGCTCGATCGATGCCGCGCGAAAGCTGAGGTGCGTGGCCGCGGCGAGGAACACGTTGAGCGAGAAGAGATCGCCGGTTTTCAATTGATGAGCAGAGTTCATCTTCACGTAAAGATTGGCGAGATTGTCATGATAATGCGCCTTTTCTAGACTAGGCCCTGCGTACGGTTGAACAAGGAGCAGGCAATGAAGATGAAGGCGATCGTGATGACCGGGGCCAATCGGCCCTGGGAAGTGCAGGAAGTGGCGGTACCGGTAGCCGGGCCGGGGCAGGTGCTGGTGAAGGTGCACGCGTCCGGGATGTGCTACACGGACGTCTGGGCCACGCAGGGGTTCGGTGGCGACATTTACCCGCAGACACCCGGCCACGAGGTGGTCGGCGAAATCGTCGAAGTGGGCGCGGGCGTGCATGCGCGCCGGGTGGGCGACCGGATCGGCACGACGTGGGTGCAGTCCGCGTGCGGGCGCTGCCCGTACTGTCGCGAGCATCGTCCGCTGTCCGGCCAGACGGCCGTGAATTGCGATGCGCCGCGGACCACCGGGTTCGCGTCGCAAGGCGGGCACGCGGAGTACATTGCCGTCGCGGCCGAGGGCACGGTGCTGCTGCCCGATGCACTGGCCTATGTCGATGCCGCGCCGATGATGTGCGCGGGCTACACGACGTGGAGCGGCTTGCGCGACGCGGCGCCGCAACCGCACGAGAAGGTCGCCGTGCTCGGCATCGGCGGACTGGGGCACGTGGCGCTGCAACTGTCCCGCGCGTGCGGCTTCGAAACCATCGCGATCACGCATTCGGCCGACAAGCGCGACCTCGCCATCGGGCTGGGCGCGGACCGGGTCGTCGAAAACGGCGCGGCGCTGCGCGACCTGGGCGGCGCGGATGTCCTGCTGGTCACGACCAACGAGTTCAGTACTGCAGAGGAGGCCATGACGGGCGTGCGGGTCGACGGCCGGGTGATCCTCTGCGGGCTCGACTTCAGCAAGCCGTTCTCGATCGCGTCGCAGCGCAAGCCGTTCCACATGATGCGCCAGCAGGTCATCGGCTCCACGCATGGCGGCTTGCGCTACCTGAGCGAAGTGCTGGACCTCGCCGCCAAAGGCAAGGTCAAACCGATCGTCGAGACGTTCTCGCTGGACCAGGCGACTGAAGCCTATGACCGCCTCGCGTCCGGGAAGATGCGCTTTCGCGGCGTATTCACGCCCGCGCAGAGCCACTGACGCTCAAAGGTGCCCGGGGGAGGCGGGGACGCCTCTCCCGGCAAGCGCGCGTGGCCGACTCGCCGCGCGCCGCATCCGCATCCGCCTCCGCACGGTGATCGGAGTGGTCACATCGATCGGCCAGGCTCGCTCACGATCGACATCCCCCTGATATCGACTGCCGCCCGATCGGGCGCGGCACGCCGGCGTCGACCGGCGCGGCTGGCCCTCGCCCGGCCGCGGCCGCGACGGGCTCCGTGAATTCCCGTCAGGCCCCGGTTCGCCCCCGGCACGGCCACGCCGGGCCCCCGGCTGGCGCCCGCGCGGCGGGCTCCGGCCCCCGACATGGCAAATCTGCTCACCGCGGTCGAGCGGGTTGGTCATCGACGGCTGGCCCCATATTGCCTAAATTTAAAAGATTGACGTGCCTATCCGCACGCCAGTCAGCGCGCAGGCCGGCAACCGGTCGCGCGTTCCTAATCAGCGTGAGACACAATCGAGCGTGGAGACGACACGATGAGCCTGTCAGAGCCATTGCGTCTGCATGTGCCGGAGCCCACCGGGCGCCCGGGCTGCAAGACGGACTTTTCCTATCTGCATCTATCGCCGGCCGGTGCCGTTCGCCGCCCGCCGATCGACGTAGCCGCGGCGGACACCGCCGATCTCGCCCGCAGCCTCGTGCGCGTGCTCGACGACAGCGGCAAGGCCGTCGGCCCGTGGGCACCGGATCTCGACGATGCGCGGCTGATCGCCGGCCTGCGCGCGATGCTCAAGACCCGCATTTTCGACGCGCGCATGATGATCGCGCAGCGTCAGAAGAAAATCTCCTTCTACATGTTGAGCCTCGGCGAAGAGGCGATCGGCACCGCGCACGCGATGGCGCTGCGCGACGGTGACATGTGCTTCCCGACCTACCGCCAGCAGAGCATCCTGATCGCGCGCGACGTATCGCTCGAGCGAATGATCTGCCAGCTGATGTCGAACGAAGGCGACCCGCTGAAAGGCCGCCAGCTCCCCGTGATGTACTCGGACCGCGAAGCCGGCTTTTTCTCCATTTCCGGCAACCTCGCGACGCAGTTCATCCAGGCGGTCGGCTGGGCGATGGCGTCGGCGATCAAGGGCGACACGAAGATCGCGTCCGCGTGGATCGGCGACGGCGCGACGGCCGAATCCGACTTCCACACCGCGCTCACGTTCGCGCACGTGTACCGCGCGCCGGTCGTGCTGAACGTCGTCAACAACCAGTGGGCGATCTCGACGTTCCAGGCGATCGCGGGCGGCGAAGGCACGACCTTCGCCGGTCGCGGCGTCGGCTGCGGGATCGCGTCGCTGCGCGTCGACGGCAACGACTTCCTCGCGATCTACGCGGCGTCGAGCTGGGCGGCCGAACGCGCGCGCCGCAACCTTGGCCCGACGCTGATCGAGTGGGTGACCTACCGTGCGGGCGCGCACTCGACGTCGGACGATCCGACCAAGTACCGGCCGAGCGACGACTGGTCCCATTTCCCGCTCGGCGATCCGATCGAGCGCTTCAAGCGCCACCTGATCGTCAAGGGCATCTGGTCCGACGGCGCGCACGAAGCGTTGACGGCCGAGCTCGAGGCCGAGGTGATCGCCGCGCAGAAGGAAGCGGAGAAATACGGCACGCTGGCCGACGACCGGATTCCGTCGCCGGCGTCGATGTTCGACGACGTGTACAAGGAGCTGCCCGCGCACCTGCGCCGTCAGCGCCAGGAACTGGGAGCGTGATCATGGCGCAACAAGAGACAGGCACTGCAACGCAGCCGATGACGATGATCCAGGCGCTGCGCTCGGCGATGGACGTGATGCTCGGGCGCGACAGCGACGTGGTCGTGTTCGGGCAGGACGTCGGTTATTTCGGCGGGGTATTCCGCTGTACCGAAGGACTGCAGAACAAATACGGCAAGTCGCGCGTGTTCGATGCGCCGATCTCGGAAAGCGGGATCGTCGGCGCGGCGGTGGGGATGGGCGCATACGGGCTGCGCCCGGTGTGCGAGATCCAGTTCGCCGACTATTTCTATCCGGCATCCGACCAGATCGTGTCGGAAGGCGCGCGGCTGCGCTATCGCTCGGCCGGCCAGTTCATCGCGCCGATGACGATCCGCATGCCCTGCGGCGGCGGCATCTACGGCGGCCAGACGCACAGCCAGAGCCCGGAGGCGATGTTCACGCAGGTGTGCGGGCTGCGCACGGTGATGCCGTCGAATCCGTACGACGCGAAGGGGTTGCTGATTGCATCGATCGAGAACGACGATCCGGTGATCTTCCTCGAACCGAAACGGCTGTACAACGGGCCGTTCGACGGCCATCACGACCGGCCGGTCACGTCGTGGCTCAAGCATCCGGCCAGCGCGGTGCCCGAGGGCTACTACACGGTGCCGCTCGATACGGCCGCCGTGGTGCGGCCCGGCAACGACGTGACGGTGCTGACCTACGGCACGACGGTACACGTGTCGCTCGCCGCGGCCGAGGAGACGGGCATCGATGCGGAGGTGATCGACCTGCGCACGCTGTGGCCGCTCGACCTCGACACGATCGTCGCGTCGGTGCGCAAGACCGGCCGCTGCGTCGTGGTGCACGAGGCGACGCGCACCTGCGGTTATGGTGCGGAACTGGTAGCGCTGGTCCAGGAACATTGCTTCTACCACCTCGAGGCGCCGGTCGAGCGCACGACGGGCTGGGATACGCCGTATCCGCATGCGCAGGAGTGGGCGTACTTTCCGGGCCCGGCCCGGGTCGGTGAAGCGTTGCGACGCGTGATGGAGGCGTGAGATGGGGATTCATGTCATCAAGATGCCGGATATCGGCGAAGGGATTGCCGAGGTCGAGCTGGTGGCCTGGCACGTGGAAGTCGGGCAGACGATCAAGGAAGACCAGCCGCTCGCCGATGTGATGACCGACAAGGCGGCGGTCGAGATTCCGTCGCCGGTGACGGGCAAGGTGATCGAACTCGGCGGCCGGATCGGCGAGATGATGGCGGTCGGCAGCGAGCTGATTCGCCTTGAGGTCGAAGGCGACGGCAACCTGAAGGCCGGCGCACCGGTGCGGGAATCAAAGGTAGCAACCGCACCGGTCGCGGCAGCGCCGTCGAAGGCGGTGGCCGACGCGGCGGCGGAATCGTCCGCCAAGCCGGCGCCGAAGCACGCACCGGCGGAGCCGCGTCGCGCGAAGCATGCCGAGCACGCGGAGCGCGTCGAGCCGCCGCGCGCGGCGCTCGCGCCGGGTGAACGGCCGCTCGCGTCGCCGGCCGTGCGCCAGCGCGCGTGGGACATGGGCGTCGAGCTGCGCTACGTGCGCGGCACCGGTGAAGCAGGGCGGATCCTGCACGCGGATCTCGATGCGTATGCAGGATCCGGCAGCGGGGCGGCGCGCGGATCGCGTGGCGCGCATGCGCACGGCTACGGCGAACGCAACGATGAAACCGAAGTGCCGGTGATCGGCTTGCGGCGAGCGATCGCACGCAAGATGCAGGAAGCGAAGCGCCGCATTCCGCACTTCAGCTACGTCGAGGAGATCGACGTCACCGAGCTCGAATCGCTGCGTACGGATCTGAACCGCCGCTACGGCGACACGCGCGGCAAGCTCACGCCGCTGCCGTTGCTGATCCGCGCGATGGTGATCGCGTTGCGCGACTTTCCGCAGATCAACGCGCGTTTCGACGACGAAGCGGGTGTCGTCACGCGCTACGGCGCGGTGCACATGGGCGTCGCGACGCAGACGGACGGCGGCCTCACGGTGCCCGTGCTGCGTCATGCCGAAGCGCGCGACGTGTGGTCGATTTCCGCCGAAATCGCGCGGCTCGCCGACGCAGTGCGCGCGAACCGTGCGCAGCGCGACGAGCTGAGCGGCTCGACGATCACGATCTCGAGCCTCGGCGCGCTCGGCGGCATCGTGTCGACACCGGTCATCAATCATCCTGAAGTCGGCATCGTCGGCGTGAACCGCATCGTCGAGCGGCCGATGATCCGCGACGGCGCGGTCGTCGCACGCAAGATGATGAACCTGTCGTCGTCGTTCGACCATCGCGTCGTCGATGGCGCGGACGCAGCCGAATTCATCCAGGCCGTGCGCGCGGTGCTCGAGCGCCCGGCACTGCTGTTCGTGGAGTGAGCGCGATGAAGAATGAACATACCACGCTGCTCGTGATTGGCGGCGGCCCGGGCGGCTACGTCGCCGCGATTCGCGCCGGCCAGCTCGGCATTCCGACCGTGCTCGTCGAGCGCGACCGGCTCGGCGGCACGTGCCTGAACATCGGCTGCATTCCGTCGAAGGCGCTGATCCACGTGGCCGACGCATTCGAACAGGCCCGCGGCCACGCGGGCGAGGGCGCGCTCGGAATCCGCGTGCGCACGCCCGAGATCGACATCGGGAAAAGCGTCGCCTGGAAGGACGGCATCGTCGACCGGCTGACGCGCGGGGTCGGCGCGCTGCTCAAGAAGAACGGCGTGCGCGTGCTGCACGGCGACGCGCAGGTGGTCGACGGCAAGACCGTCGACGTCGTCGCCGGCGGCCACACGACGCGAATCAGCTGCGAGCACCTGTTGCTCGCGACCGGCTCCGAACCGGTCGCGCTGCCGTCGATGCCGTTCGGCGGGCATGTCGTGTCGTCCACCGAGGCGCTGTCGCCCGAGACGTTGCCGAAGCGGCTGGTCGTCGTCGGGGCCGGGTATATCGGGCTCGAACTCGGGATCGTCTATCGCAAGCTCGGCGTCGACGTCAGCGTCGTCGAAGCGGCGGAGCGCGTGTTGCCCGCGTACGATGCCGAACTCGTGCGGCCGGTCGCCGATTCGCTCGCGCGGCTCGGCGTGCGGCTGTTGCTCGGCCACAAGGTGCTCGGGCCCGCGGAACACGGCGCGGTGCGCGTGCAGGCCGCGGATGGCGCGGAGCAGACGCTGCAGGCCGATCGCGTGCTGGTTGCGGTCGGCCGCCGGCCGCGGGTCGACGGCTTCGGGCTCGAGTCGCTGCCGCTCGATCGCAACGGTCGCGCGCTGTGGATCGACGACGAATGCCGGACGTCGATGCGCAACGTCTGGGCGATCGGCGACGTGGCCGGCGAGCCGATGCTCGCGCATCGCGCGATGGCGCAGGGCGAGATGGTGGCCGAGCTGATCGCCGGCAAGCGCCGCAAGTTCATGCCCGCGTCGATCCCGGCCGTGTGCTTCACCGACCCGGAGATCGTCACGGCCGGCTGGTCGCCGGATGACGCGCGTGCGGCCGATGTCGATTGCGTGAGCGCGTCGTTCCCGTTCGCGGCGAACGGGCGCGCGATGACGCTGCAGGCGACCGACGGCTTCGTGCGCGTCGTCGCGCGACGCGACAACCACCTGATCGTCGGCTGGCAGGCGGTCGGGCGCGGCGTGTCGGAGCTGGCCGCGGCGTTCTCGCAGTCGCTGGAGATGGGCGCGCGACTGGAGGACATCGGCGGCACGATCCATGCGCACCCGACGCTCGGCGAAGCACTGCAGGAAGCCGCGCTGCGTGCGCTCGGGCACGCGTTGCACGTCTGACGTGCAGCACGCGTGACACAACGGGCCGCACCGATAGGCGATGCGGGTATCGGTGCGGCTCCGTGCATTTCCCGCCTGACAGGTGGCGGGAGATGCCGTTCAACCCTTGACCTCGGTCGGCGCGACGCCGTCCGACGCGTCTCTAGAAGTCGACACACGCTACAGCCGTCGACCGACTTTCATCCGATGATTGGCGACGCCCGGCGTCGCGCAAGCCGGTCACGCCGATGCGGCGACGTTCGGCAATCGGATTGTTAGTGAATCGTGGATAGTTCATCTCCGCGGCACCCGTTTCTTCCATCGCGGCCGCTCGGCTACACTCGATCGACATCCCTATCTGCATAGCTATCCGAAGCGTTGCTTCGAAGCCGATTGCCGCTTCCTGGTCGTCGGAATGACGCGGTGCATTGTGGCGCTCGGCTGGGCATTGCCGAAACCGCGTGAGCACGCGGCCGGACCTGCTGCAGCCGGGCATGCACACGGAGCGCACCGGGAAACGCAACAGCCCGGAACGGCACCGCCGTTTTCTTCTTCCTTCAAAGTCATCGAGGATCTGCAACATGAAGACCGACTCGCTTCATCATCCTGTCGTGCGGCGTGCGATCGACGCGTTGCAGCAAGGCGACGGTGCCGGCTGGGCCGCGCTGTTCGCACCCGGCGCGACGCTGTACGACGACGGCCGGCCACGCGACCTGCACGCGTTCAACCGCGATGCGATCGGTTCCGAGCGCTTCACGTCGATCGATCGCGTCGAGAACGACGGCCTCGACATCTACGGCCAGTTTCATTCGGACCGCTGGGGCACGTTCCGCACGTACTTCAAGTTTCACATCGACGGCGAAGGCCGGATTGCGCGACTCGACATCGGACAGGCGTGAGCCGTTCGCGTGACAGGAGAACATGATGCATACGCTCTGGACGATCGTCGCCGGTGTTCTGTTGCTGGCCGTGTTCGTGTTGTTCGGGCAGTTGTGGGGCACGCAGGCGGCCTCGCTCGCGTTCGCCGCGAAGGCGTTCGTGCCGGTCTGGCTCGGCCTGTCGCTGGTCAATCTGTGGATCGGCGTGCAGCGGGCCGGCTACGGCGTACGTGAGGAACTGCCGATCCTCGTGATCGTATTCGGTGTGCCGGCCGCGATTGCCGTGGCTGCCGCGCTGCTGCTTCAGCGCGCCTGAACCGAACGGCGACGACGCGCCGCGCACGATCGCGCGTCCGTCGTCGTCGACCGGTTTCTTTCCGCCCGTCACTGATCCATTTCCCATGAAGCGCGATACGCCTTTGCTTGCTGCGCCGCCGGCCCGGGATGTCGTTGCGTTCTGGCGCGATGCGGGGCCTGCGCAATGGTTTGCCAAGCATCCCGATTTCGATTGCCGCTTTCGAGAGCGTTTTCTCGACACGCATCTGGCCGCTGCAAGGCGCGAATTCGACGACTGGCTGTCGACGCCGTACGGAACGCTCGCGCTGCTGTTGCTTACCGACCAGTTTCCGCGCAATGCGTTTCGCGGCACCGCGCAGATGTACGCGACCGACGCGCTGGCGCGGCAGTTCGCGACGCATGCATACGAGCACGGCCAGATGGCGCATGTCGAGCGGCCGCTGCGCCTGTTCTTCTGCCTGCCGTTCGCGCATTCGGAAAACCTCGACGACCAGCGGATTTCGGTCGAACTGAACGGCAGGCTCGGCCAGCCGTGGCTGTCGCACGCGAGGCGACACCGGGACATCGTCGCGCGCTTCGGCCGCTTTCCGCATCGCAACCCGCTGCTCGGCCGCGAGACGACGCGCGACGAGGCGCGCTTTCTCGCGGAAGGCGGGTTCGCCGGATGAGCACACCGGTTCGCGCAGCATGGCCGCCGCGGCGGCCATGCGTGCGTCAGCGCAGGAACTCGATGCCGAACGAGCCGGCCGTGTCGACGATATGCCCCGCATGCGGCGCCTCGAAATGACCGGGCAGCAGCAGTGCGCCGTGCTCGACGCAATGCGCGAGCAATTCGAAGCGACTCTTCGCGGCGAGCTGGCGGTCGTCGCAGACCTTGCTGCTCCATTGCCAGAACGGGATCTGGATCGGCGAGTGCAGCATGTCGCCGCTGAACACGCCGCGCGAGCCCTGCGACGTCAGCTCGATGCGCACGTGGCCGGGAGAATGGCCCGGTGCGTGGCGGATCAGGAACGTGTCGTCGAGCTCGTAGGTATCGTCGAACATCGTGGCCTGGCCGGCCTCGATCACGGGCAGCACGCTGTCGTTGTACATCGGGCTGAACCACGCGGGGCCGGCGGGGCCTTCGCCCCGGATCGCACGGACCAGGTGATCGTGCTCGACCTGCGAGATCACGTAGCGCGCGTTCGGAAAGGTCGGCACCCAGACACCGTTGATGAGTTGCGTGTTCCAGCCGACGTGATCGGCGTGAAGGTGGCTGCACATCACGTAGTCGATTTCCTCGGGCTGGATGCCGAGCGCGCGCATCCGGTCGAGATAGCGCGTCGACAGCCGGTGCATTTCCGGCAGCCCGGGCCGCTCCTTGTGGTTGCCGATACAACTGTCGATCAAAACCGTATGCCGGCCGGTGCGCACGATCCAGCTGTGCACGGGCATCGGGATGCGGCCGCTTTCGGGATCGTAGTGCGTCGGCGCGAGCCAATGCTCGTGCTCCGCCACGCGTGCGCGGTCGAAGTCCGGCAGCCAGCTCTGCGCGGTTTCGCCGAGCAGCGTCGTGTCGTACAGCCGGATGATTTCGACGTTGCCCAGCGCGAGGGAGAAGGCATGCGGCTCGGCATTCGTGATGTGTGCATGGCAGTGCGCATGCCCGCAGGAATGGGTCATCGGTGTCTCCTGAATGAATTGGAATGAATCGAAGCGGGGCGTGGTGTGCTGCCCCGCGCACGACGGTCTACATCGGTGCGGTGGCGCGAACCTGCGCCTGCGGCACGGGCATGGCTTTCCCGGTCATGAAATCGGCTGCGCGTTCGGCCATCGTCATGATCAGCGCGTTGGTCGGCCCGCGGATGATGCGCGGGATCGACGAGCCGTCGACCACCCGCAATCCGGCGACGCCGCGCACGCGCATCTGCGTATCGACCACGGCCGCCGGATCGTCGTCGCGACCCATGCGGCACGTGCCGACCGGGTGATGAAGGGTGATCGCGACACGACGAATGAAGGCGTCGACGTCTGCGTCGCTCTGGACCTGCGGGCCCGGTGCGATCTCTGCGTCGATGAACGGGCGCAGCCCGGCCTGCGCGCCGATTTCCCGCATGCGCCGGAACATCTCGCGCGCTGCGACGCGATCGTGCTCGGTGGCGAGGAAGTTTTGCTCGATCCGCGCGTGCTGGGCCGGATCGGCCGACTTCAGCGACACGCGGCCGCGGCTTTCGGGCGTGAGGAAAATGCCCTTGATCGCGAACGAATCGGCATACGCGTGCTTGAACGGCTCGAAGTACGGCGCGGCGTTCATCGCGCCGGCCGCGAGGATCAGCTGCACGTCCGGCAGCGGCAGGTGAGGCTGGCTGCGGACCAGCCCGAGCGCGGCGGCGGGGATCGCACTCGAGAAGCCGTTGCCGCCTGCCAGCGTGCGCGCGACGTCGAACGCGATACGGTCGGCACGCATCATCCGGTGCAGCGGCCCCGGTTCCTTGCGGCTCCAGCGCAGGTCGAACACGATGTGGTCATGCAGGTTGGCGCCCACGCCGGGCAATTCGACTTTCGACGCGATGCCGTGCGTGCGCAGGCTGTCGGCCGCGCCGATGCCGGAGAGCATCAGCAGCTGCGGCGAATTGATCACGCCGCCGCAGAGGATGACTTCGCGGCGTGCATCGGCGCGGTAGTCGGACTCGCCACGGCGATACTCGATCGCGATGGCGCGCGGCGTACCGCTGTCGGTATCGAGCACGATCCGTTTCGCGAGGGCCCCGGTCACCAGCGTGACGTTGCCGCGCGCGAGCGCCGGGCGCAGATAGGCGACCGCGGCGCTGCAGCGCAGGCCGTTGCGGATGGTGGCCTGCATCGGCCCGAAGCCTTCGACGGATGCGCCGTTGTAGTCGTCGTTTTCCGGATAGCCGCACGCACGCGTCGCGTCGAGAAAGCCGCCGACCAGCGGGTCGCGATAGTCGAGCTTGATCACGGTCAGCGGGCCGCGACCGCCGCGCAACGCCGATTCGCCGCGCTCCCACGATTCGGAGCGCTTGAAGTACGGCAGCACCGCGTCGTAGGACCAGTCGGTCAGGCCGAACTCGTCGGCCCAGCCTTCGTAGTCTTCCCGCGCGCCGCGTGCGTAGGCCATGCCGTTGATCGACGACGAGCCGCCCACCACCTTGCCGCGCGCGCACTCGATCCGGCGACCGTCCATGCCGGCTTCCGGCTCGGTGAAATAGCCCCAGTCGAACAGCCGGTTCTTCAGAATCTGGCCCCACGTCAGCGGCACCTTGATGTACGGCGAGCGATCCTGTTCGCCGGCCTCGATCACGAGGATGCGGACGTTCGGATCCTCGCCGAGCCGGTAGGCGAGTGCGCAACCGGCCGAGCCGGCGCCGACGATCACGTAGTCGTACGAATCGGTTTTCATTGCCGCACCTCGCGGTGCCGGGCAGCAGGGCAGGCCGGCGCAACCCGCGAACGCGGGGCGCGGCGACCGGCCGGAACAGGCGTCGAACGAACCATGATGTCTCCAGGTGGGCCTGAACGCAGGCCTCTCGGTTGTGGGTTCATTCGATTGTGCGTAACCTGAAACATATCTTCCAATACGTATTGCGGTGCCATCCGATACCCGGATGGCTATGGGCGAGGGGACTGTGCGCGGATTCGATTCATATCTCACTTTTCAGAAGCTCGAGGTGTTCTGCACGGTGGTCGAGCTCGGCAGCGTCACGCGCGCGGCCGACCGGCTGTGCATCGCGCAGCCGGTCGTGACCGCGCATGTGCGTAGCATGGAGAAGCGGCTCGGCTATGCGCTCGTGAAGCGCGCCGGCCGCAACATCGCGCTCACGGAAGCGGGCGAGCGCATCTATCGATGGGCAACCGAGGTCATCACGCGCACGCGCGAGGTCGAGCGCGAACTCGCCGGTCTCGAGCAGGGTGAAATGGGCAACGCGGCGGTCGCGACGTCGATGTCGATCGGCTCGTACGCGTTGCCGCCGCTGTTCGCCGAGTTCCACCGGCGGCAGCCCGACGGGCTCGTGACCGTGCAGATCCTGACGCCGCAGGCGGCCGTCGATGCGATCCGCGTCGGCGGGTGCGATTTCGCGGTCATCCTGATCGCGGCCAATCAGGATCTCGACGGGCTGACGACCATTCCCGTGTGGGAGGACGAACTGCTGCTCGTGTGCGGCGCATCGAGCCCGTGGGCCGCGCAGCCGGCCCGCGAGCTCGACCTGCGCGGCGTGCCGTTCGTCAGCACGCCGCGCCACCAGCCGCGCCGCGAGCTCGAAGAGGCGCTGCTGCGCGAGCGCGGCCTCGAGCAGCGCAAGGTCGTGATGGAACTCGGGCATCCGGAAGCGATGAAGCACGTGGTGCGCGAGAACCTCGGCGTGAGCTTCATGTTCGCGTCGGCGGTGCGCGCGGAGGTCGAGCGGCGCGAGCTGGTCGTGCTCGATCGCCCCGAGCTGTCGATGAAGGTGCCGATCTATCTCGTGCATCGCGACGACAAGCGCTTCTCGGCGTTCCAGGCCGAGCTCGTGCAATTCATCGTCGATTCCGCGTCGCCCGGCGCGGCAGCGGGCATCCCGAATTCATAGTCAATGGGCTATCTGTTTGGCGATCAATAGCTAATAGACCTATGGTCGGCCCGGTTCTAAGCTGGCCGGGTGCTTGACGGTCCGCATCGAGACGCGATGCGGGCGTGCGCACTGCCAGTCAACCCGAAAACAGGCCGACCCATGTGTACTCTTCATCTTCAGTCCGGCGGCGCCGCCGCGTATGCGGACGATGCCGGGCGTCCCGCCGATGCGCCGGACCCCGCGCTCGTCGAGGATCTCGTCTGCGCGAACCGCATCCTGTTCGACCAGGGCATCGTCGATGCCTTCGGCCATGCCAGCGTCCGTCATGACAAGGATCCGCAACGCTTCCTGCTGGCGCGCAACATGGCGCCGGGTACCGTCGGCATCGACGACATCGTCGAATTCACGCTGGACGGCGTGCCGGTCAATGCCGGCGGGCGCGCCGTCTATCTGGAGCGCTTCATTCACGGCGAGATCTACAAGGCGCGTCCGGACGTGCAGGCGATCGTGCACAGCCATTCGCCGACCGTGCTGCCGTTCAGCGTGACGAAACGCACGCCGCTGCGGCCGGTGTGCCACATGAGCGGATTTCTCGGCGCGGGTACGCCCGTGTTCGAGATTCGCGATACCGCCGGCGACGCGACCGACCTGCTCGTGCGAGACAACGCGCTCGGCGCGGCACTGGCGCAGCGGCTCGGCCGTGCGGCGTTCGTGCTGATGCGCGGCCACGGTTCGACCGTGGTGGCGCCGACGCTCAAGCAGGCCGTGTATCGCGCGGTCTATGCGGAAGTCAATGCGCGCATGCAGATCGAGGCGCTGCAACTGGGCGACGTGGTCTATCTCAGCGAGCAGGAAGCCGCGACCGCGTGTGCCAACATCGAAACGCAGGTCGAGCGCCCGTGGGCGCTGTGGAAGCAGCGCGTGCAGCGCGGCGACATGCGCTGACCGGCGCCCGAATCATCGAGGAGACGAGTATGGACGAGCAGTTGATAACCGGCCGTTTGCTGATCGACGGCGAACTGGTCGACAGCGAGACCGGTGAGTGGGCGGCGTCGATCAACCCGGCCACCGAGGCCGTGATCGGCCGCGCGCCGGCCGGTTCGCGCCGGGACGTCGCGCGAGCCGTGGATGCGGCGCAGCGCGCGTGGCCGGCGTGGGCCGAGCGGACCGGCGAGGAGCGCGGCGAGCTGCTGCGCGGGTTTGGCGAGCGCTTGCTCGAACGCGCGGAGGAACTGTCGCGCATCGAGGTGCTCGATTCGGGCAACACCTATGTGCCGACGCTCGCGAGCATGCACGAGACGGTGCGCAGCCTGCGCTACTACGCGGGGCTCGTGCACGGGCTGCACGGCGAGACGATCCCGGCCACCGGCCGGAACCTGCACATGACCGTGTACGAGCCGTATGGCGTCGTCGGCCGGATCGCCGCGTTCAATCATCCGGCGATGTTCTCCGCGGCGCGTACCGCATCCGCGCTCGTGACCGGCAACACGGTGGTGGTGAAGCCGCCCGAAACGTCGCCGCTATCCGTGCTCGTGCTCGGCGAGGTCGCGCGCGACACGTTGCCGGCCGGCGTATTCAACATCGTCAACGGCACGGGTGCGGAAGTCGGCGATGCGCTGGTGCGCCATCCGGACGTGAAGCGTCTCGCGCTGATCGGGTCCGTGGCGACCGGGCAGGCGATCCAGCGCAGCGCGGCGGAAGTGGGCGTGAAGCACGTGACGCTCGAGCTCGGCGGCAAGAATCCGATGATCGTGTTTCCGGACGCGGATCCGGATGCGGCGGCCGACAGCGCGGTGCGCGGGATGAATTTCTCGTGGCAGGGCCAGTCGTGCGGATCCAATTCGCGGCTGCTGGTGCACGACGACATTTATGACGACGTGCTCGCGCGTGTCGTCGAGCGCGTGGCCGCGATCCGCGTCGGCGATCCGATGTCGCCCGATACGGGCATGGGCCCGATCAATTCGCGCAAGAGCTACGACCACGTGATGAGCTTTCTCGATCCGGCGCAGACGCACGGTGCGCGGCTGATGACGGGGGGCCGCCGCCCGCCCGGGCATGCTTTCGAAAAAGGCTTCTGGGTCGAGCCGACCGTCTATGCCGATGTCACGCCCGGGATGCGGCTGTGGCGCGAGGAAGTCTTCGGCCCGATTCTGTCGGTGGCGCGATGGCGCGATGTCGATGAAGTGGTCGCGATGGCCAACGACACGGAATACGGGCTCTCGGCCGCGATCTGGACCAATGACATCCGGCAGGCGCTCAACACCGCGCGTCGCATCCGTGCGGGCAGCGTGTTCGTCAACGGCAGCAACACGCACTTCCTCGGCGTGCCCTGGGGCGGCTTCAAGAACAGCGGCGTCGACCGGGAAGAGGGGATCGAGGAGATGTATAGCTACGTCGAGAAGAAGGTCATCAACGTGATGTTGTGACACGCATGACTGGCCGCCGGTCGTTCCCGTCATCGACGGTTTCGGCCGGCGATGACGGGCGCGATCCATCAATGGAAGTCGGGTAACGCAGCCCGCGACAGCGTATCAAGTCGGGAATACACCTCCCGCACGCATGAATTAGATAGTTTTACTAATAAAAATGACGCGCTGGCGCACGGGAAATCCGCATGCGACCGGTGCGTCGAACCTTGACGGTCTGGAGACAGTATTCGTGAGAATGAAGGCAATGGCCGTCGCGCTGGCGACGGTGTCGTGCCACGTGCACGCGCAGAGTTCGGTGACGCTGTTCGGTCTGGTCGACAACGGCATCTCGTACGTGAGCAATTCGGGCGGCAAGTCGCTGGTTCAGGCGATGTCCGGCATCCAGGCACCCAACCTGCTCGGGATCCGCACGGTCGAGGATCTCGGCGGCGGGTTCCAGGCGCTCGTCTTCATGGCGTCGCAGCCCGATATCAACAGCGGCACGGTGCGCGGCGGCGCGCTGTCCGGGCGCGAATCCTATGTCGGCATCGTCACGCCCTACGGCACCGTGACGCTCGGCAGGCAGTTCGACTACATGTTCGACAACCTGTCGCTGCATCGCTGGGGGCACGAGATTTCCTATGTCAGCCTGTACCAGCTGCCGGGCGGCCCGTTCTCGAAACTGGGCGCGGCGCTCGGCACCTTCGACTACACGCGCATCGCGGGCGGAGGTGCGACGCCGAACGCGGTCAAGTTCACGTCCGCGTATTACGGCGGGTTCCGGTTCGGCGCGTTGTATGGCTTCAGCAACATCGCCGGGCAGACCGGCAGCAACAACCTGTCGAGCTTCGGCGTTTCTTACGACAACGGGCCGTTGCGGCTGGATGCGGCGTACACGTATTCGAAAGAGGAAGGGATCGACAACGGGCACCTCGGCATCCGCAATGCCGGCGCGGGCGGACGCTATACATTCGGCGACTTCGCGCTCGACGCGCTGTACGTGAATACGCGCAACACGCTGACGGGCGCACACGTCGACACCTACGAAATCGGCGGACTGTACCGGTTCGCGCCGGATTTCTTCGCGTATGCAAACTATCTTTACGCGAAGGGCAACCGGCAACTGACCGGCAATCATTCGAACCAGGCCGGCATCACGCTCGACTACCTGCTGTCGAAGAAAACCGACGTCTACATGAGCGCCGTGTATCAGCAGGCGAGCGGCGGCGAGGACGTGATCGCGTCGGTGTGCGGCACGTTCACCGCATCGTCGGGCGCGCGGCAGGGCGTGTTGCGGGTCGGCGTTCGAACGGTGTTCTAGGCGATCCGCGCGCGGCACCATGCGGGTGGACGGCATTCATTTCGCCGTCACCTCGCGATAGAACGCATCGATCGCATCGACCATCTGCGACAGCCCCGGCTGTTCGAGCGGATAGTGGCCCGCGTTGTCCAGCATGACGACCTTCACCGGCACTTTGCGCACGCGCTGCAGGAACGGTTCGCTCAGGTGCAGCGGCGTCCAGCGATCCGCAGCCGGTTGCGTGAGCAGGATCGGGCACACGGCGAAATCCTCCGGCTCGACCGCCGGCCGGTACGACATGTAGGAATCGAGGAACGCGATCGTCATCGCATTGCCGGCGGAGGTGCGATCCGACAGCCACACCTTCAGCGCATCCGGGTCGTTGACGAGCGCGGACATCTTGCTGGCGAGCGTCATCGGTACCCGCATCGATTTCAGCGGAGTCATCGCGGTGAGATGCATCATCGGGCTGCCGACGCGGCTCATGAACACGCTGCGCGCGGTTTCGTCGCGCACCTGCTGAAGGCGCTGGTCGAGGAAGGTCATGCCGACGATGCCCTTGACCTTGCCGTTCAGCGCGGCCACGTGATACGTGAGCATCCCGCCCGCGCTCAGTCCGTAGAGCACGATCGGCCGGTCGTCCTTTGCGCGCTCCGCGTCGATCAGATCGCTGCCCGCGCGCACCCAGTCGTCATAGCGGACCAGCGCACCCCTGGCGACTTCGGTCATCCCGTATTCGGGCATGTCGACCGCGACCGTTTCGTAGCCGCGGCGCGCGAGCTGCTCGCCGAGGATCATCGACATCTGCCGGCCGTTGGTGCCTACGCCATGAAACAGGATCACCTTCACCCGCGCTTGCGGGTTGCGGTACGTGTCGAGATGCATGCGATGGCCGTGCCAGGACCACCATTCTTCCGTCGGTTGCTGGCCGTCCTTCCACTGGAAGTCGGTCGGAAGGAATTTCTGCATGTCGCGCCAGACGGGCTGGTCGGCGTAGGTCTTGGGCATGGTGGCGGACTCCGGTGGATTGGGCGAAACGGCATCGTCGGCCAGTGCCGGTGCGAGCGGTGCACTCGACAGGCCGGCAGCCAGCAGCAGCGTGCGGGCCGGACGAAAGAGCGAGGTGAGCTTCATGGTGAGCGACGCCGTGCGGGTTGCGATGGCATCCATCATCGGCGCGCAGGCTCGCGCGATCCATGCTGGGGCAGGCCAACCGCTTTAGAATCTAGGCCAACCCACGTCGCGAGGCGTCTGATGAATGTCTGGAACTTTGCCCGCAGCCCGGCTTCCGTCCTGCTGATGATCGACTTCGGTCGCGACCGCAAGATCGCGCCGCCGGCGTTGCTCAAGGGGTCGCAGCTCACGCTGAAGCAGCTCGCCGACCCGGATTTCACAGTGCTGGCCGCGCAGGAGCTGGCGGTGGCGTCGAACCTGCTCGACCTGACCGCCGGCGAGGCCGGCGTCGGCCTCAAGGTCGGGCTGTCGTACCAGCTGTCGGCTTACGGGCTGCTCGGGTACGGGCTGCTGAGCAGCGCGACCGGCATGGACGCGATCGCGCTCGCGGGCCGCTACCTGGCGCTGACCTATACGTTCGTCGGGATGACGTTCCACCGCGCCGGGCAGCGCGACGTGATTCAGTTCGACGCGTCGCCGGAGCTTGCCGCGAACGTGCAGCGCTTCTTCGTCGAACGCGCGATGGGCGCGACGTGCCGGGTGCTGCGCGACGTGATCGGCAGTGCGTTCGAACTCGCGACGTTCGATCTCGCGTATGGCGCCGGCCCCGGCGCTGACGCTGACGCTGACGCGAAGCAGCCGGTGCTCGGCGCGATGATCCGGCACGGGCAGCCGGCCAGCACGCTCACGTTCGAGCATGCGCATCTCGAGCGGCCGTTGCCGCAGGCGAATGCCGCGACCGCGGCGATGTGCGAGCGCATGTGTGCCGAGCTGATCACGCGCAGGCGGACGCGCGTCGATCTCGTTTCGTTCCTGAACGAATACCTGGCCACGCGCCCGTTCGACCGGCCGCCGCAGCTGAAGGACATCGCGACGCTGCTCAACACCAGCGAGCGCACGTTGAAGCGCCGGCTGCAGGAAGAGGGCGCGTGCTTTCGGGACATTTCGAGCGCGGTGCGCAAGACTCGCGCGCAGGCGCTGATCGCCGAAGGGCGGCTGTCGATCAAGGAAATCGCGCAGGAACTGGGATTCAGCGACATGTCGTCGTTCTCGCAGGCGTACAAGCGCTGGACGGGTGTCGCGCCGAGCGTATCGCGACAGGAGACGGCCGGTTCGTAGCGCGCGTTCCGGCGGCCCGGCATCGCAGATACAGAAAAGCCCGTGAGCAAGCTGATGCTCACGGGCTTTTTCGTCGTCGCGGCGGGGTGGGCCGGCACCGCGTACTGCGCCGGCCCGCATCGCATCACCACGAATGGCCGATGCCGCCGTTGACCATCATGCGCGAGCCGTTGACCGTGCCGACCCCCAGCTTGATCACGGTGTTCTGCGCGATCCGCGCGCTGCCGCCGACCGCGATCGCCGTGTAGCCGCCGTAGTTGCCGAACCCGGCGCCGACCGAGATCACCTTGCCCGGATCGACCTGAGGCATGCCCGCGAGTGCGCCGGCGATCGCGATGCCCGAATATGCATTGCGCGCGAGGTCGTTCACGCCTTGCTGAATCGCGCCGACCCGCTGGTCGGTGTAGCGGTTCGCCGATTCGGTCGCCAGCGTGAGCTGATTCACGTTGACCGCGTCGGTGCCCTGCGTGCCCGGTGCGACGTTGACGATCTGGCGCTGCTGCTCCGCACTGCCGACCGACACCACGTTCGAGCGGCCGCCGTCGTCCGATTTCGCGCCGATCGCGACCGAGTTGGAGCCGGCCGTGACGGTCGGCGCATCGGTGCCCGAGCCGTTCATGTCCGCGGTGATGCCGGTGTTGCGCGATGCCGACGTCGACAGGTTGTTGATCTGCGTGTTGATGTTGGTCACGCTGGTCGACAGCGACGACACGCGGTCGTTGGTCGTCGACAGGCCGGTGGACAGCGACGTCACGCTCGTCGACGTGGAAGTCGACAGCGAGCCCAGCGCTTCGTTGGTCGATGACAGGCCGGTCGACAGCGAGCCGATGCTCGTCGACGTCGACGTGGACAGCGATGCGAGGTTGCTGTTCGTCGAGCTGAGCCCGGTCGACAGCGATGCGACGTTCAGGTTGGTCGCGTGCAGCTGGCTGCCGTTGATTGCGTCGGTGCTGTCGGCGCTCACGCGGCCGGCCGCGACGTTCTGGATCTGGCGTTCCTGGCCGGGTGCGCCGACGCTGAACACGCCGAACGGGTTGGCGCCCGCATAGCCGCCGAAATGCAGGTCGCCGATGGTCGACGACGATACGCCGACGGCGGCACCGGTGACCGAGCGATGGCCGATCGCCACCGAGTTGTCGATATTGGCGATCGCGTTCGGGCCGATTGCGACGCTGTTCGCGCCGGTGGCCTGACTGTCGGCTTCGGTCGAGTTCGCGTGGAAGTACTTCGCGCCCTTCGCATTGAGGTTGTCGATGGCGTCGCCCACGTTGCCGTTGGTCGTCGTCGTGCCGTCGTTGTTGTACGTCACGTACGATGGCGCGGTGATCTTGCCGGTCGCCGGATCGTACGTCGCGCCGCCGCCGAGCGCATCGGCGGTGCTGGTGCCGAGGTTCGTCGTGTTGACGGTGACCGAGCTGATGCTGGTCGACAGCGAGCCGAGGCCCGACGACGTCGACGTGGACAGCGACGTCATCGCGCTGTCCGTCGCGCTGAGGCTGGTCGACAGCGAGTTGATGCCCGTCGATGCGGACGTCGACAACGACGCGAGCGTGCTGTTCGTCGTCGACAGCCCCGTCGACGTGGAGGTCGACAACGACGTGACAGTGTCGTTGGTCGTGCTCAGGCCGGTCGACAGCGACACGAATCCGGTCGACGTCGAGGTCGACAGCGAGACGAGATTGTCATTCGTTGTACTGATCGTGGTGGACAAGGAACCGGCGGTGGTCGATGTTGCGGTCGACAACGACGTCAGGTTCTGGCCGAGCGTGTCGATGCCGGTCGATGCGGACGTGGATAGCGAAACCAGTGTGTTGTTGGTCGTCGACAAACCGGCCGACGTCGCGGTCGACAGCGACGCGACGGTGTTGTCGGTCGTGCTCAGGCCGGTCGATAGCGACGCCATGTTGCTGTCGACGACGCGCAGGCTGTCGGCGGTCGACGTCGACAACGACACGAGCGTGTCGTTTGTGGTGGAGAGGCCCGTCGATGTCGACGTCGACAGGCTCGTGACGCTGGAGCCGACCGCCGCGACTGCCTGGTTGGTTGCGTTCAACTGGGAGCCGTTGACGGCATCGGTGCTTTTTTCCGCAAGTCGGCCGGCCGCGACGTTGGTGATCGTGCGTTCACGACCTGCCGCGCCGACGCTGACGGTCGAGGCGGGCGCAATGCCGGCGAAGTCGTAGGCGGTGCCGTTGATCGTCGCACCGCTCGTACCGACGGCTGCGTCAGTCACGGCGCCGGAGCCCAGCGCGACCGAACCCGCGTGGGCGGCCGTTGCGCTCGCGCCGAGCGCGACCGCGCCGGCGCCCGATGCGACGGCACGCGGCCCGATCGCACTCGCGGCCTGCGCGCTGGCGGTGGCCTGCGCGCCGACCGACACGCTGGTGTTGGCCGAACTCGTCGCCCGGTCGCCCAGTGCGATCGCGCTCGTCGCGGTCGCGGCGGCGGACGATCCGGCGCCGAGCGCGCCGCGCCCGGTCGCTTCCGCGGCGCGGCCGAGCGCCGTGCCGGTCTGGCTCGAGATCGCGCTCGCGCCGATTGCCGTGCTGTTTTCGGTGGCCGTGCTGTTGTAGCCGACTGCAGTGGCACCGGTATAGCCGCCGGTGCCGGCCTTCGCGCCCGCGCCGAGCGCGGTTGCGCCATAGCCGCCGCCAGGCGTCAGGGCCTGCGCATCCTGGCCGATCGCGATGTTGCCGGCGCCCGTCGAGCCGCTGCTGCTGGTCGCACCCGAACCGATCGCAATGTCGGCATCGCCCGCTGCCGCCGCGTTGACGCCGGCTGCGAGTGCGTTCAGGCCCGTTGCGCCGTCGTTGTTGACGTTCGCGCCGGCGGTGCCGCCGTCGTTCACGCTGTAGTAGGACGTCGTGCCGGGTTGCGCCGCTTGCGCCGCGGCGTCGAGCGGTGCGACGGCGGCGGCGACGACGGAGAGGGTGGCGGCCACCCGAGCGGACGCCGACACCTTGCTCGAGGTCTTCTTGCCGTTGGCGCGGGTGGTTTCGGAGGCGGCGACCCAGGCGCCCAGTGCGTCGTTCCAGATCGTACGGAAAGTGCGGTTCATAGTCTGTCTCGGAAAAAAGAGGGCGCCGCACCGCGATACGATGACTTGAGGAATTAAGACAGCTGGATGGGCGTTCCCGGGTGAATTAAGAGATAACGAATGAGATGAATCTTACAGAATGAAATGTTTTTGTAATGTAAAACAACGAAAAATGAACGCACTTTCTTTCATTGTTTGACATTATTTGTCGTACAAATGTCGAGAAAATTGATGCTTGTGAAGATAGGGTTCGATGAAAATTGCGAAAATCAGTAGAAAGTGCGACGAATTGAAGCGTGGGCGAACTGTGGCCGATGGCGTGCCACATCCATTTAGAGATATGGATTGAGCGTGGTCTGTAACTTTTCGAGATGTTGGAAGGTTGTCGGCGCCGAGTCGGCCGACGATCATGTGGGAAGCCGGAAACCGGGCCGTTCCCGGCTCGCCAACGCAGGCTCCACACGGAAGAACCGGACATGAAATTGCTGCTCGTCGGCGCGACCGGACTTGTCGGGCGTCACGTCCTCGAAGTCGCGCTCGCCGATGCGCGGGTCGATCAGGTGATCGTCCTCGCGCGCCGCCCGTTGTCGCCGCACCCGAAGATGCGCGCGCTCGAGGTCGATTTCGATCATCTGCCCGACGCGGCCGACTGGTGGCATGCCGATGCCGTGATCTGCGCGCTTGGCACCACGATGCGGGCCGCAGGCTCTCAGGCGGCATTCCGGCGTGTCGACCACGACTATCCGCTCGCGGTCGCGCGGCTCGCGCACCGCTACGGCACGCCGGCTTACGTGCTGAATTCCGCACTCGGCGCGGATCCGGCGTCGCGCATCTTCTACAACCGCGTGAAGGGTGAGGTCGAGCAGGCGCTCGCCGGTGTCGGGTTTGCGTCGCTCACTTGTGTGCGGCCCGGCCTGATCGGCGGCAGCCGCGACGAATTCAGGTTCGGCGAGCGGCTGCTGGTGTCCGCGTTGAACGTGGCCGGCCCCGTGTTGCCGGCGAAGTGGCGCGTGAATCCCGCGTCGCGGATCGCCCGCGCGATGCTCGACGCGGCAATCGACGCGCGGCCGGGTATGCAGGTCATCGCGTCGGACCAGCTCGTCTGACGCGAACCGGGGCGGCGCGCGCCGGTCACTGATCTGCGAAACCGTCGAGCCCGCCGAACTGTTCGGCGAGCGCCGCCGTGAACGCCTCCAGCGCTTCGCTGCCGTCGCAGTTCCGCGGTGTCGCCAGCTGGAATTCGATCGTATGGCTTAGCTTGCTCGCGAGCAGCCGGCGCATCTTGCCCGCGGCAACCCAGGGCGCCGCGACGTGGTCGGGCAGGAAACCGACATGCGCGCCGGACAGGATGAAGATCACGTCGGCGTCGACGTTTTCGGAGAACGCGGTCGGTTGCGCGTTGCGCATCGCCGCACCCGACGTATTCGTCTTGTAGAGCCGAGCGACGTTGCTCGCGTTCGCAATGTCGTTGACCGACACGGTCTTTTTCGCAAACAGCGGATGCCGGGCGCCGCAGTGCAGCGACTGGTGTTCGACGAACAGCGGTGCGTAGTGCAGGCCGGCCTGGTGGCCGGAAAAGTAGCCGATCGCGAGCTGCAGTTCACCTTTCAGCAGCCGGCGTTCCAGTTCGTCGGGCGGCACCGCGATCATCTCGATCAGCACGTCCGGCGCCCGTTCGCGGAAGCCGCCGACGGCCGCCGCGATCGATTCGACGACGTCCGGCGCGAGCCGCTCGGACAGCCCGATGCGCAGCTCGCCGAGCAACGTGCCCGACACGTGCTGCGTATCGCGCGTGAATACGTCCATCGCGTGCAGGAGCCGCCGCGTCGACTGCAGCACGCGTTCGCCCTTCGGTGTCAGCCGGAAGCCGCTCTTGCCGCGATCGCACAGCCGGAATCCGAGACGCGTCTCGAGCTTCGCCATCTGCGTGCTGATCGTCGACGGCGCCATCCCGAGCGTGCCCTGCGCGGCGCTGAAGCCGCCACTTTCGACGATCGTCAGAAAGAGCCGCAGCAACTGCAAATCCATGTCTCTCAATCGGGTCAGCATGGCGATACATCGCGTTTTGTGAAGTCGGCTTATGTTAGTTCATATTTTTCGTCGGATGTCGTGACGGCAGAATCGGGCACGAGGTCGCCAGCCGCGCGGCCGTCCCCCACCCGACAGGAATCCGACGATGAGCCAGAACGATTTCGCATTCACGCGCGACAGCCTCTACGGCACGCAGGCCGAGCCGACCTTCGCGGGCGCGACGAGCTTCATGCGCCGGCGCTTCAGCCGCGACCTCGACGGCGTCGATCTCGCGATCACCGGCGTGCCGTTCGATTCCGCCGCATCGCACCGGCCCGGCACGCGCTTCGGCCCGCGCGGGTTGCGGATCGCGTCGACGGGCATCGCGTGGGAGCGCCCGTGGCCGTGGTCGTTCGATCCGTTCGACGTGCTGGCCGCGGTCGACTACGGCGATTGCGCATTCGATCTCGGGCAGCCCGAATCGGTGCCGGGCGCGATCGAGCGGCATGCCGATGCGATCCTCGCGCGCGGCTGCGCGATGCTGACGCTCGGCGGCGATCACTTCATCACGTATCCGCTGCTGAAAGCGCATGCGAAGGTGCACGGGCCGCTGTCGCTCGTGCATTTCGATGCGCATACCGACACGTGGCCCGATCGCGACGTGAAGCGCATCGATCACGGCACGATGTTCTATCACGCGGCGCGAGAAGGGTGGGTCGTGCCCGAACGATCCGCGCAGATCGGCATCCGGACGACCAACGACGAGCCGATGGGCTTCGATATCCAGGATGCGCGCCAGGTGCATGCATCGACGCCCGCTGCGATCGCCTCACGTATTCGCGAGCGGGTCGGCGATCATCCCGTGTATCTGACGTTCGACATCGACTGCCTCGATCCGGCGTTCGCGCCGGGCACGGGCACGCCGGTCTCGGGTGGGCTGTCGAGCCATCAGGCATTCGAGATCCTGCGTCACCTCGAAGGCATCAACCTGGTCGGCATGGATGTGGTCGAAGTGTCGCCGCCGTATGATCATGCGGAAATCACGTCGCTGGCCGGCGCGACGATCGCGCTGGAGCTGATCTGCCTGTATGCATCGCGCCGGCGGCAGACCATGGAAAAATCGAACGATGACTGAACTCACCTGGCGCAAGGCCGTTCCCGACGATGCGGCCGCGTGCATCGCACTGCGCGGCAGGACGCGCGAGAACGCATTCACCGAGGCACAGTTGCGCGACCTCGGCATTACCGTCGAAAGCTGGGGAGACGGGATCCGCGGCGGCCTGTTCTCGGGCTACGTCTGCTGTGCGAACGGGCGCATGGCCGGCTACTGCTTCGGCGACACCGCTTCGGGCGAGATCGTCGTGCTCGCGATCCTGCCCGCGCATGAAGGGGCGGGGATCGGCAAGCGACTGCTGGGGCAGGTGATCGACGAGTTCGCGGCGAACGGTTTCACGTCGCTGTTTCTCGGGTGCTCGACCGATCCCGCGTCGCGCTCGCATGGCTTCTACCGGCATCTGGGCTGGACGCCGACCGGGACGCTCGACGACGCGGGCGACGAAATCCTGACGTTGCAGATCGGACAGCACGCATGACGGCACGCGTTGGGCAACGCCCGGCGTATCGTCGATTCGTAAAACTGTTGAGTCATACAAAACGATAGTGCGACTGATGCGCCTGCGCTGACCTACGATGAAAACATTGCTTCCATTGTCCGCCGAGCCGTGTGCACCCACTACCGCGCCCCTGACGAAGACCCGGGCATCAGCGAACTGAAGATCGGCATCGGCGATCTGTATCGCCGCGACCCGTGGGCACCCGACGTGTATCCCGACTACGCGGCGCCGATCGCGTGCGCCGCTGGCGACGGCCTCGAAGTCGTCGCGGCCGTGTTCGGCTTCTGGCCGAAATTCATGCAGCCCGAGCGGCTCGACGAGAACGGCCGGAAAAAGAAGAAGCTCGACACGGTGAACGCACGGGCGGAAACGGTCGGCTCGTCGCGGCTCTACGGCAATGCCTGGCGCAACGGCCAGCGCTGCCTGATTCCGGTGCGCTGGATCTTCGAACCCTGCTACGAAACCGGCCGCAACGTATGGCAGCGGATCGGCATCGACGGCTGGCAACCGTGCTGCGTCGCCGGCATCTGGCGGCGCTACGAAGGCGACGACGGCCGCGGACGCGTGGGCATGGCGATGCTCACGGTCAACGCCGACACGCATCCGCTGTTCGCGCGGATGCATCGGCCCGGCGAAGAGAAGCGGGGCGTCGTGATGCTGCGCCGCGACGACTACGACGAATGGCTGCATGTGCGTGATGTCGAGGCAGCCCGGCGCATGCTGAACCTGCTTCCCGCCGCCGACATGACGGCCGAACCCGATCAGGCATCGCCCGCGCGCACCTGAGCTTTCATTATTCATACGTTCAACTTTCGACAAAACACGGTCGAACGTTTCCCGATTTGTTCGGACAATTTCGGAAATGAACCGATACCGGGTAATCACCGATACCTCGCAAGTTGTATATACAAGATCATCCGCTGGCAATGTCGGCACACGTCGTGCCGCGTGCGCGCCAGTGCGCAGACCGTGCGTGCGTGGCGCATGCCGGCGATCCACGGCGCCCCGCACCCGCCGAGCCGAAAGGGCGGCTCGCAGCTTCCCGTCTCGTTCAAACCATTTGTGATCCTGAGTATTTTGGAGATTTCCCCGTGTCAACGAATCCCAGTGGAAAAGCCGGCGGCCTGATCGAAGTCCGTTCGATCGACTTCATTCCCGACGCCGAGCGCCACGGCGGCTTGCTGAGCCAGTTCACGCTGTGGCTGTCGGCGAACATGCAGATCACGGCCATCGTCACGGGCGCACTCGCCGTGGTGCTTGGCGGCGACGTGTTCTGGTCGCTGGTCGCGCTGCTGCTCGGCCAGTTCATCGGCGGCACGGTGATGGCGCTGCACGGCGCGCAGGGGCCGCAGCTCGGGCTGCCGCAGATGATCTCGAGCCGCGTGCAGTTCGGCGTCTACGGCGCGATGATCCCGATCGTGCTCGTGTGCCTGATGTACATCGGCTTCTCCGCAAGCGGCTCGGTGCTGGCCGGGCAGGCCGTCGCGCAACTGCTGCACATCGACGACGCGGCCGGCATCCTGCTGTTCGCGGCCGTGATCGTCGTGCTGACCGTGTTCGGCTATCGCGCGATCCATGCCGTCGGCCGGATCGCGAGCGTGGTCGGCATCGCCGCGTTCGTCTACATGTTCACGCAGCTGTTCGCGAACCACGACATCGGCGCGCTGCTGGCGAACAAGCATTTCTCGCTCGCGAGCTTCCTGCTGTCGATGTCGCTGTCTGCGTCGTGGCAAATTGCGTTCGGCCCGTACGTCGCCGACTATTCGCGCTACCTGCCGCGCTCGACGTCGTCGGTCGCGACGTTCGTCGCAGTCGGCCTGGGCTCGGTGATCGGCGCGCAGGCGGCGATGGTGTTCGGCGTGTTTGCGGCGGCACTGGCCGGCAGCCAGTTCGCGCACCATGAAGTGTCGTATATCGTCGGCCTCGGCTCGACGGGCGCCGTGGCTGCGCTGCTGTACTTCAGCATCGCGTTCGGCAAGGTGACGGTGACGGCGCTCAACGCCTACGGCAGCTTCATGTCGATGGCGACGATCGTTAGCGGCTTCCGCGGCAAGGGTGCCGTGTCGTCGCGCAGCCGCCTCGTCTACATCTTCGGGATGATCTGCGTATCGACGCTCATCGCGCTCGCGGGCCGTCATTCGTTCCTGAAGGAATTCACCGCGTTCATCCTGTTCCTGCTCGCGTTCTTCACGCCGTGGAGCGCGATCAACCTGGTCGACTACTACTGCTTCACGCGCTCGCGCTACGACGTGCCGGCACTGTCCGATCCGGACGGCCGTTACGGCCGCTGGAACGTGATGGCGATCACGATCTACGTGGTCGGCATCCTCGTGCAGTTGCCGTTCATGTCGACGCACATCTACACGGGGCCGCTCGTCGACGCGCTCGGCGGCACCGACATCTCGTGGATTCTCGGCCTGCTCGTGCCGGCGGTGCTGTATTACATCGGCGCGCGCGCGTCGCGCCGCAGCATTCCCGAACGCCTGATCCTGCCGCTCGAACGCGGCGAAGTTCACCACTGACGACACGTCACGCGCATCGGGCCGGCCGGCTGCCGGCCTGACTGTCGCGCGAGCCGGGCGCTGCCTGCGCCGGGCTCCTCCCCACGTTTCCTTTCCTGCGATGCCGGTGCGGCGCGACTGCCGCGCACGGTGTCGTTTCATTCTCTGACCATTGAATAGTATGACTAAACAAATGACGGCCCGCGGGAGCGATTCCCGGGCGTGGATGGCGCACGCCGGTCTTCGCGTGACGGTCGCGGTGGCGTGCGTCGCTGGACCGGGCGCCGCATTCGCGCAGGACGGCGTCACGCTGTACGGCGTGATCGACGAATTCGCGCAGTACGTGAATACGGGCAACGGCTATACGGCGGCGATCAATTCGGGTGGCCAGTGGGGCAGCCGGTTCGGGCTGAAGGGCGGCGAGGATATCGGCGGCGGGCAGAAGATCGAGTTCGCGCTGGAGAACGGCTTCAACCCGAACGACGGTTCGCTGGCGAGTTCGGGCAGCCTGTTCAACCGGCAGGCATGGGTCGGCATCGCGGGGCAGTGGGGCAAGGTGCGCGCGGGCCGCCAGAATTCGCCGCTGTTCAACGACCAGGGCGGACAGGATGCGTTCGGCGGCGTCACGCAGGCGTCCGGCATGGACAACCTGACCGTGTTCGCGTTCCGCACCAGCAATACGCTGTCGTACCAGAGCCCGGAGATCGCGGGCTTCCAGGGCGGGCTGTACTTCGGGTTCGGCGATGCGGGCGGCGTGCGCTCGGCAGGCTCCAGCCAGCAGTTCGACCTGACCTACGAACACGGGCCGTTCGGTGCGTTCGTCGCGGGCCAGTGGCTGAAGAACGCGACGGCGACCACCACCGATCGCACGATCATGGCCGGCGCGTCGTACGAGATCGGCAAGGCCACCGTGTACGGCGGCTTCTCCGCGGTGAAGTGGGCCGATCTCGGCATCGATTCGCGCGTGTACGGGCTGTCGGTCAAATACCAGTTCAATCCGGCGAACTACGTGGCGCTCGGCTACGCGTATCTGCACGACCAGTCGTCGCAGGGCAACCATGCGGACCAGCTCGGGCTGATGTACGAGTACGACCTGTCGAAGCGCACGAGCTTCTACGGCGCGCTGTCGTACCTGCGCAACCGCAACCAGGCCGGCTATACGCTCGCCGGTGCGGCGAACCCCGGCCTGCCGCTCGCGTATCCGGGTGCGAATGCACGCGGTGTGCAGCTGGGTATCGTTCACCGGTTCTGAAGGATGTGTGGTGCCGCGGTCACGCCGGGTCAGCGGACGGCATGACCGCGGCACGCATCGCGACACGCGCGCGTCGCCATCGTTCGGACGCGCGCGTGTCGCGATGCCGGCGCTCAGAATCGATGCCGGATGCCCAGGCCGACCAACGCCTGCGTGTTGCCGGACGCAGGTGAGAGCGTATTGATCTGGGCTTGCGAAAACGGCGTGTCGTCGCCGTGTACGCGCTGGTAGACGGCGTCCAGGTACACCTGCGTGCGCTTGGACAGTGCGTACTCGGCGAGCAGGCCGAACTGGTTCCAGTGCGGATGCTTGCCGTCCACGCTGGCCGTCGTATAGGTGTACGCGCCTTTCACGTCGACCGCGGCCGTTGCATGGAACGTCGCATTCAGTTCGTAGTTGTTGAAGCTCAGCCCGCTCGCGCCGGTGAAGGCCGGGTTCTGCCATTCTCCCGTTGGCATCTCCAGCACCGTGCGCGTCACGTTCGAGCCGATCTCGAACCGGTCGAATGCGTAGTGTGCGCCCAGCCCGAAGATGCGCTGGCGCGCGGCGGTGAAATTCGCATCGAGCACGTCCACGGCGCCCAGCGAACCCGGTGCATCGTCACCGGGATGGTCGAGCTGCTCGTAGACGGCGGCAAGCTTCAGGCGGCCGATTTCGTAGGCGAGGCCGGCCGCCCACAGCCGGTTGTCGGCGAAGCCGGAGCCGCTGCCCGAGGCGGCGCCCGCCTTGTTGCTGAACGCGTACATGCCGCCGAACGTGACGCCCGCCAGTTCGATGCTCTGATACTTGACGGCGTTGTTGACCATGTAGGTCGCCCACAGATTGTCGTTGTCGTACGGATGCGCATAGAGCGCGCCACCCCAACTGCCGGTTGCGGCGAAGTCGCCGAGGTAGTCGCCTACGCTGTCGAGCATGCGGCCGAGCTTGAGCGTGCCCGCGCTCGTGCTGCTCAGGCCGATCCATGCATAGTCGCCGAAGATGCGGCCGCTCGGCCAGGCCGTGCCGTTGGCCATCGAGAACGCGGAGCCGAGCTTGAAGATGACCTTGTTGCCGCCACCGAGATCTTCCGAGCCGCGCAGGCCCCAGACGCTCGTTTCGGTCGGCGACGACAGGAACTGCACTGCATGCTTGCCGCCCTGGTTGGTCGAATAGAACAGGCCGTTGTCGATCACGCCATAGAGCGTGACGCTGCTCTGTGCGTGGGCATTCAGCGTGCAAAGCGCGAGTGCGCACGACAGGATGATTTTATTTTCCATATGAATCGGAATCCTGATTATATTGCGTGGGGAGTGGAATGCGATCGAAGCCGCTTCTATCGCGTCATGCGCGGTCGATCTGTGCGTGCCGCGAAGCGCGCGGGCTGCGGTGGCGGGTCAGCGCGTAGTAGAGCGCGCCGGGCAAGACCATGCCGACGATCCACGACACGTCGATGCCGCCGAGCAGGTTAAACAGCGGGCCCGTATAGAGTTCGGTCGACATGAACGGAATCTGCGCAAGCACGCCGACCACGTAGCACGTGATACCGATCGCGTTCCACTTGCCGTAGCGGCCGTTGACGTCCGACAGCGCCGACACGTCGATCGGCTCGTGCGACACCCAGTAGTAGTCGACGAGATTGATCGCGCTCCACGGCGTGAAGAACGCCAGCAGGAACAGGATGAAGTGGCTGAAGGTGCGCAGGAACGCGTGATCGGCGACGAGCGCGAGGATCGTGTAGGTCGCGACGACGCCGATGGTCAGCACGATCCGCGCGCCAAGCCCGATCGACGGCTTGCCGCGCAGCGCGGCGGAGATCGTGGCAACCGACATGAAGCCGCCGTACACGCACAGTGTCGACGCGATCAGCTTGCCGAACATGATGGTCAGGTACAGCGTCGTCGCCACCAGCGCGATGCCGCCCGAACCGATGCCGACCATATAGGCGACTTCGTGTCCGGCGAACTGCTTGCCGGCCAGCGCTGCGGCGAACACGCCGAACGTCATCGCGATCTGGGAACCGAGCACGGAGCCGGCGCCGATCGTCAGGAAAGTCCGGAGTGGCGACGTCGCGCGCGGCAGGTAGCGCGAGTAATCGGCGACGTACGGGCCGTACGTGATCTGCCACGACGCCGACAGCGATACCGCGAACAGGAAGGTCGGCCACGTGAAGTGCCGGTTGTCGAACAGCAGCGTCGCGTTGTGGCCGCGCGTCAGGCTGAACAACAGATAGACGAACATCAGCCCGCCGACCACGCTGTAGATGCGCCCGACCGCATGAATGGCGCGATAGCCGAACAGCGCGAGCAAGGTTACGACCACGCCGAGCATCACGATGGCCTGGGCGGGGCTCACGTGCATCAACTGGCCGAGCGCCTGGCTCATCAGCACCGTGCCGCTCGTCAGGAAGCCGATGTACATCACGCAGACGAGCGCGAGCGGAATGATCGCGCCGTAGATGCCGAACTGTACGCGGCTGAGGATCATCTGCGGCAGCCCGGTTTGCGGCCCCTGCGCGCCATGCAGCGCCATGATCGTGCCGCCGGCGATCTGGCCGACGAACAGCCCGACGATCGACCAGAAGACGTCGCCGCCGAGCACGACGGTCAGCGCGCCGGTGACCGCGCAGACGACGGTCAGGTTGGCGCTGACCCACAGCGTGAACTGGCTCAGCAGGCCGCCGTGGCGCTCGCTGTCGGGAACGGGTTCGATCGAGCGGTGCTCGATCAGGGTGTCCTTGTCGGACGCGGTGGTGCTCATGACGCTGTCTCCGTGGACGGATGATCCGTCGTGTCGTTATGTGCGGCGTGGAACGCCGGATGGGGCGATGAGGGTTCGGGCGGTGCTCGTCAGCGCGCGGCGGCCGCCGCCAGCGCACTGCGTTCGTCGAGGCCGGTCGGTATCGGTTCGGCGCCGGCGCCCAGCCGCGCGCGCAGGATCGATGCGAACATCGCGACGCCGATCGGCGCGACGTCGTCGTTGAAGTCGTATTCGGGGTGATGGCACATGTGGCCGCCCTGGCCGAGCAGAAAGTGGCAGCCGGGGCGTGCATCGAGGAAGTTCGCGATGTCGTCGCCGGCCATCAGCGGCGTGACGTTGCCGATCACGTTTTCCGCCCCGACGACCTCGCGCGCGGCGTCCATCACGCACTGCACCGCGTCGGCGTGGTTGACGATCGCCGGCGTGCCGTCCAGCAATTCGAATTCGATGCGCGTGCGATTGGCGAGCGCGACGCCGTCGCAGATCGCACGCATCCGCTCGAGCGCGAAGGTGCGCGTGTCGTTCGACAGCGCGCGCACGGTGCCGCCGAGCACGGCTTCGTGCGGAATCACGTTGAATGCGTCGCCGGCGTGAAAGCGCGCGATCGAGATCACGACGCTTTCCAGCGGATCGACCGACCGGCTCGCGACGGTTTGCAGCATCGCAACCAGGTGCGCGCCGATCGCGACCGGATCGATGCCGAGGTGCGGCATGCCGGCGTGGGTGCCGATGCCGTGGATCCGGATCTGAAACCGGTCGGACGATGCCTGTTGCGCGCCGGCGCGCACGCCGATCCTCGACGGCGGCAGCATCGGGTCGTTGTGGAGGCTGTAGATTTCGTCGAACGGGAAGCGCTCGAGCAACCCGTCGTCGAGCATCGCGCGGCTGCCGCAGACGATTTCCTCGGCCGGCTGGAAGATCAGCACGACGCGGCCGCGGAAGTGGCGATGCTCGGCGAGATGGCGTGCGGTGCCGAGCAGGATCGCGACGTGGCCATCGTGGCCGCAGCCGTGAAAGATGCCTTCGAACACCGACCGGTAGACCGGGCGGCCCAGTTCCCGCATCGGCAGCGCATCCATGTCGGCGCGCAAGGCGACGGTGCGGCCGGCGCCGAGCGTTCCGTCGACGATGCCGACCACGCCGGTCTGGCCGACGCCGGTATGAACGTCGATGCCGAATTCGCGCAACCGCGTCGCGATGAAGTCGGCCGTGCCGCGTTCCTGGAATGCGATTTCCGGTTTGCTGTGAATGAGCCGGCGCCAGTCGCGCATGTCGGCTGCCAGCGCCTGGATCGGTGGAGAAATGGGCATGATCGGGTGTCGCCTTTGCAAAATGGGTAGCGAAGCACGCTGCTGCTTCGGGGCGGGAAACGGGGTTCCCTTGAAACCGATGCTATGTGGAGAAATTCGCGCCGGCCAATGCGAATAACCACACGGGCGATGCAGACCTTGCATGGGCCCGCCGGGCCGCTGCCTGCGGTCAATGCGGATGTCTCGCGTGCGGGGATGGTGGTATATACGGCCGATTGCCCCGGCTTCGTCGAAGCGGTGCAGCGGCATGCGAGGCACGGCCGTTGCGGGGGCTCGCCATCCGCCGCGGCCCGTTCGACGGCAGGTCGACTCATTGCCGTCATCCGTTCGAGGACCGTCGTGAACATCCGGAAACTTCGCCATGCGCTTGGCCTCGCCCAGCACCTGACGTTCAGCCGCGCGAGCGTCGACGTCAACCTCAGCCAGCCCGCGCTGTCCCGCAGCATCCAGTCGATCGAAGCCGAGCTCGGCGTCGCGCTGTTCGACCGCCATCCGAACGGCGTGTCGCTGACGCCTTACGGCAAGGTATTTGCCGAACGCGCGCGGCGCATCGTGATGGAAGCGACGGAATTGCAGCGCGACCTCGCGCTGATGCAGCATGGCGAATTCGGCGAGTTGTCGATCGGGCTCGGCGCGACGCCGGCGATCCTGCTGACCGGGCCGCTGATGGACCATTTCCTGCGCGAGGCGCCGCAGGTGCGCGTGAGCATCAAACGCGGCCGTCGCGATACGCTGCTGCGACGGCTGCTCGAGGAGCACGTCGACCTGTTCATCGGCGACATCGCGCAACTCGAGGATCACGCCGACCTGCAGCTGACCCGGTTGCCGCGCTGGCCCAGCGGCTTCTTCTGTACGCCGGACCATCCGCTCGCGCGCCGGGACGCGGTGACGCGCGACGAACTGCTGCAGCACCGGCTCGGTTCGATCGAATTGTCGCCGTGGGCGCTGTCCGACCTGTGCGAGTACTTCGAGTGCTCGTTCGATGCGTCGATCTCGTTCCGCAGCGACGATTTTCGCGACGTGGAGGCGGCGGCGTCGGTGGGCGGGATGGTCGTGTTCGGCAATGCGGCGGCGTTTCGCGACGCGCTGCGGTGCGGGACGCTGGTCGAGCTGCCGCTCGATCCGCCGTTTCGCCGCGAAGCGCGGCTGGGGCTCGTGACGCTGGCCGCGCGGACGCTGTCGCCGGCCGCGATGCGCGCGAAGGCGCTGGCCGAATCGGTCTTCGCGGATTGCGCGGCGACGGCGCTCGGCGCGGCGCCGCGATGAACGACCGGCCGACGCGCAACCGGCGTCGTCGTGCCTGCTACTTCCCCAACCGCTCCGCCAGCGAGTAGCGCTGCATGCAGCGCTCCATCGCGTCGAGAAACGCATGCTCGGCCGCGTTCATCTTGCGATCGCGATGCCACAGCAGGAACACGTCGACATCGACGAGCCCGTCGTCGGGCGGCAGCCGCCACAGCCGCTGCTGCGCGATGTCGTCGCGCACGATGTGCTCGGGCAGGCAGCCGATCCCGTAGCCGGCGAAGATCAGCCGCCGCACTTCCTCGAGGCTCGGCGACGACGCGACGATGCGCCCCGTGAAGCCCTTCTGGTCGCGAAACACGGTGAGCGGCGACAGGCTGTCGCCGATCTGGTCGCTCGTGAACGACACGAAATTCTCCGCGAGCAGATCGTCCATCCGCAGTTGCGTCTGCCCGAACAGCCGGTGATGGCGGCCGCAGTAGATCGCATAGCGCTGGCGCAGGAAGCAGCGCATCTCCAGCTTGTCGTGCGGCGTGCGGCACAGGCCGAGCCCGGCCGTGGCCGTCTTCTGCAGCAGCGACGACAAAATGTCCGACGAACGCATCACTTCGATCTGCAGGTCGATGCGCGGATACGCGCGATGGAATTCCGCGAGGAATTCGTCGTAGACGGGCGACTCGATGCGACTCACGGTCAGCAGCCGGATCGAACCGGTCAGGTCGGCCGTGCTGTCGTCGATTTCGGTTTCGAGGCGCGAGATGCCGCCGTAGATGTCGCTCGCGATCCGGTAGACGGCTTCGCCGGCCGGTGTCGGCGCGAAGTGCGTGCCGCGCCGCTCGATCAGCTTGCGTTCGAGCGTGTCCTCGAGGCGCCGCAATGCCTGGCTCACGGCCGGCTGCGTGACGTGCAGGCGTGCGGCCGCGCGGCTCACGCTGCGCTCCTGGATGATCACCAGATAGGTGCGCAACAGGTTCCAGTCGAGGCGGTCGTTCAGGAACGGGGCGAGGTCGGGGCGCATCGGGTCTCCGGGCGAGGCGTCGGGGTCAGCATTAGTTGAATTTATACGGCGAATAATAACTTGAAATTTGACTAATGATTCGCGGTCGCCGATAAAGGAGGGGTGCCGCAGCGTGCGGCACAAGGCCGCGACAGACGGCCGTCACACGATATTGCGCGTCGCTCCGCTGCGGCGCGCGTCAGGAGCCCGCATGACCCAGTCCCTTCCTTCCGCCCGCCAGCCGGCGCGCGCCGCGACGGCCGCGTTCATCGGCACGATGATCGAGTGGTACGACTTCTACATCTACGCAACCGCCGCCGCGCTCGTGTTCGGCGAGCTCTATTTCCCGTCGCATGACCGCTTCGTCAGCACGATGGCGTCGTTCGCGACGTTCGCGGTCGGCTTCTTCGCGCGGCCGCTCGGCGGCGTGATCTTCGGCCATCTTGGGGACCGCATCGGCCGCAAGAAGGCGTTGATGACCACGCTGATGATGATGGGCGTCGCAACCGTCTGCGTCGGGCTGCTGCCCGATTATTCGAAGGTCGGCATGCTCGCGCCGGTGCTGCTCGTCGCGCTGCGCGTGGTGCAGGGGATCGCGGTCGGCGGCGAATGGGGCGGCGCGGTGCTGATGGCGGGCGAGCATGCGCCGCAGGGGCGCCGCACGTTCTTCGCGTCGTTCGCGCAGCTCGGCAGCCCGGCCGGGCTGATCCTGTCGCTGATCGCGTTTCGCGCGGTCACGTCGATGGACAAGGCCGATTTCCTCGCATGGGGCTGGCGCCTGCCGTTTCTCGCGAGTTCGGTGCTGCTCGTGGTCGGCATCCTGATCCGGCTCGGCGTGAACGAGTCGCCGGAATTCGCGCGCGTGAAGGAAACCAACCGCACGGTGAAGCTGCCGGTCGCGGAAGTGTTCCGCTCCGCGTCGGGGCTCGTGGCGCTCTGCATCGGCGCGAACACGATCGGCATCGCGGGCGTCTATTTCACGAACACGTTCATGATCGCGTACACGACGCAGTACGTCGGCGTGTCGCGCTCGCTGATCCTCGACAGCCTGTTCGCGGTCGCGATCATCCAGTTCATCGCGCAGCCGATCGCCGCGTGGATCGCCGAGCGCATCGGCGGCGCGCGTTTCCTGAAGCTCGCGGCGTTGCTCGCGATGCTGTCGCCGTACCCGATGTTCATGCTCGTGCAGGGCGGCACGTCCGCCTCGCTGATCGCAGGCATCGCGCTCGCGGTGGTCTGCATGGCCGGCTTCTATTCGGTGATCGCGGGTTTCGTCAGCGACGTGTTCCCCGCGCACGTGCGCTATTCGGCGATCTCGCTCGCTTACCAGATCTGCGGCGCGATCGCGGGCGGGCTGACGCCGCTCGTCGGCACGTGGCTCGCCCACCGCTTCGCGGGCCAGTGGTGGCCGCTCGCGGTGTTCTACACGTGTCTGGCCGGCATCTCGCTGCTTTGCATCGTCGCGCTCGACGCACGGCGCGCGGCACGGCCGGCTGCTGCCGAAGCGCTCGGCTCGCAGTGACCCTCAACGAACGAATTCATCCGGAGTGCACATGAAAGACCTGCTTGAAATCGACGGTGCCCGTTTGTGGCAGAGCCTGGCTGACATGGCGCGGGTCGGTGCGACACCGCGCGGCGGCGTGCGGCGCCTCGCGCTCACCGACGACGACCGTCGCGGGCGCGACCTGTTCGCGCAGTGGTGCCGCGACGCGGGGATGACGGTGAGCGTCGACGCAGTCGGCAACCTGTTTGCGCGGCGCGACGGCACCGATGCGCAGGCCGCGCCGGTGCTGATCGGCAGCCATCTCGACACGCAGCCCGAAGGCGGCCGCTTCGACGGCGTCTATGGCGTGCTCGCCGCGCTCGAACTCGTGCGCACGCTGAACGACGCCGGCATCGCGACCGGCAAGCCGCTGGAAATCGTGTCGTGGACCAACGAGGAGGGCGCGCGTTTCGCGCCGGCGATGCTCGGCTCGGCCGTGTTCACGGGCGCGTTGCCGCTCGACGATGCGCTCGCGAAGCAGGACGCCGACGGCGTCACGCTCGGCGCGGCACTGGACGCATGCGGCTATCGCGGCACGCGCACGATGGGCGGCGCGGTCGATGCGTACTTCGAAGCGCATATCGAACAGGGGCCCGTGCTCGAGGCGAACGGCACGACGATCGGTATCGTCACCGGCGGGCAGGCGATCCGCTGGCTCGACGTGACGGTGACGGGCGTGGCCGCGCATGCGGGCACGACGCCGATGCCGTATCGCAAGGATGCGTATTTCGCGAGTGCGCAGATGGCGATCGAACTCGAACGGATCGTCGCCGGTCATGCGCCGCGCGGGCTCGCGACGATCGGGCAGGTCGGCATCCGCAATGCGTCGCGCAACACCATTGCCGGCGAGACGACGTTCACGGTCGACCTTCGCCATCACGACGATGCGCAAGTCGATGCGATGGAGCGCGACTTGCGCGATGCGTGCACACGTGTCGCCGCCGCGCGTGGCGTGCAGGTCACGATCGACACCTGCTGGCGCAGCCCGGCGACGCCGTTCGATCGCGACTGCGTCCAGCGGGTCGCGCAGGCGGCCGCCGCGTTCGGCTATACGAACGAGCGGATCGTCAGCGGCGCCGGGCACGACGCGATCCTGCTCGCGCGTTGCGTCCCGACCGCGATGGTGTTCATCCCGTGTGTCGACGGCCTGTCGCACAACGAAGCCGAGGATGCGTTGCCTGCCGACGTGACGCGCGGCACGAACGTGCTGCTTCATGCGGTGCTCGCGCGCGCCGGCGTTGAAGCGGGTATTGCAGCGGGCGTTGCCGCGGCGGCCACCACGCAGGATGCGTGACGCGGAAAACCGATCAATCGGCATAACGAAAAACCGACGAGGGCGAACGATGAAAACCTATTTCCATCCCGAGCAGTTGCTGCACCATCCGCGCAGCTACCTGTCGCGTGGCCAGATGCGTGAGCCGCAGGAAGTGCCCGAGCGCGCGGCGCGACTCGTCGCGGCCGTCCGGTCGCTCGACTTCGACGTGCGCGAGCCGGCCGACCGCGGCACCGCGCCGATCGCGGCCGTGCACGACATGAACTACCTGCGCTTCCTGGAAGAAGCGCACCGCGACTGGAAGCAGATGCCCGACGACTGGGGCGACGAAGTAATGTCGAACGTGTTCGTGCGCGACCCGAACCCGCTGCGCGGCGTGCTTGCGAAAGCCGCGCGCTACCTTGCCGACGGCAGTTGCCCGGTCGATGCGAACACGTGGCGTGCCGCGTACTGGTCCGCGCAGGGCGCGCTGGCGGCCGCGGCCGACGTCAACGACGGCGCACGCGAGGCGTACGCGCTGTGCCGGCCGCCCGGCCATCACGCACGCCGTGACGCGGCCGGCGGCTTCTGCTACCTGAACAATGCGGCGATCGCCGCGCAGTCGCTGCTCGGCCGCCACCGCCGGGTCGCGATCCTCGACACCGACATGCATCACGGGCAGGGCGTGCAGGAGATCTTCTACGGCCGCGACGACGTGCTGTACGTGTCGATCCACGGCGATCCGACCAACTTCTACCCGGTCGTCGCGGGCTACGAGGAAGAGACGGGCACCGGGGCCGGCGACGGGTTCAACCTCAACCTGCCGATGCCGCACGGCGCGCCGGAGTCGGCGTTCTTCGAGCGGCTCGACGGTGCACTGCGCGCGCTCGCGCGGTTCCAGCCCGACGCACTCGTGCTCGCGCTCGGCTTCGATATCTACAAGGACGATCCGCAATCGCAGGTGGCCGTCACGACCGACGGCTTCGGGCGGCTCGGCGGCGCGATCGGCGCACTCGGGTTGCCGACGGTGATCGTGCAAGAAGGCGGCTATCACCTCGACAGCCTCGACGCGAACGCGCGTGCGTTTTTCGGCGGATTCGCCGCCGCGCGCTGACCGGCGCGGCGGGGCCCGATCGCATGCGTGCGGACTCAAGATTTCCGCGCGCATGCCGATAATTCGCGCATATGCTGGATGGATGCACGAAGGAGGGCCGAACGATGACAGCCGGCCAAATCAGACGCAGTGCGATTGCGCTCGCGGCGCTGGGCGTGGTGTCGTTCGCCAGCGCGGCCGATCCGTCGATTCCGCTGCGCGTCAGTCTCACCATTCCCGAAACCTGCACGATCGGCCCCGGCGTGCCGCCGGCCGTCGATGCCGAAATGCCGAGCGTCAATTGCGCGCACGGTACGCCGTTCGTGCTCAGTCACGCACCGCTGCCCGATGTACGGTCGGCGCCGCGCAGCATCGGCGCGGGTGTGCTGCCCACCTGGACCGTCACGTTCTGAACGGCGCGCGCGGCGCGCGCGGCGTGCGCGCCTGCTGATGCTGCGGATCGGAACGCTAGAAACTGATCGTCGCGGTGATCGTGTCGCTGTAGTTGCCGGGCGCGGGCGTCGTTTGCGCCGGCACCGCGCCATACACGGTCACGACCTGCGACGTACCCGTACCGACACCCGTGACCGTCGAACTGCCGCCCGTGCCGTCGCCCCACGCGATCGAGCGCGCGGCATCCGTGTAAAGCCCGTAGCCGATCGTGCCGCCTCCGCCGCTGCGCTGCATGTGGCGCGCGGTCACGCTGCCGCTGCTACCGCCGTTCAGCGCGATCTTCCACGCGTCGCCGTTGGTGCACTGCGCGGTGATCGAACCGGTCGCCGCGAGTGCGCCCGACAGCACGCTCGCCGTGCCGAAGCTGACGTTGGTCGCGCTGATGTTGCAGTTGTTGATGACGTTGGCGGTCGCGCTGAACGGGAAGGTGCCGTTCGACGCCGTCAGCGACGCGCAGCTTGGCGCACCGAGCAGGTAGAACCCCGCGTTGATCGATGTCGTGTTGCCCCCGAACGTCTGCGAGTAGGTGGTCGTGCTGTTGCCGGTCGTCGGCACGGTCGGCTGGTTCGACGTGATCTGTCCGTAGATCGTGACCGTGGCGCTTGCGCTCGTGCCGAGCGCGGGTTTGACGAGCGTCACCGATGCCGGCGTCGTGCCGGAGTAAATCGAGCCCCACGCGACCGAGTGTCCGCCATCGAGAAAGAGGTCGTACTGCATCGCGTTGGTGCCGTTGACGAGGCTGCGCGGGCTCGTGCCGCCGAGACTCAGGCATACGAGCACGTTCGGCGTCAGCGTGATGGCCGACCACGTGCAGGTGATGCTGACGGTGCCGGTCGCGGCGACCGACGCGCGCGAGATCGGGCTGACCGAGCCGAAGCTCACCGTCGACGCGGTGGCCGTGCACGACTCGGCCCGCGCATCGTGCGGCACGCCGCACCACATGGCGAAGGCGACAACGAGGAGCAGGGCGAACCTCATGGCGCAGCCCGGCAGGTGAGCGGGCCGATGGTCGGCAGCGTGCCGTTGCCGGGCGCCGTGAACGCGAATTCCGCTGCGCAGCGCTGCGTGCCGTAATCGATCACGAGGTGGTTGTCCTCCTTCAGTCCGTCGATGAACGTGAGCCCGTCGTACCCGACGATCGTGTTCGCGCCGCTTTCCGCGTGATGCACGTGCGCGCCGGCCGGCAGCGGGCGGCCGTCGGCGTCGCGCAGGATCACCGACGCCGCGCGATAGCGCGACACGCCGAAATGCGCGACGACGCCCGATTGCGCCTGCGGCACGACCGTCATCGACGTGCGGGCGATCCGCGCATCGGCGGGCAGCTTCATCGAGTCGATGGCGATCTGGTTGTTCTGGTATGCGTTCAGGTCGGGCACGAGCAGGTGCCCCGCGCGATCGGTCGTGCCGATCACGCGGTTCTCGTGCAGCACCGGAATGCCCGCGACGCCGTCGGTCGACACGAGCGCGAAGCCGTCGTCGATGCGGCGCGACACCTGCAGGCTGCGGTCCATGAAGACGAGCGCGCCGCTGACGTCCAGCGACGCGCCGGTCTGGCGGTCGATGTTCTGCGCGGCCGCGATGACTTCGCCGGCATGGCCGAGATAGCGCAGTTGCGCCTGCCGGTATGGCACCGCGCCCGTGCCGCCGGTCTGCACGCCCCAGCCCCAGCCGCCGTCGTAGTCGGGCGGGCGGCTCGCATCGACGGTGTAGTTCGACTGGCCGCGCTGCCGGCCGACGGTCGCATTGATCGACGTGTTGCGGCCGAGCCCGATGTTCAGCGACACGAACGCGCCGTTCGCCCCCTGCTGCGCGAAGTCGCGGTACGCGCTCACGCTTACCGACGCGAGATCGCCGAAGCTCAGCGTGTAGGACACCGTACCGATCCGAGCGCTCGGGCCTTGCGGCAGCCGGAAGCCGATATAGCTGAGCGACAGCGTCTGGCGGTGCATGAACGGCAGCGCGAGCGTGGCCTGGTCGGTCGCCGACGGGACCGGCGAGCCGTCGCGCGACGCGAGGTCGCCGTAGCGGCCGAATGCGCGGATCGTCTGCGCGTTGATCGAGAAGCGCGGTTCGATCACCTGGTAGCCGACGCTCACCTGCGTGCCCGGATAGCGGCCGGCGCTGCCCGCGACCGCGCCGCTCACGACGCCCGCGTAGCCGAGACGCAGCAGCGCGCCGACGCCGGCGTTGACCACGCCGCCGGTCGCTTCCGCATGCCCCTCGACGGTCAGCGCATCGGTGATGCCGCGCCGCATCGAGCCGCTGACGGCCGGCCGCGCGTCGTAGTCGAACGACTGCACGCCGTAGTTGCGGCGCAGGAAGCCGGCTTCGAACGAATAGCTCGACAACCCGGCGGACAGCATGCGCGTATCGACGTAGAGCGGCACCGACGTCGCGACGGTGCGCCCGAGCGCATCGCGCGTGATGACGGTCGCCTGGCCGGCACCGGTGATGCCCGGCACGTCGTGGATGATGAACGGGCCGCTCGGCACGTTGCCGGTGTACTGGCGCACGTTGTTGATGTACAGGTCGACCGCCGACGGCACGGCCGCAGAACCGGCGAGCGACGGAATCGGGAACGTCACGAGATCGGGCCGCAGCGCGAAGTTGCTGCGCCACTGGAAGCCGCCGAGGCGCACCGAGCGCGTCCATGCGAGCGATCCCGAGATCGCGTCGCCGATCTGCGTCGTACTCGGCCGTGCCGGGTCCGAGCGGCTCCACGACGTATCGAAGCGCGTATAGCGCCGCTGGCCGTTGTAGAAATACGCGGTGCCCGTCGTGTTGAACACGCCGTTCGGGTCGAAGTAGCGCACGCCGGTGTAGAGCGAGAACTGCCGGTCGCCGATCGTCTGCGCGTACGCCTCGTAGTTGATCGCGACGCCGCGCGACGCGCTGGCCTCTTGCGTGGCCGGCAACGCGCGGCTGTCGACCGCGTACGGCCGGCGCAGCGTGTCGGGCATCTGCAGGTCGACGCTCTGATGTGCCGCGTCGTAGCGGTAGTGCAGGCCGGGAATCGTGTCGAGGTCGACGGTCGCCGCGTCGGCGATGCCGAGCCGGTCGGTGGCGAAGCCGATCGTGCGCAGGTCGGCGCCGCTTGCCGACAGATGGCCGTCGCGTTCGCGGAAGTGTGCGAGCAGCGCGGTGCTTTCGCCGTTGACGCTGACTTCGAGGATCACGTCGTGCGTGCTGTCGGTCATCACAAGTGCAGCCGGTTCGTCCGCGCGGGCCGAGCCGAGCACGAGCAGGCTGCCGGCCACGATGGCCGCAAGCGCAGCGCGCGGCGAGCGGCGCGGTGTTTTGCGTCCGTTGGCCGGGAACCTGCCGGCGCGTGGCGAAGGGGGCGAGGCCGGGCGGCGCACCGGCGGTCTAGCCCGGCGGCTCCACCGCGACGACCGCGCTGGCCGGCTGCGAATTGACGGCTGCCCGCACCGTGACCTTGCCGCCGAGCGTGACGCCGGCCGGCAGCGGCACGCTCCACTGGCCCGTGCGGCCCGCGAGCGCGTAGCCGAGCAGCCCGTGCGTGAGCGGGTACGCGTGGCCGTCGCCGGTCACGAGCTCGACCGAGGCCAGCTGCGCGCGCCGCGCGCCGCCGTTGCGCACCCGCAGCACCCAGCCGCCGTTGCTGTGCAGCAGCGCCCAGTCGAGTTGCGGCGCGCCGTTGGTCGCGGGCTCGACGAACACCGGAATCGAATAGCGTAGCCGGATCGACACGCCGTTGGTCGGCGCTTCGCCGGGCTGCGGCAGCTCGTCGATCAGCAGCCGGTAGCTCTGCTCGATGCCGGCGGGCGCGCGCGACGCACGCACGACGCGGATCAGTTGCTCGGACTGCGTGCCGACTTCGATCAGCGGCGGGCTCGCGACCAGATCCTGGGTGGGCGTCAGCGTGTCCTGGCCGTCGGCCTGGTCCCAGCGGAACACGCGCACCTGCCCGTACACGGGGCGCTCGCCCGGATTGTGCAGCGTGATGCCGGCGGCCGTGTCGTCGGAGCCGAATTCGATCGTGACGGGGGAGATCTGCAGCGACGCGGCGTGCGCGGTGCCGGCCGCGCACAGCAGCGCGGCGAGCATTCGACGTAATGCGGTCATGCGTTGCGGTGCCGGTCAGAAGTAGACGGTTGCGGTGACGGTCGTCTGATACGTGTCCGGTTTCGGCGTTGCCTGCGCGGGCACCTGGCCGTAGACGGTCAACGCCTGCGCGGCGCCCGAGCCGGTGCCGGCCACGGTGTTCGTGCCTTGCGTGTTGCCCCAGATCGTCGTGCGCCCGGCGTCCTGGTAGAGCTGGAAGCCGACGGTCGTCGTCGTGTTGCCGGTCGACGTGCCGGCCATCAGGCGGCTCGCGACGCTCGAACCCGTGACCGAGCCCGCATCGAGGCCGACGTTGTACGGCGTCGTATTGGTACAGGTGACGCTGACGGTCGTCTGCTGGTTGATTGCAGTGGCCAGCACCCCGTTGGTGCCGAAGGCCAGCGGGTTCGCGGCGATCGTGCAGTTCGGCTGCAGCGTCAGCGTGACGTTGAAGGTGGCGGTTGCAGTGCCGTTCGAATAAGTGGCGGCGTCGGCGGCAGGTGTCGACAGGCCGATTAACAGCGCGAGCGACATTGTCGTGGAAGCGATGGCAACTTTCACACTGATCCCTCATCGAGCGGTTTTTCATTGGATTTATGCCGCGCTTCGCATGCCGCGGCATTGCAAATGCTGATACGAATCGGCGAGTCTTTCAATCGCAATGATCGGGCTGTTTCATTTTGTTACAGTAAAACCGGGAATCGATTGAATAAAGCCGGAAAACATTACGGCTCTCGATTTTCTTTGGTGCGAGGCGAGCGAAAGATTTTCCAGTGATGCGGCAATTAATTCGCGAATATTGCAGGGTGCGATTCGATTTTTCCGATTGGTGTGACGGGTTGAAACGGTCGGTGCGGAATGAATGATTAATGTATCCGGTGAAGTGAAATATGCAGGTGTTGAATCGTTCGGATGGATTGAATCGATTTCAGTTTTCCATTAGCGAACCGGATTTGCCGTGACGCATGATGTGCCGATATTCCTGATTTTCTGATTGTGGAATCGGTGAATCGGAATTGCCGATTGAAACGAAGACGGCCGCTTTGCGCGGCCGTGAACGTGTTTGCCTGAGGGGAGGTGGGCCGTCGCGCATCACCGGCGCGACGTGTCGCGATTACGAATTCGTGGCGGCCGGTGCGCGGCGCTGCTGCGCGATCTGCAGGAACACGAGTGCGAGTCCGGCTGCGGCGATCAGCCCGCCGACGAGCGGCACGGCCGCATAACCGAAGCCTGCCGAGATCGCCGCACCGCCGGCGGCTGCGCCGAGCGCATTGCCGAGGTTGAACGCGCCGATGTTGACGGCCGACGCGAGGCCCGGCGCTTCGTGGGCCGCCCGCATCACGCGCATCTGCAGCGGCGGCACGACCGCGAACGTTGCGACACCCCACACGAGCAGCGTGACGGCTGCGCCGACGTGCGTGCTGGCGAGCACCGGGAACGCCGCCATCGTGGCGATCAGCAACAGCAGGAAACCGATCAGCGTGCCGTCGAGCGAGCGGTCGGCGAGGCGCCCGCCCGCGATGTTGCCGATCGAGAAGCCGACGCCGATCAGCACCAGCATCGCGGTCACGAAGCCGGGCGTCGCGCCGGTCACGTGTTCGAGCGTCGGCGCGACATACGTATAGAGCGTGAACATCGCACCGGCGCCGAGCACGGTCGTCCCGAGCGCGCCGAGCACGACGGGGCGCGTCAGCACCGAGAGTTCCGCGCGCAGGTCGGGCATCTTGCCGGCTTCGCCCTTCGGCAGTGCCGCGAACAGCCCGGCGATCGCCACCAGGCCGAGGCCCGCGGTCGCCGCGAACGACATGCGCCAGCCGATGATCTGGCCGAGCCAGGTCGCGGCCGGCACGCCGCCGACGTTCGCGATCGTGAGACCCATGAACATCGTCGCGACCGCGCTGGCCTGCTTTTCGCGCGGCACGAGGCTGGCCGCGACCACCGAGCCGAGTCCGAAGAACGCGCCGTGGTTGAGGCTCGTCACGAGGCGGGCGAGCAGCAGCGTCGTGTAGCCCGGCGCGAACGCCGACAGCAGGTTGCCGATCGTGAAGATCGACATCAGCGCGATCAGCGCCGAGCGGCGCGACCAGCGTGCGAGCAGCAGCGTCATCAGCGGCGCGCCGACCATCACGCCGATCGCATACGCGCTGATCAGCATGCCGGCCTGCGGAATCGACACGTGCACGCCGTCGGCGATCACGGGCAGCAGGCCCATCGGCGAGAACTCGGTCGTGCCGATGCCGAACGCACCGGCGGCGAGTGCCAGCAGCGGCAGCGCTGCGCTGCCGCCCGGGCGGGAAGGAGAGGAAGTCGTGGTGTTCACGCGATGAGCTCCTGTAGTCGAGGGACAACGGCACAGGCCGTTGAGGACAGGGCGAAGTGTGCCTGCATGACTTTTGCGGAAAAAGCCGTATACGAACGAAATTATCTTGATTTCATGTCAATAATGCAGCGAGCGCTCGAAGCCCGCTGGAGGGTCGGGCGAAAGCGGGATTTTTGTGAAAGCGTCGTGTAATGAAGGGGATGTGGCTTTCGGCCTGGAGACCGTGAGCCATCGACGCTTCGAAGTGGGCTGACGGTCGTTCCGCCCGATGATCCGGAGGCCGTCCGCGGACCGTCCGGCGATCCGCCGCCGCGCGGATCGGGCGGGCCGGCCAGGTAGCGGGCATTGCCCCGAACGACCGTCGCGCCGTCGCCGAAAACCCTTTGCAGACAAGGCACAAGGGCAAAAAAAGCCCCGATCACAGGGGGACCGTGACCGGGGCGGAAACGCATCCTCTCTTTGGCACGAGGGTTGGATGCGCGCGCAGTATATTTCGAACCATGACAATTCGAACCGACGTTAAACGGCCGTTTTTGGTGTCAATTTAAAAACACCGGTGCTGCGGCGTCCGGTGTCGTCGTTTTGTAAGAATTTTCGCGAAAAAGATGCGGCTGTTTAGCCTGTTTCGGCAGCCAAGCCGACGGTTTGACGGAAGGGGGTTCCGCCCGTCATTCGGCACCGCGAATCGTGTCGCTCAAGCGCCGGGCGAAGTCGTGGAATCTGCTGTCACTCAGCCCGCTTGGCGCGCTTCACCGGCCGCGTCGCGCACGGCCTCGAGAAACCGCGCGACGACGGGCGACGGCGGCATTGCCGCACCGTCGAACACGAACTCGATGTCGAAGCGGCTCGCGAGTTCGTCGAGCGCGACGAGCCGGACCGTGTGCGGGCAGGTCGGCGACGAGCTTTCCGGCACGAATGCACAGCCCATCCCGGCTGCGACGAGGCCGATCAACGTCGGAATGTCGCTGCCGACCTGCGCGATGCGCGGCGTGAAGCCGGCCTGCTGGCACTGCGCCATCAGGAACCGGTGGTGCGCGGCGGAGCGCTGCGCATCGAACCAGACGAACGGCTCGTTCGCGACGTCGGCCAGCGTGCGCGGCGCGGTGAAGCGTCCGCCCGGCGGCGCGGGCATCGCGAGCACGAAGCGGTCGCTCAGCAGCCGTACGCCCGACAGGTGAGGCGCCTCGTCCCGGCGCCACGCCATGATCCCGCCGTCGAGCTGGCCGCGCATCAGCGCGCCCGCCTGTTCGGCCGACAGCATCGGTGCGATCGACAGCTTCACGTCCGGGCACGCATCGCGAAAGGACTTGAGGACGTTTGCGACGACGGGCAACGGCAGGCAGTTCGGCAACGCACCGAGCCGCAGCTCGCCCAGCTGGCCGGCCGCGCTGCGCAGTGCGCGCTCACGGCTGTCCTGCAGCGTCGCGAGCAGGCCGGTCGCGTCCTGCAGGAAGCTGGCGCCGGCCGCCGTGAGCGTGACGCCCGTTGCGCGGCGCACCAGCAGCGGCGTGCCGATCGCGTCCTCGAGTTCGCGGATCTGTCGCGACAGCGCGGGCTGGACGATGCCGGCCGCGCGGGCGCCGGCCATCACGCTGCCGGCTTGCGCGACGGCCACGAAGTAGCGCAGGTGACGCAATTCGATCTGACGCATGCGGGTTCCGTTCCGGTTCATCGATATACCTGTGAAGCATAGCAAACGCCATCCGATGGTATTGGAAAGCATGGGAAGCGTGCCGTACGATAACCGTCGTTGCCGCGCGCAGTGGCGCGTCGCGTGCGTTCCTTCAGTTCCCTCCGTTCCCATTGGTCCCGTCCCATGCCGCTTCATATCCCGACCCCTTATATCCGCTCGCAAATTGCGTCCCGCCGGCTCGGCAGGACCATCCGGCTGAAGCTCGATGCGCTGCAGCCGTCGGGCTCGTTCAAGCTGCGCGGCATCGGCGCCGTTTGTGAAGCGCGGCATGCGGCCGGCGCGCGGCGCTTCGTGTCGTCGTCGGGCGGCAATGCGGGCATCGCGGTCGCGTATTGCGGCCGCGAACTCGGCGTGCCGGTGCTCGTCGTCGTGCCGGAGAGCGCGTCGGCCCGCGCCCGCGAGCTGATCCGCGTCGAGGGCGCGGAGGTGGTCGTGCACGGCGCGAGCTGGGCCGAGGCGAACGCGTACGCGCAGTCGGCACTCGGCGAGCACGATGCGTTCGTGCATCCGTTCGACGACCGTGTGCTGTGGCAGGGCCACGCGACGATGATCGACGAGATGGCGGCGGCCGGCCCGAAGCCCGGCGCGGTCGTGCTCGCGGTCGGCGGCGGCGGGCTGCTGTGCGGCGTGCTCGAAGGGCTGGCGCGCAACGGCTGGCACGACGTGCCGGTAGTCGCCGCCGAAACGGAGGGCGCCGACTGCTATGCGCGCTCGCTGGCGCAGGGGCGTGTGGTCGAGTTGTCGGCGATCACGAGCATCGCGACGTCGCTCGGCGCGAAGCGGCCATGCGATGCGGCGGTCGAATGGGCCGCGCGACACGAGATCCATCCGGTCGTCGTGTCCGATGCCGACGCGGTGGCCGCGTCGCTGCGCTTCCTCGATGAACACCGGATCGTTGTCGAGCCCGCATGCGGTGCTGCGCTGGCCGCACTCGAGCGACCGGTGCCCGTGCTTGCATCGGCGACGGATATCGCCGTGATCGTCTGCGGCGGCGTGACGGCAACCGTCGAGCAGATGCAGACGTTGCGCGCGACGTTGCGGTAGGCGAGAGGCCGGCGCAAGCAGGTTTGTCGGAGTCGGTTGGATGGCGGTCGATGATGGATATCCCTGCGATCGTCTGCGCTGGCGTGACGGCGATCATCGAGCAGATGCAGACGCGGCGCGCGACGTTGCGAAAGGCCGGGTGGCCGTCGACCCCGACGAACGTCGGCATCGGCCGCGTATGCCCGCCACGATGTCGCGAAGCATCGAAGCACATCGAAGCAATATCCGCAACACAACGGGTAAGCAGCCGGTGGCGCGGAGATTCCCGTGAGGAATGACGGGGAAGGGTGCGTATCGTCGCGCGGTGCCGGGTACGGCCGGGCGCGACGATACGGGCGGCCGGTCAGTTTGCGGCCGGTGCGCTCGCGCCGGACGGTGCGGACGATGCGACGGGGTTGGCGGCGGCAGGCGTGGGTGAGGTGCTCGACGGTGCCGATGCCGATACGGGGGCCGAAGCGGTGGACGCAGGCGCGACCGGAGCCAGCGTCGCAGCGGCCGGCGCCGAAGCGGCATGCGTCGACGCCGCCGTGGCAGCTGACGATGCCGGGCTGGAAGCGGATGCCGGCGCGGAAACCGGCACGGCAGCCGAAGCCGGCGTGGATGCCGATCCGGACGCCGGTGCAGGCGTCGACGAGGCGGCCGATGCAGGCGCCGCACCCGAAGCCGGTACCGACCCCGAACCAGACGCCGCCACCGGCGCGGCAGCACGCATCGCCGCCGGCACGACCACGGCCGACGCGGCGGCCGGCACGGCATTCGCGCCCGACTCGGGCGCCACGACCGGCAGCGACAGCGGCACCGGCGCCGCGGGCGGCGTCGGCACGACCGGCGTCGTCATCTTCATCGGCTCGCCCTGGGGTGTCGGCGCGGGTTCGGGCAGCGGCGTGACGGGTTCCTTCTCGGCAGCCTTGACGGTCGCGCGGTCGCGGCGGGCCGGGTCGATCTTCAGGAAATGCTCGACGAGATTGAAGAAGCGCTCATAGAACACGCCGGCGGGAATCGTCTCGCTGGCGGTCTTGACGAGCGCATCGTCACTCGACCCGATCGGCAGCGACAGCGAGCCGAACACGCTCAAGCCCACGCTGGCCGACGTATTCGACTTCTTCAGCGTGTAGCGATCCTGCACCGCGTTAACGTACGCAATGCTCGACGAGCCATCGGCGTTCGCGTCCGCGCACACGACGTGAAACTCGATCACGACGTGCATGTCGTTGTTCGGCTGGAAATTCTTGCTGCCGTCGACCGCATCGTTGCGCGACGACGACACCACATAGCCCTGGCTCAGCAGCGCGCGCCGCGCGGCCTCGCAGGCCGCGTCGGATTTCGAGTGGAACGTATGCGCATACGGGCTGCTGGTCGCGTCGAACTGTTCCTGCTGGTAGATCGGCTTGGGCGGCGACGAGCACGCCGCCAGCACGGTCGCGGCCGCGAGCGCGCACGAAACGGAAAACAGGCGAAATCGGTTGTGCATGGCGTCTTTCAGAAGGCTTGGCGAGAGGTCGCGCAACGGGCGGAGCCAGGATGAAGCGCGCGGCCATCTCGTAAGGCCGGGGCGTCATTATAGTTTCCTTTGATGTCGCGCTCGCTTCAGTCGGCCGGTGCGCCGCGTGCCGCGGCGAGCAATTGCGACGTCAGCGGATGGTGTTCGCCGCGCCGCGAGCGGATCGCGTGGATCTCCTCGGTCACGTCGCCGGCACGCCCGAGCCGCCGCAACCCGCGCAGCAGCGACGCGTCGTTCGCGCCGAGTTCGCTCAGCGGAAACACGCCGAGGCCGCGCGCCGCGAACACGGCCATCAGCGCGCTGTCCTCGAACTCCCCGGCCACACGGGGCAGGATCCGTTCTCCTTCCAGCCACAGGTCGAGGCGCGCGCGCAGCGCAGAATGCGCGGTCGGCAGCAGCACGGGCAGGTCGGCGAGGCACTGCGGAAAGTGCTGCCGCGCGGCCGGCGTGACGAGCGCCGAGGGGCCATACCAGTCGACCGGCGACGCGACGAGCCGCTCGCTCGTCACGCGCAGGTTCGAACCGGACGGCGCGCCCTGGCCGGCCAGCACCAGGTCGAGATGATGCAGCGCCAGCTCCGCGAGCAGCGCATCGTGCTCGCCTTCGTGGCACAGCAGCCGCAGCGTGGGCGTATCCAGCACGGGCGCGAGGATCGCGTGCGCGGCGAGCTTGGAGATGCCGTCCGCGAGGCCGACCGCGAGCCGCACGGTCGGCTGGCTGGCCGCCGCGCGCACTTCGTCGGGGATCAGCCGCCCCATTTCGAAGATCGCCTCCGCGCGCGCAAACGCGGCCTGGCCGGCGTCGGTCATCGTGACGCCGCGCCCGGCCGGGCGCAATAACTGGTGCCCGAGCGCTTTTTCGAGCTCGCGCACCTGCGCACTGATGGTCTGCACGGCCATGTCGAGCCGCGCGGCCGCGCGCGCGAAGCCGCCTTCCTTCACGACGACCCAGAAGTAGTACAGATGTCGGAAATTGAGCATCGGATCGTAATTTCGGAAAAACCGAACCAAAAGTCAGATTCTCTCTGATTTTTCCGAAGTCCGGGGCGGCATATGATCTGGCTTTCCACTTTCGTATCGGCCCATTTCATGGACTACCTGCTGACGCTTGCCGTTGACCCCGCCGTCTGGGCTGCGCTTCTGACGCTCGTCGTGATGGAAGTCGTGCTCGGCATCGACAACCTGATCTTCATCTCGATCCTCAGCAACAAGCTGCCCGAAGCGCAGCGTGCCCGCACGCAGCGCCTCGGCATCGCGCTCGCGCTGGTGATGCGCCTCGCGCTGCTCGGCAGCGTCGCGTGGATCGCGAGCCTCACCGAACCGGTGTTCACGCTGTTCGACCATGCGTTCTCGTGGCGCGACCTGATCCTGCTGTCGGGCGGCCTGTTCCTCGTCTGGAAGGCGACCACCGAGATCCATCACCATGTGTCGCGCGACGGTGAAGGCGCGGGCGGTTCGGGCGGCGCGGTCGGCCTGACGGTGTGGGCCGCGATCGGCCAGATCGTGATGCTCGACATCGTGTTCTCGATCGACAGCATCGTGACCGCGATCGGCATGACCGAACACGTGCCGATCATGTTCGTCGCGGTGATCGTCGCCGTCGCCGTGATGCTGTTCGCTGCACAGCCGCTCGCACGCTTCATCGACCGCAACCCGACCATCGTGATGCTCGCGCTGTCGTTCCTGGTCGTGATCGGCATGACGCTGATCGCCGAAGGGTTCGGCTCGCATGTGCCGAAGGGCTACATCTACGCGGCAATGGCGTTCTCGGCTTTCGTCGAAGGCATGAACATGCTGGCGCGGCGCGCGAAGTCGAAGCGCTCGGCACCGACGGAAGGCCACTGAGCCACCGCGCGTGACACGGCTGCTGCGGTGGCCGGCGTCACGCGCCTCATATGGAATCCAGACGAAATTCGCACGGAAAGGAGAAGCGCGATGAAATGCCCAGTCTGCAAGACGCCCGACCTGCTGATGGCCGAGCGCCAGTCGATCGAGATCGACTACTGTCCGACCTGCCGCGGTGTGTGGCTCGATCGCGGCGAACTCGACAAGCTGATCGCACGCGAGGCCGGCGACGCGCCCGTGCGGCACGATGCGCAAGCACCGCGCGGCCACGACGGCGGGTGGGGGCGCGACGCTCGCTCGCATGACAGCCGTGACAGACACGATGGCCGCTCGCACGATGATCGCTACAAGCACGACGGCCAGCGTCGCAAGAAATCGGTGTTCGACCTGTTCGACTTCGACTGATCACACCGCACGTCATAAAAGAAAGCCCCGCCGTACGTACCCGGCGGGGCTTTTTCATGCGTGCGGGATGATCGCCCGCGTGGGTGCTTACGCGTTGCCGGCCGTCACGTCGATGCGGCGTGGTCGCGTTTCCTCGCGGCGCGGAATCGTCAGCGTCAGCACGCCGTCGCGCAGGTTCGCGTCGATCCTCGACGTGTCGAGATCGGGGCTCAGCACGAAGCTGCGTGCATAGCGCGTCGCGCGGATTTCGGCGTGCCGCACGCGGAGATCGGCAGGCGTGTCGATCTGCGTGTCGGCCTCGATCGTCAGCGTGTTGTCGTGCACCCTCACGTCGAGGTTTTCGCGCGGCACGCCGGGCAGGTCGGCCCGCAGCGTGACGCCGAGATGGTTCTCGACGATGTCGACGGCCGGCGTGATCGCGGGCCGGCGGGCCGCTTCGGCGGCAGCGGGGTGAACGGTGTTCGTCTGACGCTCGGCCAGGGTCGGGTTCGCATTCATGTCGGTATCCTGAATATTATTGAACGGTGATTGCACGCGGCTTCGATGCCTCGCGCCGGCCGACGCGAATCAGCAGGCAGCCGTTTTCGTAGCGGGCGCTGACCTGGTCGGAGTCTGCATCCCGCGGCAACTCGACGACGCGACGGAATGCACCGTGAAAACGCTCCTGCGCATAAGTACGCAGATCGTCGCCTTCGCTGCGAGCCGCCGGCTTGCGCTCGCCGCTGATCGTCAGCAAGTCCTTGTCGATCGATACGTCGAAGTCGGCCGCGGCCATGCCGGGCGCAAACGCGACGATCTCGATGGCGCCGTCGGTGGCGCCGACGTTGAGCGCGGGAAAGGCGCCGGGCCGCACCGCGCGAATGCCGGACGGACGTTCGCCCAGCAGGTTGGCCACTTGCCGCTGCACGCGGGCGAATTCGTCGAACAGGTCGCTGCCGAAATGGATACCGCTCATGTTGGTCCTCCTGAACAGGGAACACGGGAGACGTGACGGCGCGGCGCCTGCGGCGGGCGCGACGTGGAAGCTCCACTGGGTCGAAACGGGGGCAGTGCGTTGGATGGTGCACTGCCCGACGACGTGTAATTAGTGGCCACCTCAGCGCATTTCAAGAGGGCATCTGCAATCTGCGTCAATACATGCCCGTGCGATTCGATGCGACAATCGCCGCGATCTATCTGCAGACCAACGACACGGGACAATCATGGACATTCGACGCATCGCGATCGTCGGCGCCGGCGTGATCGGCGCGAGCTGGGCCGCTTTCTATCTGACGCAGGGCTTCGACGTCGTCGCGACCGATCCGGCGCCGCAAGCCGACACGCGGCTGCGCGAATCGCTGGCCGCGTTTCTCGGCGAGCGGGCCGCCGAACTTTCGGCGCGGCTGTCGTTCGACGCCGATCTCGTGCGTGCGCTCGACGGTGTCGACTTCGTGCAGGAAAACGGCCCGGAGCGGCTCGACCTGAAGCGCGCGCTGTACCGGCAGATGGACGACGTGCTGCCCGCGCACGTGCCGATCGCGTCGAGTTCGTCGGGCCTGAAAATGTCGGACATCCAGACCGCATGCGACAAGCATCCGGAACGCTGCCTGATTGCGCATCCGTTCAATCCGCCGCACCTGATTCCGCTCGTCGAGCTGGTCGGCGGCGACGCCACCAGCCAGGACGTGACCGCGCGCGTGAAGGATTTCTACGATGCGCTCGGCAAGCAGACGATCGTCCTCAACAAGGAGATGACCGGCCACGTCGCGAACCGGCTCGCGGCCGCGCTGTTCCGCGAGGTGTATCACCTCGTCGGCGAAGGTGTCGTGAGCGTCGCCGATGCGGACAAGGCTGTCGCGTGGGGGCCCGGTCTGCGCTGGGGGCTGATGGGGCAGTGCCTGACCTATCACCTCGGCGGCGGCACGGGCGGGATCGCGCACTTTCTCGAACACCTGTCGGGGCCGATCACGAGTTGGTGGGACGACCTCGGCACGCCTTCGTTCGATCCGGACGTCGATCGCAAGCTGAACGACGAATTGCGCGCGATCCAGGGCGAGCGCTCGATGCAGGAACTGGCGGCCGAACGCGACCGCTTGCTCGTCGAGCTGATCGACGCGCGGCGCCGCAGCTTCCTGCCGTGACCGCGCCGCGGCGTCGCGTCCGGGCCGCGGCCGGCTACTGCTGCGCGGCGGTTTGCGCTGCCTGCGGCGTCTGCGCGAGCCAGGCGGGGCTCGCGGCCTGCACGAGTTCGCGGTTGCGTGCGCGGGTCGCGGCGTTCGGCGGATAGTTGCCGTCGTTCGTCGGCAGTTGGCCGTCGAGATAGGCCTGCTTGAGTTGCGCGATGACTTCCGCGCGGGTCAGCCCCTGCGCGGGCGCCGCGGTATCGGACGTCTGGGCAAAGGCGGGGGACAGCAGGGCGGCGGCGGCGGTCGCAACGGCGAATCGCATGACATTCATGGCGTGCTCCGATCAAGGGGACGGGACACCGGATGCGCGGCGGCGGCTGGCCGTGCGTTCCGATGGGTCCCATTGTCGCGAGCGGGTGCTGCGTGGACGATGACGCGTTCCGGGCAAAGCTGTCAGTTGCGGGCGCGGGCACCGGGCGCGCTCGCCGCTGCGTGGATCGCGCCCGATGCGCTTACAACTCCGATGCGGCTGTAATCAGCGTGGCTTCGAGGGCAAGCGTCGAACGCGATGCGGCCGCCGGCCGGTCGATCACGTATTCGAGTTCGCCGAGTTCGGGCAGCCCGGCCTCGAGCCGCGCGAGCCCGGCCGGGATCACGTAGCCGGCGAACGCGCTGACGCCGAGCCCCGCGCTTGCGGCGGCACGCAACACCGCGACGCTGCTGCTCACGACCGCGATCCGGTAAGGGCGCCCGACGGCTTCGAGCGATTCGAGCACGCGGCGGCGCGACACGCTCGGTTCCGGATGCATCGCAAGCGGCAGCACGGTCTCGTGGCCGGTGATCCGCGAATCGGGGCCCGTGCACCAGTACAGCGGCTCGCTGCGGATCACGCGGCCGCGCCGGCTGCCGGCGATGCGCTTCGCGAACACGAGATCGTGCCGCCCTTCGTCGAGCGCGTCGAACAGGTCGCCCGACAGCCCGGTCGAGATCGCGAGCTCGACTTCCGGATTGCGCTGCACGAAGCTCGCGAGCGCGGCGGTCAGGTGTGCCGACGCGAAATCCTCCGACATCGCGAGCCGCACCTTGCCCGACAGCGGCGGCCCGCACACCGACGTGACGGCTTCGTCCATCAGCTCGAGGATGCGCACCGCGTAGCGGAACAGCGCATCGCCGTGCTGCGACAGGTGCACGTTGCGCGTGTCGCGCTCGAACAGCGGCCGGTCGAGCAGCTCCTCGAGGCGGCGGATATGCTGGCTGACGGTCGACTGCGACAGGCTCACGCGCTCGGACGCGGCGGTGAAGCTGCCGGACTGGGCGACGGCGACGAAGCTGCGCAGCAGCTCGGGCGGTAACGGACGCATTGCTAAATCCACTGAATCGGTTTCGACAACTTCATAAATGGCCGGATTTTGCGGCGCTAGTATCGGATCACGCCCCGGTGCGGCCCGCAACGGGGCGTACCGGACGCGTAGCCCGCGTCGTGCCGGCGGCTGCTTCGTTCAGTCTAAGGCATCCGGCGTCCGGCCCGAAACCGCATCATCCCATCGACCGCCCGAGAACGTGCCCGCATGACGGGTCGCCGGGCCGCGGCGCACCGCCGCAGGAGACACGCCCGGCACGGAATCGGCGGGCAAGGTTCGGCTCCTGCTGGCGGCAATGCGCCCGTCACGAAGAGACTGGAGACGACTCATGATCATCTACGGAACCGCGCTGCTGGCGTTCTGCCACCTGGCCGGATTGTTCCTCGGCGACCTGCTCGGCGGCGCGATCGGCGTGAAGACCAACGTCGGCGGCGTCGGCATCGCGATGCTGCTGCTGATCTGCCTGCGCCTCTGGCTGCACCGGCGCGGCTGGCTGCCGAAGGAGACCGAGGCCGGCGTCGGTTTCTGGGGCGCGATGTACATCCCCGTCGTGGTCGCGATGGCCGCGAACCAGAACGTCGTCGCGGCGCTGAAGGGCGGCCCCGTCGCGCTGCTGGCCGCCGTCGGCGCGGTCGCGATCTGCGCATGCTGCATCGCGGTACTCGTGCGCACCGGGCGCGACGACACGGCCTTCGCGGGCGTGCCGCAATTCGAAGAACAGTGACGGAGGCCGCCATGCTGCAGATGCTCGAAAAAACTGTCGCCCACAACGGGCTCGTCGCGTCGTTCGCGCTGGTCGGCCTGATCATGTGGCTGTCGTCGATCGCGTCGCGCAAGCTCACGTTCGGCCGTGTGCACGGCTCCGCGATCGCGATCGTGATCGGCCTCGCGCTGGCGTACGTCGGCGGCGCCTTCACCGGCGGCGAGAAGGGGATCGCCGACGTGCCGCTGTTCGCGGGCGTCGGCCTGATGGGCGGCGCGATGCTGCGCGATTTCGCGATCGTCGCGACCGCGTTCGAAGTACAGCCGACCGAGGCGCGCAAGGCCGGGCTCGTCGGCGTCGTGTCGCTGCTGCTCGGCACCGTGCTGCCGTTCATCGTCGGTGCGTGCATCGCGCGCGCGTTCGGCTATACCGACGCGGTCAGCATGACGACCATCGGCGCGGGCGCCGTCACCTACATCGTCGGCCCGGTCACGGGCGCGGCGATCGGCGCAAGCTCCGACGTGATCGCGCTCAGCATCGCGACCGGGCTCGTCAAGGCGATCATCGTGATGGTCGGCACGCCGGTTGCGGCCAACTTCATGGGCCTGAAGACGCCGCGTTCCGCGATGATTTTCGGCGGCCTGGCCGGCACCGTCAGCGGCGTGAGCGCGGGGCTCGCCGCGACCGACCGCCGGCTCGTCCCGTACGGTGCGCTCGTCGCGACGTTCCATACGGGCGTCGGCTGTCTGCTCGGCCCGTCGGTGCTGTTCTTCACGACGCGCGCGCTGGTCGGCGCCTAGGCCCGGACGATGGGCGGCCCGAGTGCGGGCCGCATCCATCGCCGCGTCCTCTGAGTCGCATTCGTCAACATCATCAATCGGCGGCGGCGCCAGGCTTAGAATGCCGCTGAACCATCGAAGCGGGAGAACTGTTCATGACGGGATGGAATCACGCGCGGCAGGCGCGCGATGCACGGCTCGCGGCCGGCGCGGTGTACGCGCAGGGCAAGCGGGTCGATGCGCGCGACACCGTGGCGTTGCTCGAAGCGGTGCTGCGGCCCGGCGACCGCGTCTGCCTCGAAGGCGACAACCAGAAGCAGGCCGACCTGCTCGCGACGGCGCTCGCCGACGTCGACAGCGCGAAGATCCACGACCTGCACATGGTGCAGTCGGGCGTCGTGCTGCCCGAGCATCTCGACGTGTTCGAGCGCGGCATCGCGAAGCGTCTCGACTTCGCGTATTCGGGCCCGCAGTCGCAGCGGATCGCGAAACTGCTGTTCGGCGGCAAGATCGCGCTCGGCGCGGTGCACACCTATCTCGAACTGTTCGCACGCTACTTCATCGACCTCACGCCGCAGGTCGCGCTGATCGCTGCGGTCAGCGCCGATCGCGACGGCAACCTGTACACCGGCCCGAACACCGAAGATACGCCCACCGTCGTCGAGGCCACCGCGTTCAAGGACGGCGTCGTGATCGCGCAGGTCGACCGTATCGTCGACAAGGTGCCGCGCGTCGACATCCCGGGCGACCGCGTGCATTTCGTCGTCGAGGCCGGCCGGCCGTTCTACGTCGAGCCGCTGTTCACGCGCGATCCGGCCGCGATCACCGAAACGCAGATCCTCACCGCGATGCTCGCGATCAAGGGCATCTACGAGCCGTACGGCATCAAGCGCCTGAACCACGGGATCGGCTTCAACACGGCCGCGATCGAGCTGCTGCTGCCGACCTACGGCGAGAAGCTCGGGCTGAAAGGCAAGGTCTGCTCGCACTGGGCGCTCAATCCGCACCCGACGCTGATTCCCGCGATCGAGTCGGGCTGGGTCGAGCAGATCCATTGCTTCGGCTCGGAAGTCGGGATGGACGACTACATCCGCGCGCGTTCCGACATCTGGTTCACCGGCCCCGACGGGTCGCTGCGCTCGAACCGTGCGTTCTGCCAGACGGCCGGCCTCTATGCGTGCGACATGTTCATCGGCTCGACGCTGCAGATCGACCTGTCCGGCCATTCGTCGACGGTCACGGCCGAGCGCATTGCCGGTTTCGGCGGCGCGCCGAACATGGGCAGCGACGCGCGCGGCCGGCGCCATCCGAGCGAGCCGTGGCTGAAGGCCGGCGCGGAAGCCGACCCCGACACGCCGGCGGCGCTCAGGCGCGGCCGCAAGCTCGTCGTGCAGATCGGCGAGACGTTCGGCGACAAGAACGTGCCGATGTTCGTCGAGAAGCTCGACGCGCTGAAGCTCGCCGACAAGCTGCAGCTCGACCTCGCGCCGATCATGGTCTACGGCGACGACGTCACGCACATCGTCACCGAGGAAGGGATCGCGAACCTGCTGATGTGCCGCGACAAGGACGAACGCGAGCACGCGATCCGCGGCGTCGCCGGCTATACCGAGATCGGCCGCGGCCGCGACCGGAAAATGGTCGAGCGGCTGCGCGAGCGCGGCGTGATCCGCCGCCCGGAGGATCTCGGCATCGATCCGCTCGACGCCGATCGCCGCTGGCTCGCCGCGCGTTCGATCAAGGATCTCGTGCACTGGTCGGGCGGGCTCTATGCGCCGCCGGCCCGGTTCCGCAACTGGTAAGGACAAGGGCATGGAACAGTTGAACTATCGCTTCACCGCGCGCGAACGCGCGAAGGGCGAGCAGGCCGCGGCGCTCGTCGGCGTGGTGGCATCCGGCAATCTCGAAGTGCTCGTCGAGCGCGTGCTGCCGGGCAACGAATGCGAGATCGACATCCGCACGGCGGCGGTCGGGTTCGGCGCGGTGTGGCAGGCCGTCGTCACGGATTTCGTCGAGCGGCGCACACCGGGCGGTTTGAAGCTGTCGATCAATGACGGCGGCGCGCGGCCCGACATGGTGTCGCTGCGGCTCGCACAGGCGGTGCGAGCGATCGAGGGAGACGCGCAATGAACACCCCCCACGCTCACATCCATTCGCTGCCCCCCGAGGGGGCCGGTGCCTCCCCAGGGGCGGAGGCGCCGAACGACGTGATCCACGACGCACCGGCGTTCGTCGCGAACGCCGCGAGCTGGTACGAAGCGTCGGCGCGGCAGCGCATCGACGGGCTGCTCGACGCCGGCAGTTTCAGTGAATTCCTCGGTCCGGCCGAGCGCGTGACGAGCCCGCACTTGCCGCTGTTCGACCTGCCGCAGCAGTTCGACGACGGGATGGTGGTCGGCCACGGCCGGCTCGACGGCCAGCCGGTGTTCGTCGCCGCGCAGGAAGGCCGCTTCATGGGCGGCGCGTTCGGCGAAGTGCACGGCGCGAAGCTCACCGGGCTGCTGCGTGCCGCGCGCGAAACCGGCAAGCCGGTGCTGATCCTGTTCGATACGGGTGGCGTGCGGCTGCAGGAAGCGAACGCGGGCGAACTCGCGATCGCCGAGATCATGCGCGCGCTCGTCGAAGCGCGCACGGCCGGCGTGCCGGTGATCGGGCTGATCGGCGGGCGCGCGGGCTGCTATGGCGGCGGCGGGTTGCTCGCCGCGTGCTGCTCGGCGCTCGCAGTATCGGAGCAGGGCCGCATCAGCGTGTCGGGCCCCGAAGTGATCGAGACCAATCGCGGCGTCGAGGAATTCGATGCGAAGGACCGCGCGCTGATCTGGCGCACGATGGGCGGCAAGCACCGGCGGCTGATCGGCGGCGCGGATCGCTACGTGGCCGACACGCCCGATGCGTTCCGTGCGGTGGCGCTCGAGCTGATCGGCCGCGCGCCGAAATTCGATGCGGCAATGCTGCGCGCGGAACAGGCGCGCCTCGAAGCGCGTGTCGAGCGATTCGGTGCATGCAACGATGCACTCGACGTGTGGCGTGCGCTGGGCGCATCGGCGCCGGAAGCGATTCCGGGGATGCCGGACGATGCCTTCGCCGCGCTCGCGGACCAACTGCAGGAGAGCCCGCATGACGCTCGATGAATTACTGAATTCACTGTTCCCGCAAGGCCATTGGATCGCCCGTGACGGCGGCCTGCTGACCGGCCACGCGGAGCTGGCCGGCACGCGCGTCGACGTGATCGGCGTCGCCGACCGTTTGCCGTTCGGCATCGACGAGGCGCTGACGCTCGCGGCGCGTGTGCTCGACACGATCGCGCGCGGCGGCGACACGCCGATCCTCGTGCTGGTCGACAGCGATAGCCAGCGGATGAGCAAGCGCGACGAACTGCTCGGCCTGAACGAAGGGCTGTCGCATCTCGCGAAGTGCCTGATGCACGCGGATCTCGCCGGGCATCGGACGATCGGCGTGCTGTACGGCCACACGGCCGCGGGCGCGTTCATCGCGACCGCGCTCGCAACCCGCACGCTGCTCGCGGTGCCGGGCGCCGAGCCGGAGGTGATGGACCTGCCGTCGATGTCGCGCGTGACCAAGCTGCCGATCGACGTGCTGAAGGAGATGTCGCGCTCGACACCGGTGTTCGCGCCGGGGCTCGACAATCTCGTGAAGATGGGCGCTGTCGACGCCGTGCTCGATCCGGCCCGCGCGCTCGACGCGCAGGTCGGCGAATGGCTCGGCAAGCCGGCCGACCGCGTCGACCGTCGTGCGTCACGCGGCCGGCCGGTTGCCGCCGATGTCGCCCAGCGCGTCGAGGCACTCGCGCGTGCCGCACGTTGAGCTGCCGCTGCGCCGCCACACGCTCGTCACGCTGACGGCGGCGGGGTGGGGCGCGGCATTCGCGCGCGATCCCGCGCTCGCGGCCGATCCGTTCGTGCGCGCGTGGGCCGAACGCGGCTGGCCGCTGATCGTGCGCCGCGCGTCGCCCGACGAGGCCGACGCCGGCCGTGTGCCGCTCGGCCTGCCGTTGCCGCCTTCGGCGGGCAAGCGGCGCATCGCGCTGAACGCGGCTGCCGACGCGCTCGCGACGGTCGGGCCGCTGCCCGCGCTGTCCGACGTGCTAGCCGCCGCGCCCGACGCATGGCATGCCGCGTTGCGCGAACTCGATGCACTCGGCGCGCGTTGCGGCGTGCAGTGCCGCGTGTTCGGCAGCCTCGCATGGCAGGCGCTGACGGGCGAGCGCTACCTGGGCGAATCGTCCGATCTCGACATCGTGTTCCCGCTGCCGGACGCCGCATCGATCGCGCCGCTGCTCGACGGCCTCGCGGCAATCGACGCGCGCGCGCCGATGCGCATCGACGGCGAACTGCTGCGCGACGACGGCGCGGGCGTCAACTGGCGCGAACTGCATGCGCGGCATCCGGAAGTCGCGGTCAAGACCGCGATCGCCGTCGAACTGATGGCGGCCGGCGCCTTCACCGGAGGCATGCGATGAGCGCATGGGCTGTCTGCCGCGTAACGGCGGCGTCCGAAGCCGAGCGCATCGCCGAATTGGCCGAGCGCAGCCTCGTGCTCGAAATCGAGACTTATCCGAAGCCGGGGCTCGTCAGTCTCGTCGACACCGGCAGCCACACCGACATGGATGCCGCGACGTTCGCCCGCAGCGCCGCTGTGCTGCGGCCGTACTTCGCCGAGTTGGCCGACGCGGGCGCACGCGATGCGGACATGGCCGTGCTGCGCAAGATCGGCCTGCGCGCCGAGCATGCGATGCTCGCCGCGACCGGCGGCGTCAATACGCATCGCGGCGCGATCTTCGGGCTCGGGCTGCTGTGTGCGGCCGCGGGCCGGCGCGCGACGCCGGGAACCATGCCGGCAGGAATGACGCTCGGTGCGTTCGTCTCGCGCCGCTGGGGAGCCGATATCCTCGGCGGCCCGCGCTTGCCCAACAGCCACGGCGAACGTGCGAGCCGTCGCTACGGCGTGGGCGGCGCACGTCGCGAGGCGGCTGACGGTTTCACGACCGTCTACGCGATCGGGCTGCCCGCGCTGCGCCGCGCGCAGCGTGACCTGCCTGGTGATCCGGAGGCTGCGCGCGTCGCTGCGTGCTTCGCGCTGATCGCCGCGCTCGACGATACGAACCTGCTGCACCGGGGCGGACAGGCCGGCCTCGACTTCGCGCGGGCGACCGCACGCGCGTTCGTCGCACGTGGCGGCGTGCGTGCGTGCGACTGGCGGCTGCGCGCGGCCGCTGCGCATCGGGCGTTCGTGGCGCGGCGGCTGAGCCCGGGCGGCGCGGCCGACCTGCTCGCGATGAGCGTCTTCGTCGATGCGCTCGAAGCGGACGGGGACGAAAAATGACGCTGGCCATCCTCTGTTCGGGACAGGGCGCGCAGCGCGCGGACATGTTCGACCTGACTGGCACCGCGCCGCAGGCTGACGCGCTGTTCGCGCACGCCGGCCGGCTCCTCGGCGACGATCCGCGGGCCTGGGTCCGACAGGCGGGGCCGGACGCGCTGCGCGAAAACCGTGCCGCGCAGATTCTCTGCACGGTCCAGGCGCTCGCCGCCGCCGCGCTGCTCGACGCGGTGTGGCCGCGCCGGCGCTGCGTCGCCGGCTACAGCGTCGGCGAAGTCGCGTCGTGGAGCGTCGCGGGGATGATCGAGCCGGACGCCGCGCTCGACCTGGCCGATGCGCGTGCGCGCGCGATGGACGCTGCAAGCGGCGGCGACGAGCGCATGGTGTTCGTCCGCGGCCTGACGCGCACGCAACTCGCGCAGTTGTGCGACGGCCGCGACGCGGCGATCGCGATCGCGAACCCCGGCGACGCGTTCGTGGTCGCGGGGCGGCAGGCCGATGTCGATGCCGTGGCCGACGATGCGTCGCGCGCCGGCGCGCTGCGCGTCGCGCCCGTCTGCGTGCGGATCGCGTCGCACACGCGCCGGCTCGCCGCGGCCGTGCCGGTGTTTCGCGCGTCGCTCGCCGCGACTGACGTGCGGCGGCCGCTGCCCGGCACGCGGCTGTTTTCGGGGATCGATGGCACATCGGTGCTCGACGTCGACGCAGGCCTCGACAAGCTTGCGCGGCAGGTCGCGGAGCCGGTCGAGTGGGCGGCCTGTCTTGCCGCCTGCGTGGAGGCCGGTGCGACCGCGTTCCTCGAGCTCGGTCCCGGCCGTGCGCTGGCGGAGATGGCTGGCGGTGCCTATCCGGCGCTGCCGGCGCGCAGCCTCGCGGATTTCCGTTCCGTCGATGGCGTGGCGAGCTGGCTCGCACGCGTCGCGGCGGGCTGATCGACAGCGTGAAAAGCGGGCTGTAACCCGTTCGCCGGGCACCGGTTTTGCGCTGTGTGTTGCGCCGGCGCAGCAGCATCGCAGCCGGTGCTTGCCACGCGAATTGGCGTCGCTACAATGGCGCCCGCCATGAGACCAGCCGCCTTCCTTCTCGCCGCGCTTTGCTGCGCGGCGAGCGCCCACGCCAGCCAGATTCCGTCCGACGCCGCATCGGTCGGCACATACTTTTCGTATGACAATGCAGCGGCCGACGCGACCGTCGACCTGATCGGCCAGGCCCAACGCCGGGTGCTGCTGGCAGGCTATGCGCACGTGCCGCCGGCGGTCGCGAGCGCGCTGCGCGCGGCCCGCGCGCGCGGGGTCGAGGTGCGTGTCGTGCTCGTGCGTTCGCCGCGCGCGGGCAGATACAGCGGCGCGGGCTATCTGAAATCCTCGGGTATCGACGTGGCGATCGATTCGCGGCACGGCGATCCCGCGCCGCGCTTCGTGATCGTCGACGACAGCGTCGCGCTGACGACGCTGTCCGAAGGCGCAGCCGCGCATGCGGAAACGGTGAACGTGTTCCAGCGCGCGCCCGAGCTTGCGCAATCCTATGCGCAGTCGTTCTGGCGGCTGTACCGGCAGGCCGGCGGCCTCTGACCCTTTCCGTCGGCGTCGCGCGCGCCGGTGTGACCCTGCTTGCATCGGTGCGGCCGATGAACCATGCTCGTTGACAGGCGCCGGCGCGGGTTTCGCGCATCCGGCGCAACGGCAGGGAGCCGATCGTGTTCGAGTGTTTTGCCGATCGCGCCGATGCCGGCCGCCAGCTGGCCGTCGCATTGGGCGATTACGCGGGGCGTGGCAATGTCGTCGTGCTCGCGTTGCCGCGCGGCGGCGTGCCCGTCGCGTATCCGGTCGCTTGTGCGCTGCACGCGCCGCTCGACGTGCTGGTCGTGCGCAAGCTCGGCGTGCCGTACGATCCCGAGCTCGCAATGGGCGCGATCGCGACGGGCGGTGCGATTCATCTGCAGCGTTCGGTGCTCCGCTCGATGAACGTGTCCGACGCGCAGCTCGCCGACGTGATCGCGCGCGAGACCGCCGAACTGCATCGGCGCGAAGCGCTGTATCGCGGTGCCGCACCGCCGTTGCCGGTCGAAGGGCGCATCGCGATCGTCATCGACGACGGCGTCGCGACCGGCGCATCGATGCGTGTCGCGCTGCAGGCGTTGCGCGAGCGTCATCCGGCGCGGATCATCGCGGCTGCCCCGGTCGCGCCGGCGGGCACGCGCCATGTGTTCGACGATCTGGCCGATGCGTTTGTCACCGTGACGCTGCCGCTGCCGTTCTTCGGGATCAGCCAGTTCTACGCGCGCTTCGAGCAGACGAGCGACGACGAGGTCCGCGCTTTGCTCGACGCGGCAAGGCGCTGATTCGCGATCACGTCCGCCTGGTGCGGTGCGGGCGAGGGCGGCGGGTTTCGGCCCACGCGAACACGCGCTGCAGCATCGGATGGACATCCCCGTGCCAGCGCGCCCCGGTAAACAGCCCGTAGTGATCGCAGTCGTCGATGTCGATGCGGTAGCGCTCGTCGTCGGCGAGGCCGCTGCACAGGTCGAGTGCCGCGTGCGTCTGGCCGGCGCCCGTGACCTTGTCGCATGCGCCTTCGACGGTCAGCAGCGCGACGTCGCGCAACGCCGCCGGCTCGACGCGCTGGCCGCCCACGTCCCACGTGCCGAGCGCAAGGCTCATGCGCTGGAACACGATGTCGACCGTATCGAGGAAATATTCGGCCGGCATGTCGAGCAGCGCCGTGTATTCGAGCAGCGCACGCCGCGCGCCGGCGAGCCCGGTCATGTCGAAGCGCGACGCGGCCAGCGCGTACGCCTCGATCAGCGACAGGAAGCGCTGCGGGTACACGAGCGCGATCTCGCCCTGCTGCAGATAGGTCGGAAACACGTGGCGGCCGTGCCCCGCGAAGCCGGGCGGCACGACGTCGATCAGGTGGCGGCGGCACCAGCCGAGCGAATGGGCGGCAGCGGCGGTGCCGAGTGCGCTCGGATTGCGGCGCGCGTCAAGCGGGCCGCCGATCAGCGTGACGCTCGCGGGCGGTGGGAGGCCGCGCGCCGCGCGTAGCGCGAGCGCGCCAAGCACCGGCACGGTCGCCTGGCACACGGCGACGACATGCAGCGGCCGGTCGTCGGGCGCGAGCCCGTCGACGAAGCCGTCGAGCGTCGCGACATACTCGTCGAGCCCGAAGCGGCCCGATGCGAGCGGCACGTCGCGCGCGTTGCGCCAGTCGGTCACGCAGACGTCGCCGTCCGCGAGCAGCGTCTCGACGGTTTCCCGCATCATCACGGCCGCATGCCCGGCGAGCGGCGCGCACAGCAGCACCGTGCGCCGCGCATCGGCGCGCGTGAAACGCCGCAGGTCGCAGAACGGCGTGCGCGCGACCACGCGCTCGCCGAGCGCCGGCCATCCGATATCGAAGCGCGGGGGGCCGTCCGGCGGCCCGAGCAGCGGCTCGAACAGGTCGTCATAGCACGACGACGCGGCGTGCGGCAGCGTGGCCGCGGGCCACGCGTCGAACGCGTGCCGCGTCGCCGCGCGCCAGGCGCGCATCCATTCCCGCTGCTGCTCGACGAGGGCATACCACATGGCGAACCTTGGGGCGGAAGGGGTGTGAACTTGCATTATGGTCACTGTGGCCGGACAGCGTGAGCCCGGCGCGTGACTGGCGGATGCGCATCGAGCGCACGGACGCGAGGGCCGGCCGTGCACGTTCCGTCATTGCGGCAAACGCGTTCGTGGCGCCGGCGCCCGCGCCCGCCCGTTGCTGCCGGGAACGGGCCCTAGGCGATACCGCGCGACGCTGCTACAGTCGTCGATCCCATTCCCCTCAAGCGGAGCGTTCGCGATGAAGCTGATCGGCATGCTGGATTCCCCGTTCGTGCGTCGGGTCGCCATTTCGGCGAAGCTGCTCGACCTCCCGTTCGAACACGAGTCGATCTCGGTGTTCCGTCATTTCGAGCAGTTCAGGGCGATCAACCCGGTCGTCAAGGCACCGACGCTCGTGACCGACGACGGCGCGACGCTGCTCGATTCGTCGCTGATCGTCGACTATCTCGATCATCGGGTCGCGCCCGAACGGCGCCTGCTGCCCGATGCCGCCGATGCACGGCTGCGCGTACTCGTGCCGGTCGGCTTCGCGCTGGCGGCTGCCGAGAAGACCGTGCAGGTCGTCTACGAGCAGTCGCTGCGTCCGGCCGACAAACAGCATGCGCCGTGGCTCGAGCGCGTGCTGAGCCAGATCGAGGGCGCATACGGCGCGCTGGAGCCGCTCGTCGCGGCCGCGAACGGCTGGTTCGGTGGTACGCGCCTGCTGCAGTCCGACGTGACGGTCGCAGTGGCATGGCGTTTCACGCAGTTCATGGCGGCCGACTACCCGGTGCTCGCGCGGATCGATCCGGCCCGTTATCCGGCACTGGCCGCGCACTCGGCGCGGGCGGAAGCGCTGCCGGCGTTCGTCGAAACGCCGCTCGTCTAGGCGTCGCGGCAGGGAGCGATGCGGTCCGCGCCGCTCCCTGACGCCCGCTCGGCCTTGCCAGGCAGGCCTTTGCCGATTGTTCGCGGCGGCCGACAAGTGACTTCGCATTCGTGCTGTTTATCCGGAAGCGGCCGGTCCCTAGAATCCACTCCATCGAATCACGCATTGCCTGATGGAGCCGATGATGAAAGCCCTGATCGAATCGAGCCTGTACCACCCGTCCCTCGTGTTGCCGCTTGCCGCGCTGACGCAGTTGATGGTCGAGCGCGATTTCAATCTCAGTCAGGTCGGGCTGATCGTCGCGGCGCGCGGTGCGCAGGCCGCTGTGTCGCGCTCGCGCGCGCTGATTTTCTGCCGCCACTGCGAAGCGCAGGCATGACGGCGCACGCGTCGCATGGATGAAAAAAGCCCGGCCGGCGCAAGCCGGTCGGGCGGATCGGGTTCGATCGGGCCCCGGCTTCGGCCGGGGCTTTTTCATGGGCGACGCTCAGGCGCGTGCCGGCGATACGACACCGTACATCTCCGATTCGTCGTCCTCGCGCATCTGGCGCACGAGCTGATGGGCTTCGCGACGCGACGCGACGGCCGGCGGCGAACCCTTGAGCGGCTGACGCGCGGTTTCGGCGAGCGCGACGACCGACACGATGCCGATCACGGCGGCGCCCATCATGTAGTACGCGGGCATCATCAGGTTGTGGGTGACGTCGACCAGCCACGCGGTCACGAGCGGCGTCGTGCCGCCGAACAGCGACACCGACACGTTGAAGCCGATCGCGAGCGCGCCGTAGCGGATCTCGGTCGGGAACAGCGCCGGCAGCGCCGACGGCATCACGCCGGTGAAGCACGACAGCAGCACGCCGAGGATCAGCAGGCCGCCGAACACCGACGCCGTGGTGCCCGCATGGATCAGCATCATCGACGGGATCGACAGCGCGAGCAGGCCGACGCAGCCGGCGAGCATCACGGGCTTGCGGCCGATCCGGTCGGACAGGCGGCCGGCGGCGAGCGTCAGCGGCATCATCAGCACCATCACGATCAGCACGAGCACGAGGCTGTGCGATTCGTCGAAGTGCAGCGTCGACGACATGAAGCTCGGCAGGTACGACAGCACCATGTAGTCGGTCACGTTGAAGATCAGCACGAGGCCGACGCACAGCAGCAGGGCACGCCAGTTGCGCATCAGCGTTTCGCGGAAGCGCGTCTTCGGCACGGCCTTGTCCTGCGCTTCGCGCTCTTCGGCCTGGCGCTTGAACGCAGGCGTTTCCTCGAGCTTCATCCGGATGTAGAGACCGATCAGGCCGAGCGGGCCGGCGATCAGGAACGGCACGCGCCAGCCCCACGACAGCAGCGCCTCCTGCGACAGCGACGCGGTGAGCAGCGCGACGACGCCCGCACCCATCACGTAACCGATCAGCGTGCCGAATTCGAGGAAGCTGCCCATGAAGCCGCGGCGCTTGTCGGTCGAGAATTCGGCGATGAAGGTGGCTGCGCCGCCGTATTCGCCGCCGGTCGAGAAACCCTGCACGAGGCGGGCGACGAGCAGCAGCACGGGCGCCATGATGCCGATCGACGCGTAGCTGGGGATCAGGCCGATCGCGAAGGTGCCGACGGCCATCATGATCATCGTGGCGGCGAGCACGCGCTGGCGGCCGATGCGGTCGCCGAGCGGGCCGAACACCATGCCGCCGAGCGGGCGCACGAGGAACGCGGCCGCGAACGTGCCGAAGGTCGCGAGCAGCTGCGCGGACGGGCTGCTGGACGGGAAGAACACCTTGCCGAGCGTGACGGCGATGTAGCTGTAGACGCCGAAGTCGAACCATTCCATCGCGTTGCCGATGGCCATCGCGCTGACGGCGCGCTTGAGTAGGCTCTGGTCGACGACGGTTATGTCGTCCGCGACGAGCGGGGCTTCGCCGGACGACGAAGCGGAGGAAGAAGCAGCGGTCGGGCTGACGTGTGTTGCGGTCAAGGTCATGCACTCCTTTGACTGCGCCGAACGGGCGGGCCGTCCGACACGGTTTGCCGGCGAGCGCGGTGTCGGGTGCGGCGCGTCGGGGCAAACCTTTAAGCACTTACTGCACGATGGGCGGTAAAGGGCCGTAAGGGGCTGCTTCGACGCGGGCCCGATGGGCCGTCGCGACAGTGCGCTCATGAAGAATGGGCCGCGTGATGCAGGCGGCAGATGCCGGTGCGGACGGTGTCCAGCGTTCCGGCAAGCGCCCCGGAGGGGCAACGAAACGAGAAAAGCGGGCCTGTCGGGCGGGCTTTCCTGTATGTGCAATTTCGGTCGAAGGGCCGGCCCGCAACGCGCGGACGGACTTCTCTCGAAATCGAATAGACAGAGATTGAATGTTGAAACAGGCTACATGATAGCACGATGACGGATGATCGTGCAAATTGCCGGGAAACGCCCGTCTGGCGGGGCGTCCGGCGGGAGCGGCTCGGGTATGATCGGCGGCGCGCGGCGGAGCCGTGCGGCCCCCGGTGACGGGGCCGAATTCACGAGGAACCGGATGACCGAACTGATGAGGATCGCGGCGTTATTTGCCGCCACCGCGCTGGCCGAAATCGTCGGCTGTTACCTGCCGTGGCTCGTGCTGAAGGAGGGCCGGCCGGTGTGGTTGCTGGTGCCGGCCGCACTGTCGCTCGCGCTGTTCGCGTGGCTGCTGACGCTGCACCCGAGTGCGGCGGGGCGCACCTATGCTGCGTACGGCGGCGTGTATATCGCGGTGGCGCTGGTCTGGCTGCGGGTGGTCGACGGCGTCGCGCTGACCCGCTGGGACGTGGCCGGCGCGGTGCTTGCGCTCGGCGGGATGGCGGTCATCGCGCTGCAGCCGCGCGCGTGAGCGCGGCCGCGGCGCGTGCCGCACCGTGTGCCTGCCTTAAGCCGTTTCTGCAGCACCTGCGTCGGCCGACGTGCGCCACACGCAGGTGCCCTTGACTGACTTGTCGAGCTCGTCGAGCTGCGCCTGGTGGGCGGCGAGTTCGTCGTCGCTCGCGGCCACCACGGGCAGGTCGAGCGCCGCGAGCGACACGCGCTGACCATTGCCCGCACCGCCGTCGGCGCCCGCGTCGTCGAGCATGTCGATCACGAGGCTGTCCTGGCCGCGCGTCATCGCGAGATACACCTCGGCGAGCAGCTCCGAGTCGAGCAGTGCGCCGTGCAGCGTGCGGTGCGCGTTGCTGATGCCGAAGCGGTCGCACAGCGCGTCGAGCGAGTTGCGCTTGCCCGGGAACATCTGCTTGGCCTGCACCAGCGTGTCGATCACGCCGCCGCAATGCTTGGTGAACGGCGGCAGGTCGAGCCGCGCGAATTCCGCGTCGAGGAAGCCAAGGTCGAACGGCGCGTTGTGGATGATCAGCTCGGCGTCCTGCACGAAGTCGCGAATCTGGTTGGCGACTTCCGCGAATTTCGGCTTGTCGCTGAGGAATTCGGTCGTGAGCCCGTGCACCGCCAGTGCGCCCGGATCGCTGTCGCGCTCGGGGTTCACGTAGAAGTGCAGGTTGTTGCCGGTGAGCCGCCGGTTCAGCAGCTCGACGCAGCCGATTTCGATGAGGCGGTCGCCCGTGCGGGCGTTCAGGCCGGTGGTTTCGGTATCGAGAATGATCTGGCGCATGTCGGGAAAAACAATAGAAACAGGGGAGCGGCCCGCGTTCAGGCCGTGAGCGATTCGACGCCGCGATTCGCGAGTGCGTCCGCGCGCTCGTTTTCGGGATGGCCCGCGTGGCCCTTGACCCAGCGCCACTCGACCTCGTGCTGCGCGACGAGCGCGTCGAGCCGCTTCCACAGGTCGGCGTTCTTCACGGGCGTCTTTGCCGCGGTGATCCAGCCTTTCTTCTTCCAGCCGTGGATCCACTCGCTGATGCCTTTCTGCACGTATTGCGAGTCGGTATGCACGATCACCTGGCACGGCCGCTTCAGCGCTTCGAGCGCGGCGATCACGCCCATCAGCTCCATGCGGTTGTTGGTCGTGTTCGGCTCGCCGCCGAACAGCTCCTTCTCTTTGTCGCCGTAGCGCATCAGTGCGCCCCAGCCGCCGGGGCCGGGGTTGCCCTTGCAGGCGCCGTCGGTATAGATGTCGATGGTATCGGTAGTCATGAATGTTCTTGATGGGTGGTCGGGGAGGCCGCCGGCGTCAGGCCCGGTGCGAGCACGGGCTTCTTCATCTTGATCTGGCCGACGAGGCGCATGCCGCGCACGCGCTTGACGGCCGTCACCATGTAGACGGCGCCGAAGATCGGCCACCAGCGGTCGCCGGCGGCTTCCATGAAGCCGTAGCGGGCCAGCCACTTGTCGGTGACGAGCGGTGGCCGGTAGCAGCCGAAGCGGCCGCGTTCGAGATCGAAGCCGAGCAGCTTGATCCAGTCCTTGAGCCGGATGAACGCGATCTGGTCGCGCGTGGCCGGCACGAACGGACGGTTCGCCATGCGCCCGAACGATTGCCGCATGCCCCACAGGCTGAGCGAATTGAAGCCGGTGATCACGAGCTGGCCTTCCGGCATCAGCACGCGCTCGGCCTCGCGCAGCAGCCGGTGCGGGTCGGACGTGAATTCGAGCGTGTGCGGCATCACGATCAGGTCGACGCTCTGCGACTCGAACGGCAGGTCGAGCAGGTCGCACCAGGTCGTGCTGCGGCCGTCGGGCGCGTGCTCGGGTGCGTGCGCTTCGCGCGCCCACGGATACTGGTACGGCGCGCTCGCGCCGCTCGCCGGATCGAGCACGAGGCCGCGATACGGCATGCGGTTCTCGCGCAGCGCGTCGAGCTGCGGCAGGCCGAGCTGCAGTGCGTGGAAGCCGAAGACGTCGGACACGATCCGGTCGAGCTGCGCCTGCTCCCAGCCGAGCACGTAGCGGCCGGGCGGTGAGTCGGTCCAGGCGGGCCAGTCTATAATTTGACGGTCAGACATAACGATGATTGCGCGCCCATGAACGAGCTGGAATACGTGCCGGTTCCGGCATTCGATGACAACTATATCTGGCTCGTCTCGGACGGCCGCGATGCGATCGCCGTCGATCCGGGTGAAGCCGCGCCGGTGCGCCGGGTTCTAGCCGAACGAGGCTGGCGGTTGACCGCTATTTTACTCACGCACCATCACGCCGACCACGTCGGCGGTGTCGCGGCACTGCGCGATAGCCAACCGGACGATGCTCCGCTCACTGTTTACGGCCCCGCGGCCGAAGCGATCGGCGTGGTCACGCGGCCGCTTTCGGGCGGCGATCGCGTGACGCTCGACGCGCCCGCCGCCACGTTCGACGTGCTCGACGTGCCGGGCCATACGCGCGGCCATATCGCCTATTTCCAGGCGGCCGGGCAGGGCAACGCGGCGCCGCACGTGTTCTGCGGCGACACGCTGTTCTCGTGCGGTTGCGGCCGCCTGTTCGAAGGCACGCCCGCGCAGATGCTCGCGTCGCTCGACGCGCTCGCGGCGTTGCCGGGCGACACGCACGTGCATTGCGCACACGAATATACGCTGTCCAATATCCGCTTCGCGCTCGCGTGCGAGCCCGGCAATACGGCGCTCGCCACGTGGCGCGACGATGCGCAAGCGCTGCGCGCGCGCGGCGTGCCGACGCTGCCCACTACGATCGCGCATGAGCGTGCCGTTAACCCGTTCATGCGGGCGGACAGCGATGCGATCCGCGCGACGCTCGAGGCCGAGTTGCACGAAACAGTGCCGGATCGTCTGACGGCGTTCACGCTGATGCGCGAGTGGAAAAACCGGTTCCGATGATGATTTCCGGAGGACTCCAAAGCTCAAGCGGAGTCTGTAAAAATTGCTCCAAATGTAGGATTTCGCTGAGTTTTCGGTGTTTTTATTGACGTGAAGCACGCACTTCCGTAGTATCGCCTGCAATTTCCAGCCGTCGGAAGCAGAGATTTTCATGCGACTTATATTGAGTGCGATGGTGGTTCTGCTGCTCGCCGCTTGTGCGAGCCAGGCCCCTGTCGCCAACAACGCCGCCGATTCGCAGGCGACGTCCACCTACCTCCGTAAATCAGCCACCGCCAAAGAAACTGTCGACGTCGACAAGCAATCCGTCGGCGACCTGACCAGTGCAGACTCCGATCTCTGGGGTCGCATCCGCCGCGGTTTCCAGATGCCCGACCTGCAGACCGACCTCGTCGACATGCAGACCACGTGGTACACGCAGCGCCCGGATTACGTGCAGCGCATGACCGAGCGCTCGCAGAAGTACCTGTACCACATCGTCGAAGAGCTCGAGGCGCGTCACATGCCGACCGAGCTCGCGCTGCTGCCGTTCATCGAGTCCGCATACAACCCGCAGGCACTGTCGGTCGCGAAGGCGGCCGGCATGTGGCAGTTCATGCCCGGCACGGGCCGCACGTACAACCTGAAGCGCAACATGTGGCAGGACGAGCGTCGCGACGTGCTCGCGTCGACGAGCGCCGCGCTCGACTACCTGTCGCGCCTGCATGACATGTTCGGCGACTGGTATCTCGCGCTGGCCGCGTACAACTGGGGCGAGGGCAACGTGCAGCGCGCGATCGCGCGCAACCAGGCGGCCGGCCTGCCGACCGACTACCTGAGCCTGCGGATGCCGAACGAGACGCGCAACTACGTGCCCAAGCTGCAGGCGGTGAAGAACATCATCGCGAATCCGCAGCAGTACGGCCTCGCGCTGCCGGACATCCCGAACCACCCGTATTTCGTGACGGTCACGACGTCGCGCGACATCGACGTGGCGGTGGCCGCGAAGCTCGCGAACCTGTCGCTCGACGAATTCCGCTCGCTGAACCCGTCGTTCTCGAAGCCGGTGATCCTCGGTGCGACCGAGCCGCAGATCCTGCTGCCGTTCGACAACGCGTCGGCGTTCGAGAAGAACCTGAAGGCGTACAACGGCCAGCTCTCGACGTGGACCACCTACACGGTCAGCGAACGTGCGCGACCGGCCGCGATCGCCGAGAAGATTGGCGTGGACGCCGATACGCTGATGTCGATCAACAAGATTCCGGCCGGCATGCGCCTGAAGCCGGGCTCGACGATCGTCGTGCCGCGCGGCGATGACGACGATGAGGACATCAGCGCCGACGTCGCCGAAAACGGCGCGCTCGCGATGGAACCCGATGTCCCCGACACGCGCAAGATGCTGATCCGCGTGCGCCGCAAGCAGTCGATGGCGGCGATCGCCGGCCGCTACGGCGTGTCGGTCGGCCAGCTCAAGGCGTGGAACCGCACGCACCGCGATCTCGCGATGCCGGGCCAGGCGCTCGTGCTGCACGTGCCGGTCGGCCGTTCGGTGCCGGCGGAACCCGGTCCGGAGCGGATCGCGACGTCGGCCGGCGGTGCGCACATCGAGCGCGCGAGCCTGGCGGTGGGCGGCAAGTCGCATGGCGCGAAGCGCGGCGCGGCGAAGCCAGCAGCCAAATCGGCGAAGGCGGCTCCCGCGAAAGCGGCGCCGGCCAAGGCCGCAGCGCACAAGGGCAAGAAGAAGTAACGCAGTCGCGAGCGCATCGTGCGGCCGGCCCGGTTTGCGCGATTGCGGTATCATCCGACGAAATGCAAGGAAACGCCGTCACCGAGGTGACGGCGTTTTTGTTTGTACGCAGCGCGGGGGCGCTGTTTCGAAGGTCTTCATATAACAAGGGGAAGTGATGTCGTCGGTGCAGGTGAGAGTGCTCGCGCTGTTTTCGGTCGGGTATTTCGTGTCGTATGTGTTTCGCGGTGTCAATCTGGGCTTCGCGCCGTTCGTCACGCATGAGCTCGGCTTGTCGGCCGCCGATCTCGGCCTGCTGACCAGCCTCTACTTCCTCGGCTTCGCGGGCGCGCAAATCCCGGCCGGCGTGATGCTCGACCACTTCGGCCCCCGCCGCGTGACGGCCGGCATGCTGCTGTTCGCGGCCGCCGGCGCAGCCGTGTTCGGTGCCGCGCACAGCCTCGGCACGATGATGGTGGGCCGGCTGCTGATCGGCGTCGGCGTATCGGTGTGCCTCGGCGCGGCGTTCAAGGCGCTCGCGCAACATTTCCCGGTCGGCCGGCTGCCGCTCGTCAACGGCCTCGTGATGGCCGTGGGCGGCCTCGGCGGCGTGATGGTCGGTTCGCCGCTGACCTGGCTGCTCGGCTGGACGAGCTGGCGTGCGATCTGCTTCGGCCTCGCGGTGCTGACGGTGATCGTCGCGGCGTCGATTGGCCTGGGTGCGCCGGAGGCGAAGCAGGTGCGCCACCAGGGCGGCATCGTCAGCCAGTTCAAGGGCACGTGGCACATCCTGAGCAGCCGCGCGTTCTGGAAGATTTCGTCGTTCTCCGTCGTCACGCAGGGCGTGTTCTACGCGATGCAGTCGCTGTGGGTCGGGCCGTACCTGCGCGATGTCGCGGGGTTCGATGCGCCGCATGCCGCGCGCCTCGTGTCGGTGCTCGGCTTCGCGATGATGGCCGGCTGCGTCGGCTTCGGCGCCGCGGCGCGCGTGCTCGAGCGGCGCGGCGTGTCCGTGTATGCGTTCTGCGGCGTCGGCATGGCGCTGTTCGTCGCGACGCAGGCTGCGATCGTCGCGCGCGTGCCGTTGCCGCCGGCCGTGTTGTGGGCCGCATACGGGATGTTCGGTGGCGTCGGCATCCTGACCTACGCGGTGATGGCCGGGCATTTTCCCGCTCACCTGATCGGCCGCGCGAACACGACGCTCACGCTCGTGATTTTCCTGCTGATCTTTGCGTTCCAGATCGGTGTCGGCGCGGTGCTGTCGCACTGGCCGGCGGTCGACGGCCGCTATCCGGCCGCCGCGCACTTCACCGCATGGGGCGTGCTGCTCGCGCTGCAGCTCGCGAGCGCCGTCTGGTACGTCTGGCCCACGCGCGGCGCTGGTCAAGCGCACTGATCCGGCGGTACGCTGGCGGGTAGGGCGGCCGCGGAAACGGGGCCGCAGCGCGTTGCGCCGCGTCGCCGGACGCGGCGCGCGCACGAGCGGACGGCCATATCGATTGAAGATAGGGCCATTTTCAGGCTATAATTTGAAAGTTTGTGCTGATCAACCTCGCACCCTAGCGCCCACCTCATTCATCCCGTTCATCCGCCGCACGCCGCCTGCCGGGCGATGCCGCGAAGCCTCGTGCGCCACGCGCCGGGTTCGCGTCTCGACAACGCAGGCCGCGTCCAGCAAGCGACCACGCGCGCCCACGCAGCGCGGCGCTCGCGCGGCAGGGTAGACAGGTCGGCAGCAGGGTGTTCCCCAAGGAGCCTCCCGTGTTGCCGTCTTTTACTCCCGCCTTGCTTGCACTCGCCGACGGCACGGTCTTTCGTGGTTATTCGATCGGGGCCGAAGGCCACACGATCGGCGAAGTCGTGTTCAATACCGCGATCACCGGCTATCAGGAAATCCTGACTGATCCGAGCTACTCGCGCCAGATCGTCACGCTCACCTATCCGCATATCGGCAACGTCGGCGTCAACGCCGAAGACGTCGAAGCCACGAAAGTCCATGCCGCCGGCCTGATCATCCGTGATCTGCCCTCGCTCGCCTCGAACTTCCGCATGGACCGCACGCTCGGCGATTACCTGCGCGACGAAGGCGTCGTCGCGATCGCCGGCATCGACACCCGCAAGCTGACCCGTATCCTGCGCGACAAGGGCGCGCAGAACGGCTGCATCCTGACGGGTTCGGACGACGAAGCGAAGGCGATCGAGCTCGCACGCTCGTTCCCGGGTCTCGCGGGCATGGATCTCGCGAAGGTCGTGTCGACCACGAAGCCGTTCGAGTGGAAGCAGACCGAATGGCGTCTCGAAGGCGGCTACGGCATGCAGGAAGCGCCGAAGTACCGCGTCGTCGCATACGATTTCGGCGTCAAGTACAACATCCTGCGCATGCTCGCGGAGCGCGGCTGCCACGTAACGGTGCTGCCGGCGCAGGCGAGCGCGGAAGATGCGCTCGCGCTGAATCCGGACGGCGTGTTCCTGTCGAACGGCCCTGGCGATCCGGAGCCGTGTGACTACGCGATCGCGGCCACGAAGCAATTCATCGAGCGCGGCGTGCCGACCTTCGGCATCTGCCTGGGTCACCAGATCATGGGCCTCGCGGTCGGCGCGAAGACGCTGAAGATGAAGACCGGCCACCACGGCGCGAACCACCCGGTGAAGGATCTCGGCGACGGCCGCGTGGTGATCACGTCGCAGAACCACGGCTTCGCGGTCGATGCGGATTCGCTGCCGGCCAACGCGCGCGTGACGCACGTGTCGCTGTTCGACGGCACGCTGCAGGGCTTCGAGCTGACCGACAAGCCGGCATTCTGCTTCCAGGGCCACCCGGAAGCGTCGCCCGGCCCGCACGACATCGGCTACCTGTTCGACCGTTTCACCGCGCTGATGGACGCGGCGAAGCAGCGCAACGCTTAACGTCAACGACGCAACCGAAGGACGGGAGATTCGCATCATGTTCGGCCACGCACTCGGCATCACGGATATCTGGACCTACGTGTTCGGCGTGATCTTCATCATCCTGCTGCCGGGGCCGAACTCGATGTACGTGCTGTCGCTCGCGGCGCAGCGCGGCGTGAAGGCCGGCTATCGCGCGGCGTGCGGCGTGTTCGTCGGCGACACGGTGCTGATGGTGCTGTCGGCCGCCGGCGTCGCGTCGCTGCTGAAGGCGAACCCGCTGCTGTTCTCCGTCGTGAAATACGGCGGCGCCGCGTATCTGCTCTACATCGGCACCGGCATGCTGCGCAGCGCGTGGCAGAAGCTGCGCGCGCCGGCCCATGCGCCGGTCGATGCGCCGCCCGCGGTCGACGGCGAGCGGCCGTTCCGCAAGGCGCTGATCGTGAGCCTGCTGAATCCGAAGGCGATCCTGTTCTTCATCTCGTTCTTCATCCAGTTCGTCGACCCGGCATTCCCGCATCCTGCGCTGTCGTTCGTCGTGCTCGGGGCGATCGCGCAAAGCGCGAGCTTCCTGTACCTGAGCACGCTGATCTTCGCGGGTGCGCGGCTTGCCGAGCACTTCCGCCGCCGCCGCAAGCTTGCAGCAGGCGCGGCGAGCAGCGTGGGCGGCCTGTTCATCGGATTCTCGGTGAAGCTCGCGCTCGCCACGATGAGTTGAGCGCAGCCGGCCGACCCACGACAACGATTACTTATTGAATTCACAAGCCATGCCAAAACGCACAGACATCAAGAGCATCCTCATCATCGGCGCCGGCCCGATCATCATCGGCCAGGCGTGCGAGTTCGACTATTCGGGCGCGCAGGCTTGCAAGGCGTTGCGTGAGGAGGGCTACAAGGTCGTTCTCGTCAACAGCAACCCGGCGACGATCATGACCGACCCGAACACGGCCGACGTGACGTACATCGAGCCGATCACGTGGGAAGTCGTCGCACGCATCATCGAGAAGGAGCGCCCGGACGCGATCCTGCCGACGATGGGCGGCCAGACCGCGCTGAACTGTGCGCTCGACCTGCACCACCACGGCGTGCTCGAGAAGTTCGGCGTCGAGCTGATCGGTGCGTCGCCGGAAGCGATCGACAAGGCGGAAGACCGCCAGAAGTTCAAGGACGCGATGACCAAGATCGGTCTCGGTTCCGCGAAGTCGGGTGTCGCTCACTCGATGGAAGAAGCGACCCAGGTGCACGCCGAGATCATGGCGCTCACCGGCGGTAGCGGCTACCCGGTCGTGATCCGTCCGTCGTTCACGCTCGGCGGCTCGGGCGGCGGCATCGCCTACAACCGCGAAGAGTTCGAAGAGATCTGCAAGCGCGGCCTGGATCTCTCGCCCACGCGCGAGCTGCTGATCGAAGAGTCGCTGCTCGGCTGGAAGGAATACGAGATGGAAGTCGTGCGCGACCGCGCCGACAACTGCATCATCGTCTGCTCGATCGAGAACCTCGACCCGATGGGCGTGCACACCGGCGACTCGATCACGGTCGCGCCGGCGCAGACGCTCACCGACAAGGAATACCAGATCCTGCGTAACGCATCGCTCGCGGTGCTGCGCGAGATCGGCGTCGACACGGGCGGCTCGAACGTGCAGTTCTCGATCAACCCGAAGGACGGCCGCATGGTCGTCATCGAAATGAACCCGCGCGTGTCGCGTTCGTCGGCGCTCGCATCGAAGGCAACGGGCTTCCCGATCGCGAAGGTCGCGGCGAAGCTGGCAGTCGGCTACACGCTCGACGAGCTGAAGAACGAAATCACCGGCGGCCTGACCCCGGCGTCGTTCGAGCCGACGATCGACTACGTCGTCACGAAGATCCCGCGCTTCGCGTTCGAGAAATTCCGCGAAGCCGATTCGCGCCTGACGACGCAGATGAAGTCGGTCGGCGAAGTGATGGCGATCGGCCGCACGTTCCAGGAATCGTTCCAGAAGGCGCTGCGCGGCCTCGAAGTCGGTGTCGACGGTCTCGACGAGAAGTCGACCAACCGCGACGAGATCGCGATCGAGATCCACGAGCCGGGCCCGGACCGCATCTGGTACGTCGGCGATGCATTCCGCATCGGCATGACGGCCCAGGAAATCTACGCGGAAACCGCGATCGATCCGTGGTTCCTCGAGCAGATCGAGCAGATCGTCCTGAAGGAAAAGGCGCTCGGCGGCCGCACGCTCGCATCGCTGTCGTTCGACGAACTGCGCTACCTGAAGCAGAGCGGCTTCTCCGACCGCCGCCTCGCGAAGCTGCTCGGCGCGAGCCCGGAAGACGTCCGCAAGCGCCGCGTCGAACTCAACGTGCGCCCGGTCTACAAGCGTGTCGACACCTGCGCGGCCGAGTTCGCGACGAAGACCGCGTACATGTACTCGACCTACGAGGAAGAGTGCGAGGCGCAGCCGACCACCAACAAGAAGATCATGGTGCTGGGCGGCGGCCCGAACCGGATCGGCCAGGGTATCGAATTCGACTACTGCTGCGTGCACGCGGCGCTCGCGATGCGCGAGGACGGCTACGAAACGATCATGGTCAACTGCAACCCGGAAACGGTGTCGACCGACTATGACACGTCCGACCGCCTGTACTTCGAGCCGCTGACGCTGGAAGACGTGCTCGAGATTGTCGACAAGGAAAAGCCGGTCGGCGTGATCGTCCAGTACGGCGGCCAGACGCCGCTGAAGCTCGCACTCGACCTCGAAGCGCACGGTGTGCCGATCGTCGGCACGTCGCCGGACATGATCGACGCGGCTGAAGATCGCGAACGCTTCCAGAAGCTGCTGCAGGACCTCGGCCTGCGCCAGCCGCCGAACCGTACCGCACGCGCCGAAGACGAAGCGCTCGCGCTCGCGGAAGAGATCGGTTATCCGCTGGTCGTGCGCCCGTCGTACGTGCTGGGTGGCCGCGCGATGGAAATCGTCCACGAGCCGCGCGACCTCGAGCGCTACATGCGCGAGGCCGTGAAGGTGTCGAACGATTCGCCGGTGCTGCTCGACCGCTTCCTGAACGACGCGATCGAGTGCGACGTCGACTGCATCTGCGACGGCGAAGCCGTGTTCATCGGCGGCGTGATGGAGCACATCGAGCAGGCGGGCGTCCACTCGGGCGACTCGGCATGCTCGTTGCCGCCGTACTCGCTGTCGAAGGAAACCGTGGCCGAGCTGAAGCGCCAGACGGGCGCGATGGCAAAGGCGCTGAACGTGGTCGGCCTGATGAACGTGCAGTTCGCGATCCAGCAGGTGCCGCAGGCGGACGGTTCGAAGCAGGACATCATCTACGTGCTGGAAGTGAACCCGCGCGCATCGCGCACGGTGCCGTACGTGTCGAAGGCGACCAGCCTGCCGCTCGCGAAGATCGCGGCGCGCGCGATGGTCGGCCAGAAGCTCGCGCAGCAGGGCGTGACGAAGGAAGTCGAGCCGCCGTACTTCAGCGTGAAGGAAGCGGTGTTCCCGTTCGTCAAGTTCCCGAGCGTCGATCCGGTCCTCGGGCCTGAAATGCGTTCGACCGGCGAAGTGATGGGTGTCGGCCAGACGTTCGGCGAAGCGCTGTTCAAGTCGCAGCTCGCGGCCGGTTCGCGCCTGCCGGAGTCGGGCACGGTGCTGCTGACCGTGATGGATGCGGATAAACCGAAGGCGGTCGAAGTCGCGCGCATGCTGCACGACCTCGGCTACCCGATCGTCGCAACCAAGGGTACGGCTGCCGCGATCGAAGCGGCCGGCGTGCCGGTGAAGGTCGTGAACAAGGTGAAGGACGGCCGTCCGCACATCGTCGACATGATCAAGAACGGCGAGATCGCACTCGTGTTCACGACGGTCGACGAAACGCGCCAGGCGATCGCCGATTCGCGTTCGATCCGCATGAGCGCGCAGGCGCACAAGGTCACGTACTACACGACGATGTCGGGCGCGCGCGCGGCGGTTGAAGGCTTGCGCTACCTGAAGGATCTGGAAGTCTATGATTTACAAGGTCTTCACGCTCGCCTAAACTAAGCAGTCAGTTACCTGTCGAAGCAACACGTGCCGCGATTAGGCGGTGTTTCCAGTGCATCGGAAACGCGCTTAATCGCGGTGATTTTTTTTATAGCCGTTTTTAGCGATTGAGCCGTTTATGAGCACCATTCCGTTGACAAAGCGTGGCGCAGAACTCCTGCGCGATGAATTGCAGCGCCTCAAGTCCGTCGAGCGGCCGGCCGTGATCAACGCGATCTCGGAGGCCCGCGCACAGGGCGATCTGTCCGAAAACGCCGAATACGATGCTGCGAAGGAAAAGCAGGGCTTCATCGAGGGTCGTATCGCGGAACTCGAATCGAAGCTGTCGGCTGCGCAGGTCATCGATCCGACTGTGCTCGATGCCGAAGGCCGTGTGGTTTTCGCATCGACCGTCGAACTCGAGGATCTCGAGTCGGGCGATACCGTCAAGTATCAGATCGTCGGCGACGACGAAGCCGATATCGATCACGGCCTGATCTCGGTCAGCTCGCCGATCGCACGCGCACTGATCGGCAAGTCCGAAGGCGACGTCGCGGCCGTGCAGGCGCCGAGCGGCGTGCGCGAGTACGAAATCATCTCGGTCAGCTACATCTGAAGCGGGGCAACGTGATGCCGCATCGCGTGTTCCGTCTGCTGTCGGCCGTATGGGTCGGCAGCCTGCTGACGATCGGGTATGCGGTCGCGCCCGTGCTGTTCAAAACGCTGGAGCGGATGACGGCCGGTTCGGTCGCCGCCCAGCTGTTCCGTATCGAGGCGATCCTCGGTGTCGTATGTGGTGTGCTGCTGCTCGCGCTGTCGAACCAGCAGGTGCGGCGGGGCAGCAACGAATATCGCCGCGTGCGCTGGGTCGTCGCCGCGATGGTCGTGTGCGTGCTGGTCGGGTATTTCGCGCTGCAGCCGTTCATGAACGCGCTGCGGGTAGCCGCGATGGATGCGGGCACCGATATCGCAAACTCGCCGTATGCGAGCCGCTTCGGGATGCTGCACGGCGTCTCGAGCGTGTTCTACCTGGTCGAGAGTGTGCTGGGGCTGATGCTGATCTGGCGTCTGCCGGCGCGCGACGCCTGACGCAAATGCCGCGCAGGCCCGGCCGATGCCGGGCCTGCGGGCAGGGCGGCGGCACGGCGCAGCCGTACCGCCTCGATGCTTACTTGTCCTGGAACGGACGCTTCGTGCTGGCCTGGCGCTTCTTGGCGCGCTTCACGTTACCGCCTGCCGTCACGCGCTCGTTGCCGCGCACGACGACCTTCGTCGGCTTCGGGCGGCGCACCGGGCTCGCGTTCGGCGACACCTTGACGACCTTGACGGTGCGCGGTGCACGGCCTTTCTTGTCGTCGATGGCTTCGGCCGCGCTCGGCACGGTGCCGGCACGACGGCCGCGGGCCGGGGCCGCCACGGCGGCTTCGGGTTTCCAGATCACCAGCAGCTTGCCGATGTGCTGGATCGGCGCCGCGCTCAGGCGATCGCAGATCTCGTCGTAGATCGCGATGCGCTCGTCGCGCTCGTCGCCGAACACGCGGATCTTGATCAACTGGTGCGCGTCGAGGTGCACCTTGATTTCCTTCAGCACGGCGTCGGTCAGCCCTTCGGCGCCGATCAGCACGACGGGCTTGAGCGCATGGGCCTGGGAGCGCAGCGCGGAGCGCTCGGCGGGAGAAAGCGAAAGGGCGGGCATGGAAATGTCGAAATCTAAATAAGGGCGCGCTGACCGAATAGCGATCGCGGGAAGTTACCGCGTCAGCCGTGCGCCGAAACCACGTAAAATCGCGGCTTGGGCCTGAAAAGGGGCCGCAGCCGCGCGAAGAAGACGCGTATTATCCGCTAAAAGCGCGGCTTCACGAAGCAATTAGCAGCAATCTCTCTCTCGAATGGCAAAAAACCGCTTCAACCAGCACTGGCTGCACGACCACATCAACGACCCCTACGTCAAAATGGCGCAGCGGGAGGGCTATCGCGCGCGCGCCGCGTACAAGCTGAAGGAAATCGACGAGCAGGACAAGCTGATCCGTCCGGGCCAGGTGATCGTCGACCTCGGCGCGACGCCGGGCAGCTGGAGCCAGTATGCCCGCAACAAGCTCGCGCAGGGCAAGAAGCGCGACACGGAGCGCGAAGGCGGCATCGACGGCACGATCGTGGCGCTCGACATCCTGCCGATGGAGCCGATCGCCGACGTCCACTTCCTCCAGGGCGACTTCCGCGAGGACGAAGTCCTTCACCAGCTCGAAGAAGTGCTCGAAGGGCGCGACGTGGACCTTGTTATTTCCGACATGGCCCCCAACCTCTCTGGCGTGGCCTCGGCGGACGCGGCGCGCATCGAGCATCTATGCGATCTGGCGCTCGAATTCGCGCAGAATCATCTGAAGCCGGACGGTGCGCTGCTCGTGAAATGCTTTCACGGCAGCGGCTACAGCCAGATCGTCGAGAAATTCAAACAGCAGTTTAAGACCGTCGCGCCGCGCAAGCCGAAGGCGTCCCGCGACAAATCGTCCGAAACGTTCATTTTGGGTCGGCATCTGAAACGTCCGCGCTGATGCGCAACGGGGTGCCGCAAACGGGCTCCGGCCCTTGCCAGACAAGCGAAGCGCTATCGCGGCGGTTGTCAATGCTTATGGCGAGGGTGGTCGGACTGGATTAGAATGACCGAGGGGCGCCGCAAGGAAAATGTAGGCGCTCGTCTACGAGTGAAGGAGTGGTGCTTTGAACAACAATATGTTTTCGAAGGCAGCGGTGTGGCTGGTGATCGCACTGGTGCTGTTTACGGTGTTCAAGCAGTTCGACAAGCCCCGCGTCCAGGAAGGCGTGTCCTATTCGCAGTTCATGGACGACGCCAAGAACGGCAAGGTCAAGAACGTCATCGTTCAGGGGCGCAACCTCACCGTCACTCCGGCTGATGGCCAGAAATACCAGATCGTGTCGCCCGGCGACATCTGGATGGTTGGCGATCTGATGAAGTACGGCGTGCAGGTCAGCGGCAAGGCCGACGACGAGCCGAACGCGCTGATGTCCGCGCTGTACTACCTCGGGCCGACGATCCTGATCATCGTGTTCTGGTTCTACATGATGCGGCAGATGCAGGGAGGCGGCAAAGGCGGCGCATTCTCGTTCGGCAAGTCGCGAGCGCGGCTGATCGACGAGAACAACAACGCGGTGAACTTCTCCGACGTCGCGGGCTGCGACGAAGCGAAGGAAGAAGTGTCCGAGCTCGTCGACTTCCTGCGCGATCCGCAGAAATTCCAGAAGCTGGGCGGTCGCATTCCGCGCGGCGTGCTGCTCGTCGGCCCCCCGGGTACCGGCAAGACGCTGCTGGCCCGCGCGATCGCGGGTGAAGCAAAGGTGCCGTTCTTCAGCATCTCCGGTTCGGACTTCGTCGAAATGTTCGTCGGCGTCGGCGCGGCTCGCGTGCGCGACATGTTCGAACAGGCGAAGAAGCATGCACCGTGTATCGTGTTCATCGACGAAATCGACGCGGTCGGCCGTCATCGCGGCGCCGGCATGGGCGGTGGTAACGACGAACGCGAACAGACGCTGAACCAGATGCTCGTCGAGATGGACGGCTTCGAGGCGAACTCGGGCGTGATCGTGATCGCCGCAACCAACCGTTCCGACGTGCTCGACAAGGCGCTGCTGCGTCCGGGCCGTTTCGACCGCCAGGTCTACGTCGGTCTGCCGGACATCCGCGGCCGCGAACAGATCATGCGCGTGCACCTGCGCAAGGTGCCGATCGCGAACGACGTCGATGCGGCTGTCATCGCACGCGGCACACCGGGCTTCTCGGGCGCCGATCTCGCGAACCTCGTGAACGAGGCTGCGCTGTTCGCCGCACGTCGCGGCAAGCGCATCGTCGAGATGCAGGATTTCGAAGACGCGAAGGACAAGATCTTCATGGGTCCGGAGCGCAAGTCGGCCGTGATCCGCGAGGAAGCGAAGCGTGCGACCGCTTATCACGAGTCGGGCCACGCGGTGGTCGCGAAGCTGCTGCCGAAGGCCGACCCGGTGCACAAGGTCACGATCATCCCGCGCGGTCGCGCGCTGGGTGTCACGTGGCAGCTGCCGGAGCATGACAACGAAACGTACTCGAAGGACTACCTGCTGGACCGCCTCGCGATCCTGTTCGGTGGCCGGGTGGCGGAAGAGCTGTTCATGAACCTCGTCAGCACCGGCGCCTCGGACGACTTCAACAAGGCAACGCAGACGGCACGCGCGATGGTGGCCCGTTTCGGTATGACCGACGCGCTCGGGCCGATGGTCTACGTCGACGACGAGAACGATGCATCGCCGTTCGGCCGTGGCTTCACGCGCACGATCTCGGAAGCGACGCAACAGAAGGTCGACTCGGAAATCCGCCGCGTGCTCGACGAACAGTACAGCCTTGCGCGCCGCCTGCTCGACGAGAACCGCGACAAGGTCGAGGCGATGACCGCCGCACTGATGGAGTGGGAGACGATCGATGCCGATCAGATCAACGACATCATGGAAGGCCGTCCGCCGCGCTCCCCGAAGAGCTCGCCGGCTGTTGGCGGCGATTCGTCGGGTGGTGGCAGCAGCGCCGAGGTGAAACCCGGCAACGCGCCGGCGCCTGCTTCGCCGGCGGCGTAATCTCCGCTTTAGCGCTTTAGCGCCGTTCACGGGCTGGTGTGGCTTCACACCGGCCCGTTTTGCATTCATTCACGCCAGTTGCTCGTGTCCGATCCTGCTGTTTCCCCATTCATCCCCGCGCCACTCCAGTGCGGCCGCTTCGAACTGACGTTCGAACGCCCGCTGGTGATGGGCATCCTCAACGCCACGCCTGATTCGTTCTCCGACGGCGGCCGCTTCCTCGCGCGCGACGATGCGCTGCGCCAGGCCGAGCGAATGATCGCCGAAGGCGTCGACCTTCTCGATATCGGCGGCGAATCGACGCGCCCGGGCGCACCGCCCGTGCCGCTCGACGAGGAACTCGCACGCGTGATCCCGCTCGTCGAAGCGCTGCGGCCGCTGAACGTGCCGTTGTCGATCGATACGTACAAGCCGGCCGTGATGCGCGCGGCGCTGGCCGCAGGCGCCGACCTGATCAACGACATCTGGGGGTTCCGCCAGCCGGGCGCGATCGATGCGGTGCGTGACGGTAATTGCGGGCTATGTGCGATGCACATGCTGGGTGAGCCACAAACGATGCAGGTCGGCGAACCCGATTACGGCGACGTCGTGACCGACGTGCGCGATTTTCTCGCCGAGCGCGCGCAGGCGCTGCGCGATGCGGGGATTGCGCCGGAGCGGATCTGTGTCGATCCGGGCTTCGGATTCGGCAAGGCGGTCATCGACGACAACTACGCGCTGCTGGCCGCGTTGCCGGACACGGCACCCGCGCGGACCGACGGGCGCGCGTATCCGATCCTCGCGGGCATGTCGCGCAAGTCGATGCTCGGCGCGGTGATCGGCGGCAAGCCGCCGATGGAGCGCGTCGCGGCGAGCGTGGCAGCCGCAGTGTGTGCGGTCGAGCGTGGGGCGGCGATCGTGCGCGTGCACGACGTCGCGGCGACGGTCGACGCGCTGAAAATCTGGAATGCCGTGCGCGAAGCCGCGCGGCAACGATAAGTCAGAAGACGAAGGAGGAAGATTCGCTATGGGACGTCGATATTTCGGCACGGACGGTATTCGCGGCACGGTGGGCGAGGGGCCCATCACACCGGATTTCGTGTTGCGCCTCGGCTACGCGGCGGGCAAGGTACTGGCCAGCTCGGCCGAGGTCGCGGCGGGCTCGCGTCCGACCGTGCTGATCGGCAAGGACACGCGCGTGTCGGGCTACATGCTCGAAGCCGCGCTCGAGGCCGGGTTTTCGGCGGCGGGCGTCGACGTGATGCTGGCCGGCCCGATGCCGACGCCGGGCGTCGCGTACCTGACGCGTGCGCTGCGCCTGTCGGCGGGCGTCGTGATCAGCGCATCGCACAACCCGTATCACGACAACGGGATCAAGTTTTTCTCCGCTGACGGCAACAAGCTGCCGGACGACACCGAAGCCGCGATCGAAGCGTGGCTCGACAAGCCGCTCGAATGCGCATCGTCCGACGGTCTCGGCAAGGCGCGTCGCCTCGACGACGCGGCCGGCCGCTACATCGAGTTCTGCAAGAGCACGTTCCCGGCCGCGTTCAACCTGCGCGGGCTGAAGCTCGTGATCGACTGTGCGCACGGTGCCGCGTACCAGATCGCACCGCACGTGTTCCACGAACTCGGCGCGGACGTGATCCCGATCGGCGTCGCGCCGAACGGCTTCAACATCAACGACGGCGTCGGTGCGACCGCGCCTGACGCGCTGGTGCGCGCGGTGCGTGCCAACCACGCCGATCTCGGCATTGCGCTCGACGGCGATGCAGACCGCCTGCAGGTCGTGGACTCGACCGGCCGCCTGTACAACGGCGACGAGCTTCTCTACGTGCTCGTGAAGGACCGGATCGCGACCGACGGGAAGGTCGAAGGTGCGGTCGGCACGTTGATGACGAACCTCGCGGTCGAAGTCGCGCTGCAGCGCGAGGGCGTGAAGTTCGTCCGTGCGGCGGTCGGCGATCGCTACGTGCTCGAACAGTTGCGCGAGCACGGCTGGCAGCTCGGCGCGGAAGGTTCGGGCCACATCCTGTCGCTCGATCGCCATTCAACCGGCGACGGCATCGTGTCGGCGCTGCTCGTGCTGGCCGCGCTGAAGCGCAGCGGCCAGACCCTCGCGCAGATGCTCGACGGCGTCACGCTGTTCCCGCAGAAGCTGATCAACGTGCGGATGAAGCCGGGCGCCGACTGGAAGGGCAGCACGTCGATTCGCGCCGCGATCGACACAGCCGAAGCCGCGCTCGCCGGCAGCGGCCGCGTGCTGATCCGCGCATCGGGCACCGAGCCCGTGCTGCGCGTAATGGTCGAAGCGCAGCAGGCTGCTGACGCGGTCCGCCATGCGGAGACGATCGCCGACGCGGTGCGCGCGGCGACGACCTGACGCGCGGACCCGGCGCGGACAGGTCAAACGCCTGCGCGCCGGCGCTCCAGTGAATCCGCTCGCGGCGCCTTCGGGGCGCCGCGATTTCGTCAGACGCAAAGGTTTGCGATACCTGTAAGCAGGGCGCGTCGCCCACCTTGTTGCACGGTCGAGAAACCGTCTGACCCCTGATATCGGGACGGTCACGAGCGGGGGCTTTCCATCGCGCAGACACTGCGCTACGATCCGCTCGCACCCGGGTGAAACGGGTAGTCTCCCCATCCTTTCCAGGCAGGCAATTCTTGCCGCCACCGCCGTTCCGGCGCCGTCCGGGCGCCGCGCGCACCGCACCCGATACTCCCTTTCAACCAGTCATGTTACTGTCACGCCAGTTTCATCGATTGTCACATTACCGTCATGAGGACCCCCTAACCTTCGCGGTGCCGTAGTCATCCGCTCACACACTGGAGGTCTCATGAAATTGATGCAAACCGCGATTGCCGGCCTGGCTGGCGCGCTTTTCGCCGTCGCCGCTCACGCTGCCGACATCACGGGCGCAGGCAGCACGTTCGCGATGCCGATCTATACGAAATGGGCTGCTGACTACCAGCAGACCGGCGGCGCGAAGGTCAACTACCAAGGTATCGGCTCGTCGGGCGGCCTGAAGCAGATCGTCGCGAAGACGGTCGATTTTGCCGGTTCGGACGCTCCGCTGAAGGATGACGAGCTTGCAAAGGAAGGCCTGTTCCAGTTCCCGACGGTGGTCGGCGGCGTGGTGCCGGTCGTCAACGTGCCGGGCGTGAAGGCCGGTGAACTGACGCTGTCGGGCCCGGTGCTCGGCGACATCTACCTCGGCAAGATCAAGAAGTGGAACGACCCGGCGATCGCCGCGCTGAACCCGAAGGTCAAGCTGCCGGACACGGACATCGCCGTGGTTCGCCGCGCTGACGGCTCGGGCACGAGCTTCATCTGGACGAACTACCTGTCGAAGGTCAACGACGAGTGGAAGTCGAAGGTCGGCGAAGGCACGACGGTCAACTGGCCGACGGGCACGGGCGGCAAGGGCAACGACGGCGTCGCAGCCTTCGTGCAGCGCCTGCCGGGCGCAGTCGGCTACGTCGAATGGGCGTACGCGAAGAAGAACAACATGGTCTACACGGCCCTGAAGAATTCGACGGGCACGGTGGTCGAGCCGAAGACGGAAACGTTCAAGGCCGCTGCTGCAGGCGCGAACTGGTCGAAGTCGTTCTACCATGACGAACCAGCCGGGCAAGGAAGCATGGCCGGTCGTCGGCGCGACGTTCGTGCTGCTGCACGCAAAGCAGGACAAGCCGGAGCAGGGCGCGGAAACGCTGAAGTTCTTCAGCTGGGCGTTCAAGAACGGCGAGAAGGCTGCTGACAGCCTCGACTACATCTCGCTGCCGCCGGCAGTCGAAGTGGAAATCCGCAAGCAGTGGAAGGCGAAGGTGACGGACGCTTCGGGCAAGTCGGTCGCCGCCGAGTAAGTATTGCAGCGGTTCGCTGCCCGGCCGTGCCGGTCGGGCAGTGTGTGCGGTAAAGCCGGGCGTTACGGCGCTCGGCAATCAAAAGCAGGCACCCATGTCTGATATTTCCTATACGTCCTCACGGTCCGCCGACGTTGCGCAGCAACGCGCGCCGAGCCGCCTCGGGGATGTCGTATTCGGCGGTCTTGCACGGCTTGCCGCCATCGTGACCCTGCTGCTGCTCGGCGGGATCATCGTTTCCCTGATCATTGCGTCGATGCCGACCATCCAGAAGTTCGGCCTCGGCTTCCTGTGGCAATCCGAGTGGGATCCCAACTCGGACATCTATGGCGCGCTGGTGCCGATCTACGGCACGATCGTGACGTCGGTCATCGCGCTCGTCATCGCGGTGCCGGTCAGCTTCGGTATCGCACTGTTCCTCACCGAGCTGTCGCCCGTGTGGCTGCGCCGCCCGCTCGGCATCGCGATCGAGCTGCTCGCCGCGATTCCGTCGATCGTGTACGGCATGTGGGGCCTGCTCGTGTTCGCGCCGATCTTCGCGGAATACTTCCAGAAACCGCTCGGCCACCTGTTCAAGGACGTGTGGATTCTCGGCCCGCTGACCGCCGGCCCGCCGATCGGTATCGGCATCCTCGCAGCCGGCGTGATCCTCGCGATCATGATCATCCCGTACATCGCGTCGGTGATGCGTGACGTGTTCGAAGTCACGCCCGTGCTGCTGAAGGAATCGGCATACGGGATCGGCTGCACGACCTGGGAAGTGATGTGGAAAGTCGTGCTGCCCTATACGAAGACCGGTGTGATCGGCGGCGTGATGCTCGGCCTCGGCCGCGCGCTCGGCGAGACGATGGCCGTGACCTTCGTGATCGGCAACACGAACCTGCTCGACAGCATTTCTCTGTTCGCACCGGGCAACAGCATCACGTCGGCGCTCGCGAACGAATTCGCTGAAGCGCAACCGGGCCTGCATACGTCCGCGCTGATGGAACTGGGCCTGATCCTGTTCGTGATCACGTTCATCGTGCTGTCCATCTCCAAACTGCTGCTGCTTCGTCTCGAGAAGGGAGAGGGCAAGAAATGAGCGAGCCCATCATGAATTTCCCGGGTCCGGACGGCGCCGTGCTCGACGCGATGCGCAATCGCCTGCAGCGCAAGCGCAAGGCCATCAACGCGATCGCGCTGGCTGCGTCACTCGGCGCGATGGCCTTCGGCCTGCTGTGGCTCGTGTGGATTCTCTACACGACGGTGCATCTCGGCATCAGCGGCCTGTCGCTGCAACTGTTCACGGAATCGACGCCGGCACCGAACACGGAGGGCGGCGGTCTCGCGAACGCGATCGTCGGCAGCCTGCTGCTGTGCGGCTTCGGCACGCTGGTCGGCACGCCGATCGGCATCCTCGCGGGCGTCTATCTCGCCGAATACGGCCAGAAGAACCTGCTGGCGAGCACGATCCGTTTCATCAACGACATCCTGCTGTCCGCGCCGTCGATCGTCATCGGCCTGTTCGTGTATGCGATCGTCGTCGCGAAGTCGGGGCGCTTCTCGGGCTGGGCCGGCGTGATTGCGCTCGCCCTGCTGCAGATTCCGATCGTGATCCGCACGACCGAGAACATGCTGAAGCTCGTGCCGAACGCGCTGCGTGAAGCGGCCTTCGCGCTCGGTACGCCGAAGTGGCGCATGGTGCTGAAGATCACGCTGCGCGCATCGGTCGGCGGGATCGTGACGGGCGTGCTGCTTGCCATCGCGCGAATCGCCGGCGAAACGGCGCCGCTGCTGTTCACCGCGCTGTCGAACCAGTTCTTCTCGTGGGACATGAGCCAGCCGATGGCGAACCTGCCGGTCACGATCTACAAGTTCGCGATGAGCCCGTTCGCGGAATGGCAGTCGCTGGCGTGGGCGGGCGTGTTTCTGATTACGCTCGGGGTGCTCGGACTCAACATCCTGGCGCGCTCGATCTTCTCGAAAAAGTAACGGCGGAGCAATCCGATGAATATGGCAGAAAGCCACCTGAATCCTGTCGAGCGCACTGCAGCGCCGGCCGGCACGCAAGAAGCGGCGCACGGCCGTCCGCTCGAGCCGCTGAACGCGAAGATCGAGGTCAACAACCTCAACTTCTTCTACAACAAGTTCCACGCGCTGAAGAACATCAACCTGAGCATTCCCGAAGGGAAGGTGACGGCGTTCATCGGCCCGTCGGGCTGCGGCAAGTCGACGCTGCTGCGCACGTTCAACAAGATGTTCGCACTCTATCCGGAGCAGCGCGCCGAAGGTGAAATCATGATGGACGGCGAGAACCTGCTGACGACGAAGCGCGACATCTCGCTGCTGCGCGCGCGTATCGGCATGGTGTTCCAGAAGCCGACCCCGTTCCCGATGTCGATCTACGACAACATCGCGTTCGGCGTGAAGATGTTCGAAAAGCTCACGCGCTCGGAAATGGACGACCGCGTCGAGTGGGCGCTCACGAAGGCCGCGCTGTGGAACGAAGTGAAGGACAAGCTGAACCAGAGCGGCTACGGCCTCTCGGGCGGCCAGCAGCAGCGTCTGTGCATCGCGCGCGGCATCGCGATCCGTCCGGAAGTGCTGCTGCTCGACGAGCCGTGCTCGGCGCTCGACCCGATCTCGACGGGCCGCATCGAAGAGCTGATCGCGGAGCTGAAGAGCGACTACACGGTCGTGATCGTCACGCACAACATGCAGCAGGCCGCACGCTGCTCGGATTTCACGGCCTACATGTACCTGGGCGAGTTGATCGAATTCGGCGAGACCGAAAAGATCTTCATCAAGCCGGTGCGCAAGGAAACGGAAGACTACATCACCGGCCGCTTCGGCTGATGACGGAGAACAACAGCCATGTCGGATAAACATCTGTCGAGCCAGTTCGACGCGGACCTGAATGCCGTGTCGTCGAAAGTGCTGGAAATGGGCGGGCTCGTCGAGTCGCAGATCGTCGGCGCGATGCACGCGCTGAACGACTTCGATCGCGATGCAGCCGAGAAGGTGATCGCAAACGAAGAAGTCCTGAACACGATGGAAGTCGACATCGACCAGGAGTGCGGCAACATCATCGCGCGGAGGCAGCCTGCTGCGCGTGACCTGCGCCTTTTGATGTCGATTTCGAAAACGATTACGAACCTCGAGCGCGCAGGCGACGAGGCCGAGAAGATCGCGAAGCGTGTACGCCGCCTGGTCGACGAGCCGGCCGCGCGCACGGTCAACATCGCCGAGATCAAGGTGTCGGGCGAGATGGCCGTGACGATCCTGCGCCGCGCGCTCGACGCGTTCGCGCGTCTCGATACGGTGGCCGCCGCACAGATCGTCAAGGACGACAAGGAAATCGACCTGGAATTCCGCGCGTTCGTGCGCAAGCTCGTGTCGTACATGCAGGAAGATCCGCGCACGATCTCGGTCGGCCTGGAATACCTGTTCATCGCGAAGGCGATCGAGCGGATCGGCGATCACGCGAAGAACATCGCCGAATTCATCATCTACATCGTGAAGGGCACCGACGTGCGGCACCAGCCGCGCGACACGCTCGATCGCGAAGCCAACAGTTAATCGACTCCGTACAGGAAGAATAGAGGTGCCGATGCCCAGCAACATTCTCGTCGTTGAAGATGAGCCCGCGATTTCCGAACTGATCTCGGTGAATCTCCAGCACGCCGGTCACTGCCCGATCCGCGCGTACAACGCCGAACAGGCTCAAAACCTGATCAGCGACGTGCTGCCCGATCTCGTGCTGCTCGACTGGATGCTGCCGGGCAAGTCCGGTATCGCGTTCGCGCGCGACCTGCGCAACAACGAACGGACCAAGCACATCCCGATCATCATGCTGACTGCCCGCGGCGACGAGCAGGACAAGGTGCTCGGCCTCGAAATCGGCGCGGACGACTACGTGACGAAGCCGTTTTCGCCGAAGGAGCTGATGGCGCGGATCAAGGCCGTGCTGCGCCGCCGCGCGCCGCAGCTGACCGAGGACGTCGTGGCGATCAACGGGCTGCGCCTCGACCCGGCCACGCATCGCGTCGCCGCGCATGCGGAAGGCAGCGAGATCAAGCTCGATCTCGGCCCGACCGAGTTCCGCCTGCTGCATTTCTTCATGACGCATCCGGAGCGCGTGCACAGCCGCACGCAACTGCTCGACCAGGTGTGGGGCGACCATGTATTCGTCGAGGAGCGCACCGTCGACGTGCACATCAAACGATTGCGCGCGGCCTTGAAACCGGCCGGCTGCGATGCGATGATCGAGACCGTGCGCGGCAGCGGCTACCGGCTCGCCAAGCACGCGTAACGTATCCACGCATGCCGTGTGCCACGGCATGCCGTTCATTCTTTCGGGCGCTGAATCATGAACATCATCTGGGCGCGCTTTCTGGTGTCGCTCGTGCTGCTCGTGCTGATCGGCGTATTGGTCGGCGTCTTCGCCGGCCCGACCGCGGGCCTCGTGTTCGTGGTCGTGATGCTGGTCGCGCAGGGCTTTTTCAGCACCTTTCATACGCAGCGTCTGTGGCGCCTGCTCGATGCACCGGTCTATGGCGAGGTGCCGAGCGCGCCGGGCATCTGGGGTGAAATCTACTATCGTCTGCACAAGCTCGCGAAGCAGTGGCATGCGCAGGTGCGTCAGGTCGAGCAGCAGCATTCGCGCTTCATCCAGGCGATCCAGGCATCGCCGAACGGCGTCGCGATGCTCGACGACCATGACCAGATCGAGTGGTGCAATTCGATCGCCGAGGTGCATTTCGGCCTCGACGCGAAGCGCGACCTGCGCCAGCACATCACCAACCTGGTGCGCCATCCCGAGTTCGTCCGCTATCTGAACGCGCAGCATTACGACGAGACGCTCGTGATGCGCGGCATGGGCGACTCGCGGCAGAACGTGCTGGAAGTGCAGGTGTTTCCGTACGGCGAGAATCGCAAGCTGCTGCTCACGCAGGACATCACCGAGCTCGAGCGGACCGACGCGATGCGGCGCGACTTCGTCGCGAACGTGTCGCACGAATTGAAGACGCCGCTCACCGTGCTGTCGGGGTTCCTCGAGACGATGCGCGAGCTGCCGCTGAACGAGGAAGACCGTGCGCGCTATCTCGACATGATGGAGCAGCAGGCCTCGCGGATGCGGCACATCGTGACCGACCTGCTGGTGCTCGCGAAGCTCGAGGGCGAGAGCAAGCCGCCGCTCGATCGCGCGATCGACATGCGTGCCGTGTTCGACCATCTGAAGGAGGACGCGCAGACACTGTCGAACGGGCATCACGACATCGCGTTCACGATCGACGAGACGCTTGGCGTCACCGGCGCGCAGACGGAGCTGTTCAGCGCATTCGCGAATCTCGTTACCAACGCGATCCGCTATACGCCGGAAGGCGGCAAGATCGTCGTGACGTGGCGGCGCGAAGGTGCGCAGGGCGTGTTTTCCGTCACGGACAGCGGCTTCGGGATTCCGGCCGCCGACCTGCCGCGGCTCACTGAACGCTTCTACCGCGTCGATCGCAGCCGTTCGCGCGACACGGGCGGCACGGGGCTCGGCCTTGCGATCGTCAAGCACGTGCTGCAGCGTCATGACGCGCACCTGTACGTGCAAAGCGAGGAAGGGCGCGGCAGCACGTTCACCGCGCGGTTCCCGGGCTCGCGCATCATCGCGATCCGGCCGGCCGCATACGAGGCATGATCGCGTAACGGCATCCGTCGCTCGTTCGGCGAGCGGCGGCATGCTGGATCCGCAATAAAAAAGCGCAGCCCGCGGGCTGCGCTTTTTTTGTGAGCGACGCGGCGCGCGACTCGCGCCGCGCTACCGGTTCAAGAACAGAACTTCGCGAGCAACCCGAGTTGCGCGTTGCGGATCGTCTTGCCCGCGCGACGGCGACGGTAGTGGCCGTCGCTGTGCATCTGCCATGCCGACTGGTTGTCGCCGAGGCACACCGACAGGCCTTCGGCGATCACGCGCCGCTTGAGCTTGCGATCGCGGATCGGGAACGCGACTTCGACGCGGCGGAACAGGTTGCGGTCCATCCAGTCGGCGCTCGACAGATAGACGTCCTCGGCACCGTTCGCGTGGAAATAGTAGATCCGGTGGTGCTCGAGGAAGCGGCCGACGATCGAGCGCACGGTGATGTTTTCCGACAGCCCCGGCACGCCGGGCTTCAGCGCGCAGACACCGCGCACGATCAGGTCGACCTTGACGCCGGCCTGCGACGCTTCATACAGCGCGGCGATCACCGTCGGCTCCAGCAGTGCGTTCATCTTCGCGACGACGCGTGCGCGCTTGCCGGCGCGCGCATTGTCGATCTCGACGCGGATCGCGTCGATGATGCGCGGATGCAGCGTGAACGGCGACTGCCACAGCTCGTGCAGCGTGAGCTCGCCGCCGATGCCCGTCAGTTGCTGGAACACGTGATGGACGTCCTCGCAGATCTTCTGGTCGGCCGTCATCAGCCCGAAGTCGGTGTAGAGGCGTGCCGTACGCGGGTGGTAGTTGCCGGTGCCGAGGTGCACATAGCGGCGCAGCGATGCCTTGCCGGCCTGCACGACGCGCCGCACGATCAGCATCATCTTCGCGTGGCACTTGTGGCCGACCACGCCGTACACGACATGCGCGCCGACGGCTTCGAGCTGCGACGCCCAGTTGATGTTGGTTTCCTCGTCGAAGCGCGCGAGCAGTTCGACGACGACCGTCACTTCCTTGCCGTTGCGCGCGGCTTCCATCAGCGCGTCCATCAGCGGCGAATCGGTGCCGGTGCGGTAGATCGTCTGCTTGATCGCAACGACGCTCGGATCCCGCGCGGCCTGCTGCAGCAGTTCGAGCACCGGCTGGAAGCTCTCGTACGGGTGGTGCAGCAGGATGTCGCCGTTGTCGATCGCGTCGAACATCGTCGGCGCGTTCGTGATCGCGGACGGGGTCGACGCGGTGAACGGCGTGAACTTCAGGTCGGGGCGATCGACGAGATCGGGGATCTGCATCAGCCGCACGAGGTTCACCGATCCGGCCACGCGATAGCAGTCCTTCTCGCCGAGTTCGCTTTCCACGAGCAGGCGTCGCACGATGTGCGGCGGCGTGTCGGCCGACACCTCGAGGCGCACCGCGTTGCCAAGGTGGCGCGCGGGCAGTTCGCCCTGCAGTGCGACGCGCAGGTTCGTGATTTCGTCTTCGTCGACGAACAGCTCGCTGTTGCGCGTGATGCGGAACTGGTTGCAACTCTTCACGGTCAGTTGCGGGAAGAGCTCGCCGACGAAGTACTGCATGAACGAGCTCAGCAGCACGAAGCCGTGCTCGAAGCCCGACAGCGCGTGCGGCATGCGCACGACGCGCGGCAGCGCGCGCGGCGCCTGCACGATGCCCATCACGGCCTGGCGGCCGAATGCGTCGCGGCCTTCGAGCTCGACGACGAAGTTCAGACTCTTGTTCAGCACGCGCGGGAACGGGTGAGCGGGATCGAGGCCGATCGGCGTCAGCACGGGCAGCAGCTCGTCGAGGAAGTAGCGCCGCGCCCATTCGAGCTGCTCGTCGTTCCACGTGTCGCTCGCATGGAAGTAGATGCCTTCCTGTTCGAGCGCGGGCAGCACGGTTTCGTGCAGCATCGTGTACTGTCGATGGACGAGCCGTTGCGCGCGTTCGACGACGAGATCGTAAGCGTGTTGTAACGACATGCCGTCGGGCGTCAGTGCGCCGGGGTTGTCGCGGATCTGCTCCTGCAGCCCGGCCATCCGGACTTCGAAAAATTCGTCGAGGTTGCTGCTGGTGATGCAGATGAAGCGGAGGCGCTCGAGCAACGGGACTTGCGGATCGGCTGCCTGGGCCAGCACGCGCTCGTTGAAACCGAGGATGCCGAGTTCACGATTGAGAAGCGGATAACGGACGGACATCGGCAGAGTAGGGGGTGATTCGGGCGATGATTCGAAAGGACGCTCGGAAACTCTCACGGTACGATGACGTGCTGATGACAATGATGTATTTATATCGGGAAATTCTACGCTGTAACCGTTTCGTCTCATAAATGTTTCGACGATATGCAAACGAGCGGTGTGCATGCCCGTGAAGCGTGGCAATGGCAAGCGTTCCACGCTTAAAATGTCGCCTTTGATTGATCGCCCAGGGTTGCCGCATAGGCTGCCGTGGGAGAACGCGCACGGAGCCCCCTTCTGATGGTTACAACCCCCCACTTGCTGGCTGCCGTGGATCTCGGCTCGAACAGCTTCCGGCTGATCGTCGGTCGTGTCGAGGAAACGCCGGCAGGCAGCCAGATCTATCCCGTCGACGCGTTGCGCGAGCCGGTCCGGCTGGCCGCAGGCCTGTCGAGCGACAAGATGCTCGATCGCGCGTCGCAGGAGCGTGGCTGGGAGGCGCTCAAGCGGTTCGGCGAGCGCCTGCGCGATTTCCATCCCGATCATGTGCGCGCGGTGGCGACCAACACGCTGCGCGTCGCGAAGAACGCGGGCGAATTTCTCGGTGAGGCCGAAGCGGCACTCGGTTTCCCGATCGAAGTGATTGCAGGCCGCGAAGAAGCGCGGCTGATCTATGCGGGTGCCGCGCACTCGGTGCCGGCAAGCGCCGGCAAGCGGCTCGTCGTCGACATCGGCGGCGGCTCCACCGAATTCATCATCGGCTCGCACTACACGCCGATCGTGATGGAGAGCCTCTATATCGGCTGCGTGAGCCACAGCCGCACGTTCTTCCCGGCCGGCAACGTCGACGAATACACGATGCGGCAGGCCGAACTCGCGGCCAAGCGCGAGATCCAGATCATTTCGAGCGAGTACAAGAAGGCGGGCTGGGACCAGGCGATCGGCTCGTCGGGCACTGCGCGTGCGCTCGCGGAGCTCGTCGAGGCGAACGGCTTCAACGATCCGGGGATCACGCACGGCATTTCGCGCGGCGGCCTCGAGCGGCTGAAGCGTGCGCTGATCAAGTCGGAGAACGTCAACCGGCTGAAGCTGGTCGCGCTGAAGCCCGATCGCGTGCCGGTGCTCGCGGGCGGCCTCGCGATCATGCTCGCGGTGTTCGAGGAGCTCGGTGTCGACTACGTCGATACGACCGACGGCGCGCTGCGTCTCGGTGTGCTGTACGACCTGCTCGGCCGGACGCAGCACGAGGACATGCGCGCGGTGACCGTCGAGGGCTTTACGCGCCGCTACGGTGTCGATCGTGCGCAGGCCGAGCGGATCGGCGCGCTGGCGGGGCGTTTCTTCGACGAACTCGAGGAAGCCGACGAAGAAGCGCGCGAGGAAGGGCGGATGTTCCTCGGCTGGGCGGCCGCGTTGCACGAGATCGGTTTGTCGATCTCGCACAGCTCATATCACAAGCATTCGGCTTATATCGCGAGCAACGCGGACATGCCGGGTTTTTCGCGCACCGACCAGGCGCGCCTCGCCGCGCTGGTGCTCGGTCACGCGGGCAAGCTCGGCAAGCTGTCGCAGGCGCGTGAGGTCGAGTGGCCGCTACTGTTCTGCCTGCGGCTCGCGGCGCTGCTGTGCCGGCGCCGGACCGATGCCGGGCTGCCGGACATTTCCGTTTCGCAGATGAAGAAGGGCGGCTATGAAGTGCGCCTGCCGAGCGCATGGGTCGAGCAGAATCCGCTGACCGACTACAGCCTCAGCCAGGAGGCAGCCGAGTGGGAGAAGGTCGGCATCCCGTATCGCGTGGTGTATACCGGCGCGTAACAGGTCAAGCGAGGTCGAAGCGAGGTCGATAGCAGGGCTGGGAGGGGGCGGGCAGCAGGAAGGCTGGGCGTCCCTCAGGCTTGCCGCATGATCGTCCTGACGGCCGCTCAGTCCGACGAGCAGACGATCGCAGTCAGGAACGGAAACGCCTGCTTGACGGTTGCGTCGCTGCCGGCCTTGCGCACGGCTTCCTCCACTGCACTTTTCGTACCGCGCACCACGACGCCATAGGCCCAGTCGCCGATCGGCGTGCCGTCGCCCGCGCGGAAGATCGGGTCGTTCGCCTGGTATCCGAGCACGACATAGACGCCGAAGCCGTACGCCGTCAGCGCGTGGCTCGTGCGGAATGCATTGACCGAGTTCGATTCGACGTGCATCGGCTCCGACTGGATGTCGCCGGCGGCGAGCAGCGGTGCGACGAACTTGTGGCCGGTCGTGTGGCAGTCGAGTGCGTCGTCGAGCGCTTTGGCCGACGCGGTGCCGGAAGTCGCGAGCGCGAGCAGCGATGCGCAGAGGGCGGTCTTGAGAATGTTGTTTTTCATGCGCGGAAGCGGGTTGTCCACGCGCATTATCGCGTGTTCCGGCAAGTGCCGTATGCGGGCTGCGGATGGCGCGTTGGCTCGTATGTCGTCGGCAACCCGATGGGCCGGCGAGGCAGGCGCTCGATCATTTCCAGCCAGTTTTCCTGCATTGAAAGCGAAAGGCCATCGGCCATTTGCGCTGCGCTGACCGTCGAAAAATGGCCCTCGTGGTGCGTCGTTCATTGTAGCGTCGACGCCTCAATTGATCCCTACAATGAAATGAGGTGCTGCGAACCCGGAATCCCGGCTGACGCTCAAAGGGCCCAGAAACGGAAAAGGGGTTACGGTGTTCACCGTAACCCCTTGATTCCTTTGGTCGGAGCGATAGGATTCGAACCTACGACCCTCTGATCCCAAATCAGATGCGCTACCAGGCTGCGCTACGCTCCGACGAGCCAAAGATTGTATCTTTGAATGTCCGATCCGGTCAATCCCTATATGCGGGTAAATGCCACGGCGGCGAGCCGTCCCGATTTGCGACAATTCGCCCGGTAATCGGCGGGCCCGGGCGCATGGGCGCGGGGCCGCTCGCCGAAGCAAGGAGAACATCATGATGAACCTGATCCTGTGGCGCCACGCCGAAGCCGAAGACTACGCGTCGAGCGATCTCGCACGCCAGCTGACCGTCCGGGGCCGCAAGGACGCACAGGCGATGGCCAAATGGCTGCGCGGGCGGCTCGAGACGAACTCGATGATCCTCGCGAGCCCGGCGGCCCGCACCGTGCAGACCGTCGAAGCCCTGACCGACCAGTACCGGACGGTCGATGCGCTCGCACCGGGCGGCAGCGTCGACGACGTGCTGGCGGCGGCCGGCTGGCCGGAAGGCATCGCGCCGACGGTCGTGATCGTCGGGCACCAGCCGACGCTCGGCAGCGTGGCCGCGCAACTGATCGCCGGCGGCGACGACAGCTGGAGCGTCAAGAAGGGGGGAATCGTGTGGCTGGCGAGCCGCACGCGTGACGGCAGCCGGCAGGCCGTATTGCGCGCGGTATTGACGCCCGATCTGCTGTGAGGCCCGCCTGAAGGGCTTTGAAGGGATTCATCATACGGTTTCGCAAGCTTTCTGCTAAAGTCAATTCGGCGACACGTCATTGAAAGGACACGGTCGTGCCACATAACGGTCACGGCCGATTACTACATTGGCGGGCATGTCGTCCTATTCCTTACGACCAGGAAAGCCTAATGCGAGAACTGCCGACGCCTACGCTCCCTTTTGCCTCGCTGCCCCTCGACACGTCGCGGCGTCACCTGCCGCGCGCTGCTGAAACCGTCACCTCGGAGTATCGCCTGCGCGCCGCATGGGCGCGTACGGAAGACGAATTGCGCGAAGCCCAGCGCCTGCGTTACAGCGTGTTCGCCGAAGAGATGGGCGCGCAGGTCAGCGGCCCCTCCGGTCTCGACGTCGATCCGTTCGATGCGTACTGCGACCACCTGCTGGTTCGCGATCTCGACACCCTGAAGGTCGTCGGCACGTACCGCGTGCTGCCGCCGCATCAGGCCGCGCGTGTGGGCCGCCTGTACGCCGAAGGCGAATTCGACCTGTCGCGCCTCACGCACCTGCGCGGCAAGATGGTCGAGGTCGGCCGTTCGTGCGTGCACAGCGACTACCGCAGCGGCGCCGTCATCATGGCGCTGTGGGGCGGTCTTGGCGCGTACATGATGCAGAACGGCTACGAGACGATGCTCGGCTGCGCGAGCGTGTCGATGGCCGACGGCGGCCACTATGCCGCGAACCTGTACCAGTCGCTGTCGGCAGGCTCGCTGACGGCGCCCGAATATCGCGCGTTCCCGCACACGGCCCTGCCGGTCGACGAACTGCAGACGGGCACCGTCGTGGCGCCGCCGCCGCTGATCAAAGGTTACCTGCGTCTCGGCGCGAAGATCTGCGGTGCGCCGGCCTGGGATCCCGACTTCAACTGCGCGGATTTCCTGACGCTGTTCCGCCTGTCTGACATCAACGCGCGCTACGCCCGCCACTTCCTGGGCTGAGCCGTCTGAACCGCGTCGCGCCCGTCCGGGCGCGCGCAAGCGAACGCCGTCGCGTGGCACGAGCCGCGCGGCGGCGTTCGTCCATCTGATCGATGTGTGTGAGTCGGACCCTGTTAATTTCGGCGATACGCAATCACCGCCGTGCCGCGGGACGGCACGTTCGGGAACGGCCCGGGGAAGGGCCGGACGGCAGCGGCGCGCTTAGTGCTTGCGCCGCCAGTCGAGCAGGTGGTGTTCGGCCATCCAGTGATGGATCATCCCTTCGCCTTCATGGCTGCGCTTGTATTCGCGCGACTCGAAGAACGACAGCGCGACGAGCACCATCAGACCGACGAACAGGCCGATCAGGCCGGCAATTTCTTCAGACGACATGGCAGCCTCCTTTCCACGGCACAGCGCCATGCGTACATAGTAGGACATGCGCGGCGCGACTCCGAAGCAGGATTTCCGCTAGACTCGGCGCGGTCCCGGCGTGCGATGGGCGCGCCGATTTCCGGAGCCATACCCGATGACCCGTTTCATGCTGGCCGTGCTGGCCGCATTTTTCCTCGCCGGCTGTACCAGCGATCCGCATCAGGCCCGTCGCGGCCATCCGCCGGAAGATCCGGCCGACTATCACGGCGTGCCGACCGACATGACGCCGCCGTCGATGCTCGACGCGCCGCCGCCGAAACCCACGCAATAACGGCCGGTTCGGCCCGCCGTCAGGCGCGGGCCGCGGGCGTGTCGGTGCCGATGTGCCGCAACAGCGCCGGCAGGTAGCGCGCCAGCGTCGCGCCGCGTGCGGCCATGAACAGCAGCAGCGCGAACCAGAGGCCGTGATTGCCGAATGTGCCGACGGCGGCGAGCGTGGCCACGACGAAGATCGAGAACGATGCGACCATCGCACGCATCAGCGATTGCGTCTGCGTGGCGCCGATGAAGACGCCGTCGAGCAGGAAGCCCCAGACCGACACGATCGGCGAGATCGCGGCCCACGGCAGGTAACGCAGCGCCACTTCGCGGATCTCGGCCTGGTCGGTCAGGCGCGCGATGATCCAGCCGCCGGCGGCCCAGTACACGAGCGCGAACAGCAGCGCGCCGAGCGCCGACCAGAACAGCGTGACGCGCACGGCCTGCCGGAACGCGCGGCGGTCGCGCGCGCCGGCCGCCGCGCCGACGAGCGCCTCGGCCGCATGCGCGAAGCCGTCGAGACCGTACGCCATGAACGTCTGGAAATTCAGCAGCAGCGCGTTTGCGGCGAGCGTCGCATCGCCCTGTTTCGCACCAAGGTGCGCGAACCAGCCGAATGCGCCGAGCAGGCACAGCGTGCGCAGGAAGATGTCGCGATTGAGTACGATCAGCCGCTTGAGCGCGACGCGATCGGCGAGCGCGCGTACCGCGATCGGCGCAAGGCCGCGCGGCCGCAGTCGCCACAGCATCCACGCGCCGAGCGCGAAACCGCATGCGTCGGCGGTGGCCGTCGCGGCGCCGATGCCGGCAATGCCCCAGCCGAAGCCATACACGTAGAGCAGCACGGCGCCGATGTTCACCGCATTGATGAACACCTGCGCGACGAGTGCGAGCCGCACGCGCTGCATGCCGAGCAGGTAGCCGAGCACGACGTAGTTCGCGAGCGCGAACGGTGCGCTCCAGATCCGCGCGTGACTGTAGGCAAGCGCCGTGGTGCGGACGGCATCGCTGCCGCCGAGCGCGGACAGCGCAAAGGACAGCAGCGGCACCTGCAGCGCCAGCACCACGGCGCCGAGTGCGAACGCGACGATCAACGCGCGCAGCAGGTTCAGGCGGATTCCGGCAGCGTCGCCGGCACCGTGCGCTTGCGCGACGAGGCCGGTCGTCCCCATCCGCAGGAAACCGAACCCCCAGAACACGAAATTGAAGAACAGCCCGCCGAGCGCGACGCCACCGAGGTACTGCGCGCCGTCGAGGTGACCGGCGACGGCCGTGTCGACGGCACCGAGGATCGGCTGGGTCAGGTTTGCGAGGACGATCGGGAACGCGAGCGCGAGGACACGCCGATGCGTGACGGCGGCCGAGCCGGCCCCGTGCGGTAACGCGGATTCGGACATGGCGGACGCGTCAGGCGCGTTCTTGCACGCAAACCCACGGCGATACGACGACCGCCCACAGCTCCGGGTTGCGCGCCGCGTAATCGGCGGCGGTTTCGGCCGGCATGCGCGCGACGAGGCCTGCCGACAGCCAGCGCGTGACCTGCTCGGCATCGTCGCCGGCAACGGCTTCCGCGACGCTGACGAGATCGAGGTCGCGTGCAACGGACAGCAGCTTGCCCTGCGCGAAGAAGCGTTCGAGATCGCACCAGTCGATCTTGGCGGTTTCGCCGAGGAGTTTGGCGTAGAGCGGGCTGTGCGACGCGCCCGCGTCGGAGTGGTGATCAGAGGACATCGTTTTCTTGGAAAGACTGCGTAGTGGCGCCACTATAAACCATCCGGCCCAGCGGGCGGCTCGGGTGGCGGCCGGCCTACGCGTCGCGCAGCGCACGGCGCACGATCTTGCCGGTCGCGGTCATCGGCAGGCTGTCGACGAACGCGATCGCGCGCGGATACTCGTGCGCGGCGAGGCGTGTGCGCACATGTGCCTGCAGCGCCTGCACGAGCGCATCGTCGCCGATGTGGCCGGGATTCAGCACGATGAACGCCTTGACGATCTCGGTGCGCGTCGCGTCGGGCACGCCGACGGCGGCCGCCATCCGCACCGCAGGATGCGTGAGCAGGCAGTCCTCGATCGGGCCCGGGCCGATCCGGTAGCCGGCGCTCGTGATCACGTCGTCGTCGCGGCCGACGAAGCGCACGAAGCCGTCCGCGTCGATCGTGCCCGTGTCGCCGGTGAGCAGGTAGTCGCCGGCGAACTTGGCGCGCGTCGCGTCGGCGTTGCGCCAGTATTCGAGGAACATCACCGGGTCGGGGCGACGCACCGCGATGCGTCCTTCGACGCCGGGCGGCAGTGGCATGCCGTCCGCGTCGACGATCGCGACCGCATGGCCGGGCACCGCCTTGCCGATTGCGCCCAGCTGCGCGTCGAACAGTGCCGCGCACGACGACAGCACCATGTTGCACTCGGTTTGCCCGTAGAACTCGTTGATCGTCACGCCGAGCGCGTCGCGCCCCCAGGCCGTCAGCTCGGTGCCGAGCGACTCACCGCCGCTCGCGACGGATTTCAGCGACAGCGCGTAGCGTTCGCGCGGTGCCGCGACGGTGCGCATCAGCTTCAGCGCGGTGGGCGGCAGGAACGCATGGGTGACGCCGTGCCGTGCCATCAGCGCGAATGCCGCATCGCCGTCGAATTTCTCGAAGCGGCGCGCAAGCACCGGCACGCCGTGATGCCACGACGGCAACAGCACGTCGAGCAGGCCGCCGATCCATGCCCAGTCGGCGGGCGTCCAGAACAGGCGCGCGTCGCGCGGGAAGCACTGCTGCGACATCTCGACGCCCGGCAGGTGGCCCAGCAGCACGCGATGCGCGTGCAACGCGCCTTTCGGTTTGCCCGTCGTGCCGGACGTGTAGATGATGACCGCCGGATCGTCGGCGGCCGTATCGGCCGGCACGAAGTCGGGCGTTTCGGCGGCGAGCGCCGCGTCGTAGTGCAGCACGCCCGGCTGATCGGGCGCATCGTCGCCGATGCAGTAGACGGTATGCAATGCCGGCAGCTGGGCGCGCAGCGGCGCGATTTTCGCGTAGCCGGCCGCGTCGGTGACGAGCGCAGCCGCCTCGCTGTTTGCAAGCCGGTATTCGAGCGCATCGACGCCGAACAATGTGAAGAGCGGCACCGCGATCGCGCCGAGCTTGTACGCGGCGAGGTGCGCGATGGCCGTTTCGGGGCCCTGCGCGAGAAAGATGCCGATGCGGTCGCCGCGCCTCAGGCCTGCGCGCACAAAGCTGTTCGCGAGCCGGTTAGAGGCATTCTTCAAGTCGTCGAACGTGATGCGAAAAACATCGCCTTGCGCCGTTTCGTGGATCAGCGCGAGGCGTCCGCTGCCGTCGGCCCATTTGTCGCAGACATCCACGCCAATGTTGTAGCGTGCCGGAACGCCCCACGCGAAGCGGGAGAGCAGGTCGTCGTAGCGGTCGGCGGCGGGCAGCATCGAGGTGTCTCCTGGGGGCGAACGTGGTGTTGCGCGAGCGGCTTACATCAGGATTTCACGCAGAAAAATCCACAATGGCGTCTGAGGGTAGGGAATCTTCGTACTCGTCCAATAGCCTTGGCTCAGTGCACGATTCCACAATGACGCATAAGATCACGAAAAAATCAGTGTGTGACCATGGATTTGCTTTTGATAGCTGCGGGGTTCAGCCTGATCGGAATCGGCGTACTGGTGGCGTTTGCCCGTCACGTCGATCCGTTGTCCGGCCGGTTCACCGGACGTCTGCGCAAGCGCTGACATCACCTTTCCCGATTTTCACCGCGACGACACGCGATGCGTGCCGGCATCGCGTGTCGCCCATCGGGCGCTCAACGTGCCGGCAGGTAGCGTGACGGGTCGATCGATCGGCCGCCGTAGCGCAGCTCGAAATGCAGCGCGACGCGATCGCTGTCGCTGTTGCCCATCTCGGCGATCGACTGCCCCTGCGTGACCTGCTGGCCTTCCTTCACCAGCAGCGCGCGGTTGTGCGCGTAGGCGGTCAGGTAGTCGGCGTTGTGCTTGAGGATGATCAGGTTGCCGTAGCCGCGCAGCCCGTTACCCGCATAGACCACCACACCCGGCGCAGCCGCGACCACCGGCGTGCCCGGCGAGTTCGCGATGTCGATGCCCTTCGATTTCGAACCGTCGAACGTGCGGATCACGTTGCCGGCTGCCGGCCAGATCAGCGCGATGCTCGTGGCCGGCTTGACGGCCGATTCGACCGGTGCAGAAGGCGCGGGGCGGGCCCGGCCGGCACTGCCGGTGCCGGTGGTCGACGGCGTCGACGCGGTGGTCGTGCCGGGTGGCGGCGCGACGCGCAGCACCTGGCCGACCTCGATCGCATCGGGGTTCGTCATCTGGTTCCAGCGCACGACGTTCGACACCGACGTGCGGTTGTCGCGCGCGATCTTGTAGAGCGTATCGCCGCGCTCGACGCGATAGAACCCGGGGCCGACAGGCGCGGAGCCGCACGCGACGAGCAGGGCGGCGCAGGCGGCTGCGAAGAGTCGCTTCGTTGTTGTTCCGAACATTGAACCTCGCAAAACCCTGCCGCTCGTGACGCGGCAGGCAACACAAAACGTCCGATTTTAACGGGTTCGACCCGCGCACCGCAGTTTGGGCCGTTGCCGGGGCTGCGGCGCGCCGGTTCGGCGCGCTGCTTGATGACGTCTCGGCCTACGTATCAGCCGGCGAGCGGGAGGACGCGGATCCGCAGCGTGGCGGTTTCGGTCGCGCCCGGCGCGAGCATGCGCAGCCCGAGGCCGTTGTGGATCGCGTCCGGCAGGCCGAGCCACGGTTCGACGCAATAGAAGTCCGAATCGGGCTTCTCGGTCCAGGTCGTCACCGCGTACCACGGGATCGAACCCGGCACGTCGAGCGCGATCTCGATCGTGCGGCCGCGGCCCGGCATCACGATGCGCACCGGCGTGGCCGGCACGCCGTCGAGGCAGTGGAAGCGGTCGAGGATGTCCGGGTTGTCGAGGCGATAACGGGCTTCGCCCGGTTCGGGCGCACTGATCGAACCGTCCGCCTGCTGTGCGCAACGACGCGTCGGCGGCAGCTCGAGCGTGGTTTCGGCGCGTTCGCCGTCCGGCAGCGCGAAATAGAAATGGTGGCCGGCGTAGTAGGGCAGCGGCGTGTCGCCGCGATTGGTCGTCGTCAGCGCGACTTCGAGCGTGTGCGAGTCGGCCAGCCGGTAGGTCGTTTCGAAGCGGAAGTCGAACGGGTAACTTGCGCGCAGGGCGTCGGTCGCGTCGAGCGTCATCGACAGCGCGGCGCCATCGGCCGACGGTTGCGCGGCGAACGGCAGGTCGCGCGCGAAGCCGTGCATCGGCAGGTCGCGCACCACGCCCGCGGCGTCGCGCCAGCGGCCGAGTTCGCCGTCGACGCGGTGACGGCCGAGAAACGGGAACAGCAGCGGGTTGCCGCCGCGCACGCGCGCGAGGTTGCTCCAGTCGGCCGTTTCCGGCCAGAAGATCACCGGTTCGCCGTCGACATGCCACGACAGCAGGCGGCCGCCGAATTGCGGAGCGACCCGGACGAGCGACGGGCCGGCGTGAAGTTCGTGAATCTCGTGTTGCTGGAAGGTCGGCATGGCGAATCGGGTTGGGCGGGTGGACGGGAACGGCGCGCTCCATTATCGGGCCGTGGCGGCTCGGGGAAAACCCTTCTCGGGAAATCGCGAGTTTTTAAGACTGTCAACGGTCGGGATAATGCCTCTAAACCGGTGATGTTGCCGGGTCATGACACTTCGTGGAGGGGGCCATGGATCTGGCAATGGCAATGGGTATCGCACTGTTCGGCATGTTCACCGGCAGCACGGTATTATTTTTCTATCAGCTCGGCCGCTGACGGCAATTCCTGCCGAAGTCGAAAGGCCCGCCATGCAAATGGCGGGCTTTTTGCTTTCTGATTGCTTACAAGTTGCAAGCGTTTGTGTGCATTGCCGCAATATCCAGCCAAATGCCTTGGCGCAGTAATCCTGGCTCGGCATAATCGGGGCGCGTTTTTTTCGGACGCGCATCGCGTCGTCCGCTTTTCTTCCCGCTCAATCTTCACTAAAAGGACCGACGCGTGAGTCTCTGGTTTCTGGTATTCCTGAGCGTCCTGCAGGGCGTCACCGAACTCTTCCCCGTCAGCAGCCTTGGCCATACGCTGCTCGTGCCGGCGCTGTTCGGCATGCACATCGACAAGCACGCACCGCAACTGCTGCCGTTCCTCGTCGCGCTGCACCTCGGCACCGCGCTGGCGCTGCTGTGGTATTTCCGCGCACGCTGGGTCGCGCTGATCGGCGGCTTCTTCGCGCAGCTCGGCGGCCGCAAGAACGACGACGGGCACCTGATGTGGGCGCTCATCATCGGGACGATCCCGACCGGCATCGTCGGGCTGCTCCTCGAGAAGCGCATCGAACGCGTGTTCCACGACCTGCGGATCGTCGCGATCGCGCTGATCGTGAACGGCGTGCTGCTGTGGCTCGGCGATCGCATCCAGCGCAGCCGCGCGCATCAGGCGCCCGAGAAGATGACGTTCAAGCAGGCGTTCTTCGTGGGTCTCGCACAGATCGGCGCACTGATTCCGGGTTTTTCGCGCAGCGGGCTGACGATGATCGCCGGCAATGCAGCGGGACTGACGGCGGAGAAGGCCGCGGAATTCTCGTTCCTGCTCGGTACGCCGATCATCTTCGCGGCGGGTGTGCTCGAGCTGCCGAAGCTGTTCCATGCGCGCGACCAGCTCGCCGATGCGCTGCTCGGCGGCGTGCTGACGGCAATCGCCGCGTACCTGAGCGTACGGTTCCTGATGCGCTATTTCGAAGGGCGTGGCCGGCTGGCTTCGTTCGGCGTGTATTGCGTGATTGCCGGTGTGTTCTGCCTCGGCTGGTTCATGCTGCATCCGCAGCCGGTTTGATGCTGGGTTGGCCGGCTCGCGTGATGTGGCGCGATGATCGGGTATAATTTCGGGCTCGGCTTCATGCCGGGCCCGTTTTGTTTCGGGGCTTCGAGTCGGATGGTTTTGTCGTTGCTCGATGCCTTGCGGCAAATGCGGTCCGCGTCAGCCGTGTCTTTTCTCCCCGACCGCCCTTAGCTCAGTTGGATAGAGCAACGGCCTTCTAAGCCGTAGGTCACACGTTCGAATCGTGTAGGGCGGGCCAGTTAGATCCCTCGAAGACCTTCCCCAGTCCGCCCCGGGTTACCCAACCCCGTCACTCGACCGTCACCGATTTCGCCAGATTCCTCGGCTTGTCGATATCCGCGCCACGCAGACACGCCGCGTGATACGCGAGCAACTGCAACGGCACCACGTGCAGGATCGGCGACAACAACCCGTAGTAATCCGGCATCCGCAGCACCGACACGCCTTCACTGTTGTCGATCCGCGTATCGGCATCGGCGAACACATAAAGCTGCCCGCCGCGCGCCCGCACTTCCTGCATGTTCGACTTCAGCTTTTCGAGCAGCGCGTCGTTCGGCGCAATCGTCGCCACAGGCATCGTGTGCGTCACGAGCGCGAGCGGCCCATGCTTCAACTCACCCGCGGGATACGCCTCCGCGTGGATATACGAAATCTCCTTCAGCTTCAGCGCACCTTCCAGCGCGATCGGGTAGTGCAGCCCGCGCCCGAGAAACAGCGCATTCTCGTGTTGCGAGAATTCCGCCGCCCAGCGCTCGATCTGCGGTTCGAGCCCGAGCACATCCTCGAGCGCGCCAGGCAGCCGCCGCAGTTGCATCGTATAGCGCGCAAGCTGCGCATCGTCGACATAGCCGCGCAGCCTCCCGAGCGTGACGGCGAGAATGAACAGCGCGACGAGCTGCGTCGTGAACGCCTTGGTGGACGCGACACCGATTTCCGGGCCGGCCCGGGTCAGGAAGCGCAGGCCGGTCTGCCGCATCATCGCGCTGGTCGGCACGTTGCAGATCGCCAAGGTGTCGATATGGCCGAGCGCCTGCGCGTACTTGAGCGCGGCGAGCGTGTCGGCGGTCTCGCCGGATTGCGACACGCTCACCACCAGCGTATTCGGCGTCGCGAGCGCGTCACTGTAACGGTATTCGCTCGCAATCTCGACCTGCGCGGGCACGCGCGCAATAGTTTCAAGCCAGCGGCGCGCGGTCAGGCCGGAATAGTGACTCGTGCCGCACGCAAGAATCAGCACGTTGTCGATCTGCTCGAACGCCCGTGCCGCGTCCGGGCCGAATACGGCCGGATCGAACAGCCCCGCATCGGGGATGGTCGCGGCCACGGCCTCCGGTTGCTCGAAAATCTCCTTCTGCATGAAATGCCGGTACGGCCCGAGTTCGACCGCGGCCTGCGCGGAGGAAATGGTTTGCACCGCGCGCTCGACGGGTGCGCCGCCGCGATCGAGTACGCGCACGCCGCCAGGCGTCAACTCGACGATGTCGCCTTCCTCGAGAAAGATGAAGCGGTCGGTGATGCCGGCGAGCGCGAGCGCGTCGGAGGCGAGAAAGCATTCGCCGTCCTTCACGCCGACGACGAGCGGTGAGCCGACCTTCGCGCCGATCAGCCGTTGCGGCTCGTGCTTGCTGAACACGGCGATCGCGTACGCGCCGTGAAGCTGTGAAGTTGCCGCGCGCACGGCGGCGAGCAGGTCGCCGCGGTACTTGCTGTGGATCAGGTGCGCGACGACCTCGGTGTCGGTCTGGCCATCGAATTCGTAGTGCTCGTCGGAAAGTTGCTTGCGCAACGTTTCGTGGTTTTCGATGATGCCGTTGTGCACGAGCGCGATTTCATCGCGCGAGAAGATCGGATGCGCGTTGCAGGTTGCCGGCGCGCCGTGTGTCGCCCAGCGCGTGTGCGCGATGCCGGTGCTGCCGGTCAGGCCGGCGGTGCGCACGTGCGCGTCGAGATCGGCGACGCGCGACACGCTGCGTTCGCGACGCGCCTGGCCGTCGACGACCGTCGCCACGCCGCATGAATCGTAGCCGCGATACTCGAGGCGACGCAAACCTTCAATCAGAATCGGGACGATGTCCCGTTGCGCGACCGCGCCGACGATGCCACACATGACACGTCACCTCCCTGTTAGTCATCATGGACCGCGCGCACCGTTGCATCAGCGCGATGCGGTCGCCGTTGCCGCCGCCGTCGTGAATCCGCATCGAGCGGGTATGACGGGGTCGGCCATCCGGCTTTCGAATGCCAGATAAAGCGACTCCTCCAGTACGTTCCAGTGTGCGCCGTGCCGGTATGGGCCCGACCGGGCCTTCCAGCAGGCAACCGTGCCCCAATCGTTCATCTTGAGCGCGACCAGCCCGATCAAGCTCCACGGATAGTCGGTGTCGGCGAGTTGCGGCCAGCTCTTGCCGTACTTCCGCATCCACTGCGCGTAGATCGTCTCGCCGGATTGTTCGGGTACCTGAATACCGGACAGGAGCGGGAGGATCTGCGCGATCTTCGCCGGATAAAAGCTCGTATCGCTGACCTGCTGCGTGCTGGCGCGAAAGCCGGATTCGGTGCCGCGCCAGAAGACCTTCAGGATCGCGGATGCCAGCCGGTCGGCACGCTGGCTCCACGGTCCCGCATGCGTGTAGTCGGCGCGCCGGACGTAGTACGCCGCGAGGGCCTGGAACGCGCTGTGTACTTCGACGTTGTCCATCAGCAATGCGACATGCAGCGACGACGAGATCTGGTAGACGCCGGAGGGCTTGTCGAGCAGCGTGTCCAGATGCACGCCGGCGCGGTTCAGGCTGAGCTCCCACGCGGCGGGCAAGCCGTCGGGCGGCGCGAAGCGGGCGAGCAATTCGATCCAGGTCGCCATCATCGCGTCGTCGGTTTCCGCGTCGGCACATGCGCGGTAGCGGCCGTTCTTCACGCAGTAGCGATCGAAGCTGCCATCCGGGCGCTGGCGCGGCAGCAACCACGCGATCCAGGCGAGGGCGGCCTGACGGGCGTCGAGTTGCGCGTCGGACGCGGCGAGCAGCGCCTTCGCCGCGAAATACGGGTCGATGCCGACGCCGTTCAGGCGCACGGTGATCGCGCCATCGGCGCGTTGGTACAGCCCGTTGAGGCGGAGCTCGGCAGCGTTCGCATGCAGCGCGAAACCGCACGCAGCGATACAGCAGGCGACGTGCCACCGGCGACACAGCGCGACGGTGGCCGCTACGCGCGAGCGTACGGTCGGGCAAAGCGCGGGCCGATTCATGGTCTTGGGCTCCTGCGCGGCGGTCCTGTGCAATCGTCGCCGGGCGCGGCGTTGGCCGCGTCGCGCCCGGCGAGCGTGTCGACGTTGTGGCTCGGTTCACCGTGGCGAGGGTGAACCAGAGGCTGTTGCGTTCACGGACCGGTTCGCTACTTCGGAGCCGGAACCAGGCTCGTAGATCGCGCGTACTTCAACAGGACACGTCGGCACGTTCGGCGCGCTGGATCGCTGGTCTTTCGCTCCAGGCGGACGCGTCGCGTTTCCTTCCTGTTGTGTTGCCTGGGCGCTCCCGTTCGTCCGCTGCCGGGCGAGTGCTTCGGGGCACGCCTGACTGTCATTAAGCAAGGCGTGAGCCATCGGCCGCGATGCCGCGCGCAGCAAGGGGCGGGGGTGAAGGGGGGGCGCGTGGCGCGAACCACGGCGGCGAATTTTGATTCATCGAAGAATCAGCGTGCGCGCAGGCCGAATGCCCGCGCGCGATCGATGTCGCAGCCCGCACGCGTCGTGCGTCGAGCGAATTGTCTGCCGAACCTGTGCCGCCTTGGCAGCACGACGCTGCGCGGAGATGCGCATCGCGTCGTTCGTTGCGTGTGCATCGGCCGAATTGCCGGAGCGTTCCATGAGAGCGCGTGCGCTGCATGGGCCGGACTCCGATGCAACCACCCCGTTCCGGACCCGCGTTACACATTCGCAACATTTCCCGCCGCGTTGATTCGTGCGACGTGAATGACGTTGCGTGTCGGGTGAATCCGTCGTGCACGACCGTGGCCGCGCGTTCGATCGTGCGGCCGACTGCACTGACAAAAGGAGCGGATCAAGGAAGCGCAACGCGCTTCGACGGATGCGAGCGATCCGATGCGCAATGGACGCTCGACATGAGTGCGAGATTCGTCGGACGACGTCGTCGAAGGGGGCGTGCGACTGCCCCGATGTTTGCCTGTATCGCGCCTGATTGGCGCTGAGACACGCGTAGCAGTTGTGAAACATTCCGTCGCGCACCGCGTATGCGCGGGGCATGCAGGGTGAACCGGGCACGGTCGCAGGGCGGCTGGTTTGAATATTGCTGTAGAGGAAAGGACGTGACGAACAGACGTGACGCCTGGCCAAGCGAGGAACGACTCATGACGTGACGGATCAAGTGCAACGGGACGCCGGTAGTACGACGATTCGCGTGGCGTAGACCGCGTGAACCGGGCGGCACGCTCGCTCCGCGACACCGCAACGTGTCGACCGCGTGCGAGTACGGGAGGTGCCGCCTGAATACATGCTTCGCGCCACGAGCAGGGTCATTCAGCGCGAAATGGCTCAACGAGGATAACGATGAAGAAGATTTTGCTTGTGTTCGGGACTCGGCCTGAGGCCATCAAGATGGCACCGCTGGTGCGTGCATTGAAGGCGCAAGCGGGTGTCGACGCCAGGGTATGCGTGACCGCGCAGCATCGCGAAATGCTCGATCAGGTGCTGACGCTATTCGACATCAAGCCCGACTACGATCTCAACGTGATGCGCCAAAGTCAGACGTTGACCGACGTGACGACCGGCATTCTGCAGGCAATCGGCATCGTCTTCGACGAATTGCGTCCGGACGTCGTGCTGGTACACGGCGATACGACGACCACGCTCGCGGTCAGTCTTGCTGCGTTCTATCGCTATTTGCCTGTCGGGCACGTCGAGGCCGGCTTGCGCAGCGGCGACATCTGGTCGCCGTGGCCGGAGGAGTTGAACCGCCGCGTGACCGACGCGGTGTCGTCGTGGCATTTCGCGCCGACCGGGCAGGCACGCGACAACCTGCTCAGCGAGGGCGTACCGGGCGGGGCGGTCGTGTTGACGGGCAACACCGTGATCGATGCGCTGCACGAGGTCAAGCGCATGCTGGACTGCACCGGTGCGCTGGCGGAAAAGGTCGCCGAACAGTTTCCGTTTCTCGAACCGTCGCGGCGCGTGGTGCTGATCACCGGGCATCGACGAGAAAGTTTCGGCGAACCGTTCCAGAATTTCTGCGACGCACTGTGCACGCTCGCGAATCGCTATCCCGACGCGCAGTTCGTCTATCCGCTGCACATGAATCCGAACGTGCGGGAGCCGGCGCGCGCGCGGCTCGGCCACCTGTCGAATATCTACCTGATCGAGCCGCAGGAGTATCTGTCGTTCGTATTCCTGATGTCGCGTGCGCATTTCATCATCACCGATTCGGGCGGCATTCAGGAAGAAGGGCCGGCGCTGGGCAAGCCGGTACTGGTCACGCGCGAGACGACGGAGCGGCCGGAGGCGATCCAGGCGGGCACCGCGCGGCTCGTCGGCACCGATCAGGAGCGGATCGTGTGGGAGGCGTCACGGCTGTTCGACAGCGAGAGCGCGTACGGGGAAATGGCGCGCGCGAGCAATCCGTATGGCGACGGTCATGCGAGCGAGCGGATCGTTCACGCGCTGATGCGCAATCCGGGGGTACCGTCGAAGGCGACGAGCTTTTCGATGGGGGCGTCGGAGGTGCCGTTCAACCCGCTCACGCTGGGGTTGCAGGCGTTGCGGTCGCGTTGAACGTGCGATTGCATGAAGCACCTGCGCTCGGCTTCGACACCCGGTGAAGCCGACGGTGTTTCATTCATGATTCATCCGGCACGGACGCGCGAGACGGACGACGTCGGACTCAATCGAGACGGTGCGTTTCGATCGCGCCTATCCGGCTTTCGCATGCCGGCGCGCCGGTGCGCAGATGCGCGACAAGGTCGCGGGTCGTCGATGCGCGCGTCAACATCAGGCAGGTGACTTCGGGCTGCTCCACGCGCGTCGCATGCCACGTGCGCGGGTGCATCACGAGCCCCTGCCCGGGGTCGATGCGGAACGCACGCATCGTCGACAGGTCGGGCGCGCCATCCGGCATCGAACAAGCGACGACATGAACGATCGAACCCGTCAGCGGGACGATCGCCTGCTCGGTCAGGTCGTGCGTTTCGAGCGTGCTGACGCTCAGGTCGCGATTGCGATAGCGGACCCACAGAATTTCCGCCGTGTCCGGCGTGCCCGGATCGAACAGGTGTTCGCGCCAGAAATCGGACGGCGGACTAACGAACACGGGCGTATCGCCATCGGTTCTCGGCGGTTTGCCCAGCATCGTGCCGTACGGAGAGCAGGCGTCCGCGGTAAGCGGTTGAATCGGAATGGTCGGCATGGCGCAGAGGGGTGTCGTCGGGATCAGGTGTTTGAAGGGGGCGCGCTGACGGTTTCCGGAAGCAGCGCGAATTGCGGTCCGTTCACGAGCGCGAAGTCGAGCATGACGGCGAGCGCGAGCCGGGCGATCGACTCGGGCAGCAGGCTGTCGGGGTTGCGCCGGTAGGCGGCGATCAGCGGCAGGGCCGGCACGCGGTGAGTCACTTTCAGCATCTGCAGCCTGGCATCGGCCAGCTCCTTCATCACGAAGGCGCTCGGCAATACGGCAATGCCGAAGCCGTCGATCACCATGTGGATGATGGCGGCGACCGACGACATGCAGTTGATCTGGGCAGTCGGCTCGCCGACCGATTCGAACAGGTCGACCAGGAACGTATGCGGCAGCGAGTGGCGCGCGAACCCGATGATCGGAAAGGCGGCGAGCTCCGCTTCCGACAGCGCCTCGTCCGAAATGTTGAGGGACGGGCTGGCGATCCAGCACATCGGCAAGCTGCCGAGCGCAATGCTCGACGTCTCCGTGCCGGTCGTCACGGTGGTCTGCAGTGCCACGTCGATGTGGCCGCTGGCCAGCTGGGCAACGAGATGCGACGAGGTGTCGCCGGTCAGTTCGATGGTGAGATTCGGATATTCGTCGCGTACGCGCTTCAGGAGTTCGGGCAGCCACGTGTGAATGATCGATTCCACGGCGCCGAGCCTCAGCAATCCGGAAATCTTCGAGCGGTCGCCGACGCTGTCGAGCATCAGCTGGTTCAGCTTGAGTATCTGTTCCGCGAAGGGGAGCGCTTTCGTGCCGACCTGGGTCAGCGTGACTTCACGCGGCCCGCGGTCGAACAGCCGCACGCCCATTTCCTGTTCGAGTGCGGAAATGCGGCTCGATATCGCCGCCTGGGTCGCGTGCATGCGTTCGGCGGTCAGGCGGAAGTTGCGCAGACGGGCCAACCAGACGAAGGTCTCGAGAAAACGCACGTTCATGTCGCGTGACCCAAAGTTGCGAGGTTGAGCGGCAGTTTAGCGCGGCGTGCCGCCCGTCATGGCGGAAAAATCTCGTGGTTGACTCGGGAAAATCCTGACGAGCGGGGGCGATTGCATTGCAGCGCGCGGTTCGACGGCCGGGCCGCGCGTGCCATGCGCCGCGATAAGTTTTATTTGTCGGCGGCGAACGGAATTTGTCGTTGGACGCGGAATTTCGGCGATTGAACACTGGGTCGCATGCAGTCGCCCGGTCGGGAATCATGGCGGCTGCAGCGTTCGTTCACTTCGATCACGGAGCCGCCAGTGAAGCCTATCTCTCCCCGCATGCCGCTCGTCGGCGCAACCGTCGTGCTGGTCGCGGCAAGCATGCAGGCCCGCGCGGACACTCCATCCGTCGTGCTCATCGGGCATGCCGCGCCGCTCACCGGGCAACTGGCGAACATGGGCAAGGACAGCGAGAATGCCGCGCGTCTTGCCATCGAGGAAATCAACAGCCGCCAGCCGGTCGTCGGCGGCAAACCGGTGCGCTTCCAGCTCGATTCGCAGGACGACGCGGCCGATCCGCGTACCGGCACGCAGGTCGCGCAGAAGCTGGTGGACGATGGCGTCGTCGCGGTGGTCGGCGACATCAATTCGGGCGTGTCCATTCCGGCGTCACGGATCTACAACGACGCGCACGTCACGCAGATATCGCAGGGTTCGACGAATCCGGTGTTCACGCAGCAGGGGTATCGGACGACCTATCGCCTGGTCGCGACGGACGCGATGCAGGGGCCGGCGCTGGCGCGATACGCCATCGCGACGCTCGGGGCAAAGCGCGTGGCCGTCATCGACGATTCGACCGCGTACGGCCAGGGGCTCGCGAACGAATTCGAGAAGGCGGCAAAGGCGTCGGGGGCCCAGGTCGTCACGCGAGAGGCAACGAACGACAAGGCGATCGACTTTCGCGCGATCCTCACCAAGATCAAGGGCCTGCAGCCCGACGTGATCATGTACGGCGGCTCGGACGCGACGGCCGGCCCGCTGGTGAAGCAGGCGGCGAATCTGGGGATTCGGGCGCGCGTGCTGGGCGGGGACGGGGCCTGCACCGACAAGATGATCGGGCTGGCGGGCGACGCGATCGACAACCTGGTCTGTTCGGAGGCCGGCCTTGCATTGTCGAAGATGCCGAAAGGGCAGGATTTCAACAATCGGTACGTGGCCCGCTACAACGCGCAGATCGATGCGTACGCGCCGTTTGCGTACGATGCCGTGTACGTCATCTACGATGCGATCAAGCGTGCCGGGTCGACGGATCGGGCGAAAGTGCTCGCGGCGATGCCCGCCACGCAGTATGACGGCGTGACCGGGAGGATCGCGTTCGATTCGCGCGGCGACCTGAAGAATGCCGCGATCACGATCTATCGCTTCAAGGACCACAAGAAGGCCGTCGCGGACGTGGTCCGGATGTAACGAAGCATCGCCGCGAACCCGTCGCGCATCGATTCGCGGGACTTCCCGTCCGGGCGCGACGCTCGACCCCCGTGGGCACGCACGCCGTCCCTCGTGGGTGGAGTGGCTGCCTCGCGTCCCCGTCGCGCCGCTCGCCGGGACCGGCTCGTCAGTCGGTCCCGTCCGCATGACGCACGTCATGCGTCACCGAGTCTCCCTCAACGTTTCCCTCCGGATTGCCACGTCAGCGCCGATACGTACGGTCACGTACGGTCGGCGCAAAACTGCCGCACATCAGTTAGAGTTGGAGCCCGAGCCATTCCGCATACGATTCTGGCTCCGCTGAGCAATGTCGAAGCCGCCGGGGCGGAACATGGCACGCAGGTGCCGCGATCCGAGTCGCCGTTTCTGGCAGTCCCGACATGCTCGCGTTGCCTGGGTGACGGTTTGCGTGGGGCAGAATCCGGGGCGGGTGCGTGTCCGCGATCAATCCGGATCGCAGGCCCGACAGCCATCGCCAGCCAGCCGCACCGATAACCACGCATTGACCGCTGGTCCTGCCGGCGGAGCAGTCCACAAGACGGTACCGGGCCGGCGCAACAGAACGCACCCGCTGCCGTTCGAATCCCCACCCGGCACCCGTGGTGCGATGCGGGCGCCTCGACCAGGAGGTGAACGATGATCACGCTGACCGTCAACGGTAGCGAGCAGCACTTCGACGGCAATCCGGACATGCCGTTGCTCTGGTATCTGCGCGATGTCCTCGGCCACACCGGCACCAAATTCGGCTGCGGCATGGCACTGTGCGGCGCGTGCACCGTACACCTCGACGGTGTCGCGATCCGGTCGTGCATCACCCCGGTCGCGGCGGCTTCCGGCAAGCGCGTGACGACGATCGAGGGACTGTCGACGGACCTCGATCATCCGTTGCAGCAGGCCTGGCAGGAACTGAACGTCGCGCAATGCGGCTACTGCCAGTCCGGACAGATCATGCAGGCCGCGTCGTTGCTGAAGACGAATCCCCATCCGACCGACGCCGACATCGACGATGCGATGTCCGGCAACATCTGCCGCTGCGGCACCTATACGCGCATTCGCGCGGCGATTCGCCTAGCCGTGCGCCGCGGAGGTGCCGCATGAGCGCGCCCGAACTCTCCGTCCATAACGAAAGCCGCCGCGCGCTGCTGCTCGGCTTCGCATCCGGCGGGCTGCTGCTCGCGTTCGGCGTGCCGTCGCTCGTGTGCGCAGCCGTGCCGGTGCAGCCGCCCGTCAGCGCGAATCCGCAGTATGGCGGCGCAGGGATGCCGCACGGGTTGCGCGACGATCCGCACCTGTTCGTCGCGATCGCGCCGGACGGCACGGTCACCGTGACCTGCATCCGCTCCGAGATGGGGCAGGGCGTGCGCACGAGCGTCGCGCTCGTGGTGGCGGACGAGCTGGGTGCCGACTGGGCACGCGTGAAGGTCGCGCAGGCCGTCGGCGACGAGCCGCGCTACGGCAACCAGAACACCGACGGATCGCGCAGCCTGCGCCAGAGTTTCGCCGCGCTGCGCCGCGCGGGCGCAGCCGCGCGCACGATGCTCGAACAGGCGGCTGCCGCGGCGTGGGGCGTCGATACGCGTCAGGTCAAGGCGACGGTGCATGAGGTCGTCGACACGAAGAGCGGGCGCAAGCTCGGCTTCGGCGAACTGGCGGCGAAAGCGGCCGCGCTGCCGGCACCGGATCCGGCAACGGTGGCGCTGAAAGCGCCGGCCGAATTCCGCTATATCGGCAAGGGCGAAACCGCGCTGATCGACGGGCGCGATATCGTCGGCGGCCGCGCGCACTACGGGATCGACACGCGGCTCGACGGGATGCTGTATGCGGTCGTCGCACGCCCGCCGGCGTACGGTGACACGGTGGCGTCGTTCGACGCATCGGCGGCGGAGAAGCTGCCGGGTGTCGTCAAGGTCGTGCCGCTCGCGCCGACGCCGCTGCCGTCGGGATTCCAGCCGCTCGGCGGCGTGGCCGTCGTCGCGCACGATACGTGGACGGCGATCCAGGCGCGTGCGCAGCTGAAGATCGACTGGAAGCGCGGGCCCCATGCGAACTACGATTCGGCCGCCTATCGCAAGACGCTCGAAGCGGCTGCCGCGCAACCGGGCGACGTGATCCGCAATGATGGCGACGCGGCCACGGCGCTCGCCGGCGCCGCGAAGCGCGTGCGTGCGACTTACTACATCCCGCATCTCGCGCACGCGACGATGGAGCCGCCGGCGGCCGTCGCGCGCGTGGCGGACGGCCGCTGCGAAGTGTGGACCTGCACGCAGGCGCCGCAGACCACGCGCGACGAGGTCGCGAAAGCGCTCGGGTTGCCGACGGAGCGCGTGACGGTCAACGTGACGCTGCTCGGCGGCGGTTTCGGCCGCAAGTCGAAACCCGATTACGTGGTGGAGGCGGCGCTGCTGTCGAAGGCGGTCGGCGCGCCCGTCAAGCTGACGTTCACGCGCGAGGACGACATCGCGCACGACTATTTCCACGCGGTGTCGCTCGAGGCGTTCGAGGGCGGGATCGATGCATCGGGGAAAGTGGTCGCGTGGCAGCATCGCACGGTCGCGCCGTCGATCCAGTCGACGTTCCGGGCCGGCGTCGTGCATGAGCAGCCGGGCGAGCTCGCGCAGGGGATTGCGGACCTGCCGTTCGCGATTCCGAACGTGCGAATCGAAAATCCGGCTGCGGAAGCGCATACGCGGATCGGCTGGTTCCGCTCGGTCTACAACATCCCGCATGCGTTCGGGATCCAGAGCTTCGTGTCGGAGCTGGCGCATGCGGCCGGTCGCGACCCGAAGGATTTCCTGCTCGAACTGATCGGGCCTGCGCGGCGATTCGAGCCGCACATCACGGTGAAGAACGTGAACTACGGCGAGGATCCGGCGCTGTATCCGGTCGATACCGGCCGGCTGCGGCGCGTGGTCGAGACGGTCGCGCGCGAGGCCGGCTGGGGGCGCAAGCTGCCGAAGGGGTACGGGCTCGGGATCGCCGCGCATCGCAGCTTCGTGTCGTACACGGCGGCGGTGTGCGAGGTGCAGGTCGATGCCGACGGCAAGATCACGGTGCCGCGGGTCGACATCGCGATCGACTGCGGGCCGCAGGTCAATCCGGAGCGGGTACGCTCGCAGCTCGAGGGCGCGGTGGTGATGGGGCTCGGCATCGCGCTGCACGGCGAGATCACATTCAAGGACGGCCATCCGGAGCAGAGCAACTTCAACGGCTTCCAGGTGCTGCGCATGAACGAGGCGCCGCGCGAAATCCGTGTGCATCTCGTCGCACCGGACGATTTTGCGACCCCGCTCGGCGGCGTGGGCGAGCCGGGCCTGCCGCCCGTTGCGCCGGCGCTGACCAATGCGATCTTCGCGGCGACCGGCACGCGCATCCGCAGCCTGCCGGTTGCCGACCAGCTCGCGAAGCCCCGCGCGGGGTGACACAATCCCCAGGCCGGGCCGCATCGTGCGGCCCGGTACGCATCCATCCTTGAACAAGGAGTGTCGACGTGGCCTCATCCGATGTCAGCGTGAAGCAGGCAGTTTCCCCCACCGAATGGGATGCGCGAGTCAACCTGGCGGCGGCTTACCGCCTCACCGCGCTGTTCGGCTGGGACGATCTCGTGTTCACCCATATTTCCGCGCGCGTGCCCGGCCCGGAGCATCACTTCCTGATCAACCCGTACGGCATGATGTTCGACGAGATCACGGCATCGTCGCTGGTGAAGGTCGATCTCGACGGACGCAAGGTGTCCGAATCACCTTACGAGATCAACCCGGCCGGCTTCACGATCCACAGCGCGGTGCATACGGCCCGCGACGACGCGCTGTGCGTGATGCATACGCATTCGATCAACGGCGTCGCCGTGTCGGCGCAGGAAGGGGGCTTGCTTCCGCTGTCGCAGCAGTCGCTCGGCGTGCTGGCGTCGCTCGGCTATCACGACTACGAGGGCATTGCGCTCAACGAGGGCGAGAAGGCGCGCCTCGTGCACGACCTCGGCGCCAACACGAACCTGATGCTGCGCAACCACGGCCTGCTGACCGTCGGCGCGACGCCGGCAGACGCGTTCGTCGCGATGTACTTCTTCGAAGCGGCCTGCATGATACAGGTCCGTGCACAGGCGGGCGGCTCGGCGCTGTTGCCGATCGCGCAACCGATTCTCGACGGCATCAAGCAGCAGATCGCCGCCGTGACGCGCGGGATGGGCGCCGGGGCGCTCGTCTGGCCCGGCCTGCTGCGCCGGCTCGACCGGCGCAATCCCGGTTACGCGGACTAGGGCATCCGTCGCGCATCTGTCGTTGTCGTTTTAGAACGACCGTGCTAAATTCCCGCCAGCACTAGCGGTCACGGAACCCTTCATTCGGCTGACGAAGCCGGCCCCGGGAGGCAGCACGATGAGCTTGTTGATGTCGCGACGCGATCTCGCGTTCCTGCTGTATGACTGGCTCGACGCGGAAGCGCTTGCCGCGCTGCCGCGTTACACCGAGCACAGTCGCGAGACGTTCGACGCGGTGCTCGATACCAGCGAGCGGATTGCCGAAGACCTGTTCGCGCCGCATGCGGCGCGTGGCGATCGCGAAGAGCCGCAGTTCGACGGCGAGCGCGTGACGCTGATCCCGGACGTCGAGCCGGCTGTGCGCGCCTTTGCGGACGCCGGGCTGATCGCCGCGGGCCATGACGAAGCGCTCGGCGGCATGCGCTTGCCGAAGCTGGTCGAAGCCGCGTCGTTCCTGTTCTTCCAGGCTGCGAACATCGCAACGGCCGCCTATCCGTTCCTGACCGTCGCCAATGCGAACCTGCTGGTCGCGCACGGCAGCCCGGCGCAGATTGACGCGTTCGCACGTCCGGAACTGGAGGGGCGCTACCTCGGCACCATGTGCCTGTCCGAGCCGCAAGCCGGGTCGTCGCTGTCCGACATCGCGACACGTGCGGATTTCGAAGGCGACTCGCCGCTCGGCCCGCGCTACCGGCTGACGGGCAACAAGATGTGGATTTCGGGCGGTGAGCACGAGCTGACGGAGAACATCATCCACCTCGTGCTCGCGAAGATTCCCGACGAACACGGCCGGCTGCTGCCCGGCACGCGCGGCATTTCGCTGTTCATCGTGCCCAAGTACCTGCCGGGCGCCGACGGCGCGGCGCAGGGCGAGCACAACGACGTGGTGCTCGCCGGGCTGAACCACAAGATGGGTTACCGCGGCACCACCAACTGCCTGCTGAACTTCGGCGAAGGCACGCGCTACCGCCCGGAAGGGCGCGCAGGCGCGATCGGCTATCTCGTCGGCCAGGCGAACCACGGCCTCGCATACATGTTCCACATGATGAACGAAGCGCGTATCGGTGTCGGCGCGGGCGCGGTGGCGCTCGGCTACACGGGTTATCTGCACGCGCTCGACTACGCGCGCAACCGGCCGCAAGGGCGCCCGCTGGGCCCGGCGGGCAAGGATGCCGCCGCGCCGCAGGCGCCGATCGTCGAACATCCGGACGTGCGGCGCATGCTGCTCGCGCAGAAGTCGTATGTCGAAGGCGGTCTCGCGCTGATCTTGTACTGCGCGAAGCTGGTCGATGAAGCACGCGCGCACGACGACGCGGACGTGCGTGCCCATGCCACGCGACTGCTCGACATCCTGACACCGATCACGAAAAGCTGGCCGTCGCAGTGGTGCCTCGCTGCGAACGACCTCGCGATCCAGGTGCACGGCGGCTATGGCTACACGCGCGACTACGCGGTCGAGCGGCTCTATCGCGACAATCGTCTCAATCCGATTCACGAAGGCACGCACGGGATTCAGGCGCTCGACCTGCTGGGCCGCAAGGTCGCCCAGGACGATGGCGCGTTGCTGCACGCGCTCGATGCGCGGATCGGCGCGACCGTCGAACGTGCACGCGCGCTCGATGCCGGCCTGCGCGAACAGGCCGATGCGCTGGCGCCGCGCTGGGCGCGGCTGGTCGAGGTCACACGGCAACTCGGCACGATCGGCGATCCGCAGGCGCGGCTCGCGAACGCGAGCGTCTACCTGGAAGCGTTCGGCCATCTCGTCGTCGCGTGGCTGTGGCTCGACGTCACGCTCGCCGCGCACGGGCAAGCCGACGATTTCCACGACGGCAAGCGTGCGGCGGCCCGCTATTTCTTCAACTGGGAATTGCCGAAAGTGGATGCGCAGCTCGATCTGCTCGCGCGCGTCGACACGACGACGCTCGACATGCGCGACGCGTGGTTCTGATCATTGCTTCACCGACATTCCGGAATGCAGACGATGTCGCGGTTGCCGATTCCGTCGGCTGTTGCGTCATCGTCGCGAACCGGCCGTGCGGGCGTGCCCCGCAGGACGACCCGATGCGCGGCGATGCCGCACAAGGAGAGAGACGAACATGAAAGCCCTGTTGTGTACCGCATTCGGCCCGATCAACAGCTTGCGCATCGAGGACGTGGCGATTCCCGAACCGGCCGCGGGCCAGGTGCGGGTGCAGGTGAAGGCCGCATCGCTCAATTTCCCCGACGCGCTGATCGTCCAGGGGTTGTACCAGGTGAAGCCGGCGCTGCCCTTTTCGCCGGGCGCGGAATTTGCCGGCGTGATCGACGCGGTGGGCGAGGGCGTGACCGCGTGGCGGCCGGGGGATTCGGTGGTCGCGTTCACCGGGCACGGCGGCTTCGCGCAGCAGTGTGTGGCCGACGTGCACCAGATTGCCGCGCTGCCGCCGGGCATGACGTTCGAGCAGGGCGCGGCGCTCGTGCTCGCGTACGGCACGTCGCTGCACGCATTGCAGCAGCGCGCGCGGCTGCAAGAAGGCGAGACGTTGCTCGTACTGGGCGCGGCGGGCGGCGTTGGCCTCGCGGCGATCGAAATCGCAAAGGCGCTCGGCGCGCGCGTGATCGCGGCGGCATCGAGTGCGGACAAGCTGGCGCTGTGTCGTGAAGCGGGTGCCGACGAGACGATCGACTATGCGACCGAAGACCTGCGCCGCCGGGTGGACGAGTTGACCGGCGGGCGCGGTGCCGACGTCGTCTACGATCCGGTGGGCGGCGCCTACAGCGAGGCGGCGCTGCGCGCGACCGCCTGGCATGGCCGGTTCCTCGTGGTCGGTTTCGCGGCCGGCGAGATTCCGAAGATCGCGCTGAACCTGGCGCTGCTCAAGGAGCGCGACATTCTGGGCGTGTTCTGGGGCGATGCCGTGCGCCGCGACCCGAAGCAGCATGTCGCGAACATGCGCCTGCTTGCCGAGTGGTTCGCGGCCGGCAAGGTGCGACCCGCGATCACCGAGCGCGTGTCGCTGGCCGGCGCGGCCGACGCGATCGCGCGGATGGCGAACCGGCAGGTGAAGGGCAAGGTGGTGATCCTGCCGGACGCGTGACCGGCTTTCCGCGCGCGGCGTGCCGGTGGACGCCGCGCGGTGGTAGCTCAGCGCTCGTGCGCGTTACGCAATCTGCTGCAGAAGGGCAGCGACCCGCTGCCCGAGCACACGATGCTGATCGGCCGCGAAGTGAACGCCATCCACCGGGCTCACCTCGACGATCGCGCCGGCATCGAGAAAGTGCGCACCGGCATCGCTTGCCACCTGTTCGTACCGCTTCGCGAGCTGCCGCGACTTCGCTGCGCCGCCCGCAAAGATCTCGCCGAGGAATCCGACCTCGACGATCGGCGCAGGCGCCATCAGCACGAGCTTCGGTGACGCACCGGACGGACCGGCGCCGCACGCAGCGATCTTGGCAAGCAATACGCCGACCGATGTCGCGATGTCGGCGGGCGTGACCGAGAAGCGTGTCTTCAGATCGTTGGTCCCGAGCATCAGCACGACGACATCGACGGGCAAGTGGCTTTCGACGCACGCGCGCAGATACGACAAACCATTCTTGTGCCGGCCTTCGATCGGATCGTCATGCACGGTCGTACGCGCGGGCAACCCTTCTTCAATGACCCGCCAGCTCGCACCGAGCGTTTGCGCCAGCACGCCGGTCCAGCGTTCTTCGCGTGCAAACCGCCCCAGTCCGCCAGCATGCGTCATCGGGCGTGTGCCATGCGTGTTCGAATCGCCGTAGCAGAGCACGGTTTTCTGCGTCATCGTCATGTCCTCCGTCAGTCGGTCAGTCTTTCGGTGAGCGCAGCACGTCGAGCGCATGCTGCGAGAATTCGACCCAGAACCGCTCGTTCGCGATGCCGGCTTGCAGGACCAGATGCTGAAGGCGCTTCGTGCGCGAATCGGCGTCTTCCGAAAAATCGCGCGCCTCGATCTGCAGATACAGGTCGAGCTTTTCCTGGTGCAACGCGATGCGCCGCCTGATTTCGTCCTCGAGGCCGGCCGGGCCGAGCACCGCTTCCGCGCGCAGGCGCACCATCAGCGCTTCGCGCAGCGGCGTCGGATCTTCCTGTTCGGCGATCCAGCGCCGCAACTCCTTCTTGCCGGCCGGCAGGATCCGGTATGCGCGCTTGCGGCCGCGCCCCGATTCGGCCGGCAGCGATTCGATCCAGCCCGTTTCCTCGAGACGCCCCAGCTCGCGATAGATCTGCTGGTGCGTCGCCTGCCAGAAATAGCCGATCGAGCGGTCGAAGCGGTCGGCGAGCTCGGAGCCGGAACCCGGGCGTTCGGCGAGGGCGGTGAGGAGTGCGTGGGGCAGGGACATGTCGGATCGGAGGAGGCCGCGGAATGAACCGCATCTTGCCATATCGGGGCCACAGTACAAGGTGATGGATGTGTTTATGCAACGGGTTGCATAAACGAGAGTGGTGGACTACCATCTGTGCAACTTGTTGCATAAAAATGGAGACACCCCATGACATCGCGTTATCCGCATCTGACGACCCCGCTCGAGCTCGGCTTCACGTCGCTCAGGAATCGAGTGCTGATGGGGTCGATGCACGTCGGTCTCGAGGAAGCGCCGAACGGCTTCGAGCGGATGGCGGCGTTCTATGCCGAGCGCGCGCGCGGCGAAGCCGGCCTGATCGTGACGGGCGGATTCGCGCCGAACGAGCGCGGCCGTCCGGCGCCGGGCGGTGCGATGCTGACGACCGAAGCGGAAGCCGAGCGTCATCGTGTCGTGACGCGCGCGGTGCACGCGGAGGGCGGCAAGATCGCGCTGCAGATCCTGCATTTCGGGCGCTACGCGTATCACCCGGCGCTCGCCGCGCCGAGCGCGCTGAAGGCGCCGATCAACCCGTTCACGCCGCATGCGCTGAGCAGCGATGAAGTCGACGAGACGATCGCCGATTTCGTGCGATGCGCGGCGCTCGCGCAGCATGCGGGTTACGACGGTGTCGAGATCATGGGGTCGGAGGGCTACCTGATCAACGAATTCATCGCCGCGCGGACGAACCATCGCGACGACGCATGGGGCGGTGCCTACGAGAACCGTATCCGCTTTCCGGTCGAGATCGTGCGGCGCGTGCGCGAGCGGGTCGGCACGAACTTCATCCTGATCTACCGCCTGTCGATGCTCGATCTCGTCGAAGGCGGCTCGACGCTCGACGAAGTGATCCGGCTCGCACAGGCGATCGAAGCGGCCGGTGCAACGATCATCAATACGGGTATCGGCTGGCACGAGGCGCGCATTCCGACCATCGCGACGAAGGTGCCGCGCGCCGCGTACGCGTGGGTCACGCGGCAGTTGATGGGCCAGGTCGGCATCCCGCTCGTCGCGACCAACCGGATCAACACGCCGGAAGTCGCCGAGCAACTGCTCGCCGACGGCTATTGCGACATGGTGTCGATGGCGCGGCCGTTCCTCGCCGATGCCGAGTTCGTCCGCAAGGCGCGGGAAGGGCGCGCGGACGAAATCAACACGTGCATCGGCTGTAACCAGGCCTGCCTCGACCATACGTTCAGCGGCAGGATCACGTCGTGTCTCGTGAATCCGCGCGCGTGCCATGAAACCGAGCTCGTGATTCGCCCGGCGCAGCAGCGCAAGCGGATCGCCGTGGTCGGCGCCGGGCCGGCGGGCCTCGGCTTCGCGGTCACCGCGGCCGAGCGCGGCCATGCGGTGACGCTGTACGAAGCCGGCGCGGAGATCGGCGGCCAGTTCAACATCGCGAAGAAGGTGCCCGGCAAGGAAGAATTCAACGAGACGCTGCGCTATTTCCGCCGGCAGATCGAACTGCGCGGCGTGACGCTTCACCTCAATACGCGCGCGACCGCCGAGATGCTGGTGCAAGGCGAATTCGATGAAGTGGTGATCGCGACGGGCATCGTGCCGCGTACGCCGCCGATCGATGGTGTCGGGCACGCGAAGACGCTCGGCTACCTCGACGTGTTGCGCGACGACCAGGCCGTGGGCAGCCGCGTTGCGATCGTCGGCGCTGGCGGGATCGGCTTCGACGTCGCGGAATATCTCGTCCATCGCGCGGGTGCCGAGCACGTCGACGCGGAACGGTTCTTCACCGAGTGGGGTGTCGATCCGTCATATGCGAACGCAGGCGGTTTGCGCCACGCGCAGCCCGAGCCGGCCGCACGGCAAATCCATCTGCTGCAGCGCAAAGCGTCGAAGGTCGGCGACGGGCTCGGCAAGACCACCGGCTGGATTCACCGCACGGGGCTGAAGGCGCGCGGCGTCGGGATGTCGTCGGCGGTGACCTATCGGCGCATCGACGACGACGGATTCCACGTGACGATCGACGGCGTCGAACAGACGCTGCCGGTGGACAACGTCGTGATCTGCGCGGGACAGGAGCCGTTGCGCGAACTGGCGGAGCAACTGGAAGCCGCCGGGCGCAAGGTGCACGTGATCGGTGGCGCGTACGAAGCGGCCGAGCTCGATGCGAAACGCGCGATTCACCAGGGCACGTCGCTTGCCGCCACCCTTTGAGAGTTGAGACCGATTCGTTTCTTTTCCGCCCGACGATACAGGAGTCTTCGATGACGAACGCAGCGCTGCATCTTCAACCCGCTGTCGCGCAATCGCTCGACAAGTGGCATGCGATGATCGAACGCAAGGATTTTGGCGCACTGGAATCGATCGTCCATCCGGACGCCGTGTTCCGGTCGCCGATGGCGTTCAAGCCGTACGGGCCGGCGCCCGCGCTATTGCTGGCGCTGCGCACGGTGATCACGATCCTCCAGGATTTCACCTATTACCGGCAGTTCGTCACCGACGACGGCAAGAGCGTGGTGCTGGAATTCAGCGCGGCCGTCGGCGACAAGGCGCTGAAGGGGATCGACATGATCCGCTTCGACGACGAAGGGCGGATCGTCGAATTCGAGGTCATGATCCGGCCGTTCAATGCGCTGCAGGCGCTCGGTACGGAAATGGGCGCACGGCTCGCGCAGCAGTTGCCGGCGTTCAAGATCGGCAGCTGAGCGGGGCGATTGCGGGGCGGCCGCCGCCGCGTTCAGCGTGCGAGTTGTGCCCGCGCGAGCCGGCCGAGGCACCGGACACCGTCCTCGATACGTTCGTTCCATACATGCCCGGCGCTCAGGCGCAGGCAATGGCGAAAGCGCCGGCTGGCGGAGAAAATGTCGCCCGGCGCGAAGCACACGCCCTGTTCGAGCGCGGCATCGAACAGCGCGCGTGAATCGAACCGCTTCGGCAGTTCGAGCCAGAGCACGAAACCGCCGGCTGGCCGGCTCACTTTCGTGTCGGCCGGAAAGCTGGCCTCGATCGTGCGCGTCATCCGTGCCAGGTTGTCCTCGAACACGCGCCGGATGCGGCGCAAGTGCGCATCGTATGCACCGCTCGCGAGGAAGTCGGCCACCGCGACCTGCAGCAACACGGGGCCGCACAGGCTGAGCGCAAGCTTGCGTTCCATCACCTGCTGAGTGCGCGCACCCGCCGCGATCCAGCCGATCCGGTATCCCGGGGCGAGGCTCTTCGAGAACGAACTGCAGTAGATCGTATCGGCCCCGCTGTCGAGCGCGCTGAACGGCCTCGGCCGGTCTCGCCCGAAGTGTATGTCGCCGTAGACGTCGTCTTCGATCAGCGGCACGCGATGGCGTGCGAGCAGGGCAAGCAGCGCCCGTTTGTCGTCCTCGCTCATCGCGGAGCCGAGCGGATTGCCGAAGCTCGACGACAGCACGCAGGCGGCGATCGATTCCGCTTCGAGCCGCTGCGCGAGCATGCCGACGTCGACGCCGCGCAGCGGGTCGGTCGGCAACTCCAGCGCCTTCAGTCCCAGTGCCTCCAGCGTATGAAGCAGGCCGAAGTAGGTCGGCGATTCCACCGCAATCGTATCGCCGCGTGTTGCCACGGCATTCAGCGCGAGCGTCAACGCTTCGGTGCAGCCGTTCGTGACGAGGATGTCGTCGGCGGACAGCGGATGCCCGAAGCGCATGGCCCGCCGCGCGATTTCGCGGCGCAGTGCCGGCTCGCCGTAGGGCGCGCAATAGACGTTGTAGCGCGTGCCGTGCTGGCGTGCCGCGCGGGCGAGGGCCAGGTCGAGCCGCTTCGATTGCAGCAGCGCCGGATCGGGCACCGCGCATCCGAGCGGCACGAGCGCCGAGTTGGCTGCATGTTCGAGCATCGCGGCGACTGCGCCGCTGATCGACACCGTCGATGCTTTCGCGCGCGAGCGCGAGGTGCTCGGCAACGCGAGCGTGCCGCCACGCGCGGCCGCGACGTAGAAGCCCGACTGCGGTCGCGATACGAGCACGCCGAGATCTTCGAGCAGACGGTATGCCTGCAGCGCGGTGGACACGCTGATGCGCTGCTGTTCGCTGACGGTACGCACGGACGGCAGCCGGGTGCCCGGCGCCAGCGTGCCGTTCTCGATCATGCCGACGATGAGGTCGGCCAGTTGCCTGTAGCGGAATGACGTTTGCGTTTCCATGAGACACCAGCGGCAGGGGAGTGCCCGATTATCGACCGTTCGACACGATCTCGCCACGCATAATTGTGTCGGTCAAATCGGCGGAAAATTGTGGCTGTTATGGTTTTTGTGCGAACGCTACGATGGCGGTGTTCCGATCCATCGATCGGCCATTGTGAGGCTTGCCCATGCAGACGACACACGCGCATTCCGGCGAGTGGCGCGGACGGTTTCCGTACAACGAAATCATCTCGCTGCTCGACGTGAACCGGACCTTCAACCTGGCGGAGAGCACGTCGCAAGACCTGACGGTCGGCGAACTGCTGGATCTGGCCGGCGTCGACACGATCCGCAACCTGAAGCTCGGCTACAGCCAGTCGGCGGGCGCTGCGGTGCTGCGCGATGCGATTGCCGATACCTGCAACGTGCCGGCCGAGCAGATCGTGACGACGCAAGGCACCGCGCTCGGACTGTTTCTGCTGGCCTATGAAGTGTGCCGGCCCGGCGACGAGGCCGTGCTGGCGACACCCTGTTTTCCGCCGAGTGGAGACTGCCTGGTCGGTGCGGGCGCAACGGTGCGTGAAGTGCGGCTGTCGTTCGAGAACGGCTATCGGCTGGACCTCGCGCAGTTCGACGCGAGCCTGTCGTCGAAGACGCGGCTGGTCAGCATCGCGTCCCCGCAGAATCCGGGCGGCGTGCAGGCATCGCGCGCCGAGATCGATGCATTGCTGGCGTTGATGGCGCAACGGTGTCCGGACGCGATACTGTTCATCGACGAAACCTATCGCGAAGCAAGCTATGGCGATGCGGCCGCGGCTGCCAGTTTCGCGGGTGTCGATCCGCGTATCGTCACGGGGTCTTCGGTGTCGAAAGCGCTGGGCGCACCCGGTCTGCGGACCGGATGGCTCACGGTGGCCGATGCAGGGCTTCGGGCGCGTCTGCTCGTCGCGAAGCTGAATACGGTGATCTCGGGTTCGGTGCTCGACGAAACGCTGGCTGCGACCGTGCTGCGCCACCGCGAACACGTGCTCGCGCCCCGGCGCCGGCTGCTTGCGGGCGCGCTGGATATCGTGTCGGACTGGTGCGAACGTGAACGTGCGCGGGTGGAGTGGGTGCGGCCCGATGCGGGCGCACTGTGCTGCGTGCGGCTGCGTCAGGACGCTTTCGACGAGCCGGCCGTGTCGCGTTTCTGGCAGCGGTTGCCGGATCACGACGTGCAGCTTGCTTCAGGCACGTGGTTCGGCGAAAGCAGCCGCGTGTTCAGGCTCGGGTTCGGCTATCTTCCGCTGGAGCGGCTGCCGCCTGCGTTGATGGCGCTGTCCCGGGCGATGGATGCAGCGGTTGCATGAATCGGGCGCCCGGGGTCCGGGCGCGACGAACATCATTGAACGTCAGGAGTGACACCATGAAGGTAAGGATTGCGTACATCGAGGAACCGCCTTTCTACTGGACGGCAGAAGACGGTACCGTGACCGGTGCGGATGTCGAGGTGGCCGAGGTGGTGCTGCGCGCGATCGGCGTGACGGAAATCGAATATCACCCGACGTCGTTCGACGCACTGCTGCCGGGCGTGCAGGCCGGGCGCTGGGACATGAACGTGCCGATCTTCGTGACGGCCGAACGCGCGCGGCACGTGACGTTCAGCGTCCCGGTGTGGGCGATCGGCGACGGCTTCGTGCTGCAGGCCGGCAATCCGAAGCAGTTGACGAGCTACGCGGCCATCGCGGCGCGCAGCGATGCGCGGCTGGCGTGCGTGACCGACCAGGTGCAGATCGATTCGGCCAGGGCGGCCGGTGTGCGCGACGGGCAGATCGTCATCTTCAAGGATCAACCCGACGCATTGGCTGCGTTGCTTGCAGGGCAGGTCGACGCGTTCGCGAGCACCGCGATCGGGGCCCGCGCGGTCGCCGACACGGACACGCGACTGGAGGCCGTCTCGCACGAGCGGGGTGCAGGTGAGGCCGCGCCCGTTGGCGGATTTTCGTTCAGCCAGAACAGCGATGCGCTCGTGCAGGCCGTGAACGCAAAGCTGCGCGAGTATCTCGGCTCGGCCGATCATCGCGAGCGGATGGCGAAGTACGGCTTCACGCATGCGGAAATCGACGGCGTGGTGGAGAACGGCGGCGCGACGTCGTAATGCCGCGCGCGGTGCCGGCCGTTCGCACGGTCGACACCGCATGCGTGATCACGCAGCCGCAGCCTGCGCGAATCGCTCGACGAACCAGTCGCAGACGAACGCGGTTCGCTCGGATGCGTGGTTGTAGATCGTGTGCTCGCCGTCCGGCCAGACCTTGAGTGTTGCCTCGCCGGGCGTCGCCGCATCGAGGAACGGCTGCTGATCGTCGAGCCGGATCAGCGGATCTTCGCCGCCGTGCAGCACCAGCAGCGGGCATGCGATGCGGTCGCGTTCGGACGAGAAGCTCATCCGCGCGAAATTCGCCGCGACCGCATCGGGATCGTCGTTGCCGAGCATGGCCGCAGCCTGTTCGACGAACGTGCGGAACGGCAGCAGCGTCGGCGCCGCGAGTGCGCCGTTCACGCAGCAGGCGGCGATCCGTCGGTCGCTCGCAGCGGTCGATGCGGCCCACAACCCGCCGATGCTGTTCCCCCAGATGCCGATCGGCCCGGGCACGCGGTCGGCGACCGCATCGACGAAGCGCCGGTATGCGGCGCTCATGTCGACGTCGACGAAGATCCGCTGTTCGAGCCGCGTCTCGCCCTGGCCCGGCCCCTCGGCGAGCAGCGTGGCGATGCCGCGCGCCGCAAGCGCGCGTGCGATCGGCCAGTACGCGAAGCCCCAGCCGCTCTGGCCGCCGAAGAGTATGACGGTGCCGCGTACGCGTTCGGTCGGCGGCCGGACCAGCCAGCCGATCAGGTGGGCATCGCCGAACGGCACTTCGACACGTTCGATGCGCTTGTCGGACCAGCGCGCGAGGCCGTGCGACGCGTCGACGAGCCGCGCATAGAGCGCGCGCTTGCGCGGCACATCGTGGTTGAATGCCATCTGCGCGAACAGCAGGTTCGCGATGGCCATCGCCTGCGCGTCGGCGGCCGTGACCAGGTGGCCGGCTTCCGCCGCCTGCGCGGCGCGCGCGAGCTGCGCGTCGGCCAGCGCTTCGGCCGCGACGTCCCACGGTTCGCCAGTGGACGTGCGCGCGTGCAGTGCCATTGCGTCCGCATAGTCCATTCCGCAGTCGAGCAAGCGCGTGACGGGCATCGCGCGTTGCAGGGACAGCGCGAACGGTGACAGTTCGGTCGTCATGCGTAGGTTTCCTTTACGATGCGTGAGTGACGGCCGCCGAGGCTGCTGAAGTCGCGGACGGCTCGGTCGACGCGGCGGACCAGTGCAGCTTGTCGCGGAGTGCATCGATGAGCGCGCCGAGGTCGCGCAGCTCGGCCACCGAACCGAACACGATGAAATCGGGCCGCGCGATATACGCGCCGATCCCGTGCGCCTGCATGAACGCTTGCTGCTCGCCGTCGAGATCGACCACGGCATCCGGTGCGCTCACGTCGTCGGACAGCACGGCCACGTGACAGCCGAGCCGCGCGAGGAACGCACGCTGCGCGTCGTCGAGGTAGCGGGAAGGGTGTTCGCGCGTGACGAGCTGGAATCCCCGGCCGACCACATCGTCGAAACGGCCCTCGGCTGCGCCGCGGCGCACGCGTCCCTGCGGCGCGGGTGCGCCGGTCGTCGGATGGCGCGTGCCGTCGGCTTCGTCATGCAGGATGCCGTGGTCGAGCTTCGGGAACGGCGGCATCGGCGGCATGTTGCCGGAGCGGAACGCCGCGTCGCGCTCGGCGACCTTGCGCGGATCGTCCTCGTTGACGACTTGCCCGAGAAACAGCGACATCTGCGTGATCGCGGTCACGTGCGGGCGGCGCTCGGCTTCGAACGTGTCGAGCAGGTCGGCGCAGGCGCGCCCGGTCAGCACCAGGTCGAGCTTCCACGCGAGGTTGATGCCGTCGCGCATGCCGGAGCACGCGCCTTGTCCCATGTACGGCATCATCGTGTGCGCCGCATCGCCCGCGAGCAGCACGCGGCCGGTGCGCCAGCGTTCGGCCATGCGCGTCTCGAACGTGTAGACGACGTGGCGCAGCAGCTTCAGGTCGTCCGGGCCGAAGCCGTAGTGGTCGTTGAGCCACTTCCAGCCGGCTTCTTCCGTTTCCCATTCGGCGGTCGATTCGTTCGGCAGCACGCGCAGCTCGAAGCGCGTGCGCTTCGTGCCAATTGGCATGTGCATGTACGCGCGATCCGGATCGCAGTAGATCGTCGTGCGTGCGCAGCCTTCGCCGAGATCGCGCTTGTTCTCCGAATCGAGGTTGAGCCAGCGCTCGTTGTAGCCGAAATCGGATCGTTCGATGCCGAGCGTGCGGCGCACGAAGCTGTTCGCGCCGTCGGCGCCGATCACGTAGCGGGCGCGAATGGCGCGCGGCTTGCCGGTCCATTGCGCGTCCTGGCTGCCGCGCGCCGGATGGGCGGTCAGCGTCACGCCGTCGTCGTCCTGCAGCAGCGTGTCGACTTCCCAGCCGCGCAGGATCGTCACATTCCTGAAGGTGCTGGCGCGCGCATCGATCGCGTCCTCGATGTCGGGCTGGTAGATCGAGATGTGCGCGGGGTAGCCGCACGCGCGGCCGGTCCAGTTCAGTTCGAGCAGCAGGTCGCCGTTGGCATCGCAGTAATGGTAGGTGTCGACGGCTTTCGCATTGCGCAGCGCGTGATCGACGTCGGCACTCGCCTGCACGATGCGTGCGGTTTCGCCGTCGATGTGCGTGAGGCGCGGCAGGCCGTAGGGCGTCGGCCAGCGTTCGAGGACGATCACGCGATGGCCGGCGCGGCCCAGCATCGATGCGGCGACGAGGCCGGTCGGGCCGTAGCCGACGATGGCGACGTCACAGTGTTCGACGGAGCTGTCGCCGTGGGCGCTCGATTCGGTATTCATGCGGGGTGTCTCCATGACGGTTTCGTTTGTTGGTCTGTCGTGTGGCCGGTTCAGCGTGCGGTCGAGCCGGGCAGGTTGCCGTCGAAGGCGTCCTGCAGCAGCGCGCGCAGGCCGTCGCGTTCAATCGGGCGCGGGTTCCAGTACGGATTGGCCGCCGCGAGATCGGCGGCGCGATCGAGGTCGGCTTCCTGCATGCCGATCGCCTTCAACGAGACCGGTGCGCCGTTGTCGAGCGCCAGTGCGTAGAGGCCGCGTGCCGCGTCGTTCGTGCCGATCGCGCGGGCGATCCGCTGCATCGCGTCCGGCGCATGTGCGGCGTTGTACGCGAGTGCATGCGGCAGCACGACCGTGTGGGTCGGCGCGTGCGGCAGGTTGAAGCTGCCGCCGAGCGTGTGACAGAGCTTGTGGTGCAGCGCCATGCCGACGTTGCCGAGCACCATGCCGCACAGCCACGCGCCGTAGAGCGCGTCGCTGCGCGCGTCGAGATCGGCCGGGTCGCGCCGCACGCCGGGCAGGCCGCGGGCGAGCGCGCGAATGCCTTCTTCGGCCACGAGGCTCATCACCGGATTCGCGTTGTTCGCGTAGAGGCCTTCCGCTGCGTGCGCGATCGCATTGAGGCCGCTCGTCACGGACAGCTCGACGGGCAGCGTGACGGTGAGGGCGGGATCGTAGATCACCGTTTTCGGCAACACGCGCGCGTCGGAGCCGGTGCGCTTGAGGCCGCCTTCGGTCAGGCCGTAGATCGGCGTCATCTCGCTGCCGGCGTACGTCGTCGGTATCGCGAGGATCGGCAGGCTGCTTTCGAGCGCGATCGCCTTGCCGAGGCCGATCGTCGAGCCGCCGCCGATCGCGATCGCGCAGTCGGCATCGCACGACCTGGCGAACGCCTGCGCATCGCGGGCGATCTCGATCGGGACGTGCATCGTCGCACGATCGTAGAGTCCGGCCGCGCGCGCACCGAGCCGCTCGACGATGCGTTGCGCGAGGTCGCGCTGCTCCGGCGTGCAGAGCACGATCGCGCGTTGCGCGCCCAGTTCCAGCACTTCGCGTTCGAGATGCTCGAGGCTGCCTGCGCCGAAGATCACGCGGGCGGGGCGGGCCTGGTAAATGAAATTCATGTCGTCGTTACTCCGTTGCGTAGTCGACCTGATGGCGCGCGATGCGCAGGCCCGTCAGTGCGTCGCGTACGCGTGTGTGTTCGGGATGCGTCGCGTAAGCGTCGAGTGCTTCGCGCGACTCGAATTCGGCGACGAGAATCAGGTCGCACGCGTAATCGGCCGCGCTGAAATCCGCACCGACTTCGAGGTGCGTCATGCCCGGAATCCGGCCGCGCAGGCTTTCGAAGGCGGTCTTGACGGTGGTGCGTGCCACCGCGCGCTCGGGCTCGGTTGCACCGGCGACGTTCCACATCACGACGTGGCGGATCATGCGGCGCGCTCCGCGGGATTGAGCACGAAGTCGTAATCGAGCGTGTAGAACGGCGTGTCCATGCGCGATCCGTCCGGCGCGAGGCCGGGCGCGTGCCGGACCCAGTCGGCAACGAGCGTCGACCGGACGCCGAACACCGCGTCGGAGTCGAGATAGCGGTCGCCGTCGCGGAACACGTGCGTGATCAGCGTTTCGTAGCCGCGGGCCTCGATCATGAAGTGCAGGTGCGCGGGGCGCCACGGATGACGGCCGAGCGCGTCGAGCATCGCGCCGACGGGGCCGTCGTGCGGAATCGGATACGGCTCGGCGAGGATCGAGCGGAATGCGTAGCGGCCGTCGGCGCCGGTGCGCAGCCGGCCACGCGCGCGGTGCGTGACCGAGCCGTCGTCGGCCGGCAGCTGCACGTCGTAGTGCCCGTCCTCGTCGGCTTGCCAGACTTCCAGCGACGCGTGCGCGATCGGCATGCCGTCGATGCCGCGCACATGGCCCGACACGAAGCAGGGCTCGCCGCAGGCGCCGTTCGCGATGTCGTCGAACATGCAGAAATCGCGGCTGCCTTCGACGTAGAACGGACCGAATACGGTCGCCTCCGTGCAGCCGGCCGGCTTCGCATGATTCTGCGCGGTGACGAGGGTCGACAGCCCGAGCACGTCGGACAGCAGGATGAACTCCTGACGCTTGTCGTCGGTGATGTGGCCCACCGCCGTCAGGAAGCCGATCGCGGTCTGCCATTCGGCTTCGGTGAGTTTCGTCTCGCGAGCAAACGAGTGCAGGTGCTGGACGAGGCTGGTCATCACCGTGCGCAACCGCTCGTCGCGACAGCCGCCCAGCGACGCGATCACGGCCTGTGTGATGGTGTCTTCGTTGAGATTGCGCATAGGGGGTGTCTCCTGATGTCGTTGGGTGGCGCGTTGACGTAACATTAATTCCTCCTTGAATCGTAAAAAAGATGGTTTGGAGGAGTTTTGTTCTCCGCCAAGTGGAAGAATCGAACGCATGGACAAGTGGACGCAGATTGAATTTTTCGTGCAGGTCGCCGAACTGGGCAGCCTGTCGAAGGCCGCCGAGCGGCTCGGGATGTCGAGCGCGGCGGCGAGCCGCTGCCTGAACGCGCTGGAGGAGCGGCTGGGTGCGCGGCTCGTCGAGCGCACCACGCGGCGCCTGTGGCTGACCGACGCCGGGCATGAATATCACCGGCGCTGCGTCGCGATCCTGATGGAACTGTCGGAAGCCGATGCGGCGGTCAACGAAACGAGCGTCAATCCGGCCGGCACGCTGCGCGTGACCGCGTCGGTCTCGTTCGCGTCGATCTATATCGCACCGGCGTTGCCCGAGTTCCACCGGCGCTACCCGAACCTGAACGTACAGATCGTCGCGGCGAACCGCTATCCGGATTTCATCGAGGCCGGCATCGACGTGGCGATCCGCACGCGCGAGCATGAAGCGGATTCGGGCATCACCGTGCGCAAGCTCGCCGAGACGCGGCGCGTGCTGGCCGCGTCGCCCGGGTATCTGGCGAAGCACGGGGCGCCCGCGACGCCCGATGCGCTGTGCGACCACCGGCTGCTGGTCTACAACCTCGCGAACGATCCGTACGTGCTGCATTTCCGCCACGGCGCGAAGAAGCAGTCGGTCACGATCAAGAGCGTGCTCGATGCGAACGAAGGGCAGGTGATCCGCGCCGCGGCACTGGCCGGGCTCGGCATCCTGATCCAGCCGCTCTACATCATTCACGACGATATCGTCGCGGGGAAGCTGGTGCCGGTGCTCACCGACTGGCAACTGCCGGCGCTCACCGTCAATATCGCGTACCAGAGCCGCCGTCACCAGCCGGCGAAGATCCGCGTGTTCACCGAGTTCCTGATCGAGCGTTTCGAACGCCTCGGGCTCGCACGCAAATGGAAGGAAGTCGGCCGCTGAGCGCAGGCCGGCGCTGGGCCGTCGCGCATTTCTCCGTGTGACGGAGAACTGTTCTCCCGAACGTCGTCTTTTTCGCCGCTGTCGTGCGCTTTACATTGCGTCTCCCCGGGCCTGCGATGCCCGGCTCGCGATTACACGATAACAATCCGGTCTGGAGACGACATGAAATTCGCATTGCGACGGGTGCCGTTGGCACTCCTGATCGCCGGGGCCATTCAGGTTCCGGCGTCGGCCACGGAGAACGGGCAGATCAGCTATCCGTTCGGCGTCAACACGGTACTGAACGGGCTGCTTCCGCCGCCCGGCAATACGCAGTACTTCAACTACGCGCTGTACTCCGCATCGAACCGGTTTGCCGGGCCGGACGGCGGCAGCGCGGTGCCGGGGTTCCACCTGAGCGTGGTCGCGGAGACGCCGCGCGTGGTCCACACGTGGGGCGCGACGTTCGGGCCGTTTTCGTTGTCGAGCAGCGCGATCGTCCCGATCGTCCACCTGCATCTGTCGACGCCGGGCGGCACGGGCAACCGCACGTCGCTCGGCGACGTGATCCTCGAGCCGTTCATGCTCAACTATGCGAACGCATCGAAGACGTTCTTCGCGTTCTTCTCGCCGTCGTTCGCGGTGCCGACCGGCGCGTATGCGGCGAACCGGATCGCGAACACGGGGCTGAACACCTATGCGTTCCTGCCGTACGTCAGCACCACCTGGTTTCCGGGCCGCGACTGGGAGATCTCGACGACCACGCTGCTGGAGCTGAATTCGCCGAACCATGCGACGCGGTACCACTCGGGGGCGGTCGCCGTGCTCGACTACCTGATCGGCTATTCGATCGACCGGCGCGTGCAGCTCGGCGTGCAGGGCACGTTCCTGAAGCAGTTCACCGACGATACGCAGGACGGCGTCAAGGTCGCGTCGGACGGCTTTCGCGGGCAATCGGTCGCGATCGGCCCGCAGCTGCGCTACATGTGGGGGCCGGCGTCGGGCGTGGTCGTGAAATACCAGCACGAGTTCGCGGTGCGCAACCGGCCGCAGGGCGACAAGCTGTGGGTGCAGTTCAGTTTCCCGTTGTAGACGCGGGTGCGGTGCCCGTCGGCCGGGCGCCCGGCGCAAGCTGACAAAATCCTGACGAAGTGAATTGATATTTTGTATCATCTGACGTTTTGCGCCACCGGCCGCCCGGGCTACCCGGTGCGGCCGCGCGCGGCGACTCCAGACGAAGATCGATACGACGTGACGAAAACCAGGAACACGCCGGCGCGCGGGGAGCGGCACGCTGCCGCGCCGCGCCGGCCCACCCGCGCGTGGCGCGCACGCGGCTGCACGACCCTGCTGGGTTGCGCGATGGCGACCTCGGGCGCGATGGCCGCCGAAGCGGCCGCACCCGCACCGGACGAGCGGCATGCGCTGCCGGCGATCAACGTCAGCGCGCACGCCGCACCGGTCGACCCGCTGATGCAACCGCTCGAAACGGGCTCGCGGCTCGGGCTTGCGAGCCTCGACACGCCCGCGAGCGTCGAGACGGTCACGGCCGACACAATCGACGCGCGCGGCGATCGCACGGTGCTCGATGCGGTGACGCGCACCGCGGGGTTCTCGAGCGCGATGGCGCCCGGCACCGGCGGCACCGCCTTGAGCGTGCGCGGCTTCAGCGGGCAGGAATCGGTGATGACGCTGCTCGACGGCGTGCGGCTGATGCCGGCCGCCGGCACGATCACGTTCCCGTTCGATACGTGGTCGGTCGAGCGCATCGAGGTGTTGCGCGGCCCGGCGTCGGCGCTGTACGGCGAAGGGGCGATCGGCGGTGTCGTGAACGTGGTGCCGAAGCGGCCCCAGCGCACGCGCGAGACGACGCTGCAGATCGGTGTCGGCCCCGACGGCGCGAAGCGCGCCGCGTTCGATACGACGGGCGCGCTCGGCCCGCAGCTGTCGTATCGCTTCTACGCGAGCGATGCGCGCGCGAACGGTCTCGCCGAGCGGGCCGATACGCATACGACGGCCGTCGGTGGCGCGCTGAAATTCGACGTGAGCCCGAAGCTCACGCTGACGCTCGACTTCGACTACGGCCGCCAGATGCCGGCGACCTACTATGGCGTGCCGGCGCCGAACGGCGTGCTCGATCCGTCGCTGCGCAAGCTCAACTACAACGTGGGCGATGCGACGATTTCCTACTACGACCAGTGGACGCGCCTGTCGGCCAGCTACCGGCCGACGGCCGGCGTGACGATCGACAACCAGCTCTACTACCTGACGTCGAACCGCCACTGGCGCAATGCCGAATCGTATGCGCTCGATGCCGCGACGGGTCTCGTCACGCGCAGCGACTATCTCGACATCGGCCACCATCAGCGGCAGATCGGCGATCGGCTGAGCGCCCGCTTCGACGGGACGCTGTTCGGCCGCGCGAACCGCTTTGTCGTCGGCACGGAATTCAGCCAGATCACGTTCAGCGGGACCAACAATTCGCCGTACGGCGGTGAATCGACGGTGCCCGCGCACGGCTTCGATCCCGGCGTGTTCACGAGCCCCGACCCGACGGTGCCGCAGTTCAGCACGCGGGCGCGGCAGGCCGCGGTGTTCGCCGAGAACCGGCTCGAAGTGCTGCCGCGGCTCGCGTGGGTGAGCGGCCTGCGCTACGACCACATCGCGTTCAGCCGCGAGCAGGCGGCAACCGGTGCGGGCTTCGACAAGCGTTTCGCGAATGTCGGCTGGCGCACGGGCTTCGTGTTCGAAGTCGCGCCGACGCTCAGCGCGTATGCGCAGTACACGACGGGCGCGGAGGGCCTCGGTTCGCTCGTGACGCTGTCCGCGTCGCAGGCGAACTACCGGCTCGCGACCGGCGAACAGTGGGAAGCCGGCGTCAAGCAGACGCTGCTCGACGGCCGCGCATACTGGACGTTCGCCGTGTACGACATCACGAAGCGTAACCTGCTGAGCACCGATCCGTTCAATCCCGCGCTGCGCCAGCAGGTCGGCCGGCAATCGTCGCGCGGCATCGAGCTGACGGGCGGCGCGCGGCTGCCGCACGGCTGGACGGTCGATGCGAACGTCGCGCTGCTGCGCGCGCGCTATGACGAGTTCAACCAGAAGGTCGGCAGCGCGACGGTGTCGCGCGCCGGCAATGCGCCGGCCAACGTGCCGCAGCAGACGGCGAACCTGTGGCTCGGCTGGGCGTTTGCCGAGCGCTGGCAGGCGAACGCGGGCGTGCGTTACGTCGGCGCGACGTACGGCGACGACGCGAACCGCGTGCAGGTGCCGTCGTACACGGTGTTCGATGCGTCGCTGCGCTGGCAGCCGACGTCACGCACCGAGCTCGCGCTCTACCTGCGCAATCTCGCGAACCGCACGTATGCGGTGACGACGTCGAACGGCGGCGAGCAGTGGCTGCTCGGCCCGTCGCGTTCGGCGGAGCTCGTCGCGACGATGCGCTTCTGATGCGGCGCGACGAGCCTCCCGTGACGCACATGCTCGACATCGAACGCGTGAGCTGGTCGCCCGGCGGCGCGATCACCGTGCTCGATTCGGTGACGTTGAGCGTGGCCGACGGCGAGTTCGTCGGGCTGGTCGGTCCGAACGGCAGCGGCAAGACGAGCCTGCTGCGCTGCGTGTTCCGTTACGCGCGGCCCGATGCCGGCCGCGTCGCGCTCGATGCGCAGGACGTGTGGCGCATGCGGCCGCGCGCGGTCGCGCAGCGCATCGCGGTGCTGCAGCAGGAGACGCCGGACGATTTCGGGCTGACGGTCGACGAACTGGTCGGCATGGGTCGCACGCCGCACCAGCTGCCGTTCGATGCGGAGACGGCGGACGATCGCCGGATCGTCGAATCCGCGCTGCACGACGTCGGTCTCGTCGAGCGCCGTGCGCAACGCTTCGCGTCGCTGTCGGGCGGCGAGAAGCAGCGCGCGCTGCTGGCCCGCGCGCTCGCGCAGCAGCCTGAATTGCTGCTGCTCGACGAACCGACCAACCATCTCGACCTGCGCCATCAGCTCGAACTGCTCGCGCGCGTGCGGCGCCTCGGCATCGCGACGCTCGCCACGATTCACGACCTCAATCTCGCGGCCGCGTATTGCGACCGGCTCCATGTGCTCGCGCACGGCAGGGTCGTCGCCTCGGGCGTGCCGGCCGACGTGCTGACCGACGCGCTGCTGCGCGACGTGTTCGGCGTCGCCGCGCTCGTCGATCGCCATCCCGTCACGGGCCGGCCGCGCATCACGCCGCTTCATCCGGAATGACCGCCATGCCGTTTCCCTTGTTGTCCTCCGCTTTGTCGTCCGCTTTATTGCCGGTATCCCGCCGGCTGCTTGCCGCGGCCGTGCTCGGCTGCGCGGCCGCTCAGGCGGCGGCCTATCCCGTCACCGTGCGCAGTTGCGATCGCGACGTGACGTTCGAGCGCGCGCCGACGCGTGCGGTGAGCAACGACGTGAACCTGACCGAGATGATGCTCGTGCTCGGCCTGAAGGACCGGCTCGTCGGCTACACCGGGATCGGCGGCTGGAAGACGGGCACGGCACGCGTGCGCGATGCGCTGCGCGGCGTACCCGAACTGGCAAGCCAGTATCCGTCGCTCGAGGTGCTCGCGGCCGCGCGCGCCGACTTCTATCTCGCGGGATGGAACTACGGGATGCATGTCGGCGGCGCGGTGACGCCCGCGACGCTCGCGCCGTTCGGTATCCGCACGTACGAGCTGACCGAATCGTGTTCGCACGTGATGAAGCAGTCGGCGGCCTCGTTCGACGACGTGTTCCGCGACCTGAACAATCTCGGCCGGATCTTCGGCGTCGACGCGCGCGCCGCGCAGGTCGTCGGCGCGATGCGTGCGCGTCTCGCGGCGGTGTCGCGTGCGATCGGGCATCCGGCGCCGCTGCGCGTGTTTGTCTACGACAGCGGCACCGACAAGCCGATGACGGCCGGCGGGCTCGCGATGCCGACCGCGCTGCTGACGGCGGCCGGGGCGCGCAACGTGATGGCCGACCTGCCGCGCAGCTGGACGCAGGTGAGCTGGGAAAGCGTGGTTGCGCGCGATCCGCAGGTGATCGTGATCGTCGACTATTCGGCCGTGACGGCCGCGCAGAAGCAGCAGTTCCTGCTGAGCCAGCCGTCGCTCGCGCGCGTGGCCGCGATCCGCGACCGGCGCTTCATCGTGATTCCGTACGATGCGGCGACGCCGGGCCCCGAGAACGTCGCGGCCGTCGAGACGCTCGCGCGCGCGCTGTATCCGGCCGCGTTCGCGGGGCCGGCGCGATGAGCGTGCACGTGCGTGCATCGCGGCCCGGCATGCGCGTGGTGCTGCCGGCGCTGACGCTGCTGTTGATCGTGTCGATCGTCGCGTCGGCCGCGTTCGGCCCGGCGCCGATCGCGATGCCGGCGGCGGTGAGGATCGTCGCCACGCACATCGTGTCGGCGTTCGGCGACGCGGGCGCATTCGCGGCAGGGGCGGGCGACGACAGCATCGTCTGGCTGATCCGGATGCCGCGCGCGCTGCTGGCCGCGATCGTCGGCGCGACGCTGGCCGCGGTCGGCGTGGCGCTGCAGGCGGCGACCGCGAACTGCCTGGCCGATCCGCACCTGCTCGGCGTGAGCGCGGGCGCAATGCTCGGCGCCGTCGCGGTCACGGTGATGGCCGGCGCGGCATTCGGCCCGTTCACGCTGTCGGCTGCCGCGTTCGCGGGCGCGCTCGCGGCGACTGCCTGCGTCGTCGCGCTTGCTTACCGGCGCGGCCGGCTCGAGTCGGACCGGCTGCTGCTCGCCGGCGTATCGGTGTCGTTCATGATGGCCGCGTTCGGCAACCTGCTGCTGTATCTCGGCGACCAACGCGCCGCGTCGTCGGTGCTGTTCTGGATGCTCGGCGGCGTCGGGCTCGCGCGCTGGGACCTGCTGCCGGTGCCGGCCGTATGCGCGGTGCTCGCTGGCGGCGCGTTGTACGCGCGCCGGCGCGAACTGAATGCGCTGATGTCGGGCGATGTTGCCGCGGCTACGCTCGGCGTGCCGAGCGCGCGGATGCGGCGCGAGGTCTTCGTCGTCGCGTCGTTCGCGACCGGCGCGATGGTGGCGGTGAGCGGGGCGATCGGCTTCGTCGGGCTCGTGACGCCGCACCTGTGCCGTCGTGTCGTCGGCGCCGAGCACGGCAGGCTGCTGCCGGTGGCCGCGCTGACCGGTGCGATCCTGCTCGTCTGGGCCGATGTGGCCGCTCGCACGCTCGCGGCACCGGAGGATCTGCCGATCGGGATCGTGACCGCGATGTTCGGCAGCCTGTTCTTCGTCGCGCTGCTGCGCCGCCACTGAGCGGCGCGCAGGTCAGGCGAGGGCGGCCAGGGCGCGTCCTGCCGCGCGCTTCATTGCCGCGGGATGGCCATGCCGGCGCTGCCGCCGAACGTGTCGAGATTCGTGACGGTATCCGGCAAATCGAACAGATTGTCCAGCAGCGCCAGCGCGGGCAGCGTGATCACGAAGCGTGCGCCGCCGAGCGGCGAATCCTCAAGCCGCACGTCGCCCCCGTGCACCAGCGCGACGCGTCGCACGATCGCAAGCCCGAGCCCGAAGCCGCCGGTCTGCCGGTCGCGGCTGGAGTCGAGCCGCTGGAACGGCTCGAACACGCGCGCGCGTTCGGCGGCCGGAATGCCGGGGCCATCGTCGTCGACGCTCAGCACGAGCGCGCCGGACGCGGTGCGCTCGGCGGCGAGCAGCACCGTGCGCGATGCGTAGCGCGCGCCGTTGCGGATCAGGTTCAGCAACGCGCGGGCGACCAGCTTCGGGTCGCACACGTGGGTCGCGGGTGCTCCGAGCGCCGACACGTCGAGCGTGATGCCGCGATCGGCAATGTCGTTCGCGACGCTGCCGGCGACGCTGTCGATCAGCGCATCGACGACGACTTCCATCGGCGCGAGCTGGCTCGCGCCCTGTTCGAGCCGGCCGATCGTCAGCAGCTCGGTGACGAGCTCGTCGAGTTCGCGCACGTCGCGCCGCAGCGCATCGCGGCGTTCGCGCATCCGTCCCGTTTCGTCAGGCTCCGCGAGCAGCGCGAGCCCGAATTCGAGCCGCGCGAGCGGTGTCTTCAGTTCGTGCGAGATGCCGTGCATCATTTCGCGCTGCTGCTTGATCGACGCCTCGATGCGCTCGGCCATGTCGTTGAACTGTTGCGACAGCTCGTAGATGTTCGATTTGCCCGACAGCTTCACGCGCGTCGACAGCGTGCCGGCGCCAAATGCGCGTGCGGCTTCCTGCAGCCTGCGCAGGTCGCGCCAGTGATAGTGAACCCACAGCACCACCGCGAGCAGCGTGCTGAGCGCGAGCAGCATGTATGCATAGATCTTGATGTCGAGACTGAATGCTTCGATCGGCCGCGCATGCAGGACCGAACCATCCGCGAGCGGCATGTAGTAATCCTTGCCGTCGTAGCTGATCGAGATCCGGCCGGCGTCGAGATCGCGCAGCGGCTCGCCGCTCAACTGCGCGCGGGCGGTGGCCATCGGCATGAAGTCGAACCTTTCGTTGCCGTGTTTCGCGAGCTCGCGCAGCGCCAGCTTGCGCTGCTCGCCCGGATGGCGTTCGAGGTAGTCGTTGAGCACGAACGCGTAGGTCGTCAACGAATCGCGCTCGGCCTGCGCGCTGCGATCGTAGAAGATCCGGTCGAACGACAGCTGGATGAAGATGATCGACGCGGCGACGAACAGGATGACGACGAGATACAGCCGGATCAACGGGCGGAGCATTTATTCGTCCCACGCAGAAGGGCTGAACAGGTAGCCGCGGCCCCAGATCGTCTTGATCTTGTGCGGCTCCGACGACGCATCCTCGAAGCGGCGGCGCAGCTTCGAGATGCCGGAATCGACCGAGCGGTCGAGTCCGTCGAACTCGATCCCGCGCAACTGCTTCAGGATGTCGTCGCGGCTCAGCACGGTGCCGGCCGCGCGCGCGAGGATCAGCAGCAGGTTGAATTCGGCGGTCTTCAGGTCGACCGGCTCGCCGCGCCACGTGACGGTGCGGTTCGGCGGCGAGATCGCCAGTTCGCCGAACACGAGCGCTTCGGGCGTGGCCACGGGCGCTTCCGCGACGGCCGGCTGCGCACGGCGCAGCAGCGCACGGGCGCGGGCGACCAGCACGCGCGGCTCGATCGGCTTCGTCACGTAGTCGTCGGCGCCCGTCTCGAGGCCCGCGACCTGGTCGTAGACGTCCAGGCGCGCGGTCAGGATCAGCACGGGGACGTTGGTGAACGCGCGGATGCGCCGGCAGACTTCCATCCCGTCGAGGTTCGGCAGCATCAGGTCGAGTATCACGAGGGCCGGCTGGTGCTCGCGCACCGCCGCGACGGCGAGGTCGCCGCGGCGCACGACCGTCACCGCGAATTCATAGCCGTCGAGGTATTCGCGGACGAGCTGCGCCAGGCGGTCGTCGTCCTCGATCAGCAGTACACGGTATTTGAGTGGATCTTCGTTCATGGTCTCCTCGGGGCGCACGCGCCAACTCACGCCCCGGCAAGCCGGTGCGCGGCGCGGCACGCGAATTCTATCCGGCGCGCCGAAGGCCGGGGGAGCGAGACGACAATCTCGAACAATCGAACACAATTGAGCACAGATTCTCCGAATATTCAGGACAGTCTCGGCGCAGGGCGGCCCCTAGACTGCGGGCTCCGTCACTCCTATCTCAATATTGTGCGCCCAATACTCCGCCGCTACCGCTATTGCATGCCGCTCGCCGGCCTGACCCTTGCCGCCGCCGCCCACGCGGAAAACCAGTATTCGCTGTCGCTGGGTGGCGGTATCGCGCCGCGCTACCCGGGCAGCAACCAGTCTCGCGGTGTCGTTGCGCCGGGGTTTTCGGCGAAGTTCGGCAATGGCTTCTTCATCGACAGCACCCAGGGCGCCGGTTACCGGCTGGACCTGCCGCACGGGGCGTTCGTGTCGGCGGCCGTGAGCTATGACGCGGGTCGAGCCGACGAGAACCGCCTCGACTTGCCGGGCTCCGACTACCTGAAGGGCATGGGCCGGATTCCGGGCTCGGTGCTGGTCGGCGTGCGCGCGGGCGTGACGCTGTTCAATGCGGCGGAACTGAGTGTCACGATCGACACACCCGTGACGCACACGTCGCACGGCGTGTCGGGGCACATGGATCTCGCGGTGCCGGTGTTCAAGACCGCGCAGCACGAGATCATCGTGACGGGTACCGTGCACGCGGGCTCGGGGCGCTATACGCAGACGTTCTACGGCGTGACCGATGCGCAGTCGATGACGAGCCGGTTCCGGCCGTATTCGACGAGCGGCGGGATCGACAGCGCGTCGATGGCGGTCGCGTGGAACTGGACGCTGTCGCAGCACTGGTCGGTGCTTGCGACCGGCGGCGTGACGCGGCTGCTCGGCCGCTACGGCGACAGCCCGATCGTCCAGTCGCGCAGCAACTACTACGCGATCGCGGGTGCGACCTACAAGTTCTGAGCGGATTGTCGCGGCACGCATCGAGCGGCGCAGCCGGCATGCCCGTGCCGTCACGCCGCGCGGCGTGCGGTAACATGCAGGCGGCTTCGGCGGCAAGCCGAACCTGCGGCACGGGGCGCGCAACATCGACGTGGCCCGTGCGCGCGGACCGACACGCATGCAATGCCCGGTCGGCCGGGAACGCCGCACAGGTTCCGCCGGGCGCAACAGGGAGAATCCGATGAAGAAGACGATCGCGATGATGATGGCGCTGGTTGCGGGCGCAACGTTTGCGGGATGCACGGACATGAAGACGAAGAATGCGACCGCAGGCGGCATGGTGATGAATGGCGAGCCGGCAGGCACGTCGCAGGCCTGCAAGGCAGACGCGGGGCCGGACGATGCGCTGGTCGGCAAGGCCGAGGCCGATGCGGCGGCGCAACTGGACGGCTGCCTGTGGCGCGTGCTCGAGCGCGACGGCAAGGCATTGCCGGGCACGATGGATTACCGGCAGGAACGCCGCAATCTCGGCATTCGCGATGGCAAGGTGATCTGGGTGCGGCGCGGGTGAGGGGTTCGGCCGGTGGTGGTGTGCCTGTGGGGACGCGAGTGAATGTTGTCGGCATGCGTGCGGTGCCCGGCAGTGTCGTGTTCGCGAAGCTGTCGACGCAGTCCAGGGCAGGGGCTCGTGCGCTGACACTGGCGGCGCTGGGTGTGCTCGGCGTGCTGGCCGGATGCGAGCAACATGACGACGCGGCATCGGCAGCGCCTCGCACCGTTTGCATCACCGGCTATAACGAGTACACCCGCAAGCTTCACGAGTTCTGGCTCGACAACGAACACAAGTCGGGATGCTTCGGCAACCCGTCCGCGCGGGAGGCAGGTGAGGCCTTTGGCGGTGGCGGCGGGTTCGCCTGTGGCTGCACGGTCACGGCGGGGCAAACGGTGAAGCTGGCGTGGGTGTTCGCGCAACCGCTGGCCGAGATCGAGCGCGGCGTCGCAGCGGAACACCAGACGATCGACGTGACGATTCCGCGGCCGGAATCGTCGACGTCGCGCTATCTGCGCGTGTATTTCAGGAAGAACGGTGCGGCCGACCTGCAATGGGTGGACGACATGAACGCACCCGAGCTGCCGCCGACCGTCGAGCAATGATCGCCGCGCGACGCGTGCGATCGGCGGCGCGTTACTTCGAGATGTACCACAGCGCATCCGCGCTGGCGCGCGAAGGCTGAGCGGCTGCAGCCGGCACTTGAGCCGGCGCGGGCGGCGGCGTGTTCGACGTGATGGCCGTCGGCAGCGTGGCCGGAACGTTCGCGGTCGACGGCGAGGCCGCCGTGGTGCCCGACGTCGAAGGCGTATTCACGTACCACAGCGCATCGGCCGACGCCGTGCGTTTTGATGCCGTTGCCGCCGGACTGGCTGCCGCATTCGCCGCCGCATTCGCCGACTTTTTCGAGCCCGCAGCCGTCGCCGTGCTCCCCGTCCCAGCCTGCGCCGTCATGCCTGCGCCGTTGCCCGCGCTACGCTGCGCGCGCGCCTCGAACGGCCCGAGCTGGAAGATTAACGTTTGCGCGGGACGCGTCAGGACGGCATACGGAAACTGCAGCTCCCACGACATCAGCACGCGCCCGGACGACGTCTCGGTGAAGATCGCCGGCAGGTGCTTCATGTCGCTGAACTGCACGTAGATCCGCGCACCGTCGTCGAAAACCTGGGTCGGCTTCGCCTGGTCCGCACCCGTGACCGTCCAGCCGAAGTTGTACGTGCCGGCAGGGCCGGCGGGGCCGCCCTGCGGCGGAGGCGGCGGGGCCGACGAAATCGTGCGCGGACGCGTGACCTGCTGCGGGGCGGACACGCTCAGGCTCGCGAACGGGTTGTACGCCTGGGCCTGTTGCGGCGGCGTAAAGGACGGTGGAAGGATAGGCATGGGAGTATCCGGCGAATCCGGCATGGTCCGGATTGCATCATAGACCTTGCGCGCATACGCGAGGCGCTTGTCGGGCGAGGCGGAGTTGTACGCGCCGATCGCGTTCCAGTTGGCGCCGAGCTGGCGAATGTTCTGCGACAGGATCCACGCGCCGACATACGCGTTCGTGCACGCATCGAACAGGCTCTCCCGCGTGATGCCTTCGCGCGCGAGCGTCGGCAGCCAGGTGCTGTTGATCTGCATCAGGCCGATGTCGACCGTGCCGTTCGTATTGGTGTTGACGGCGCTCGGATTCATGCCCGACTCGACCTGCGCGATGCCGCGCATCAGGCTGACGCTCACGTGCTGGAACGCGGCCGCGTCGTCGAGGCAATCGGCCCGCGCAACGCCGTGCAGCGCGCACGACATTGCAATCGTCGCGGCGATTTTCAGCGTTGCTCGGCTGATCGAACGGGTTGTCTGACGCGGCATGGCAGGATGGGGCGGAATCCGGCCGCCCGGTGCAAGGAAATTACGCAGACGCGAAGTGTGCCATAGCGAGCAGGCAAATGGCTCGCGTCAAACTTTCCTTTGCATTTGCCCATGCGTTCGCCACGCATTTTTATCGCGCCCGATCGCGGGGGGCGGCGAAGCATTTTCGGTAAAAATGGCCGGATTTTCGTGCGAATGCCGGGGCAGTGGAGGCGTCGGAATACTGACGCGTCGCGTCATTTGCTTCGGGAAATCGGTATTGAATCGAACCGGATGAAAAATGCGCGGCAATCGATATCCGGGTCGAAAAGGGCGACGGAAAGGCGATTCAAAAACAACGGCGGCCGAAGCCGCCGTACCGGTGAATGCGGATTCGACCGGCCGCGTGTCGCGCAGCCGGCCGTTTTGCATCAGAAGCGGTGGCGCAGGCCGAGGTTGACCATCGTCTGCGAGCTCGTGCCGGCATAGCCGTACGAACCGATCGACGCCTGCGCGGCCATCGAGCCGCCCTTGCCGTCGCCGGTCTGGCCGCTTGCGTGCTGGTACGCGGCGGTCAGGTAGACGTCGGTGCGCTTCGACAGGTTGTAGTCCGCGCCGGCCGATACCTGGTGATAGGTGGCCGACGTGTCGCCGCCCGAGCGCGTATAGCTGTAGCCGACGCCGACCAGCAGCGCATTGGTCGCCTGGTAGTTCACGAAGCCTTGCCCCGTGTTGTAGTGCTCGTTCGAGCCGAACACCGAGCTTCCATCGCGGCGGTACTGCGCGTTGCTGTAGCCGAGGCCGAACGTGAACGGGCCGGCGACGTACTGGCCCGCGATGCGCGCGATGCCGATCGAATGCGCGCTCGCATAGCCGCTGTTGACCGGGCCGTCGAACGTGCCGTCCGACGAGCTGGTCCAGCCGCTGCGCTGGGTGTTCGACGCGGGGCTGTTGGTCGTGTGGAAGTAGCCGCCCGCGACGCTGAACGGCCCGTTGTTGTACGACACGGCGGCCGAATACGAATTCGCGGCGCCGGTGCTCCCGGCGATGCCGCCGAACGAGTACATCGCCGAGAACTGCAGGCCCGAATAGACGGCCGACGTGTACTTCACCGCGTTGTCGACGCGGAAGCTGTTGTCGTAGTTGTCGACGTCGCCCGCCGTCGCGAACACGCTGCCGAGATAGTTGTCGGCGGTGATGCCTTGCACGAGATCGATGAGCGGATCGTACTGGCGGCCGAACGTGAGCGTGCCGTAGCGGTCGCTCGTCAGGCCGACGAACGCCTGCCGGCCGAACATGCGGCTGCCCTGGCCCATCCGGCCGTTGCTCGGGTCGAAACCGTTCTCGAGCTGGAACAGCGCCTTCAGCCCGCCGCCGAGATCCTCGGTGCCTTTCACGCCCCAGCGGCTGCCGGCGAGGTTGCCCGCGCTGCTGTTGCCGAGCATCCACGCGTTGTCCTTGCCCTGCGCATGGTTCACGTAGGTGATCGACGTGTCGATTACGCCATACAGCGTGACGCTCGACTGCGCATGCGCGACGGGTATCGCCGCGAATGAAGCGATGGAAATCAGAGAGAGGGTCGTGCGTTTCATGTCATCTCCTTGCGCATTGGCTTGTGTTCGTGATCCGGAATGGCAGGAGACTACCGAGCCCGATTAAAACGACAAAAATGAAATTCTCTTTTGTGGCCTGACGCAGACAGGGATGTCCTCCGATTTTTGCGATCGGGGGATTTGAATTGTTGAAAATTACGTATCAATTGATTGTCATTTCGCGATTTAGCCATTGCGGCTTGCATATCTCGCGATAATTTCGGCCAATTCGGGGAGGAATCAAGGCGGCCGGGATATTGTTATCGATCCGTCAAATAACTATTTAATGAATCGATTTGGTCGCGTTGTAATGAATGTGTTAGCGGCGGGCTGCGCGTGCCTGGCGGTGTCGTGGCGGTGTCGTGGGGCGTGGTCATCCATTTCTGTCTCGTTGTTGCTCCATGCGTGGAACGTCGTGCTTGTGCCGCGCCAGCGCGTGACCGCCACCGGTGCGCTCACGACGGAGCGCGGCAACGGCCACCGCGCACCGGAACGCCGGTCGCCGTCCCGGTTTTGTATATAATAATCATTCTCATTTACAAAATCGTTGACGCCTGCGCACCCCGGAACCCGGCCATGTCTGCTGACAAGCTGTCTCTCCATCGAGAAATCGACGCCCTCTACACCGGCCATCACGCGTGGCTGCGCGGCTGGTTGAGCCGGAAGCTCGGTTGCGCGCACCGCGCGGCCGATCTCGCGCACGACACGTTCATGCGCCTGCTCGCGCGCGACGAGCCGATCGGCGCCGACGAGCCGCGCGCGTTCCTGACGACGGTCGCTCAGCGCGTGCTGAGCAACCACTGGCGGCGCGAGCAGATCGAGCGCGCGTATCTCGATGTGCTCGCGCAGCGCCCTGAAGCCTATGCGCCGTCACCGGAGGAGCGGGCCGTCGTGCTCGAGACGCTGCTCGAAATCGACCGGTTGCTCGACGGCCTGCCGCACGCGGCGAAGCGGGCGTTCCTGCTCGCGCAGCTCGACGGGCTCACGCAGGCCGAGATCGCGCGCGAACTCGGCGTGTCGCTGGCGACGGTGAAGCGCTATCTCGTGAAGGCCGGCACGCAGTGCTTCTTCGCGATGGCGGCCTGACCGATGGCCGCCCCGGGAGCACCGGCGGTGCCGCCGCAGGTGGCGCGGCGCGCGGTGGAATGGTGGGTCGACCGGCAGGCCGGCCGCACCGATGAAGCGTCCGACGCCGCGCTTGCGCGCTGGCGTGCCGAGGATCCGGCGCACGACGCGGCATGGCGCCATATCGAGACGATGCAGCGCAGGTTCGGCGGGCTGGCGGCCGGGCTTGACCCGCAGGTCGCGCATGCGGCGCTGCTGCCGCCGCGGGCGGGCCGCCGCCGCGCGGCCGTGAAGGCGCTGGCCGTGCTGCTGTTCGCGGGCGGGGCCGCATGGATGGCCGAACCCGCGCGGCGCGCGGCGATCTGGCCGGCCGACCTGCGCACGGCGGTCGGCGAGCGGCGCACGGTGACGCTCGCGGATCGCACGGTCGTCGTCCTCGATACCGACACCGCGCTCGACGTGCGCTTCGACGCTACGGCACGCCGCCTGCGCCTGCTGCGCGGCACGATCATGGTGACGAGCGGCCACGACGATCGCGTGCCGGCGCGGCCGCTCGTCGTCGCGACCGCACAGGGTGAGCTGCGGCCGCTCGGCACGCGCTTCGCGGTACGGCAGCGCGACGGCGCGACGCGTGTCGAGGTGTTCGCCGGTGCCGTGCGTGTGCAGCCCGACGATGCGACGGCCGACGCACGCGTGATCGCGGCCGGAGAGGGCGCGGATTTCACGCGCGACACGATCGACGCGCCGGCACCGCTCGATGCGTATGCGTCCGCGTGGACGAGCGGCATGCTCGTCGCGTCGCGCATGCGGCTGGCCGACCTCGTCGCCGAGCTCGACCGCTATCGCCGCGGCAGCCTGCGCTGCGCTGCGGCCGTGGCCGACCTGCGCGTGTCGGGCACCTATCCGCTCGACGATCCCGCGCGCGTGCTCGACACGCTGAAGGCGACGCTGCCGATCGACGTTCACTACCTGACGCGCTACTGGGCGACGGTCGTACCGGCCCGTTCGTGAGCGTTTCAAAAAAATTTCTCAACGACCTGAGCTGTTTCTCGATGTTCGCGTGACATGGGTAGTGAAAGCAGCACTGGCCCATCGTCCACCGACCTCCCGATCATGGTTTCCATCCGTCTCACGTATCGGCGCCGTCCGGCGCCCGCCCGACATCTGCCGCGCGCGTCGCGCCCGGCCGCACCTGCCGCGCCGGGTCGCCTCGCGCGCCGGCTGGCCGGCGCCGTCCTGGTGTCGGCGCTGCTGCCGCTACCCGCGCTGGCCGACACCGACACCGATGCGGCGCCGGCCGCGCAGCGCGCGCCGCGCCGTGCGTTCGACATTCCGGCCGGGCCGCTCGAAGCGGCGCTGAACCGGTTCGGCCGCGATGCGGGCATCCTGCTCGCGTTTCCTGCCGAACTGACGGCCGGCCTGACGAGCGGCGGCGTGCAGGGCCGCTTCGACATCGACGGCGCGTTCGACCGCCTGCTCGCGGGCACGGGGCTCGTCGCGTTGCGCCAGCCGGCTGGCGGTTACACGCTGAAGCGCGCGGACGGTTCGCTTGCACGGCCCGCAGCGGCCGGCGTGGCCGCGGGCGCCGAGTTGCCCGCGATCAATGTGCGCACCAGCGCGCTGCGCGCCGAAAGCTATCGCGCGCCGAAGGAAGCGGGCGTGCTGCGTTCCGATATCCCGCTGCTCGACACCGCGCAGGCCGTCAACATCGTGCCGGCGCAGGTGCTGCGCGACCAGCGTCCGCGCAATCTGGACGACGCGCTCGGCAACGTCAGCGGCATCACGCAGGGCAACACGCTCGCGGGCACGCAGGACACGATCATGAAGCGCGGCTTCGGCGGCAACCGCGACGGCTCGATCATGCAGAACGGGATGCCGCTCGTGCAGGGGCGCGCGTTCAACGCGGCGGTCGACAGCGTCGAGGTGCTGAAGGGGCCGACGTCGCTGCTGTACGGGCTGATGGACCCGGGCGGCGTGGTCAACGTCGTCACCAAGCAGCCGCAGCTCAAGCGCTACAACGCGATCTCGCTCGGCGCGTCGACGTTCGGGCACGGCAAGAACGGCGGCAGCGCGACCTTCGATTCGACCGGGCCGGTCGGCGATTCGCGGCTCGCGTACCGGCTGATCGTCGACCAGTCGAACGAGCAGTACTGGCGCAATTTCGGCGAATACCGGCAGACCTTCGTCGCGCCGTCGCTCGCATGGTATGGCCGCGATACGCAGGTCGCGGTGTCCTACCAGTATCGTAAATTCCATTCGCCGTTCGATCGCGGCACCGCGCTCGACCCGCGCACCAACGCGCCGCTCGACATTCCCGCGCGGCGGCGCATCGACGAGCCGTTCAACAACATGGACGGCGAATCGCATCTCGCGCAGGTGAGCGTCGATCACCAGTTCAACGCGGACTGGAGCGCGCATTTCGGCTACAGCTACAACCGCGAGACCTACGACGCGAACCAGTTGCGCACGACCGGCGTCGATCCGGTGAAGGGCACGATGACGCGCAGCAACGACGCGACGCACGGCTCGCTCAGCACCGACAGCTACGGGATCGGCTACGTGAACGGCAAGCTGATGCTGGGCGGGATGCAGCACGACGTGCAGGTCGGCTTCGACACCGAATACCGCCGCATCTACCGCAAGGACATGCTGCGGCAGGCCGTGAAGACGCCGTTCAACTATCTCAATCCTGTCTACGGGCTGCTGCCGCCGTCGAGCACGGTGTCGGCGAGCGACAGCGACCAGACCGACACGCTGCACGATGCGTCGGCGTTCGTGCAGGACACGATCCACCTGACCGACAAGTGGATCGTGTCGGGCGGGTTGCGCTACATCACGTACAACCAGGTCGCGGGGCGCGGCCGGCCGTTCGTCGCGAACACCGATCTCAGCGGCTCGAAGTGGTTGCCGCGCGCGGGCGTCGTCTACAAGTGGACCGACACGTTCTCGCTGTACGGCAGCTATTCGCAATCGCTGAAGCCGTCGTCGTCGATCGCGCCGATGACGGGCTACATCATCGACGGCGCGACGCCGCCCGAGGAAGCGACTGCGTGGGAAGTGGGCGGCAAGCTCGACCTGCCGGGCGGGGTGACGGGCACGCTCGCGCTTTTCAACATCGACAAGAAGAACGTGCTCGTGTCGCAGTACAACGACGCGACCAAGCTGACCGACTGGCGCACGTCGGGCAAGGCACGCTCGCGCGGGATCGAGCTCGACGTGTCAGGCAAGATCGGCGAGCGCGTGAACGTGATCGCGAGCTATGCGTACATCGACGCGAAGACCACCGAGGATCCGCTGTACGCGGGCAACCAGCTGTGGAACGTCGCGCGTCACACCGCGTCGCTCGCGGCCGTCTACGACTTCGGCACGGTGGTCGGCGGCGACGACCTGCGCATCGGGGCAGACGTGCGCTACGTCGGCGCACGGCCGGGCGATTCGGCGAACAGCTTCACGCTGCCGTCGTACGTGCTCGCCGATGCGTTCGCCACGTACGACACGCGGATCGGCAAGCAGAAGCTGTCGTTCCAGCTCAACGTGAAGAACCTCTTCAATCGCACCTACTACCCGTCGAGCGCGAACCGTTACTTCGTCGCGATCGGCGATGCGCGACAGGTGTCGCTGCTCACCACGCTGCAGTTCTGACCACGCAATCGCCGCGTGGCCGTCATGGCGGCGCGCGGCCTCGGAGAAGATCCAGATGAACCGGAACATGAAAACCGGCGCCGTGCGCGCCGTTGCCGCCGGCGCGCGGCGTCGCGCATTGCGGGTGATCGCGGGCTCGGTGCTCGCGATCGGCGCGGGCCTGGGCGTCGGCGCAGGGGTGGCCGCCCCCGCATTGGCGGCCGATGCACCGCAGGCCGTCACGCGCGTCGCGATGCTCGTGCAGCTGCGCGGCCCGAACCTGAAGGTCGACGAACGCATCGTCCAGCATCTCGGCGAACGCGGCTACGCGGTGCGCCTGATCGACGAAGCGTCGACACCCGATGCGGCGCGTGACGCCGACCTGGTCGTGATCTCGTCGACGGTGTCGTCGAAGAACGTGCGGCCCGGCTGGCGCACGCTCGACAAGCCGCTCGTGACGTGGGAAAACGACCTGCTCGACGATCTCGCGATGACGGGCAAGCGTCATGACGTCGACTTCGGCGAAACGGGCAAGGAGCGCTACCTGTGGCTCGTCAATGCACCGCACCCGATCGCGGCCGGGCTGCCGGCCGGCGCGACGAACGTGTACGGCAAGCAGGCGCCGATGAGCTGGGGCAAGCCGGGGCTCGGCGCGATCACGATCGCGACCGTGTACGGCCAACCCGACAAGGCCGCGATCTTCGCGTACGAGAAGGGCGCGACGATGGACTACGAAGCGCTCGCGCCGGCGCGCCGCGTGATGTTCTTCCTCGACAACGACACGTTCGTGAACCTGTCGCCGGCCGGTGTCGCGCTGTTCGACGCGGCCGTCGACTGGGCGGCCGGCCGGCGCTGATTGGCAGCGGCGGCCCTGGGCCACTAGGCCGCCTGCGCCGCCGCTTCGATCAGCTGCGCGAGCATCTGCGCCGGCTCCGACATCGTGCGCCGCGCGCGATGCACGAGCCCGATGTCGCGGTGGAACGTGTGATGCCCGAGGTCGATCGCGCGCACGCTGGCCGGCCAGCGGCGATACACGGCGGTCTGCGGGACGATCGCGACGCCGACGCCGTTCTCGACCAGCTTGACGATCGCGTCGAGCTCGTCGAGTTCGCAGGTGTCGCGCACCGCGATGTGCATCTTCCTCAGAAAACGATCGACCTGGCGGCCGCCGAACGACGCGCGGTCGTAGCGCACGAACGGCTCGCTCGCGAGCAGGTCGGCCCAGTCCTTGCCTTTCACGCTGCGCGGCACGATCAGCCGGAACGGTTCCTGCACCAGCGTCGTCCAGTGCAGGTCGCTCTGCAGCGAAAACGGCGGCCGGATGATCGCGGCCATGTCGATCTCGCCCGCATCCACCCGGTTGACCAGTTCGATCGACAGCCCCGGAATCACGCGCGTGCGGCACGCGGGATGCCGGCGATGGAAATCGGCGAGTGCGGCCGGCAGCAGCGCGCTCTGTACCGATGCGATCGCGCCGATCGTCACACGCGCGGTGGCCGGCGAACCGGGCGCGGTCGAGCTCAGGTTCTCGTACAGGCCGATCAGCGCCTGCGCTTGGTCGAGCACGTGATGACCCATCTCGTTGAGCCGGGCCGACCGGCCTTGCCGGTCGAACAGCGCGAAGCCGAGCTCGGCTTCGAGGCGCTGCATCTGCGCGCTCACGGCCGCCTGCGTGAGCCCGATACGGTTGCCGGCCGCGGCGAACGTGCCTTCCCGGGCGACGGCGACGAGGGTTTTCAGTTCGCGGATCATTCATCAATTCCGTTTGTGAATGACGCAACTATATATTGATTTAATTTCTGCTTGACCTTGACTACCATGGTGCCGTCCTCGCGCCACGCGAGCGTTCCATCACGAGGCCACCATGAGTCTTTCCCCGTTTCACCTGGCGATCCCCGTCTACGACCTGCCGGCCGCGCGCGATTTCTACGGCCGTGTGTTCGGGCTGGCAGAGGGGCGCTCGAGCGCGCAGTGGGTCGACTTCGACTTCTACGGGCATCAGCTCGTGATCCACGAGCATCCGAAGACTGCGTCGCAGGAAGGCGCGCATACGAACGCGGTGGACGGTCACGACGTGCCGGTGCCGCATTTCGGGATCGTGCTCGACTGGCCGAGCTGGGAAGCGCTGGCCGAGCGGCTGAAGTCGTTCGGCGTGACTTTCGTGATCGAGCCGTATGTGCGGTTCCAGGGGCAGGTCGGCGAACAGGCGACGATGTTCCTGTTCGACCCGTGCGGCAATGCGCTCGAATTCAAGGCGTTCCGCGATATCGGCCAGTTGTTCGCGAAGTGACCGGCGGCGCCGTCAGCGCCGATTGAAATTGGGTGCGAGAATGCGGCCTTCGGCCCGGCTGCGCGCAGGCGCACCGGCCGGCGCCGCGTCGCACGGCATCCGTCCGTGCGTGCCGTTCTCCAAGGAACCCGTATGGACAGTCACATCGCTCCGGTGGAGCTGAAGAAAGCCTACCGTCTCCTCAACCACGGCCCGACGGTGCTCGTGTCGGCCCGCCACGGCGGCGTCGACAACGTGATGGCCGCCGCATGGGCGTGCGCGCTGGACTTCCTGCCGCCGAAGCTGACGGTCGTGCTCGACAAGACCGCGAAGACGCGCGAGCTCGTCGAGCGCAGCGGCACGTTCGTGATCCAGGTGCCGACGGCCGCGCAACTTCGGCTCACGCATGCGGTCGGCAACCACAGTCTCGCGGAGCGGCCCGACAAGCTGCGCGAAGCGGGCGTCACGCTGTTCGACGTCGAAGGCCACGACCTGCCGTTCGTCGCCGGTTGTTCGGGCTGGCTCGCGTGCAAGCTGATTCCGGAACCGCACAACCAGCAGACCTACGACCTGTTCATCGGCGAGGTGGTCGCGGCGTGGTCCGATACGCGCGTGTTCCGTGACGGCCACTGGTATTTCGAATCGGCCGATCCGGCACTGCGCAGCCTCCACTACATCGCAGGCGGAAATTTCTATGCGATCGGCGAATCGCTGCACGTCGATCCGGACGCGAAGTAAGCGTCGGGCGGGCTGACGGTTCCGCCGATCCGGGCGCGCGGCTCACGCGCGCCTGTTCAATTCCATCAGCATGGTTTCGGCGAACGCCTGCGCGACGCGCGGCAGCGTGCGGCCGCGCTTCGTGACGAGCGCGATCGGCCGCACGAACGCGGGGTCGTCGATCGGCATTGCGACCAGCTCGGGCTCGGCGCGCACCTCGCGCGCGGTCGCCGGCAGGATCGTCACGCCGAGGCCGCCGCGCACCATCGCGACCGCCGTCATCATGTAGGTCGGCTCGCACGCGATGTCGGGCGTGCAGCCGGCCGCGTCCAGCGCGGCATCGACGACGCTGCGCACGCTCGTGCCTCGCGCGGTGAGCACGAGCGGCACGGCCGCGACGTCGGCCGTGGTCACGCGGCGCTTGCGCGCGAGCGGATGATCCTTCGGGCACACGGCGACGAGCCGGTCGGCGCCCGCATACAGCACCTCCAGCGACGCATCGAACGTGTCGCCGCCGGTCAAGCCGAGATCGGCTTCCTCGTTGCGCACGAGCGCGGTGACGAGGCTCGCGACGCCGTCGCGGATCTCGAAGCCCGCGCGCGGCACGTCGCGCCGGAACGACTGGATCAGCTCGGGCAGCACGCTGGACGCGAAGGTCGGCAGGCACGCGAGCCGCACCGTGCCGCTCGTGCCTTCGCCGAGCGCGCGCGCGTCACGCAGCACACGCTCCATGTCGTCGAGCGAGCGTTGCAGCAGCGGCAGCAGCTCGCGCCCGGTCTGCGTGAGCGCGACGCTGCGGCTGTTGCGGTCGAACAGGCGCGCGCCGACGATTTCCTCGAGCCGGCGGATCTGCACGGTCAGCGCCGGCTGCGACAGGTGCAGGCGCGCGGCCGCACGCGTGAAGTTGCCGGCCTGCGCGACGGTGACGAACGCGCGAATGTCGCGAAGATTCAGATCCATAACGGTTCGTGATTGCTGCGATCAAATCATTTCAATTGTGCTATCGCTGCGCCGACCTTACGCTCGTCTCCAACAAAAGACAAGGTAGGAGACACGGATGCTGCCGTTACTCGGGCTTGGCACGATCGTCGTGCTGCTGGCCGCGATTCTGTCGAAGCGGATGTCGCCGCTCGTCGCGCTGATCATCGTGCCGATCGCCGCGTCGCTGATCGGCGGCTTCGGGCTGCACACGAGCAAGTTCGTCATCGACGGGCTGAAGGGGCTCGCGCCCGTCGTCGGGATGTTCGTGTTCGCGATCCTGTACTTCGGGACGATCACCGACGCCGGCACGCTCGACCCGATCATCGACCGCATCCTGCGCGCGGTCGGCACGCGGCCGACGCGCATCGTGATGGGCACGACGCTGCTCGCGCTGCTGATCCACCTCGACGGCTCGGGCGCCGTCTGCTTCCTCGTGACGATTCCGGCCGTGCTGCCGCTGTACGACCGGCTGAAGATGGACCGGCGCGTGCTGGCTGCCGCCGTGTCGATGGCCGCGGGCATCAACTTCCTGCCGTGGACGGGGCCGATGATCCGCGCGTCCGCGTCGCTGCACCTGCCGGTGTCGGCGCTGTTCAATCCGCTGATCCCGGTGCAGGCGATCGGGCTCGTGTTCGTGTTCGGCGTGGCGTACTGGCTCGGGCGGCGCGAGGAGAAGCGGCTCGGCCTGTCGCGCGACGAGGCGCCGATCCCGCTGCCGACGCGCGAGCTGACACCCGACGAGCAGGCGCTGCGCCGGCCGCACCTGTTCTGGTTCAACCTGGTGCTGACGCTCGTCGTGCTCGGCACGATGGTCGTGATGGGCGAGAAGATCCCGCCCGCGATCATGTTCATGGTCGGGCTGTGCATCGCGCTGATGGTGAACTACCCGGACGTCGACATGCAGAGGAAGCGCATCGACGCCCATGCGCGCGCGGCGCTGATGATGGCCGGCATCCTGCTCGCGGCCGGCGTGTTCACGGGGATCATGCAGGGCAGCGGCATGCTGAAGGCGATGGCGCAGGCGGCGGTCGGCTTCGTGCCGCCGTCGATGGCCGGCCACATTCCGGTGGTGCTCGGCTTTGCGTCGATGCCGCTCAGCATGCTGTTCGATCCCGATTCGTTCTACTTCGGCGTCCTGCCCGTGATCGCGGAAGTGGCCGGCCAGCTCGGCGTGCCGGCCGTGCAGGTCGGGCAGGCCGCGTTGCTCGGCCAGATGACGACCGGGTTCCCGGTCAGCCCGCTGACGCCCGCGACCTTCCTCGTCGTCGGCCTGTGCGGCATCGAGCTGGCCGAGCACCAGAAATTCACATTCCCGCTGCTGTTCGGCGCCTCGATCGTGATGACGATCGCGTGCGTCGTGCTGGGCATCTTTTGATCTTTCCCGGCGGTGCACCCGCCGGACGACGGTACGGACATGACAGCAAAGCAACCTGAACGGCGCGTGCGCATCGGCGCGGGCGCCGGCTACTCGGGCGACCGGATCGAGCCGGCGGTCGAACTGGCCGAACACGGGCAGCTCGACTATCTGGTGTTCGAATGCCTGGCCGAGCGCACGATCGCGATCGCGCAGCAGGCGCGGCGCAAGGACCCGGCACTCGGCTACGACCCGCTGCTCGACGCGCGGATGCACGCGGTGCTGCCGGTCGCCGCGCCGAAGGGCGTGCGCATCGTGTCGAACATGGGCGCGGCGAATCCGCGCGCGGCCGCACGGCGCACCGCGCAGATCGCGCAATCGCTCGGTTTCGCACAGCTGAAGGTCGCGGCGGTCGAAGGCGACGACGTGCTCGACGTGGTGCTGCGCGGCGCGTTCCGCTTCGAGGAATCGGGCGACGACGTCGCCGCGTATCGCGAGCGCATCGTGTCCGCGAATGCGTACCTCGGCGCCGCGCCGATCGTCGATGCGCTCGCGGCCGGCGCCGATGTCGTGCTGACCGGGCGCGTCGCCGATCCGTCGCTGTTCGCCGCGCCGCTGATCCACGCGTTCGGCTGGCGGATGGATGACTGGGACACGCTTGGCGCCGCGACGGTCGTCGGCCACCTGCTCGAATGCGCGGGGCAGGTGACGGGCGGCTATTTCGCGGATCCCGGCTACAAGGACGTGCCGAACCTCGCGCGGCTCGGGTTTCCGATCGGCGAAGTCGCGTCCGACGGTTCGGTCGTGATCACGAAGGTGCCGCACGCGGGCGGCCGCGTGAGCGCGGCGACCTGCAAGGAACAGCTGCTCTACGAGATTCACGACCCGGCGCGGTACTTGCAGCCCGACGTCGTCGCGGATTTCACCCGCGTGGCGGTCGTGGAGGAGGCGACCGATCGCGTGCGTGTGACGGGCGGGCGTGGCACGGCGCGGCCCGACACGCTGAAGGTGTCGGTGGCTTACGTCGACGGCTGGATCGGCGAAGGCCAGATCTCGTACGGCGGCCCGGGTGCGCTCGAACGCGCGCGCTTCGCGCTCGAGATTGTCCGCGAACGGCTGGCACTGACAGGCGTTGCCGCGACCGAGTTGCGCTTCGACCTGATCGGCGTCGATGCGCTGTACGGCGACGCAACGCCGGCCGTGCACGGCGAGCCGGCCGAGGTGCGCGTGCGGGTGGCAGGCCGTGCGGCGAGCGCCGCCGAAGCGGCGCGCATCGGCAACGAAGTCGAGACGCTCTATACGAACGGGCCGGCCGGCGGCGGCGGCGCGTTCAAGTCGACGCGCGAGGTGATCGCCGTGCAGTCGGTGCTGCTGCCGCGCGCGGCCGTGACGCCGTCGTTTTCATTCGTGGAGGCATGATGCAACTGCGTGAACTGGCGCATGCGCGCACCGGCGACAAGGGCAATACGCTGAACGTATCGGTGATCTGCCACGATCCGCGCCATTACGATCATCTGCGTACGCATCTCGATGCTGATGCAGTGAAGGCGTGGCTCGCGGGCATCGTGCACGGCGACGTCGTGCGTTACGAACTGCCGGCGCTCGGCGCATTCAATTTCGTGCTGCGCGATGCGCTCGGCGGCGGCGTCACGCGCTCGCTCGCGCTCGACGCGCACGGCAAGTCGGTCAGTTCGGCGCTGCTGGCGATCGAGGTGCCGGACCCGGCATAACGGATGTCACTGCCGGGGGAGCGCAAGCGCTTACGGAATCAGCAGTTCGCGCAGGCCGTTGGCATGCTCGATGCGTTCGCCGGCGATGTGCAGGCGCTGATCCCGGCGATAGTCGTAGACCGCACGCGACGCGGCGAGCTGGTCGAAATCGAGTTCGACCGCATGACGCGATTCGGTATTGCCGGCTTCGAAGATCAGGTTGCCGAACGGATCGGCGGCAAGGCTGCCGCCTGCGAACACGACGTCGTGTGTGCTACCGCCGACGCGGTTGGCGACCACCGCGAACACCTGGTTCTCCATCGCCCGCGCTGTGGCCGACGTGCGGTGGACAGGGCGGTACGGCTCCATGTTGCCGTCGGTGATGAGGATCAGCTCGGCGCCGAGCGCGGCGAGCGCGCGGCCGGTTTCGGGGAATTCGTTGTCGTAGCAGATCAGCAGGCCGATCCGCACGCCGCGCCATTCGATCGTCGCGTAACGGTCGCCGGGCAGCACGACCCCGTGCTCGCTCACCCACAGATGTGTCTTGCGATAGCGCAGCGCGATGCCGTCCGGCGTGACGAACACGGTGGTGTTGTAGAAGCGGCCGCCGTCGTTCTCGATCAGCCCGACCACGACCGCCACATCGCGTGCCCGCGCGGCCGTAATGACCGCGCCGACGCTCGGGCCGTCGAGCGGCTCGGCGCATTCGGCCAGATTCGACGGATCGAGGAAGCCGGTGAGCTGCGCCTCCGGAAACATCACGATGTCGGTGCCCGGTGCGCAGGTTGCGATCGCTTCGAGCGTGCGTTGCAGGTTGTAGTGCGTGTCGCCGTCGCGACCGGCGAGCTGGACGATATCGAGCTTCAGTTTCATGGCGATTTCGGTAGCGGGGGCCCGTCGCGCGGTGGCGCCGGAAGGGTGGGTAAGGAGGCCCCAGTATGCGCCGAAGCGGCGGATTTCCCATCCCGCCGGCGCGTTAACCCTTCGGGGGTATTGATCTGTGACGCCGCCGGTGATGGCGCGCGCCGACACGCGTGCCCCGCGCTGCATTTCAGGTGTTCAGGTGCCGGTCTGCGCGTTCAGGAACAGCGAGAACAGCTCCGACTGCGAGTTGATGGCGAGCTTTCCGTAGATGTTGCGGCGATGCACCTTGACCGTTTCGGCGGATATCGCCAGCTTGTTCGCGACTTCCTTGTTCGAGCGCCCGCTCAGGATCAACCGGATCACGTCGAGTTCGCGCGCGGTGAGCGGCGTGCCGAGCCGCGCCATCGCCTGCTCGAAGCCGTCGTGTGCGCCGGGCCGGCGCGGCGGCGCATGGTCCGCGGAGGCCGGCTCGAATGCGAGCCGCTGCCGCATCAGCCCGGCCACCCACGGCCGGATCAGGTCGAGCAGCGCCACCTGCTCGGGGCTGAAGCGCCGCTTGCTGCCGAGCGACAGGCACAGCGTGCGCGCATCGTCGAGCACGACGTTGAACTGCACCTCGTCCTCGACGACGTTGTGCGTGAAATACAGCGTGTAGTACTCGGTATCGCGGAAGCATTCGGGCGCAACGTCGGACAGCCGGAACAGGCCGCTCTTCGGTGCGTCGCGGTTCGCGATGTAGAACGGGTCGAGCTGGTACAGGCCCTGCACGTAGTCGCGGAACAGCGGGTCGGGGCCGCCGCCTTCGTACGGGCATTCGGCGAACACCTGCGGGCGGCCGTCGCCGAACGTCAGCGCGACCCAGCTGTCGACCGCGACGTATTCCTCGATCAGCCGGATCAGCGCCAGCCAGAAGCCCGGCTGATCGAGCGACTCGATGAGCCGCCCGACCGACCGGTGCCATGCGACATCCTGCAAGGTGAGGTTCATGCGTAGGTCCATGTCGGCAGGTGCGATGCGCGCTTGCGGTGCCGCGCCGTGCGTGTACGCTACGGGCTCGCGGGCCGGTTCCCGCGCGCATCGAACGGAGCCTGGGTGAAGAACGAGATCGTAACGCCGGCCGGCGCGAATGGCGAGGCCGTACGCCGCCGCCGGTTCGCCGCGGCTGTCGCCGTGCGTGCTGCAATGGCATGCCTGGGCGCGACGGCCGGACAGGCGGCTGCCGCCGCGCCGCCGGCGTCGTGCAACGATCAACTGACGCAGTTGATCGTGCCGGCACTGCGGCAGACCGCGATGAACCGGCGCGACATCCATGCGGACGTGGACGAGCGTGACGGCGATGTCTACCGCATCCGGCTGTTCACGATACCGGACCACTCGGGCACGCCGAATCGCGACGCGACGATCGGCTGGGTAACGCTCGACACGCAGGCGATGCGTGCGCTCGACGTCACGCGCGATCCCGACCGTCCGGACGTACTGAAGATCGACCGGCGCGCGTTGTCGCGTTTCGTGTCGACCTGCGTTGCACCGGCGGCACCGGCCGCGCCCGTGCGCAGCGCCGTCGATTGCGATGCGCTGAACCGCCGCGCGCAGGCGCAGGGCGATTACGTGACGGGCAGCGACGCCGGGCGTGTCGTCACCGGCAAGGGGCGCCTGCCGTTCCATTCCGCGCCGGACGACGCGTGCCGGATCGACGGGTTGTTCATCGTCGAGCACGATCACGTCGATGCGCGCACCGACTATGGTCGTTTCACGTCGGTCATCTATCTGAATCCGCGCACGCGCGGTATTGCCGAAGGGTGGGTGCAAACTGCGCGGCTGAAGCCGGACGGCACCGGCATCGCGCCACGGCAGCCGTGATCGTGCGGGCCCGCCACCATTCGCTACACACCTTTTCGACCTGAACGATCCTCGTCATGACAGTCCCGCACCGGAACAAACGTCTGAAGCCGCTTGCGGCTTCGCTCGCCGCACTTGGCGCACTCGCGGTGCTGACCGCACTTTCCGCGATGTCACCTGTCTATGCGGCCGAGCCGGTCCAGCCTGACCATCAACTGAAAACCTTCATCCACGACACTTATGGCAAGTGGCGTGCGGACCGCAAGGGCTGGCAGGCGGACGGGGACGATCTGATCTATGCGCCATGCGGTTCGGTGCGCGTCGCGACCGCGGATGGCCCGCGCACGCTACTCGCGATGTGCGGCGAGACCGAGGCGGCGGTGCAGAACGGGATGCCGGGGATGGATTCGGACGCGACGACCGGCACGATCGACCTGTACGTGCTGAAACCAACGGCGGACGGCAGGACGCTCGAACCGGTGGTGAAGAAGACGGAGATCGCGTCGGGCAAGCGAGGCGAACCGGGCACCGTGCGCATCGAGCGGTACGGCCCGCACCTGTTCGGCTTCACGATCGGCGACGGCGTCACGCTGCAGGGCTACACGATGGCGATGCGGTCGATCTGGCTGCCGATTGGCAATGCGATCGTCGAGGCGGCGCCGCGCATCAACGAATCGCTCGACAACACGGGCTCGCTCGATTGCGGGAACGCGAAATCGCATTGCGAGAGCCGGACGTTCACGATCGTGCCCGACACGACCGGCACCGGCGACGTCTATCCGCTGACCGTCACGGAAACGGGCACGCGCGGCGACAAGGACATCCGCGCGCGCTATACGGTGAAGTTCGACGCGGCGCGTGGCCGCTACGTCGTGCCGAAGGCATTGCGCGAAGGGTACTGATCCTTCGCGCACCGGAACGGGCGGCGTTGCGCCGCCCGCGCATCACACGTACAGATACCGCACGAGGTGGAAGAACACCGGCGCGGCGAAGCAGATCGAGTCGACGCGATCGAGCATCCCGCCGTGGCCTGCGATCATCGAGCCCCAGTCCTTGGTGCCGAGCGAGCGCTTGACGGCCGACAGCACGAGGCCGCCGACGAAGCCCGCGATCACGATCGCGAGCGAGATGCCGAATGCCGATCCGAAGCTGAACGGCGTCACGCGATACAGCGATGCGCCGCACAGCGTGGCCAGCAAGCCGCCGCCGACGAACCCTTCGATCGTCTTCGACGGCGACAGCTGCGGCGCAATCTTGCGCTTGCCGAACAGCTTGCCGACCACGTACTGCAGCACGTCGCTGATCTGCACGACGAACAGGAAGAAGAACAGCAGCAGCGCGTTCTGCCCCGCGTAGTGCGGAATGTCGAGGATCAGTACGGCCGGCGCGTGGCTCAACCCGTACACGCACACCATCAGCGCCCAGTTGATCTTCGCGTTGCGGCTCAGGAATTCGCGCGTGTCCTGCGTGAGTGCCGATACGAGCGACATCGCGAAGAACAGGTGCACGGGCACGAAGATCGAATACATCCCGTACCAGTTGATCCCGAGCAACAGGTATTGCACGGGGATCGCGACGAAGAACGCGATGAACAGCGTCGTATGGTCGCTTGCGGTGGTTGGCGTGAGCGTGATGAATTCGCGCAGCGTCAGGTAGGACAGCACCGCGAACACCAGGTACGTGATGTTGTTGCCGAGGCCGATCGCGATGGCCATGATCGCGATCATCGCCCACCACGCGCGGATGCGCTGGTTCAGGTTGACGATGGTCGCGCTCGTGCCGCCGCTGCGCGCGCCGAGGATCGCGCCGATCACGGTCGCGACGACGAGCACGCCCGTGACGCCCGCGACCAGTTCCCAGAAAATTGTTCGCATTGTTGATATCCGGAAAGGGGAGAAGAGGGCGCCGCGTTCAGCCGGCCGGCCGCTGCGGCGGCGCGAGCGCGACGACTGCGTCGCGCATGCGGGCGAGGAATGTCGGCTTGTCTTCCTGGGCACCGAGCGCGTCGTTCGCGCCGAAGTGCACCTTGCAGATCAGCGGCACCGGCCAGATCGCGCCCTTCGGCATGATCCGTTGCAGGTTCTCGAGATAGACGGGCGCGAGCGCGACGTCCGGAAACTCGGTCGCGAGGTGGAACAGGCCGCTCTTGAACGGCTGCGGCAGGATCTCGGCGCCGCGCGTGCCTTCCGGGAAGATGATGATCGAATGGCCCTGCTTGAGCGCATCGCGCACGGGGTCGAGCGGGTCGCCGCCGGATTCGCGGTGGCGGTCGATCAGCACGACGTTCAGCAGCTTCTGCGCGATGTGGCGCTTCATGTCGCTGCTGTCCCAGTAGTCGCGCGCGGCGACCGGCCGCACGACCGCACGCACGTTGCGCGGCAGCGCGGCGAGGATCGCGAGCGTGTCGATATGGCTCGTGTGGTTCGAGAAGTAGATCTTCTGCGTCGGGGACGGCGGCGCCTGATGCCAGACCGGATACGCGCCGGCGACGAGCCGCACGATGGACAGCAGGAAATCGCGCTGCCAGACGTTGAGAATGTTCATCGGCGCTGCGCCTCCTGCCTGCCTGCATGGCCCGCTGCGCGTGAGCGGCGGGCGGGACCCCGGAATGCCGGCGCGGCAGGATGCGCGCCGGACGGCCCTTGTTTAAATTTTTTCAAATTCGTGGCTGCCTGTCGCAGGTCCGCGATAATCGGACGGTTCGCCGTCACACGCTGTTGCGTCGCGGCGAATGCGCCGTTCGGCGGCGTGATAATCGGCTGTTGCACGAGTGCCCGTTTGCAGTTCGAATGGATCTCGCAGCGATCGGGCCAGCGGATTATCGCGAGTTTCCGTCAAAAACGCCAGATTGGCGCCGCGCGTGCGGGCCGGGCGCATGCTTGACGCATCCGGGCCGCTCGGCGACGATTAGGGCCGTCCATGGAAGGCCGTCCAAGGCCGTTTCGCCGCCCGGGGCATGGCGGTGGGAAACGTATCCGACTGTGCCGCGCAAATAAAACGATGAGCCTCTACGCACTCAAACCCAAATTCCAGAACCGTCTGCGCCCGTTCGCGAACGCGCTTGCCGAGCGCGGCGTCACGGCCAACCAGGTCACGCTGTTCGCGGCCGGTGGCTCGATCGTCGTCGGCGCGCTCGCCGGGCTCGGCGTGTTTGCCCGCGCGCTGTTCCTGCTGATCCCGCTGTGGCTGTTCGCGCGGATGGCGCTCAACGCAATCGACGGGATGCTCGCGCGCGAGCACAACCAGAAGAGCACGCTCGGCGCGTACCTGAACGAACTCGGCGACGTCGTGTCCGATATCGCACTGGTGTTGCCGTTTCTCGCGATTCCCGTATTCGCTCCGGCAGACGTCTGGCTGTTCGCGCTGACAGCGGTGATCGTCGAATGCGCGGGGCTGATCGGCCCGCTGGTCGGCGTGAGCCGCCGCTACGACGGCCCGTTCGGCAAGAGCGACCGCGCGCTCGCCCTCGGCGCGTTCGCGCTGTGGATCGGGCTCGGGTTTCCGGTCGGCGGCGTCGCAGCATGGTTGTGGCGGCTGCTGATCGTGCTGTCGATCGTGACCGTGGTGCGGCGTGTGCAGGCCGGCATCGCGGAAAAGGGCGGTTAAAGGGTAGTCAGAGCAGTTGCAGTACCGGGCGCCGGAGGGCGGCGCACCAAGATTCGAATAACGAAACGAGAGAGAAACGCATGAGCGCACGCATGGCCCGCGAGGCCGACTTCATCACGCACGACGGCGAAACGCTGTTCTATCGTCACTGGCCCGCCACGGGCGCGCGCTGCCGCGGCGCAATCGTGTTGCTGCATCGCGGCCACGAACACTCGGCGCGCGTCGCGCACCTCGTCGACGAGCTCGACCTGCCCGATTTCGCATTCTTCGCGTGGGATGCGCGCGGCCACGGCCGCTCGCCCGGCGCGCGCGGCTACAGCCCGAGCGCGGCCGCGTCGGTGCGCGACCTGCAGACCTTCGTTGAACATATCCGCGACACGCACGGCATCGCGATCGAGGACATGGCCGTGGTCGGCCAGAGCGTCGGCGCGGTGCTCGCGGCCACCTGGGCGCACGATTATGCGCCGCCGATCCGCGCGCTCGTCGTCGCGTCGCCGGCGTTCCACATCAAGCTCTACGTACCGTTCGCGCGGCCGGGCCTGCGGCTGATGCACAAGCTGCGCGGGCTGTTCTACGTGAACAGCTACGTGAAGCCGAAATTCCTCACGCACGATCCCGAGCGGATCGCGAGCTATGCGTCCGACCCGCTGATCACGCGGCCGATCGCGGTCAACATGCTGCTCGACCTGCACGATACCGCGCAGCGGATCGTCGCCGACGCGGCCGCGATCACCGTGCCGACGCAGCTGCTGATCTCGGGCGCCGACTGGGTCGTGCATCGCGGCCCGCAGGACCGCTTCTTCGAGCGCCTCGGCGCCGCGCGCAAGGAGCGCATCGTGCTGCCGGGCTTCTATCACGACACGCTCGGCGAACGCGACCGCGCGCAGGCGCTCGCACCGCTGCGTGCATTCGTGCTGCGGGAATTCGATGCGCCGAGCCCGCGCGTGTCGCTCGCCGACGCCGACCGGCGCGGCGCGTTCCACGACGAATACGCGGCGCTCGGCCGCCCGCCCGCGAATGCGTTCGCGCGGGCGTACTGGGCGCTCACGCGCGCCGGCCTGAAGGCCGGCGGCGCGCTGTCGGACGGCATCGCGCTCGGGCTGCGGCTCGGCTTCGATTCGGGCTCGACGCTCGACTACGTGTACCGCAACCGCGCGCAGGGGCGTCTCGGCGTCGGCGCGCTGATCGATCGCACCTATCTCGATTCGCCAGGCTGGGTCGGCATCCGCCAGCGCAAGGTGCATCTGCAGGAACTGATCGGCGCGGCGATCGGCCGCCTGCGCGGCCACGGCGCGCCGGTGCGGATCGTCGACATCGCGGCCGGGCACGGGCGCTACGTGCTCGACGCGATCGCGTCGGCCGCCGAGCGCGACGGCGCGGCGCCCGACGACATCACGCTGCGCGACTACAGCCCGCCGAACGTCGAGGCCGGGCGCGTGCTGATTGCGCAGCGCGGCCTCGATCCGATTGCGCGCTTCGAGCGCGGCGACGCGTTCGACGAGGCGTCGCTCGCGACGCTCGAGCCGCGTCCGACGCTCGCGATCGTGTCGGGCCTCTACGAGCTGTTCGGCGAGAACGCGCTGATCGAGCGCTCGCTGCGCGGGCTCGCGCAGGCCGTGCCGCCGGGCGGCTATCTCGTCTATACGGGGCAGCCGTGGCATCCGCAGCTCGAATTCATCGCGCGCGCGCTGAACAATCACCGCGGCGAAGCGACCTGGGTGATGCGCCGGCGCTCGCAGGCCGAGATGGACGAACTCGTCGCGCGCGCGGGCTTCCGCAAGCTCGACCAGCGGATCGACGAAATGGGCATCTTCACGGTCAGCCTCGCGCAGCGGGTCGACGCGTCATGAGCGCGCTCGACGGCGGCGCGAGCGGCCTCGCCGAGCCGGCCTCGGCGGCCGGCGCGCGCGACGCGTCGTTCGCGCTGCGCTTCGGCTGGCTCGCGGTGATGGGCGCCGTGTTCTTCTCGACCTACGGTTTCGCGAACTGGCTCGCCGCGCGTCGCGCGGCGGTGCCGACTTTCGCGTTTGGCTGGGAACACGCGATCCCGTTCGTGCCGTGGACGATCGTGCCGTACTGGTCGATCGACCTGCTGTATGCGCTGTCGTTCTTCTTCTGGACGCGCCGCGCCGACCTGCTCGATCACGTGAAGCGGCTGTTGACCGTGCAGCTGATCTCGGTCGCATGCTTCATCGCGTGGCCGCTGCGTTTCGGGTTCGAGCGGCCCGACGCGGGTGGCGTGGCCGGTGCGCTGTTCACGCTGCTGATGGGCTTCGACAAGCCGTTCAACCAGGCGCCGTCGCTGCACATCGGGCTGCTCGTCGTGCTGTGGGCCGTCTATGCGAAGCACCTGCGCGGCACGCTCGCGCGGGTCGTGCTGCACCTGTGGTTCGCGGCGATCGGCGTGTCGGTGCTGACCACCTACCAGCATCACGCGATCGACGTGCCGACCGGCGCGGCCGTCGGCTGTCTCGCGCTGTTCCTGTTTCCGCTGCGCGATGCCGCGGGCCGGCTGCCGGGCGCCGATGCGTCGCCGGGCGCGGCCGGCCGTGCGCTCGCGCGCCGCTATGCGCTTGGCGCGGCGGCGGTTGCGCTGGTGGCGCTCTGGTGCGTGCCGCGCACGCCCGGCTGGGCGCTGGCGGCAGGGTGGGTCGCGCTGGCGCTCGCCTGTGTCGCGTGGATCTACCGGCGCGGTGCGCCCGGCGCATTCCAGAAGGACGCGCACGGGCGTTTTCCGGTCGTCATTCGCTGGCTGCTCGCGCCGACGATCGCGGGCGCGTTCGTCAATTCGCGGCTGTGGACGTTCCGGCAGCCGGCGCCGGTGCGGATCGACGAACGCGTATCTATCGGACGCACGCCGACCGCCCGCGACGTGCGCCGCCACGGCTTCACCGCGCTGGTCGACCTGACCGCAGAAATGCCACGCTGGACCTCGGTGGATGCATCGCTCGCGTATGCGACCGTGCCGCAGCTCGATCTCGTGGCGCCGACGGCCGAACAACTCGCGCAGGCCGTCGCGGCGCTCGAACGCCTGCATGGGGAAGGGCGCAATGTGCTGGTCTGCTGCGCGCTCGGCTATGGCCGCAGCGTGCTGTGCGCGGCCGCATGGCTGGCGGCACGACGCGGGCTCGGCGATGCGCGCGACGCGCTGGCCGCGGTGCGTACGGTGAGGCCGCATGCGGTGTGGTCGGACGACGGCGTGGCCGTGCTGCAGCACTGGATCGATCGCCGGCGCGGCGCGGGAGGCGTGTGATGCGCGATCCATCCGCGCCATTCAGGATTGCCGCCGCGCGCGGCGCGCTCGATGCGGGTGCGTGGGCGATCGCGGCCGCGCTGGCTGCGGCCGGTGCCGGCTGGTGGATCGCGTCGGGCTGGGCGCCGGCGACGATCGCCCGCGTGCTGCTGGCCGTTATCAGCACCGGGTCGGGGATCGCGGCACTGTGGTACGCGGTGCGGATCGAGATCGACCGCCGGCTGTTCGCCGCGCTCGCGCGTGCGGCGGCGGGCGACGAATCGGTCGACGGCGGGCTCGCGGCGCTCGACCGCGCGCTCGCCGATCTCGGCTGGATCGATGCGTCGAAGGCCGGACGCGCACTCGACGCACGCGTGCGCGGCGCGGTCGGACTGTGCCGGGCCGGTGTGATCGTCGCGATCGTCCAGTGGCTCGCGGTCGGGCTCGCGATCGCCGTTCCGCAGATCGGCTAGCGCCCGGTCGAGCCGGCTGCGGGCGGTCGAGGGTGTCGTTCCACCCGCAGGCTCGTCAAGGAAGCAGCCTGAGAGTACGCGTTACGCCTGAGCGACCCGCTGCGACCGCGTGCGCTTCACTTCATACATCGCCTGGTCCGCATGCTCGATCAGCGCGTTCATGTCGGTGCCGTCGTCGGGCAGCAGCGCGATCCCGACGCTGACGCCGAGCCGCATCGGGCGCCCCTCGAATTCGAACGGTTCGCCGACCTGGTGTGCGAGCCGCGTGCTTTGCGCATGCGCATCGTCGCGGTTGCCGATGTTCGGCAGGATCACCGCGAATTCGTCGCCGCCGATGCGCGCGACCGTGTCCGAGCGCCGCACCGCTCCCTGCATCCGCGAGGCGATCTCGCGCAGCGCCGCGTCGCCCGCACGGTGGCCGAGGCCATCGTTGATCGGCTTCAGCCCGTCCATGTCGATGTTGAGAATGCCGAGGCGGCCGTTCGCGCGCAGCGTCGTGTGCATCGACTGCCGCAGGCGGTCGTAGAACAGCGCGCGGTTCGGCAGGCCGGTGAGCGCGTCGTGCGTCGCGCGCAGGTACAGCTCGTTCGCTTCGTTGCGCGCCGCGTGGAACATCGCGGCGGCGATCAGGTCGGCCGTCAGCCGCAGCGTGCCGGCGTCGGCTTGCGAAAAGCCGTCGACTTCCGGCGACATCACCTTCAGCACGCCGACGGTCGTGTCGGCATGGGTGAGCAGCATCACGAGCATCGAGCGCAGGCCGACCCGCCGGCAGGCGTCGCGATCGACGCGCGGGTCGATTTCCGAATCGATGCAGTGCAGCAACTCGCCTTGCTGCACGCACAGGCCCGACAGGCTGCCCGAGCGCCGCAGCCGCAGGCCGAGCATCCCGGCCGCGGTGCCCGACGCCGCGCGGTACACCATGTCGTCGCCCTCGGCGAATTCGACCGCGGCGGCGCTCGCGCCGGTGAGCTGCGGCACCTGCTCGGCCACATAGGCCATCACGCTGCCGAGATCGAGGCCGAGCTTCGCGATCTCGGTCTGCGCGGCGATGATGCGCAGCAGCGTATCGGGGGACGGGGTGGCAGTGTCGACGATTTGATTCAAGTCAGTTTTCCGTGAAAGAAAGCACGTCCGGCGGCTCGGGATTGCGGTAGCATACGCGCCGCCTCGCGGCCGCGCGTTCAGGCGGGGCGGTCTGCAACGGACCGCCGCCGGCCAGCCGCACCGCGCCGGCAGTATGCCGTCCGGCCTGCCGGGCGACAACGGCGCAATTCTTACCATTCATCTCGCTCGCGCAGCATTTCCGACCGGATTGAGGTTTTTTTCGCTTCAACATCGCGAATCGGGGTAAGTTTTGTCCTGTTTTTGAGATAGTGTGACGAATGGGCGTGTGCCAGTGCCAGGTGCGCGTAGCACGATGACAGGCGATTAAAGAAATCGCCGCATTGTTTCGATAAATGAATCAGGCCAGTTAGATATGAGGGGAAGCAGTGGGGATGTTCACTCACGGGCATAGCTGCTTTGCGTGCATCGATTTCGATGCGACGGATGACCGGATGATCCTGACGAAACGGAGCGGCGCATGAAGCCGGCCGTGTCGCTGCTCGTCCTCTCGGCCGCGATGGTCGGCGCTTTTCACGCCGCCGCGCTGTCGGCCGCACCGATGCCGGCCGTGCCGGCTGCCGCTGCCGCCGCGTCCGGCGCTGCGCCGGCGCCGGTGCTCGCGGCTGCGCCCGCGGCGGCCAGCACGGCCGCAGCCGGCCTGCCGGCGACGACGGTGCGCCTGCCGTTCGCGTCGCTCGGCGCGTTCGATCCGCTGCGCCTGCGCGGCGCCGACGACGCACGCACGATCAACGCGGGCGTGCGGCTCGACCGCGTGGTCACCGGCGCGCGGCTGCGCCTGACTTACGCGTATTCGCCGTCGCTGGTGTTCCCGATGTCGCACCTGAAGGTGTCGGTGAACGGCGAGGTCATCGCGACCGTCCCGTTCGACGCCGCACAGGCGGGCCGCACGGTCACGCAAGAGATACCGATCGATCCGCGCTACTTCTCGGATTTCAACCAGATCGGCCTGCGCCTGATCGCGCACTACACGCTCGACCATTGCGAGGATCCGGCCAACTCGGCGCTGTGGGCCGACGTGAGCCCGAAGAGCGAGCTGATCCTCGATGAATCGCCCGTCCGCCTGCCGAACGATCTCGCGCTGCTGCCCGCGCCGTTCTTCGACCGGCGCGACAACGGTCGCGTGCGGCTGCCGTTCGTGCTGCCGGCGTCGCCCGATTCGGCGACGCTGCGCAGCGCGGGCGTGCTCGCGTCGTGGTTCGGCGCGCTGGCCGACTACCGGCATGCGCGCTTCCCGGTGTCGTCCGGGCTGCCCGCCGACGACCAGGCAGTCGTGATCGGCACGGCCGCCACGCTGCCGGCCGGCCTCGCGCTGCCGTCGATCAACGGGCCGCTGCTCGCGGTGGCCGACAACCCGGCCGCGCCGGGGCGCAAGCTGCTCGTCGTCACGGGCCGCACGGCGGCCGAGGTCGACGATGCGGTCGCGACGCTCGTGCTGGGCCGCGTGGCGCTGTCGGGGCCGTCGGCGACGGTCGCGCACGTCGATCTCGGCGCACCGCGCAAGCCGTACGACGCGCCGCGCTGGCTGCCGGTGAACCGGCCGATCGCGTTCCGCGAGCTGGTATCCGACACGCGCGAACTCGAAGTGCGCGGCACGTCGCCCGACGCGATCCGCCTGAACCTGCGCGTGCCGTCCGATCTGCATTCGTGGAACGGCGCGGGTGTGCCGATTACGCTGCGCTACCGCTACACGGCGCCGACGGTGCAGGACAACTCGACGCTCGCCGTCGAGATCAACGACCAGCTCGTGAAGTCGTACCGGCTCGGGCCGGCCCATGCCGAGGATGCGCACGGCCGCATGCAGCTGCCGCTGCTGTCGGTGCCGGAAGGGCGCGTGACGAGCGACGTCGACATCCCGGCGTTCCGGGTCGGCAGCGGCAACCAGCTGCAGTTCCGCTTCACGCTCGATTCGCAGAAGACGGGCCTGTGCTCGAGCACGGCGACCGAGCCGCAGCGCGCGGCGATCGATCCCGATTCGACGATCGACTTCTCGCACTTCGTCCATTACGCGCAGTTGCCGAACCTCGCGTTCTTCGCGAACAGCGGCTTCCCGTTCACGCGCTTCGCCGACCTGTCGCAGACGGCCGTCGTGATGCCTGACCGGCCGTCGCCGCAGGAGCTCGAGGCCTACCTGACGATGCTCGGCCACATGGGCGAATGGACCGGCTTCCCGGCGCTGCGCGTGCAGGTTGCGCGGCCAGGCGATGTCGCCGCGCTGTCGGGCAGCAAGGATCTCCTCGTGATCGACGGCTCGCCCACATCGCCGCTGCTCGCGCACTGGCGCTCGGCCTTGCCGCTCGTGATCGGCGAGCAGGGCAGCGCGGGCGGCGAAGGCGCCGCGCGCGTCGCGTTCTCGGTGAAGGAGCGCTGGCGCAACGGCGTCGGCCTGACCGAAGGCGGCGCACATATCGAGCAGACGGGCTCGCTCGCGGCGCTCGCCGGGTTCGAGCTGCCGGGCAGCCGGGGGCGCAGCGTCGTCGCGCTGACGGCGACCGACCAGCCGCGCCTCGGCGATCTGCTCAACGTGTTCGAGAACGCCGGGCTCGTGTCGCAGCTGCAAGGCGACCTTGCGCTGGTGCGGCCGGGGCAGGTCGACAGCCTGCGCGTCGGCGAGCCTTACGTGGTCGGCTTCGTGCCGTGGTATGCGCGCGTGTGGACGCATGCGGCGCGGCATCCGGTCGTGCTGGGCGCGGTCGGCGTCGTGGCGGGGCTGCTGCTCGCGCTCGGCGTGTTCAGCGTGCTGCAGAGAATCGCCGCGCGTCGACGGGGGATGTAACGGATGGCGCGGGCAATGGCGAAGCGACGGGCAATGCGGCCGGCGCGGCGCGTCGGCGCGGCACTCGCGCTGGCGGTTGCGGTGACGTGCGCGGCGGCCGGCATGGCCACGCGCGCACAGGCCGCGGGGGCCGGTGCAGCCGACGCGGCCAACGCAGGGTGCGGTGCGGCGTGGCCGCGCTGGGACGCGTTCAAGCGCGATTTCATCTCGGCCGACGGCCGCGTGATCGACGTCGGCTCGGCCGATTCACGCACCGTATCGGAGGGGCAGGCGTATGGACTTTTCTTCGCGCTGGTCGCGAACGACCGGCGCATGTTCGACACGATCCTCGCATGGACCGAGAACAATCTCGCGCAGGGCGACCTGAGCGCGCATCTGCCGGCGTGGCTGTGGGGCCGCGCGCCCGACGGTGCGTGGCGCGTGCTCGACGCGAACGCGGCGTCGGACGCCGACCTGTGGATCGCGTATGCGCTCGTCGAGGCCGGGCGGCTGTGGCACGAACGCAGCTACACGGCACGCGGCGCGCTGCTCGCGAAGCGCGTGCTCGACGACGAGACGGCGACCGTGCCGGGCCTTGGCCTCACGCTGCTGCCGGGGCCGACGGGGTTCAAGCTCGCCGACGGCCAGTGGCGCGTGAACCCGAGCTATTCGCCGCCGCAGGTGATCCGCGCGCTCGGCGCGCGCCTGCCCGACGACAAGCGCTGGGCCGCGCTCGTCTCCAGCACCGGACGCGTGCTGCTCGACACCGCACCGAAAGGCTTTTCGCCGGACTGGGCGCTGTATCGCGCGGGCACGGGTTTCGGGCCCGATCGCGACACGCATGCGGAGAGCGCGTACAACGCGATCCGCGTGTATCTGTGGGCCGGCATGCTCGACCGTGCCGATCCGCTCGCCGCGCCGATGCTCGCCCGTTTTACGCCGTTCGCCGACTACATCGCCGCGCATGGCGCGCCGCCGGAGAAGGTCGACACGACGACGGGCGTTGCGGGGCCGAACGACGGCAACGGCGGGTTTTCCGCGGCGGCCGTGCCGTTCCTCGACGCACGCGGCCAGCGTGCGCTCGCGGATGCCCAGGCGGCGCGTGTCGATACGCTCGCGCGCCAGTCGGCGCCCGGCTACTACACGAGCGTGCTGACGCTGTTCGGGCTCGGCTGGCGCGACGGACGCTACCGGTTCGGTGCGGACGGCACGCTCGACGCCCGCTGGGGAGGCCGCTCGTGCGCCGCCCGCTGAAGCGCGTCGCGCCGCACGTCGCGGGATTCGCGTGGCTCGCGTCGTCGGTGTGCGCGGCGGCGCCGGGCACCACCGCGGACGCGACGATGGCGAACCCCGCGACGCCGGCGACGGCCGCGTCCGCCGATGCGCAGCGTCAGCTCGACACCGCGCGGATGTGGGGCGTCAAGCATCGCGACGACCTCGCGCGCGACGCGCTGCGCAAGGGGCTGCTGATCGCGCCGGGCGATCCCGAGTTGCTGGCCGAACAGGTGCGCGTGCTGCTGCGGCTCGGCGATGCGAAAGGCGCCCAGGCGTCGCTTGCGCGCCTGCAGGCGCAGTCGCCGAATGCGCCCGCCACGCGGCGGGTGGCTGACGAATACCGCGTCGCGACGAGCGGGCGTGGCGAGATGGCGCAGATCCGCCTGCTCGCGCGCAGCGGCCGCGCCGACGAGGCAGCCCGGCGGATCGTCGCGCTGTTTCCGAACGGCGCACCGTCGGGGGCGCTCGGCGCCGAGTATTACCAGATCGTGTCGAATGCGCCGGGCGGGCGCGAGCCGGCGATCGCCGCGCTGCGCCGCGCGGTCGCGGCCGATCCGCAGGACACGAGCGCGACGATGGCGCTCGCGCGGCTCTTGAACCAGCGCGCCGATACGCGGCCGGAGGCGAACCGGATCGCGTGGGCGCTCGCGAAGCGCACCGACGCCGACCATACGGAGGCGATGGCGCTGTGGCGGCGTGTGCTGCAGTCGGCCGGCAGCGATCCCGCGTATCTCGAAGCGCTGCATGCGTATCTCGCGCTCGTGCCGGACGATACCGAATTCGTCGATCGCGTCGCGGCACTGGATCGCCAGCGCGACGCGCAGCGCCAGCTCGAACGCAATCCCGACTACATTGCGCAGCAGCGCGGTCTGCAGGCGCTCGCGCGCGGCGACCTGGCCGGTGCCGATCCACTGCTCACGCGCGCCGCGCGAGCCCGTGCGGACGATGCCGACGCGGTCGGCGGGCTCGGCCTGCTGCGCCTGCGCGAAGGGCGGCACGACGAAGCGCGCACGCTGTTCACGCGCGCCGCGACGCTGTCGACCGACCAGCGCGGCAAATGGCAGAGCCTCGCGCGCACCGCGCAGTTCTGGGGGCTGCTCGCGCAAGGCCGCGCGGCGGCCGCAGCAGGCCGTCCGCAGGATGCGGAGCGCGCCGCGCGTGCGGCACTCGCGATGCAGCCGGGCAGCCCGGACGCGAAGCTGCAGCTTGCCGATGCGTTGCTCGCGCAGCGCGACTGGGCGCGCGCGGAGCCGTTGCTGCGCGAACTGCTGGCCGCGCGTTCGCCGGACCTCGCGGCCGTGCGCGGCACGGCCACGCTGTATGAGAACACCGGCCGCGCGGACAAGATCGGCCCGCTGCTCGACGCGCTGCAAGGCCGCGTGACGGGCCACGACGATCGGCGCGCGCTCGACGGCCTGCGTGCCGACCTGCTCGCGAACCAGGCGCGCGCGCTCGCGGACAAGGGTGAACGCGGGCCTGCCGCGCAGCGCTACGAGGCGGCCGTGCGCGCCGCGCCCGACGCCGCGTGGACGCGCTTCGCACTGGCGCGTCTCTATCGCGACATGGGATTGCCGCAGCTCGGCCGCACGGTGATGGACGACGGGCTCGCGCAAAGCGCGACGCCCGAGATGCGCTACGCGACCGCGCTGTACCGCAATTCGCTCGACGACGTGGCGGGTGCACAGGCCGCGCTCGCGCCGGTCGACGATGCGCATCGCTCGGACGGGATGCGCGCGCTCGCGCGCAAGCTCGACGCCGAAAGCGCGCTGGCCGACGCACGCGGCGCGCTCGCGCGTGGCGACCGCACGGCGTTCGCCGCGTCGCTCGGGCAGGCGCAGGCGAGTGCGCCGGACGATCCCGACATGCTCGCCGCCGTCGGCGCACAGTGGATCGACGCGGGCGAACCTGACCGCGGCCTCGCGCCGTTGCACGACTGGATCGCCGCGCACCCGCGCGAAGCCGATGCGGACGTGCGGCTGCGCTACGGCGACCTGCTCGGCAGCGCGGGGCGCGACGACGCGCTCGCCGCGTGGCTCGACACGCTGCGCCGCGAACCGTCGCTGACACCCGCACAGTCAGCGAGGATCGAGGATCAGTCGCTGCGGCTCGTGTTGCGGCAGACGGACGACGCGATCGCGCAGCAGGATTACGCGCAGGCGCGCAAGTTGCTCGAACGCGCGAGCCCGGCCGGCCGCGCGGACAAGCGCTACGCGCTCGAACTGGCCGATCTCGAACGCGCGCAAGGCCATTACGATGCGGCGCGCGCGGCGCTCGCGCCGGTCGTCGCCCGCACGCCGGACGATGCCGATACGCAGCTCGCGCTGGCCCGCATCGACGAGGACAGCGGCAATCGGGCCGCGGCGCTTGCACGCGTGCAGGCGGTGCTGGCCCGCACGCCGGACGACGACGTCGACACGCAGCTGTCGGCCGTGCGCCGCCTGAACGCGCTGCGCCGCCCGGACGAAGCCGTGCAGGTGACCGACCGGCTGCATGCCGCGTATCCGTCACGCCCGGACGTGACGGTCGCGGCCGGGCGCGTGGCCGAGGCGCAAGGGCGCTATGACGATGCAGCGTCGCTGTACCGGATGTCGCAGTCGCAGGAACGCACCACGGGCGTGAGCCCGGGGCGTGACGGCCTGACGCCTGCGCAGGCCGCGTTCGCGGATCTCGAGCAGCGGCGCAATCCCGAGATCGAGACCGGCTGGACGCCCGCCTACAAGTCGGGCGACGAAGGCATTTCGTCGTATCGCGCGCAGCAGGTGCCGATCTACATGCAGATGCCGATCCGCTACGACGGGCACGTGTTCGCGCAGATCGACACCGTGCATCTCGACCCGGGCACGCTCGACACGAGCAACCCGAACGCGTATTCGCTCAATACGTTCGGCAGCTACGCGGAACTCAGGGCAAGGAACGAGTTGACGCCCGCCGCGATCGCGAATCCGCCGGGCTCGCTGCACCAGACGGCCACGGGCGTCGCACTCGGCGCCGGCTATCTGACGGACGCATGGCGCTTCGACCTCGGCACGTCGCCGCTCGGTTTCCCCGTGCATTACCTGGTCGGCGGCGTGCGCTATCGCTTCGACGCGGGCCCGGCCAGTTTCTCGGTGAATGCGTCGCGGCGGCCGGAAACGAGCAGCGTGCTGTCGTACTCGGGGATGCGCGACCCGTGGACGGGCGCAGTCTGGGGCGGCGTGCGCCGCGACGGCGTGACCCTGCGCGCGTCGGTCGACGTCGGCCGCACGAACCTGTTCGCGGAACTCGGCGCGGGCGTGCTGTCCGGCCGCAACGTCGAACGCAACGCGGAAGTCACGCTGCGCACGGGTTTTACGATGCCCGTGTACGAGCGCGCGACGATGAAGGTCAGCACCGGGCTGGTCGGCAACGCGTGGCACTACGCGCAGAACCTGCGCTACTACACGTACGGGCAGGGCGGTTACTACAGCCCGCAACGCTACCTGTCGCTCGGCGTGCCGATCGAATGGGCGGGGCGGCACGATGCGCTGTCGTGGGACCTGACCTTCACGGGCGGGATCTCGAACAGCTACGAGAAGGATTCGCTGTATTACCCGATGTCCGCGGACCAGCGGGCCGCGCAGGTGGCGGCCGGGTTCGTGTACGCGGGCAGCTCGACGGCCGGCGTGTCGTTCTCGTACGGCATCAACGGGATCGTCGAGTACCGCGTGAACCCGCACCTGAGTGTCGGCGCGCAACTGAAAGTCGACCGGTCGCACGACTACGCGCCGAGTTCGGCGCTGGTGTACCTGCGTTATGCGTTCGACGCGCGCGCGCAACGCAGCTGGCTCGTCACGCCGACGCCGGTGCGGCTTTATTCGGATTACTAGGGGAACGCCGTGAATACGGAACTCGATGCCACCCGTCCCGCGCTCGGCACCGCCGGCCTGCTGGGTCGCCTGCGTACGCTGCTGGGCGCGCCGGCCGGCGGCCGTGTCGGCACGGTGAGCCGGCTCGCGATCGACGGCTTGCCCGATGCGTGGACGCAACTGGAAGCCGGCGGCCTGTATGCGATCTACGCGGCCGGCGGCACGTCGGCTTGCGATGCGCTCGTGTGGGAGAGTGCGCGACAGGCACGCACGCGCGACGTGACGGTCGTGCTTGCGCGCGAGGCGGCGCAGGTCGCCGAACAGATGCAGGCGCGCGGTTTCGCGGGCGGCGCACTGCCGGCCAGCTGGCCGCGCAACCTGAACGTGCTGGCGATGCCGCCTGCGGCCGAGCCGGCCAACGGTGACGGCACCAGCACCGGCGCCGGCGCAACGGCGGACGCACCGCGCCGCGCGGCGCCGGGCCCGTTCGCACGGCTGACCGGCGGCCTGCGCGCGATGAAGCGCTACGGCTTTCGCGCGCGCTCGCTGTATTTCGTCGAAGGCGCGCAGCGCTGGTTCAGCTGGGACGACCCGATCGCGCTCGCCGACGAGGCGCATGCTCTCGCCGACTGGTGCCGCACGCGCCGGATCGCGCTCGTGCTGCTGCTCGATCCCGAAGCGACCCGTGCGGGCGACGAAGCGCGCACCGACGATGCGCCGCTCGTACGCGATGCGGATCGTACGCCGCGCAGCGGTTTCCACGGTATCTGCTCGGGCGTCGCGCAGTTGCAGCGCACGCACGGCGAGCTGCTGTGGGTCGTCGATTTCTGGCGTGCGGGCGACACGCTTGCGGCCGGCGAAGTCCGGCCGCTGCGCTTTGCGCCGGGCGGCCGGCTGTCGGCGAGCGTCGACGGCGGCGCGACCGAGCCGGCGCACCGGATGAAGCTCGCGAGCGACGAAGATCGTGTCGTCGTCAGCCGCGCAGTGCTCGAAGGCACGAACCGCGCGCCGGACGGCTGGGAGATCGTCGAAGACAACGCGGCCGTCGTCGCGGCGTGCGCGCATGCGCAAGCGGCGACCGCGGTGCTCGTGTTCCGCTCGCATGCGCAACTCGAAGCGCTCTGCGCCGACGTGCACGCGCTGCGCCGGCAGTGCGGCGGTGCGCTGAAGATCGCGGTCGTCGAGCGCGGCGAAGTGCTGCGCCAGCAGTTCGAGATGCTCGTGCTGAGCGTCGGCGCGAGCCGCGTCGTCGCGCGCGACCTGCCGGTATCGCGGATGCAGGCCGCCGTGCACGCGCTGCGCGGCCAGCTCTATGCGCGGCCCGTCGCGGCCGACTACCGTGCGGCGCTCGCGGCCGCGCTCGGCGATTCGGTGCTCGGCTACCTGCCGGTCGGCGCGTTCTGCCTGCGGATTCGCGCGGTGCTCGATCGCGGCGCCGTGCTGGCGCTGCCGCACACGCTCGCGAAGATCTCGCTGCTGCCGGGCGTGTCGCACGTCGACGCGCTGCGGTTTTGCCGGCCGCGCCGCGCGGGCGACGTCGTGACGGCCGATGCCGCGCACCTGTACGTGTTCCTGTTCGCGTGCGAGCCGGCCGATGCGGAGGACGCGCTCGCGCGCATCTTCGACGTGCCGGTCGACGCGCTGTCCGACCGTGTCGTGTGCCTCGGACACGGCAGCATCGACACCGAGCTCAATGCGCTGAAGGCCGAGAACCGCCGCGCGCCGATCGCCGACTACAGTGATCTGTTCGCGGCCACGCAGCCGGCGGGTGCGACCCGCAAATCGTCCGTGCGCGCCGATCCCGGCGCCGCGTTGCCCGACGCGAGCGAAGTGAGCGGCGCGATCGACGCAATCGATGCGATCGTCGCGCTCGAGGCGATCGGTGCGACGCCGACAGCCGCGGCTATCGATGCATCGGCGCCGGAACCCGTCATTGCCGCCGCGCGCAAGCGCAGCGCCGTCCGCAGCGCGATGCCGCTGCGCAAGGAGGGGGTCGCATGATCGCCGTCATCGTCATCGGTTTCATCGTCGGCATCGTGATCGCGGTGCCGGTGTGGATCATCGCGCAGCACCTCGGCATCGGCCGCGGCTTTCATGCGCCGCGCGGCATCGACCGGCGCGACGCCGTGCCCTGCGAACTCGTGCCGGTCGCGCTGCGCGGGCGGCTGCTGCCCGATGCGGAACGCGGCGAGCGTGGTAGCGAGGCGGCCCGATGAAGACGATCGCCATTACGTCGACGACGGGCGGCGCGGGCCGCACGACGCTCACGGCTGCCCTCGCGGTGCTGCTTGCGCGCCGCGGCCGGCCGGTCGTCGCCGTCGAATTCGATGCACAGAACCTGATGGGCGCGACGCTCGGCCTCGACACGCTGGCCGAGCACGGCCTCGCGCAGAGCGTGCTCGGCGGTGCCGAGCCGTGGCATGCGCATACGTGGCGTAGTGCCGACGGCGTGCTGTTCGTCCCGTATGGGCAGGTCGACGCGGCCGGCGCCGCCGCGTGCGATGCGCGGCTCGCGGCCGATCCCGCGTGGCTGTCGCGCGCGCTCGACGAAATTGCGCTGCCGGCCGACGGCGTCGTGCTGATCGACACCGCACGCTATCCGTCGACGCAGGCCGAGCAGGCGATTCGCCGCGCGGACCTGACGCTCGTCGTCGTGCCGCCCGAGCCGACCGCCTGCGCGACCACGGCCGCGCGGCTCGGTGCGCTGCGCGCCGGCGGCGGCGAACTGCAGATCGTCGTGAACCGGCTGAACCCGGCGCGCGACATGCAGCGCGACGCGCTCGGGATGCTACGCGCGGTCGCGGGGCCCGGATCGATGCTCGAGCAGCGCATCCACGTCGATGCGGCGGTGCCCGAGGCGCTCGCGCGCGGCAGCTGGATCTTCGACGACGCGCCGTATTCACAGGCATCGCACGACCTGAACGGCGTCGCGAACTGGGTCGATACGTGGCTGGCGGCCGGCGCCGCCGGTCGCCGCGGAGCGGCGCGATGAACGCCGGCTTCGCGCTGCGCCTGCGTGCATTCTGCCGTCGCGCGGCCGACTGGTTCGCACGCGGCGTCGGGTTGCCGGCGCAACGCACGCTGGTCGACTGGATCGTACGGCTGTTCTTCCACGCGCCGCCGCCGGGTCGGCCCGATCACGTGCGCCGCTGGGTGCGCGTCGGGTCCCTGCGGCTGGCGCAACAATGGGGCGTGCTGCAGCCGCTCAGCCCGCGCGAATGGTTGTGGCGCTCGATCGTGCGCGCGCCGCGCTCGGCCGACGGCCGGCCTGCGCGCGATCCGCTCGCGTGGTTCGACAAGTATGTCGTGCCGGTCTACGTGGCCGGGCGCGCGGTCAGCCGGCGCATCAACGCGATGCTCGAACGCTTGCCGTGGGTGCGCTGGGGCGGCTGGCTCGATGCGCGCGCGAACGGTGTCGGCCGGCGCCGCTGGCTCGCGCCGCTGCTGCTCGTGGCCGGTGCGCTGCTGTGGGCCGCGGCCGGGATGTCGCCGCTGATGCCCGGCGCGCAGTTCGCGTTCTTCGCGATCGTCGCGGTGCTGGCGCTCGCGCTGCGCCGACTGCCGGGCCATCTGCCGACGCTCGCGCTCGCGTCGCTCGCGCTGCTCGCGACGGTGCGCTACGTGTGGTGGCGCACCACGCAGACGCTCGATTTCCGCGGCCCGGTCGAGGCCGTTGCCGGCTACCTGCTGTACGGCGCGGAAGCCTATACGTGGATGATCCTGCTGCTCGGCTTCGTGCAGACCGCGTGGCCGCTCGACCGGCCGATCGTGCCGCTGCCCGACGATCCCGACACCTGGCCGACCGTCGACATCTACATCCCGACCTACAACGAGCCGCTGTCGGTCGTGAAGCCGACCGTCTTCGCTGCGCAGAGCATCGACTGGCCGAGCGCGAAGCTGCGCGTGTACCTGCTCGACGACGGCAAGCGCCCCGAATTCGAGGCGTTCGCGCGCGAAGCCGGCATCGACTACGTGACGCGCGACGACAATCGCCACGCGAAGGCCGGCAACATCAACCGCGCGCTGCCGAAGACGCACGGCGAATACATTGCGATCTTCGACTGCGATCACGTGCCGACGCGCTCGTTCCTGCAGACGACGATGGGCGTGTTCCTGCGCGACCCGAAGTGCGCGCTCGTGCAGACGCCGCACCATTTCTTCTCGCCCGATCCGTTCGAGCGCAACCTCGGCACGTTCCGCGAGATCCCGAACGAAGGCAACCTGTTCTACGGCCTCGTGCAGTCGGGCAACGACCTGTGGAACGCGACGTTCTTCTGCGGCTCGTGCGCGGTGCTCAAGCGCAGCGCGCTGGAAGAGGTGGGCGGCGTCGCGGTCGAGACCGTGACCGAGGATGCCCACACGGCGCTCAAGCTGCACCGGCGCGGCTACACGTCGGCGTACCTGCCGACCGTGCAGGCGGCCGGCCTCGCGACCGAGAGCCTCGCGGGCCACGTGAAGCAGCGCACGCGCTGGGCGCGCGGGATGGCGCAGATCTTCCGCATCGACAACCCGTTCCTCGGGCGCGGGCTCGGCTTCATCCAGCGGATCTGCTACGGCAACGCGATGCTGCACTTCTTCTACGGGATTCCGCGGCTGGTGTTCCTGACGATCCCGCTCGCGTACCTGTTCTTCCACCTGTACTTCATCAACGCGTCGGCGCTCGCGCTCGCGAGCTACGTGATTCCGTATCTCGTGCTCGCGAACGTCGCGAACTCGCGGATGCAGGGGCGCTACCGCCACTCGTTCTGGGCCGAGGTCTACGAGTCGGTGCTCGCGTGGTACATCGCACTACCGACCACCGTCGCGTTCTTCAGCCCGAAGCACGGCAAGTTCAACGTGACGGACAAGGGCGGCAAGATCGACGAAGGCTACGTCGACTGGTCGACGTCGAAGCCGTATCTGGTGCTGTTCGGGCTGAACGTGCTCGCGATCCTCGCCGGCCTGTGGCGGCTCGTGGCCGACCAGGGCGACGAAGCATCGACGATCCTGATCACGCTCGGCTGGACCGTGTACAACCTCGCGATGCTCGGTGCGGCGCTGGCCGTGGCGCGCGAGACCAAGCAGGTGCGCGTCACGCACCGGATCGCGATGCGCGTGCCGGCCATGCTGCTGCTCGCCGACGGCTCGACGGCCGCGTGCTTCACGAGCGACTACTCGACCGGCGGCCTCGGCCTCGAAGCCGTGCCGGGGCTCCCGCTTGCCGTCGGCGACACGCTGACGGTGTGCGTGACGCGCGGGGACCGATCGTTCCCGTTCCCGGTGCGCGTGACCCGCGTGACGCCGACTCATGTCGGCGTGAGCTTCGATGAACTGACGCTCGAACAGGAGCGCCAGCTCGTGCAATGCACGTTCGGCCGCGCGGATGCGTGGCTCGACTGGCACGAAGGCGAGCGCCTCGACACGCCGCTCGGCGGGCTGAAGGAAGTGCTGCGTATCGGCCTGGACGGCTATGTACGGATGTGGAAGGGTGCGGCGCGCGGCTTGCAGACCATGCTGGCGCCGAAACTCGATCGGGCGCGCGACTGACGCGGCGCTCATCATGGAGTGGGTTAGATGACGTTCTGGAATCTGTATTTCATCCTGAAGTTCGCGCTGTTCGCGACCGGGCACCTGCAGCCGTTCTGGCTCGCGAACCTCGCGTTCGCGGCGGCCCTCGCGGTGAGCGCGCCGATCCGGCGGCGTGCGTGGCGCATCGTCCGGCAGGTCGTGGCGATCGCGATCGCGGTGCCGCTGCTCGCGCGCGAGATGCATGCGCCGCCGCTAGCGCGGCTCGTCGAGGCCGCACGCGAAGTGAGCACGTTCCGCTTCGAATACTGGATGGAGCTGCTGCCGCGCCTGCTGCCGCCGATGCTGTTGCTGACGGTGGCCGGCGCGCTGATCGTCTACTTCATCGTCAACCGCTGGCTGCGCGTCGCGACGTTCGTGCTGGCCGTGCTGATCGTGATGCCGCTGTGGCAGGCCGGCAGTGGGCTGATGGCGCGCGTCGTCGCACCGCTGCCGCAGCAGGCCAACGCAACAGGGACGACAATCGCGGGCCAGCCCGAGGATCACAACGCCGCGCTCGCGACGTTCCGCACGCAGGAATCGCAGCGGCAGGTCGCGTTCGGCCATCTCGGCAACGATCCGGCTGCGCAGTTCGACGTGATCGTGCTGCACATCTGCTCGCTGTCGTGGGACGATCTCGATGCCGCGAAGGTGCGCAACCATCCGATGCTGAGCCACTTCGACTACCTGTTCAACAACTTCAGCACGGCCGCGAGCTACAGCGGCCCGGCGGCGATCCGCGTACTGCGCGCGAGCTGCGGGCAGGAAGCGCACGCCGACCTGTACAAGCCCGCGCCGCAGCAGTGCTACCTGTTCTCGCAGTTGGCGAGCGCGGGCTACAAGGTGCAGTCGCTGCTGAACCACGACGGCCACTTCGACAACTTCCTGCAGGTGATCCACGACAACATCGGCGTGCCCGACGCACCACCGGTGTCGAACGCGGCCGCGCCCGTCGCGATGCACGCGTTCGATGGCTCGGAGATCAAGAGCGACTACGCGACGCTGGCGAACTGGTATGCGCAGCGCGCGTCGGTGCCGGGGCCGGTCGCGCTGTACTACAACACGATCAGCCTGCACGACGGCAACCGCGTCGTCGGCAGCGCGCTGACGAGCATCGACTCGTATCCGCAGCGCGTGACGAAGCTGATGGACGACTTCGATCACCTGGCCGACCTGATCGCGCAATCGGGCCGCCGTGCGGTGATCGTGTTCGTGCCCGAGCACGGCGCCGCGCTGCGCGGCGACAAGTACCAGGTCGCGGGCCTGCGCGAGATCCCGACGCCGCGCATCGTGCACGGGCCGGTCGGCGTGCGGCTCGTCGGCTTTACCGGCAACCACGGCGCGACGACCGTGATCGACCAGCCGACCAGCTTCCTCGCGCTCGCGCAGCTGCTGTCGAACCTCGTGTCGAACAGCCCGTTCAAGCCCGGCACGACGCTTGCACAGTACGCGGCCGACCTGCCGCGCACGCGGATGGTGGGCGAGAACGAGGGTACGGTGACGATGCAGACGGCCGGGGGCTACTCGGTGAAAACTCCGGATGGCGTATGGATCGACGAACAGTAATTCTTCCCGGCGACGCCGATGACGATCGCCTGTCGCAACCGAACGACGTGCTCGGCCTCGCGCGGCATCTGCCCGCGCTCGATCCCGAGCGTTACGTCGACGAACAGGCACGCCGCGCATTCATCGACTCGCTCGACCGCTGGCCGACGCTCGCGAAGCTGATGGGATTGAAGCCGTAAACGCACAACGGCCGGCAGGTGTGCCGGCCGTTGCTTGCCTGCTTGCTGGCGATCCTGCTTATCGCACCTTATTGCGCCTTGCGTTCCGGCTGGCGCGTCCACTCGTCTTCCTCGCCCGGCACCTTGCCGAAGGTCTGGTCGACCCACGCCGCGCGGGCCGCGTCGATCTTCGCGCGCGCGCTCGACACGAAATTCCATTCGATGAACCGCTCGCCCGGCAGGTGCGCACCGCCGAGCAGCATCACGCGGGCGCCGTTCGCGCTGGCGAGCGCCACGGTCGCGCCGGGTTCTAGCACGGCCATCGTCGCGGGGACGAGCGGCGTGCCGTCAATGCTCAGGTCGCCGTCGACCAGGTACACGCCGCGTTCCTCATGTTCGGCATCGAGCGCCAGCGTGCCGCCTGCCGCGAATTCCGCATACGCATAGAGTGTGGGCGAGAACACGGCGACCGGCGACGTGAGCCCGAACGCGGTGCCGGCGATCACGCGCACGCTCGCACCGTCGCGCGTGAACGAAGGCAGCGTGTCGGCCGCATGATGGACGAACGCGGGTGCGGTGTCTTCATGCTCGACCGGCAGCGCGACCCAGGTCTGGATCCCGTGGACCGGCTGATCGTGCGGCCGGTCTTCGTCGGGCGAGCGCTCCGAATGCACGATGCCGCGGCCGGCCGTCATCCAGTTCACGTCGCCCGGCACGATCTTCTGACGGAAGCCGAGGCTGTCGTGATGCATCAGCGAGCCGTCGAACAGGTAGGTGACGGTCGCGAGGCCGATGTGCGGATGCGGCAGCACGTCGATGCCGCGGCCGGCCGGCAACACAGCCGGCCCCATCTCGTCGAAGAAGATGAACGGGCCGACGAGGCGGGCGGCACGCGCGGGCAGCACGCGGCGCACGACGAGATTGCCGATGTCGCTTTCGCGCGGCGTGAGCAGGGTCTTGATCGAGGCTGACATGGTGGAGGATCTCGTGGTGAGGCGGGGCGCGTCAGGCGATCGCCGTGTCGATGGTGATCGGATGCGTGAGGATCTTGTGCACCGGGCACGCGTTCGCGATCTGCAACAGGCGCTCGCGCTGTTCGCCGGACAGGTCGCCTTCGAGCGTGATGCGGCGCACGATCGTGCTGCCCGCGCTGCCCGATTCGTGCGCGAGCTTCACGTGCACTTCGGTGAGCGGCCAGCCCTTGCGCTGCGCATACATTTTCAGCGTGATCGCGGTGCACGCGCCGAGGCTCGACAGCAGCAGCGTGACGGGTGCGGGCGCCGCATCGCCGCCGCCGAGCGACGCCGGTTCGTCGGCGCGCCACTGGTGGACGCCATCGCTGAAGTGGACGAGGTAATCGACGGAGCCGATGCTCGCTTCGACGGACAGTTCGCTCATTGCAGTTCCATGTAAAGAAGGGGGGCGGCGGCGTGGCCGGGCGTTACGGTTCGAGCAGCCGCTGCAGCCGCAGTTCCTCGAAATCGAGCTCCGATTCGATCCGGTGCAGCACGGCGTCGTCGACCTTGCCGTCGCGATGCAGGTCGAGCAGCGCGCGGCGCGACACGCCGACGAGCTCGAGTTCGACGCGCAGCATGCGCGAGCGCACCTTGGCCGGTTCGGCGCCCTGGCGATGCGCGCGGTCGTTGAAGGTGACGCGGTTCCGGTATTCGGCGAGCAGCCGGTCGAGCGACGGCCGCTCGAGGGTCGAGCCGCGCTGTTCGAGCGCGTCGAGTTCGGCGAGCGCCGCGCCGAACGCATGCGCGCGCACCGCATGCTCGGACATCGTGTGCCGCGCGGCCGGGTGCAGCTTCAGCACGCGGATCAGCGGCGCGAGCGTGCCGCCCTGCACGACGAGCGTGGCGATGATCAGCAGGAACGTGCTGAACAGGATCAGGTCGCGGCCGGGGAAGTTGGCGGGCAGCGCGATCGCCGCCGCGAGGCTCACGACGCCGCGCATGCCCGACCAGCCGAGCACGACGGCTTCGCGCCACGACCACGGTGCGTGGCCGGCGCGCGGCGCGCGCAGGCGGCCCGGCAGCCACATCGCGACGAACACCCAGACGATGCGCGCGGCGATCGCGGCGGCGGTGGCGGGCAGCGCGACGCGCAGGCCGGCCATCAGCACCGCGCCTTCGTGGTTCACGCGTGCGAGGATCGCGTGCAGCGCGAGGCCGATCAGGATGAACACGAGCGCGTCGAGCACGAACACGATCGCTTCCCACGTCGCCTTCGCCTTGATCCGCATGTCGGCGTCGAACACGCGATGCTGGCGCACGCCGAGCACGAGGCCACAGGTGACGACCGACAGCACGCCCGAGCCGTCGACGGCTTCCGCGATCCCGTAGCTGCCCCACGCCATCGCGAAGGTCACGACGATGCCGAGCATCGGGTCGCGCAGGCGCGGCAGCACCCAGCTCATCGCATGGCCGCACGCGAGGCCGACCGCGATGCCGATCAGCGTGAGCGAGAAGAACAGCCCGGTGGCGCTCGCGGCCGTGATCGACACGGCGAGCGCGGCCGACACGGCCATCTGGTACAGCAGCAGGCCCGACGCATCGTTGACGAGGCTTTCGCCTTCGAGCACCGCGACGAGCCGTGAGGGCAGCGGGTGGCGCTGCAGGATCGCTTTCGCGGCGACTGCGTCCGGCGGCGACACGATCGCGCCGAGCGTGAAGCAGGCGGCCCACGGCAGCGTTGGGTTCACCGCATGCACGACGAGCGCGACCGCGACCGTGGTGAACACCACCGCGCCGAGCGCGAGCGACGCGATCGATGCAAGTTCCTGCCGGAATTCCTTCCACGCGGTGTAGAACCCGCTCGACATCAGCAGCGGCGGCAGCACGGCCGCGAGCAGCAGCGCCGGGTCCATGTCGGGCACGCGCTTGCCGGCAACCGCGACCACGCAGCCGCCGAGCAGCAGCACGACGGCCGGTGGAATCGAAATCCGCTCGGCGAGCCACGTGAGCGCGCCCGCACCGCAGATCAACAGCAGCAGGTAATGAAACAGTTCGACGTTGGTCATGCGTGGCCGGCGGCGAACGGTTGCGTCACGACGGCTTGCGGTCGTTCGGCGTGCCGCCGGGCAGCGCGCCGAACATGTGCTGGCTGCATTGTGCATCGCGCCATGCGGTGTTCAGCCGGTGTCCGGAAAGCATCCGGCGCGCGACGGGCAGGATCTGTTCGCCGGCCAGCATGCCGAGCAGGCCGGTGAGCGCGATGATCGGCGGGGCCGGCGAATTCACGCCGAGCGCGCCGTAGATGACACCGGCGAGGATGCCGGCAAGCAGCGACAGGAAATACGGTTTCATGGCGGGCGTCCCGTGATGGCAGACGAGCGGCGCGGTGCGCGCCGTCAAGATTTCGAAAGCGTATCGGGTTTGCGTGAAGAAAAAAAGGGCGGGCAGCCCCGAACAGGCATCGATTCAGGAATCGGATCGATTCCGTTTCTTGGGTGTTCGCGCCGCGCGTTTGCGGCTTAAATATTCGGGCCCGGATGACGATCCGGCGCCGACGTACCTCCGGCTCCTCCCGTTTTCACGGTCGAGGCAGGCCCCCCTTTTTTCGTTCACAGGACACCTTGCGCCATGAGCAATCCGAAACTTGAAGTACTGACTCCGCAGAACAGCCAGCTGATCTTCATCGACCAGCAGCCGCAAATGGCGTTCGGCGTGCAGTCGATCGATCGCCAGACGCTGAAGAACAACGTCGTCGGGCTCGCGAAGGCGGCGAAGGCGTTCAACGTGCCGACCACGATCACGACGGTCGAGACCGAGGCCTTCTCCGGCCATACGTTCCCCGAGCTGCTCGACGTGTTCCCGAACCAGAAGACGCTCGAACGCACGTCGATGAACTCGTGGGACGACCAGAAGGTGCGCGATGCGCTGGCCGCGAACGGCCGCAAGAAGGTGATCGTGTCGGGCCTGTGGACCGAGGTCTGCAATACGACGTTCGCGCTGTGCGCGATGCTCGAAGGCGAATATGAAATCTACATGGTGGCCGATGCATCGGGCGGCACGTCGAAGGACGCGCACGACTTCGCGATGCAGCGCATGGTGCAGGCCGGCGCGGTGCCCGTCACGTGGCAGCAGGTCGTGCTCGAGTGGCAGCGCGACTGGGCGCGCCGCGATACGTACGAAGCGGTGATGGCCGTCGTGCGTGAGCACTCGGGCGCATACGGGATGGGTGTCGACTACGCGTACACGATGGTTCACAAGGCGCCGCAACGCACCGCGACGCCGCACGAGTCGATTGCGGCGGTGCCGGCGAAGTAACGGACCCCGGCCGCGATCGTGGCAACGGCCGGCCGTGGCGATCTGCTGTCGCCGGCCGTTGCGGGTTCAGGTTGCGGGCAGCGCCCACGGCGCGTGCGAGAAGTGCTCCGCGAGGAAGTCGAGCAGCACCGTCACGCGCGCGGCGCGCAGCATGCCGGGCGGCGTGACGAGGTTGACGTTGATGTCGGCGATCTTCCAGTCGGACATCACTTCCTCGAGCTCGCCGTTCTGCATCGCTTCCCACACCAGGAACTCGGGCTGCAGCGCGAGGCCATGACCGGCGATGAGCGCGGGGACGATCACGTCCGCGTTGTTGGTGCGGATGCGGCCGTGCACGGATACGCCGACTTCATCGCCCGATGCCGGCTGGCGGAAGCGCCAGTGTTCGGGCGTCGGCAGGTTCGTGTAGGTGAGGCACACGTGCTGTTCGATGTCGCGCGGATGCGTGGGGCGGCCGCGCCGGTCGAGGTACGCGGGCGACGCGACGAGCGGCCGGCGCACGGCGCAGAGCCGGCGCGAGCGCAGCGATGAATCGCTCAGCTCGGCGATGCGGATCGCGACGTCGAAGCCGCCGGACACGATGTCGACGATGTGATCGGTGAGCACGAGGTCGATGTCGACGCGCGGATAGCGTTCGAGAAACGCGGGCAGCACCGGCGACAGATGGCGCAGCCCGAACGACATCGGCGCATTCACGCGTACGAGGCCGTGCGGTTCGAGTGCCTGCGCGGACGCTTCGCTCTCGATCAGTTCCGCATCGGCGAGCAGGCGGATCGCGCGGTCGCGCAGCAGTTCGCCGGTCGGCGTGAGCGACAGCTTGCGCGACGTGCGGTACAGCAGCATCGCGCCGAGGCGCTTTTCGAGGCGCGCGATGGCCTTCGACACGGTTGGCTGCGATACGCCGAGCAGATCGGCGGCTTTCGCGAACGAACCGGTCTCCGCGACGCGCGCAAAGATGGCCCAGGCTTCGAGATCAGGAAGGTGTTGCATGGTCGGGATGAATGGCAGGGAAGCGGAACGGATGCAGCGCACCGCGAAAGCGGGCGTGCGATGCAGGTGATTCTAATCCGGCCGGGAGAAAAATCGTTATGGAATCTTATCTACTTTCGTTGGGTGCCGGCGTGTTGATCGGCATCGTCTACAGCGTGATCAAGGTGCGTTCGCCGGCACCGCCGCTGATCGCACTGGTCGGCCTGGCCGGCATGCTGATCGGCGCCCAGGCCATCGCGCCGATCCGTCACTGGCTCGGCTTCTGACCGCATCGAGGACACTTCATGAGCGCAACCGCAACTCAACCCGATCTCATCCTGCACAACGGGCGCATCACGACGCTCGATCATGCGAACCCCGTCGCTACCGCGGTGGCAATCAAGGACGGCCGCTTCGTCGCGGTCGGCGCCGACGCCGATATCGTGCCGCTCGCGGGCCGCGCGACGAAGGTCGTCGATCTCGATTGCCGCAGCGTGCTGCCGGGCCTGATCGACAACCACACGCACGTGATTCGCGGCGGCCTGAACTACAACCTCGAGCTGCGCTGGGATGGCGTGCGTTCGCTCGCGGTCGCGATGGAGATGCTGAAGCACCAGGTCGCGATCACGCCTGCGCCGCAATGGGTGCGCGTGGTTGGCGGCTTCACCGAACACCAGTTCGCGGAGAAGCGCCTGCCGACGATCGACGAACTCAATGCCGTCGCACCCGATACGCCGGTGTTCATCCTGCACCTGTACGACCGTGCGCTGCTGAATGCGGCCGCGCTGCGGGTGGTCGGCTACACGAAGGACACGCCCGAGCCGCCGGGCGGCACGATCCTGCGCGATGAAGCAGGCAACCCGACCGGCCTGCTGCTCGCGAACCCGAACGCGACGATCCTCTACGCAACGCTCGCGAAAGGGCCGAAGCTGCCGTTCGACTACCAGTACAACTCGACGCGCCACTTCATGCGCGAACTGAACCGGCTTGGCGTGACGGGCGTGATCGACGCAGGCGGCGGTTCGCAGAATTATCCCGACGATTACGAAGTGATCCGCAAGCTGCACGACGCGGGCGAGATGACCGTGCGGATCGCGTACAACCTGTTCACGCAGAAGCCGAACGCGGAAAAGGAAGACTTCGTGAACTGGACCAAGAGCGTCAAGTACCACGACGGCACCGACTACTTCCGCCACAACGGCGCGGGCGAGATGCTGGTGTTCTCGGCGGCCGACTTCGAGGATTTCCGCGTCGCGCGCCCGGATCTGCCGGCGCAGATGGAGGACGATCTCGAAGGCGTCGTGCGCGTGCTCGCACAGAACCGCTGGCCGTGGCGCATGCATGCGACCTACGACGAGACGATCAGCCGCGCGCTCGACGTGTTCGAGAAGGTGAACCGCGATATTCCGCTCGACGGGCTGAACTGGTTCTTCGATCATGCGGAAACGGTCTCCGATAAATCGATGGACCGGATTGCCGCGCTCGGCGGCGGCATTGCAGTGCAGCACCGGATGGCGTACCAGGGCGAATACTTCGTCGAGCGCTACGGCGCGCAGGCGGCCGAGGCGACGCCGCCGGTCGCGAAGATGCTCGACAAGGGGATCAAGGTGTCGGCCGGCACCGACGCGACACGCGTGGCGTCGTACAACCCGTGGGTGTCGCTCGCGTGGCTCGTGACGGGCAAGACGGTCGGCGGCCTGCGGATGTATCCGCAGCGCAACCTGCTCGATCGCGAGACGGCGCTGCGCATGTGGACCGAGTACGTGACGTGGTTTTCGAACGAAGAGGGGAAGAAAGGGCGCATCGCGGTCGGCCAGCTCGCCGACCTGATGGTCCCGGATCGCGATTTCTTCACGTGTGCGGAGGACGATATCGTCGATACGACTGCATTGCTGACGGTGGTCGGCGGCCGGATCGTGTGGGGGGCGGGGCCGTTCGCGTCGCACGATGCGCCGATTCCGCCCGCGATGCCTGACTGGTCGCCGGTGCGCGAGTACGGCGGCTACGGCGGCTGGGGCGCGACGCAGCGCAACGGCGCGCCGCTGCAACGCGCGGCGGCCGCCGCGATGTGCGGCTGCTCGAGCGCCTGCAACGTCCACGGTCATGCGCATGCCGGCGCATGGGGCCGCGCGTTGCCGACGTCGGATGCGAAGGGCTTCTGGGGCGCGTTCGGCTGTTCGTGCTGGGCGGTCTGACATGGCGACTCCGACCACTCGCGGCGGCGCCGGCAACCCGGCCTGGGTCCGCGCGCTGCTGGCGCAGCCGTGGGTGCTGCCGCTTGCGCGCCTGGCGCTGGTGTCCGCGTACCTGATCGGCGGTGTCGCGAAGGCGCTGGACTTCAACGGCGCGGTCGCGGAGCAGGCGCATTTCGGGCTGCAGCCGGCCGCGCTATGGGCCGCGCTGGCGATCGCAGTCGAGATCGCCGGCTCGCTGTGCATCGTGCTGGGCCGCTTCACGTGGCTCGGCGCGGGCAGCCTCGCCATGCTGACGCTGGTCGCGATGGCGGTGGCCAACGATTTCTGGAACCGCACGGGCGCCGAGCATTTCATGGCGCTCAACAGCTTTTTCGAGCATCTCGGGCTGATCGCCGCACTCGTGCTCGCGACCCGGCTCGCCGATGCGAAGCGCACGGACGGCGACGGCCGCGCGTGACCGGTTGCACCCTTCGATAACACAATAAGGAAACCTGATCATGAAATCCATTCGTTCCGCACTGTGCGTGCTGACGGTCGCGGTTGGCTGCGTCGCGGCGCCGGCATCGTTCGCGAAACCGCCGGTTCCGACGCCGCCGGTACCGGTGCTGGCCGTCGGGCCGCAGTACGACACGACGCACGTGTGCGTGGCGCCGGAAGACTTCGACCGCTTCACCGACAGCTTCGTCGCGACGTTCGGCGGCAAGAAGTCGAAGCAGGGCGTGTTCCAGGTCACGCCGACGCCGAGCCAGACGATGTCGCAGCTCGTGCTCACGCCGGCCGGCACGATCTCGGTGTTCGGCTTCAAGACGCCGATTCCGTATCCGTTCTGCTCGGAGCGCACCGGTTATCTCGTGACCGACCTCGACGTCGCGATGAAGACGGCGCGCGCGCACGGTGCGGACGTGATCGTCGACACGTTCCCCGACCCGATCGGCCGCGACGCGATCATCCGCTGGACCGGCGGGCTGAACATGCAACTCTATTGGCATACCGAAGCGCCGCACTACGATGCGCTGGAGACGGTGCCGGAGAACCGCGTGTACGTGTCGCCGGAAAGCGTGCGCAAGCTGGTGCACGATTTCGTCAAGTTCTCGAACGGCAAGGTGGTGTCCGACACCCTCAAGGCGCCGGGCATCGAGATCGGCCGGCCGAACGACACGTATCGCCGCATTCGCATCGAGTCGGGCTTCGGCAAGATGACCGTGCTCGTGACCGACGGCCACCTGCCTTACCCGTTCGGCCGCGAGATGACCGGCTACGAAGTGCCCGATCTCGCCGCGACGCTGAAGAAGGCGCAGGCCGCGGGCGTGACCGTGCTCGTGCCGCCGTTCACGTCGGACGGCCGCGATGCGGCACTCGTGCAGTTCCCGGGCGGCTACGTCGCCGAGATCCACGCGAGCGCGGCGCGATGAAGCACGAGGACACGATCCTTGCCGCGGTGGCCGGCTTCGTCGACACGTTGAGCTTCGTCGCGCTGTTCGGGCTGTTCACCGCGCACGTGACGGGCAACTTCGTGCTGATCGGCGCGGGCATCGCGGGCTTCGGCCAGGGTGTCGTGCTGAAGCTCAGCGTGTTTCCCGCGTTCGTGTGCGGCGTGATCGCGAGCAGCCTGATCGCGCGGTCGATGTCGGGGCGGCCCGCATGGCAGGGTACGCGCGCGCTGCATGCGGTGCAGGCCGTGCTGCTGCTCGGCTTTTGCGCGGCCGGCGTGTGGGCGACGCCCGTCACGCATCCCGACAGCCTGCCGGCGCTCGTGGCCGGCATCGTCGGCACGTTCGCGATGGGCGTGCAGAACGCGCATTCGCGCGTGATCCCGCGCGCGGGCGTGCCGAACACGGTGATGACCGGCAACGTCACGCAGGCGATCCTCGACGTCGTCGACATGCTTTCCGCCGGCACGGCCGACAGCGTGCGCACGGCGGCCCGCGCGCGTTTCGCGAAGATGCTGCCGGCAATCGTCGCGTTCGCGCTCGGTGCGGCGTGCGGCGCGCTCGGGTTTCGCACTATCGGCTTTCTGGCGCTGCTCGCGCCGGTCTGCGCGCTTGCGGTGCTCGCGCTGTGCGCGGCGCAATCCGCCGGTGCGGTTGCGAAGGAGCGCGCATGAGCTTGCAGGGGGAGCGGCCGCATCGCGGCCGCCGCTTCGATCGTGCCGCACGCGTGTCCGTCGTCGCGGGGCTGCTGCTCGCCGGGCGCGGCGTGGCGTTCGCGCAAACGTCGCCGGCATCGGCTTCGGCACCGGCCACGGACGGCACCGCATCGACGTGCACGGCCAAGCGGCCGACCGTGCTGTTCAACCGCTGGCAGGAAGACTGGTCGGTGCTCGCGAATCCGTGCGTGCCGCGCGCACCGCTCGACGGCTTGAAATACATTCCGCTGGGAAACGATCCGGCCTCCTATCTGTCGCTCGGCGTGAACCTGCGCGAGCGTCTCGAGACCAACGACGCGCCACTGTTCGGCATCGGATCCGCGCAATCGGATACGTACCTGATCCAGCGCGTCGAAGTGCATGCCGATGCGCATCTCGGCCAGCACTGGCAGTTCTTCGTGCAGTTGCAGGACGACCGCGCGTTCGGCAAGAACACGATCTCGCCGGTCGACAAGAATCCGCTCGATCTCGAACAGGCATTCGCGACCTACACGGGCGCGCTCGGCGGCGGCACGTTCAAGTTCCGCGTCGGCCGGCAGGAGATGGCGTTCGACTTGCAGCGCTTCATCGCCGCGCGCGACGGTCCGAACGTGCGGCAGGCGTTCGATGCGCTATGGGCCGACTACGAATACCAGAAGTGGCGTTTCATCGCGTATGCGACCCAGCCGGTGCAGAACCGCAGCGTGTCCACGTTCGATGATGTGTCGAACCGCGACCTCACGTTCAGCGGCGTGCGCTTCGAGCGGCAGTCGGTGGGGCCCGGCGACCTGTCGGGCTACTGGTCGCGCTACAACCGCAGCAACGCGCGCTTTCTGGATGCGAGCGGTGCCGAGCGTCGCGACGTGTGGGACCTGCGTTACACCGGGACGCAAGGCCGCTTCGACTGGGATCTCGAAACGATGCTGCAGACGGGTACGGTCGGCAGCAGCACGATCCGCGCGTGGGCGGTCGGCTCGATCGCCGGCTACCGGCTCGACGCGCCGTGGTCGCCACGCATCGCGCTGCAGGTCGACGCGGCGTCGGGCGACCGGCATCCGCATGACGGCCGTGTCGAAACCTTCAACCCGCTGTTTCCGAACGGCTATTACTTCACGCTGGCCGGCTTCACCGGGTATTCGAACCTGATCCACGTGAAGCCGTCGGTGACGTTGAAGCCGTCGCCGAACCTGTCGCTGCTCGGCGCGCTCGGGTTCCAGTGGCGCGAGACGACCGGCGATGCGGTCTACCAGCAGGGCAACGCGGTGGTGCCGGGCACGGCGGGCAAGGGCGGGCTGTGGACCGGGATGTACGTGCAGCTGCGGGCGGACTGGACGATCGCCGCGAACCTGATCGGTGCGATCGAGGCCGTGCATTTCCAGGTCGGCGATGCGATCCGCCAGGCGGGCGGGCACAACGCCGACTACGTCGGGGTCGAGCTGAAGTATGGGTGGTAGCCCGCGTGTCGCGGCGCGTCCGTCGGCGAATCGCTGCCTGATGCGTGGTGTCGAATGAAGGCGCGTGTGCAGGTGCTCGCTTTTTCGGACGAGATGCTGATCGTGCGCTGGCTTGGGCCGGGCGGTGCGGAGCAGCGCTGGACGCCCGGGCGTGCGCTTCGCTCGGGCCACTGCGCGCTGTCGGGCGAGAAGATCGTCTGCGGCGACGCTGTGTTCAGTCCGCGCGGGCGGGCGCCGTTCGAGCCGAATGCAATGATCCTGGCGGCGGCGCTCGATCGTCCGCGCGTGTCGACGGTTCGCCCGCACGTCCAGGTGCTCGAGCGCTCGGCACAGCTGCTGGTCGTACGCTGGGTCGAGCCGGGGCGTGCGCATTTCGGCGAGCAGCACTGGAAACCGGGGCGCGCACGGCAGGCCGGTGTCTGCGTGCTGTCGGGCGCGCGGATCGCGTGCGGGGACGACGTGTTCCGCCCGAGCGGACGACCGACGCCACCGAATGCACGCGCGATGATTCTGGCCATCGCACTCGATGGCGCCGGGCTGAAGCACGGCGGGTGACGCGGCACACACGTGCTTGCGTTTGCGGTTGCGCAATGACAAAGGGCGGCCGAAGCCGCCCTTTGTCATGTCGTGGCCGGCATCGCGCCGGCCGGTGCATCGCAGTGCCGCTCAGCCGTTACAGGTTCGGCGACAGTTGCAGCGCGTTCGTCAGGTCGCCCATCGGCTGCCCGCCGTTGGCCTTCAGCGCGTCGTCGCGTTGCTGCAGGCCCGTGAGGCGCGGCAGCGAGAAGCGGCGCGTGATGAAGCGCAGGATCGACGCGGTGTCGTACTGCGTGTGGTCGACGAAACCCTTCTTCGAGAACGGCGACACGATGAGTGCCGGAATCCGCGTGCCCGGGCCCCAGCGGTCGCCCTTCGGCGGCGACACGTGATCCCAGAAGCCGCCGTTTTCGTCGTACGTGACGACCACGACCATGTTCTTCCACTGCGGGCTGGCCTGCAGGTGGGCGATCAGGTTCGCGATGTGCTGGTCGCCGCTCGAGACGTCCGTGTAGCCCGCGTGTTCGTTCAGGTTGCCCTGCGGCTTGTAGAACGAGACCTGCGGCAGCGTGCCCGCGTCGATCGCCTTGATGAACTCGCTGCCGTCGGTGCCGCCGTCGAGCAAGTGCTGCGCGCGGCTTGCGCTGCCCGGTGCCTGGTTCGCGTAGTAGTTGAACGGCTGGTGGTGCGGCTGGAAGTTCGGCGCCGTCATGTTCGGGCCGTAGATCACGTTCGCCGTGCCGCTTTGCGCGGCCTGCAGCGCCTGGTTCCACGCACCGCCGTACCATGCCCACGACACGCCCGCGTTGGTCAGCAGGTCGCCGATGTTCTGTTGCGATTGCGGCGGCAGCGTCGATGCGGCCGACGGGTCGGCGAGGTTCGGGTCGCCGCCCGATGCCGCCTTGTTGCCGCTCGGCTGGTACGGCGGCTGCATCGTGTTGATCGCGTAGAAGTCCGGCGTCAGGTTGCCCGAGTTCACGAACTTCGGAATGCCGTCGAGCGCGGAAGCCGGCGAGTTGGTCGCGAGCTGCAGCGACTTGCCGTCTGCGGCGACAGCCGAGATCGAACCGGCGGCCGGGCTCTTGTCCGCGTTCGCGTAGAACGGCGCGCACGCGCAGATCAGGTACTGGTGGTTCAGGAACGAGCCGCCGAACGCGCCCATGAAGAAGTTGTCGGCCAGCGTGAACTGCTGCGCGATCTTCCACAGCGGCAGCTTCGTCGCGTCGGGCGTGTAGTGGCCCATCACGAGGCCGCCCGAGTCGGCCCAGGCGGCGAACATGTCGTTCTTGCCGCCGTTGATCTGCATCTGGTTCTCGTAGAAGCGGTGATACAGGTCGCGCGTCGTCACGCTCATCGACGTGTTGAAGCCGTTCGGGTCGTCGATCGCGAACGGTGCGTTCGGCAGGTTGGCCGTCATCGCTTCGGTCACGGCCGGCGTGACGCCCTTCGCGGTCAGGCCGCCCCAGACCTTCGGCAGCGTCGCGAGCGGCTGGCCGTTGCGGTCCTTCTGCTGCGCGCTTGCTGCAGTCACGTTCTGCAGGCCGTTCGCGCCCGGGAAGTTGCCGTACAGGTTGTCGAAGCTGCGGTTTTCCGCGTAGATCACGACGACGTTCTTCACCGTCGACAGGCCTTGCTGCTGCACGTCGTCGCCGCCGCAGGCAGTGAGGGCCGCGGCCGCGGCAACGGCGATCGGTGTAAAGCGAATCCAGGCGTGGTTTTTCATCCGTTGTACTCTCTATCTCTCTCTTGTCGCGTGGGGAACCGGAGCATTCGTGTACCGCCGGTTCGCGAGGGTAACCGTGGTATGTCCGGCTGTAAGCATTTTGAGGGTGCGATTTGACAGCCGGGTGTAGGCGTCCTTTCGATTAGCTGTCGATTGGTCGTCATGTAACGGTCATGCGGCTGACATAAACTCCGGCCGCTCCTGAACCCACTTTCCGACGAATCGATGAAGCCTCGCCAACCGACAGCCGGCGCGTTCGCGCGTTCGTGGCTGCACCTGACCGGCGCATTCGCGCTGGCCACCACGCTTGCAACCCTTGCCGGCTGTGACGGACAGCCGGGGGCAGGCGCGCCGCCCGTGCAGGCCGCGAGCGCGGCAAGCGCGCCGGGCGCCGCCAATGTGGTTGCGTCCGCAACGGTTGCCGCCAGTGGCGCGGTGGTCGAAACGAACCAGCCGCAGACGCGGGCACAAGTTTACGAAGGCGTGCGCCGGATGACGGCGCTCGGCAAGCAACTTTTCTTTGACCCTACGCTGTCAGGTTCCGGCAAGCTCGCATGCGCGTCGTGCCACAGCCCCGATCACGCGTTCGGGCCGCCCAATGCGCTGGCCGTGCAGTTCGGCGGCGACGACATGAAGCGCCCGGGCTTTCGCGCGGTGCCGTCGCTCAAGTACCTGCAGGGCGTGCCGCAGTTCACCGAGCACTTCCACGATTCCGACGACGAAGGCGACGAGAGCGTCGATGCGGGCCCGACGGGCGGCCTCACGTGGGACGGCCGCGTCGACACGGGCGCCGAGCAGGCGCGCATTCCGCTCACGTCGCCGTTCGAGATGAACAGCTCGCCCGCGAAGGTCGCGCAGGCCGTGAAGGCGGCGTCGTATGCGGACGAGTTCCGCGCGGTGTTCGGCGTGAAGGTGCTCGACGACGACGCGGCCACGTTCAAGGCCGTGCTGCGTGCGCTCGAGACGTTCGAGCAGACGCCCGAACTGTTCTCGCCGTACACGAGCAAGTACGACGCGTATCTCGCCGGCCATGCGCAGCTCACGCCGACTGAACTGCGCGGCCTGCAGCTGTTCAACGACGAGAAGAAGGGCAATTGCGCGAGCTGCCACATCAGCCAGCGCGCGCTCGACGGCACGCCGCCGCAGTTCAGCGATTTCGGGCTGATCGCGATTGCGGTGCCGCGCAACCGCGCGCTGCCCGTCAATCGCGTCCCGCGTTTTTACGATCTCGGTGCGTGTGGCCCCGAGCGTACCGACCTGAAGGGCCGCGACGAATTCTGCGGGTTGTTCCGCACGCCGTCGCTGCGCAACGTCGCGCTGCGCAAGACGTTCTTCCACAACGGCGTGTATCACACGCTGGAGGACGTGATGCGCTTCTACGTCGAGCGAGACATCCATCCGGAGAAGTTCTATCCGGTCGTGCACGGCAAGGTGCAGATTTATGACGACCTGCCCAAGCGCTACTGGCCGAACATCAACCGCGAGGCGCCGTTCGATCGCAAGCGCGGCGAGCAGCCCGCGCTGAACGCGGCGGAGATCAAGGACGTGATCGCGTTCCTCGGTACGCTGACTGACGGATATCAGCAAACGGCCGCGCCGGCCGGCCACTAGAAGGCGGCGCAGACGGCACGCATGCTATCCTCGCTCGCTGACAGGCGCAGTGTGCGTGCCGGATGGCCGGCCCCCGGTTCGCCGGCATGCACCGCGCCGTTCGATCGAACATCCAAGGAGAACAACATGTCGATGCGTGCATCCCTTTCCGTCGTCACGCGCGTGCTGGCCGGCGCCGCGTGCGCAGCCGCGATGCTGCCCGCCCATGCGCAGAACAACCTGAACTTCCTGAACGACACGCCGCTCAGCTACTTCAGCAAGACCGACCGCGCGTCGCTTTCGAAGGCCGTGGTGCAGGTGCGCGACGAAGGCAAGGACGGCGAGACCACGACGTGGCAAAGCAGCGGCCGCGGCACGCAGATCGATGCGAAGCTCACGCCGACCACGACCGAGACGGACGGCAAGACCTGCCGTGAAATCGCCACCGAAATCACCGCAAAGGGCCAGACGATGACGCTCAAGCCCGTCTATTGCAAGACCGACGCGGGCAAGTGGCAGCTGCAGAAGCGCTGAGCACGCGGGTGATGAAGCGGGGCGGCGCGCCGCGCACGGTGTCGTGCGGCGTCGTGATCCTCGATGGGGCCGGCCGCGTGTTCCTCGCGCATGCGACGGATACCACGCACTGGGATATCCCGAAGGGGCAGGGCGAGCCGGGCGAGTCGCCGGCCGACGCGGCGCTGCGTGAACTGCTTGAGGAAACCGGTCTCGTGTTCGGCGCCGATCGGCTGCTCGATCTTGGCCGCTTCGCGTACCGGCACGACAAGGATCTTCACCTGTTCGCGGTGTGCGTGGCCGACGATGAAGTCGATCTCGCGCACTGCACGTGCACGTCGCTGTTCCCGAGTCGTCGCGACGGCTCGATGATTCCCGAGATGGATGCGTATCGCTGGACCGTGCCCGGCGACATCGATGCGTTTGCAAGCCGCAGCCTCGCGCGGCTGTTTCGCACGAAGCTGTCGCTGGTGGAGTTGCATCGGCGGCTGATGGGCGGGTAACGAGCGACGGCTTCCGTTGCCATGTGCCCTGGCTTCGCTTCATGGCACGCAACAAAAAACCGGCCCTGGGGCCGGTTTTTTCATGGTCACGCGACGGTGGCTTTCGAAGCCGCACACCGCCGCGCGTGAAGCACGCCGTTACGCCGGCTTGCCCCAGCTGTCGCGCAGCCCGACGATCCGGTTGAACACCGGCTTGCCCGGCTTCGAATCGACGCGATCCGCCACGAAGTAGCCGTGACGCTCGAACTGCAGGCGCGTTTCCGGCGCGATGTCGTCGTTGCCCGGTTCGATATATGCCTGCACGATCTTCTTCGAATCGGGATTCAGCGCTTCGAGGAAGTTCGCGCCGCCCGCGTCCGGATGCGGCTCCTTGAACAGGCGGTCGTAGATCCGCACTTCGGCCGGTTGCGCATGCTTCGCGCTGACCCAGTGGATGTTGCCCTTGACCTTGTACGTGTTCGCGCCTTCGGTACCCGACTTGCTGTCCGGGAAGTAGTTGCAGTGCACGGCCGTCACGTTGCCGTCGGCGTCCTTGTCGAAGCCCGTGCACTCGATCACGTAGCCGTAGCGCAGGCGCACCTTGTTGCCCGGGAACAGGCGGAAATAGCCCTTCGGCGGGTTCTCGACGAAGTCCTCGCGCTCGATCCACAGCTCGCGCGAGATCGGGAACGTGCGCACGCCGCGGTCCGGGTGGTGCGGGTGCACGGGCGCCGTGCACGCTTCTTCGAGGTCTTCCGGGTAGTTGTCGATCACGAGCTTCAGCGGATCGAGCACGGCGACCGTGCGTGCGGCCTTGTCGTCGAGGTCGTCGCGCAGCGCGCCTTCGAAGATGCTCATGTCGATCCACGAGTCGATCTTCGTCACGCCGATCCGCTCGCAGAACAGGTGGATGCTCTCCGGCGTGAAGCCGCGGCGGCGCACGCCGACGATCGTCGGCATCCGCGGGTCGTCCCAGCCGTCGACGTGGCCTTCGGTCACGAGCTGCAGCAGCTTGCGCTTGCTGGTGATCGCGTACGTGAGGTTCAGTCGCGAGAATTCGATCTGTTGCGGCAGCGGGCGCGTGAACATGCCGGCTTCCGCGAGTTCGTTCAGCACCCAGTCGTACAGCGGTCGGTGATCCTCGAATTCGAGCGTGCACAGCGAATGCGTGATGCCTTCGAGCGCATCCGAGATGCAGTGCGTGTAGTCGTACATCGGGTACACGCACCATGCGTCGCCGGTGCGGTAGTGGTGCGCGTAGCGGATCCGGTAGATCACCGGGTCGCGCATGTTCATGTTCGGCGAAGCCATGTCGATCTTCGCGCGCAGCACGTGCTCGCCTTCCTTGAACTCGCCGGCCTTCATGCGGCGGAACAGGTCGAGGTTTTCTTCCGGCGTGCGCTCGCGGAACGGCGACGGCTTGCCGCCTTCCGTCAGCGAGCCGCGGTTCGCGCGCATTTCATCGGCGCTCTGGCTGTCGACATACGCCTTGCCGCGCTGGATCAGAAGTTCGGCGAACTCGTACAGCTTGTCGTAGTAGTCGCTCGCGAAGTACTGGTGATCGACCGCATCCTTGCGCCAGTCGAAGCCGAGCCAGCGCACCGCGTCGACGATCGAATCGACGTATTCGACGCTTTCCTTTTCCGGGTTCGTATCGTCGAAGCGCAGGTGGCACACGCCACCGTAGTCGCGCGCGACGCTGAAGTTCAGGCAGATGCTCTTGGCGTGCCCGATGTGCAGATAGCCGTTCGGCTCGGGCGGAAAGCGCGTCTCGACGCGGCCGCTCCATTTGCCGGTGCGGTTGTCGTCGTCGATGATGTTGCGGATGAAATTGGAAGCCGCGGGGGCGTCGTTGCGTTCGGTGCTCATGCGGATGGCGTCAGGTTGTGTCGGCGCGCGCGTCGCGCCGGTTTAATCCCGTGATTCTACCTGACCGGGGTCCGTCCCGCGCGGCTTGCAGCATGGCGGGGGCGGGTTTCGACCGATTATCTCGATATTGTGTCGGCTGTAACACGACGTAAATCGGATTGCCCGGGCCGTTTGGCGTTGCCTATGATGGCTTCACCGATTCAATGCCGCCGTTCGGGTTGCCGCGCGGCGGGAGGAAACTAAAAATCATGATGAAGAAGACCACGTTTATCGTTCGTACCGCCGTGATCGTCGCGGCCCTGTCGCAACTCGGCGCATGCGCCATGACGCATACGCAGCGCAATGCCGGTATCGGCGCGGCCGCGGGCGGCGCGCTCGGCTACCTGGTGACGGGCGGCCCGCTCGGCACGGTCGCCGGCGCAGCGGCAGGCGGTATCGTCGGCGCGAACGTGCGCTGACCGATGACATGACGCGAGCCGCCTGCACGGCGGCTTGTCGTCCGGTCGCGACGCGGTGCTCAACGCGTCCCGACCCCACGCACATCCTTCCGGTATCAGACAGGCAGCATCAGGGAGGAACGGGTGTGCGACACTGCGCCGACGCACCATAACGATTTCACTCGTCGACGCACTTTCCATGAGCCGATTCCCCGTTCTCGTCCTGCCGGGCTACGCCAATTCGGGCCCGCTTCACTGGCAGAGCCGCTGGGAGCGTGCCGATGCACGTTTCTCGCGCGTCGCGATGCCCGACTGGGATAGTGCATTCCGCAACGGCTGGTGTCTCGCACTCGATCGCGCGGTCGAAGCCGCGTGCGGGCCGGTGCTGCTTGCCGGTCACAGCCTCGGCACGCTGACCACCGCGTGGTGGGCGACGCGCTATGCGCGCCCGGCCGCGCTCGCGAAAGTGCGCGGCGCGCTGCTCGTCGCGTTGCCTGATCCCGACGGTCCCGCGTTTCCGGCCGATGCGCACGGCTTCGGGCCCGTGCCATACGAACGGCTGCCGTTTCCGACCTGCGTCGTCGCCAGCAGCGACGATCCGTATGGCTCGCTCGCGTTCGCGCGCACCTGCGCGAACGCGTGGGGCAGCGTATTCCACGATATCGGCCCGCGTGGCCACATCAACGCGGACAGCGGGCTCGGCGACTGGCCCGAGGCGCGCGGCTGGCTCGACGCGCTCGCTCGTGGCGATTGACAGCGCAGGGCGGGGCGGTGGTTGCGGCCGCTGCCACGGCCAGCCCGCCCGCACCCGCGCCAACTCCCGCGTTCAGATCGCCTGTTTCGCCCGCAGCGCGGCGATCTTCGCGTCGTCGTAGCCGAGCATGTCGCGCAGCACGTCGTCGGTCTGCGCGCCGAGCAGCGGCGGGGCCGTGCGTGCGTCCGGCGGCGTCGCGCTCATCCGGATCGGGTTGCGCACGAGTTTCGCGTCCGCGCCGCACGGGTGCGGCAGCGATACCTGCATCCCGCGCGCGACCACCTGCTCGTTGTCGAACACCTCGTCGAGATCGTTGATCGGCCCGCACGGCACGCCGGCCGCTTCGAGCGCACCGATCCAGTCGGCCTTGTCGCGCGCCTTCACCATTTCCGCGAGGATCGGCACCAGCGTGTCGCGGTGGCGCACGCGCGACGGATTCGTCGCGAAACGCTCGTCGTCCGCCAGCCCGGGCTGGCCGCCGGCCTCGACGAAGTTGCGGAACTGGCCGTCGTTGCCGACCGCGACGATGATCCAGCCGTCGCGCGTCTGGAACGTCTGGTACGGCACGATGTTCGGATGCGCATTGCCCCAGCGCACCGGCGGCTTGCCGCTCGCGAGGAAGTTGGTGTTCATGTTCGCGAGCAGCGCGACCTGCACGTCGAGCAGCGCCATGTCGATGTACTGGCCTTCGCCGGTCCGGTCGCGGTGCGCGAGCGCGGCGAGTACCGCGATCGTCGAGTAGAGGCCGGTCGCGAGGTCGGCGATCGCGACACCGGCCTTCTGCGGGCCGCCGCCCGGCTCGCCGTCGCGCTCGCCGGTGATGCTCATGAAGCCGCCGATCCCCTGGATGATGAAGTCGTAGCCCGCGCGGTGCGCATACGGGCCCGTCTGGCCGAAGCCGGTGACCGAGCAGTAGACGAGATCGGGCTTCACCGCGCGCAGCGAGTCGTAATCGAGCCCGTATTTCTTCAACTGGCCGACCTTGTAGTTCTCGAGCACGACGTCGCTCTGCGCGGCAAGCTCGCGCACAATCTGCTGGCCTTCGGGCGTCGCGATGTCGACCGTCACCGAGCGCTTGTTGCGGTTCGCCGCGAGGTAGTACGCAGCCTCGGCGGTATCCGCGCCGTCCGCATCCTTCAGGTACGGCGGCCCCCAGTGGCGCGTGTCGTCGCCGGCGCCCGGGCGCTCGACCTTGATCACGTCCGCGCCGAAATCGGCAAGCGTCTGCGCGCACCACGGGCCCGCGAGCACGCGGGTGAGGTCCAGCACGCGGATATGGCTCAGGGCACCCATCGTCGAATCGTCTCCTTTCATGGCTGGCCTTGTCGGGCAAGGCCGGTTGGCATGCCGAGCATCTTAAGGCGAATCGGCCCCGCGGGTGGCCCACCCGGGCCGGCCGGATGGCCGAGCCGCTTTCCGGCGCTTTGCCCGGAAGCCGGCCCCGATCCCGTATAATCGATCGTTTCCGAATCCATGCCGCCGCGCGCCCCGACAAGGGCGCCGGCGTTTGAAGCCGTCTTTGCCAGACTGTCCCCGCACGCCATGAAAGCTGCCGAAATCCGCGAGAAATTCCTCAAATTCTTCGAATCGAAGGGCCACACGATCGTCCGCTCGTCGAGCCTCGTGCCCGGTAACGACCCCACGCTGATGTTCACGAACTCGGGCATGGTCCAGTTCAAGGACGTGTTCCTCGGCACGGATCCGCGTCCGTACTCGCGCGCCACGACGGCGCAGCGCAGCGTGCGCGCGGGCGGCAAGCACAACGACCTCGAGAACGTCGGCTACACGGCGCGTCACCACACGTTCTTCGAGATGCTCGGCAACTTCTCGTTCGGCGACTACTTCAAGCACGACGCGATCAAGTTCGCGTGGGAGCTGCTGACCACGGTCTACCAGCTGCCGAAGGACAAGCTGTGGGTCACCGTGTACCAGGAAGACGACGAGGCCTACGACATCTGGGCGAAGGAAGTCGGCGTGCCGACCGAGCGCATCATCCGCATCGGCGACAACAAGGGCGCGCGCTACGCATCGGACAACTTCTGGACGATGGGCGACACCGGCCCGTGCGGCCCGTGTACCGAAATCTTCTACGACCACGGCCCGGACGTGTGGGGCGGCCCGCCGGGGTCGCCTGAAGAAGACGGCGATCGCTACATCGAGATCTGGAACCTCGTGTTCATGCAGTTCAACCGCGACGCGCAGGGCAACATGACGCGCCTGCCGAAGCAGTCGGTCGACACCGGCATGGGCCTCGAGCGTCTCGCCGCGGTGCTGCAGCACGTGCACAGCAACTACGAGATCGACCTGTTCCAGAACCTGATCAAGGCCGCCGCGCGCGTGACCGAAATCAGCGACCTCACGAACAACTCGCTGAAGGTGATCGCCGATCACATCCGCGCATGCTCGTTCCTGATCGTCGACGGCGTGATCCCCGGCAACGAAGGCCGCGGCTACGTGCTGCGCCGGATCGTGCGCCGCGCGATCCGCCACGGCTACAAGCTCGGCCGCAAGGGCTCGTTCTTCCACAAGCTGGTGGCCGACCTCGTCGCCGAGATGGGCGTCGCGTATCCGGAGCTGAAGGAAGCCGAACAGCGCGTGACCGACGTGCTGCGCCAGGAAGAAGAGCGCTTCTTCGAGACGATCGAGCACGGCATGTCGATCCTCGAAGGCGCGCTGGCCGACGTCGAAGCGAAGGGCGGCAAGGTGCTCGACGGCGAGCTCGCGTTCAAGCTGCACGACACCTACGGCTTCCCGCTCGACCTCACGGCCGACGTGTGCCGCGAGCGCGGGATGACGGTCGACGAGCCGGCATTCGACGACGCGATGGCGCGCCAGCGGGAACAGGCGCGTGCGGCCGGCAAGTTCAAGGCCGCGCAGGGCCTCGAATACACGGGCGCGAAGACCACGTTCCACGGCTATGAAGAAATCGCGTTCGACGACGCGAAGATCGTCGCGCTGTACGTCGACGGTTCGTCGGTCAACGAAGTGAAGACCGGCCAGGACGCGGTCGTCGTGCTCGACCACACGCCGTTCTACGCGGAATCGGGCGGCCAGGTCGGCGACCAGGGCGTGCTCGCGAACGCCGCGACGCGCTTCGCGGTGGCCGATACGCTGAAGGTGCAGGCTGACGTGATCGGTCACCACGGCACGCTGGAGCAGGGCACGCTGAAGGTCGGCGACGTGCTGCGCGCGGAAATCGACGCGCATCGCCGCGCCCGCACGCAGCGCAACCACTCGGCCACCCACCTGATGCACAAGGCGCTGCGCGAAGTGCTCGGCGCGCACGTGCAGCAGAAGGGTTCGCTGGTCGACGCGGAAAAGACCCGTTTCGACTTCGCGCACAACGCGCCGATGACCGACGACGAAATCCGTCGCGTCGAGCAGATCGTCAACAACGAAATCCTCGCGAACGCGCCGGGCATCGTGCGCGTGATGCCGTACGACGAAGCGGTGAAGGGCGGCGCGATGGCGCTGTTCGGCGAGAAGTACGGCGATGAAGTGCGCGTGCTCGACCTCGGCTTCTCGCGCGAACTGTGCGGCGGCACGCACGTGAGCCGCAGCGGCGACATCGGCTTCTTCAAGATCGTCGTCGAAGGCGGCGTCGCGGCCGGCATCCGCCGTGTCGAGGCGATCACCGGCGACAACGCGGTGCGCTACGTGCAGGAACTCGACGCGCGCGTGAACGAAGCCGCGGCCGCGCTGAAGGCGCAGCCGTCGGAACTCACGCAGCGTATCGCGCAGGTGCAGGACCAGGTGAAGTCGCTCGAGAAGGAACTGGGCGCGCTGAAGTCGAAGCTCGCATCGAGCCAGGGCGACGAGCTCGCGCAGCAGGCCGTCGAAATCGGCGGCGTGTTCGTGCTGGCCGCGACGCTCGACGGCGCCGACGCGAAGACGCTGCGCGAAACGGTCGACAAGCTGAAGGACAAGCTGAAGAGCGCGGCGATCGTGCTGGCAGCCGTCGAAAGCGGCAAGGTCAGCCTGATCGCGGGTGTCACGCCCGACGCGAGCAAGAAGGTCAAGGCCGGCGAGCTCGTGAACTTCGTCGCGCAGCAGGTCGGCGGCAAGGGCGGCGGCCGTCCGGACATGGCGCAGGCAGGCGGCACCGAGCCGGCGAACCTGCCGGGCGCGCTGGCTGGCGTGAAGGGCTGGGTCGAAGAGCGGCTCTGATCGTTCCGACCGATGCGATGCCGTCTCGTTACGGCATCGCGTGAAATGAAAAAGACCCGATCGGCACATGCCGGTCGGGTCTTTTTGCTGGTACGCCGGAACAATGAATGCCGGCGGCCCGACGATTCAGGCCGGCACGGTGGCCGGCGGCTGCGCCGCACCGTCCGGCTGCCGTGCGGCCGCGTCGCTCAACGCATCGCGTAACGCGGCCAGCGCCGCCGATGCATAGCCCTGCCGCCACGCGAGCAGCGTATCGATGCCTTCCAGTTCGGGGATCACGTGCGCGGTGATGTTGCCGGTCTCGGGCTGCAGGTCGAGCACCGAACGCGGCGCGACCGCGATGCCGGCACCCGCCGCGACGCACGCGACGATCGCGTGATACGACCCGAGTTCGAGCACGCGCGCCGGCTTGACGCCATGCGCCGCGTACCACTGCTCGACGTACTTGCGATACGTGCAGCCGCGCTCGAATGCGATCAGCGTCGGCAGGATCACGTCGCGCGGCGTGCGCACCGGCGGGTGGCCGCGTGGGGTGAGCAGCACCAGGTTTTCGCGGAAGACCGGTACCGTCTCGAACGTGTCGGGCAGCGTGTCCGGCGCGGGCGGGCGCGCGAACAGCGCGGCGTCGATCTCGAAGTCGCGCACGCGGTCGATCAGCCAGCCCGTCGTGCCCGTCAGCAGTTCGAGCGACACGTCGGGCCACGCGTCGTGATAGCGCGCGAGCACGGTCGGCAGGCGGCTCGCAGCCGTGCTCTCCATCGTGCCGAGCCGCAGCCGACCGCGCGGCGTGTCCTCGCGTACCGCGTCGCGTGCCTCGTCGGCGAGCGCGAGCAGGCGCTCCGCATACGGCAGCAGCGTGTGCCCGGCCGGCGTCAGCACGAGCCGGCGGCCGTCGCGCACGAACAGCGCCGCACCGAGCTCTTCCTCGAGCTGCTTGATGCGCGTCGTGACGTTCGACTGCACGCGATTGAGCTTGGCCGCCGCGCGCGTCACGCCGTTCTCGCGCACCACGGCCCGGAAAATCGCCAGTGCCGCCAGGTCCATGATTCTCTCCGAGCGATGGGTGGATTCTTAATTATTCATTTCTCAAGAACGTTTGGTCAAGCTAGGATGGAAGCATTCCGGTTTCCGATCCGGCCGGCGCGTTAAACGCCTGCCCATGCCGCCATGTCCCGCTCGAACGCCCCGATCGCCCCGACTGCCGCCGCCGGCGCGTCTCCCGTCGATGATGCCGACCGCCGCGCCCGCACGGCCGCACTGGCCTGCATGGTCGGCCTCGCGGTCGTGCTCGGTGTCGGCCGCTTTGCGTTCACGCCCTTGTTGCCGCTGATGCTCGCGGACGGTTCGATCGGCCTGAAGGCCGGCGGCTGGCTCGCGTCGGCGAACTACGCGGGCTACTTCGTCGGCGCGGTCAGTTGCGCCGCGCTGCGGGTGGCGCCCGCGCGCATGGTGCGCATCGGGCTCGTGGCCACCGTGCTGCTCACCGCCGCGATGGGTGTCGGCCATCTGCTGCCCGTGTGGCTCGCGGTGCGCTTCGTGGCCGGCGTCGTCAGCGCGTGGACGTTCGTGTTCGTGTCGCAATGGGGGCTGCGGCGCCTGGCCGAACTGCATGCGCCGGAGTGGAGCGGGGTGATCTACGCGGGGCCCGGCGTCGGCATCGTGGTGACGGGGCTGATCGGCAGCGCGCTGGCCGGCCAGCGCGCTGCGTCGGGCTGGCTGGGGTTCGCGGCGCTGTCGGCCGTGCTGTCTGTCGTGATCTGGCGCACGTTTGCAGTTGCCCCGGCGCAAGCCGTGCCGGCGGGCGGTGCCGCGTCGCACGCGGCCGCCGCAACCGCGACGATGCCGGCCGAGACGCGCCGCCATCACGCGGACGCCGCGTGGCTCGTCGTGCTGTACGGCATGCCGGGCTTCGGCTACATCATCACCGCGACGTTCCTGCCGGTGATCGCGCGCGCCGCGCTGCCGGCCGGTTCGCCGTGGCCCGACCTGTTCTGGCCGATGTTCGGCGCGGCGCTGATCGTCGGCGCGATTACCGCCGCGCGACTGCCCGGCCACTGGGACAACCGGCTGCTGCTGGCCGCCGGCTGCGCGACGCAGGCGCTCGGCATCGCCGCCGGGATCGTGTGGCCGAACGCGGCCGGCTTCTCGATCGGCAGCGCGCTGCTCGGCCTGCCGTTCACCGCGATCACGCTGTTCGCGATGCGCGAGGCGCGGCGTTTGCACGGCGAGCGGGCCGCCGGGCTGATGGGCTATGCGACCGCGTCGTACGGGGTCGGGCAGATTCTCGGCCCGCTCGTCGCGGCGCCGCTGGCCGCGCGCTTCGGGTCGTTTTCCCCCGCGCTGTGGGTTGCGGTAGCCGCGCTGCTGCTGGGCGCCGCCGGCTTCGCGGCGACCGCCGCACGAAGGCGCCTGCAACCCTGATTTCGGCGGGGCCGGATCGTCTGCGGCACGGGCAAACTCGCTAGAATGAAGCCTTTCCCGCGCCGAGCGGGTGCGCGGGCAGCCGGCTGGCGGCCGTCCGGCGCCTGCCAGATCTCCATCGATGACCACCGCCGATTACCGCTTTTGCCCGCGCTGCGCGAGCCCGCTCACCGAGCGCGCCGATCCCGACCATGAAGGCGGCCGCATTCGCCAGGCGTGCCCCGACGACAGCTGCGGCTATGTCCACTGGAACAACCCGCTGCCCGTCGTCGCCGCGATCGTCGAGCTCGACGGCAAGATCCTGCTCGCGCGCAACGCGGCCTGGCCCGAAGGCATGTTCGCGCTGATCACCGGCTTCCTCGAGAACGGCGAGACGCCCGAGGACGGCATCGCGCGCGAGGTGTTCGAGGAAACGGCGCTGAAGGCCGAGCAGGTGTCGCTCGTCGGCGTCTACGAATTCATCCGCAAGAACGAGCTGATCATCGCGTACCACGTGCGTGCATCGGGCACGGTCGCGCTCTCGCCGGAACTGCTCGAATACAAGCTCGTCGATCCGCCGCTGCTGCGCCCGTGGCGCGCCGGCACGGGCATCGCGCTCGCCGACTGGATGCGTGCGCGCGGCCTCGATTTCGAATTCGTCGACCGGCCGGGGCAGTGACGGACCGGCCCGTCAGCAGGGCTGCATCCGCCGTGCCGCGAGCGATCGCGGCGCGGCGTTCCGCTTCTTGCCGGTGCGCCGTGTCCCGCGGCCGCCGCGCGTCGTCCTCATCGCTTCCATCGTCCTGACCGCCATCGCCATGTCCGACAAGCCGCAACCGCGTCCGCGCGACGCCTATCGCCACTTCCTGCCGATCACGACCCGCTGGATGGACAACGACGTCTACGGGCACGTGAACAACGTCGTGTACTACAGCTACTTTGACACGGTCGTGAACGAATACCTGATCCGCGCGGGCGCGCTCGACGTCGAGCACGGGCAGACGATCGGCCTCGTGGTCGAGACGCAGTGCAACTACTTCGCGCCGCTCGTGTTCCCGCAGTCGGTCGATGCCGGGCTGCGGGTCGTGAAGCTCGGCACGTCGAGCGTGCGCTACGAGGTCGGGCTGTTCGCACAGGGCGACGCGTCGCCCGCCGCGCAGGGGCATTTCGTGCACGTGTACGTCGATCGCGCCACGCGCCGGCCGGTGCCGCTGCCCGACGCGCTGCGCGCCGCGCTCGAGCCGCTCGCGGCCTGACTTCGCAGTGCACGCGTTCGCGCTCCAGGCCTTCAACGGCCTCAGCTACGGCTTGCTGCTGTTCATGCTGTCGGCCGGACTCACGCTGATCTTCAGCGTGCAGGGCGTGCTCAATTTCGCGCATGCGAGCTTCTACATGCTCGGCGCCTATGTCGGCTACAGCATCGCGGCCGGCGCGGGCTTCTGGCCCGCGCTGGTGCTCGCGCCGCTCGCGGTCGGGCTGCTCGGCGCCGGTTGCGAACGCATGTTGCTGCGCCGCGTGCAGGCGCGCAGCCATACGAGCGAACTGCTGCTGACCTTCGGCCTCGCGTACCTGATCGGCGAGGGCGCGAAACTCGTGTGGGGCCTCGCGCCGCTGCCGGCACCCGTGCCGGCGTTGTTCGACGGCGCGCCCGTGACCGTATTCGGCCTCGCGCTGCCGCGCTACCGGCTGTTCATGATGGGGATGTCCACGGCGATGCTGGTCGCGCTTGGCGCGCTGCTGCGCGCGTCGCGCATCGGGCTCGTCGTGCGCGCGGCGCTCACGCACCGTGCGGCCGTCGAGGCGCTCGGCTACGACGTGCCGCGCGTGATGACGGCGCTGTTCGGCGCGGGCACCGCGCTCGCGGCGCTGGCCGGCGTGATCGGCGCGCCGCTCGCGGTGATCGAACCCGCGCTGGCCGAAACCGTCGGGTCGGTCGTGTTCGCGGTCGTCGTGATCGGCGGGCTCGGCTCGCTCGGCGGCGCATTCGCGGCGTCGCTCGCGGTCGGCTTCGCGCAGACCTTCGCGGCCGCGAGCGACACGTCGCTGCGCGACCTCACGGAATGGGCCGGCATCGCGCTGCCCGACAGCGTGGCCGCGGTGTCGATCGCGCAGCTTGCGCCGCTGGTGCCGTACCTGCTGCTCGTCGTGGTGCTGGTCGCGCGACCGCGCGGGCTGTTCGGCGAGCGTGCCGATGCGTAACCGTACGCTCGCCGGCGTCGCGCGCTGGTCCCTGTTCGCCGCATGCGTCGCGCTGCCCGCGTGGCTGTGGCCGCATGGCGCGGTGCTCGGCTATCTCGCGCAGACGGCCGCGCTCGTCGTGCTCGCACTGTCGTACAACCTGCAGCTCGGCACGACCGGGCTGCTGTCGTTCGGGCACGCGGCGTTCGCGGGCCTCGGTGCGTTCGCGGCCGCACACTGGTTCAACCACTTTGGCGGCCCGCTGCCGCTGTTGCCGCTCGTCGGCGGCGTGGCCGGCGCCGGTTTCGGCTTCGCCGCCGGGCTGCTCGCGACGCGCCGCGCGGGCACCGCGTTCGCGATGATCACGCTCGGGCTCGGCGAATGCGTCGCCGCCGCCGCGTGGAGCGTGCCCGCCTGGTTCGGCGGGATCGGCGGTGTGCCGATCGACCGCGCGAGCGGCACACCGTGGGGCGGCTGGCATTTCGGCGCACCCGTCCAGGCGTATGCGGTGATCGCTGCGTGGTGCCTCGCATCGGCATGGGCGATGCACGCGCTGACGCGCACGCCGCTCGCGCGGCTCGCGAATGCCGTGCGCGACAACCCCGTGCGCGTCGCCGCGCTCGGCACCGATCCGCGCCGCGTGCGGCTCGCGATGGTCACCTGCGCGTCGTTCTTCGCCGGCGTCGCCGGCACACTGACGCTGATCGACGTCGAAATCGCGACGCCCGACAGCGTATCGATGGCGCGTTCGGCGACCGTGCTGATCGCCGCGGTGATCGGCGGCACCGGCGCGTTCTTCGGGCCGGCGGCCGGCGCGGCCGTGCTGACCGCGCTGAGCATCGTCGTCGCGGGCGTGTCGCGCGCGTGGGCGCTGTATCTCGGCGTGCTGTTCGTCGTGATCGTCGTGGCCGCGCCGCGCGGCATCGCCGGGATCGCGCAAGCGCTCGCGCAGGCATGGCGGCGCGGCGCGCCGGCGGCCGAACGGTGGCGCATGCTGTGCGCGGTCGGTGCGTGCGTGTTCTGGGGCGTCGCGCTGGTCTGCGCGGCCGAGCTCGGCTATGCGTGGCGCTTCGCGCAGGACGACGGCGCGGGCTTCGCGTTCGGCGCCTGGAGCATCGACGCCGATACGCCGGCCGGCTGGGCCGTCGCGTGCTCCGCATTCGGCATCGGCACGCTGCTGTGGGGCTGGCGCGCGCGGCTCGTGCCGGGCGGGCAGGCCGGCAAGCGGGAGGACGGGCGATGAACGGCAACGCGATCGCGCTTCACGGTGTGGTGCAGCGCTTCGGCGCGCAGACGGTGCTCGACGGCGTCGAGCTGAGCATTGCGGCCGGCGAGCGTCATGCGCTGATCGGGCCGAACGGCGCGGGCAAGTCGACGCTGTTCGGCGTGATCGCCGGTGCGGTGCGGCCCACGCGCGGGCGCGTCGTGCTGCACGGCGTCGAGCTGCGCGGGCGCGGGCCGGTCGTCGCGAGCCGGCTCGGCATCGGCCGCAGTTTCCAGCAGACGAGTGCGTTCGCGCGGCTGACGGTGTTCGACAACCTGCGCTGCGCGGCGCTGCATGCGCCGGCCGAACGGCGGCGCTGGTGGAACCGGCTGCGCGAATCGGCGTCGGTCGATCTCGCGGCCGAGCGCGTGCTGCACGACATCGGCCTCGATGCACACCGCGACACGCCGGCCGCCGAGCTGAGCTACGCGGAACAGCGCGCGCTCGATCTCGGGATCGCACTCGCGAGCGGCGCGCGCACGCTGCTGCTCGACGAGCCGACGGCCGGCATGAGCCGTGCGCAGGCGGCGCGGATGATCGCGCTGATTCGTGCGACGACGCAGGGCCGCACGGTATTGCTGATCGAGCACGACATGGATGCGGTGTTCGGCTTCGCCGAACGCATCACGGTGCTCGTGCGCGGCACGGTGGTCGCGACCGGCGCGCCCGATGCGATCCGCACCGATCCGGCCGTGCGTGCCGCCTATCTCGGCGAGGGCGGCCCATGAGCGCGTTGCTCGACATTCGCGACCTGCGCGCATGGTACGGGCTGCAACCCGTGCTCGACGGCGTCGATCTCGCGCTGGCGCCCGGCGAGACGCTCGCGCTGCTCGGCCGCAACGGTTCGGGGCGCTCGACGCTCGCGAAGGCCGTGATGGGGCTCGTGCGCACGGCAGGCTCGGTGCGCATCGGCGGCGCCGAATGCGTGGGCGCACGCACGTTCGAGATCGCGCGGCGCGGCGTGGCTTACGTTGCCGAAAGCCGCGACGTATTCCCGCTGCTGACGGTGCGTGACAACCTGCGGCTCGGGCTGCGCGGCGCCAGCGGCGCGGCCGAGCACACGGCGCTCGAACGGCTGTTCGACCGCTTTCCGTTGCTGGCCGCGCGCGCGGACGTGAAGGCGGGGCGGCTGTCGGGCGGCGAGCAGCAGGTGCTTGCGCTGGTGCGGGCGCTGGCCGGCCGCCCGCGCGTGCTGATCGTCGATGAACCGGCCGAAGGGCTCGCGCCGCTAGCCGTCGACGAAGTCGGCGCATGCCTCGCCGCGCTGCAGGCCGACGGTGTCGCGATCGTGCTGATCGAGCAGCGGCTGCAGTTCGCGCCAAGGCTCGCGCGGCGCGTCGCGGTCATGGGGCGCGGACGGATCGTCTACGACGGTGCACTCGACGGCCTGGGCGGCGGTGTCGCGAACGCATGGCTGAGCGCCGGCTGACGGCACGCGTGCGATTGTTCGGAAAACTCCGCCAGTCAATTCGTGTCGAGCCGCTTTATCGCCGCCGCAGCGCACAGTAAATTTCCAGCCATACCGGTTGCGCATCGACGCAACAACCCGGCAACCGGCACCATCCATCGAGAGTCTTCTGACTGAGGAATGAGATCATGAGCAAGCTGGCAAACAAGGTAGCGATCGTCACGGGCGGATCGAAGGGCATCGGCGCGGCGATCGCGAAGGCGCTGGCCGCGGAAGGCGCGTCGGTCGTGGTCAACTACGCGAGCAGCAAGGCGGGCGCCGACGCGGTCGTCAGCGCGATCGTCGAAGCCGGTGGCCGTGCGGTTGCGGTTGGCGGCGACGTGTCGAAGGCGGCCGATGCACAGCGCATCGTCGATACCGCGATCGACACGTACGGGCGTCTCGACGTGCTCGTCAACAATTCCGGCGTGTACGAATTCGGCGCGATCGAGGCGATCACGGAAGAACATTACCGCCGCCAGTTCGACACGAACGTGTTCGGCGTGCTGCTGATGACCCAGGCAGCCGTCAAGCATCTCGGCGAAGGCGCGAGCATCGTCAACATCAGCTCGGTGGTGACCAGCATCACGCCGCCCGCGAGCGCCGTGTACAGCGGCACCAAGGGCGCTGTCGATGCGATCACCGGCGTGCTCGCGCTCGAACTCGGCCCGCGCAAGATTCGCGTGAACGCGATCAACCCGGGGATGATCGTGACCGAAGGCACGCACAGCGCGGGCATCATCGGTTCCGATCTCGACAAGCAGGTGCGCAGCGAGACGCCGCTCGGCCGTCTCGGCGAACCGGACGACATCGCGTCGGTGGCCGTGTTCCTCGCATCGGACGATGCACGCTGGATGACCGGCGAGCATCTCGTCGTGAGCGGCGGGTTGAACTGATCCGGCAAGGGCGGTGCGGCGGCGCGCCCGCGCCGGTCGTGCCGCCCGTTTCGTTACGCGTGCATCGCGAGTGCGTAACGGCCGACGTGCCACTGCAGGCTCTCGACGACGAGCGCGTGATTGTGCGCCGAGTCGAGCCCCGCGATCGTCATCGCGCCGACGATGCCGGTGCCGGCGATCCGCAACGGCACACCGCCGCCGTCGAGCGCATAGTCGTCATCCGACAGCCCCTGCGACTGCAGCGACCAGCCGGCGCGTCGAAAGCGCTCGCCGACCGCGAGCGAACTCAGGCCGAAGCGCAATACCGTGTTCTGCCGCCGGCGGATCGCGTCGCTGTCGCCAGCGTGGCTGCCGTCGAGCGCGCAGTAGAACAGCGGCGCCTGCTCGCCGACGATGCTCACCGCGATCGGCAGCCCGCGGCGCGAGGCAAGGTTGACAGCGATTTCACCCATCCGGCGAGCGATGGCCGCATCGAAGCGCGGCAGCGCCGGGTTCGACGCGTCGTCGTCGAAGGAGTGGGGTTCGAGGCGAAAGAGGGTCGTCACCATGGCGGCTCCGTGGCGTCGCCGGCTCTGGGTGCGCGTGCCGGGCGTCGCATCGTCACGGGCCGCGCGCGGGCCCGTCGTTCCATCAGCGCTTCGGTGCGTCGAGCATCCACTCGTGCGCGGGGTCGTTTTTGAACGCCCACGCGCGGCTCGGCCCGGCCATCACGTTCAGGTAGTACAGGTTGTAGCCGTGCGGTGCGACGACCGGGTGATAGCCGCGCGGCACCATCACGACGTCGTGGTCCTCGACCGCGCACGCTTCGTCGAGGCTGCGGTCGTCCGTGTACACGCGCTGGAACGCGAAACCCTGCGGCGGATCGATCCGGTGGTAGTAGGTTTCCTCGAGCGACGTTTCTTCCGGCGCCGCGTCGCGATCGTGCTTGTGCGGCGGATAGCTGCTTGAATGGCTGGCCGGCGTGACGACCTCGACGACGAGCAGCCGGTCGGCCGCCGGGTTGTCGCCCATCAGGATGTCGCACACGTAGCGCGTGTTGGTGCCTTGCCCGCGTACCGAACGGCGCATCCGTTCGCCGTCGAGGCGTTGCACGGGCTTGTCGCCGCTCGCGTACGGCGCGGTGCACAGCGCGATTTCCGCATCGCGCGTCGCGACCAGCGTGACCGTCTTGCCGCCCGGGATGTACAGCGCGTCCGGCGACACGTCCTCGAAGACGCTGTCGCGCTTGCCGAGCGCATCGTAGGTGTTGCCGTCGACCTCCGCGCGCACCGTGCCGGTGAGCACGACGACGCACAGCTCGCGCGCGCCGGTGTCGAGCGTTTCGGTGTCGCCGGCCTTCAGGCGCAGTGCCCGAAAACCGACGTGCTTCCAGCCGGCCGACTCGGGCGTGACGTTGCAGATCTCGCGGTCGGCCGAGGCCTTGACCAGCAGGGGAGAAATCGTCATGGGGTGGGGCTCCGCAATAGAGTAGGGCTCATGCGTTCATGCGTTCATGCGTTCACGCGCTCACGCGCTCAACCGGTCGACGATCGCGCGCAGCGATTCGTAGCCCTTCTTCGCATACGCATAGCTCGGCGCGACGGCCGGATCCTGCTCGGCCTCGACGACGAGCCAGCCTTCGTAGCCGGCGTCCTTCAGCGTGCGCAGCGTCGCGTCGTAATCGAGCGCACCGTCGCCCGGCACCGTGAAGGTGCCGTTGATCACGCCGTTCAGGAAGCTCCAGCCGTCATTGCGCGCCTGCGTGACGACCTGCGCCCGCACGTCCTTGCAATGCACGTGGACGACCCGCGATACATGCTTCTTCAACAGCGTGACCGGGTCGGCCGCGCCGCCGAAATACGCGTGGCCGGTATCGAACAGCAGGAACACCTTCGCCGGGTCGGTGAGCGCCATCAGCCGGTCGACGTCGTCGGGCGACTCGACGTACGCGCCCATGTGGTGATGGTAGGCGAGCTTGATGCCGTACGTGTCGAGCAGGTGCGCGCCGAATGCGTCGAGGCGCGCCGCGTAGCGCCGCCAGGCTGCGTCGTCGACGAAGCGCGGCCGCTTCGCGACCGGCGTGTCGATGTTGCCCTGGATCGTCCCCGCGCATTCGCCGTAGACCACCACCTTCACGTCGTTGTACTGCAGCTTCGTCATGTGCGCGCGGCAGCGCTCGATCTCCGCGGCGAGCGCATCGGCGTCGCTCATGCCCGGCGCGACTTCGGCGAGGAAGCCCGAATACCAGCCGGACACACACACGAGGCCGAACTCGGCGAGCTTCGCCTTCAGCTCGGGGCCCGTCTTCGGAAACTTGTTGCCGAGCTCGAAGCCCGCGTAGCCGATTTCGGCGCCTTCCTTCAGCGCTGTTTCGAGCGGCGTCTCGCCGCCGAGCGACGGCAGGTCGTCGTTCATCCACGACAGGGGATTGATACCGATGCGGACGTTCCAGCTCATGACGGGGTTCCTTGGTTCGACTATGTTTTTTGCGGGGAGGGTTCGTGGGCAAGTGCGCGCGATCAACGCCGCTGCCGGGTCTTCGCATCGAGATACGCGCGGTGTGCTGCGTCGACGCCGGCGCGTTCGGATACTTGCGGCACCGCGACCTCCCACCACGCGCCGCCGTCGTCGGTCGTGCGCTGGTGCGTGGTGTCGATCACGAGCACCTGGCTCGTCTTTGCCGCGCGGGCGCGCTTCATCTCGCTGCGCAGCTCGCCGATGTCGCGCACGTGCACGGCTTCGGCGCCCATCGCACGCGCATGCATCGCGAAATCGATCGTCGAGCGCTCGCCGCCCTCCGGCACGCAGTCGTCGAGCATGTTGTTGAAGCTCGCGCCACCGCAATTCAGTTGCAGCCGCTCGATGCAGCCGTAGCCGCGGTTGTCGAGGATCACGACGATGATCTTGCGGCCGAGCATCACCGACGTCGCGAGTTCCGCGTTGAGCATCATGTACGAGCCGTCGCCGACGATCACGATCACTTCGCGCTCGGGCCGCGCAAGCTTCGCGCCGAGGCCGCCCGCGACTTCGTAGCCCATGCACGAGTACGCATAGTCCATGTGGTAGTTGCCCGGCACGCCGCTGCGCCACAGCTTGTGCAGCTCGGCCGGCAGCGTACCGGCCGCGCATACGACGAGGTCGTCGCGCGCGCTGTCGAGTCCCGCGTCGGTTGCGGAATCGCGCACCGCGCCGATCACTTCCGCGTCGTACGGCAGCGTGTCTTTCGGCACGCGCGTCGTGAGTTCGGTCACGCGCGCATTCCATGCGGCGGCCTGGTCGCGGTTGCTTGCGGTCCATGCCGGGTCGGCCTGCCAGCCGGCCAGTGCGGCCGACAGCTGGCCGAGGCCCGTGCGCGCATCGGCCACCAGTTGACGGCCGCGTTTCTTGCCCGCGTCGAACGGCTGCACGTTCAGGCTCAACAGCGTCGCGTTGCCGTAGAGCGCATGCGAGCCGGTCGTGAAATCCTGCAGCCGCGTGCCGACTGCGAACACCACGTCGGCCTGCGCGGCCGCACGGTTCGCGGCAGGCGAGCCCGTCACGCCGATCGACCCGAGATTCAGCGGATGGTCCCACGCGAGGCTGCCCTTGCCGGCCTGCGATTCGGCGACCGGCACGCCATGCGTATCGGCGAACGCACGCAGCGCGTCCCATGCCTGGCTGTACAGCACGCCGCCGCCCGCGACGATCAGCGGTTTCTTCGCGGCCTTCAGCATGTCGAGCGCATCGGCGAGTTCGAGCGCGTCGGCCGGCGGCCGGCGCATCCGGATCACCGGCGGCGCGAAGAAATCCTCGGGCCAGTCGAACGCGAAGGTCTGCACGTCCTGCGGCAGCGCGAGGCACACGGGGCCGCATTGCGCGGGGTCGGTCATCACCTGGATCGCACGCGGCAGCGCGACGAGCAACTGCTCGGGCGACGTGATCCGGTCGAAGTAGCGTGTCACCGGCCGGAAGCAGTCGTTCGCGCTGACGTCGCCCTGTTCGAAATCCTCGACCTGCTGCAGCACGGGGTCGGGCAGCCGCGACACGAACACGTCGCCGGGCAGCAGCAACAACGGCAGCCGGCCGACGTGCGCGATCGCGGCCGACGTCAGCATGTTGGTCGCGCCGGGGCCGATGCTCGACGTCGCGGCCATCATCCGCTGGCGGAAATTCGCTTTCGCGAACGCGACGGCCGCATTGGCCATCCCTTGCTCGTTGTGCGCGCGGAAGGTCGGCAGGCGGTCTTTTTCCGCGTGCAGCGCCTCGCCGAGCCCGGCCACGTTGCCGTGGCCGAAGATCGCGAACACGCCGCCGCAGTACGGCAGGATCTCGGTGCGGCCGTCGGGCTGGACGACTTCGGCGCGCAGGGCGGCCAGGTAGCGCACGAGCGCCTGGCTGACGGTCAGTCTCACGGTAGAGGTCATGTCGGTCGGTGAAGAGGAATGGGTCATCGCAGGCGTCGCGTCAGGCCGCGGCGGCGCGGGCGGCCGCGGCACGGCGGCCGAGCCACGCGTCGACCAGTTGCGCGAAGTTGCCGGCGACTTCGTCGATCAGCGCCTGGTCGTCGATCCGGCCGGCGAACCAGTTCAGCGACGCATCGGCCCACAGCGTGCGCCCGACCATGAAGCCCTTGACGATCGGGTTGGTCGCCGAGCGGAAGCTGTCGACGAGGTATTGCAGCGGCTGGTTCAGCCCGAGGATCACGGCGCCGCGGCAGTGCGGATCGCGCTCGGCGATCAGCGCGGCAAGTCGCGTCCAGCCGTCGGCGCTCAGCGGCGTGAGCTTCCACCATTCGGGCATCACGCCGAGGTTGTAGAAGCGCGCGATCGTGCGCAGCACCGCGTCGTCTTCGGTGCCGGCCGGCGTAACCGCGCGCGGCGGAATCATTTCCAGCAGCAACTCATTGCCGCTGGCGCGCGTGGCTTCCCACAGTTCCAGCACGCGCTGCTCCTGTTCGACGCGCAGGTCGACCTGGTCGTCCGGGTGATAGTGCACGAGGCACTTCACGACCTGTTCGGTCGGCCAGTGCGTGAGCGACGAGCCGACCGAGCGCGTTTCGTCGAAACGCAGCGGCCGCGAGCCCGGCAGCTCGACCGGGCGGCCGACCCACCAGCCGCGTCCGGTCGCCGACGCAAGCGCGTCGCTGCCGTAGCCGCCGCCGTCGATCAGCACGCCGACGTGGCCTTCGATATGACGATCGCGCTCGACCTGTTCGACCGCGCGCACGAGCAGGCGCTTCAGCGTCTTGATCCGCGCTTCGTCCGCGCCGGCCTGCACCGCAAGTTCGTAGAACTGGCTGCGATGGTCGAACGCCATCACGCACAGGTCGTCCCATTCGCGGCGCGGCACCGTCACGCGATGCAGGTGCGCGAGCGTGTGGTCGGCGTCGACCACCGGATTGCGGCTGCCGTCGAACCAGTGCGCGAGTTCGGCCGGCGTCGGCATCGCGGCCGAACACGCGTGGCGCGACACGACGATCGCGCCGCACGCGTTCGCGATGCGCGTCGACTCGGCCCAGTCGCGGCCGCGCAGCAGCCCCGACAGCAGGCCTGACAGGAACGCGTCGCCCGCGCCGAGCACGTTGAGCACCTCGACGCGTTCGCCGAGGAAGGTCGGCGCATCGTCGATGCGGGCGGGAATGTCGCCCTCGATCACGCAGCAGCCGAGCGCGCCGCGCTTGACGACCAGCGTCGCGTTCGTGATCTTGCGTACCGCCTGCAACGAGCCGATCACGTCGTGCGGCACGCCGCCCGCGATCAGGAATTCTTCCTCGGTGCCGACCAGCAGGTCGAATTCGCCGAGCACCTGCTGCAGCTGCCGCGTTACCTGCGCGTCCGGCACGTAGCGGTTTTCGCCCGCGCCACGTGAGGTCAGCCCCCACAGCACGGGCCGGTAGTCGATGTCGAGAATCCGCACGACGCCGTGGCGGCGCGCATAACCGAGTGCGGTCAGCGACGCTTCGCGCGTACCCGGCGTCGACAGGTGCGTGCCGGTGATCGCGAGCGCGCGGCAGCCGGCGATGAAGTCCTCGCTGATCTCGTCGGCACGCACGGCCATGTCCGCGCAGTTCTCGCGCACGAACAGCAGCGGGAACGTGTCGCGATCCTTCAGCCCGAGCAGCACCAGCGCGGTGAGGCGCTCGCGGTCGGTCTGCAGCTGGCTCGTGTCGCAGCCTTCGCGCTCGAGCGTCTCGCGCAGGAAGCGGCCCATCTGCTCGTCGCCGACGCGCGAGATCATCGCGGTCTTCAGCCCCAGCCGGGCCACGCCGAACGCGACGTTGCCGGACGAGCCGCCGAGATACATCTGGAAGCTGCGCGCGTCCTCCAGGCGGCTGCCGTACTGCTGCGCATAGAGATCCACGGCCACGCGGCCGAGGCAGGCGAGATCGATGGGGCGGTCACTCGGAAAGTTCAGCAGGCTCATATCACGTGTCACGCTCGCGGCCGGCGTTCGGCGATGCCGGCGGATTAGGGGACCGAACCTCTGGAGACGATCCGCACCGTGTACTGCACGACGTGGGACTGCCTGCCGCAAGGAATCGGGCTACGGAACGGAGTCTAGACTTTTTGGAAATCCAGTTCCCTAGGTGAAATCACGTAGAAATAAATTTCCAAAATTTCGAGGAAGTGATCTACAGTTTCATCCGGATGCTTCAGTCCCGATCGGACCAGATCGGACTCGGCCCGGCGGCGCGCAACGCGCCGTCTTCCGCCCCCCGGAGATGAGGAGACAGATTGATCATGAAGACCAAGCTGATGGCCGTCGCGGCCGCCGCGATCCTGGCTGCGCCGCTCGCGCATGCCGAGAAGATCGGCGTGACGATGGCGTCGTTCGACGACACGTTCCTGACCATCCTGCGTAACAGCATTACCGACGCAGCGAAGAAGGACGGCGCGACGGTGCAGATCGAGGACGGCGGCAACGACGTCGGCAAGCAGTTGAGCCAGGTCCAGAACATGATCGCGCAGAAGGTCGACGCGATCATCGTGAACGCGGTCGATACCGACGCGACGCCGAAGATCACCAAGATGGTGACCGCCGCGAAGATCCCGCTCGTGTACGTGAACCGCAAGCCGGTCGATTTCGACAAGCTGCCGGCCGGCGTCGCGGTCGTCGCGTCCGACGAGAAGCAGTCGGGCACGCTGCAGGCGCGCCAGGTGTGCAAGCTGCTCGGCGGCAAGGGCGACATCCTCGTGCTGATGGGCGAGCTGGCCAACGAATCGGCGCGTGCCCGCACGAAAGACATCGAGGACGTGATCGCGACGAAGGATTGCTCGGGCATGAAGATCGTCGACAAGCGCGAAGGCAAGTGGAGCCGCACGCAGGGCCAGGACATCACGATGAACTGGCTGAGCTCCGGCACGAAGTTCGACGCGATCATCTCCAACAACGACGAGATGGCGATCGGCGCGATCAACGCGCTGAAGGCCGCGCGCAAGCTGACGCCGAAGACGATCGTCGCCGGCATCGACGCGACGCCGGACGGCCTTGCGTCGATGAAGAGCGGCGAGCTGAAGGTGTCGGTGTACCAGAATGCAGCGGGGCAGGGCCAGCAGGCCGTCGCGGCCGCGCTCAAGCTCGCGAAGAAGCAGCCCGTCGACCGCTATGTGAACGTGCCGTTCGAGCTGGTGACGCCCGAGAACATGGCCCAGTACGCGAAGCACTGACCGGTGATCCGTTGACCTGCGCGGGCCCGGCATGGCCGGGTTCGCGCGCGACTTGTCGAGGAACGTCCATGTTTACAGCCAGAGTCGCGCGCCCGATGGCCGGCGACGATGCGCCGGCCGCTTCGTCCGGCTCGACCGGCTCGTCGGCCCCGCCGGCTTCTTCCGCGGCCGACTGCGTGCTCGAGGTACGCGGCGTCGGCAAGTCCTTTCCCGGCGTCGTTGCGCTCGACGGCGTGCAGTTCCGCGTGCGCCGCGGCACCGTCCATGCGCTGATGGGCGAGAACGGCGCGGGCAAGTCGACGCTGATGAAGATCATCGCCGGCGTCTACACGCCCGATCAGGGCGAGATCCTGATCAACGGCGAACCCGTCGTGCTGAACGGCCCGCTCGATGCGCTCGACCGCGGCATCGCGATGATTCACCAGGAACTCAACCTGATGCCGTACATGACGGTCGCGGAGAACATCTGGATCCGCCGCGAACCGAAGAACCGTTTCGGCCTGATCGATCACGCCGCGCTGCGGCGCCAGACGGCCGAGCTGTTCGAACGGCTGTCGATCGACATCGATCCGGAAACCGACGTGCGCACGCTGACGGTCGCGAGCCGCCAGATGGTCGAGATCGCGAAGGCCGTGTCGTTCGACTCCGACGTGCTGATCATGGACGAGCCGACTTCCGCGCTGACCGACAAGGAAGTCACGCACCTGTTCCGGATCATTCGCCAGCTGCGCGAGCAGGGCAAGGGCATCGTCTACATCACGCACAAGATGAACGAGCTGTTCGAGATCGCCGACGAGTTCTCGGTGTTCCGCGACGGCAAGTACATCGGTACGCACGCATCGAGCGACGTCACGCGCGACGACATCATCCGCATGATGGTCGGGCGCGAGATCACGCAGATGTTCCCGAAGGAAGAAGTGCCGATCGGCGACGTCGTGCTGTCGGTGAAGAACCTTGGCGTCGACGGCGTGTTCCGCGACGTGAGTTTCGAACTGCGCGCGGGCGAGATCCTCGGCGTGGCCGGCCTCGTCGGCTCGGGGCGTTCGAATGTCGCGGAGGCGCTGTTCGGCGTCGTGCCGGCCACGTCGGGCGAGATCCGGATCGACGGCAAGCCGGTGCGCATCACGACGCCCGGGCAGGCGATGAAGCACGGGATGGCCTTCCTCACCGAAGACCGCAAGGACACCGGCTGCTTCCTGAATCTCGACCTGCTCGCGAACATGGAAGCGGCGGTGCTCAGCAACCGCTACGTGAAGTTTAATTTCGTGCGGCAGGCGCAACTGAAACGCGACTGCGAGGAAATGAGCCGGATGCTGCGCGTGAAGTCGCCCGGGCTGCACGAGGAGATCCAGAACCTGTCGGGCGGCAACCAGCAGAAGGTGCTGATCGGCCGGTGGCTGCTTACGCAGCCGCGCATCCTGATCCTCGACGAACCGACGCGCGGCATCGACGTCGGCGCGAAGGCCGAAATCCACCGGCTCGTCAGCGCGCTCGCCGGCAAGGGCGTCGCGGTGCTGATGATCTCGTCGGAGATGCCGGAAGTGCTGGGAATGAGCGATCGCGTGATGGTGATGCACGAAGGGCGCATGACCGGCATCGTCGATCGCAAGGACGCCGACCAGGTCCGCATCATGGATCTCGCGTCGCGCTGAGCCGAACCAAGATTGGAGACAAGGAAATGGGCAACATGAACCCGGTCGCGGATGCGCAGACCATGACCATCAAGACGCGGCACACGAAGTGGCCGCCCGAGCTGAGCATCTTCCTGGTGCTCGTCGGCATCAGCCTGTTCTTCGAGATCGTCGGCTGGATCGTCGTCGGCCAGAGCTTCCTGTTCAACACCGAGCGGCTCGAGATCATCGTGCTGCAGATGGCCGTGATCGGCATCATCGCGGTCGGCGTGAACCTCGTGATCATCACCAGCGGGATCGACCTGTCGTCGGGCTCGGTCGTGGCCGCCGCGGCAGTCGTGTCGGCGAGTCTCGCGCAGGTGTCCGACTTCCCGCGCGCGGTGTTTCCGCATCTCACCGACCTGCCGATCATCTGGCCCGTGCTGGCCGGCGTGTGCGTCGGGCTGCTGGTCGGCCTGCTGAACGGCTCGCTGATCGCGATGACGGGCATCCCGCCGTTCATCGCGACGCTCGGCACGATGGTCGCCGCGCGCGGCTTTGCGAAGTGGTTCACCAACGGGATGCCGGTGTCGATGTTGACCGACCAGTTCGCGGCCATCGGCGCGGGCGCCAACCCGGTGATCATCTTCCTCGTGATCGCCGCGATCTTCCACGTCGTGCTGCGCTACACGCGCTTCGGCAAGTACACGTATGCGATCGGTGCGAATCGTCACGCAGCTGTCGTGTCGGGCATCAACGTCACGCGCCACCTGATCTTCGTCTACGCGATCGCGGGCCTCCTGAGCGGGATCGCCGGCACCGTGACGGCCGCGCGTGCGATCTCGGGCCAGTCGGGCATGGGCGTGATGTACGAGCTCGATGCGATCGCGGCCGTCGTGATCGGCGGCACGTCGCTGTCGGGCGGCCTCGGCCGCGTGACGGGCACCGTGATCGGCGTGCTGATCCTCGGCGTGATGACGTCGGGCTTCACGTTCATCCGCATCGACGCGTATTACCAGGAGATGGTCAAGGGCGCGATCATCGTCGCGGCCGTGATCGCCGACCAGTACCGCAACAAGAAGAAGCGCCGCTGACCCGTCAAGCATCGTCGGGCGAGGGCGGCACGTGCCGCCGCCTTGGTCCGGCACCCGCCACCGTCGAGGACATTCGATGAAGATCGCGCTGGACCCCTACATGATTCGCCACCTGCCGCTCGACCGCCTGCCGCACGCGGTGGCCGAGCTCGGCTACGACCAGATCGAGCTGTCGCCGCGCAGCGACTTTCTCGACTGGTGGGTGATGCCGCGCGCGACGCGTGAGCGGATGGCCGCGTTCCGGCAGGCGATGCGCGCGAGCGGCGTCGGCCTCGCTTCGCTGCAGCCGATGTACCGCTGGGCGAGCCCGTTCGAGGACGAGCGGCAATGGGCGGTGCGCTGCTGGAAGAAGGCGATCGAGGTGGCGGTCGAGATGGAGTGCGCGCTGATGGTGTCGGAGTTCGGGCGCGGCGCGTCGCCCGAGCGCTCGGTCGGCGAACGGCCGGGCGCGAACCCGAAGGAACTGTGCGAAGCCGCGTGGTTCCGGTCGATGGACGAGCTGCTGCCGATCCTCGAGCGCGAACGCATCGTGCTGTCGGTCGAGCCGCATCCGGAGGACTGGATCGAGCAGCTGCAGCCCGCGATGGACATCGTCACGAATATCGGCTCGCCGTCGCTGAAGCTGTCGTACATCGCGCCGCACACGTTCTACTACGGCGACGACATGGCCGCGATGATCGCGCAGGCCGCGCCGATCCTCGCACACGTGCGCGTGGCCGACACCTTCGACCACCGCAAGAGCAGCCAGCTGCGCTACATCGTGAACCCACCGGGTTCGAACCAGATCCGCGTGCACCAGCATCTCGACATCGGGCAGGGCGAGATCGACTGGGACGTGTTCTTTCGCGCGCTCGGCGCGGCAGGCTTCGACGGCGTGATGTCGTCGTGCGTGTTCGCGTGGGAGGACCGCGCGGAAGCGTCGTCGCGCTACATGCGCGACGCGATCCAGCGCTACGTCGATCGTCATTTCGATCGCACGGCGCGCTGACGAATGACTGACCGGTGCGGCGCGTGCCGCACCGCCAATGAACGACTGGAGACTTTTAGATGACCTTGCAAATCGGCGTGATCGGCTGCGGTGCGATCGGCCAGGACCATATTCGCCGACTGACCCGCACGCTGTCCGGCGCGCGTGTCGTGGCCGTCAACGACATCGATCCGCAGCAGGCGCGCGACGCGGTGACGAAGTACGGGCTCGACGCCGAGATCTACGGCGACGGCCACGAGGTGGTCGCGGCCGCCGACGTGCAGGCCGTGCTCGTCACGTCGTGGGGGCCGACGCATGAAGCGTTCGTGCTCGATGCGATCGCGCACGGCAAGCCCGTGTTCTGCGAGAAGCCGCTCGCCGTCACGGCCGAAGGCTGCATGCGGATCGTCGAAGCCGAAGTCGCGCACGGCAAGCGGCTCGTGCAGGTCGGCTTCATGCGGCCGTACGACGAAGGCTATCGCGCGCTGAAGCGCGTGATCGACAGCGGCGAGATCGGCGCGCCGCTGATGCTGCATTGCGCGCACCGCAACCAGTCGGTCGGCGAGCGCTACACGACCGACATGGCGATCACCGATACGCTGATCCACGAACTCGACGTGCTGCGCTGGCTGCTCGGCGAGGACTACGTGAGCACGCAGGTCGTCTATCCGAAGAAGACGCGTCATGCATCCTCGCATCTCGCCGATCCGCAGATCGTGCTGCTGGAAACCGCGAGTGGCGTACGCATCGACGTCGAGATCTTCGTGAACTGCCAGTACGGCTATGACATCCAGTGCGAGGTGGTGGGTGAGCAGGGCATCGCGAAGCTGCCCGATCCGCCGGCTGTCGGGCTCAAGCATGGGGCGCGGCAATCGGTCGAGATCATGACCGACTGGAAGGAACGCTTCATCGCGTCGTACGACGTCGAGCTGCAGGCGTTCATCGACGGCGTGCGTGCGCACGCGCTCACCGGGCCGTCGGCCTGGGACGGCTACGCGGCGGCGGTCGCGGCCGACGCCTGCGTGCGTGCGCAGAAGAGCGGGGCGGTCGAGCCGATCGCGATGGCCGAACGCCCTGCGTTCTACCGCGGCTGAACCGCAGCCGCCTATCTGCCGGACTGACCGACATGACGATGAAGATGGGTTGCGCACCGTGCTGCTGGGGTGTCGACGACGTGAAGAACCCGCACTTGCCGCCGTGGCGGCAGGTGCTTGCCGAAGCTGCCTCGGCCGGCTACTCGGGCATCGAGCTCGGGCCGTACGGCTACATCCCGCTCGAACTCGACGTGGTGAGTGCCGAGCTGGAGCGACAGCGCCTGAGCATCACGGCCGGCACGATTTTCGACGATCTGGTGTCGCCCGAGAATCTGCCGAACCTGCTGCGCCAGACGCGCGACATCTGCGCGCTGATCACGCGGCTGCCGAAACTGCCGACGCAGGACGGCCAGCGCTACGCGGCGCCGTACCTGGTCGTGATGGACTGGGGCCACGAGGAACGCGACTACGCGGCCGGTCATGGCGATCGTGCGCCGCGGCTGTCGGACGAAAGCTGGGCGGCGATGGTCGGGCACATCCGGCAGATCGCGACGATCGCACGCGACGAATTCGGCGTGCGCACGGTGATTCATCCGCATGCGGGCGGCTACATCGAGTTCGCTGACGAGATCGACCGGATCGTCGCCGACGTGCCGGCCGACACGGCCGGCCTCTGTCTCGACACGGGCCACCTGTACTACTCGGGCATGGACCCGGAGGCCTGGCTGCGCCGCCACGCGGCGCGTCTCGACTACGTGCATTTCAAGGACATCGACGCGGCCGTGTACGACGCGGTGATGGGCGAGCACATCGCGTTCTTCGCTGCCTGCGCGCGCGGCGTGATGTGCCCGATCGGCACCGGCGTGCTCGACTACCGGTCGATCCGGCAGGCGCTCGACGACATCGCCTACGCGGGCTACATCACGATCGAGCAGGAACGCGACCCGCGCAATGCCGGCACGAGCTTGCGCGACGTCGCCGCGAGCCGCGCGTTTCTCGCGTCGGCCGGCTTCGCATGATGCGGCGCACCCTGCACCCCCTGAACTGAACACGGACCTGGAACACTACCATCATGATTGACGGACAGATTCTGCTTGGACATTCGATTCGCTGGGGCATGGTCGGCGGCGGGCTCGGCAGCCAGATCGGCTACAGCCACCGGTCGGCCGCGTTGCGCGACGGCAGCTTCCAGCTGGTCGCCGGCGCGTTCGACATCGACCCCGAACGCGGCCGCCAGTTCGGCGTGAAGCTCGGCGTCGCGGCCGAGCGCTGCTATTCCGACTACGCGACGATGTTCGACGCCGAGGCGCGCCGCCCGGACGGCATCCGCGCGGTGTCGATCGCGACGCCGAACAACACGCACTTCGAGATCTGCCGCGCGGCGCTGAACGCGGGGCTGCACGTGGTGTGCGAGAAGCCGCTGTGCTTCACGACCGAGGAAGCCGAAGCGCTGGAGCGGCTGTCGGTCGAGAAGAATCTGATTGTCGGCGTCGCGTACGGTTATTCCGGACACCAGATGATCGAACAGGCGCGCGAGATGATCGCGCGCGGCGATCTCGGCGAGATCCGCATCGTGCAGATGCAGTTCGCGCACGGGTTCCACAGCGAGGGTGTCGAGGCCGCGAGCGCGGCTGCGCGCTGGCGCGTCGACCCGAAGTTCGCGGGCCCGAGCTATGTGCTCGGCGACATCGGCACGCATCCGCTGTACATCTCCGAAGTGATGGCGCCCGAACTGAAGATCCGCCGCCTGATGTGTTCGCGGCAGAGCTTCGTGAAGAGCCGCGCGCCGCTGGAAGACAACGCGTTCACGATCATGGAATACGACACGGGCGCGGTCGGCTACGTGTGGTCGAGCGCGGTGAACGCGGGCTCGATGCACAGCCAGAAGGTGCGCGTGATCGGCTCGAAGGCGAGCGTCGAGTGGTGGGACGAGCATCCGAACCAGTTGCGCTACGAAGTGCAGGGGCAGCCCGCGCAGGTGCTCGATCGCGGGATGGGTTATCTGCATCCGCACGCATTGCGCGAGGATCGCATCGGCGCCGGGCATCCGGAAGGGCTGTTCGAGGCCTGGTCGAATCTCTATGCGCGCTTCGCGCTCGCGATGGATGCGGCCGATCGTGGCGACACCGCGGCGTTGAAGAACATCCGCTATCCGGACGTCCACGCGGGTGTGGAAGGCGTGCGCTGGGTCGAGAACTGCGTGCGCTCCGCCGATGCCGGCGGCGTGTGGATCGACTATCGTTGAACCGGCGGCACGGGCCGGCTGAGGCGCGCTGCGCGCCCGTCGCGCAAGGCTTCGCACCGACGGCCGGCCTTGGTAGACACCCTAATCTTTACGACGCCGCGAGAGCGTTGGACAATCGCTTCCAGTATTGCCGTGGAGCGTAGGCAAGTGATGATCGAGCGCGTGGGAGCGAGCACGCGGCGCGGGCCGCGCCGCAAACGTGTTTAAATTCGCCCTTCATGCATGTATCCAGGTGAGCCCCGGGCCGCGTTCGTCAACCTCGCGCGCACGTCGGGGCCGTCAACTTCGCGCTATCCGATGAGTTCATCCGAGAAACCTCCCGCCACCGTCGAGCAGTTCCTGCAGCACCTGACGCAGGAGTACGACGGCCTCAGCAATCGCCTGAAGGTGATTGCGCGCCACGTGGAAACGCATCGGGACCAGCTTGGCCTGGAAGGCATCCAGTCGCTCGCGGAAGCGTGCGGCGTCCAGCCGTCGGCCGTCGTGCGTTTCGCGAAGCACTTCGGCTTTTCCGGCTTCTCCGAGATGCAGCGGCTGTTCCGCGAAGGGATCGCCCAGCAGATCGCGCCGGGACGCGCGTACAACCTGCGGCTGCGCGACGTGATCGAAGCGGGCTCGTCGAGCCTGCAGCCCGAGCAGATCGCCGACGAGTTCATCAAGGGCAGCATCGCCGGGATGCAGCAGCTGCGGCAAACGCTCGATTCGCAGGCGCTCGCGCAGGCCGTCGACCTGCTCGCCGAGACGCAGGCGATCTGGATCGCGGGTTCGCGGCGCGCGTTTCCGATTGCCGTGTACCTCGACTATGCGCTGCAGCACACCGACAAGCGCATCGGCCTGTTCAGCGCGCTCGGCAGCATGCATCTCGGGCAGATCCGCTCGGTGCGCGAGGGCGACGTGATGATCGTCATCTCGTTCATGCCGTATGCGGAGGAAACGGTGCAGGTCGCGCAGCAGGCCGTGCAGCGCGGCGCGCGGCTGATCGCGATCACCGACAGCCGGATGAGCCCGCTGGCGCGGGAGGCCGAGGTGACGCTGATGGTGCAGGACAGCGCGACATTCGGCTTCCGCGCACTGACCGCCACGATGGGGCTTGCGCAGAGCCTGTTCGTCGCGCTCGCGTACCGGCTCGAACTGTCGTACCTGCCGACCGCCGACGGCGCGCACGGCACGAAGGCCGGCTGACGCATCCTGCCGGCGCACCGCCCGCGTGACAGCGCAGCGGGCGGCGTGCCGTCAGGCGGTTACTTCGCGGTCGGCATCGCGAATTCGGCACCCTTGCCGATGCTCGACGACCAGCGCTGCATCACCGACTTCTGGCGCGTGTAGAAGCGCACGCCTTCCTCGCCGTACGCGTGCATGTCGCCGAACAGGCTCTTCTTCCAGCCGCCGAAGCCGTGCCACGCCATCGGCACCGGAATCGGCACGTTGATGCCGACCATCCCGACCTGAATGCGCCGCGAGAACTCGCGCGCGATGCCGCCGTCGCTCGTGAAGCACGACACGCCGTTGCCGAATTCGTGCGCGTTGATCAGGTCGACCGCCTCGCCGAAATCCTTCACGCGCACGCAGCCGAGCACGGGCCCGAAGATTTCTTCCTTGTAGATGCGCATGTCGGGTGTCACATGATCGAACAGCGTGCCGCCGGTGAAGAAGCCTGCCTCGCGGCCCGGCACGCGCAGCCCGCGGCCGTCGACCACCAGTTGCGCGCCTTCGTTCACGCCTTGCTCGATGTAGCCTTCGATGCGCTTCAACGCCTCGCCGGTGACGATCGGGCCCATCTCGACTTCCGGCGACATGCCGTCGCCGATCACCAGCTTGCGCGCGCGTTCGGCCACCAGCGGCACGATCTTGTCCGCAATGTCGCCCACCAGCACCGCGACGCTGATCGCCATGCAGCGTTCGCCGGCCGAGCCGTACGCGGCGCCGATCAGCGCGTCGACCGCCTGCTCGAGGTTCGCGTCGGGCATCACGACGAGATGGTTCTTCGCGCCGCCGAGCGCCTGCACGCGCTTGCCCGACTGCACCGCGCGCTGCTGTACGTAGGCCGCGATCGGCGTCGAACCGACGAAGCTGACGGCCTGCACGTCGGGGTGGTCGAGCAGCGCGTCGACCGCGCCCTTGTCGCCCTGCACGACGTTGAACACGCCGGCCGGCAGCCCGGCCTGCGTGAGCAGGTCGGCGATGAACAGCGCAGCCGACGGATCGCGCTCGCTCGGCTTCAGCACGAACGTGTTGCCCGTCGCGATCGCGACCGGGAACATCCAGCACGGCACCATGCACGGGAAGTTGAACGGCGTGATGCCCGCGACGACGCCGAGCGGCTGGCGCATCGTCCAGTTGTCGATGCCGGTGCTGACCTGGTCGGTGAAGTCGCCCTTCAGGAGCTGCGGCACGCCGCAGGCGAATTCGATGATGTCGATGCCGCGGGCGACTTCGCCCTGCGCGTCGGAGAACACCTTGCCGTGCTCGGCCGTGATGATCGCCGCGAGGGCGTCGCGGTGCTCGTTCATCAGTTGCAGGAAGCGATGCATGACGCGCGCGCGGCGGATCGGCGGCGTCGCGGCCCAGGCCGGGAACGCGGCGTTGGCCGACGCGACGGCCTGCTGCACTTCGTTGTCATCGGCGAGCGCCACGCGGCGCACCGCACGGCCGAGCGCGGGGTTGAGGACGTCCTGGAAGCGGCCGCTGCGGCCGGCGACGGGCGCGCCGTCGACATAGTGGCCGACGTCGGCGTCGGAGGTGTACGCGGGAACCGGATTCATCGTGTCTCCTGGGGGATCGGGTGAGGGTGGACAGCGCCCAGTCTAGGCAAACGCGCAGGGCGGGAGAAGGCCGCGCAGCTTGATTCACTGTTCAGAATTCTGAATAATCACCGGATGAATCAGCAAAATGTCCAGGCGCTCTGGCCGCATATCCATTCGCTGACGGTGCTGGCCGCGGCCGGCAGTTTCACCGCCGCCGCGCAGCGGCTCGGCATCAGCAAGGCCGCGATGAGCCAGCGCATCGCCGATCTCGAAAAGGCCGCCGGCGTGCCGCTCGTGCGTCGCACGACACGCAGCGTGCGGCTCACCGACGCGGGCCAGACGCTCGTCGACAGCACGCGCGACGCGTTCGAGTCGATCGGGCAGCACTTTGCGCGCGTGAAGGATCTCGCCGGAGAACCGCGCGGCCTGCTGCGCCTGACGGTGCCGGTCGCGCTCGGGCGCCAGCAGGTCGTGCCGCACCTGCCCGATTTCCTGCGGCAGCATCCGGGCGTGCAGATCGAGCTCGACCTGTCGGACCGGCTGCATTCGCTGACGCAGGAGGGTTTCGACCTCGCGATCCGCCATACAACCACTGCGCCGCAAACCCACGTCGCGTGGAAGCTGTGCGATACGCGTTCGCTGCTCGTCGCGAGCCGCGACTACCTCGACGCGCGCGGCGCGCCGCGCCACCCGAGCGAGCTCGTCGATCACAGCTGCCTGTGCTACCTGCGCGACAACGAGCCGGCCGCCTGGAGTTTCGAGCCGCACGGCCGGCGGCGCGAGCGTGTGAGCGTGCCGGTGCGCGGCAGCTTCGCGGCGAACAACAGCGAGGCGATGCGCGAGGCCGCGCTCGGCGGGCTCGGCATCGCGCTGCTACCGGATTTCAGCGCGCAGCGCGACCTTGACGCCGGCCGGCTGGTCGCGTTGCTCGACGGCTGGCGGCCGTCGGGCGCGTTCGGCGACCACATCTTCGCGATCCGCCCGTACAGCCCGGTCGTGCCGAGCGCGGTGCGCGCGCTCGTTCGGCACCTGCGCGAACGGCTTGCGGGCGGCTTTTCGGGCACCTGAGCCCGGCGGCGCGGGCGCCGGGCTGCTGCCGGCCCGGGCAGGCAAGGCGGCGCTGCGGTAAAATCCCGGCTTCTCTCCGCGCCTTGAATGGCGCGTCATTCGAAGGTCGACAGCCGATGCAGATTCACAAGGAAGTGGACGCGCGCGGGCTCAATTGCCCGTTGCCGATCCTGCGTGCCAAGAAAGCGCTCGCCGATATGGAAAGCGGGCAAATCCTCAAGGTGCTCGCGACCGATCCTGGCTCGCAGCGCGATTTCGCCGCGTTCGCGAAGCAGACGGGCAACGAGATCGTCGAATCGACGACGCAGGACAAGACCTTCGTGTTCCTGATGCGCCGCCGTTGACGGCCCGCATCACGGTGCAGGCAGCGCCTGGCGCCGGCCACACTTTTCTGACAATTCTTAAACCTCGCTTCGTGATCGGCTGCGTATACTGACCCGGCCGGTCGTCCGCTCCCAGCGGATGCGCCGGCCACGGTACGTCGTACGGCGGGCACGGGGGCCATGCCTGACGCTACCGTCGTACAACGGGGAGAGGACATGTCCTTCAGACCAGGGACCATTCGAAGTCCGTCCGGAGCGGAACGCAGCGTATCGGGACTGAGCCGTATCGAGCTCGACCCGCAACAGGATCGCCACGCGCGTGCCGCGCTGGAGGCCTACGCGGATTCGGCCGCGGCCGAGATGCCGTGGCTGGCCGAGTGGCTCGACGAACGGCTGCGCGATGCCGCGCAGGACGACGGCTCGGGCCTGACCTACTGCGGTGCGACGATCGAGCGTGTGTTCGATCTGGCGCAGGCGTGGGCGGCGAGCCAGCCGGACTACGCGGCCACCGCGTGGGAGCGCGTGCGCGGCCAGCTGCAGCGGATGCTTGTACAACCGGCGCGTCCGGAGCCGCTGTCGCATCGCGTACAGGCCGACGACGTTGCCGAGCCGGTGGCGGGCTTCACCGGCGCCGATTAGGCGCTCGATTGCGCGGCAGGAAGGATTATTCGAAGAAAAGACGATAGTCCGCGCAATTTATTGGCGAATTTCATACTACTATGATGAAATCGCCGGTTCGTCCGTGCCCCGTTTTTGAGATATTTAGCCGGGGTCGCCGGTTTGCGCAGGTGGCGCGAGCGGCGAACGACGGCTCGCCGGCCGGTATCCGGAAGCCGCGCACGTGCTGCGCGGCCGGGTGGGGGCGGGGAGCTGAACTGGACGGATCGATTTCGATTTGCGGGGTGCTATGAGAATTGCTGTACTGGATGACGATCCGGCCCAGACGGATTTCGTCAGTCAAACGCTGACGGCCGTTGGCCATACGTGCTATGCGTTCAAGGAAGGCAAGGCCCTGAAGAAGCGTCTGCAGCGCGAGACGTTCGATCTGCTGGTGCTTGACTGGAACGTACCTGACATGTCCGGCGAGGAAGTGTTGAAGTGGGTGCGTGCCAATCAGACCGAGCACAGCCTGCCGATCATCTTCATGACGAGCCGTGACGACGAGGCGGGGATCACGCAGATCCTCAACGCCGGCGCCGACGATTACGTGGTCAAGCCCGTGTCGGGCCCGATCCTGCGCGCGCGTATCGGCTCGCTGCTGCGTCGCGCGTATCCGGTCAACGCCGAGGCCACCGTTCGCGAATTCGATCAATTCCGTTTCGACGTGAACCTGAAGCAGGCCTACGTCGGCGACAAGGCCGTGAGCCTCACGCAGAAGGAATTCGAACTCGCGCTGCTGCTGTTCCAGCACCTCGACCGGCCGCTGTCGCGCGCGCACATTCTCGATCTCGTGTGGAAGCAGGCGACCGACATCCCGTCGCGCACGATGGACACGCACATCTCGATGCTGCGCACCAAGCTCGGCCTGCGGCCCGAAAACGGCTATCGCCTTGCGCCGATCTACGGGTACGGCTACCGGCTCGAGCGGGTCGGCCAGGGAGAACCGGAGTGACGACGGGAATCACGCAGCGCACGGCGAACCTGCGCACGGTAGCGCTGCGCGCAGCCTGCGCGGTCGCGTTTGCGTTCGCCGCACAGCATGCGGCTGCCCAGCCGCCTGCGGCGGCGGGCAAGATGGTCGTCTACCGTACGCAGGCGGGCGACACGCTGTACGACGTCGCCGCGCGCTACCTGCAGGGCGCGGACGACTGGCAACTGCTTCAGAAGATCAACGGCGTGCCCGCGCCGAAGCACCTGCAGCCCGGCATCGCGCTGAAGCTGCCGGTGGCGCGCCTGCGCAAGGAAAAGCTGACCGCCCGCGTCATCGCGGTGCAGGGCACGGCCGAACGCGCGTCCGGCGACGCTTACGCGCCGCTCGCGAACGACGCGACGCTCGCCGAGGGCGATCGCGTGCGCACGGGCCCGAACGGCTTCGTGACACTCGAGCTCGCCGACGGCACGCACATGAGCCTGCCGCCCGACAGCCAGCTCGACCTGAAGGCGCTGCGCCGCACGGTGCTGACCGGCACGCTCGATCGTGAGTTCGAACTCAGGCGCGGCTCGGTCGACAGCGAAGTCACCCATCTGAAGAAACGCGATGACCGCTTCCAGATCCGGTCGCCGTCGGTCGTGGCCGGTGTGCGCGGCACGCACTTCCGCGTGAATTACGATGCGGCTGGCAACGCGTCGACGCGCGTCGAAGTGCTCGACGGCACCGTCGGTGTCGCGGGCGACCGCCAGCCGGCCGGCCCGACGCTCGTGCATGCGAATTTCGGCAGCGTCGCGACATCGTCCGGCGCGGTCGGCGCGCCCGTCGAGCTGCTGCCCGCACCGGCGCTCGCGCATCCCGACAAGGTGCAGGACGAGCCCGACGTCGCATTCGACGTTGCACCGCTCGCCCAGGCGCAGGCATACCGCGTCCAGCTCGCGCACGACGCCGGGCTGCTCGACCTGTTCCGCGAAACGCGCACCGGTTCGCCGCGCGCGGTCTTCCGCGACGTGCCGAACGGGAACTACTTCGTGCGGGTCGCCGCGATCGATGCGAACGGCCTCGAGGGCCGGCCGCGTACGTACGCGTTCGAACGCCGCATGATGGGGCTCGACGCGAGCGCGTCGCCCGGTGCCGGCGGCTACGAGTTCCGCTGGTCGCCGAACGGTTCGGGCAAGGATGCGCGCTACCGGTTCGTGCTGTCGCGCTCGAAGGACCTGAGTGCGCCGGTCGTCGACCAGGTCGGCCTGCATACGCGCCAGATCACCGTCGCGCACCTGCCGCCGGGCGACTATTTCTGGGCCGTGACCGTCGAGGAGTTCGAAGGCGGCAAGTTCTACGAGAAGACCAGTCCGGTCAGCGCGTTCACGCTGTCGCGCTGATTCGCGGCGCATGAAACCCGACTCCGTTTCTCCACGGCGGCGCCTCGGCCGCCGATTCCTGATCGAATGGATCGCGATCGGCTGCCTCGGGGTCGCCGTGATCCTCGCGTGCGCGGTCGGCCGCATGTCGGCGAGCGTCGACGGCCTGATCTACGACCGGCTGCTGATGCTGCGCAGTCTGCCGTTGTCACCCGACGTGGTCGTCGTCGACATCGACAACCAGAGCGTGTCCGCGCTCGGCCGCTGGCCGTGGCCGCGCGACGTGCATGCGCGGCTGCTCGACACGCTGGCGCGCGCGCAACCGGCCGCCGTCGTCTACGACGTGCTGTTTACCGAACCGTCGCCGGAAGATCGCGCGTTCGCGGACGCAATGACCCACGTGCCGACCTTCCTGCCCGTGCTGTTGAGTCCCGAGCAGGCCGACGGCACGCGCGCGGTCGATCCGCCGGTGGCCGCGCTCGCGGCGCGCGCGGTCGGGCTCGGCCACATCAACCTCGAAGTCGATCGCGACGGCATCGTCCGCAGCGTGGCGCTGTACGAAAGCGACGGCCGCGTGCGCTGGCCGCAGCTGATGGTGCCCGTGTATCGCGCGATCCAGGGCGGCCAGCTGCATCCGGTCGGCGGTGCGCCCGGCGCGCATGCGCACGACCTGTCGCGCGACGCGACCGGCGAGGGCCGCTACCTGATCCCGTTCAGCCGCAACACACCCGCGTATCCGACCTTGTCGTTCGACGACGTGCTCGAAGGGCGCGTGAAGCCCGACGCGCTGCGCGGCAAGATCGTCGTCGTCGGTGTGACGGCGTCGGGGCTGTACGACCGCTTCGCGACGCCCGTGTCCGGCGAATTCGGGCCGCTCGCCGGCGTGTATATCCACGCCAACGTGCTCGACATGCTGGCGACCGGCAGCGCGATCTCGCCCGCGTCGCGCGCCGGGCTGTTCGTCGCGTCGCTGCTGCCGCTCGCCGCGCTGCTGGGCGGGTTCCTGATGCTGTCGCCGTGGCGTGCGCTGCTGCTGACGCTGAGCCTTGCCGCGCTGTCGGTCGTCGCGAGCATGGCGCTGCTGTTCGAGGCGCGCATCTGGCTGTCGCCGGCGCCTGCGATCTTCGGGCTGGTCGCCGTCTACCCGATCTGGAACTGGCGGCGTCTGGAAATGACGATGTCGTACCTGCGTCGCGAACTGCAGCGGCTCGCCGACGAGCCGCACCTGCTGCCCGAGGCGCCGCGTACGCGTAGCGTCGGCGGCGACGTGCTCGAGCGGCAGATGGCCCTGATGGCACAGGCCGCGCAGCGCGTGCAGGACATGAAGCGCTTCGTGTGGGACAGCCTCGACAGCATGCCCGAGCCGATCTTCGTGACCGACCTGGCCGGCACGGTGCTGATCGCGAACCACGCGGCCAAGCGTTACGGGTCGCGCCTGTCGCTGCCGCTGCCGGAAGGGCGGCCGCTGCGCACGGCGCTCGGCGAGCTGACCTTCATGAAGACCGTCGACGGCAACGCCGAACACGACGTGGCGATCCGCGAACACTGGCCGGCCGTACTCGACCCGACGCTCGAAGCCGAGCACGATGCGATGGCGCGCGGCATCGAGGTGCGCGATCGCGACGGGCTCGACCATCTGCTACGCTACGCGGCGTGCACGAACGCGCAGGGCCGCGTGACGGGCTGGATCGCCGGCCTTGTCGACGTGACCGAACTGCACGCGGCCGAGCGGCAGCGCGAGGAAGCGCTGCACCTGCTGTCGCACGACATGCGCTCGCCGCAATCGTCGATTCTCGCGCTCGTCGAGATCGAGCGCGACCGCGCCGAGACCGACGCGATGCGCGGGCTGCTCGCGCGGATCGAGCGCTATGCGCACCGCGCGCTGTCGCTGGCCGACGAGTTCGTGCAGCTGGCGCGTGCGGAGTCGCAGGTGTACCAGCTCGAGGCGACGAGCCTCGTCGACGTGCTGATCGATGCGAGCGACGAAGTGTGGCCGCAGGCGCAGGCGAAGCACATTCGCGTCGACACCGACGTCGGCACCGAGATGTGCTGGGTGCGCGCCGACCGCTCGCTGATTACGCGCGCGTTCGTGAACCTGCTGAACAATGCAGTCAAATACAGTCCGTCCGCTACCGTGATCACGTGTACGCTGGCGGTCGAGCACGCGTCGAAACGGATGTTCTGTACGATTCGCGATCAGGGTTACGGCATTGCGCCGGAAGATCAGCGGCATCTGTTCGAGCGTTTCAAGCGATTCCATGCCGGCGAGCGGCCCGAAATCTCGGGTTCCGGGCTCGGCATGGCATTCGTGAAGACGGTCGTCACGCGCCATGGGGGCAGCGTGTCGGTCGACAGCGAGGTGGGTGTCGGCACCGCGGTGACGGTGTCGCTGCCCGCGATCGACGAGCCGTCCGCCTGACAGGGCCGGGCGCGACGGCAGGCATTTGGGGAAAGCCATGAGAAAGGAATGGGCAGCGACCGCGCTGGCGGCGTCGCTGTTGACGGGTTGCGCCGGCGTGACGAGCGGCGTGAGTGCGGTCGGGCAGCCGAACGCGTTTGCATCCGATGCGCACGGCTACGATTTCGTGCGGACGGCCGCGCAGGCCAATGATGCCGAATACCGGCAGATCGAGACGCTCGTGCGCGACGAACTCGCACACCGCGGCTTCGATGCGAAGCCGCTCGCGGCCGCGCGCTACCGATTGTCGATCGCGTATGCGACGCAGCCGGCCACGGTCGCGGCGATCGCGGACGGCTGCGGCGCCGCGAGCAGCGCATGCGTGACGGTCGATGGGCCGGCGCCGTTCGCGCTGCCGTTCATGGGCCGCGTGTATCGCCATGTGCTGACGCTGCGCTTCGTCGACGCGAAATCGGGCGCCGACGTCTACCGCGTATCGGCCTCGCTGCGCGATCGCGATCCCGGCACGCAGCAGGCCGCGCCGGCGCTCGTGAAGAGCGCGCTCGCGAAGGTGCCGTTCGGCGACGGCGGCGGCTGGCTCGTCAAGACGAAAAAAGACGACGCGGGCGGAATGCCGGGCGTCGTCTCGGTGAAGCCGGCCGAAGCGCGCTGAGCGTCGGTCGGTGAGGTGAGGGCGGGCTCGCCGGAGCGAGCCCTGGCGCCCTTGCCGCGTTCAGTCGGCCGGGCGTCCGCCGTTGCGCGTGCGCAGGTACGTGTCGAACTCCGCGCCGACTTCCGCGTGGCGCAGTGCGAATTCGACCGTCGCCTTCAGGTAGCCGAGCTTGCTGCCGCAGTCGTAGCGCGTGCCCTGGTACTTGTAAGCCAGCACTTGCTCATCGGCGAGCAGCGCCTGGATCGCGTCGGTGAGCTGCAGCTCGCCACCCGCGCCGGGCTTCAGCGCGCGCAGGTGCTCGAAGATCCGCGGCTTCAGGATGTAGCGGCCGACCACGCCGAGGTTCGACGGCGCGACTTCCGGCGCCGGCTTCTCGACGATCGCCGACATCTTGACGATCGACTCCTCCCACTCCTTGCCATCGACGATCCCGTACGACTTCGTCTCCGACGGCGGGATCTCTTCGACGCCGATCACCGAGCTGTGATAGTGGTCGAACACGTCGACCATCTGCTTCATCACGGGCGGGTTGCCGTCGAGCAGGTCGTCGGCGAGGATCACCGCGAACGGGTTGTCGGCGACGAGCTTTTCCGCGCACAGCACCGCATGGCCGAGGCCGAGCGCTTCCGGCTGGCGCACGTAGAAGCAGTCGACATGGCTCGGCTTGATGCTGCGCACGAGCTCGAGCAGCTTTTCCTTGCCGCGCGCCTCGAGTTCGGCCTCGACTTCATACGACTTGTCGAAGTGATCCTCGATCGCGCGCTTGCTGCGCCCGGTGACGAAGATCATCTCGGTGATGCCGGCGGCGATCGCTTCCTCGACTGCGTACTGGATCAGCGGCTTGTCGACGACCGGCAGCATTTCCTTCGGGCTCGCTTTCGTTGCCGGGAGGAACCGCGTGCCGAGACCGGCAACAGGGAACACTGCCTTGGTAACTTTCAACATGATCGAACCTTTATTCCTGTAATCGACTTGTCAGACGGTCTATGTTCACGTCCCCATTATAGTGAACGCAAACGACCTTACCCTTTGTTACGCAGGCAACCGATCGAGCTGCGCGCGCAGTTTCTCGAGTGTGCTCTGGAATTCCGCGACGCGTTTCTGCTCCTGTTCGACCACGGCCGGCGGCGCTTTCGCGACGAATGCCTCGTTGCCGAGCTTCGCGTTGCACTTCGTGATCTCGTTCGTCAGGCGCGTGATCTCCTTCGACAGGCGCTCGCGTTCGGCCGCGACGTCGATCTCGACCTTCAGCACCAGCTTGTTCGGCCCGACGATCGCGATCGGCGCACCGTGCGCTTCCTTGTCGAGCGCCGCTTCGTCCGCGAGGATCTGCACTTCCGACAGGCGCGCGAGGGCCTGAACGTACGGCGCGAACGAGCGCAGGCGCTCGGCATCGCCGGCTGCAAGCAGCGGCACCTTGGTGGCCGGCGACAGGTTCATCTCGCCGCGCAGGTTGCGGCATGCGTCGACGATCGCCTTCAGGTCGGCCGCCCACTGTTCGGATGCCTCGTCGATCTTCTGCAGGTTCGCGACCGGGTACGCCTGCGTCATCAGCGACGCTTCGCCCTCGGCCTTGCCTTGCGGATAGCGGCCCGCGAGCGGCGCGACCTTCTGCCAGAGCGCTTCGGTGATGAACGGGATGATCGGGTGCGCGAGGCGCAGCACCGTCTCGAGCACGCGCAGCAGCGTGCGGCGCGTCGCGCGCTGCTGTTCCGGCGTGCCGTTCTGGATCTGCACCTTCGCGAGTTCGAGATACCAGTCGCAGTATTCGTCCCACACGAACTTGTAGATGCTGCTGGCGATGTTGTCGAAGCGGTAATCGGCGAAGCCCTTCGCGATGTCGGCCTCCGTGCGCTGCAGCAGCGACACGATCCAGCGGTCGGCCGCCGAGAAGTCGAGGTAGCCGCCCGGGCCGCAATCGCCCGCGCCGCAGACTTCCGGCTTGTCGCTGCCGCAGTCGTGACCTTCGCAGTTCATCAGCACGAAGCGCGTGGCGTTCCACAGCTTGTTGCAGAAGTTGCGATAGCCTTCGCAGCGCGCGAGGTCGAAATTCACGTTGCGGCCGAGCGTCGCCATCGACGCCATCGTGAAGCGCAGCGCGTCGGTGCCGAACGCGGCGATGCCGTCCGGGAATTCCTTGCGCGTCTTCTTCTCGATCGTCGCGGCCTGCTTCGGGTTCATCAGGCCCGTCGTGCGCTTCGCGACCAGCGTGTCGAGGTCGATGCCGTCGACGATGTCGATCGGGTCGAGCGTGTTGCCCTTGCTCTTCGACATCTTCTGGCCTTCCGCGTCGCGCACGAGGCCGTGCACGTAGACGGTGTGGAACGGCACCTTGCCCGTGAAGTGCGTGGTCATCATCACCATCCGGGCGACCCAGAAGAAGATGATGTCGAAGCCCGTGACGAGCACCGACGACGGCAGGAAGTGCTTCAGTTCAGGCGTTTCGTTCGGCCAGCCGAGCGACGAGAACGGCACGAGCGCCGACGAGAACCACGTGTCGAGCACGTCTTCGTCGCGCTTCAGCGCACCCGTGTAACCCTTCGCGGCAGCCTGCGTGCGCGCTTCTTCCTCGTTGCGCGCGACGAACACCTCGCCGTTCTCGCCGTACCACGCGGGAATCTGGTGGCCCCACCACAGCTGGCGCGAGATGCACCAGTCCTGGATGTTCTCGAGCCACTGGTAATAGGTGGTCGTCCAGTTTTCCGGGACGAACTTGACCTGGCCGCTGCGCACGACGTCGAGGGACGTTTCCGTGATCGACTTGCCCGGATTGAACGTGCCTTCCGGCGCCGGCTTCGTCATCGCGACGAACCACTGGTCGGTCAGCATCGGCTCGATCACGACGCCCGTACGGTCGCCGCGCGGCACCATCAGCTTGTGCGGCTTCACCGAGTCGAGGAAGCCCGCTGCGTCGAGGTCGGCGACGATCGCCTTGCGCGCGTCGAAGCGGTCGAGGCCGCGATACTGCTCGGGGCCGTTGTCATTGATCTTCGCGTCGAGCGTCAGGATCTCGATCGGCGCGATCTTGTGGCGCTGGCCGACCTGGTAGTCGTTGAAGTCGTGCGCGGGCGTGACCTTCACGACGCCCGTGCCGAACTCGCGATCGACGTAGTCGTCGGCGATCACCGGGATCTCGCGGCCCGTCAGCGGCAGCGTGACGAGCTTGCCGATCAGGTGCGCGTAGCGCTCGTCTTCCGGGTGGACCATCAGCGCGACGTCGCCGAGCATCGTTTCCGGGCGCGTCGTGGCAACGGTCAGCGAGCCCGAGCCGTCGACGAGCGGGTAGCGGATGTGCCACAGGTGGCCGTTTTCCTCTTCGCTCACGACTTCGAGGTCCGACACGGCGGTCAGCAGCACCGGATCCCAGTTGACGAGGCGCTTGCCGCGGTAGATCAGGCCCTGTTCATAGAGCGTGACGAACACGTCGCGCACGGCGGCCGACATCTTGTCGTCCATCGTGAAGTATTCGCGCGACCAGTCGGGCGATGCGCCGAGGCGGCGCACCTGGCCGGTGATCGTCGAACCCGATTTTTCCTTCCATTCCCACACGCGCTCGACGAACTTCTCGCGGCCGAGGTCGTGGCGCGACACGCCCTGCGCGTCGAGCTGGCGCTCGACGACGATCTGGGTCGCGATCCCCGCGTGGTCGGTGCCGGGCACCCACAGCGTGTTCTCGCCGAGCATCCGGTGGTAGCGGGTGAGGCCGTCCATGATCGTCTGGTTGAACGCGTGGCCCATGTGCAGCGTGCCCGTGACGTTCGGCGGCGGCAACTGGATCGAGAAATCGGGGCGGGCCGGATCGAAGGCCGGGGCCGCATAGCCGCGCTTTTCCCACTCCGGCCCCCATTGGGACTCGATGGTGTGGGGCTCGAAACTCTTCGCAAGCGTGTTGTCGCTCATGTTGGAAATCTGCCGAAAAATGCGTGAATTGGATGCCGAATCTGACAATTATAAATGGATGCACATCGAGCAGCCATCGCCTTGCCGGCGCGGGTCTCTCGGGACGCGGCCGCCGCGCGCTTGCGACGTGCTGTCGAACGGATCGGGAACAGCATCGCGCGGCCGACTTATAATGTCGGGTCCGCATTTTTCTCGCCCGTTCGCTGCCGCTCCATGCCCGACCTGCTCGCCAATCTGAACCCCGAACAACTCGCCGCCGTCACGTTGCCGAACGAACCGGCGCTGATCCTTGCAGGGGCGGGCAGCGGCAAGACCCGCGTGCTGATCACCCGCATCGCGTGGCTGATCAAGCAGGGCTACGCATCGCCGCCCACCGTGCTCGCCGTGACCTTCACGAACAAGGCCGCGCGCGAGATGATGGCGCGCCTGTCGGCGATGATGCCGATCGACACGCGCGGGATGTGGATCGGCACGTTCCACGGCCTGTGCAACCGGATGCTGCGCACGCACTGGCGTGACGCCGGCCTGCCGCAGACCTTCCAGATCCTCGATACGGCCGACCAGCTGTCCGCGATCAAGCGGCTGATGAAGGCGGCGAACGTCGATGATGAAAAGTACCCGCCGAAGAACGTGCAGTACTTCATCAACAATGCGAAGGAGCAAGGGCTGCGTCCCGACAAGGTCGACGCATCCGACAACTTCAACCGCAAGTTCGTCGAGCTGTACCAGGCATACGACCAGCAGTGCCAGCGCGAGGGCGTCGTCGATTTCCCCGAACTGCTGCTGCGCTGCTACGAACTGCTCGCGTACAACGCGCCGCTGCGCGCGCACTACCAGGCGCGCTTCCGGCACATCCTCGTCGACGAGTTCCAGGACACCAACAAGCTGCAGTATGCGTGGCTCAAGATGCTCGCGGGCGGCGAGAACGCGATCTTTGCGGTCGGCGACGACGACCAGTCGATCTACGCGTTCCGCGGCGCGAACGTCGGCAACATGCGCGACTTCGAAGACGAATTCCGCGTGCGCAACCTGATCAAGCTCGAGCAGAACTACCGGTCGCACGGCAACATTCTCGACGCGGCGAACCAGCTGATCTCGAACAACGCGCACCGTCTCGGCAAGAACCTGCGTACCGACGCCGGCCACGGCGAGCCCGTGCGCGTGTACGAGGCGAGCACCGATTCGCAGGAAGCCGGCTGGATCGTCGAGGAGATCCGCTCGCTGATCAACACCGGGATGGCGCGTAGCGAAGTGGCCGTCCTGTACCGCAGCAACGCGCAGTCGCGCTCGATCGAGCACACGCTGATGTCGTCCGGCATCCCGTACCGCGTGTACGGCGGCCTGCGCTTCTTCGAGCGCCAGGAAGTGAAGCACGCGCTCGCGTACCTGCGCCTGATCGACAACCCGAACGACGACACCGCGTTCGTGCGCGTCGTGAACTTCCCGACCCGCGGCATCGGCGCGCGCTCGATCGAGCAGCTGGCCGACGCCGCGCGCCTGTACGGCTGCTCGATGGCCGCCGCGATTCCGTACGTGACGGGCAAGGCCGGCACGAGCCTCGGCGGGTTCGCGAACCTGGTCGCGAAGATGCGCGCCGATACGCAGCACATGAACTTGCCCGACACCGTCGAGCACATCGTGCGCGCCAGCGGTCTCGCCGATTTCTACCAGGGCGAGCGCGAAGGCCAGGACCGTCTCGAGAACTTGCAGGAACTGGTCAACGCGGCCACCGCGTTCATCGCCGAGGAAGGCTACGGGCTCGACACGCCGGCCCGTTCGATCCCGCTGCGCGCAGGCGCAATTGCGGCGCCCGAGCTCGGCACCGCGACGGACGATCCGGCGGTCGACGTGCTCGATCCGGTGTCGCCTGCCGACCCGGCACAGAACCCCGACACGATGACGCCGCTCGCCGGCTTCCTGTCGCATGCGTCGCTGGAGGCCGGCGACAACCAGGCGCAGGCCGGGCAGGACGCCGTGCAACTGATGACGGTGCACGCGGCGAAGGGGCTCGAATTCTCGGCCGTGTTCATCACGGGCCTCGAGGAAGGGCTGTTCCCGCATGAGAACAGCGTGCTCGAATCGGACGGCCTCGAGGAAGAGCGCCGGCTGATGTACGTCGCGATCACGCGCGCGAAGGAGCGGCTCTACCTGTCGTTCGCGCAGAGCCGGATGCTGCACGGCCAGACGCGCTACAACGTGCGCTCGCGTTTCTTCGACGAACTGCCCGAACACGTGCTCAAGTGGCTGACGCCGAAGGTCGAGGCCGGTTCGCGCTGGGGCGGTCGGTCGGACAACGCCGGGTACGGGCGCGACTGGTTCGCGCGGCCGGGTGGCGGCAGTCGCGAGCAGATCGTCGATCCGGCCGTATCCGCGCCGTTGCCCGCGTTCGCGAACAAGCAGCGCGCGGCCGATGCCGGTTTCCGGGTCGGCCAGCAGGTGTTCCACACCAAGTTCGGCGAAGGCACGGTCACCGCGCTCGAGGGCAACGGCACCGATGCGAAGGCGCAGGTGAAATTCAAGCGGCACGGCGAGAAGTGGCTCGCGCTGGCGGTCGCGAAACTGCAGGCGGTGGAATGATGAGCATCGACATGATGGGTACGGTTTCGACGCGTCCGCTCGGCATTCTGGCTGCGCTGCCCGAGGAACTCGGCGACCTGATCGCCACGATGCGCGCCGACGGCGCGATGAAGACGATCACGTTTGGCCGCCGCGATTATCACGTCGGCACCGTGCACGGTGCAGCCTGTGTCGTGACGCTCGCCCGGGTCGGCAAGGTCGCGGCCGCCGCGACGGTCAGCGCGCTGATCCACGTGTTCGGCGTGGCGGGCGTCGTGTTCACCGGCGTCGCGGGCGGCGTGTCGCGCTCGGTGCACGTCGGCGATGTCGTCGTGGCCGATACGCTGCTGCAGCACGACCTCGATGCGTCGCCGCTCTTTCCGCGCTACGAGGTGCCGCTGCTCGGCATCACGCGCTTCGCGACCGACGCGGCGCTGACGGCCCGCTTGCGGGCCGCGTGTACGGAATTCGTCGCGGAAGAGGGTGCGCAGTTCGCCGAGCGCTTCGGCCTGGCCGGCGCAACGCTGCATGCGGGGCTCATCATCAGCGGCGACCGCTTCGTGTCGAGCGAACGCGAGGTCGTCGCGCTGCGTGATGCGCTGCCGGATGCGCTCGCGGTCGAGATGGAAGGGGCCGCGATCGCGCAGGTGTGCGCCGAGCACGACGTGCCGTTCGCGCTCGTGCGCACGATTTCCGATACGGCCGACGATCACGCGACGCAGTCGTTCTCGCACTTCCTGTCGGCGATCGCGAGCAGCTATTCGTCCGGCATCCTCAAGCGTTTCCTGGCGCTGCATGCAACGACGGCGGCCTGAAGCCGCCGCCGTTTTCTTCATTCCTTCATTCAAGCCATTCGACCGGCCGCGGCGCGCACGCCGCGGCCGGCTCGTCACGCCTTCTTGCGCCGGCTGCTTTCGAGGTTCGGCAGGAACACCGTCAGCACGCCGATCAGCGGCAGGAACGAGCACACCTTGTAGACGAACGTGATGCTCGTCGCGTCGGCGAGCTGGCCGAGCACGGCCGCGCCGACTCCGCCGAGGCCGAACGCGAAGCCGAAGAACAGGCCCGCGACCATCCCGACCTTGCCGGGCATCAGTTCCGTCGCGTAGACCAGGATCGCGGCGAATGCCGACGCGAGCACGATGCCGATGATCACCGTCAGCACGCTGGTCCAGAACAGGTTAGCGTACGGCAGCAGCAGCGTGAACGGTGCGACGCCGAGGATCGATACCCAGATCACGTACTTGCGGCCGATCCGGTCGCCCACCGGGCCGCCGATCAGCGTGCCGGCCGCCACGGCCGCGAGGAACACGAACAGGTGGATCTGCGCGGCCTGCACCGACAGGTGGAACTTGTCGATCAGGTAGAACGTGAAATAGCTGTTGATGCTCGCGAGGTAGAAGTACTTCGAGAACACGAGCAGCACCAGCACGCCGATCGCGCCCATCACGCGGCCGCGCGACAGCGTCGGGTGGCCGGCCGCCGCGGCCTTCTTCTTCATCGACGGATGCTTCTTGTACCAGTGGCCGATCTGCGTGAGCACGATCATCGCGACGAGCGCGGCCGCCGAGAACCACGCGATGCTGTGCTGGCCGTGCGGAATGATCACGAGTGCGGCAAGCAGCGGCCCGAGTGCTGAACCCGCATTGCCGCCAACCTGGAACACCGACTGCGCGAGCCCGTGCTGGCCGCCCGACGCCATCCGCGCGACGCGCGACGATTCGGGATGGAACACCGACGAGCCGCAGCCGACGAGCGCGGCGGCCACCAGCAGCATCGGGAAACTCGTCGCGACCGACATCAGCAGCAGCCCCGCGAGCGTGAAGCCCATGCCGACCGGCAGCGAATACGGTTTCGGACGCTTGTCGGTATAGAGGCCGATGAGCGGCTGCAGCAGCGATGCGGTGATCTGGTAGGTGAGCGTGATCAGGCCGATCTGCGCGAACGACAGCGCGAACTGGCTCTTGAGCATCGGATAGATCGCGAGGATCAACGACTGGATCATGTCGTTGAGCATGTGCGAGAAGCTGATCGCGCCGAGCACCGGGTACACGGTGCGGGCGACGGGGGGCGCGGACGGCTGGGTGGCGGCTGCGCCGGCGGAGCCGGTGTCGAGGCTGGTTTCCATGTGAGAGCTGAACGAGTTGAGGTGGCGGGCGCGCGCTGCTGGGGAGTGGCGCGTCTTGAATCGTTGCTGCGTCAAAGAAGTGTAATGTGGCGTATCGAGAATGTCCGGACAAGTTTTATCGTGAATCGGACATTCATCTGACGGATCGTCCGGTGCCCGTTTTTTTGACCGGGTATAACGCTGGCGGCGCGCCTGCCCGTCCGCGGGCGCGCGACCGGGGCCGGTGCGTGGTTTCCCGGACTCAAGAAACGGCGGTGGCGGCCGTAGAACGACCCAATGACAACAGGCGCGCCGCGCCCGGCATCGGCTATCCGCCGGTGCGGGCGCAGGACGCGCGGCATGGCCAGCCATCGCGGGACCGCCGGGACCGACCTTTCCGGCCACGTGATCAATACGGGGATAGTTCGATGAAAGCAGCATCTTTGCATCCACAGCCAGGCGCGGCACCCGCCGCACCCGATGTTGCCGCCGGTCGCGCCGCCCGGCGCCTGCGGGCGGCGCGTCGCGAGCGCCGGCCGTGGACCGTCAAGGCGACGTTGCGCGCCGCATTCGCGATCCTGCTTGCCGGTACGCTGGCGATCGGCATGTTTTCGCTCTGGCAGATCAGCCGGCTGAATGCGTCGATCGCGTCGGTCTACGAGCAGGGCCACGTCGCGAGCCGCGCGGCCGAGGAGGTTCGGGCCGAAGTGCTGCGCGCGAGCCGTGCCCAGAAGATGCTGCTGACTGCGACTACCGCGAAGGAGCGCGACGAACTGGGTGCCGAGGTGGGCGCGGGGCTCGCGTCGATCGGCCAGGCGCTCGGCACGCTGCAGCGCTACGCGGATCCGGCCGATGCCGACGATTCGGCGCGGCTGCGCGCATTCTCGACGGCGGTCGGCACATGGAGCGCGCATCTGCGCGATTTCGTCGAACTCGTGCGCGCGCAGCCGCTCGACCTGTCGCAGATGAACTGGCAGGTCGGCACGCAGGACGTATCGTTGCTGGTCGAAACCGGCAAGCTCGAGAAACTCGTCGCCGAACTCGTGAAGACGCGCGGTGCGAAGTCGAAGGCCACGCTCGATGCGTCCGCCACCATTTTCTCGTCGTCGTTCGCGATGATCGCGGCGATGACGGTTGCGCTGATCGTGCTCGCGATCGTGATCGCCGAGCGCGTCGTGCGCCGTCTCGCGTCGCAGCTCGGCGGCGAGCCCGCGCACGCGAAGGCGATCGCCGCGGACATCGCGCGCGGCGACCTGACGCGACCGATCAAGCTGGGCCGGCACGACCGCGACAGCATGGTGCGTGCACTGGCCGAGATGCAGACGGGGCTTGCGGCGACCGTCGGCGAGATCGCCGTCAGCGCCGAGGCGATCGCGGCCGCATCGGGCGAGATCTCCACCGGCAATCTCGATCTGTCGAAGCGCACCGAGCAGCAGGCCGTCGCGCTCGAACGCACCGCGGCGAGCATGGAGCAGCTCACGTCGACCGTACGGCAGAACGCCGAGAATGCGCGGCAGGCGAGCGCGCTCGCGGCCAATGCGTCGGCTGTTGCGGAGACGGGGGGGGACGTCGTCGGGCGTGTGGTGGCGACGATGAGCGAGATCGACGACAGCGCGAAGAACATCCGCGACATCATCGGCACGATCGAGGGGATCGCGTTCCAGACCAACATTCTCGCGTTGAACGCAGCGGTCGAGGCCGCACGCGCCGGCGAACAGGGGCGCGGCTTCTCGGTGGTCGCGGGCGAGGTTCGCCTGCTCGCGCAGCGCGCGGCGACCGCAGCGAAGGAGATCCGCGCACTGATCGGTGCATCGGTCGAGCGTGTCGCGAACGGCGCGGCGCTCGCGCACGATGCGGGCCGCACGATGGGTGACGTCGTGCGCGCGGTCAAGCGCGTGACCGACATCATCGGTGAAATTTCTGCTGCATCGGACGAGCAGAGCGCCGGGATCGACGAGATCGGCCGCGCGGTCACGCAGATGGACGCCGGCACCCAGCAGAACGCGGCACTCGTCGAGCAGGCGGCTGCCGCGGCGAACGCGCTCGACGAGCAGGCGCAGGCGTTGAAGTCGCTGGTCGGGCGCTTTCGCATCGCGGCCTGAGCGACACGCGGTCGCGGGCCGGCCACCCGCGACGCGCGCATTCCGCCGCACACCTGTTGTTCGGTGACAAAACCGGCAGTCACGCGGCGCGCAATCCCCTACAATGCGCTTCCACACAGTTGGGGGCAGAACCCGCGACGCGCGCATCGACACCGGTGCGACCTCGCGCCGAGCGGGTCATTCATAACAATGACAACGACGATTTACCTGAGCGGATACCTGTGCATGCTCGTTTCCGCCGCGATTGGCTTGCGGTCACGCATGCCTGCGTGGCGCTGGCTCGCGGCGGGTATCGCACCGGCCGCCACGTTCGCCGTGCTGCGCGGCAGGACGGGCACCGACACGGCGATTTACCAGGACATCATCGCCGGCATCTGGAGCGGCAACCTGAAGGTCGTGCCGCGCACGCTCGAGCCCGGCTTCGTGTGGCTCGTGCGCGCGCTCGAATGGGTCGGGCACGACCCGCGCATCGTGACGGCGATCCTGTCGCTGCTGATCGTCATCGCATGTGTCGTCGCGTTCGGGCGGACGGCCGAGGACGCGTGCGTGTTTGCCACGCTGATCTTTCCGCTGTTTTTCTACGACATGGCGATGAGCGGGCTGCGCTATGGTCTCGCGTTCTGCGCGGCCAAGATCGCGTCGGACGCGTGGGCGCGCAGGCGGCCAGGTGTGTCGATCGCGTTGACGGCCGCGGCGGCCAGCGTGCACGTGTCGGCAGTGCTGCTCGTCGTGCTGCTGCAGGTGCGGCGGCTGCGCCTGCTGCGCTATGCGGGGCTGGCGGTCGCGATCGGCGGTGTGCTGTTCGCGATGCATCACGAGGCGTTGCTGGCGAAATTCGGCCTCTATGCGGCATTCACACCGCCGGCGCAGATGTCGGGCAGCGCGCCGCTCGCGCTCGCGCTGCTGACCCTCGCGGCCGGCTGGGCGCTGCTTGCCCGCATGCCGCGCACGCTCGTGTTCCTGTTCGCCTGCGAGATCGCGAGTTTCGCGCTCGCACGCGTCAGCTATGCGGGGCTGCGCTTCCAGTGGCTCGTGCTGTTCGCGATGAGCTGCCAGTTCGTGCCGCTGCAACGCGTGCCGAACGTGCGGCGCCGGCTTGCGATCGCCGCACTCGTCGTGATCGGCGCCTTCGGCTTCGCGATGCGGTTGCGCAACATGCTGGGCGAATCGGGGCTCGGCCCGTCGCCGTTCCTGCCTTACCGGTTCTTCTGGGAATGATGCAGCCGGGCGGGGGGCCGCCCGGCGCGTCCCGCGCTTACGACTTCTTCTGCTTGTCCGGATCGATGATGACCGTGCAGGTCGTGCCCGCCGACAGCACCACGTCGGCCGGCACGTCGTCGATCTTGATGCGCACCGGCACGCGCTGCGCGAGGCGCACCCAGTTGAACGTCGGGTTCACGTCCGCGACGAGGTCGCGGCTCTGCGGGTTGTCGCGATCGTAGATGCCGCGCGAGATGCTTTCGACGTGGCCCTTCATCACGCCACCGCTCATCAGCCGCATCTCGGCCGGCGCGCCGATCTTCACGCGCGGCAGCTTGGTTTCCTCGAAGTAGCCGTAGACCCAGAACGAATGGCTGTCGACGATCGCGAGCTTCGCCTGGCCGGCCACCGCATAGTTGCCCTTGAACGTCTGCAGGTTCGTGATGTAGCCGTCGACCGGCGCGACGACGCGCGTGCGCTCGAGGTTGAGCTTCGCGGCATCGAGCGCGGCGATCGCCTGCTGGTACTGTGCATCGGCGCTCGACGCGCTATGCGCGGCGTTCTCGCGGTTTTCCTTTGACACGACGAGCGCATCGAGATCCGCGCGGCGGGCCGCGTCGTCGCGGCGCATCTGCAGTTCCGCGCGGCGGGCGGCGACGGCCGCCTGCGCCTGCTCGACTGCGATCTGGTAATGCGACGGGTCGATCTGCATGATCAGGTCGCCTTTCTTGACGAGCTGGTTGTCATGCACGGGCAGCTCGACGATCGCGCCCGACACGTCCGGCGCGACGTTGACGATCTCGGCGCGCACGCGCCCGTCGCGCGTCCACGGATCATCCATGTAGTGCACCCACAGCGAGCGCCCGATCAGGATCGCGACGAGAAGAATGACGGCGGTCGCGACGAAGCCGAAGAGTTTTCTGAGAATCATGATGGTTCGGAATCAACGGTAAACGGCAAGACTCAGTCCGCCGCAAATGCAGACGAGAAGGCAGGCCCGGAACAACGACGGGTGCCAGACGAGACGGTAGAGGCCCGTGTAGGCGAGCAGGCGGTCGACGGCCCAGGTCGCAAGCGCGCCCAGGACGAACATCAGCACCACCGTGGGCATGTAGGCATCGAGAATGGCGATTTCACGCGGCATCATGACGAGGCTCCTGGTTGGGGACGCACGGGGCGGTTGCGGTTGAGCGCGGCGAGCGGCGATTCGGGGTCGAGCAGCGCCGTACGTACGAAATGCAGGTGGCTCAGGATGCGCTGCAGCCGGTGGCGTTCCTCGCGCGTCGGCGTGAACGCGTCGAGCGTCTGCCGGGTCGCGTCGATCGCGTCGTTGACCGCGGCGAGCGTGGCATCGAAGCGTTCGGTGTCCGGCCGCGTGAACAGCGACGACAGCGCGGCGCGCATCGTCTCGATCGCGCGTCGCCACGGCGTCGTCGGCGCATAGCGCGGGTCGGACGGCAGCGTTGCCAGCTCGTGACGCAGGTCGATGGCCGCGTTGCCGGTTTCGAGCACCGCGAACATCCAGCGCAGCGCGTCGCGCTGCACGTCGGGCTGGTCGGCCGACAGCGTGTGCGCCTGGTACATCAGGTCGCGCGCGCCGCTCTCGAAGCGCGTGCGCAAGCCGGCGAGCCGTGCATGGCCGGCCGCGACAGCCTGGTGGCGCAGGTCGGCGAACAATCGCTTCTTGAGCCACGGCGCGGTCGGCGGGAACAGTACCGCGAACGCGATCGCCGATACCAGCATCGACAGCACGAGCGCGAGCGCGTCGTTCATGAAGCTCATCGGATCGTAGTGCGTGATGCTGTCGGGGCCGGCAAGGAAGCAGAAGAAGATCAGGTAGCCCATTCCGTAGCCCGCGAGCTTCGGCTTCAGCGTCATGTAGATGCCGATCGCGAGCAGCGGCGCGAGCGCGACGCACAGCAGCGGGAAACCATCGATGTGCGGATAGATGCCGAACGTCAGCACGAAGCCCGTGCAGACGGCGAGCGCCGTCCCCATGCCCATCTGTGCGGACATCGCGGTCGGGCGTGGCGTCGACGACGCGAGCGCGCAGGTGGCCGCCGCCGTCAGTGTGAGCGTCACGCCGCTCGGCCAGGCGGTCTCGATCCAGAACCAGCCGAGCAGCAGGATCACGCTCGCGGTGCGGATCGCCGCGATCACCATCGCCGTCACGTTGGTGCGCGGCTCGTAGCGTTCGATCCAGCGTTCGCGCTCGTGCGTCGCGGTCGACAGCGACGCGTAGGTCGCTGCGTACTCGTGCAGGTCGGTGATGAAGCGGTACAGCAGCTCGGCCGCCGTATCGAAGTCGAGCAGCGGAAAGTCCGGCTGCGTTTCGAGCGCCGCGCGCGTCGCGCGGATGCGGCGCGGCAGCGCGTCGCGCCACGCGAGCAGTTGCTCGGCCGTCTGGCCCGCGTCGGTCGACGTGCGCACCGGTTCGCCGGTGGATGTCAGCAGCAGCGGCGCGATCTCGCGGAAGTACGGCTCGATCGCGTCGATCGCAGCCTGCGCGCCGGCACCATGCAGCCGGTTCATCAGCTGATGCAGCGCGTGGAAACGACTCGACGCGCTCATGAACTCGCTGTTCAGCCGCGCGAGGCGGCCGCTGCGCATCCGTGTGTCCGGATCCTCGAACACGGCCATGCTGCGCGCGGCCTCGAATCCGACCACGTCGGCGACGAAGCGCGTATGGATGGTTTCGATATGCGCGCGGTCGAGCTGGCCCGACAGCGCCGATGCGACGTAGTCGACGAAACTGCCGAAGCGCTTGCGCACCGTCGTGCGCATCTGCTCGCCTGTGTACTGCGGAAACACGAGTGCGCTGACCACGCCGGCCGATACGATCCCGATGATGACTTCGGAAACGCGTGTCATCGCGCTCATGAACGCGCCGTCCGGGTGCTGCGACGCCGGTAGCCCGATCAGCGCGGTCGTGTAGCCGGCCAGCAGGAAGCCGTAGCTGCGGAAGTTGCGGTTGCGTGCCGCGCCGGCGGTGCACAGCGCGATCCACAGTGCGACCGCCAGCAGGAACAATTGCGGCTGCTGCGGGAACAGCCCGACGAACGTGAGCGTCGCGATCAGTCCGAAGACCGTGCCGGCGACGCGGTAGAAGCTCTTCGCGAGCACCGCGCCGCTTTGCGGCTGCATCACGATGAACACGGTCGTCATCGCTGTTTTCGGTGCGGGTAGGTCGAGCCGCATCGACACGCCGGTCGCGATGAACGCGGCGAGCAGCGCCTTGAACAGGTAGAGCCACGCGGCGCCGTCGGTACGGGCCCAGTCGCCGAACGCGGCGGTCCAGGCCGCGAGCGGACCGCTGGCGTGCGTGGAAGCGGGGGAGGAGGCTGACATGGCGGGCGCTCCGCGTTACCGTGCGACCGGCGCGGCGGATGCCGACACGGGTTGCTTGCCGGTTGCGGCGGGTGCAGGCGCACCCGACGCGTTCGACGCGACGGCGAGCGATGCCGCGGCGGCCGGAGCGGCTGCAGCCGGTGCTTCGTCCTTCGGCACGTCCTTGCCCGTCTCGACACCACCGCCGAGCGCAGCCATCAACTGCGCGTGCACGGCGAGGCGTTCCGCATCGATGCGGGCGGCCGTTTCCTGAGCGCGCAACAACTGCTGCTGCGCGACCAGCACGTTCACGTAGTCGGTCAGCCCGCGGCGGAAGCCTTCGCGCGACAGCTGGTAGCTGCGGTCGTTGGCGGCCACCGAGCGTGCGGCGTCCTTCTTCTGCGTATCGAGCGAACGGATCCGCACGACCTGGTCGGCGATGTCCTTGAGCGCGCCGACGATCGTCTGGTTGTAGCGCTCGACCGCCTGGTCGTAGCCGGCATTCGCCGCGCCGAGCTGCGCGCGCAGCCGGCCGCCTTCGAAGATCGGCAGCGACAGTGCGGGGCCGGCGGTCCAGCCGCCGTTCATCGCGCGCAGGAAGTCGGTAAACGGCGCGGTCACGCCGAAGCCGCCGACCGTCGCGAGCAGGTCGATGTTCGGGTAGAACGACGCCTTTGCGACATCGATGCCGCGCGCCTGCGCGTCGACCGTCCAGCGCGCCGCGACGACGTCGGGGCGGCGGCCGAGCAGGTCGGCCGGCATCGCCGACGGCAGGCCGGCCGGTGCATCGAGCGACAGCTGCGGCCGCTTGATCGCATCGCCCGCACCCGGGCCCTTGCCGGCCAGCGCGGCGAGCTGGTGCCGTGCGAGCTGGATCGCTTCCTCATAGCTGTCGATCTGGCGCTCATAGTCGGGCAGCGTCGATTCCGCCTGGCTCACTTCGAGCTGCGTGCCGAGGCCGGCCTGCAGCCGCTTGTGCGCGAGATCGGCGAGCGAGTGCTGGCGTTCGAAGGTTTCGTGCGCGAGGTCGAGCAACGCATAGTTCATCGACATCTGCACGTATGCGCGCACGACGTTGACTTCGAGCTCGAGCTTGGCCGCACGCGCGTCGGCGGCGGTCGCATGCGCGGTATCGAGCGCGCGCTCGGTCGCGTTCTTGTCCTTGCCCCACAGGTCGAGGTGGTACGACAGGCCGAGCGTGCCGGTGTTGTTCCAGGTATCGGCGTTCGCGAGCGGGCCAGGGCCGTAATACACGTTGTCCGGCCAGTGCTCGCGCATCAGCGACAGGTTGCCGTTGATTTGCGGCAGCTCGGCCGAGCGGGCCACGCGCGCCATTGCCTGCGCTTCGCGCACCCGGGCCTCGGCGGCCGCGAGCGTCGGGTTGCCGGCCTGGGCGTTGGCGATCCAGGCGTCGAGTTGCGGATCGCGGTAGGCGCGCCACCAGTCGGCTGCGGGCCAGCCCGCGTCACGGTCGGCCGCACGGATTGCGGCGCCGGCATCGAGCGCATTCGTTTCGATGCGAGCCGACTGCGGCTTGTTGTCGCCCATGCTCGCGCATCCGGCCATTATTAATGAGACTGCAAGAACCGCCAGTGCGAGCGTCCCTTTTTTTGCCGGAGACTGCACGATTTTCTCCCTTTCGGATATAGATGAGTCGGATGCGATTATATTTTTCAGCGATTCCTGAATAAATGGACAAGGGTGCAAGTCATTTTTACGAATCCTGAGACAATACTTGTTCGCCTCTGTGCAACAATCCGTCCGGATTCAAACGGGTAATGGGATGGATACGTTACAAAACATGCGGGTATTCGTCCGCGTGGTTGACGCGGGAAGCTTTACCGCGGCGGCCCAGCAGATGAATTCGACTACCGCCTACGCGTCGCGCGCGGTCTCGGATCTCGAGGCGCACCTGCGCACGCGCCTCCTGAACCGCACGACGCGCCGGATCGCGCTGACCGAAGCCGGCGAGCGCTACCTGCAGCGCTGCGAGCAGATCCTCGCGTATGTCGACCAGGCCGAAGCCGAGGCGGGCGACGCGCATGCGCGCCCGTCGGGCAAGCTGAAGGTGCATTGCTTCACGAGCCTCGGCCAGCACTACCTGGTGCCGGCCATCGCGCGCTATCGCGAGCGCTACCCGGACGTGCACGTCGAGCTGACGCTCGCGCAGCGGATGCCCGACCTGCTCGACGAGGGGTATGACGTCGCGATCGTCGTCGGCCGCGACCTGCCCGATTCGGGGCTCGTGTCGCAGCGGCTCGGCGAGAGCTACAGCGTGGTGTGCGCGTCGCGCAACTATGTCGAGGCGCACGGCGTGCCGCAGCGGCCGGCCGATCTCGCGCAGCACGTCTGCCTCGGGATGGTCGCGCCGGGCTTCCAGTTCGACGAATGGGCGCTGGCGGGTCCGAACGGCGACGAAGTCGTCCCGATCACGGCGCCACCGTTTCGCGTGAACGTCGCCGAGGCGCTTGCTGTCGCGGTGCGGGAAGGGATGGGGATCGGCGGTCTGCCGCTTTATTCGGCGATCGGCTGGTTGCGCAGCGGGCACATCGTGCGCGTGATGCCCGAATACCGGTCGCACGTGATGAACATCTACGCGCTGTATCCGTCGCGCCAGTACCTCGACGCGAAAATTCGCACCTGGGTCGATTTCCTGCGCGACGAACTGCCGGCCACGCTCGCCGCCGACGAAGCCGCGCTCGAGCAGTACACGCGTGCGACATGACAGCGCGGTTGACCGCAATCTGACGAGATTTGTCCTTCACGCAACATTTTTTTACGAACGCGTGTCAGACAGTTTGATACTGTGGGAATTAACGAGATACGCAACCCCGGAGTAGCAATGGATACGCACCTGATGATCGGCCTTGGAGTCCTGCTGGGCGCGGCCGCGGCCGCCGCGGCGACCCGCGACCTGCTGCGCGCGATGAAGGCGAAGGCGCAGATGAAGCCGGTGCCGGTGCGGGTGCGCGAGCAACGCCACCCCGGCCGCTGATCCCGCGGTCGCGCTCCGGGTCGAAAAAGGCCGCGCAACGCGGCCGCGCGGGCCGGCGATCAGCCGAGCTCGACGACCTTGTCCCACGCGAACGCGGTATTTTCCAGTTCGCCGGTGCGCCGGTGGATGTAGCCGCGCGGGTTGCACACCACGCGTGTGCCGCCGTCTGCCACATAGTCGAATGACGTGTGCGTGTGGCCGTGGAGCCACAGATTGACCGGCGGCTGCACGAGTTCCGCCATGTCCGTCACGAATCCCGCCGACGCAAGATCTTCCGCATAGCGCTCCGCCAGCGAACGCCGGTGCGGCGCATGGTGGGTAACGACGATCGTTTGGCCCGCGAACGGCGTCGCGAGCTGCGCTTCGAGCCACGCGCGGCTGCGTCGATGCAGCGCGATCGCGTCGGCCGGCGAGAAATCCCGTTCCGGCGTGCCCGGCGCCGAATGCAGCGCCGCGTCATGCGGCCAGGTCACCTGGATCAATCCCTTGAAATCGAGCATCACGCGCAGCCCGGCCTCGATCGAGCTGGCGAGGCTGGCTTCGTCGCCGCCGAACAGCGAAAAATCGGCCCAGAGCGTCGTGCCTAGCACGCGAAAGCGCTGCGCGGGATCGACATAGACATCGTTGTTCAGGTAATGCACGTTGTCGAGCGCCTGCGCCGCATCGCGCATCGCCGTCTCCAGCGCGCCGAATTCCCCGTCGTAGTACTCGTGGTTGCCCGGCACGTAGATCACCGGCACCGCGGAATCGAACGTCTCGGCGGCCCAGCGCAGGCCTTCCGCGTGATTGTGGATGTCGCCGGCCAGCACGACGAGATCCGCGTCCGCATGCGGGATCGCGTCGGGCAGGTTGCTTTCGAGATGCAGGTCGGACAGGACACGGACTTTCACGGGCGTGGCTCCGGAATGGGTGGCTTCAGCGCAGGACCTTGCCGGGATTCATCAGGCCGCGCGGGTCGAGCGCGGTCTTCAGCGTGCGCATCAGCGTCGTTTCGACCGGCGACTTGTAACGCTGCGCGTCGTCGATCTTCAACTGGCCGATGCCGTGCTCCGCGCTGATCGTGCCGTGGTGGCGGTGCACGTTGTCGTAGACGATCCGGTTGATCGGCGCCTGGAACGCGGCCAGGAACGCCTTCGGATCGCCGCCTTTGGGCATCTGCACGTTGTAGTGGAGATTGCCGTCGCCGAGGTGGCCGAACGTGACCATCCGCGCGCCCGGCGCAGCCTGCTGGATCGCCGCGTCGGTCTCGTCGATGAAGCGCGCGATCGACGAAATCGGCACCGCGATGTCGTGCTTGATGTTGAGCCCCTCGTCGGCCTGCGCGAGCGGGATGTGTTCACGCAGGTCCCAGAACGCGCGCGACTGCGCGAGATTCTCCGCGACCACCGCGTCGACCACGAGCCCGGCCTCGAACGCTTCTTCCATCAGTTTCTCGAACAGCGCGCGCGCATGCGCTTCGCTTTCGTTGTCGGACAGTTCGAGCAGCACCGTCTGCGCATGCGTCTGCGCGAACGGGTAGCGCAGTTGCGGGTAGTGCTTGCCGACGAGCTGCATGCAGAAGTCCGACATCAGCTCGAAGCCGGTCAGCAGCGGCCCGGCCGCGCGCTGCGCGAGCGCGAGGAAATCGAGCGCCGCGTGCGGGGATTCGAGCGCGGCGAGGGCAGTGACCTGCGCGGCCGGCAGCGGATGCAGCTTCATCACGGCCGCCGTGATGATCCCGAGCGTGCCTTCCGCGCCGATGAACAGGTCGCGCAGGTCGTAGCCCGTGTTGTCCTTGCGCAGTCCGCGCAGGCCGTCCCAGATTTCACCCTGCGGCGTCACGACTTCAAGCCCGAGACACAGCTCGCGCGCGTTGCCGTAGCGCAGCACCGCGGTGCCGCCCGCATTGGTCGACAGGTTGCCGCCGATAGTGCAGCTGCCTTCCGCCGCGAGGCTCAGCGCGAACAGCCGGCCGCCTTCGCGGGCGCGCGCCTGCACGTCGGCGAGGATCACGCCGGCTTCGACGGTGATCGTGTTGTTGTGCGGATCGAGCGCGCGCACGCGGTTCAGGCGCGCGACGCTCAGCACGGCCTGGCTGCCGCTCGCGTCGGGCGTGGCGCCGCCGGCCAGGCCCGTGTTGCCGCCTTGCGGCACGAGCGCGATGCCGTGTGCGTTGGCCAGCTTGACGAGCGCGGCGACTTCGGCCGTGTTTGCGGGCTTCAGCACCGCGCACGCGGCACCCTTGTAGCGGCGTCGCCAGTCGGTCAGGAACGGCTCGGTATCGTGCGGGTCGGTCAGCACATGGTCGGCGCCGATCGCGTCGCGGCACGCGGAAACGAAAGCTTCGGAGGACATCATCACCTTGTCGCGTAAGGGTCAGGACGCGGCGCGCGACTTTTTCGCCGCGCGCTTGAACGGCGCGACGTACGCCAGCGCCGCCACGAAGAAGACGACGGCAAGCGCGGTCTCGCACCAGCCGAGCGTCGCGGACAGCCCGCGATCGGACATGCCGCGCACGACGCCTTCGGCGAAATAGGCGAGTATCAGCATGCTCGCCCACTGCATCGTATAGATGTTACGCCGCCAGACGCCGGGCAGCGCGAGCGCGAGCGGGATGGCCTTGAGCATCAGCGCGGAGCCGCCCGGGCGCAGCGGTGCGAGCCACAGCTCCCACGCGAGCGACAGCGCGATCAGCGCGACGAGGCACGCGATGGCGGCCAGCGCGTAGCGCGGTCGGGCCGCGACGACGGGGCGGGCAGGGGCGTTCATGCTGCCTCGGCGGCCTGGGCGCTGGAGAGGGCGGCCGCCGCGCGTGCGAGCCGCACGCCGAGCGCGGCCGCCAGCGCCTTTTCGTCCGCCGACAGCCCGGCGGCTGCCGAGCGATCGTGCTGCGCGACGTGCGACGCGCCGTACGGCGTGCCGCCGGTACGCGTCGTGGTGAGCGCGGATTCCGTGTACGGGATCCCGACGATCATCATCCCGTGATGGAGCAGCGGCAGCATCATCGACAGCAACGTCGATTCCTGGCCGCCGTGCAGGCTGCCCGTCGACGTGAACACGCTGGCCGGCTTGCCGGTCAGCGCGCCCGACAGCCATTGCGGTGTCGTGCCGTCGAGGAAATACTTGAGCGAGGCGGCCATGTTGCCGAAGCGGGTCGGCGAGCCGAGCGCGAGGCCCGCGCATTCCTCGAGATCGCGCAGTTCCGCGTACGGCGGGCCGTCGGCGGGAATGTCGGGGGCGGTGGCTTCGCAGACGGCCGATACGGGCGGCACGGTGCGGATGCGGGCCTGCATGCCCGGCACGCTGTCGATGCCGTTCGCGATCGCGAGCGCGAGATCGCGCGTGGCGCCGTGACGGCTGTAATAGAGGACGAGAATGTCTTTCATGGGCTACGGAGCCGCGTGCGGCCGCGCGCGTGCCCGGTGCAGTCGGCCCCTGCTGGAATCGAGCGGCTATTATAGGGGCTGAAGCCGTCGCGCAGCGCGACGGCGGCGCGCCGTCGGGCGCGCGGCATCAAGAAGGAGAAGCCGTTTGCCGAAGTTGAGCGTCGATCTCGACACCATCAAGCGCCTCGCGCAGTTCGCGGCCCGGCGCAGCGCCGAGGATCGCATCCCGCAAGTGGCGGGCAGTCTGACGTTCACGACGATGCTGGCGCTCGTGCCGCTCGTGACGGTCGCGTTCGCGCTGTTCACCGCGTTCCCGATGTTCGCGTCGTTCCAGATCTCGCTGCAGGGGTTCCTCGCGGATCACCTGATGCCTGCGCAGTTCAACATCCAGATCTTCAAGTACCTGAACCAGTTCGCGTCGAAGGCGAAGGGGCTGACGACCGCCGGCCTGATCGTGCTCGTCGTCACGTCGGTGATGACGATGATGACGATCGAGTCGGCGTTCAACCTGATCTGGCGCGTGCGCAAGCCGCGGCCATTCGCGCAGCGCGTGCTCGCGTACTGGGCGCTGATCACGCTCGGCCCGCTGCTGTTCGGCGTGAGCCTGTCGATCTCGTCGTACCTGTTCACGCAGTCGCTGGCGTTTACGGGCGCCGCGCCGTCGACATCGATCGTCGAGTGGCTGCTCGCGCTCGTATCGTTGCCGCTGACGGTGCTCGCGTTCACGCTGCTGTACGTGTACCTGCCGAACTGCACGGTCGCATGGCGCGACGCCGTGATCGGCGGGCTGTTCGCGGCTGTGGCATTCGAGCTCGCGAAGCGTGGCTTCGGCTACTACGTGCGGCGCATTCCGACCTATACGGCCGTCTATGGCGCGTTCGCGGCGCTGCCCGTGTTCCTGTTATGGGTGTACCTGAGCTGGTTCATCGCGCTGCTCGGCGCGATGGTGGCCTCCGCGCTGCCGGCGATCCGCGTCGGCCAGTTCCACCGTATCCACTATCCGGGCAGCGACCTGCTCGACGCGCTGGAAATGCTCGCGCGGCTGGCCGAAGCGCGCACGGTCGGCAAGCGCGGCTACACGGCGATGCGGCTCGCGACCATGCTGCGCTGCGACATGGAAACCGCCCAGCGCTTGCTGACGACGATGGAGGAGCGGGAATGGATTGCGCGGCTTGACGGCGGCGGCGAGACCACGCCGCGCTACATCCTGCTCGCGAACCCGGAGCAGCTGACGCTCGCGCAGCTGTTCGACGTGCTGGTGATCGACCGCACGGAGCTGACCTACCAGTTGCAGAGGCGCCGCAGCCACGTCGATGGCGCTGCGCTGCTTGCGGTGCTGTCGAGTGACCGCTTTGACGTGTCGCTCGCGTCGCTGATCGCCGCGCACCGGCTTGCGGGTGCGCAGCCGGCGGCGATCCCGGGGCAGGCGCCGGGTACCGTGTCCGACCCGCATGCACGCCCGCCGCGGCCCGCGTGAGCAGGGCGCCCGGCCGCTACAACGGGATCTTGCCCGTGCAGATGTCCTTGAACATCACCCAGTCGCCCATCAGGCTGTAGATCGGGTGCCGGAACGTGGCCGGGCGGTTCTTCTCGAAGAAGAAGTGTCCGACCCACGCGAACCCGTAGCCGCAGACGATGGCCGCCGGCAGCCACAGCCAGTTGCCGGTCGCGATCGCCATCGCGACGCAGCCGATCACGCCGAGCGAGCCGATGAAGTGCAGCCGCCGCGACGTCAGGTTCTGGTGTTCGTTCAGGTAATACGGGTAGAAATCCGCGAAGCTGGCGAATTGCTCGGAATGCGTATGCGCCATGGACGTCTCCTCGGGCCGCCATCGATGCGGTCATTGTGCGGCGGGCGGCCCGTGTCCGCAAGCGGGGGGCGGGCCGCCGCGCGGGCCCGCGCTTTCCTTTTGACAGGCTTTCCGATAGGATCGAAAGAGATTTTGCATTCAAGCATGAGGGGACTACGATGCGCGTCAGCGATATTCTGAAAGTGAAGGGCAACACGCTGTTTACGGTGACGCCCGATAAGCCGCTGCGCGAAGCGGTCGACACGATGGCCGAACACGATATCGGTTCGCTCGTCGTGATGGAGTACGGCGATCTCGTCGGGATGCTGACGTTCCGCGAGATCATCCTGCGCCTGCACGTGAACGGCGGCGCGATCGGCGACGTCCAGGTGCGCAAGGTGATGGACGAGCCGCTCACGTGCACGCCGGAAACGGACGTCAACGAAGTGCGCCGGATGATGCTCGAGCGCCACGCACGCTACATGCCGGTGCTCGACAAGAAGGTGCTGATGGGCGTCATTTCGTTCTACGACGTCGCAAAGACGGTCGTCGAGGCGCAGAGCTTCGAGAACCGGATGCTGAAGGCGTACATCCGCGACTGGCCGGAATCGGAAGCCGAAGCGCACAAGCCGTGAACCACGCCGCGCCCGGCACCTTGATGCATGGGCGCCGCCATCCGGCATGCGGCGGCGCAGGCTTGTCCTGCGCCGCCGTTTTTTCAACGACAACACGAGGCCCGCGCAGCTTCGCCAAGACGACGCGCGCGTATTCCGCATGAGCGATCACACGCAAGCCACTTCGGAGCGGCGCGACGAACGGCGTGCCCACGCGTCGCAGTTCGACCTGCTGCGCGAACGCCGTTTCGCCCCGTTCTTCACGACCCAGTTCCTCGGGGCGCTGAACGACAACGTCTTCAAGATCGGCTTCACGTCGCTCGTCACCTATCACACCGCGCGGTTCTCCGGCGTCGATGCGAAGACGGCCGCGTTCCTGATCTCCGCGATCTTCATCCTGCCGTTCGTGCTGTTCTCGGCGACGTCCGGCCAGATCGCCGACAAGTACGACAAGGCGACCCTCACGCGCTTCGTGAAGACCTTCGAGATCCTGCTGATGCTCGTCGGCGCGGCCGGCTTCGTCACGCACAGCGCGACGCTGCTGTATCTGTGCACGTTCATGATGGGGATGCACTCGACGCTGTTCGGGCCCGTCAAGTATTCGTACCTGCCGCAGCATCTCGGCGAACATGAGCTGGTCGGCGGCAACGGCCTCGTCGAGATGGGGACGTTCATCGCGATCCTGATCGGCACGATCATCGGCGGCGCGGCCGCGGGCATCGAAGGCAGCGGCGAGCGCGTGCTCGCGGTGAGCGTCGTCGTCATCGCGCTCGCGGGGCGGTTCGTCGCGCAGCGCGTGCCGTCGACGCCGGCGCCGCAGCCCGATCTCGTGATCAACTGGAATCCGGTCAGCGAGACCTGGCGCAACCTCGGGCTCGCACGCCAGAACCGCACCGTGTTCCTGAGCCTGCTCGGCATCTCGTGGCTGTGGTTCGTCGGCGCGACGTTCCTCACGTCGTTCTTCAATTTTGCGAAGGACGTGCTGTCCGCGAGCCCCGACGTCGTCACGATCCTGCTCGCAACCTTCTCGGTCGGCATCGGCCTCGGCTCGCTGCTGTGCGAACGGCTGTCGCAGCGACGCGTCGAGATCGGCCTCGTGCCGCTCGGCTCGATCGGCATCAGCGTATTTGCGATCGAGCTGTATTTCGCGAGCCACGCGCTGCCTTCGCCCGGCCATCTACTGTCGGTCGGCGAATTCCTGGCCGGTGCACGCCACTGGCGCATCCTGGTCGACCTGTTCCTGCTCGCGATGTTCGGCGGCTTCTACAGCGTGCCGCTGTACGCGCTGATCCAGAGCCGCAGCGCACCGACGCACCGCGCGCGGATCATCGCCGCGAACAACATCCTGAACGCGTTGTTCATGATCCTGTCGGCCGTGATGGCGATGGGGCTGACCAAGGCCGGAGTCGACATCCCCGGCCTGTTCCTCGTCACGGCGCTCCTGAACGTGATCGTCGCCACGTATATCTATCTGCTCGTGCCCGAGTTCCTGCTGCGCTTCGTCGCATGGGTGCTCGTACACACCTTCTACCGAATTCGCCTCGTGCACGCGGAGCGGATCCCGGCAGAAGGGGCGGCCGTGCTCGTGTGCAACCACGTCAGCTACGTCGATGCGCTCGTGCTGGCCGCGGCAAGCCCGCGCCCGATCCGTTTCGTGATGGATCACCGGATCTTCAAGACGCGCTTTGCGAGCTGGGTGTTCCGGCATGCGAAGGCGATCCCGATTGCGCCGCGTCACGAGGATCCCGCGATGCTCGCGCGTGCGTACGACGCATGCGAGGCCGCGCTGAAGGAAGGCGAACTCGTGTGCATCTTCCCGGAAGGCAAGCTGACGAAGACGGGCGACATCAACACGTTCCACCACGGCATCACGGAGATCCTGGGTCGCACGCCGGCGCCGGTGATTCCGATGGCGCTGCGCGGGCTGTGGGGCAGCTATTTTTCGCGGCATTCCGATGCGCGGATGCCGCGCCCCATCAAGCGCGGCGTGATGAGCCGGCTGACGCTGGCGGTCGGCGAGCCGATCCCGGCGTCGGTTGCGACGCCCGAGGCACTGCAGGCCGCGGTGACCGAACTGCGCGGCGCGCGGAAGTAAGCGGGGCGGGCCCGGCGGCATTGCCCCGGGCCGTCATGACCGCCGCGAACCGGCCCGTTCGACCAGAGCGGCGCGGGTCTGCGATCGTCGCTCCGGGCCGGGCCCGTGGCCGGCCGGTGTGGTCCGAACGGTTCACGCGGCCCGCGTACCCGGGACGGCTGGCATAATAGCGGCTTACCTCTTTTTCTCGACCGGCAAACGATCGACCTGCCTGCGGCCCGGGCAGCGCGTCGGTTTGTCCATTTCTCTTTGGGCGGTTCCATCATGTCCGGCAATACCCTCGGCACGCTTTTCACTGTCACGACCTTCGGCGAATCGCACGGTCCCGCGATCGGCTGCGTGATCGACGGCTGCCCGCCGGGAATGGGGCTGACCGAAGCCGACATCCAGATCGAGCTCGATCGCCGCAAGCCCGGCACGTCGCGTCACGTGACGCAACGGCAGGAGGCCGACGAGGTCGAGATCCTGTCGGGCGTGTTCGAAGGCGTGACGACCGGTACGCCGATCGCGCTGTTGATCCGCAACACCGACCAGCGCAGCAAGGACTACGGCAACATCGTCGAGACGTTCCGTCCCGGCCACGCCGACTACACCTACTGGCAGAAGTACGGCATCCGCGACTACCGCGGGGGCGGCCGTTCGTCCGCGCGCCTGACGGCGCCGATCGTCGGCGCGGGTGCGGTCGCGAAGAAGTGGCTGCGCGAGCGCTTCGGCGTCGAGGTGCGCGGCTACATGAGCGGCCTCGGCGAGATCGACGTGCCGTTCGTCGACTGGTCGCACGTGCACGAGAATCCGTTCTTCTCGCCGAATGCGGCGGTTGTGCCGGAACTCGAGGCGTACATGGATGCGCTGCGCAAGGACGGCGATTCGATCGGTGCGCGCATCGATGTCGTTGCATCGGGCGTGCCGGTCGGTTGGGGCGAGCCGGTGTTCGACCGTCTCGATGCGGACATCGCAAAGGCGATGATGAGCATCAACGCGGTGAAGGGCGTCGAGATCGGCGCGGGCTTCGAAAGCGTCGCGCAGCGTGGCTCGGTGCATGGCGACGAGCTGACGCCGGGCGGTTTCGTCGGCAACCATGCGGGCGGCGTGCTCGGCGGGATTTCGACCGGGCAGGACATCACCGTGTCGATCGCGATCAAGCCGACGTCGAGCATCCGCACGCCGCGCCGTTCGATCACGAAGGCCGGCGACGAAGCGACGGTGGAAACGTTCGGCCGTCACGATCCGTGCGTCGGCATTCGTGCGACGCCGATCGCCGAGTCGATGCTCGCGCTGGTGCTGATCGATCATGCGCTGCGCCATCGCGCGCAGTGCGGGGACGTCGAGACGCCGACGCCGAAGATCGCGGGCAGCGCGACCTGACGCAAGCGGGCGGGGCGCTGCGCGTCTCGCCCGGCCGTTGCGCGGAGAATGCAAAACGGGGCGCTGCTTCAAGCAGCGCCCCGTTTCGTTTGCGGCAGCCCAAAAACACGCCGCTCGTGGCGGCGCGTTCCGGCAATTACATGTTCGGGTAGTTCGGCCCGCCGCCACCTTCCGGCGTGACCCACACGATGTTCTGCGTCGGGTCCTTGATGTCGCAGGTCTTGCAGTGCACGCAGTTCTGCGCGTTGATCACCAGGCGATCGCTGCCGTCGTCGTTCTTCACGAATTCATACACGGCCGCCGGGCAGAAGCGCCCCTCCGGCCCCGCGTACGTGCGCAGGTTCACGTTCACCGGCACGTTCGCATCCTTCAGCGTCAGGTGCGCCGGCTGGTTCTCCTCGTGGTTCGTGTTCGAGATGAACACCGACGACAGACGGTCGAACGTCAGCTTGCCGTCCGGCTTCGGATACTCGATCGGCTCGCATTGCGATGCCGGCTTCAGCATCTCGTGGTCCGCGTGCTTGTGATGCAGCGTCCACGGCACGTTGCCGCCCATCACCTTCTGTTCGAGCCCGACCATCAGCGTGCCGAGGTACAGCCCCTTGGCCATCCACTGCTTGAAGTTGCGCGCACGGTACAGCTCCGTGTACAGCCACGACTGCTTGAAGGCATCCGGGTACGCGTTGAGCTCGTCGCTCTGGCGGCCGGCCTGCACCGCGTCGAACGCGGCGTCGGCGGCCAGCATGCCGGTCTTGATCGCCGCGTGGCTGCCCTTGATTCGCGATGCGTTCAGGAAGCCCGCGTCGTCGCCGATCAGCGCGCCGCCCGGGAACACCGTCTTCGGCAGCGACAGCAGCCCGCCCGCGGTGATTGCGCGCGCGCCGTACGACACGCGCTTGCCGCCTTCCAGGAACGCGCGGATCGACGGGTGCGTCTTGTAGCGCTGGAATTCCTCGAACGGCGACAGGTACGGGTTCGTGTAGCCCAGGCCGACCACGAAGCCGACCACGACCTGGTTGTTGTCCATGTGATACAGGAACGAGCCGCCGTACGTATCCGACTTCAGCGGCCAGCCGGCCGTGTGGATCACGAGGCCCGGCTTGTGCTTGGCCGGATCGATCTCCCACAGCTCCTTGATGCCGATCCCGTACGCCTGCGGTTCCGCGTTCGCGTCGAGCTTGAACTTCGAGATCAGCTGGCGGCCGAGGTGGCCGCGGCAGCCTTCGGCGAACAGCGTGTACTTCGCGTGCAGCTCCATGCCGAGCTGGAAGTTCTCGGTCGGCTCGCCGTCCTTGCCCACGCCCATGTTGCCGGTCGCGACGCCTTTGACCGAGCCGTCGTCGTTGTACAGGATCTCGGCGGCGGGGAAGCCGGGGAAGATCTCGACGCCCAGCGCTTCGGCCTGCGCGCCAAGCCAGCGCGTGACGTTGCCCAGCGAAATCACGTAGTTGCCGTGGTTCTGGAAGTTGGCGGGCAGCGCCCAGTTCGGCGTGGTGACCGCGCCCTTCTCGGACAGGAACAGGAAGCGGTCTTCCGTCACCTCGACGTCGAGCGGTGCGCCGCGTTCCTTCCAGTCGGGGAACAGTTCGTTGATCGCGCGCGGGTCCATCACCGCGCCCGACAGGATGTGCGCGCCGATCTCGGAACCCTTCTCGAGCACGCACACGCCGATCTCGGTGCCTTTCTCGGCGGCCAGCTGCTTGAGCCGGATCGCCGCCGACAGCCCGGCGGGGCCGCCGCCGACGATCACGACGTCGTATTCCATCGATTCGCGCGGGCCGTATTGCTCGATGAGGCTTGCGGGGGTCATTGGCGTTCCTCTAACCGTTAGAATGCTTTTATTCGGGAGCGTATTGTCTGCGAAACGAAACGCTTGCCGCAACAGCATGCGGCTAGATTAGCACGATCGTTCTATTTTCGTGCTAGGGTAATGCCGTTCGGGCCGTATTGTCCGTGGCGGCGAAACGACATCGAAAGGGGAAGTGCAAATGGGTCGGTCGATCAATCTGGAAGGCAAGGTTGCGCTGGTCACGGGCGCGTCGAGCGGCCTCGGGCAGCGGTTTGCGCAGGTGCTGTCGCAGGCCGGTGCGAAGGTCGTGCTTGCGAGCCGTCGGGTCGAGCGCCTGAAGGAGCTGCGTGCCGAGATCGAGGCGGCGGGCGGTGCCGCGCACGTCGTGTCGCTCGACGTAACCGACGTCCAGAGCATCAAGGCGGCGGTCGCGCACGCGGAGACGGAAGCCGGTACGATCGACATCCTCGTGAACAACTCGGGCGTCTCGACGATGCAGAAGCTCGTCGACGTGACGCCGGCCGATTTCGAGTTCGTATTCGACACCAACACGCGCGGCGCATTCTTCGTCGCGCAGGAAGTCGCGAAGCGGATGATCATGCGCGCGAACGGAAGCGGCAACGGCAAGCCGCCGTGCCGGATCATCAACATCGCGTCGGTGGCCGGGCTGCGCGTGTTTCCGCAGATCGGCCTGTACGCGATGAGCAAGGCGGCGGTCGTGCAGATGACGCGCGCGATGGCGCTCGAGTGGGGGCGCCACGGGATCAACGTCAACGCGATCTGTCCTGGTTATATCGATACCGAAATCAATCATTACCTGTGGGAAACCGAGCAGGGCCAGAAGCTGCAGTCGATGCTGCCGCGCCGGCGCGTCGGCAAGCCGCAGGATCTCGACGGGCTGTTGTTGCTGCTCGCGGCCGACGAGTCGCAGTTCATCAATGGCTCGATTATCTCCGCCGACGACGGCTTCGGCCTCGCCTGAGCGGATGACATTCAGCAACAAAGAAGACTGCAATGAGTGATTATTCCCCCGTTTTTGAGATGTCGATGCCGATCCGCTGGGGCGACATGGACGCGTTCGGCCATGTGAACAACACGGTCTATTTCCGCTACATGGAGCAGGCGCGGATCTCGTGGTTCGAGGAGCTCGGCATCGCCGGCGGCAATGGCGAGGGGCAGGGGCCCGTCATCGTCACGGCGTCGATGGAGTTTCTCAAGCAGCTGCACTATCCGGGCGACGTGATCGCGAGGATGTCGGCTGCGAAACCCGGCCGTAGCAGCTTCGACACGGGTTTCGAGCTCACGCGCGCCGACGATCCGCAGCATGTCTACGCGCGCGGCAATGCGCGATGTGTGTGGGTCGACTACGCGCTCGGCAAGTCGGTACCGTTGCCCCAGTTGCTGCGCGACACGATCGAGCGCGCGCTCGCGGCGAAGGTCGGCTGAGCGTCGATTCCGCGAGGCCGGGCCGGCACCAGGTCGCCGGCGGCGCGCCATGCCCGTTGTTTCCCGAATCGGCCGCCCTGTGCGGCCGATTGTCATCCGGGCGCCGTCATTCACTGCCCGAGCAGGCGCTGCAGCAGCTCGGGCGTATTGTTGGTCCCGTACTTGCGCATCAGCCGTGCGCGGTAGATGTCGACCGTGCGTGAGCTGATGTCGAGCACGCGCCCGATCTGCTTGCTGGTCTTGCCGGTCGCGAGCTGCGCGGCGATCTCGCGCTCGCGCGGGGTCAGTTCGACGGCGACGCGACGCGTCGCGCTCAAATCCTCGAAGGTCCACACGCCCGCCGCAAGCGGCGCGGTGCGGTCGATCGCGCGGCCGGTGACGTGGCACCAGAACAGCTCGCCGTCCGCCCGTTTCATGATTCTGTCATCCGAGTAGATGCCGTTCGCCGCCATGACGCGCGCGATACGTTCGCCGATTCGCTGGAATTCGTCCGTCGACGGGTAGAGCACCTCGTACGATTTTCCGATCAGGTCGGCCCGCGCGCAGCGAAAGATCGACGCGAGCGCGTCGTTGCAGTCCTCGATCACGCGGTCGCGCGACAGGACGAGGCCGAGCGGCGCGAGGAGGAAGGCAGTCTGGTAATCGAGAGCAGGCATGGCGCAGGCAAGCGGAGGCAAACGCTTATGTATTTTTGCGTATTGTGCCGCATCCGCGCCGCATCGTACCCTTTCAGGCATCTCGTGGCGGTTTGCCGCGGTATAAAAACAGCGCGCCTCGACGCAGGCATTGCCGTGCATGCATAGAATGATGCGGCGGGCTTGCGGGCCACGTGGGCGCGTGAACCGGTTTCGCTGGTTTCCATAGAGGAAGGGACAACTGATGAACAAAGTCTATCCAAGCGCGGCTGCCGCGCTGGAAGGGATCGTCCGCGATGGGCAAACCTTCGCGGTGGGCGGCTTCGGCCTGTGCGGGATTCCGGAGGCGCTGATCGCGGCGTTGCGCGATACGGCCGTCAAGGGCATCACCTGCATCAGCAACAACGCAGGCGTCGACGGTTTCGGCCTCGGGCTGCTGCTGGAAACGCGCCAGATCAAGAAGATGATCTCGTCGTACGTCGGCGAGAACAAGGAGTTCGAGCGCCAGTACCTGGCCGGCGAACTCGAGCTCGAATTCACGCCGCAAGGCACGCTCGCCGAAAAGCTGCGTGCAGGCGGTGCGGGCATCCCGGCGTTCTTCACGAACACGGGCTACGGCACCGTGATCGCGGAAGGCAAGGAAACGCGCCAGTTCGGCGATCGCCACTACGTGCTCGAGCCGTCGCTGACGGCCGATGTCGCGCTCGTGAAGGCCTGGAAGGCCGACAAGTCCGGCAACCTGATCTTTCGCCGCACCGCGCGCAACTTCAACCCGATGTGTGCGATGGCCGGCAAGATCACCGTCGCCGAGGTCGAGGAGATCGTCGAGAACGGCGCGCTCGATCCGGACCACATCCACACGCCGGGGATTTTCGTGCAGCGCATCGTGCTGAACGCGACGCCCGAAAAACGCATCGAACAACGCGTCGTACGCGCGAAAGGAGACTGACATGGCCTGGAATCGTGACCAGATGGCCGCGCGCGCGGCGAAGGAACTGCAGGACGGCTTCTACGTGAACCTCGGCATCGGCCTGCCGACGCTCGTTGCGAACCACGTGCCGGAAGGCGTCGAGGTGTGGCTGCAGTCGGAGAACGGCCTGCTCGGCATCGGCCCGTCGCCGACCGAAGACGAAGTCGACGCCGATCTCATCAACGCCGGCAAGCAGACCGTCACGACGCTGCCGGGCTCGTCGATCTTCTCGTCGGCCGATTCGTTCGCGATGATCCGCGGTGGCCACATCAACCTGGCGATCCTCGGCGCGATGCAGGTCAGCAAGCAGGGTGACCTCGCGAACTGGATGATCCCCGGCAAGATGATCAAGGGGATGGGCGGTGCGATGGATCTCGTCGCCGGCGTGAAGCGCGTCGTCGTGCTGATGGAGCATGTCGCGAAGGGCGACCAGCACAAGATCCTCGAGGAATGTAACCTGCCGTTGACGGGTGTCGGCGTGGTCGACCTGATCATCACCGATCTCGGCGTGATCGAAGTGACGCCGTCCGGCCTGAAGGTGCTTGAGCTCGCCGACGGCGTGAGCGCCGACGAGATCCAGGCGAAGACGGGCGCGCCGCTCGACATCAGCGCGGTCGCATAAGGTTCCGCGCGTACGCGCGGCTTCAGCGCCCCGCAAGCCGGACGACGGCATGCGGGGCGTTTGTCATTGTCAACGTCAGGTCGATTGTCGGGTGCCCGATGAGCGGACCCGTACGGCTGAAGCGGTTTACAATCGTTTGCATCGGGCGTCGCAAGCGTTGCCCCGCGCGTCGCCCCCGTTCGACAGGATGCCAACGATGCCAACGACCCCAGCGAATTCCCAGGTTCCTCGCCAGCGGCGCGTGCAGTGTGCGAGCGCTGCCGGCCTTCACCACGTCGCCTATACCGAGTGGGGCGATCCCGCCAACCGGCGCGTACTGGTCTGCGTGCATGGCCTGACCCGTTCCGGACGCGATTTCGACCGGCTCGCGGCTGCGCTGTCCGATACGTATCGCGTCGTCTGCCCCGATGTCGTCGGGCGCGGCCAGTCGGACTGGCTGGCCGATCCGCGGCTCTATGCGATCCCGCAATACGTGGCCGATATGGTGACGCTGATTGCGCGACTCGACGTGGAGTCGGTCGACTGGTTCGGCACGTCGATGGGCGGGTTGATCGGCATGGCGTTCGCGGGGTTGCCCGGTTCGCCGCTGCGCCGGATGATCGTCAACGATGTCGGCCCGCGCATCGAACCTGATTCGCTGACGCGCATCGGCGAATATCTCGGCGTGCAGCCGCGCTTTGCGACCCAGCAGGAGGGCATCGACTATCTGACGTCGCTGTCGCTGCCGTTCGGTGCGCTGACCACCGACGAGTGGCGCGAGATCAACGGGCCGCTGCTGCGCGAACTGCCCGAAGGTGGCTGGACGATCCGCTACGATCCGCGCATCGCCGAGCCGTTCAAGGCGACGACGCCCGAATTGGCGGCGCTCGGCGAGGCCGCGCTGTGGCACGCGATCGAGACGACGAACGCATCGCTGCTCGTCGTGCGTGGCGAGACGTCGGATCTGCTGTCGCGTGAGACGGTGGCCGACATGGTGCGTCGCGGCCGGCATGTGACGCATGCCGAGATTCCAGGGGCGGGCCACGCGCCGGCGTTCATCGACGCAAGCCAGATTGCCCTCGCGCGGCGGTTTTTCGTCGAAGGCGGCGCATAAACGCGTCATAATATGCGGTTCGGCGGCACGCGGGCCGTGCCGCCGCCCGATTTCTCACCCATTCACGACCGGAACATTCCATGGCAGTCATTCGTCACCACGTCGGGGCCCGTCTCTCCGAAACCGCGATCCACAACGGTACCGTGTATCTGGCCGGCCAGATCGCCGAAGACACCACGCAGGACATCAAGGGCCAGACGCGCGAAGTGCTCGGCCACATCGATCGCCTGCTCGCCGAAGCGAACAGCGACAAGGCGCATCTGCTGTCGGTGCAGATCTACATCTCGGATCTGGCAAACTTCGAAGGCATGAATGCGGAGTGGGATGCATGGGTCGCGCACGGCAACACGCCGCCGCGTGCCACCGTCGAGGCGAAGCTTGCGGATCCGGCGCTGCTCGTCGAGATCGTGGTCGTTGCTGCCCAGCGGAGCTGAACGTAACCCGACGATGATCGCATTCCGCCAGGCCGAGCAATGACCGAGTCCGTTTCCGCCTCCCCCGTCGCGGCACCGTCGTTCGACGACGTGCTCGCGTTCGTGCGCGAGCGGGCCGGCGACGTGCGCCTGTCGTCGGGCGAGCTGCTCGCCGATCACTCGGCGGGCACGGCGTCGATCATGCGCACGCTGAACGTTGACCCGTCCGCGATGCAGGCGGCTGCGCTGTTCGTACTGACACCGCACCTGAGCGACCCCGAGCGCGAACTCACCGAGCGTTTCGGCGACGAAGTGGCGCGGCTCGTGTCCGACGTGCGCAAGCTGTTGCGACTCGGTACCGTCAGCCTGCGTGCCGCGCAGAATGCGGTGCCCGATGCGGGGCGCGATGCGGCGGAAGAGCGGCGTACGCAGATCGAGGCGCTGCGCAAGATGCTGCTTTCGTTCGCGCAAGACATCCGCGTGGTGCTGATCCGGCTCGCATCCCGCTTGCAGTCGCTGCGCTACTACGCGGCGGCGAAGATCGACCCGCCGCCCGACGTCGCGCGTGAGACGCTCGAAATTTATGCGCCGCTCGCGAACCGTCTGGGTATCTGGCAACTGAAATGGGAGCTCGAGGATCTCGCGTTCCGCTTCGAGGATCCGGTCACCTACAAGCGGATCGCGAAGCTGCTCGACGAGAAGCGCATCGAGCGCGAAGCGTACGTCACGCAGGCGATCGACCGGTTGCAGCAAGAGCTGGCGGACGCGAACATCCAGGCCGACGTGAGCGGCCGGCCGAAGCATATCTACAGCATCTGGCGCAAGATGCGCGGCAAGGAGCTCGACTTCTCCGAGCTGTATGACGTGCGCGCGTTTCGCGTGATCGTGCCGGACATCAAGGATTGCTACGCGGTGCTCGGCATCGTGCATCACCTGTGGCAGCCGGTGCCGAAGGAATTCGACGACTACATCTCGCGGCCGAAGCCGAACGGCTACAAGTCGCTGCACACGGTCGTGATCGGCGACGACGGTCGCGCGTTCGAAGTGCAGATCCGTACGCAGGAGATGCACCGTTTCGCCGAGTATGGCGTCGCTGCGCACTGGCGCTACAAGGAAGCCGGCGCGCGCGGCTACGGTGGCCAGTTCTCGGCAAGCGACAAGTACGACGAGAAGATCGCATGGCTGCGCCAGTTGCTTGCGTGGAAGGATGACGTCGAGGACGGCGCGGAAAAGTCGGGCGACAAGGCGTGGGCGCAATTGCGCGAGACGTCGCTCGACGACGATCACATCTACGTGCTGACGCCGCAGGCGCGTGTGATCGCATTGCCGCAGGGCGCGACACCGGTCGATTTCGCGTACCACCTGCACAGCGAACTTGGCCATCGCTGCCGTGGTGCGCGCGTCGACGGCGCGATGGTGCCGCTCAATACGCCGCTCGCAAACGGCCAGACGGTCGAGATCGTCGCGGTGAAGGAGGGCGGGCCGTCGCGCGACTGGCTGAACCTGCAGCTCGGCTATATGAAGAGCCCGCGTGCGCGTCAGAAGGTGCGTGCGTGGTTCAACTCGATCGAGCAGGAAGAAAACGTCTCGCATGGCCGCGCGCTCGTCGAAAAGACGCTGCAACGCGAGGGCAAGACGTCGGTCAACCTGGACAATCTCGCCGCGAAGCTCGGCTTCAAGTCGCCCGAGGAACTGTTCTCGGTCGTCGGCAAGGAAGAGTTCAGCCTGCGCAATGTCGAGCACGCGCTGTCCGATGCGCCGCCGCCCGAGCCGGCGCCCGAGGCGCCTGCCGATTTCGAGAAGCGCAGCAGCGGCGCGAGCGTGGCGCACGGTGCGTCGACCGGCGTGCTGGTCGTAGGCGTCGATGCGCTGCTGACCCAGCTCGCGCGCTGCTGTCGTCCGGCGCCGCCCGATCCGATCAGCGGTTTCGTCACGCGCGGCAAGGGGATGTCGATCCACCGGACCGATTGCCCGACGTTCCGCCGGATGGTCGAGCGCGCGCCGGAGCGCGTGCTGCAGACGACCTGGTCGGCCGATGTGCTCGGCGGGCGCGGGGTGTCCGTCTATCCGGTCGACCTGATGATCGAGGCGAGCGACCGGCAAGGGTTGCTGCGCGACATCTCCGAAGTATTCGCGCGCGAGAAGATGAACGTGGTGGGCGTGAAGACGCAGAGCCGCCGCAATGCGGCATTCATGCAGTTTACGGTCGAGGTATCGAACTCGGCGCAGGTGCAGCGTGCGTGCACGCTGCTCGGCGAGGTACAGGGCGTCGTGCGGGCGGGGCGGAAGGCGTGATGTGGGGTTCGAACACCGTTATTTTGCTGCGACCGCATAAAAATACTTGCCAAGCAGGTAACAGCTCCATATAATCTTAGCTTCACTAGGCTCGTAGCTCAGCTGGTTAGAGCACCACCTTGACATGGTGGGGGTCGTTGGTTCGAGTCCAATCGAGCCTACCAACGAATTGAGAATGCCCGGCTTCCGGGTGTTCGATGCAGCAAATAACTCAACGCGAACAAGGCGAATACGGTTATGACACCGCGAACGTTGACCGAAACCTTTTCGGAGCGACGCTAGTCGAGGAACCCTTTCGCCCTTTCAGTTTGAGTGAAGTATCGAATGCGGCCCCTCGAAAGCGGGGCCGCATTTTTTTTGTCGCGAAATTTTCCCGCGTGATTTTTATATCGCGTACCTGGTCTGCCGCCCACTGTCGGCATCACGGAGATTGCTATGGTTTCGATACGCTTGCCTGACGGCTCAGTTCGACAATACGAGCATCCGGTGACAGTTGCCGAGGTTGCAGCCTCGATCGGTCCCGGCCTTGCGAAGGCTGCGCTTGGTGGCAAGCTCGATGGCGAGCTCGTCGATACGTCGGCCGTGATCGACCGCGACGCGTCGCTCGCGATCGTGACGGACAAGGACGCCGACGGCCTCGACATCATCCGTCACTCGACGGCGCACTTGCTCGCGTACGCGGTGAAGGAACTGTACCCGGACGCGCAGGTGACGATCGGCCCGGTGATCGACAACGGCTTCTATTACGACTTCTCGTACAACCGCCCGTTTACGCCCGAAGATCTGGAGAAGATCGAAAAGCGCATGCAGGAGCTCGTGAAGAAGGACGAGCCCGTGACGCGCCGTGTCGTGTCGCGTGACGAAGCGGCGGGCTACTTCCGCAGCATCGGCGAGAAGTACAAGGCCGAGATCATCGAGTCGATTCCGCAAAGCGACGAAATCAAGCTGTATTCGCACGGCGGCTTTACCGATCTGTGCCGTGGTCCGCACGTGCCGTCCACCGGCAAGCTGAAGGTCTTCAAGCTGATGAAGGTCGCGGGCGCGTACTGGCGCGGCGATTCGAAGAACGAGCAGCTGCAGCGCATCTACGGTACGGCCTGGACCAGGAAGGAAGATCAGGATCAGTACCTGCACATGCTCGAGGAAGCGGAAAAGCGCGATCACCGCAAGCTCGGCAAGCAGCTCGACCTGTTCCACATGCAGGAAGAGTCGCCGGGCATGGTGTTCTGGCATCCGAAGGGCTGGGCGCTGTGGCAGCAGGTCGAGCAGTACATGCGCCGCCGCGTGAACGAAGCCGGCTACCTCGAGATCAAGACGCCGATGATCATGGACCGTTCGCTGTGGGAAGCGTCGGGCCACTGGCAGAACTATCGCGAGAACATGTTCACGACGGAGTCGGAGAAGCGCGACTACGCAATCAAGCCGATGAACTGCCCGGGCCACGTCCAGGTGTTCAAGCACGGCCTGCGTTCGTACCGCGACCTGCCGCTGCGTTACGCGGAATTCGGTTCGTGCCACCGCAATGAGGCATCGGGCGCGCTGCATGGCCTGATGCGCGTGCGCGGCTTCGTGCAGGACGATGCGCACATCTTCTGTACGGAAGACCAGTTCATCTCGGAATCGATCGCGTTCAACACGCTGGCAATGAGTGTGTACAAGGACTTCGGTTTCGATCACATCGACATCAAGCTGTCGCTGCGCCCGGAGCAACGTGCGGGCACGGACGAAACGTGGGATCGCGCCGAGCAGGGCTTGCGCGACGCGCTGACGGCCTGCGGCCTCACGTGGGAAGAGCTGCCGGGTGAAGGCGCGTTCTACGGTCCGAAGATCGAGTACCACATCAAGGATGCGCTCGGCCGTTCGTGGCAGTGCGGCACGCTGCAGCTCGACATGGTGCTGCCGGAGCGCCTCGGCGCCGAGTATGTCGCGGATGACAGCAGCCGTCGCCGTCCGGTGATGTTGCACCGTGCAATCGTCGGTTCGATGGAGCGTTTCCTCGGGATTTTGATCGAGCACCACGCTGGTGCGATGCCGGCCTGGCTTGCGCCGTTCCAGGCAGTTGTGCTCAATATCGCCGAAAGTCAGGCCGAATATGCGCAATCTCTGGCCCAATCGTTGCAAAAACAAGGGGTTAGAGTGACGGCCGATTTGCGCAATGAGAAGATTAGCTATAAAATACGCGAGCACACGCTGGAAAAGGTGCCTTATCTCCTCGTCGTGGGCGATAAGGAGCGTGATGCGCAAACGGTAGCCGTGCGTGCCCGTGGCGGCGTCGATCTTGGCGTGATGCCGGTCGAAGCCTTCGTTGAGCGTCTGCAGGAAGACCTGCGCTCGTTCAAGTAACCGCCCTGGCAGCGCGGCTCGTTTTTTTAATTTTTAGAGGAAACGTAACATCGCTACTGATAAGTCGTCGCATCGCATCAACGGTGAAATCACTGCGCCGGAAGTGCGTCTGGTCGGGATCGAGAACGAACCGCTCGGTATCGTAAAACTCGCTGATGCTTTCCGTAAATCGGAAGAACTGGATGTTGACCTGGTGGAAATCGCGCCGCAAGCGGTTCCCCCGGTTTGCCGTCTGATGGATTACGGCAAGTTCAAGTACCAGGAATCGAAGAAGCAGCACGAAGCGAAGCTGAAGCAGAAGGTCATCCAGGTCAAGGAAGTCAAGTTCCGCCCGGGTACCGATGACGGGGACTACAACGTCAAGCTCCGCAATCTCGTGCGCTTCCTCGAAGAGGGCGACAAGACGAAGATCACGTTGCGTTTCCGCGGCCGTGAAATGGCTCACCAGGAAATCGGTATGCGGATGCTTGAGCGTCTGCGCACGGATCTCGAGGAAGTCGGCCAGGTTGAGCAGATGCCGAAGATGGAAGGGCGCCAGATGATCATGGTGCTCTCGCCGAAGAAAAAGAAGTAACGGGCCCGCGCGCTTCGCGCGCAGGTTCGCAGCGGTTCGGCGCGTTGCCCGGTCAGGGCGGCGTGCCAACAATGACGGCGGCTGCGCAAGCGGTTGCCGTACACAAGTGGACTGGGTTTCGAAGGGCGGGTCAAGGGCGCAAGCCAACCGCACACCCATCGCCATCTAATAAACTGGAGTTGTTCGTCATGCCTAAGATGAAGACCAAGAAGAGTGCTGCAAAGCGCTTCGTGGTGCGTCCGGGCGGTACCGTCAAGCGCGGTCAAGCCTTCAAGCGTCACATCCTGACCAAGAAAACCACGAAGAACAAGCGTCACCTGCGCGGCGCAACGGCAGTTCATGATTCCGATCTGAACTCCGTCCGCGCGATGCTGCCGTTCGCGTAACCCCTAACTGATACTCTAAGGAGAGAAACATGCCTCGAGTCAAACGTGGGGTAACCGCACGGGCCCGCCACAAGAAGATCATCAACCTGGCCAAGGGTTATCGCGGCCGCCGCAATAACGTCTACCGCATCGCCAAGCAGGCGGTGATGCGCGCTGGTCAGTACGCGTACCGCGATCGCCGCAACAAGAAGCGTGTGTTCCGCGCACTGTGGATCACGCGTATCAACGCGGCAGTTCGCCAGCACGACATGACCTACAGCGTGTTCATCAACGGCCTGAAGAAGGCGTCGATCGAACTCGACCGTAAGGTTCTGGCCGACATGGCGGTGTTCGACAAGGCTGCTTTTGCTGCGATCGTCAAGCAGGTGAAAGCCGCCGTTGCAGCCTAATTGCGAAATTAGCACTGCGTGGTTAGTTGCAGCGAGGTTCCGGTAGTCTCGGCCGCTGCAGCGAAAACGGGGCTCTTCCGAGCCCCTTTTTTGTTTGGTGGGCGATTTCGCTCGCCAAGACCGAATGACGTTGGAAATGATGGGATCTATGGATCTGGACCAGATTGTCGCCGACGCGCAGCAGTCCTTCGAACAGGCTGCCGACATCACCACGCTCGAAAACGAGAAAGCACGATTTCTCGGCAAGTCGGGTGCGCTGACCGAGTTGCTGAAGGGCCTCGGCAAGCTCGATCCCGAAGCACGCAAGACCGAAGGTGCACGCATCAATGTCGTGAAGCAGCAGGTTGAAGCCGCGCTGACCGCCCGTCGCCAGGCACTGGCCGACGCGCTGCTGAATCAGCGCCTCACTGCCGAAGCGATCGACGTGACGTTGCCGGGTCGCGGCGCCGGTGCAGGCAGCCTGCACCCCGTGATGCGCACGTGGGAGCGTGTCGAACAGATTTTCGGCTCGATCGGTTTCGATGTGGCCGACGGCCCCGAAATCGAGACCGACTGGTACAACTTCACGTCGCTGAACAGCCCGGAGAACCATCCGGCGCGTTCGATGCAGGACACCTTCTACGTCGAAGGCAAGGATGCCGACGGCCGCCAGCTGCTGCTGCGCACGCACACGAGCCCGATGCAGGTGCGTTACGCGCGCATGAACCGTCCGCCGATCAAGGTGATCGCGCCGGGCCGCACGTATCGCGTCGACAGCGATGCGACCCACTCGCCGATGTTCAATCAGGTCGAGGGGCTGTGGATCGACGAAAACATCAGCTTCGCCGACCTCAAGGGCGTCTATACCGACTTCCTGAAAAAATTCTTCGAGCGCGACGACATCCTCGTGCGCTTCCGTCCGTCGTATTTCCCGTTCACGGAACCGTCGGCCGAGATCGACATGATGTTCGAGCAAGGCAAGAACGCCGGCAAGTGGCTCGAGATCTCCGGTTCGGGGCAGGTGCATCCGACCGTGATTCGCAACATGGGCCTCGATCCCGAGCGCTACATCGGCTTTGCGTTTGGCAGCGGCCTCGAGCGCCTGACGATGCTGCGCTACGGCGTCCAGGATCTCCGGCTGTTCTTCGAGAACGACCTGCGTTTCCTGCGCCAGTTCGCGTAACGCCGCGCGCCGCGCCGACCTGTGCCCGTGCACGCCCCGACGGACGATCCGATGGGGCCCGGGCGTCGATCTAACCTGTTTCGAACGTAGACATCCATGCAATTCCCTGAATCCTGGTTGAGAACCTTTGTCGACCCGCAGCTGACGACCGACGAACTGTCGCACGCGCTGACGATGGCGGGGCTCGAAGTCGAATCGCTGAGCAAGGCTGCGCCGCCGACGTCGAAGATCGTCGTCGGCCGCGTGCTCGAAGTCGTCAAGCATCCGGATGCGGACAAGCTCAATGTCTGCCAGGTCGACGCCGGCACCGGCGCGACGCTGAATATCGTCTGCGGCGCACCGAACGTCGCGCCCGGCATCAAGGTACCGGTCGCGCTGGTCGGTGCGGAACTGCCGCCGGCAGAAGAGGGCGGCAAGCCGTTCGCGATCAAGCTGTCGAAGCTGCGCGGCGTGGAGAGCCAGGGGATGCTGTGCTCGGCACGCGAGCTGAAGCTGTCCGAGGATCACAGCGGGCTGCTGGTGTTGCCGGAAGACACGCCGGTCGGCCAGGACATCCGCGAGACGCTCAATCTCGACGACACGATCTTCGAAATCAAGCTGACGCCGAACAAGGCCGACTGCCTGTCCGTGTTCGGCATTGCACGCGAGACGGCCGCGATCACCGGCGCGCCGCTGACGCCGGTCGACATCCGCCCGGTGCGCGTCGAGCTCGACGAGACGCTGCCGGTGCGCATTGCCGCGCCCGATCTGTGCGGTCGCTTCTCGGGTCGCGTGATCCGTGGCGTGAACGCGCATGCGAAGACGCCGCAGTGGATGGTCGAGCGCCTCGCGCGTTCCGGCCAGCGCAGCGTGTCGGCGCTCGTCGACATCTCGAACTACGTGATGTTCGAGCTCGGCCGCCCGTCGCACGTGTTCGATCTCGACAAGATCCACGGCGGTATCGAGGTGCGCTGGGGCAAGCGCGGCGAATCGCTGAAGCTGCTCAACGGCAACACGGTCGAACTCGACGAAACGGTCGGCGTGATTTCGGACGGCCGTCAGGTCGAAAGCCTGGCCGGCATCATGGGCGGTGACAGCACGGCCGTCACGCTCGATACGACCAACATCTACCTGGAAGCCGCATTCTGGTGGCCGGACAGCATCCGCGGCCGTGCGCGCAAGTACAACTTCTCGACCGATGCGGCTCATCGCTTCGAGCGCGGCGTCGACTACGCGACGACCGTCGAACACGTCGAGCGCATTACGCAACTGATTCTCGAAATCTGCGGCGGCAAGGCCGGCCCGGTCGACGATCAGTCGGTGAACCTGCCGCAGCGCGCGCCGGTGAAGATGCGCGTATCGCGCGCGAACCGCATCATCGGCGTGCAGATTGGCGCCGACGAGATCGCCAGCATCTTCACGCGCCTCGGCCTGCCGTTCGAGCGTGAAGACGATGCGTTCCTCGTCACGCCGCCGTCGCATCGCTTCGACATCGAGATCGAGGAAGACCTGATCGAGGAAGTGGCGCGCATCTACGGCTTCGAAAAGATCCCGGCGCGTCCGCCGGTCGCGACGAGCGAAATGCGCGCGACCAACGAGACGCGGCGCTCGATTCACGACATCCGTCACGCGCTCGCCGCGCGCGACTACGCGGAAACCGTCAACTTCAGCTTCGTCGATGCGGAGTGGGAGCAGGATTTCGCGGGCAACGACCATCCGATCCGTCTGCTGAACCCGATCGCGAGCCAGTTGTCGGTGATGCGCACGACGCTGTTCGGCAGCCTGATTTCCGTGCTGCGCCACAACCTGAACCGCCGCGCGGATCGTGTGCGCCTGTTCGAGGCCGGTCGCGTGTTCCTTACCGATGCGGCGTCGAAGGCCGGTGAGCTGACGGTCGAGGGCTACGTGCAGCCGAAGCGCGTCGGTGCGCTTGCCTATGGTCCGGCGCTCGACGAGCAGTGGGGCGCGGAAACCCGCCCGGTCGATTTCTTCGACGTGAAGGGCGATCTCGAGGCGCTGCTCGCGCCCGCGGCCGCACGCTTCGTGAAGGCCGAGCATCCGGCCCTCCATCCGGGCCGCAGCGCGCGCATCGAAGTCGATGGCCGTGCGGTCGGCTGGATCGGCGAACTGCACCCGCGCCTGATGCAGAAGTACGAGCTGCCGCACGCGCCGGTGATGTTCGAGGTCGACGCGGACGCGCTGATTGCGCGTGCATTGCCCGCGCCGACCGACGTGTCGAAATTCCCGCCGGTTCGTCGCGATATTGCCGTGGTCGTCGATCAGGCGGTCGAGGTTCAGGCACTTTTCGACGAAATGAAGAAGGCGCTTGCCGAAGAGGCCTGCCGATTCGTTCAGAAGGTTGTACTCTTCGACGAATTTCGTGCAAAATCAAATACTTCCGGTGGTCTTGCCGCGCACGAGAAGAGCCTTGCCTTCCGTGTGACGCTGCAGGACGCGGCTGGCACGCTACAGGACGAGGTCGTCGATCAGGCGATCCAGACGCTGGTCGAGCGGATGGCTCGTGCTGGTGCGCGTCTGCGCGGCTAAGGAGGAGGTCCGCCCGCTCGCGGGCGGCCTTTTCCGATCGTAAGTTTTGATTTAACGCGCTGTATGGCAGATATGAACGACATGACCTCGAGTGAATTCGAAGCCCTCCTGACGGCGCAACGCAGCGCCATGAACCGCGACGCTTCGGCGCCGGCGTCCACCGAGACGCCCACGCTGACGAAGGCGGAACTGGCGGAGCTGCTGTTCGACAGCGTCGGGCTGAACAAGCGTGAAGCGAAGGACATGGTCGAGGCGTTTTTCGAGGTGATTCGCGACGCGCTCGAAAACGGCGAAAGCGTCAAGCTGTCGGGGTTCGGCAATTTCCAGCTGCGCGACAAGCCGCAGCGTCCGGGCCGCAATCCAAAAACGGGCGAGGCGATTCCGATCGCGGCCCGCCGGGTGGTAACCTTCCACGCGAGCCAGAAGCTGAAGGCGCTGGTCGAAAACGGCGCGGAGTAAGCCCCGCGCGCTGACGTCTCCGCGCGGCCGCCGCGCACCCTTTACCGACGGTTAACCGACGATGACCACTACGGTTGAGAAAGTCGTCTTGCCTCCGATTCCCGCGAAGCGCTACTTCACGATCGGTGAAGTCAGCGAACTGTGCGGGGTCAAGCCGCATGTGCTGCGTTATTGGGAACAGGAATTCACTCAACTGCGGCCGGTGAAGCGGCGTGGCAATCGTCGGTATTACCAGCACCACGAAGTGCTGCTGATCCGGCGGATTCGCGAGTTGCTGTACGAGCAGGGATTCACGATCAACGGCGCGCGCAACCGGCTCGATTCGCCGGTCGGCGAGCGGGCCACGGCGGCACCCGTCGAGCCGGAGGCGCCGGCCACCGATGCACGCGCACCGGGCAAGCCGGGCGCAACCGTCGACGTCATTGCATTGCGGCAGGCGCTGCTCGACGTGATCGACGGACTGAAGCACGACTGAGCGCGAAGCGCGAAGGATGAAATGAAAAGCCCGGTTGGCGACGTGCCACCGGGCTTTTTTCATGCGTGTCGCGTGCGCGTCAGCGTGACGCGAGCGGGTTCTTCTGCCCCATGTCGACGACCAGCGTGCCGTCCGGCAGCATCCGCACCGAGCCTTGCGCGACCTGGCTGCGGTAGCCGTACAGGTCGAAACGCATCGGGCCGGCCTCGGCCGAATTCCGGATCAGCGCGCGCACGTTCAGTTCAAGCACGTTGAACATCTTCATGTCGCCGCCTTCCATCCACATGTAGCTCGGTGCATCGATCTGCGGCCGTTGCGGTGCGGGCGCACCTGCCATGCGCCTGAACGTGAGACGCAGCCCGTCGCGCTCGACCGTTGCCTGTCCGAGCTTGCCGTTCAGCACGGGTGGCGGGAACACGGTGTACTGGTCGAGCACGAGCGTGTCGCCACGCAGTTCCGCGCCGCGACGCTGCAACGGCGTCAGCGAGGCGAGCTCGATGCCGAGCGAACGCAGCAGCTTCGCCTGCGGGATGCCGAGCACCGACACCTGGGATGGCTTGAACGCGAGATGCCGGTCGTCGAGCACCGACAGCGTGCCCTTCATGTCGGTTGGCAGCCAGACACCCGGCACGTGATTCCACAGCTTGATGCCGCCCTGGACGCGCAGGTTCGTGCCGTCCGCGCTCAGTTGCAGGTCGTTGAGCGAGCGCGGCGCGTAGTCGAGCAGATAGTTGTTGAAGAGCGCGGACATCGCCTTCCATGACTCGACGACCGTGCCGCCGAGAATGCGAATGTCGTACTGGTTCGGATCGTCGAGATCGACGGGTTCGCCGGGCCGCTTCGAGACGAGTTCCACGTCGAGATCCTCGACGTGAAAACCGATATCCCCGGACAGGTTGAAGTCGACGTTGCGCAGATGGATCGTCGGGTTGCGGTTCGACACGTGCCGTTCGTTGAACGGCGTGGTCGACGTGCGTCGCATCGCGACCTTCTGCATGCCGGGGTGAGCGGTGTTCGCCGCGAGTGCGTAGGCTTCCCAGTGCTGGCGTATGTCGCGCAGCGCATTCTGCTGCGCGGCGAGGAAGCTGTCGTTCAGGCGCGCGGCTGCGTTGCCGAGCAGCGCGCCGCTGGCCGTGCCTGCGTACGAGGGCATCCGGATCGCCATCGCGCCGCTTTCGTCGAAATTGAAGTAGCCGGCCGACACCTGGTCGCGATAGTGGTACAGGTCGAACACGAACGTCTGGTCGCGCTTCGTGGGATCGACCGGGCCGATCAGGATGTCCGCGTTCATCGGCATCGAGCGCATGAACTTCACGTCGCCGCCGCGAATGTACATCGCTTGCTGCGGTGCGCTCGCGGGCATCGCGAAGCCGGCATGCGTGCCGTCGTCGAGCTTCAGGTCGAGGCCGGCCGGCGTCACGCGCAGCGCGGTGATCGTGAGCTTCAGGCGCGGCGGCGGCATCAGCTTGTCGACCGACATCACGAGATCGTCGCCGGCGAGCTGCGCAATCGGCGTCTGGACTTTCAGCAGGTCGGCCATCTTCACGTTGGCCGCGCGCATCACCGGCTGCGCGTTGATGCCCGATACGCGCACACCCGTCGGATGGAACACGAGCTGGTTGCCGTCACGGATCGTGAGCGTACCGGTCAGCGAGAACGGCACCCAGCCGTCGCGCTGCATCTCGCCTTCCAGGTGGATCACGCCGTCGCCGGCCGACACGGCGAGCTTGCGCAGCGGCGCGTTACGGTAGCCGAAGATGTAGGTGTTGAAGAGGGCGGTCAGCTTCGCGTTGTCGAGCGTGACCGTGCCTTCATGCACGTCGATTTCGAAGCTCGTCGGATCGTCGAACACGATCGGCGCGCCGGCTTGCGTTGGCACGAGCGTGGCCGACAACTGATGGATGAAGAAGCCGAGGTTGTTGACGATGCGGAAATCGACGTCGCGCAGGAACGTCATCGCACCGTTCTGGCCTGAGTCGCGCAGCGTGAACGGGCGCGGTTGCGTGAGGCTGATCGATGCGAGCGACGGCACGGTGCGTGCGACCTGCTGCTCGCGGGCGAGGCGTTCGGCCTTGGTGCGTTCGATCTTTGTCGACGCGATCGACGTGTTGCCGTCACGCTGCGCGGACGATTCCGCGCAACCGGCACACAGCAGCGCAATCGCCAGCACGCCGCAGCCGAACACGCGGGACGTTGTGGGTGAGGTGGGGCGGGCCGCGCGTGGCGGGCCTGAAATCCAGTCGAAAATTGCCAAAGGCGAGCGATGGCCGCGCCGGACCGCATTCCGCATCGTCTGTCTCCATGTCTTGTCGTGATCGACGGCGGCGCGCGCCACTGCACGGCGCGAACGTCGATGGCGAGGAGTGTGGCATAGCGCGCTAGAGCGGCGTTACCAAACAACGGGCGCCCGGGCGGGGCGGGCCGGCGGGCTGCGGGACAACGGATTCGGGGTGGTTGGACGGTCGGATCAAACGGTCGTTTGGTTTGCACGATCCGTCATTGGCCGATGTTGCTGCGTCCGGGCAAACCCGCTCCCGCCTTGGCCGGTTCGGGTTTCGCCGGATACGAATTGCGCCGGCCGCGGCGGTCGAAGCGCGGATGCGATCCGGCCTCCTTCGCAGCGGCCGCGGGTCGATCAGACCAGCATATGCTGCCGGATTGCGTTCAGCGTCGCCTGGTCGAGTTGCAGGCCGTTTGCGATATACGACGTCATCGAGCCGTACGACGCGGTGACCTGATCGAATGCCGCCTGCAGATAGTCGGTGTGTGCGCCTTGCAGTGCGGTCATCATGTCTGCTGCATTTTGCCCGCCGGCTTTTTGTGCCTGGGCGACGGACGCGGCGATTTCCGATGCGCTATAGGTGTTGGTCAGCAGATAGTCGGCGAGTATCGTCTGCTCCGACGCCCCGAGGATCGTGTGCAGGATCGCGGTTGCCCAGCCCGTGCGATCCTTGCCGGCCGTGCAGTGGAACACCAGGTTTTCGCCGGAGGCGGCGAAGCCGGTGAAGAGTGCGTGATAGCTGGCATGCGCGGTGTCCGACGTGACGAACGCGCGGTACATGCTCAACATGAATGCCGTTGCGGTGGCACCGGTGGTCGGAATCGGATCGATGCTGGCGGCTCCGAGCACGTTGAGATTTTGCCAGGTGGCGCCGGCCAGCGGCACATCCGGTTGCGTCTTGATCTCGGCGGGCGTGCGCAGGTCGCAGACCTGCCTGATGCCGAGCGTGCCGACGGTGGCGATATCCGCGGCCGACAACGCGAGCGCGGATGACCGATAGATCACGCCTTTCTTCATCTTCGCGCCGCTCGTCGTCACGTAGCCGGTTCCGTCCGGCCCGGCCGTGTCGCGAAAATTCGATGCGGAACTCAGCCGCGGTGTCGTGACCGGCGCGACCGAAATCGAGTCGCCCCCGCATGCGGACAGAAGCGATGCGCTTCCCAGCGCCACGCCTATCGTGCCGGCGCCCAGCCGGAGAAAATGTCGACGGGAAATTTCGTTTTTCTGATGCATTCAATGCCCTGTGTCGGAGACGGTTACAAGAGGTCGCGACTGCGGCGGTGACCGAAGCCGCCTCCTGTATCGCGCGCGACGCGGCATAGCCGGGGCGGGCCGGATCGATCGGCATGCAGTCGGACGGTTCGCCCGTGCGCCTCGATCTCGCGCCGGGTAACCGCACGGTAGCGATTTGCGGCGAAGCGGCCATCGTCCTTTTCGATTAGGTCGGCATGCGGGTTGCCGGTGTCGGTTACGCGTTGTCGACAGGTAGGATCGGCGGCAGCCGCGAGGTAAGATCGGCATCAGTGGCTGTATCGACCAAAGCACAGTAGCCATCACGGGGAAGCGTCATGGATCTCAAGGAAGTTGACGTATTGGGTGCAGGCGTGGACGATCACTGGTACTACGCGTCGAAGGCGAGTGCGATCCGTCGGTTCCTGGGGGTGCCAGGCGCGAACCGGATACTCGATGTTGGTGCAGGCTCCGGCTTCTTCTCGAAGCACTTGCTGGAGCGTACGGAGGCGACGGAGGCGTGGTGTGTCGATACGAGCTACGCCGACGATACCGACGGCGAGGCGTCCGGCAAGCCCATCCACTTTCGACGATCCGTTGATCGATTCGATGCCGATCTCGTGTTGCTGATGGACGTGCTCGAGCATGTCGACGACGATGTCGGTCTGCTCACGCAGTACGTAAAGGGCGCGCCTTCGGGCAGCCGGTTCCTGATCACGGTTCCCGCGTTCCAGTTCCTCTGGAGCGGTCATGACGATTTTCTCGAGCACAAGCGCCGATATACGCTCGGCAGTCTCGAGGACGTGGTGCGTCGCGCGGGGCTCGACGTCGAGCACGGTGCCTATTATTTCGGTCTCACGTTTCCGCTCGCGGCAGCGTTGCGGCTCGGCGAGCGGGTGCGTCGGCAGCCGAGCGAGCCGGCGTCGCAATTGCGTCGTCACCATCCGTTCGTCAACGGCCTGCTCAAGACGATCTGCCGCATCGAGTTGCCGATGTTCCGCTTCAACCGCGTCGCCGGGCTGACGGTCATCTGTGTCGCACGCAAGCGGTGAAGGCGATGCGAGGCCGTGCGGCCGGTGCGCAGGGTGTGATGCCATGCGCGTCGTTGCGTGCACCGGATCCGTCACGCCAAAAAATTTCACAAGAATATTCACAAAACGCATGCGACCCGTTCTAAATCGGAAAACTGTCTGTTATAATTTTTTTCTTTCGGGGCGTAGCGCAGCCTGGTAGCGTACCTGCATGGGGTGCAGGTGGTCGGAGGTTCAAATCCTCTCGCCCCGACCAGATAAGAACCCGCGTCAGCTCAAGCTGACGCGGGTTTTTTCTTGCCGGTCGCTTTTTTGCACATCGCGACGCGGCCCCGGTAAAATGCAAGGTTGATCCACGGAAAGCGCCGTGATTTAGCGGAAGAGGATTCCCCGAACATGACTGATCTTCGTCTTACCATGCGGTTCGCTGCAGTGCTCGCCACCGGCGCGCTCGTTGCCGGTTGCGGTACGTCGTCGCCCACGAAAGTGGACTACAAGAGCGATTCGAAATCGAAAGAAGCGTCGCTCGCAGTGCCGCCCAACATGCTCGACGAGACGGCCGATCAGCGTTCGCTGCCGCCCCAGGGCGGCGCGACTTCCCTGTCCGCGCTTCAGCAGGTCCAGCAGGCCGCGCCTGCGCTGGACACTGTCGCGCCGGCCGTGGCCGGCATGCATATCCAGCGCGACGGCACCGAGAGCTGGCTCGTGATCGACGGCAAGCAGCCGGCCGACGTCTGGCCGCAGGTTCGCCGCTTCTGGCAGGAGCAGGGCTTCCTGCTGGTCGTCGACCAGCGCGACAAGGGCGTGATGGAAACCGACTGGAACGAAACCCATCCGCAGATCAACGACGGCCTGATCCGTAGCGTGATCTCGAAGGCGATGGGCAACTCGTACGTGACGGCCGAGCGCAACAAGTACCGTACGCGTCTCGATTCGGCGCCGAATGGCGGCACCTACGTGTTCATCAGCCAGAAGGGGATGCGCGAAGCGATCACGGGTTCGAACAACGATTCGAGCAAGTGGGAGCCGAAGCCGAATGATCCGGCGCTCGAGACCGAGTACCTGAAGCGATTGATGGCGGTGCTCGCACAGAACGAGCAGCGCGCGAAGAACGGCGAGCCGCCCATCGCGAACATCAAGGACAACACGGTACCGAAGGACAAGGACAAGAAGGCCGACGACGCATCGTCGAAGGCTGCTGCAGCCATTGCCGCGCAAAACGTCTCCCGCACGTCGGCGCAAGCCAACGATGCGGCCGATGCTGCCGTCCCGTCGGAAGTCACGCTTGGCGAGCCGTATGACCGGTCGTGGCTGCACGTCGGTCTCGCGCTTGATCGTGCGAACTTCACGGTCGACGATCGTGATCGCTCGAAGGGCCTGTATTTCGTGCGCTATGTCGATCCGAAGGATCTGACTTCGGCCGAGCAGGGCTTCTGGAGCCAGCTGTTCCACGGCAAGAAGGAAAAGCAGGCGAAGCAATACCGTGTCAACGTGAAGGCACTCACGGCCGACCAGACGCGCGTCGCGGTCATCGACGATTCGGGCGCGATCGACACGTCGTCGCCGGCTCGTCAGATCATGGGGCTGCTCGTGAATCAGCTCCGCTGATTCCGGCGTTTCTCCGCACCAATGAAAAGCCCGCCATTTGGCGGGCTTTTTTCATGGCCGCTCGCCGGCGCGCACATGTGCTGGAGGTTCGGTCCCTCCCCGTGACGTTACGTAACATCCGCGCGTTACGGCGGCCAAACACATGCCGCATCGTCGGTGTCTAAAAAATTTTCCTTATAAATCAAAGGAGTGGTCGGTGCATGGCAGCTGGCACGCAACCTGCTTTATATGTTGGAATTGTTGAAACAGGGAGGATGACGTCAGATGCCGGGGGTGCGCCGCGAGCGCCCGATCAACGGTATCGACGTCTTCGAATGTCGGCGCGACAAGCGTCGGCGCAACTGATGACGATCCGCGCCAGCGTGCGGATCTCGATGGCCCCGTCGCCTATCCTCGTAGGGCGACGGTTTCGCCCGCGCTTCTCTGAAGCGCGGGCTATTTTTTTGGGGCCGTCGCGTGATGCCGTGCTGGCGCAGCCGATGCGCGATTCGCGTATTCTCGGACTTTTCCAGATGAAGGGGGGGCGGGAATGGCGGAAATTGCAGTCGTGGCGCTGATCGTGGCGAAGCCGGGCGCCGAGGAGAAGTTGCGTGCCCAGCTCGAAGGGATCGTCGGGCCGACCCGCAACGAAGCGGGGGCATTGCAGTACGACCTGCACCGGGACCTGAAGGAGCCTGCGCGGTTCGTATTCGTCGAGCGCTGGGAAAGCGAGGAGGCGCTTGCTGCTCATGCGCGTTCCGCGCACATTCTCGCTTATCGCGAAGCGGCCGCGAACTGGATCGAGCGTTCCGAAATCCGCGTGCTGTCGAAGCTCGTCTGAGCCGGGTGGGGCGACCGGACGTGTCCGGTCGCGCGGTGCGTCAGTGCGACGTGCTGGGTACGTCGAGGATCAGGATGATCGTCCAGTCGGCGTCGCCGTCGTGATGGTACTGGCGCTCTGCGACGATGAACGGTTGCTGCTTGCCTTGCGGGCCGAGGAACAGCACGTCGCCCTCCATCGGCAGGCACTCGATCGGCGGCAACGCGAGGAACGCGTCGGCCGAGCCGCGGGGCATCAGTTGCTTGATCTGGCGAGTGGCGGCTTCGGTCCACTCGATGTCGAGTTGAATGTTGCTCATGCTGTCCTCCGCACCGGGGTGCGCACGGGTGGAAAATTTCGGTGCGCGACTTTAGCACAGCGCGCGGGCACCGCAACCAAAAAAGCCGAACCCGGTTGCCCGGATTCGGCTTTTTGCTTGTGCGGTGCCGCCGAACTTACTGGCTGGCAGCGTCTGCGGCCTTGGCGGCCTTCTTGCCGGCCTTCTTCGCAGCAGCCTTGTGGTGAGCAGCCTTCTTGCCGTGGTGATGCTCTTCCTGCATCGCCGGCTGAGCGGCCTCAGCCGCTTGCTGCTGCTGCAGCGCCTGTGCGCGCTGCTCGATCTCGGAGATCTTGGCCGGATCGGTAATCGTCTTGATTTCCGTGCTCTCTTGCGCATACGCTGCGCCAGTCAGCGCCGACATCGCTACCAGGATAGCCAGGGACGTCTTCTTCATTGCTTTACCTCCGCTAAGTGGTGATGAACCCGAGTGTTGCCGTTTTGTCTGGCGACTGCAATCGAGTGCGTGTCGAGTGTAACAAAAGTGACGGATCAATGTGCACCGGATCGTGGCGTGACGCGAGGCCCCGTTGAAGTGGCGCAACACTTCGCGTACTTCGTCACGCGCCTGCCATGGTCGTCGCCGCAGTGATTTCCGCCCCGGTTTCCCCGCAGCGGTCAAAACCATCCCAGCCATCGATAGACGTGGAACTGCGCGATGCCGACCAGTTCGTGAAGCGCCTGCTCGGCGTTGGTCAAATTACGCCAGCGCGGCAGCCAGCCTGTTTGTGCGCGCCGGCGATTCGCATAGACGGGCTGCGGATCGATCCCGAAACGGCGGAAATCGAGCAATGCGCGGCGCATCTGGTATGACGAAGTGACGAGAATGCGTGCGTCGTCATACTGTGAGCGTAGTATAGACGCAGTGAATTTCGCGTTTTCGTAGGTTGTGCGGCTATCCGGTTCCAGAACGAGGTCCGTGGGAGCAATGCCTTCGGCGACGAGTTGGCGCCCGTATACGGCAGCCTCGGTTTCGCCATGATGCTGCGGGTCGCCGCCCGACATCACCACGGTACAGCGCTCGGCCAGTTGCCTGCAGGTGCGGTAGAGCGCTGCGACCTTGTGGATGCGGGCAGTTCCGTCAGGTGGCGGCTGCAGCCCGAAGTCGGTGCGCTTCGTGCCGGCGCCGATGAGAATCAGCGTGGTCCGTCCGTGCATCTCCGGGTGCTCGACGGGTGCGACGCCCGACTCGGTCCAGGCGATCAGCGGTGCGGCGAGCCAACCCGTCGCGAGCAGCCAGAACAGCGCAATGGCGGCGATCGAGATGATTCGTCGCCGCTTGCGGCAGAGCATGAAACAGATGAAGAGAAGTACAAATGAATCGAACAGAATCAATTTGATTGGGGTATGGTGTCTTTTTATGGACGGCTGACGATCCGGCCCTGACGCGACGCCGAACGTCGGCCTCCAGAATCGGTGGCGGTATCGGTGGGCGGAGACGCCGCCCGGCGCGCCGCTTCGCATTGTCGCTGCACTTTAAGAAAGAATCGAGATGGCCACGTATTCCAACGAAGCGGTGCTCGACGCATTGAGACGAGTGCAGTACCGCCAGGTACCGTGGGCACGCCGCCCGGGTGTGTTCGAGTATCTCCGTTCGCTCGGGCTGATGGACACGGTCAGGCAGAAAACCGTTGCCCCCGCGCCGGGCTTCCATGCACCGGTCGACATTGCCGTCCTGACCGAAAGCGGTCGAGCCGAATTCTCGCGCCTCGAGCGCGACGAGAAATTACTTTCCTGGACCGATCGCCGCATGGCCGACTACGCATTGAGCGAAGCGAGTGCCGTGGCGATTCTCGAAAGCCGCCTGTAGCGGCCGATCATCCCGTCGCCCGCATCGTCGTACGGCTGGCGATGCCAAAAAAAAGCCCGTATCGCGAGGATACGGGCGTACCGGATACTTTTGCTGTTGCCACGCTGTGCTCATGGCAACGTTGTGACTCGTCGCGTGCGGCGCAGTTCCCGACCGCGGCCATTTTCTTTGGCTAAATCCCGAAATTGGCAGGACTACGGATGACGCGGCACGTCGGACGGCTGCGAGCCGATGCGCGCTCGCGCGTTGCTGGCGATGTCGCCACGCAGGTCGCCGCGCGGCACAGTCTGCCGGTTGGGCGGGTTGGCGGACGGTGGCTGGCGGAGGGTATTCCGGTGGTCCTGCTGGCGATGAGGCGGCTTCACGCGATCGTCGGCGTGAGCTGGAGCGGACAACGCCAGGGAAATGACAATGCCGCATGCGACGAGCAGTGACATTGGTTTCATGGCGGGGCTCCCTTCAAGCCGTCGACGCGGCCTGTTGATATGTCGCTAAGGTAAGCGTGGGAGTGCAGGCTTGCTGTAAATATTGGTAAATAGATGTATCGCGGCACGACAACGGTAATCGACGGCAACGCAAGCGTCGCGAACAGGTCGCGTCGCAGAAAGAAACCGGGCGGCCGAAGCCGCCCGATCGAGCATTCATTACGCCATCTTGACGGGCGCGCGCCAGGATTCCGGATTGGTCCAGAAGGCGCCGCGCAGCCGGTCGCGGCTCGGCGGTGCGGGCGGCTTCGCAGCGCTTGCGCCGATGCGCCCGCGCAGGGAGATCTGCCGGCCGCTCGTGCCGAGTCGCTTCACGATTTCGGCGAGCGTGCCGTCTGCCTGCCATTCGTCGAAGCGACGGCGGCAGGTCGGCGGCGACGGATAGCGGCCCGGCAGCTTCGACCAGCCTTCACCCGTCGACAGCACCCACAGCACGGCGTTCACCACCGAGCGGGCTTCCACGCGGGGGCGGCCGCGCCGCTCACTCCGTGCGGGTTCAGAGCAAAACAGACCCTCGACCAGCGCCCACTCGTTATCTCTCAAATCGTCGAACAGCATCATGTCCTCACCTCAGCGAAGCTAACTCCGGTGCGCTGCCCTGCGCCGCGCACTCTTCAAGCACTCGATCGTCGAGTGCCGGGTGGGGGCGTCCGGTTGGCCGGCAGCGGCGTTTCTGCTCTTCCGTCCGACGAAACCTGCGCCCTGTGCGCCAGGTAATGCACGAAGCGTGCCATGTCGGAGGTAAATCCTTCGAGAGCCGCTTGGCAGCGAGCTAACGGCTAAGTCAGCTAGGGGCGTATAAGACGCCAAAATAACCCGGCAGCAAATCGGGACAATCACCAATCTTGTGCAGTTCGCCCGCACCACGTGCGTTCGCGGATGTATTGCACCGCAGCGAAACATGTGGGGCAGGTGCCTGATTCGTACATCGAAGCCGGATTCGCGCATTAAAATCGCGCATCGATATCGACGATTGATGAGGTCAGGAAATGAACGTCACGCTGCGCCAGCTTCGCGTCTTCATCGAGGTAGCGCGGCTCAAGAGCTTCAGTCGCGCGGGCGACGAGATCGGGCTCACGCAGTCCGCGGTCAGTCGCTGCGTGCGCGAGCTCGAGGCCGAGCTCGGGTTGAAGCTGATCGATCGCACGACGCGCGACGTGCAGCTGACCGATGTTGGGGCGAACCTGATCGCGAGCGTGTCCCGTCTGCTCGACGATCTCGACGACACGCTGCGCGAGATTCGCGAGATCGGTGAGCAGCGCCGCGGGCGGGTGATCGTCGCGGCCAGCCCGACGATCGCGTGCCGGCTGATGCCGCGCGTGGTTGCGTCGTGCGAGCGCCAGTTTCCGTTCGTGACGTTGGGTTTACGCGACGACGTGCAGAGCGACGTGTTGCGCAAGGTGAAGTCGAGCGAGGTCGACTTCGGCGTCGTGATCGGTCCGCTCGCGGTGGCCGATCTCGTCTGCGAATCGTTGATGACCGATTCGTTCTGCCTTGTTGCGCGCGCCGACCATCCGCTCGCGGCGCGTGCCGAGGTGCCCTGGACGGCGCTGGACGGCGAGCGCCTCGTGCTCCTCGATCATGCGTCGGGAAGCCGGCCGCTGATCGATGCCGCGCTGGCCGCCCATCGTGTCAACGCGACGGTCATGCAGGAGCTCGGGCATTCGGCGACCGTGTTCGGCCTCGTCGAGGCCGGCGTCGGTGTAAGCGTGCAGCCGTGGCTGTCGCTGCCGCTACCTGCCGGCTCGACGCTCGTTGCACGGCCGCTCACGCCGCGCACCGAGCGCACGGTCGAACTCGTGCGCCGCCGCGACCGGTCGTTGTCGCCCGCTGCGCAAGCGATCTGGGAACTCGTGCGGCAGATGCCGGCGAGGGCGGAGGACCTCGACTGACGCCCGCCGACGTGCGCCTCTCCGGCTTGCGGGCCGGTACACTACGCGGATCGTGTTCCTCGAAGGTGGTGCTCGATGGCGTATTCCGCAGATTCTTTTCCGGTAGCCGGCGCGCCGGCGGCCCGTGACGCAGTGCGCGCGTTGCGTCCGTCGCTGATCCGGGAAGTGGCAAACGCCGGCTTCGGTGTGCCGGACATGCTGCCTTTCTGGTTCGGCGAATCCGATCGCGTGACGCCGGACTTCATCCGCGACGCCGCCGCGACGGCGCTACGCGATGGCGCGACCTTCTACACGCACAACCTCGGCACTGCGCCGCTGCGCGATGCGATTGCGGCCTACGTCAGCGCCCGTCACGGTGCGACGGCGGCCGACACCGTGGCTGTGACGAGCTCGGGCGTGAGCGCACTGATGCTGGCTGCGCAGATGCTGGTCGGTCCAGGCGAGCGCGTCGTCGCGGTCACACCGCTGTGGCCGAATCTAGTCGAGATTCCGAAGATACTTGGGGCGCAGGTCGAATGCGTGCCGCTCGGCTATGGCGATGCGGGCTGGCGACTCGATGTCGGGCGGCTGCTTGCGGCGCTGACGCCCGATACGCGGATGCTGCTGATCAACTCGCCGAACAATCCGACCGGCTGGACGATGTCGCCCGGCGACCAGCAAGCGGTGCTCGCCCATTGTCGCCGCCATGGCACTGGCTCGTTGCCGACGAGGTGTACGAGCGGCTCGCGTTCGACGCGAACGGCGCGGACGGCGCGGACGGCGCGCCATCGTTCCTCGACATCGCGTCGCGCGACGAGCGGGTCGTCGTCGTGAATTCGTTTTCGAAAGCGTGGGCGATGACGGGCTGGCGCCTGGGGTGGCTCATCGCGCCGGCAGCGGTGATGGCTGACCTGTCGAAGCTCGTCGAATACAACACGTCGTGTGCGCCGGGCTTCGTGCAGGCCGCGGGTGAAGTCGCATTGCGCGATGGCGAGCCGTTCGTGCGGTCGTTCGTCGCGGCGCTGCGCGATGCGCGCGATCACCTGGTTGCCGCGCTACGTACCCTGCCGGGTGTCGAGGTACCACCTCCGTCGGGTGCGATGTACCTGTTTCTGCGCCTGCCGGGCGCGTCAGACAGTCTCGCCTTCTGCAAGACGCTGGTGCGCGAGGCGGGACTCGGACTGGCGCCCGGGCGGGCGTTCGGCCCCGAGGGGGAGGGGTTCGTGCGCTGGTGCTACGCATGCGATCCGGCACGGCTCGATGCGGGTGTCGAGCGGTTGCGCCGGTTCCTCGCACGCGGCGTGGCCGTCCGCTGAAGCGGGGCCGGAGCGGAGGCGGCGCGCTGGTGGCAGCTCGTTCGGCTCATCTTTACGCACCGGGCAATTTTGCGTAATATGGCGCTCAGTCACGCGGTTCCGTCGTTGAGCCGTGCTGTTCCGTCCGGTTTGGGCCTGGCCTGAAGTTGGTTCGCCGCCCCCGGTTCGTGCTCCCATCAATATGACCGATCAGAATCGGGCGAGCGCGTCTTCCGTTCCTTTCGTCTGTTTGTTGATCCGGTTCGTTTGACCACAGGGTCTGGCCTAGCTGCATGAATACCCAAGAGGCGAAGATCGTCCTCGAGACTGCTTTGATCTGTGCGCAGGAACCGCTGAAACTCGGCGATTTGCGCAAGCTCTTTGCCGACGGCGTGTCGGCTGACACGGTCCGCACGTTGCTCGAAGATCTGAAACAGGATTGGTCCGGCCGCGGCGTCGAACTGGTGGCGCTGGCAACCGGATGGCGCTTCCAGAGCAAGCCGGCGATGCGTCACTATCTGGATCGCCTGCATCCCGAGAAGCCGCCGAAATATTCGCGTGCGGTGCTCGAAACGCTCGCGATCATTGCGTACCGGCAACCTGTCACGCGCGGCGACATCGAAGAGATTCGCGGCGTGACGGTCAATACGCAGGTGGTCAAGCAACTCGAGGATCGCGGCTGGATCGAAGTGATCGGTCATCGCGACGTGCCGGGACGCCCGGCGCTGTATGCGACGACCAAGCAGTTCCTCGACGACCTCGGCCTGAAGGCGCTCGATGATCTGCCTGCGCTCGAAGAGCCGGCCGCGAACATCGAGGCCGCGCTGCTTGCGCAGCAGGCGATGGATTTCGACGAGGGCATGCCGGTTGCCGACGACGCAACGGGCGACGCGCCGCAAACGGATGAGGCATCCGCCGGTCAATCGGCGGGATTGCCGGATGATCCCGCGGCGGACGTCGCGTCGACGCATGAAATCGCGAGCCGCGATACGCTCGATGCTGTTCGCGGGCAAACGGAACAAATGGAACAGGCTGGCGCCGAAGCAGTGCCAGCCGGTGTGCAGCCCGAGCCGCTGCGCGCGGATTGGAGCGAGGAAGATCGCAAGCCGGCTGCCGAAGCGGTTGCCGGAGACGGAGCGGAAGCGGCCGGCGACATGCCCGGCGAGGCTGGCCAGGCCGACGCCCCCCGTTCCCGTCCTGCGGACGACGAGATGCTGGACGACACGTCCGACAGTCTCGCCGATGCCGTACGAAGCGCCAGTGCACCCATCGGTGCCGATGCGCTGCCGGACGACGAAGCAGAACCTGAACAGCGTCGCGCCTGATCGCGGCCAACTTCTTGCCGCGCCCGCGCCGGGCGCGAGACCTGACATTTTGAGGTTGTTTTGACAGATATCCACGATATTGAATCGTCCGCGCCTGCCGTGCAGGCAGCGCGTGCCGACGATGCACCGGAGCAGGGCGCTTCGGCCGAGGGTGGCGACGAGCGTCCCCGCCGCGGTCTGCGGCGAGGCCCGCGCAGCCTGATCGCGCGGCGTCGCGCGGCGGCCAAGTCGAAGGGCGCCGAAGGCGAGCCGCAGGGCGGCGAAGGCGCTGACGCGCAGCCGGCCGAAGCCGCCGAAGCGCAGCAGCCGACGCGTGCGCCGCGCAAGGAAGGTGCGGCCAAGGGTGCTCGCAAGCCGGCCGCCAAGCGCGAAGGCGCGGCCAAGGCCCCGGGCGGCCAAGGCGGCCAGAGTCGTCGCAGCAGCGCACCGAAGGCTGAAGGTGGTGCGGCAAAGGTGGAGGGCGATGCGTCCCAGGACGAACTGTTCGCCTACGTGACGTCGCCGGCATTCGACGCGGACAACTCCGCGGGCGGTAGCGGCGTGCGTGCGCCGATGCTGCGCCGCGGTCGCAGCCAGCCGGCGAACAAGCGCGTGCTGTCGCCGGACGACGACGCGCCGAAGCTTCACAAGGTGCTGGCGGAAGCGGGCATGGGCTCGCGCCGCGAAATGGAAGAGCTGATCGTCGCCGGCCGCGTGTCGGTGAACGGTGAGCCCGCGCACATCGGCCAGCGCATCATGCCGACCGACCAGGTGCGGATCAACGGCAAGCCGGTCAAGCGCAAGCTGCCGAACAAGCCGCCGCGCGTGCTGCTGTACCACAAGCCGACGGGCGAGATCGTCAGCCATGCGGATCCGGAAGGTCGTCCGTCGGTGTTCGACCGCCTGCCGCCGATGAAGACGGCGAAATGGCTCGCGGTGGGGCGCCTCGATTTCAATACCGAAGGTCTGCTGATGCTGACGACTTCGGGCGACCTCGCAAACCGCTTCATGCATCCGCGCTACAGCGTCGAGCGCGAGTACGCGGTGCGCGTCGTCGGCGAACTGGCCGAAGGCATGCGGCAGAAGCTGCTGCACGGCGTCGAGCTCGATGACGGCCCGGCGAACTTCCTGCGCATCCGCGACGGCGGCGGCGAAGGCACGAACCACTGGTATCACGTTGCGCTGGCCGAAGGCCGCAACCGCGAAGTGCGCCGGATGTTCGAGGCGGTCGGCCTGATGGTGAGCCGCCTGATCCGTACGCGTCACGGCCCGATTCCGCTGCCGCGCGGCCTGAAGCGCGGTCGCTGGGAGGAGCTCGACGACACGCAGGTGCGCAAGCTGATGGCGACCGTCGGCCTGAAGGCGCCGTCCGAGGAGAAGGGCAAGCGCGGCGGTACCGGCCAGGCCGAGCGTCGCCAGCCCGATCCGATGCAGACGTCGATGGGCTTCATCGGCCGTGAGCCGGTGCTGACGGCGCACGGGCAGCTGGATCAGCCGCGTCGTGGCAGTGGTCGTCGCGGCGGGCCGGGTCTGCCGGGTCTGAGCGGCTACGGCAGCCTGCCGGTCGCGCCGTCGGGCTTTGGCAATCGCGCTGGCGGCGGCCGGGATGGCAACCGTGCGGGCGGAGGCGGGCGCGACGGCAATCGCGCCGGCGGTGGCCGTGGCGATGTCGACGGCAACCGCGCGTCGTACGGCGCAGGCCCCAAGCGTGATGGCGCGGGCCCCAAGCGCGGCGGCAGCAAGGGCGGTAATCGCAACCCGAACGGCAATCGTGCCGAGGGCGCCGGTAACAGCGGCGGCCCGCGCGGTGGTCAGCGTCCGCAGCGCAGTCGCACGCGCAGCCGCTGAGCATTCAGGCGAGCGGCGCAAGGCCTCCGGCGTGCCGGCCGAATCGGCATCCGGCTGGCCTTGTCGGCGCCGGGCATTGCATTTATTGCTTTCGACTGTATATATGTCACGTGCCGCTAAAAGGCCGCTGGCATAACCGATCTCCGGCGCGTCACGATGGCGCCCGTTGATCGAGCAGCCCGATTTCGCATTTTTGGGCCCGTAAAGGCAGACGACACGCTGCTTTTACCGGCTGGCTTGGCGTTTGCGCCAAAAATCGCTATAATCGCGGAGTCGCTGGGCGTACGGATTCAATGTGCGGCTCAGGTGCGACCACCAGTAAGAAGATGGGCGTTCCGCCCATTTTTTTTTGCTGAAACGGTTAGGCATCTCGGGTAGCGCTTCCTGCGCCGGCTAAGGCGCGCGCCCGCGGGTGAATCGCGAGCGGCGGGCGCGAACACCTGAGAGGACACAGTGCAACTGACGGAACTGATAGAAACCACGGTCACCGGGCTCGGCTACGAGCTGGTGGATCTCGAGCGCACCGGGCGCGGCATGCTTTGCATCTATATCGATCAGCCTGCCGGCATCTCGCTCGAAGATTGCGAAAAGGTCACGCGTCAGCTCCAGCACGTCTTGACGGTCGAAAACATCGATTACGAACGGCTCGAAGTCTCGTCCCCGGGGCTCGACCGCCCGTTGAAGAAGCTGGCCGACTTCGAGCGCTTCGCTGGCAGCGAAGTTTCCGTGACCTTGAAAAAGCCGCTGGACGGGCGCAAGACGTACCGGGGCATTCTGCACGCGCCGAATGGCGAAACGATCGGTTTGGAATTTGAGGGGAAGAAGGGCGAGGCAGCCATGCTGGATTTCACGCTGGCCGATATCGATAAAGCCCGCCTGATTCCGCAAGTTGACTTTAGGAGCCGCAAATAATGAGTCGCGAAGTGTTGATGCTGGTGGATGCGCTGGCGCGCGAGAAAAACGTCGACAAGGATGTGGTGCTGGGCGCCCTCGAGGCTGCGCTCGCGTCTGCTTCCAAGAAGCTGTTCGACGAAGGCGCCGAAATCCGCGTCCATATCGATCGCGAAAGCGGCGAGCACGAAACCTTCCGTCGCTGGCTCGTCGTGCCCGACGAGGCAGGCTTGCAGGAGCCGGATCGCGAGATCCTGCTGTTCGAAGCACGTGACCAGAATCCCGACGTCGAAGTCGGCGAGTATGTCGAGGAACCCGTTCCGTCGATCGAGTTCGGCCGCATCGGCGCGCAGGCCGCGAAGCAGGTGATCCTGCAGAAGGTGCGCGACGCAGAGCGCGAGCAGATCCTGAACGATTACCTCGAGCGTGGCGAAAAGATCATGACGGGTACGGTGAAGCGCCTCGACAAGGGCAACTTCATCGTCGAATCCGGCCGTGTCGAGGCGCTGCTGCGCCGCGATCAGCTGATCCCGAAGGAAAACCTGCGCGTGGGCGACCGCGTGCGCGCGTATATCGCGAAGGTCGACCGCACCGCGCGCGGCCCGCAGATCGAGCTGTCGCGTACGGCGCCCGAATTCCTGATGAAGCTGTTCGAGATGGAAGTGCCGGAAATCGAGCAGGGCCTGCTCGAGATCAAGGCGGCTGCCCGCGACCCGGGCGTGCGCGCGAAGATCGGCGTCATCGCGTACGACAAGCGGATCGATCCGATCGGCACCTGCGTCGGCATCCGCGGTTCCCGTGTGCAGGCCGTGCGCAACGAGCTCGGTGGCGAAAATATCGACATCGTGCTATGGTCGGAGGATCCCGCCCAGTTCGTGATCGGCGCGCTCGCGCCGGCAGCTGTCCAGTCGATTGTCGTCGATGAAGAAAAGCACTCGATGGACGTCGTCGTCGACGAGAACGAGCTGGCTGTCGCGATTGGCCGCAGTGGTCAGAACGTTCGCCTTGCAGGTGAGCTGACCGGCTGGCAGATCAACATCATGACGCCGGATGAATCCGCCCTGAAGCAGGGTGAAGAGCGCGACCGTCTGCGTGCGCTGTTCATGGCGCGTCTCGACGTCGACGAAGAAGTTGCCGACATCCTGATCGACGAAGGCTTCACGAGCCTGGAAGAAATCGCGTACGTGCCGCTCAACGAAATGCTCGAAATCGAGGCATTCGACGAGGACACCGTACACGAACTGCGCAACCGCGCACGCGACGCGCTGTTGACGATGGCTATCGCGAACGAAGAAAAGGTCGAGAACGCAGCGCTGGATCTCAAGAGCCTCGACGGCATCACGCCGGAGTTGCTCGCGAAGCTGGCCGAACACGGCGTGCAGACGCGCGACGATCTCGCCGAGCTGGCTGTAGATGAACTGGTCGACTTGACCGGGATGGAAGAGGATGCCGCTAAGGCGTTGATCATGAAAGCACGTGAACACTGGTTCCAGTGAGAAATGACCATGGCGCACTGATTTGATGGCGGCCGTATGGCCTGACCCGATGCTAACCGCAAGGAATCGGTCCTTGCACTAAGAGGAATGAATGGCGAGTAACAACGTAGCCCAATTTGCCGCGGAACTGAAAATGCCTGCTGGTGTGCTGCTCGAACAGCTGCAGGCAGCGGGCGTCCAGAAAGCGAGTGAAGACGATGCGCTGTCCGAAACGGACAAGGCGCGTCTGCTCGATCATTTGCGCAAGTCGCACGGCGCAACCGACGGCGACAAGCGCAAGATCACGCTGACCCGCAAGCATACGTCGGAGATCAAGCAATCTGACGCGACGGGCAAGGCTCGCACCATTCAGGTCGAGGTCCGCAAGAAGCGTACGTTCGTCAAGCGCGACGACGTGAGCGAGGGTGCGGAACAGGGTCAGGCGCAGGTCGCCGAAGCGGACGACGATGCAGAACTGAAGCGTCGCGAAGAAGAGGCGCGCCGCGAGGCCGATCTGCTCGAGAAGCAGGCGCAGGAACTGCGCGAGCGTCAGGAACGCCTCGAGCGCGAGGAAGCAGAGCGCCGCGCCCGCGAGGAAGCGGCTGAAGCCGAGCGTCGTCGCGCCGAAGAAGAAGCGGCGGCGAAGCGTGTCGCGGCTGAAGCTGCGGCGGCACAGCAGCAGGCAGCCGCACAGCAAGCCGCTGCAGCCGAGCAGCAGGAAGCGGCGAGCACGCAGTCCGCGCAGGACGAAGCACGCGCAGCTGCCGAACGTGCGGCTCAGCGCGAAGCGGCGAAGAAGGCTGAAGACGCTGCCCGCGAGGCGGCGGACAAGGCGCGCGCCGAGCAGGAAGAGATCAGCAAGCGTCGTGCGGCGGCAGAAGCCGAAGCGCGTGCGATTCGCGAAATGATGAACACGCCGCGCAAGGCCGTGGTCAAGGCAGTCGAGCCGCCGAAGCCGGTCGAGCCGCCGAAGCCGGCCGAAGCGAAGGGCACGCTGCACAAGCCGGCAAAGCCGGAAGGTGCGCAGGCGCGTCCGGCCGTGAAGAAGCCGGCCGGTGCTGCAGCGCCGGCTACGACTGCGCCGGCAGGCGCGGGCGACCGCAACAAGAAGCCGGGCGCAGGCAAGGGCGGCTGGCAGGACGACGCGTCGAAGCGTCGCGGTATCAAGACGCGCGGCGATTCGAGCGGCGGCGTCGACCGCGGCTGGCGCGGCGGCCCGAAGGGTCGCGGCCGTCACCAGGACAGCTCGACGTTCCAGGCGCCGACCGAACCGATCGTCCGCGAAGTGCACGTGCCGGAAACCGTGTCGGTTGCCGACCTCGCGCACAAGATGTCGGTCAAGGCCTCTGAAGTCATCAAGGTGATGATGAAGATGGGCCAGATGGTCACGATCAACCAGGTGCTGGACCAGGAAACGGCGATGATCATCGTCGAGGAACTGGGCCACCGCGCGGTTGCCGCGAAGCTGGACGATCCGGAAGCGCTGCTCGTCGAAGGCGAAACGGGTACCGATGCGGAGCAACTGCCGCGTCCGCCGGTCGTCACGGTCATGGGTCACGTCGACCACGGCAAGACCTCGCTGCTCGACCACATCCGCCGCGCGAAGGTTGCCGCTGGCGAAGCGGGCGGCATTACGCAGCACATCGGCGCTTATCACGTCGACACGCCGCGTGGCGTCATCACGTTCCTCGATACGCCGGGTCACGAAGCGTTCACGGCAATGCGTGCACGCGGCGCGAAGGCGACCGACATCGTCGTGCTGGTGGTGGCGGCCGACGACGGCGTGATGCCGCAGACGAAGGAAGCAATTGCCCACGCGAAGGCGGGTGGCGTGCCGATCGTCGTCGCGATCAACAAGATCGACAAGCCGGACGCGAATCTCGATCGCGTCAAGCAGGAACTGGTCGCGGAAGGCGTCGTGCCGGAAGAGTACGGCGGCGATTCGCCGTTCGTGCCGGTTTCGGCGAAGACGGGCGCGGGTATCGACGATCTGCTCGAGAACGTGCTGCTGCAAGCCGAAGTGCTGGAACTGAAGGCACCGGTCGAGGCGCCGGCCAAGGGCATCGTGATCGAAGCGAAGCTCGACAAGGGCAAGGGCCCGGTCGCAACGATCCTGGTGCAGGCCGGTACGCTGAACCGAGGCGACATCGTGCTGGCAGGTACGGCCTACGGCCGCGTGCGTGCGATGCTCGACGAAAACGGCAAGCCGACGAAGGAAGCCGGCCCGTCGATCCCGGTCGAAATCCAGGGTCTGTCGGAAGTGCCGGGTGCGGGCGAAGAAGTGATCGTGCTGCCGGACGAGCGCAAGGCGCGTGAAATCGCACTGTTCCGTCAGGGCAAGTTCCGCGACGTCAAGCTTGCGAAGCAGCAGGCTGCGAAGCTGGAGAGCATGCTCGAGCAGATGGGCGAAGGCGAAGTGCAGAACCTGCCGCTCATCATCAAGGCCGACGTGCAGGGCTCGCAGGAAGCACTCGTGCAGTCGCTGCTCAAGCTGTCGACCGACGAAGTGCGCGTACAGATCGTGCACAGCGCGGTGGGTGGCATCAGCGAAAACGACGTCAACCTCGCAACGGCATCGAAGGCGGTCATCATCGGCTTCAACACGCGTGCAGATGCACAGGCGCGCAAGCTGGCCGAGTCGAACGGCATCGACATCCGTTACTACAACATCATCTATGACGCAGTGGATGAGGTGAAGGCGGCGATGTCGGGCATGCTGGCACCGGAGAAGCGCGAAGTCATCACCGGCATGGTCGAGGTGCGCCAGGTCTTCAAGGTACCGAAGATCGGTGCAGTCGCCGGCTGTATGGTGACGGACGGTATCGTCAAGCGCTCGTCGTCGGTGCGCGTGCTGCGCAACAACGTCGTGATCTTCACGGGCGAACTCGAATCGCTGAAGCGCTTCAAGGACGACGTGAAGGAAGTGAAGCAGGGCTTCGAGTGCGGTATGTCGGTGAAGAACTTCAACGACATCGTCGAAGGCGACCAGTTCGAAGTCTTCGAAGTGACCGAAGTCGCGCGTACGCTGTAACCCTCGCGCATCGGCTCATGGGCGGGGCAGGCTTGGGCCTGTCCCGCCCATTTTCATGGTGGCGTGCCAACACTGGCCGCCGCTTTATCCTGATAAACGGATCACGGATCGATCATGTCCAGGAAACGTACTTCCCCCAATCGCAACGTACAGATTGCTGACCAGATTCAGCGCGATCTGTCCGAACTCATCATGCGCGAGGTCAAGGACCCGCGCATCGGCATCGTGACCATTCAGAGCGTGGAACTCACGCCGGATTACGCACATGCGAAGGTCTACTTCACCGCGTTGACCGGCGATCCGGCCAAGACGCAGGAAGCGCTGAACCACGCGTCGGGTCACTTGCACAACCTGTTGTTCAAGCGCCTGCACATTCATACGGTGCCGACGCTGCATTTCCACTACGACCAGACGATCGAGAAGGCCGTGGAAATGTCGCGCCTGATCAAGGAAGCGAACTCGACGCGCGCGAAGGACGACGACGAGGCCGATGCGGCCGCCAAGGACGACTGAGCTCGACCGGCCTATGACGACTGCAGCATCCCAACGTCCGCGCGTGCCCCGGCGCCTGCTGGACGGTGTCCTCCTGCTCGACAAGCCGGTCGGCCTGTCGAGCAACGACGCGCTGATTCGCGCGAAGCGTCTGCTGCTCGCGAAGAAAGCCGGTCACACCGGCACGCTCGATCCGCTGGCTTCGGGCCTGCTGCCGCTGTGCTTCGGCGAGGCGACGAAGTTCTCGCAGGATCTGCTCGAAGCGGACAAGACCTACGAAGCGACGATGCGTCTCGGCCAGCGTACGGCCACCGGCGACGCGGAAGGCGAGGTGATCGACACGCGGCCGGTCGAATGCGACCGCGCAGCGGTGGAAGCCGCGCTCGTGCGCTTCACCGGCGAGATCGTGCAGGTGCCACCGATGTATTCGGCGCTCAAGCGCGATGGCAAGCCGCTGTACGAATATGCGCGCGCGGGGCAAACCGTCGAGCGCGAGGGCCGCAACGTGACGATCCTCGCTCTCGCGTTGCTCGCATGCGACTTGCCTGACGTGACGTTTCGCGTGACCTGCAGCAAGGGCACGTATGTGCGCACGCTGGCGGAGGATATCGGCGAGGCACTCGGTTGCGGTGCGCACCTGACGATGCTGCGTCGCACGGGTGTTGGTGCGCTGACGCTCGAGCATGCGGTGACGCTCGATGCGCTGTCCGATGCCGACGACGCGTCGCGCGATGCGTGGCTCCAGCCGGTCGACGCGCTGCTGTCGACATTTCCGCTGGTTCGTCTCGATGAAACCAGCGCGAAGCGGTTCCTGCACGGCCAGCGTCTGCCGCTGTCGGCGCTCGACCCGATCGATGCGGCCGAAGGCGAGCGTGTGCGTGTATATGACGCGACTCGGCTGCTCGGCGTGGCTCGCAAGGCGAACGGCGTACTGGCGCCGGAACGGCTCGTCGTTACGGCGGCCTGACACAGCCGCGCGAACGCGCTTCCGTCGAAATGAAAAAAGCCCGGTCGATGTCGACCGGGCTTTTTTGTTTGCGTTCAGGTTGCGTGTTCAGTGCGCAGCCGATGCCGCGGCACCTGCATCGCCACCACCGGAGCGCTCGGGCTTTGTGATCCAGATCAGCCCGATCAGCAGCACGAAGATCGCCGCCGAGATGTAGAACAGATCGTTCACGCCGAGCTGCGCGGCCTGCTGCGTGGCCATGTTGTTGATCAGCCCGTGCGCCTGGTCCTGCGTCAGCCCGAGGTTGCCCATCTGCGTGACGGCCTGGTTGAACGTCGGGTTGTAGACGTTCGTCTGCTCGACCAGTTGCGCGTGATGGAAGTTGTTGCGATGGTCCCAGGCCGTCTGGAAGATCGACGTACCGATACCGCCGCACATGATCCGCACGAAGTTCGACAGGCCCGATGCCGCGGGGATGCGGTGGCCGGGCAGGCCGGACAGCGTGATCGACACCAGCGGGATGAAGAAGCCGGCCATCGCGATGCCCTGCACGAGCGTCGGCAGCGTCAGCGACCATTCGTCGACGCCCGTCGTGTAGCGCGAGCGCATCCAGAAGCACAGCGCAAACGTCAGGAACGACGCCGTCGAGATAAAGCGCGGATCGGTGCGCGGCAGATACTTCCCGGTGAGCGGCGACAGCAGGATGGCGAACAGCCCGACCGGCGCCATCACGAGACCGGCGTCGGTCGCGGTGTAGCCGATCTGCGTCTGCAGCCACAGCGGCAACAGCACGAGGTTGCCGAAGTACAGGCCATACCCGATCGACAGCGCAACCGTGCCGCCGGTGAAGTTCCGCATGCGGAACAGCGACAGGTCGACAACCGGATGCTCGGCGGTCAATTCCCAGATGACAAAGAACGCGAACGCAATGACGGCGGTCAGCGCGAGCACGATGATGGTCGTCGACGCGAACCAGTCGAGATCCTTGCCCTTGTCGAGCATGATCTGCAGCGAGCCGACCCAGATGACCAGCAGCGCGAGGCCTACGCCGTCGATCGGCGCGCGGCGCACGGCCGACTCCCGGTTGCGGTAGATCGCCCACGTCGCGGCGGCGGCGGCGATGCCGACCGGGATGTTGACGTAGAAGATCCACGGCCACGAGTAGTTGTCCGAGATCCAGCCGCCGAGAATCGGGCCGGCAACGGGGGCAATCAGTGTCGTCATTGCCCATAGCGCGAGCGCCATGGGCGCTTTGGCGCGCGGATAGCTCGACAGCAGGAGCGCTTGCGACAGCGGAATCATCGGGCCCGCCACCGCGCCTTGCAGCACGCGTGACCCAAGCAGGAACGGCAGGTTGGGCGAGAGCCCGCACATCCACGACGAAATCACGAAGAGGATGATCGACGCGAGGAACAGGCGCACCTGCCCGAAGCGGTCAGTCAGCCAGCCGGTCAGCGGCACCGAGATTGCGTTCGCGACAGCGAACGACGTGATGACCCACGTGCCCTGGTCGGACGACACGCCGAGGTCGCCCGAGATGGTCGGGATCGCGACGTTCGCGATGGACGTGTCGAGCACGTTCATGAACACCGCGAGCGATACCGCGATCGTCCCGATCACGAGTTGCCCGCCCTGCAAGGGCGGGTGAGAGACAGGAGCCTGTGCCATGTCGGTTGTTTTTCCGGAGTCGGAACGGTTACATCATCTTCGCGACGGCATTCGACTTCGACGCGGCCGGCGCCGATGCGTTGCTGCCTGCGTTCTCGGCAATGACGCGGGCGATTTCGGCATCGGCTTCGTCGCCGTACTTCGCGAACACGTTGGTCTCGTAGACGGTGTTCGGCGCGTTCACGAGCTGGTCGCCGCGTTCGTCCTTGATGTCCACGTCGACCTGCATCGACAGGCCAATGCGCAACGGGTGCTTGTCGAGATCCTTCGGATCGAGTTCGATCCGCACCGGCAGGCGCTGCACGACCTTGATCCAGTTACCCGTCGCGTTCTGCGCGGGCAGCAGCGAGAATGCCGAGCCCGTACCGGCCGAGAAGCCGACCACCTTGCCGTGGTAGACCGCCGACGAGCCATAGATGTCGGCCGTCAGTTCGACCGGCTGGCCGATGCGCATGTGCTTGAGCTGCACTTCCTTGAAGTTCGCATCGACCCACACTGCGTTCAGCGGCACCACCGACATCAGCGGCGTGCCTGGCGACACGCGCTGGCCGACCTGCACCGAGCGCTTCGCGACATAGCCGGTGACCGGCGCGGGCAGCACGTTACGCGCGTTTGCCAGGTACGCGTCGCGAACCTTCGCGGCCGCAGCCATCACGTTCGGATGCGAGGCGATCGTCGTGTTGGCGGTCAGCGCGCGGTTCGATGCGAGTTGCTGCTGTGAGGCGTCAAGCGATGCCTGGGCGGCGCGAACGGCGTCGCGAGCGTGCGAGATTTCTTCCTGCGACACGGCGCCCGTCTGTGCGACGGCCACGCGGCGGCGGAGGTCGTCCTCGGCCTTCGACAGGTCGGACTGGCGCAGCGCGACCTGAGCGCGGTACTGATCATCGTTGACGAACAGGCCGCGCACCTGGCGCACCGTTTGTGCGAGATTGGCTTCGGCCTGCTGCAGCGCGACCTGCGAGTCGGCCGGGTCGAGCACGACGAGCGGATCGCCGGCCTTGACCGTTTGCGTATCGTCGGCCTTCACCGCGATCACGGTGCCGGTGACTTGCGGCGTGATCTGCACGACGTTGCCGTTCACGTACGCGTCGTCGGTCCCTTCATGGAAGCGGGCGACGAGGAAGTAGTACAGGCCATACGCGATGGCCGCGATCACGATGACCGCGATGAGCAGCGTCATCATCCGTTTGCGCTTGCCGTTGTTCTGCGGCTGCGCGCCGGCGGCGTTTTGTTGGTCGCTCATGGCGATTTTCTCCGTCCGTTATTTCGAGTGTCTGCGTAGTGGTGGCGCCGGATCAGTTGGCGGCCTGTTTTGTCGGCTTGTCGGCATCGGGTGCGGCGAGCGGCGTGCCGGTCGCGTCGAACCCGCCACCCAGCGCCTTGATCAGCGCGAGCTGCATGTCGCGGCGGCGCATCTTCAGGTTGGTCACCGTCTGCTCCGATGCGAGGCGGTTGCTGTCCGCGGTCAGCACCTGCAGCTGCGGCGACAGGCCGGCCTTGTAGCGGATGACCGCGAGGTCATAGGCGCGCGTCGATGCGTCGAGTGCGCGTTGCGCATCGCCCATCTGGCGATCGACCGCGCGGATCGACGCGACCTGCGTCGCGACGTCGTTCAGCGCACTGATCAGCGTCTGGTTGTAGTTCGCCACCGACAGGTCGAAGTCCGCATAGCGGCCCTTGAGCTGCGCGCGCAGCGCGCCGGCGTCGAAAATCGGCAGGTGGATCGCCGGGCCGAACTGCGCCTGACGGCTCGCGAAGTTCAGGAATTTGCCCCAGCCGAACGCATCGAAGCCGAAGCCGGCCGCGAGGTTCACGTCGGGATAGAACTCGGCCTTCGCTTCCTTCACGTCGTGCATCGCGGCTTCGACTTGCCAGCGCGCGGCGACGATGTCGGGGCGGCGCGCGACGAGATCGGCCGGCAGGTTGCCGGGCAGCGCGACTTCGCCGCTCGGGTTCAGCACGGGCGCCGCGATCTGCAGCCCGCGATCCGGACCCTTGCCGAGCAGCGCGGCGAGCTGGTAGCGCACCGTCGTGATCTGGCCATCGAGATCCGACAGCGAAGCCTGGGTCGTCGCGATATTGCCGCGCGCCGTCTGGCGTTCGACGTTGGTGTCGAGACCGGCCGACACGCGGCCGTCGGTGATCTTGCCGACCGTCTCGCGGTTGGTGATCTCGCGCTGCGCGATATCGCGCAGCGCATAGAGTTGCGCGAGCGAGTTGTAGGTGCGTGCGACCGACGACGCGAGCGTGATGCGTGCCTGCTGCATGTCGGCTTCGGCTGCCTTTTCCTGCGACACGGCGGTGTGCAGGCGTTCGCGGTTCTTGCCCCACAGGTCGAGTTCCCACGACGCGCTCGCCAGTGCGTTGTTCTCGCTGTACCACTGGCCGCCGTACGGGGGCGGGAACAGGGCGTTCCCCGAATACAGCTCGCGCGTCCACGAATAGCTGGCTTCCGCCTTCGGCATCAGGCTCGATCGCGACGATTCGATGTACGACGACGCCTTTGCGATGCGCGCCTGCGCCTGCGCGATCGACGGATTGCCCTGCAGGGCCTCGTCGATCAGCTTCGGCAGCTGCGGATCGCCGAACTGGCTGGCCCAGTCGAGCGCCGGCCACTGGCCGCCCTGGGCCGGCAGGCTCTGGGCGGATTCGAATTGCGACGCGGGAGCGATCTGCTTGTCGCTCTTGATGCCGATGTAGTTCGCGCAGCCCGCCAGCGCCAGTGCGGCGACCGCGGCGGCGACGGCGGCGCGGCACGACCCGGCGCGCACGGACAACGGGGAGGATTTCATCGCGCTGATCCCTGACTCGGAATGAATGATGGACACTGCAAGGATTTCCTTACATTAATCTGTCAAAAGTAATTGTTATGGCAACTATTACGTGATGCTGCCGCCGGCGGTCTCGCAGTAGTTGCTGAGAATGCGGCGCAGCATGCTCTTCAGGAACCCGACTTCTTCCGGCGTAAACCCGTCCAGTACCTGGTCGAGCACACTGCGGAAAATCGGCGGCAGCCGTTCGGCGAGCGCACGGCCTTCGTCGGTCAGCTCGAGGCGCACGACGCGCCGGTCCTCGATGCTGCGGACGCGGGACAGCAGGCCGCGTTTCTCGACCCGGTCGAGCAGGCGCGTGACCGCGCTTGCGTCGATCCCGTACTCGCGCGCGAGCTCGGCGGCCGTCGAGCACTTGCCGACCGCGATCATGAACAGCATGCTGGCCTGCGTACCCGTGATGCCGAGCTCTTCCTGCGTGCGTTGCGTGACGAGGTTGGTCATCACCGACTTCACGCGCGACATCAGATAACCGACGCTGTCGTTCATCTGATACGAAGACAGCGGCGAGACGGGTGGTTGGGTAGAAGAATCCGACATAAAACCCTGAAGCTGCAATAGTTGACTAGGCAGCAGTATAGGCACAGTTGCTTGCCGCGGCAAATGTTAATCGAACGGCAAAGGGCGCGCTTTGTGTCCCACAAATCCCTTTTTCCAATAAGGTTTTTGGGCTTGCCGATGACGCAGGCTTCGGCCGACTGGCGGGTTCGAGGGGAGGGCAAGCGAGCCGTCTTGTGTTGGGTCGCGACGTGCCCGTCAGCTCTCGACATCCGCACGTGCTATAATTTGTGGCTTTCCAAGCTGCAATGCGCGCGCCCGTGAAAAACGAGCGGGCGCTTTTGCGCGTTCAAACGATTTCCAGGTTTCTATGACCCGCGCCCTTCGCAATATCGCCATCATCGCCCACGTCGACCACGGCAAGACTACGCTCGTCGACCAACTGCTTCGCCAGTCCGGCACCTTCCGCGAGAACCAGCAGATTGCGGAACGGGTGATGGACTCGAACGACATCGAAAAAGAGCGCGGGATCACGATTCTCGCGAAGAACTGTGCGGTCGAGTACGAAGGCACGCACATCAACATCGTCGACACGCCGGGGCACGCGGACTTCGGTGGCGAGGTCGAGCGCGTGCTGTCGATGGTCGACTCGGTGCTGCTGCTCGTCGACGCGGTCGAGGGCCCGATGCCGCAGACGCGCTTCGTCACGAAGAAGGCGCTCGCGCTCGGCCTGAAGCCGATCGTCATCGTCAACAAGATCGACCGTCCGGGTGCGCGGATCGACTGGGTCATCAACCAGACCTTCGACCTGTTCGACAAGCTCGGCGCAACCGAAGAGCAGCTCGACTTCCCGATCGTCTACGCATCGGGCCTGAACGGCTACGCGTCGCTCGACCCGGCTGCGCGCGAAGGCGACATGCGCCCGCTGTTCGAGGCAGTCCTCGAACACGTGCCGGTCCGTCCGGCGGATCCGGAGGCGCCGCTGCAACTGCAGATCACGTCGCTCGACTATTCGACGTACGTCGGCCGGATCGGCGTCGGCCGCATCACGCGCGGTCGCATCAAGCCGGGCCAGCCGGTCGCGATGCGCTTCGGCCCGGAAGGCGACGTGCTGAACCGCAAGATCAACCAGGTGCTGTCGTTCACGGGCCTCGAGCGCGTGCAGGTCGAATCGGCCGAAGCGGGCGACATCGTGCTGATCAACGGTATTGAAGACGTCGGCATCGGCGCAACGATCTGCGCGGTGGATACGCCGGAAGCGCTGCCGATGATCACCGTCGACGAGCCGACGCTGACGATGAACTTCCTCGTCAACTCGTCGCCGCTCGCCGGCCGCGAAGGCAAGTTCGTCACGAGCCGCCAGATCCGCGACCGCCTGATGAAGGAACTGAACCACAACGTTGCGCTGCGCGTGAAGGACACGGGTGACGAAACGGTGTTCGAAGTGTCGGGCCGCGGCGAGCTGCACCTGACGATTCTCGTCGAGAACATGCGTCGTGAAGGCTACGAGCTGGCCGTGTCGCGTCCGCGCGTCGTGATGCAGGAAATCGACGGCGTTCGTCACGAGCCGTACGAACTGCTGACCGTCGACGTTGAAGACGAGCATCAGGGCGGCGTGATGGAAGAGTTGGGTCGCCGCAAGGGCGAAATGCTCGACATGGCGTCGGACGGCCGCGGCCGCACGCGTCTGGAGTACAAGATCTCGGCACGTGGCCTGATCGGCTTCCAGAGCGAATTCCTGACGCTGACGCGCGGCACGGGCCTGATGAGCCACATCTTCGACTCGTATGCACCGGTCAAGGACGGTTCGGTCTTCGAGCGCCGCAACGGTGTGCTGATCTCGCAGGACGACGGCGCTGCCGTGGCCTACGCACTGTGGAAGCTGCAGGATCGCGGCCGCATGTTCGTGAAGCCGGGTGACGCGCTCTATGAGGGCATGATCATTGGTATCCACAGCCGTGACAACGACCTCGTCGTGAACCCGATCAAGGGCAAGCAGCTGACCAACGTGCGTGCGTCGGGTACCGACGAAGCCGTGCGCCTCGTGCCGCCGGTCCAGATGTCGCTCGAATACGCGGTCGAATTCATCGACGACGACGAGCTCGTCGAAGTGACGCCGCAATCGATCCGTCTGCGCAAGCGCTTCCTGAAGGAGCACGAGCGTCGCCGCGCGAGCCGCGAAGGCGCGGTCGACTAAGCGTTTCGGCCGTTCACTGCATCACGGAAAAGGCTGCCTGCGGGCAGCCTTTTTTGCATCTGCGCAGTGTGCAATCCGATTGTCTGCAAAACACTGTTCCTGCGGGTCGTGGCAATCCGGCAAAACCCCGTCGCGTGGTGCTTTCAGGCACATTTCGCCGTGAACTTCGGTATCGGTTCTGTGATATGCTGCGCGCACGCAAGTTTAGGTCCTTCCAAGCAAGACTTGATTCGCAATCCGCTAAACGGTCAGGCCGTGTCGCGGAAGGTTGAGTAACCCGCTATTTCTCGAGAAACTCGAAGAAAGGTGAGCGTAAAATGTCAGATGTAATGAAGCAGTTTCAGCTGAACTCCTATCTGTTCGGCGGCAATGCTTCGTACGTTGAAGAACTGTACGATGCATACCTCAACAATCCGGCATCGGTGCCGGAGAACTGGCGAGAGTATTTCGACGCGTTGCAGAATGTTCCTGCAACGGACGGTACGAATGCTAATGACGTCGCCCATTTTCCGATCGTCGAATCGTTCGCCGAGCGCGCGAAGGCCAATGCCTTCATCCCGCGCGAAAGCACCACCAATCTGGCTGCGGCACGCAAGCAGGTGCACGTCCAGTCCCTCATCAGCGCCTATCGCTTCCTCGGCTCGCAATGGGCCAATCTGGATCCGCTGAAGCGTCGCGAACGTCCCGCCATTCCCGAGCTCGAACCCGCGTTCTACGATTTCTCCGAAGGCGACCTCGACCAGACGTACAGCGCAAGCAACCTGTACTTCGGTTTCGACCAGGCTTCGCTGCGTGACATCGTCAAGGGTCTGCGCGACACGTATTGCGGCACGATCGGCGCCGAATACATGTACATCAGCGATCCGGAGCAGAAGCGCTGGTGGCAGGAGCGCCTGGAGTCGACGCGCGCGACGCCGAACTTCTCGGCAGACGAGAAGAAGCACATCCTGAATCGCCTGACGGCCGCTGAAGGCCTCGAGCGCTACCTGCATACCAAGTACGTCGGCCAGAAGCGCTTCTCGCTCGAAGGCGGCGAAAGCTTCATCGCGGCGATGGACGAAGTCGTCCAGCACTCGGGCAAGCGCGGCGTGCAGGAAATCATCATCGGCATGGCCCACCGCGGCCGTCTGAACGTGCTGGTCAACACGCTGGGCAAGATGCCGGCCGACCTGTTCGCCGAATTCGAAGGCAAGCACGTCGACGACCTGCCGGCCGGTGACGTGAAGTACCACAAGGGCTTCTCGTCGGACGTGTCGACGGAAGGTGGCCCGGTTCACCTGTCGCTCGCGTTCAACCCGTCGCACCTCGAAATCGTGAACCCGGTGGTCGAAGGTTCCGCGAAGGCGCGGATGGACCGTCGCGGCGACGAAGACGGCCTGCAAGTGCTGCCGGTGCAGATCCACGGTGACGCGGCCTTCGCTGGCCAGGGCGTCGTGATGGAAACGCTGAACCTCGCGCAGACGCGCGGCTACGGCACGCACGGCACGCTGCACATCGTCATCAACAACCAGATCGGCTTCACGACGTCCGATCCGCGCGATGCGCGCTCGACGCTGTACTGTACCGACGTCGTCAAGATGATCGAAGCGCCGGTGCTGCACGTGAACGGCGACGATCCGGAAGCTGTCGTGCTCGCGATCCAGATCGCGATCGACTACCGGATGCAGTTCCACAAGGATGTCGTGATCGACATCGTCTGCTTCCGCAAGCTGGGCCACAACGAGCAGGACACGCCGGCGGTCACGCAGCCGCTGATGTACAAGAAGATCGCGCAGCACCCGGGCACCCGTGCGCTGTACGCCGAGAAGCTCGTGCAGCAGGGCGTGATCAGCGCGGAAGACGCCGACAACTTCGTGAAGGCGTACCGCAAGGCGATGGACGACGGTCACCACACGGTCGATCCGGTCCTGTCGAACTACAAGAGCAAGTACGCGGTTGACTGGGTTCCGTTCCTGAACCGCAAGTGGACGGATGCAGCCGACACGGCCGTGCCGCTCGCAGAACTGAAGCGCCTCGGCGAACGCATCACGACGGTCCCGGAAAACTTCAAGGTCCACCCGCTCGTCGAGCGCGTGATCAACGACCGCCGCAACATGGCGCGTGGCGACCAGCCGCTCGACTGGGGCATGGGCGAACACCTCGCGTTCGCGTCGCTCGTCGCATCGGGCTACTCGGTGCGCCTGACCGGCCAGGACTCGGGCCGCGGCACGTTCACGCACCGTCACGCGGTGCTGCACGACCAGAACCGCGAGCGCTGGAACGACGGCACGTACGTGCCGCTGCAGAACATCGCAGAAGGCCAGGCGAAGTTCACGGTGATCGACTCGGTGCTGTCGGAAGAAGCGGTGCTGGGCTTCGAATACGGTTACTCGACCGCCGAGCCGAACACGCTCGTGCTGTGGGAAGCGCAGTTCGGCGACTTCGTCAACGGCGCGCAGGTCGTGATCGACCAGTTCATCTCGTCGGGCGAAGTGAAGTGGGGCCGCGTGTCGGGTCTGACGATGCTGCTGCCGCACGGCTATGAAGGCCAGGGTCCGGAACACTCGTCGACGCGTATCGAGCGTTTCCTGCAACTGTGCGCCGATCACAACATGCAGGTCGTTCAACCGACGACGCCGGCACAGATTTTCCACCTGCTGCGTCGCCAGATGATCCGCCTGTTCCGCAAGCCGCTGATCGTCGCGACGCCGAAGTCGCTGCTGCGTCACAAGGAAGCGGTGTCGGACCTGTCGGAACTCGCGAAGGGTTCGTTCCAGCCGGTGCTGGGCGAAACCGACGGCGGCATCGACGCGAAGAAGGTCAAGCGCGTGCTGGCATGCTCGGGCCGTGTGTATTACGACCTCGTCGCACATCGCCGCGAAGCGAAGGCGAACGACGTCGCGATCATCCGTATCGAGCAGCTGTATCCGTTCGCGCACAAGCAGTTCGAAGCCGAAATGAAGAAGTACGAGAACGCGACTGAAGTGGTCTGGGTGCAGGACGAGCCGCAGAACCAGGGCCCCTGGTTCTACGTCGAGCACCATCTGAAGGAAGGCATGAAGGAAGGGCAGAAGCTGGCATACAGCGGCCGTCCGGCTTCGGCCTCGCCGGCGGTTGGCTACTACGCGAAGCACTACGAGCAGCAGAAGGCCCTCATCGAAGGTGCTTTCGGCCGCCTGAAGAGCGCATCGATCGCGAAATAACCGACGGAAGCGAAACGGGAAGGCGCCATGCGCTTTCCCGTCTCTTTTGGCCCGCCGGGCGCATTGCGCGCCGCACCGGCCGAAGGAATCGCACGAACCTCGTCATTACCCAGATTAAGCATCCAGGAAAATCACATGGCTATCGTAGAAGTCAAAGTCCCCCAGCTTTCGGAGTCGGTTTCGGAAGCCACCATGCTGCAGTGGAAGAAGAAGCCGGGCGAAGCAGTTGCTCAAGACGAAATCCTGATCGAACTCGAGACCGACAAGGTCGTGCTCGAAGTGCCGGCACCGGCAGCGGGCGTGCTCGCGCAAGTGCTGCAGAACGACGGTGACACCGTCGTTGCCGATCAGATCATCGCGACGATCGACACCGAAGCGAAGGCGGGTGCAGCCGAAGCCGCCGCAGGCGCCGCCGAAGTCAAGCCGGCAGCAGCGCCTGCCGCAGCCGCACCGGCAGCACAGCCGGTCGCCGCAGCCGCATCGTCGACGACCGCATCGCCGGCCGCATCGAAGCTGCTGGCCGAGAAGGGCCTGTCGGCGGGCGACGTCGCAGGTTCGGGCCGTGACGGCCGCGTCACGAAGGGCGACGCGCTGGCAGCAGGCAGCGCACCGAAGGCCGCTCCGGCTGCCGCACCGGCCAAGACGGCCGCTGCGAAGCCGGCGCTGCCGGAAGTGAAGGTGCCGGCATCGGCCGCGACCTGGCTGAACGACCGTCCGGAACAGCGCGTGCCGATGTCGCGCCTGCGTGCGCGTATCGCCGAGCGTCTGCTCGAGTCGCAGCAGACCAACGCGATCCTGACGACGTTCAACGAAGTGAACATGGCTCCGGTCATGGAACTGCGTAACAAGTACAAGGACAAGTTCGAGAAGGAACATGGCGTGAAGCTCGGCTTCATGTCGTTCTTCGTGAAGGCAGCTGTCCACGCGCTGAAGAAGTTCCCGCTCGTGAACGCGTCGATCGACGGTAACGACATCGTCTACCACGGCTACTTCGACATCGGTATCGCTGTCGGCTCGCCGCGCGGCCTCGTCGTGCCGATCCTGCGCAACGCGGATCAACTGAGCCTCGCCGAGATCGAAAAGAAGATCGCCGAGTTCGGCCAGAAGGCGAAGGACGGCAAGCTGTCGATCGAGGAAATGACGGGCGGTACGTTCTCGATCTCGAACGGCGGTGTGTTCGGCTCGATGCTGTCGACCCCGATCATCAACCCGCCGCAGTCGGCCATCCTCGGCGTGCACGCGACGAAGGAGCGTCCGGTCGTCGAAAACGGCCAGATCGTGATCCGTCCGATCAACTACCTCGCGCTGTCGTACGACCACCGCATCATCGACGGCCGCGAAGCCGTGCTGTCGCTCGTCGCGATGAAGGATGCGCTGGAAGATCCGGCACGTCTGCTGCTCGACCTGTAAGCCGAGTTTCACTGCATTGACCCGCACCGCACGGGCGCGCCACGCGCGTGGCCCGTGCGGCTGCACAAGAAGAAAGGATTGTCATGTCCAAGGAATTTGACGTCGTCGTGATCGGCGCCGGCCCCGGCGGCTACATCGCCGCGATCCGCGCCGCGCAGCTCGGCAAGACCGTTGCCTGTATCGAGAAGTGGAAGAACCCGGCCGGCGCGCTGAAGCTTGGCGGTACGTGCCTGAACGTCGGCTGCATTCCGTCGAAGGCGCTGCTCGCGTCGTCGGAAGAGTTCGAGAACACGTCGCACCACCTGGCCGACCACGGCATCACGGTCGACGGCGTGAAGATCGACGTCGCGAAGATGCTCGGCCGCAAGGACGCGATCGTCGAGAAGATGACGAGCGGGATCGAGTTCCTGTTCAAGAAGAACAAGATCACCTGGCTGAAGGGCCATGGCAAGTTCACCGGCAAGACCGACGCCGGCGTGCAGATCGAAGTGAGCGGCGAAGGTGAAACCGAAGTCGTCACCGCGAAGAACGTGATCATTGCGACGGGCTCGAAGGCGCGTCACCTGCCGGGCATCCCGGTCGACAACAAGATCGTGTCGGACAACGAAGGTGCACTGACGTTCGACGCGGTGCCGAAGAAGCTTGCCGTGATCGGCGCAGGCGTGATCGGCCTCGAGCTCGGCTCGGTGTGGCGTCGCCTGGGTGCCGAAGTGACGGTGCTCGAAGCGCTGCCGGCCTTCCTCGGCGCAGCTGACGAAGCGCTCGCGAAGGAAGCGGCCAAGCTGTTCAAGAAGCAGGGCCTCGACATCAACCTCGGCGTGCAGATCGGCGAAGTGAAGGCGACCGCGAACGGCGTGTCGATCGCCTACACGGACAAGGACGGCAACGCGCAGACGCTCGACGCCGACCGCCTGATCGTGTCGGTCGGCCGCGTGCCGAACACCGACAACCTCGGCCTCGAGGCTATCGGCCTGAAGGCGAACGAACGCGGCTTCATCGACGTGGACGACCACTGCCGCACGGCGGTGCCGAACGTGTACGCGATCGGCGACGTGGTGCGTGGCCCGATGCTCGCGCACAAGGCGGAAGACGAAGGCGTGCTGGTCGCGGAAGTGATCGATGGCCAGAAGCCGCACATCGACTACAACTGCATTCCGTGGGTGATCTACACGTACCCGGAAATCGCATGGGTCGGCAAGACGGAGCAGCAGCTGAAGGCGGAAGGCCGCGAGATCAAGTCGGGCAAGTTCCCGTTCTCGATCAACGGCCGCGCGCTCGGCATGAACGCGCCGGACGGCTTCGTGAAGATGATCGCGGACGCGAAGACCGACGAACTGCTCGGCGTGCACGTGATCGCGGCGAACGCGTCGGACCTGATCGCGGAAGCCGTGGTGGCGATGGAATTCAAGGCGGCGTCGGAAGACATCGCCCGCATCTGCCATCCGCACCCGTCGATGTCGGAAGTGATGCGCGAAGCGGCGCTCGCCGTCGACAAGCGCTCGCTGAACAGCTGAGCGCGGTGTAGCGCCGGCCGGCAATCGGCCAGCGCAGCCGTCTCATGACGAGGGCGGGCGGGATTTCCCGTCCGCCTTCGTTTTTTCCGGTTTGCCCGATGAACGTCACCGAATACTACACGCGCGAATTGACCACGCGCGGCTATCAGTCCGATCCCGCGCAGCGCGCGGCCGTCGATCGCCTGCAGCAATGCTTCGACGAGTGGGTCGAGTACAAGGCGCGTCGCTCGAACGCGTTCAAGAAGCTCATCAATCATCCCGACCTCCCGCGCGGCGTCTACATGTGGGGCGGTGTCGGTCGCGGCAAGAGCTTCCTGATGGACAGCTTCTACGCGGTCGTGCCCGTGCAGCGCAAGACGCGCCTGCATTTCCACGAATTCATGCGCGAAGTGCACCGCGAGCTCGAGGAACTGAAAGGGCAGGCCGATCCGCTCGACGAACTCGCACGGCGCATCGCGAAGCGCTACCGGCTGATCTGCTTCGACGAGTTCCACGTGTCGGACATTGCCGATGCGATGATCCTGTACCGTCTGCTCGACCGCCTGTTCAACAACGGCGTGCAGTTCGTGATGACGTCCAACTACGATCCCGACGACCTGTATCCGGACGGCCTGCATCGCGACCGTATGCTGCCGGCAATCGCGTTGATCAAGTCCAGGCTCGATGTGCTCAACGTCGACGCGGGCGTCGATTATCGCCAGCGCACGCTCGCTCAGGTGAAGATGTATCACACGCCGCTCGGCGCGGATGCCGATCGCGAATTGCGGCATGCGTTCCAGAAGCTCGCTGCCGTTCCCGATGAAAGCCCGCTCCTGCATATCGAGAAGCGCGAGCTGAAGGCGCTGCGCAAGGCGGACGGCGTCGTATGGTTCGACTTCGCGACGCTGTGCGGCGGCCCGCGCTCGCAGAACGACTATCTCGAGCTCGCGAGCCGCTTCCACGCGATCGTGCTGTCCGAGGTGCCGCAGATGTCGCCGCGGATGGCGTCCGAGGCGCGCCGCTTCACGTGGCTCATCGACGTGCTGTACGACCACAAGGTCAAGCTGCTGATGTCCGCGGCGGTGCCGGCGGAGCAGTTGTACGTCGAAGGCCCGATGGCCAACGAGTTTGCGCGTACGGTCTCGCGAATCGTCGAGATGCAGTCGAAGGAATACATCGAAACGCCGCGCCGCATCGTCGATACGTCGTTGACCTGAGTGCGATTTCCGGCAATTGACGGGATTCAAACGTCAATTCCGGTCAAATTAAGGCAATCTCGGGGTATTTTCGGATTTGTCTTATATTCATTGTTGAGGTGAGCCGATATCGTTGTGTCATGGTTACTAAGGCTGGAGATGTCCATGACACCGTATCGCGATCTGACCGACCAAGAGTGGCGCTGCGTAGCGTCGCTTCTGCCCGAAATGCAGCCGCGCACCGAGTTGCGCGGCCGTCCGTTGGCCAATACGCGTGCCGTCCTGAACGGCGTGCTCTGGGTGATCTACAGCGGCGCAACGTGGTCGGCCATGCCGCGTCGTTACCCTTCCTACCAAACTTGCCATCGTCGCTTCAAGGTCTGGCACGAGACGGGCACGTTGATGAGTGTCATGCGTGAACTCTATGGCGACGCGGGTGTGAATCTGTGCAACGAGTTGTCGACGCGGATGCGCAAGCACACGCAATCGAAGGCGGCGGAAGCACGCAGCAATGTGGCGCCCGCGTATCGCGCACCTGGTAGCTATGTGTCGGACACGCTGAAGCATGCAGCGTGATGTTCTTCAGTTCCCGCTACGCACGCACCAAAAGAAAATCGGCCTGACGACTTCGTCGCAGGCCGATTTTTTCATTGAGCCGCGCGTTTAAGCGCGAGCCGCATTATTGCTGGCGAACCCAGGTCTGCGAACGACCGAGCAGCGACACGCCGATGTAACCGCGCACGACGAGCTTCTGGCCGCCGTCTTCAAGCGTCATCTTGCACTTGTAGACCTTGCCGTTCTCCGGGTCGAGAATGTTGCCGCCGTCCCAGTGGTCGCCTTCCTTCTTCATGGCCTTGATGATCGTCATGCCCTTGATGAGCTGATCCTTGCGCTCGTCCGTGCAAGCGGTGCAGCGGCGATCGGGCGTATCGTTCGCGCCGAGGCCCTTGACGACCTTGCCGGTCAGCGCACCGTCACCGTCCTCGGCGATCTGCACGAGTGCCTTCGGCTGATGCGTGTTGTCGTCGATCGTCTGCCACATGCCGATGGGGTTGTCTGCTTGTGCAAACGTGGGGGCAGCGCAAGCGAGCAGTACGCCGGCGATGGCGATTGCACGAAACGGGCGGGTCAGTTGAATCATTGTCGTCCTCCTTGTTTTGCATGTCGTGTTCGATTTGCCCGCACGACCGTCTGCATGGGGCGGGCATGTTGCGAGCTTCGTCAGAATACGTGAAACAACGCGCCACGTTTGATAGAGGGGACTCTAATCGAAACAGCCCGCGTGGCGCGGGCTGTTTGGTGACCGATCAGTTGAGCTGATACGAGAATGCGGCGTTGATGCGTGGGCTGCGTGATGCGCTTTCGACTGGCGCGTCACCCACCGGCTTCGCGACGTTCAGGTCGAGGCTATAGAAGCGGCTGTCCGTGAAACGCACGCCGATGCCGACCGACGACATGCGGTTTGGCGACGGTGTACCCGAGTGCAGGTACACACGTGCCATGTCGTAGGCGATGTACGGCGTAACGGATTTCATGTACGTCCAGCCCGGCGTGAAGCCGCGGTTGACCTCCAGCGACATCCCCCATCCCGAGTCACCCGACGCTTCGCCCGGCTGATAGCCGAGCGCGTAGCGCGTCGAGCCGAACGAGATCTGCTCGGACGTCGGCAGCGAGTCCGGGCTGTATTGCCCGGTCAGCGAGACCGACGTGCCGATCCGGAACGGCCATTCGTTGGTTTGCGTGAAGGTCGCGCCGGTGCGGACGAAGGTCAGTGATGTCGGGTCGGCGTACGTATACGTCGTGCCGTTAACCAGGCCGGTCTGCGATTTCGATGCGCCGAGGATGTCGAATGCCTTTGCGACGTTGACGCTCAGTTTTCGCACCTGCTTCGGTTGTACGCTCGTGTAGTCGAGCTGCAATTGCAGCACGCGGACCTGCGACCTGTTGTCGAGGGTATTGCCGTTGATTTTGTTCTGATAGTTGTCTTCGTTATGCGCTGCATAGCCCGACACCGTGCCGAGCAGGCTGCGCTGGTTGTTCAGAAGTATTGGGTAGGATGCCGAAAGACCGAGCTTCTCGCTTTTTACGGTTCGCTGGACGGTCGACGGCAGCCCCGGATTGTCAGTCGGCTTGCCGCGATACGTGCTCGCGTCGAGGCGCGTGATCAGGCCGCTGCTGCCCACGGGTACCGCGCCGCTGAATGCGACGTAGGTCTGCTTGTCGCGCCCCGGCGGCGCCAGTGCGGAAATGCTCAGTTGCTCGCCGAACGATGTGAGGCCGTTTTCGGTCGCGGTGATGAGACCCTGGACGCCCGGGTGGTTGAAGTCGATACCGGTGCTGACGTTGAACGGCTTGCGGTCTACCGCGAGTTCGAGCGTCGTGGCACCGTCGGTGGTTTGCGGCGGTGGTACGTTCGCCTTTACCGTGAGGCCGGGCAACAGGCCGAACGTGTTCACGTAGCGTTCGAACGTCGCGCGGCGCAGCGGGCGATCGGCAGTGATATGGGCGGCGATTGCACGAATCTTCGATTCCATCGCACCGGGCTTGCCGGTGACCTTGACGTCCGACACATAGCCTTCGACAACCGTGATGCGCACGACGCCGTTCTCGAACGTCTGCGCAGGAACGAACGCGAACGACAGCGCGAAGCCGCGATCCTGGTACAGCTTCGTCACGCCGTTGGCCGTTTCGATCAGATCGCCGATCGTGATGTCCTTGCCGACGAGAGGGGTGAAGCGACGCGAGATTTCGTCGAACGGCACGGACTTCACGCCTTCGACCTGGAATGTGGTCGGCGTCAGGTGACGCGACAGCAGCTCCTGCAACTGCGGCGCCTGCGGTGCGACCTGCACGGTCACGTTCGGGCCGGTTTTCGGCGCGTTGATCTGGGGCAGGGAGTCGAGCGGGTTACCTCCGACGCGCGTTTGTGCATGTGCCGTGCCTGCTGCCGCGATGGCGAGCAGCATCATCCATCGGTCGAGTCTGGATTTCATTGTTCTTCCTCGTTGGCCTTGCTTTTCGTCTTCTTTGTAATGCCGGCGCGCGACACCAAGGTGCCGCGCGCCGCGTGCCGCAATGCCGGTTGTGTTTGTACGGTCGCGCCATCCGCTCCGGCTGCGAAGGTGCGACCGTCCTCCTTACTTGCCAACGCTACCCAGCGTACCCAGCAATCCCGTTACCGGTGCCAGCAGGCCCGTCGACCCGCCGCCCGACGATGCCGAACCCGTGACACCGCCGACCAGCGACGTGACCGGTGCGAGCGGGCTCGCTCCCCCCGATCCTGCTGCGCCGCCAACTGCTCCGGTGACAGTATTCAGCAAACCGGTGACAGGCGCGAGAGGGTTTGCACTGCCTGCACCACCCGTTGCGCCACCGAGCGTGCCCGTGACCGTCGACACGAGATTCGTGACGGGGGCGAGCGGGCCGCCGCTGCCGCCCGCTGCACCGCTCAGTGCACCGGTGACGGTGGAGACGAGGCCCGTGACGGGCGCGAGCGGGCTGCTGCCCGAACCGCCGGTCGCGCCGCCGAGTGCGCCCGTGAGCGAGCCGAGCGGCGTCGAGCCGAGACCCGACAGCAGGCCGCCGAGCGGATTCGTCGAGCCGGAACCCGACGACGTGCCGTTCTGTACGGTCGCCGTCGAGCCGCCGACGAGGCTCGTGATCAGGCCGGGGATCGGTGCCGCGCCGTTCGGGCCGTTCGGGTTGACGAGGCCGCCCGCGTTGGTCACGGTGTTGCCGACCGCAGTGACGAGCTGGCCGACATCGCCGACGAGCGGCTGGCTCGACGTACCGCCGACCTGCTTGCCGGCCGAGCTGATCGCGCCGCCGACCTGGCCGAGCAGGCCCGAGACGGGTTGGCCGAGGCCGGTCGTCGTGCCGACCTGTTGCGTGACCTGGCCGGCGGTGATCACGAGCGGCGTGATCGCCGAGCTGAGCGGCTGCGTCACCTGCTGCACGGCGCCCGACGACAGCGTCGAGCCGATCGTCGTGCCGGCGGCCGTCAAGCCGTTGGCCACCGTATCAAGCACGGTGCCGACCGGGGTCGTGACGGGCGCGAGCGGCGCGAGCTGACCGGTGCCGAGCGCCTTGACCGTCGAGCTCAGGCCGGACACTGTGTTGCTCGTCGCGCCGACCACGTTGCCGAGGCCTGCGACGGTCGTGCCGACCGGATCCTTGGTCGTGCCGATCTGTCCCAGCCCGTTGCTCACGGCATCGGCGGCTGCGCCGACGATCGTGCCGGTGCTGGAGAGCGTGCTGCCGACCCCCTTCGTCACGCCGTCGCCGAGCCCCGGCACGCTGATGTTGCCGACCGTGCTGCCGAGGTCGGTGGCCGTCTGGCCAACCGTGCTGACGACGCCCTTGGTACCGGTCGACGTGCCGCTGGTGCCGCTCGTGCTCGGCGTACCGCTCGTGCTCGGGTTGTTGCTGTTGCTGCTGGTCGGCGGCGAGCTGACGCCGCCGCCGCCGCAGGCGGCCAGCAAGCAGGCGGCGGCGAAGGCCGTGAGGGGCACGCGCCATTGGCGCACGGCGGCGGTCGTGAGAGAACGTTGCTGGGACATGATTGACTCCTCGCTGTCTTGTCGATTGATGGATGTTGGTTTACTTGCCGTGCGTGCCGCCGAGCAGGCCGCCGATCAGCGACGTGACAGGTGCGAGCGGATTCGACGACGAGCCACCGTTCGTGACGGCACCCGTGCCGCCGGTCAATGCCGGCGCGCCGACCGCGTTGGTCACCGTGGACACGACGTTCGTCACCGGGGCGAGCGGGCTGCTGCCGCCTGCGCCGCCCGTCACGCCGCCGAGTGCGCCCGTGACCGCGCCGAGGAGACCCGTGACCGGCGCGAGCGGGCCGCTGCTCGTGCCGCCCGTTGCGCCGCCGAGCGCGCCCGTGACCGTCGAGACGAGGCCGGTGACCGGGGCAAGCGGGCCGCCGCTGCCGCCTGCTGCACCGCCGAGTGCGCCCGTGACCGTCGAGACAAGGCCGGTGACCGGGGCGAGCGGGCCGCCGCTGCCGCCTGCTGCACCGCCGAGTGCGCCCGTGACCGTCGAGACGAGGCCGGTGACCGGCGCGAGCGGGCCGCTGCCGCCACCCGCTGCACCGCCAAGCGCACCGGTGACCGTCGAGACGAGGCCGGTAACCGGAGCGAGCGGGCTGCTGGCGCCACCCGTTGCGCCGCCGAGCGTACCCGTGACCGTCGTGAGGAGACCCGTGAGCGGGGCGAGCGGGTTGGTCACGCCGCCGCTGCCGCCCGTGAGCAGGCCACCGACGGCCTTCACGGTGTTGCCCGTGGACGAGACCGTGTTGCCAAGGCCGGTCGTGACGGGGTTGCCGCCCGTTGACGCGAGCAGGGCGCCGGCCTGGTTCAGGCCGTTGCCGACCGTGCCGAGCAGCGTGTTGACGGGCGCGCCGAGGCCGGTCGCCGTGCCGATCGTCTGGGTCGTCTGGCCGACCATCGTCGTGATCGGCGTGATGGCCGAGCTGACCGTCTGCGTGACTTGCTGGATCGGGCCGGTCGACAGTGCGTTGGTGAGGGTGTTGCCGCCGTTCGAGACGGCACCGCCAAGGGTCGACACGAGGCCGCCGACGGCGCCCGTGACCGGTGCGAGCGGCGACAGCGGGCCGCTGCCGAGGCTCGTGACCAGGGTGCCGGTCTGCGTGACCGCGCCGCCGAGTTGATTGACCACGTTACCCGTGCTGGCGAGCGTGGTGCCGAGCGGATCCTTCGTCGCGCCGAGCTGGCCGAGACCGTTGCCGAGGCCGTTGCCAAGTGCCGTCACCGCGCCGCCGACGCTTTGCACGACGCCGCCTGCGGCTTTCGTGGTGGCCGGGTTGACGCCCGGCAGCGACTGGCTGCCGATGACGGAGCCCAGACCCGAGACGGTGCTGCCGACACCCGTGATGATGTTGCTGCTGTTTGCGAGGACATTTCCCACCGGGTTCGACGACACACCCGAGGTGCCGGAAGTACCGCTCGTGCCCGACGTACCGCTGGTGCCGCTCGTACCCGAGGTTCCGCTGGTGCCGGACGTACCGCTGGTACCCGAAGTGCCGCTGGTGCCCGACGTGCCGCTCGTGCCGGAGGTACCGCTGGTGCCCGAGGTACCGCTCGTGCCCGACGTGGAGATCGTGTCGCCGCCGCCCGAACTCGAGCCGCCGCCGAGACCCTGGCTGATGGAACCGGAACCACCGCACGCGGAGAGGGAAAGCATGGCTGCAACGGTGGCCGCGATCAGAGTCGTCCGGAACACGCCATGAGGGATAACCTTAATGTCCATTTTGTCCTCGCATTAAAAATGTGTTGTGAACTGCGTTGTGTTGAGTGGTGCGAGGACTACTCTGCAACTGTCGTGCCATTTCGATGCTCGACGGTTCGACAACTGGTTTTAAACGAGGCAATTCCTTGTCAGAAAAGGAAGTTATGGAAATTGAAAGATTGTTGAATCTGTTTAAGCGCAGACAAATGAGAACGGTTTCGAGCGTTGCGTAACGTAACGTCACAACATTGGCGTTACGCGTGCGGCGTAACGTGGGGGCCGCGCAGGCTTGGTGGACGAGGCAATGGTTTTACTGGTGGATTAGGCGTGCACATCTAACCTATCGTAAATCCTATGTGTAAGTCGTACCGAAACGCCGTACAAATACGTTGTGCTCCTGGCCATTTTTTTCCGTCCAAGTCGTTAAAAGAGGTTGGAAGTTAAATGGGATCGGATATAGAATCCGGAGCAGATGTAAGCAAATGTACGGTTCGGTACACAACGTTCGAGGAGGGTCACTATCGCGAATGTTAACTTGCATCAAATGGTGAACAATGCCCCTCGGGGCGACCTATAAAGAAAGCGCACCCGACTGTCGTTACAGCAGATGTGGCGAACAAAACGGGGCAACCGGCCGGATATGCGGGGATATACGTATAAAAGGCCAAAAAACGTAAATACAGGCACGAGGAATAAAATGAAAGCAATCATCAAGCGTTTCCTTAAGGAAGAAGACGGGGTTACCGCAGTCGAGTACGGGCTCATCGCCGGACTGGTAGCCGTTGCTCTCGTCACTGCCGTTGGCACGTTGACGACGGGTATCTCGGGGGCGTTCAGCTACATCGCGAGCCAGCTGCCGAAGGCATAACGACCGAGCTTTTAGCTCATTTCCCTGTTGTTAGGGACGCGGATTGCTTCGGCAATCCGCGTAGGTAAGTTTTGCCGCTCGGGGCGTAAATGATCCTGCTAACTGGCGTCGGGGTTTTCCTCGCGTGGGCGGTGCTTGTCGCGCTCGAGGATATCCGTCATAGGCGTATACCCAATTCACTGGTGATCGGTGGATTTGTATCCGCATTTCTGGTCTCCGGACATAATCCATTCGGCATATCGGTGAATCAGGCGCTCATTGGCGCACTGATCGGCCTTGCCAGTCTTTTCCCGTTTTTTGTACTGCGCGTCATGGGCGCCGCGGATGTCAAGGTGTTCGCGGTGCTCGGCGCGTGGTGCGGTCCTCAAGCCTTGTTGTGGCTCTGGATCATGGCGAGCCTGCTCGCGCTCGCCCATGTCGGCACACTGGTTTTCGCAACCCGTACGCCGGTATTGGCGTTATGGCAGCGGCGCTCGCCGACGATGGAGATCGCCGGATTCCGGGCGTCGCCGTATGCCGCCTTTCTCGTGATTCCGGCGGTGCTGTGGTGCGTGTACAGGATCGCGACCGGGGGGATGCAATGACGTCGCGTCGTGTCGCAGCTGGCATGAGGCGTCGCGAGCGCGGCACGACGGCTATCGAATTTGCGCTGATGCTGCCGATGTTCTTTCTGATCCTGTACGCGATCATCACGTACGGGATGATCTTTGCCGCGCAGCAAAACCTGACGCTTGCCGCGACAGAGGGCGCACGCGCCGCGTTGAACTATCAGCAGGTCGGATCGGCTGCGTCGGTGCAGGCTGCGCAGCAAGCCGCGCTTGCGTTACGGGCCCAGGCTGCCTGCACGGCTGCAACGAACCTGACCACGTGGCTGAAGGGGGCGACGTGCGCGCAGACGCAGCAAGGCACCTGTTCGTACGATGCGACGATGTTGTGCGTGCAGATCACGCTGACCTATCCGTATTCGCAAAGCCCGCTGATCCCGGCGTTCCCGCTGCTCGGTTCGCTGTTGCCGGTGCCGTCGACGCTCACCGGAACGGCGATGGTGCAGATCAGCCCGGTCAACATCATTTAGAAGACAGCGATGGCGCCGTGCGTGATCGAGGGTGGCCGGTCGGTAATGCCGCGCGGAGAATTCAATCGTAAGTAGCGGGGAAACATAACAACACCATGGCCAACAATCTGACGAAGATCATTGCGGGCTTGCTGATCGCGATCGCGGTCCTTCTTGGCGTCTATGCGTGGATGCTCGGTCGCAAGCCGGCGGATGTCGCGCCGGTCGCCGCGACGGTTGCTACCCAAAGCGTGCCGGTCGTCGTCACGACGCGGGCATTGCCGGCCGGGCAACCGATTCCGGCCGATGCACTGAAGGTCCAGCAGTCGACCGCCGCGCCGCAGGGCGCGTTCGCCGATCCGTTGCAACTCGTCGGCCGCGTCCCGGCCGCGGACATTCCGGCGCAGGCAGCTATCGTCGCCAGCGCACTGTCGTCCGGCCTGGCCGAGCAGATCGCGCCGGGAGAACGTGCCGTCGCGATCAAGGTTGACGAGACCAACGCGGTCGGCAACCGCGTGCGGCCCGGCAACTATGTCGACGTGTTCTTGAACCTGAAGCGTGACGGGACTGGCGTGGCGATCGGCGGCACGTCGACGGCCGAGATCGTGAATACCCAGGCACGCCTGCTGATGTCGAAGGTCCGGGTGCTCTCGTTTGGCGATGCAACGACCGAGCGTGACAGCTCGAATGGTTCCGTGGTCGGCATGCGGACCGCGGTGCTTGCCGTACCCACCGCGCAGGTTGACGCGCTGACGCTCGCCGAGCAGAGCGGTCGGCTCGTGCTCGCGCTTCGCAACCCGCGTGACGACGATGTCGCCGCGCAGACCGTCGCGGTTCGAGTGGGCGACGACAAGAGCCCGTCGGCGCTTGCTGCCACCGGTGTCGTGCTGGGCGAGTTGTCGAAGAGTGCGACTGCGCCGGCCCCGCGTGCTGCGGCGGCGCGGGTGGTCACGCGGCATTCGAGCGGCGGCGGTATCGAAGTGATTCGCGGCGGGCGGGCCGAGATGGTCGCCTATTGAGAGCGGGACAAAGACGACAACCAGAGAAGGGGGGCGGTTCGATGCCTCCGAAACAATGAAAAAGAAACTGATTGGATTAGCTATTGCATTGAGCGCGCTGGCCATGCCGCCGCTGTCGGGCGCGGCCGACACGAGCGGGACGATCAGCCTGGCGGTCGGCGCACAACGGCAGCTCGCGACGGGGCGTGCGCTGCAGCGGGTTGCGGTCGGCGATCCGTCGGTCGCCGACGTGATGGTCGTGAAGGGCGGGCGTGGCGGTGTCCTGCTGATAGCGAAGAGCGCCGGCGCGACGAACGTGATGATCTGGGAGCGCGGTCACGACGAACCGACCGTCTACAACGTGAGCGTCACGAGCGGCGCGGCGCGTGCGTTGCTTGACGGTGGGACGTCGAGCGTGAATACGTACGGCGGCACGACGGTGATCGGCGGTGCGTCCGGGTCGCTCGACGGGCATCAGCGGGCGGTTCATGCGGCGAAGACGGTCAGCGGCAAGGACGGGACGACGATCGATGCGTCGACGATCTCCGGCAAGAACGTCGTGCAGGTCGATGTGCGCGTCGTCGAATTCAGCCGTTCGGTGCTGAAGCAGGCAGGGCTGAACTTCTTCAAGCAAAGCAACGGTTTTTCGTTCGGTGCCTTCGCGCCGACCGGGCTCACGTCGATTACCGGTTCGCCGGGCGGTGCGCTTACGTACAACACGAACGTGCCCATTTCGTCAGCGTTCAATCTGGTCGTCAATTCGGTGTCGCACGGGTTGTTCGCCGATCTGTCGATCCTCGAAGCCAACAATCTCGCCCGCGTGCTGGCACAGCCGACGCTCGTCGCGTTGTCCGGCCAGAGCGCGAATTTCCTGGCGGGTGGTGAAATTCCGGTGCCGGTGCCGCAATCGCTGGGCACGATCTCGATCGAATGGAAGCCTTACGGCGTGGGGCTGACCGTCACGCCGACCGTGTTGAACCCGCGCCGGATCGCGCTGAAGGTCGCGCCCGAGTCGAGCCAGCTCGACTTCGTGCACTCGATCACGATCAACGGTGTTCAGGTGCCCGCGCTGACGACCCGGCGCGCGGATACGACGGTCGAGCTCGGCGATGGCGAAAGCTTCGTGATCGGCGGTTTGATCGATCGCGAGACGACCTCGAACGTCAACAAGGTGCCGTTCCTGGGCGATCTGCCCATCATCGGCGCGTTTTTCAAGAATTTGAGCTATCAGCAGAGCGACAAGGAACTCGTGATCATCGTAACGCCGCATCTCGTTGCGCCGATCGCGCAGGGCGCGTCGCTGCCGGCGACTCCGGGAGAACTGTCCGAGCAGCGCGACGGCCCCGTGTGGCGTTCCTATCTGGGCGGCATGGCGTCGCCGGATGCAGGGCCGGGGTTCTCGAAATGAGCGCGCCGAATCATGACGGGACAGCGCAGGCGGTCGCGCACGACGCGACGCCTTGCTTCATTGTGAGTATCCAAAATGAATGCGAGAACCTATTCTTTGGCTGAGCCCGCCGTCACCGACCTCTTCGTATGCGCATCGTCGCTTGCGGAGCACGTGCAATGGCTGTCCCAGTCGCTGGTCTCGGCTGGCGCGGTCGAGGGGGCACCGCTGGAAGGTGCGGCGCTGTCGCAGCGCATCGGTGTACTGAATCCGGCGCTGGTATTCATCGATTTTTCGGGTGATTGCGCCGCGGCGAGCACGGTAGTCGCCGCCGTGCGCCTGTCTCATCCGGGCGTGCCGGTCGTTGCGCTGGGCTCGCTCGCGCAACCGGAGGGGGCGCTCGCCGCGCTGCGCGCGGGTGTCCGCGATTTCGTCGATTTTTCCGCACCGGCCGATGAGGCGCTGCGCATCACGCGCGTGCTGCTCGACAACGTCGGCGAGCCGGCGAACCGCCACGGGAAGGTCACCGCGTTGCTCGGCGCGCGCGCCGGGATGGGCGTGAGTACGTTGGCCGCGAACTTGTCGGTGCTGATGCAGAGGCGGCCCGCCGATCCTGCTCACGCGGCTGCGCTCCTCGATCTCGGGTTGCCGGCCGGCGACGGCGCGCTGTTCCTGAACACGCGCTGCGAATTTCATTTCGTCGAGGCCGTGCGCAACCTGCGCCGGATCGATCGCACGTTCGTGACAACTGCGCTCGCTCGCCATGCAAGCGGCGTCGCGCTGACCACGCTGCCGCCGAACCTCGCCGATCTGCGCGAAGTGGCAACGGCGTCGTGCGCGGCGTTGTTGAACCGGCTGCGTGCATTTTTCGATCACCAGATCGTCGATCTCGGCGGTTTCCCGAATCGGGAATTCATTGCGCAGGTCGTGAATCTTGCCGACGAAGCATGGCTCGTTTGCGACCAGGGCGTGGCGTCGGTCGTATCGGCGATCGAGATGCTGGACGGCTTGCGCGATGCGGGCGCCACGACCGAACGGATCAGGCTCGTGGTCAACCAGTTCGACGCCGAGCTCGGGCTGATGCCCGCGCAGATTGCCGAACGGCTTGATCTGTCGTTGCTTGCGACGCTGCCGTCACGGCGCGTGTCGATCGGGCATGCGGCGAACCAGGGCAAGCTGATTGCCGAGGTCGCGGAACGCGATCCGTACGTGCGTGCGCTCGGGCCGCTGGTCGAGCGCCTCGCGGGCGCACCGGCGCCCGGGGCGGCACAGCGTGCTGCGGGCGGCCTGTCGGCACTCAAGCGAATCATTCAATCCTCTACGAAGCGGTCGTAAGCGATGGCACACGACATTCAATTTGCCGACGGCGCAGCGCCGTTCTCGCAGACGCAACAGTTCCACGACATCAAGAATGCCGCGCACGAGCATTTGCTCACGCGGATCGAGGAGCTGGGTGCGGAATTCGGCCGTTGGTCGCGGCAGGCGATCAACCAGTTCGTCGATCTCGAGATTGACAGCTTCGTGCGGTTGCGTCGGATCCCGCTCAACGAGAGCGAGGTGCGCGCGGTTGCCGAGGCGCTGACGAAGGAACTCGCCGGCTTCGGGCCGATCGAGGACCTGCTGGCGGACCCGCACGTCGAGGACATCCTGATCAACGGATACAACGACATCTATGTGTCGCGGCACGGGATTCTGTCGAGGCTGCCGATCCGCTTCACCGATAACGCCCATCTGCTGCGGATCGTGCGACGGATTCTCGCGCCGGTCGGCCGGCGGCTCGACGAATCGAATCCGATGGTCGATGCGCGGCTGCCCGACGGCGGGCGTGTCAACGTCGTCATCGAGCCGCTGTCGATCGACGGCCCGGTCGTATCGATCCGGAAGTTCCGCAAGGACCCGCTGAAACCCGAGGATCTGCTGGGCAACGGCACCTTCAACGAGGAAATCGGGCGGCTGCTCGAGGCTGCGGTCGAGGCGCGCTGCAACATCCTCGTGTCGGGCGGTACCAGTTCGGGCAAGACGTCGCTGCTGAATGCGCTGGCGTTCCACATCCCCATGGTGGAGCGCGTCGTGACGATCGAGGATACGGCTGAGCTGTCGCTGAATCACCCGCACGTCGTACGGCTCGAGAGTCGCCCCGGCGGCTTCGACGGCAGCGGTGTCGTGACGATTCGCGACCTGCTGCGCAACACGTTGCGGATGCGGCCGGACCGGATCATCGTCGGCGAAGTGCGCGGCGGTGAAGTGCTCGAAATGCTGCAGGCGATGAATACGGGCCACGACGGATCGATGGGCACCGTGCACGCGAGTTCGCCGCGCGAGTGTCTGTACCGGCTCGAGATGCTTGCCGGCTTCGCCGGCTTTCAAGGCACCGAGGCAAGTCTGCGTCGGCAGATCGCCAACGCGATCGATTTCATCGTGCAGATCGGCCGGCTGTCAAACGGCCGCCGGCGCATCCTGTCGATCACCGAAGTCACCGGCATGTCGGACAACATCGTATCGACGCAGGAGCTGTATCGCTACGAGGCACGCGTCACGCCAGAGGGCGACGAGATCGATCATTGGGAGTCGCTCGGCATTCATCCGCATTCGCCGAAGCTTGCACGCTTCCGCAACACGCTTGTGTCGAGCGGCGGCGGGTTTGGCGGCAACTTCGGGCGAGGCGGGGGCTTCAATGTCTAGCGCCACCCTGCTGGCGCTGATGTTCGCGCTGATCTGCGCGGCGGCCGGGTTGCTGCTGTGGCGCGGAAGCCAGGTCCGCGAAGGGCGCGCCCATACGCAGCGGTTTTTCGACAGCCGGGTGGGACAGGGCGCGCACGCCGCAGCGCCGGCTGGCGACGCGCGCGCCGCGCGAGCTGCGGCGCCCGGTGCGGCGAATTCGCAGGCGCCGGAGCAAGGGTTCGCGCGCTGGCGTGCGTCGGTGTTCGATGCGTGGACCGTGCTGTCCGACCGTGCGGGCCTTGACGAGATTCGCGCCGGCCTCGTGCTGGCGCTTGTGGGCATCGCGCTGCTCGCGCTGTGGGCCGGCCTGGCCGGCGGCGTGCTTGCCGCGGCTGCCGCGCTCGTGGCGGGCGGGGTGCTCGTCGTGCTGTGGATCACGTCGCGAATCAGCCGGCGGCGCCTGAAGATCGTCCGGCAACTGCCTTCGTTTCTCGACGGGATCGTGCGGCTGGTGACGCTCGGAAACAGCGTGCCGGCGGCGTTCCAGTCGACGCTTCAGACGGCCGAGATGCCGCTGCGCCGCTGCCTCGACGACGTGTCGCGGATGCTGCGATCCGGCGTCGAGATCGATCGCGCCATGCTGCATGTCGCGCACACGTACCGTATCCGCGAATTCGAACTGGTCGGCGCGGTGCTGCGTCTGTCGGTCCGCTACGGCGGGCGGGCGGACGTGATGCTCGACCGGATGTCGACGTTCATGCGCGACCTCGAGCACGCGGAGCGCGAACTGTCCGCGATGTCGGCTGAGACCCGGATGTCTGCCTGGGTGCTGGCGCTGATGCCGATCGCGGTCGGCAGCTTCGTCATTGCCACGAGCCCGCACTATTTCACGGCGATGTGGAACGACGATAGCGGGCGTCAGCTGGTCTATCTGGCGTTTGCGCTACAGACGATGGGCGGTTTTTGGTTGTACCGGCTCGCGCGGTTGAGGTGAATCGATGGATGCAAACCGTTTAGGCGCACTTGCGCTGGTGCTCGGATCGATCGGCGTGCTGCTGCTTGCCGTACTGGCGATCGTTCGCGTCGTGCTCGTGCAGCGCGCCGAACGTGCGCTGGTGAATGCGCTTGACCGCCGGACTGCGGCGGTCGAAGCGGCGGCCGCGCGAGCCGGTTCCGCTGACCCCGCGAGGGATGCCGCTGGACACGCCGCGCCGCGCGCACGTCTCGCGGGGTTGCGCGAACGCTTCGAAGACGTCGGGATGCGGTGGCTCGAAACCGGCTTCAGCCGTTATCTGATCGCGGACGAAGATCGTCAACTGCTGGAGCAATGCGGTTTCGTCGACGTTCGGGCGAGAGCACTGTTCGTCAGCGCACGCATTGCGTGCGCGGTCCTGCTGCCTGCGCTCGCCGTGTTGGTGCTGATCAGCCGCGGCCACGGGGGGCGCTGGGCGCTCTGGATCTCGGTCGCGCTCGTCACCGGATACATGCTGCCGAAAATCTATGTGCGCCGGCGAGCCACTGCACGCCGGCGGAGCATTTCGGCCGAATTGCCGCTGCTGGTCGACATGCTGCGGCTGCTGCAGGGTGTCGGCCTGTCGCTCGATCAGAGCATCCAGGTCGTCGTGCACGATTTTCAGACCATGCTGCCCGTGCTGTCGTGGGAGCTTGCCGTTGCCCAGCGGCAGTTCGCGGCGGGACGCACGCGCGAACAATCGCTGCAACGCCTCACGAACAGTTTCGACAATGAGGATCTGCGCGCGATCGTGCGATTGCTGATTCAGGTGGACAAGCACGGCGGTGCAGTTCAGGAGCCGCTGAAGCAGTTCGGCGATCGTCTGCGCGAAGGGCGTCGCGCGACGTTGCGCGAGCAGATCGGTCGACTGACGGTGAAGATGACCGGCGTGATGATCGTCACGCTGTTGCCGGCACTGTTGATCGTTACCGCGGGGCCCGGGGTCATGACCGTGCTGGCCGCGCTTGCCGAGTTTCAACGCTGACGCGGCATGAAGGGAAGGAGCGACACAAGATGAATGGATTTGGCTGGATCCGCACGATCGCAGGCGCGACGGCGTTCGCGTTGCTCGCCAGCGGATGCTCGTTGTTCAAGGAATCCGGGTACGGGATCGGTGCGCAGGCAGAACGCGGTGCGCTGATGCAGGCAGCTGCCGACAAGAGCGCACCGCCCGATACGCCGGGCATGTATCTTGGCCTGATCGAACGGATGCAGGGGCAGGGCCTGTATTTTGCGTCGCTGGCGCACATCGACCAGTACGAGAAGCAGTATGGCGCATCGCCAGACACGATCCTGTTGCGCGCCGATGCCTTGCGCGCGACTGGCCAGTACGACGCTGGTGTGGCCGCCTATACGAAGTTGCTGACGACACCGCTCGCCGCGCGCGGCTATCGCGGGCTGGGCCTGACGGCCGGCGCTCGCGGCGATTTTGCGCTGGCCGCGCAGCAACTCCAACAGGCGACGGTGCTTGCGCCGACCGATGCGGCGACGCTGTCCGACCTCGCGTATTCGCAGATGCGTGATGGCGATCTGGCAGGGGCGCGCGTACCGCTGTTGAAGGCGGCGGAGCTCGAGCAGAAAAATCCGAAAATCCTCAGCAATTTCGTGCTTTATCTGCTCGTGAGCGGTCACGGGAAGGACGCGCGGCGGCTGATGGATCAGCAGAAGCTTTCGCCCGCGGTGCGCGGCGAGATTCGCGATGACGAGACGAAAATCGCGGCCGCGATGCGCGCGAAGCAACGGGCAGTCGTACACGCGTCCGGCAATGCGACCGTGCCATCGGTGGCGAGCAGCGACAACTTCGATCTTGCCGTGCCGCTGCTGCAGCGTTTCGCGCGATAACGACGACATTCACGGAGGCCATCATGTTTCACCTTTCCCCAGTCCGCGTGCGAGCCGCGTGCATCGCGTTCGTGTGCACGCTTTGCGCGGGCGTCGCTCATGCGCAAGGCAACCCGCCGGCGTCCGAAATCGGTCATGCAACGAACGCGTTGCTCGACTTGCAGCGCTCGAATCGCGCGGCCGCCGCGCCGCAGCCGATCGACGGCGCGGCCGGTACGTACGCCTATCAGCGGTATATCGATTCGTTCAAGGCGCCGATCCCGCAGTGGTTCGGCACGATGTCGACTTCGGGCGGCGGTAGCGGCGGCAGTGGTGGTGGCGGTGGCGGCCAGTCCGGTGGCGACCTCGCGCACTGACGGAGCAAAACGGTGAAGACCCGACACAGCCGCGGCGGATTCCGCTTCTCGTCACGACAACGCGGTGCGTTTTCGGTGATGGCGATCGTCGCGTTGCTGATCGCCGTCACGACGCTTGGCGTGATTGGCGTCGGTAACCTTTTCTACCAGCGTCGGGACGTGCAGCGGATTGCCGACATGGCTGCGCTCGCGGCCGTGCAGCGCATGGACGACACATGCACGCAGCCGACTGCCACTGCGACCAGTAATGCGCAGTCGAACGGGCTCAATGCATCGAACGGCGATTCGATCAGCATCGAATGCGGTCGCTGGGACACGGCGGTCAACCCGAAACCCAGCTACTATGCGGCCGCGACTCCCGGCACCACGCAATTGAACGCGGCCAAGGTGACGGTCACGCGTCAGGTGCCGTTCTTTTTCGTCGGGCCGCCGCAGCCGGTGTCCGCGGTATCGACTGCGCGCTCGACGAACATCGATACGTTCTCGGTCGGCGCGACGCTTGCCGCGCTTGGCGGCGTCGGTTGCGCCGGCGGTTCCGCACCGACGTCCGGCAATCCAGGGCTCGTCAACGGACTGATCGGCGGGTTGCTCGGCGCAAGCCTGAACCTGAACATCGGGTCGTATCAAGCGCTCGCATGCACGAACGTGACCGTCGGCGACCTCGTCGTGGCGGCGGGCGTCGGCACGGTCGATCAGTTGCTCGCGCTGAAGCTCACGTTGCCGCAACTGATTCAATTGATGGTGAATGCGGCCACGCAGACGGCCGTCGCGAACGCGAACCTGCAGGCAGGCCTCGCCACGCTGAAGACGATTCTGAACGCCAACGTTCCCGGGACGACGATCGGCCTCGGCGGGACGAACGGATTGCTGAACGTCGCGCTCGCGGATACGCAGGCGGCGGTCAATGCGCAAGTGGACCTGCTCGACCTGCTGCTCGTCGGCGCGGAAATCGCCGCAACGGGCAAGCCGGCGGTCACGGTCAATGTCCCATCGCTGAATCTCGGCGGGCTGACGGGGACGCAGTTGCAGGTGCAGATCATCAGTCCGCCGTCGATCGGCATCGGCGAAGGCGGGATCGATCCGTCGACCGGGGCCCCGCGGACGAAAGCTTCGACGGCCGCGGTGGGGGTGTATCTCAATGTCGACGTTGGCACGGCGCAGTTGCCGCTGCTCGGCGCGCTGCTGAGTCTGCTGAACGTGAATGTCGACGTCAATCTGCCGATTTATCTGCAGGTCGGCACCGGCACCGCGACGTTGAGCTCGACACAATGCGCGTCGACACAGGCGGCAAGCACGGTCGTCATTGCCGCGCAACCGGGGGTGGCGAATCTGTGCATCGGCAAGCCGCCGCTCAATGCGTCCGGCCAGATCAGCCTGTCGTCGACTTACAGTTGTACGTCGCCCGCACAGATCATCAATGCAAATGTTCTCGGGATCGCACAGTTGACGGTTTCCATGTCCAACGTATCGGTTCAGGTGCAAGGCGCCTCCCAGTCGCACACCTTCAACGGGGTGCCGGGAATCGATGCGGACTACTGGACGGTGAACTCGAATGCGCTTGGCTCGGCACTCAGTTCGGCATTGACGCAACTCGCGGGCGCGACCATTTCCGCCAACGTCGGCTTGTTCGGCGCCAGCGTGCTGACGGTTCCGGGGAACTTCGTCTCCACGTTGCTCACCTTTCTGACCGGTCTGCTCGGTCCGCTCCTGTCGAGCCTCGACGCAGTTCTCGTTCCGTTGCTGAATCTCCTCGGAGTCCAGGTCGGCGCGGCGACGGTCCATCAGATCTCGCTCAGTTGCGGGGTTGCCCAAACGGTTTACTGAAGAAGATGAGAAACACACCCGCAATCGAAGAGCTCGACCTGTACGTCTGGGAAGGCAAGGCGGACATCGTCGACCGCGTCGCCCGGTGCATGGCGAGCTTCGACGTCGAAGTGATCCGCGCCGACAACGCGGAGGTCTCGGCCGAGCGCGCCGCATTGCGACCATCGCTGGCGATCACGACGCGTCGCAGTATCCGCCCGAGTATTCGCATATCCTGCCGCTCGACTTCACGTGCGCCGAACTGCGCGGCATGATCGGCAAGCTCGTCACGCAGCTGCGGGCGCATACGGCCGAAACGTCGCATCCGACCGAACTCGTCGCGCACTCGGAATCGATGCAGGCCCTGCTGCACGAAGTCGATACGTTCGCCGACTGCGACACCAACGTGCTGCTGCACGGCGAAACCGGCGTCGGCAAGGAGCGCATCGCGCAACTGCTGCACGAAAAACATTCGCGCTACCGGCACGGCGAATTCGTGCCGGTGAACTGCGGCGCGATTCCCGACGGCCTGTTCGAATCGCTGTTCTTCGGTCATGCGAAGGGATCGTTCACGGGCGCGGTTGTTGCGCATAAAGGCTATTTCGAACAGGCGGGCGGCGGCACGCTGTTCCTCGACGAAGTCGGCGATCTGCCGCTGTATCAGCAGGTCAAGCTGCTGCGCGTGCTCGAGGATGGCGCGGTGCTGCGCGTCGGTGCGTCGGCGCCGGTCAAGGTCGATTTCCGCCTGGTGGCGGCAAGCAACAAGAAGCTGCCGCAGCTCGTGAAGGATGGCCTGTTCCGCGCCGATCTCTATTACCGGCTCGCGGTGATCGAGCTGAGCATTCCGTCGCTGGAAGAGCGCGGCGCCGTCGACAAGATCGCGTTGTTCAAGTCGTTCGTCGCGCAGGTCGTCGGCGAGGAGCGGCTCGCTCAGTTGTCCGATCTGCCGTACTGGCTGACGGATTCGGTCGCGGACAGCTATTTCCCCGGCAACGTGCGCGAACTGCGCAACCTTGCCGAGCGTGTCGGCGTGACGGTGCGGCAGACGGGCGGGTGGGATGCCGCGCGATTGCAGCGGCTGATCGCGCATGCGCGCAATTCGGCGCAGCCGGTGCCGGCGGAGAGCGCGGCCGAGGTGTTCGTCGACCGCAGCAAGTGGGACATGAACGAGCGCAACCGCGTCATTGCGGCGCTCGACGCAAACGGCTGGCGGCGTCAGGATACGGCGCAGCAGCTCGGCATCAGCCGCAAGGTACTGTGGGAAAAAATGCGCAAATACCAGATCTTCGACGAGGAGCCCGAGACCCGCGAAAGTGAGTAATTAATGAGATAAAATCGCGCTGAATTACAACGACTCGGGCGGGAATAGAACTTCATGAGCCATATGACGGGGTTGGGAAGGGCGTGCGTATTGTTCGCCCTGGCGGGAGGCATTCAGGGCGCATACGCGCAAAGTCTGGCAGACAGCGGTTCGCCGGCCGTACAGCAGGCGTCGGCGCCGGTGGCCGCGATTCCGGTGATCGATTCGCAGGCGTCGATGCAGCCGCAGGCGGGCGAGTCGACGGGGCCGAGCACGGTCGACGACTTGCAGCGCCAGATCCAGTCACACACGCTGACGGAAATGCGCACGAGCTACAACGGCAGCTACGGTGCGAGCTTGCTGTTCAACGTGAAGGACGGTGCGTACTTCGTCGCGCTGTTCCAGCAGAAGGCGTTCTGGCGCGTCATCAAGACTTACGACGAAACGCGTGCGGAAGCGATCTATCGCGATTTCTCGCGCCAGGCGGAGCGGCTGGCCGTGAACGAACTGCGGGCGGCGAAGCTGGAATCGCAGAAGTCGCAAATGGACAAGCAGATCGAAGTCACGCAGGATCGCGCGCGGCGTCTGCAGGCCGATATCTCGATCGCACGCCAGCAGCAGGCGGCGGTCGCGGATCGCCAGAAGAGCGTACGCAACGAGACGGCCGCATTGCAGGCGCAGCAGGCCGAGCTTCAGTCGCAACTGCGTGCGTTGCAGCAGCAGGTGCGTTCGTTGCAGCGTGAGGCCGATGCGGGCCTGCCGACGACGGCACGCTGAACCCGGCGGCGGTGCGGCGACATGCCGCGCCGGCCGCACAAGTAAAAAGGGCAAGCCGGTTGGCTTGCCCTTTTGTTTTACTGGCCGTCCGGCACGATTCGCCGGCGGCGCGTCACGATGACCGGCCCGCTGCCGCCGCGGGAATCCGACGACGATGCGTTGCCGGATGCGTCGCCGGTGTCGCGCGGCGCGCCGTAGCTTTCGCGCGGTTCACGGGGTTCGCGCGGGGCACCGTAGCCTTCGCGCGGCTCACGCGAGCCGTAACTCTCGCGCGGTTCGCGCGAGCCATAGCCTTCACGCGGTTCGCGGGAGCCGTAGCCGCCGTCGCCGCGCGATTCGCGCGGGCCACCGTGCGAGCCGTACGGGCTGTGACCGCCGCCTTCACGGCCGCCGGGGCGCCCGCCGGTGCGCGGCCCGCGGGGGCCGCTGCCGCCCGGGCGCGAGCCGCCCGTGTCGAGCTGGATCGTGGAAATCGCGCGCTTGTAGATGCCTTGCAGACCCACGGGGGTGCGCAGCATCACCAGGTACTGGTCGAACGACTCGATACACCCCGTCAGACGAATGCCGTTGACGAGATAGATTTCAACGCGCTTACGTTCCTTGCGCGCCGAATTGATGAAGTCGTTTTGCGGATGGGATTCTGCGGGATTGGCCATTGAGGTGCGGCAGGAGCCTGCGTCAGAGAATATGTTGTGCGTGTGTGTGGCGTGTTCGTCCACAAGGTGTTTGGCGGGATTCTACCCTGTTCAATCGGGGAGCGCGCAGTCGTGATTGTGTCGAACCGTAACCCACTATAGACGTTCCAGCGCATTTTCGCGATTCGGCCAAACGGCTAATCCGATTTCGTTACGCCGCGTTACGACTCTCGCAGTGCCGTATCACCTTGGTTCGCGCGCGACGCATACATTGGCTGCGCGAGCCGGGCGGGCCGGTATATCAGGGATTCAGAACATGAACAAGAGGCGCTGGACAGGGTGGGTCGGGGGCGTAGCGTTGCTGGCTTCCGGCAGTGCGATGGCGGGGCATGTCGACCTGTCGGTCGGCATCGGCGTACCGGTCGCACCGGTCTATGTCGAGCCGGCTCCGGTCTATGTGGCACCGCAGCCGGCTGTGGTCGCCTATCCGGGCTATGGATACGGCTACTACGGCGATGACGACGACGATCGCTATCGCAAGTGGCGCAAGCACTACTACAAGCATTGGCACCGGCACCATGGCGACGACGATGACGATTGAACCAGAGGCCAGCCCTGACGGCACGCATCAGAACGCGTAGTCGGGGTTTTTCGGGTCGAAGGCGGTGTCGTCGAGCGTCGCCGGTGCGATTTTCTCGATGACGATCCGCTCGAAGATCTTGCCGTCGTTGTCATAGGACTCGACGGTCCGGAAATAGGGCGCGTGCAGGTCGAGCCCGAGGACTTCCTTCTTCGCGTAGAACTGCGGTCGCCCGGTCGGCGTTTCGTAGGTGAGCGTAACGACCCGCACACCGTTGATCGTCTTGGCTTCGACATCGGTCGGCCGTTGCACGCCGGCTTCCAGATATTTCTTCCCTTCGGTCAGGTACAGGTTCGTGATGAACTCGGTGCCGAGATCCTTCACTTGGTGATTCGACTGGGCGCGCGCCAGTGCGCCGTCGATTGCCGTCCACAGCGGAATCTTGCCGAGCAGGCCGCCGAGGTGGCCGTACATCTCGTCCTTGCGCTGCGTCGTGTCGTAGATGGTCTCCTGTCCGGCATGCGCGCCGCCCGGCAACCATTTCGCATAGACGCGCAGCGGCTCGCGGGTAGTCTTCACGAGCATGCGGTCGGGTGTATCGGACCATTTTCCGCTGATGCGCTCCTGGCGCACCATCGTGAACTGGTAGGACGGATAGCCGTTCGGACCGTTCCGGATATAGAGCGGCACGGCGAGCGGGTCGAGTGCCTTGAAGAGCGCCGTGAGCGTCGCGTCATCGAGTTGCGCGAGCGTGCCGCGCTGCGCGGCCGTGCGCAGCCAGCGCGCCTGCTGCGCGACCGGCTCGCGTACGACTTTCGCGAGATCCGCCGGCAGTGCGACCTCCGGCGTCGCGCTCACGGCGCTGGCCGTTTCCTGCGCATGCAGGCCAGTCTGGGCGAGCGACAGCATGCACGCGACTGCCAACGCGGCGGCATGCCGCGCGTGGCGCTTCTTTCCTTCGTTCATCGACGGCGTCTCCCGGGGCGATGGATCGTTCAGCCTTGCTTCGCGGCCTTGATTTTGGCGAGCTCCTCGTCGCGCAGCGCGCGGCGCAGGATCTTGCCGACGTTCGTCTGCGGCAGCGCGTCGCGGAACTCGACGAATTTCGGCATCTTGTAGCCGGTCAGGTTCTTGCGGCAGTGCGCGAGGACGTCGTCGACCGTCAGCGACGGGTCGCGGCGCACGACGAACACCTTGATCCGTTCGCCCTGTACCTCGTCAGGAATGCCGATCGCCGCGGCTTCGCTGATGCCCGGATGCATCACCAGCACTTCCTCGATTTCGTTCGGATACACGTTGAAGCCCGACACGAGGATCATGTCCTTCTTGCGGTCGATCAGGCGGATGAAGCCGCGTTCGTCCATCACGCCGATGTCGCCGGTGCCGAGCCAGCCGTCGGCGTCGATCACCTTGGTCGTCTCGTCGGGGCGCTGCCAGTAGCCGCGCATCACCTGCGGACCATGCACGCACAGCTCGCCCGGTTCGCCGATGGGCGCCCAGGTGCCGTCCTCGCGGCGAAAGCGCACGACGGTGGACGGCGCGGGCAGGCCGATCGAACCGCTGAATGCGGCCATGTCGTTCAGGTCCACGGGATTCATCGTGACGATCGGCGAGCATTCGGTCAGGCCGTAGCCTTCGACGACCGGCCGGCCTGTCACCTGCTGGAAGCGCTCCGCGACCGCGCGCTGCATCGCCATCCCGCCGGCCATCGCGAGCTTGAGCTTCGAGAAATCGCGCTTGCGGAATTCCTCGTTGTCGAGGAACGCGTTGTACAGCGTGTTGATGCCGGTGATCCCGGTGAACGTCTCGTTGCGGATGATCTTCATCACCATCGTCATGTCGCGCGGGTTCGCGATCAGGATGTTGCGCCCGCCGAGCCCCATGAAGATGAACGCGTTCACCGTCAGCGAATAGATGTGATACAGCGGCAGCGGCGTGAGCACGGTTTCGACATCGCCCGAGACCTGGTCGGCGATCCACGCCTTCGCCTGCAGCAGGTTCGCGATCAGGTTGCCGTGCGTGAGCATCGCGCCTTTCGCGACGCCGGTCGTGCCGCCCGTGTATTGCAGGAACGCGAGGTCGTCGCGCGTGATCTGCACGGGCTGCGGCTTGCCGCGCGCACCGAGCGCAAGGGCGGAGCGCAACCGGATGGCCTGCGGCAGATGGTAGGCCGGCACGAGCTTCTTCACGTGCTTCAGCACGAAATTGATCAGGCGTCCTTTCGCATTGAAGCCGTCGGCGAGCAGGTCGCCGAGCGCGGTGACGACGATGTTCTTCACCTGCGTTTCCGGCAGCGCGTCCTGCAGCGTGCGCGCGAAGTTCTCGAACACGACGATCGTCTGCGCGCCGCTGTCCTTCAGCTGGTGCGCGAGTTCGCGCACGGTGTAGAGCGGATTGACGTTGACGACGATCGCGCCGGCCTTCAGCGTGCCGAACAGCGCGACCGGGTACTGGAACGTGTTCGGCAGCATGATCGCGACGCGGTCGCCGGGCTTGATGCCGATGCTTTGCAGGTACGACGCGAACGCGTCGACTTTCTGCGCGAGCGTGCGATAGGTCATCGATGCGCCTGCGCTCACGTAGGCGACGCGTTCGGCGAAGCGGCTCGTGCATTCGTCGAAGAACTGCACGAGCGATGCGTATTGCGTGACGTCGATCTCGTGCGGGACGCCGGGCGGGTATGACGCGTACCAGATGCCGTCGGTGTTCGGCGGAACCTGGGCCGCTGCGGTTGCTGCGGAAGATGACATGACGAGTCTCCGGTCTGTGCTCTCGGCGAGGGCGGGCGCTTCTGCGCCGGCCCGTGCCCCGTGCCGCACGGTCGATCGACGGGGCGCCTCGACGCCCCGCACGACCGCGCGTTTCAATCAAATCGTGAACAGGAAGCCGCGCGTGGCCTCGCGCGCTCAGTTCGTGGAATGCAGCGTCGCCGTATCGATGGCGGTCGCAGCCGACTGCGGCAGCCCGAACGCTTCGCTGGCCCCCGCGTCGTCGAGCACGGCCGCGAAGATCGACAGTTGCGCACTGTCGGGCATCGGCGCTTTCAGCGCGGCGACGATCAGCGACGACAGTCGCGCGATCATCTGCACGTCGTTCATCGTGCGGCCTTGCGAGAACTCGTCGATCAGGCTTTCCGTTTCGGCGCCCGCGAGCGCGCCGGACAGCGCGCCGATCGCGAAGTGCAGCCGCCAGCCGAGCTCCGTGCGCGGCAGGTGCGGCAAGGCACGCTGGAACGCGTCGAAGAAGCGGCCCGCGACGCTTGCGTAGTGTGCGGTCAGGAAGTTGCGCACGAACGGTGACGGATCGGTGTACGCACGGCCGATCAGCCGCAGGAATCCGGGCCCGCCGCGTTCGGGGTTGCGCGATGCCTTCAGTGCGGGGATGAACATCGCGCCGAGCACGTGCTCGCAGGTGATGTGCGTGCCGAGCTGCGCATCGAAGCGGTCGAGGATGCCGAGGCGTTCCTGGTTGAGCTGGTCGAGCCGGCGCGACAGCATCGCGTGGATCAGCGCTTCCTTGCTGCCGAAGTGGTAGTTGACCGCGGCGAGGTTGACCGCCGCGCGCGAGGTGATCTGGCGCATCGACATCGCCTCGAAGCCATGCTCGATGAACAGATCCTCGGCTGCATCGAGGATGCGCGCCTTCGTCCCGCCGGTCTGCCGCGTGCCGGATGACCGTGCCCCGGACGGCCGTCCCGCGGATGGCCGCCCCTCCTGACTTACTGCCATGTCCCGCCTCCCATGCCGGTCGCCCGGCCGCGAACTGGTGATTTGTTTGTCTGATTCAAACAGTCGTTTTTATTAAGATAAAAAATCGCGGACGGAGCGGGCAAGCAGGGAATCTGGACAAATTCCTCTAGTTCGATGTGCGAATGCGGAAAGTATCGCGCGTGCCCTCGGCGGGACGGGGCACACGCGATGATGCGGTGCGGCAACGCGCGGGTTCAGGTGACCGTGCTACGCGTATTGACCGATTGCGTCATGTCGATGCCGCGCCGCTCGCGGCTGAACAGGATCAGCACGGCGATCACGACGGCGACGATGCCGGCCACGAGCGCGAGCGCGAAGCTGTAATTGTTGTTGTTCGAAACGGCGAGCGAGGCCTGCATCGTCGCGTTGCCCGACGCGAGCAGGTTGCCGAGCTGGTAGACGACGCCCGGGAAGGTCGCGCGGAGCTCGTCGGGCGAGATCTCGTTCAGGTGAACCGGGATCACGCCCCACGCACCCTGCACCGAGATCTGCATCAGGAACGCGCCCGCGGCGAGGGCGACCGGGCCGCTCGAGAACGCCCACAGCGGCAGCACGGGCAGGGCGATCAACGCCGCGATGAAGATGGCACGACGCCGGCCGATCCGTTCCGAGATCGCGCCGAACGACAGGCCGCCGACGATGGCGCCGATGTTCAGCACGATCGTGATCCACGACACGGTATGCGGATCGAAGTGATGCTGTTCGCGCAGGAACGTCGGGTAGAGATCCTGCGTGCCGTGCGAGAAGAAGTTGAACGCGGTCATCAGGACGATCGCGTAGATCGTGAGCTTCCAGTTCTGCTTCAGCGTGGTGCCCAGGCTCGGGCGCGGGCGCTTCTCCATCTGCTTCCACGCCGGCGATTCGGGCACGTGAGCGCGCACGTACAGCACGAGCAGCGCGGGCAGCACGCCGACCATGAACATCCCGCGCCAGCCGATGTACTGGTAGAACAGGCCGAACACGACGGACGCAAGCAGGTAGCCGCTCGGATAGCCGGCCTGCAGCAGCCCCGATACAAAGCCGCGCGCATGGGTCGGCACGGTTTCCATCGTCAGTGCCGAGCCGACGCCCCATTCGCCGCCCATCGCGACGCCGAACAACGCGCGCAACACGAGCAGTGCGGTCAGGCTCGGCGCGAAACCCGATGCGAGTTCGAGCAGCGAGTAGCACGCGATGTTGACCATCAGCGTCGGACGGCGGCCGAAGCGATCGGCGAGCCGGCCGAAGATCAGTGCGCCGAGCGGGCGCATCGCGAGCGTCAGTGTGAGCGCGAACGCGACGGCGGGAATCGTCGACCCGAATTCGGCGGCGATGTCCTTCAGCACGAAGACCATCAGGAAGAAGTCGAACGCATCGAGTGTCCAGCCCAGGTAGGCGGCGATCGTGACGTTGCGTTGTTCGCGGGTCCAGCTCATGTCCGAGGTCTCCTCGTTGGCTTGCGCGCTCGCGATGTGCATGCGGATGCCGGCCGGCTTGCGCGCGGTGCGGGGGCATTGATCGAGTGTAGGCCGCGACGCCGGACGATGTGGGGCGCGATAACGTCGAATCGGGAATAATCCCTAGGAAATGAACTGTTGCGGAATGGGAAACGCCGCCGCATGAAACAGGCGACAGGCATCTGTATCATTCCGGAAGGCTGTTTGTATCTGTTTTGTAATGTCCCCGATGCGCATCGTCACCGAATCAGGAGTCCCGATGACCGAACGTTCCGCCGCCACGCTGCCCGTGCTCGAAACTGCCCGGCTGTGGTTGCGTCCGCGTGTGATGGCCGACCTCGATGCGTGCCTTGCGATGGATTGCGATCCCGAGGTCACGCGGCACATCGCCGGGCCGTGGCACGATCCCGTCGAGCATCGGCGCTTCGTCACGCACCGGATCACGTGCGACTATCCGCCGGGTCTCGGCTACTGGTCGATCTTCGAGAAGGCCGTGCCCGATGCGTTCATCGGCTGGATCCTGCTGATTCCCGACTATGTGGACGGTGCGCACGACGTCGAGATCGGCTGGCGGCTGGTGCGTGCGACATGGGGGCGTGGCATCGCGAGCGAGGCCGCGGCAGCGGTCGTGCGCCACGCCTTCGACACCGTGCGCCTGCCGCGCGTGATCGCCGATATCGCGGAGGCCAACAGCGGCTCGCTGAATGTCGCACGCAAGCTCGGGATGCGTCGCGTGAGCGTCGTGCACGATGGCATTCCTTACATTCGACATCGTCTCGAACGCAACGATCTGCGCGCGTAGCGCGGCGCCGTGCGCGCTCAGGAGGGTGTCAGAGATGGTCAATCGGATGCGTATCGAGGTCATGACGTATTAACGGCTCGCGCGATCAGGAGTATCGTTGCCGGAATTTCGCAACATGGGGTACGACCATGGCTCTCGGCAACGATGTTCATCTGATTCCCGTCAAGCTGGAAGAACTGCGTCCCACGCAGATGACGGTCGGCTATCGCGAAGTCAAGGCGAAGCGCAAGCACTGGAAGGCGCTCAGCAAGCGCGCGCGCAAGGCCGCGATCGAATCGCACTGGTTCCCGGCGGTGCTCGGCCCGGACGGGCTGCACTACATCACCGATCACCACCACCTCGGCCTCGCGCTGATCGAGGAAGGCGAGGCGCGCGTGAACGCGATGCTGCTGAAGGATCTGTCGTGGCTCGACGAAACGATCTTCTGGCGGATGATGGAACACAACCAGTGGGTGCATCCGTTCGGCGCGGACGGCACGCGCCGCGACTACGGGAATCTGCCGAAGGCGCTGACGGGGCTCGTGGACGATCCGTACCGCAGCCTCGCCGGCGAGCTGCGCACGGCGGGCGGCTATGCGAAGGATGCGACGCCGTTCAGCGAATTCCTGTGGGCCGATTACCTGCGTCAGCACGTGTCGCTCGACCAGATCCGCAAGAACTTCGCGAAGGCGCTCGATATCGCATTGCATCGTGCGCATGAGCAGGATGCACGCTATCTGCCCGGCTGGTCGGGCGTCATCGCCGTCAAGCCCTGACCCCCTCATGACGACCGCCCCGATCCGCCCCGATGCCGGCCCGCAGCATGCCGACCATTTCGCCGCGCTCGACGCGGCCTCGCCGCCGCCCACGCGACGTATCGGCCTCGATGCGCTGGCCGGCTTGTCGATCGCGGGCCTGCTGATCCCCGAGGCGGTCGCGTATGCGGGGCTGGCGAACCTGCCGCCGCAGGCCGGTCTCATCGCGTTGCTGTCGGGGCTCGTCGTCTATGCGCTCACCGGCAGCAGCCGCTTCGCGATCGTGTCGTCGACGTCGTCGTCGGCCGCCGTGCTCGCGGCGACCGTGCTCGCGGAATCGGGGATGGCGCTTGCCGCACAGCTCGCGCTCGCCGCCGCGCTCGTCGCAATGACGGGCGTGCTGTTCATCCTGGCGGGTGCCGCGCGGCTCGGCGGCATGTCGGATTTCGTCGCGCGGCCGGTGCTGCGCGGCTTCACGTTCGGCCTCGCGCTGACGATCGTCATCAAGCAGTTGCCGAAGATTCTCGCGATCTCCGTGCAGCACAGCGATGCGCCGCATGTCGCGCTCGACCTGATCACCGGCGCACCGCATGCGAATCTCGCGAGCGTCGTGCTCGGCGCGATCGCACTGGCGTTGCTGTTCGCGCTCGGGCGGAGCTCGCGCGTGCCCGCGACGCTCGTCGTGATCGTGCTGTCGATCGCGGCCGGCTATGCGATCGACTGGCAGCGATACGGGATCGCGATCGTCGGCCATATCGATTTCAAGCATATCGAGTTCGGCCTGCCGACCCTCGACCGCAACGCGTGGATGCAGACCATCGAGCTTGCATTCGCGCTGATGCTGATCCTGTACGCGGAATCGTACGGATCGATCCGCAACTTCGCGTTGAAGCACGGCGACAGCGTGTCGCCGAACCGCGACCTCGTCGCGCTCGGCTGTGCGAATCTCGTATCGGGCCTGCTGCACGGGATGCCGGTCGGCGCCGGGTATTCGGCGACCTCGGCGAACGAAGCGGCCGGTGCGCAGTCGCGCTTTGCCGGCCTGTGGGCGGCGGGTGTGGTCGCGCTGATCGTCTGGCTGCTGCTGCCGCAGCTCGCGCGCACGCCGGAGCCCGTGCTCGCGGCGATCGTGATCTTCGCGGTCAGCCACTCGCTGCATCCGTCGGTATTCCGGCCGTACTGGGCCTGGCATCGCGACCGGCTCGTCGTGATCGCCGCGCTGCTCGCGGTGCTCGTGCTCGGGGTGCTGCACGGGCTGCTCGCGGCCATCGGCGTGAGCCTGCTGCTGACGCTGCGCAAGCTGTCCGAACCGAACGTCAGCGTGCTCGGCAGGCTGCGCGACAGTCACGATTTCGTCGACGTGGCGAGCCATGCCGATGCGAAGCCGGTGCCGGGCGTGCTGATCGTACGGCCCGAGGCGCAACTGTTCTTCGCGAATGCGGACCGGATGCTGAACCGCGTGCGTGCGCTGATGAAGGCCGCGCCTGACGCGCATACCGTGATGCTGAGCCTCGAGGAAACGCCGGATGTCGACAGCACGACGATCGAATCGTTGCGCACGTTCGCAGCCGAATGCACGGCGCGCGGGTTGCGGCTCGCCATCGTGCGGCTCAAGGTGCACGCACTGCATGCGTTGCGCCGGGCGGCCGACGATACGCTGCACGACAATGCAATGTCCGAACTGAGCGTCGACGAGAGCCTGCAACTGCTGCAGGCCGGGATGCCGCCGGACGGCAGCGACGGCACGACCGCCGCGTGACGAGGCGGCGCGCCGGCCCGTGCTATTGCGAAACTGCGGCGTCGGCGGAGCGATCGATCATGTCGGTCACTTCGGCCGCTGTCGGCGCATAGGCGCCTGCATGCGCACAGGCAACCGCCGCACACGCGGCTGCGTAGCGCAGGTGCTCGGCGTCTGACGCATCGGGACGCGCGAGCTGGCTCGCGAGCCAGCCGCCGATGCTCGCATCGCCGCAGCCGACGGTGTCGGCCACTGCGGTCGGGAACGCGGGCTGGAACAGCACGGTGTCGCGATGCAGGAGCTGCATCCCGGATGCGCCGCGCGTGACGAGCATCGTCGCGTCGGGCGCCCACGTGCGCAGTTGCGCGAGCGCAGCGGCTTCATCGAGTTCGGGAAACAGTCCGCGCAGATCCTCGTCGGATACCTTGATCCAGTCGGCGAGCCCGGCCAGCTTGCGCAGCGTGTCGCGATACGACGGTGCCGCCATCGGCGCGCGGAAGTTCGGGTCGAACGAGATCCGTTTGCCGGCCGCCCGCGCAGCGTGCGCCACTTCGATCAGGCGCGACGCGAGCGGCTCGCGCACGACGCCGAGCGAACCGACATGCACGATCTCGGCCGCGTCGAGTGCGCCGGCGGGCAGGTCCGCCGGATCGAACGCGAGATCGGCGCTGTTCTCGCCGATGAAGAAGTAGTGGGGCGGCTGCTTCGATACGACCATCGCGAGCAGCGGCGCGCGATCGACCTGCCGGATGAAGCGCAGGTCGAGCCCCGCGTCGGCGCTCTTGCGCATCAGCTCGTCGCCAAAGGTGTCGCGGCTGACCGTGCCGGCGAAGGCCGTCGGCACGCCGAGTCGCGCACCGACGCGCGCGACGTTCCAGCATGAGCCGCCGGCGACGCTGTGCCAGTGCTGCGCGTCGTCACGGATGAAATCGGTCAATGCTTCGCCGAATACGATCAGGCGGGGAAACGTCTTCGTCATGTCGAACCTTGTGCCACGGCGTGGTGCGCGGCCATGCAGCGATTGATCTGAAATGACGGGCAGTGCAGGCCGTCGCAGGTTGCGATGCGGTCCGGCACTGCCCGGTTGCGTGGGCGGACGGGCGGCGCGATCAGCGCGGGGTGCTCCAGCCCTTGTAGCTCTTCACGTTGTCGCGCGTGATGAGCGTCGGTTCGATCAGGATCATCGGGTTGGCCGGCTTCTGGCCGTTCATGATGCCGTAGCCGACGTTGACCGCCTGCTGTGCCATCGCCCACGGATCCTGGCTCGACGACGCCTGCACGAGCGTATTCGACTTGAGCGCGACCTCGATATCCGGTGCACCGTCGACCGACGTGATCACGATGCCCGGGCGGTTCAGCTGCTTCGCGGCGAGATCGCTGCCGATCGCCTGCGGGTCGTTGATCGTGAACACCGCATCGAGCTTCGGAAAGCGCGTCAGGTAGCCCTGCATCGCGTTCATCCCGCCTTCGCGCGAGCCTTTGCCGTCCTGGTCGCTCGACAGCACCTTGATGCCGGCGCTCTTCGCGAGCACGGTCTTGCAACCGTTGACGCGATCGATCACGGCCGACACCTGCGGGCCGTTCTCGATGATCACGTTGCCCTTGCCGTTGAGCTTCTTCGCGATGTAGTCGCATGCCAGCTCGCCGGCCTTCACGTTGTTGGTCTGCACGGTCGCGTTCGCGCCAGCCGCCGCGACGTCGACCGCGACGACCGTGATGCCGGCCGCCTGCGCCTTCTTCACCGCCGGCTCGATCGCCTTCGGATCGGTTGCGTTGAGCAGGATCATGTCGACGTGCGCGGAGATGAAATTGTCGATCTGCGTGAACTGCTTGTTCAGGTCGTAGTCGGCCGACACGGCCGTGACTTTCGCGTTCGGGTTGATCTGCCTGGCGCGCGCCTCGGCGCCCTTGACGATCGTGACGAAGTACGGGTTGCCGAGCGACCCGACCGTGACGCCGATCGATTTGAGCGGCTTGTCGGTCGCGTGCGCGGCGGAAGCGCCGAAGGCGAGTGCGCAGGCGACGGCGGTCAGGGCGGCTTTGTGCTTGAACATGTCGTTGTGTCTCCGTGAAGTTGCTTGGCGAGCTGGCGCGGGGATCGGCCCGCGCCGCAAGGTTGGATGGACGGGCAGGCGCTCAGGTACGTGCCGAATCGCGCTGGCGGTAGCGGTCGAGCGCGACCGCGCCGATGATCACGAGCCCCTTGATGATGTATTGCCAGATGTCGGATACGCCGAGCAGTACGAGGCCGTTCGTCAGCACCGCGATGATCAGCGCACCGATCAGCGTGCCGACGATCGAACCGACGCCGCCGACGAAGCTCGTGCCGCCGAGGATCACCGCGGCGATCGCGTCGAGTTCGTACGACTGGCCGAGCTGCAGGCCGTTGGCCGCATAGAGCCGCGCGGCCGACATCACCGCGCCGAGGCCGGCGAGCAGCCCCGACGCCGCGTACACGAACATCTGGATCGCCCGCACGTTGATGCCCGACAGGCGGGCGGCTTCCGGATTGCCGCCAACCGAATAGATGCGCATCCCGAGCACCGTGCGGCGCAGGATGAACCACGAAATCGCGATCACCGCGCACGCGATCACGACGAGCCAAGGCACGCCGAGGATCGTGCCGTTGCCGATGAACGCGAACGGCAATTGCGGATTGAACACGGTCGTGTCGTTGCCGATCAGGCGCGCGACGCCGCGTACGGCCGTCATCGCGCCGAGCGTGACGATGAACGGCGGCAGGCGCAGGAACGAGATCAGGCCGCCGTTGATCGCGCCGAACACGAGGCCGACGATGAGCGCGAACGGCACGCCGAGCCAGCCCCAGCCCGGGATGGTCGACGCGAGCAGCGCCGCGACGGCGGCGGCGGCGAGCACCGAGCCGACCGACAGGTCGATGCCGCCCGTCAGGATCACGAAGGTCATGCCGGCGGCGAGCACGATGTTGATCGACGCCTGCTGCGTGACGATCGACAGGTTCTGCAGCGTGAAGAAACCGTCGGTCAGGAAACCGAAGCCGATGCACAGAACCAGCAGCACCGGCAGCATGCCGGCGGTGCGGATCAGCGATTGCATGCGGGCGCGGTGATCGGCGCCGCGCAATAGCGGCGTACGGGTGGCCACCGGCTGGGCCGTCGCGGAAGCGAGGTTCCGCTGCTTGGTCGGGTTGATCATTTCGTTAACCTGAATGTAAGAAGGAAATGAAAAGGGCGAGGCTCAGTGCGCGTCGGCGAGCTCGGCTTGCGAGCCGGTGGCGAGCGCGATGATGGCTTCCTGCGTGATGGGTGTCTGCGTGTAGCCGCCGAGTTCTCCGGCGATCTCGCCTTCGCGCATCACGAGCACGCGGTCGGCCACACCGATGATCTCCGGCAGTTCGCTCGAGATCACGATCACGCCAACACCGGCCCGTGCCAATTCGTTGATGATCCGGTAGATCTCGGATTTCGCGCCGATGTCGACGCCGCGCGTCGGTTCATCGAGGATCAGCACGCGCGGCTTCGTCTCGAGCAGGCGCGACAGCAGCACTTTCTGCTGGTTGCCGCCCGACAGCGCGCCGACGTTGACGTTCGCATCGGGTACGCGGATCGACAGCGATGCAATGGCGTCGCGCGCGCGTTCGGCGCCGCGCGCGAGGTCGAGCGAACCGAGCCGCGCGTCGCGGTTGCAGACCGAAATGTTGATGTTGTCGCGCACGCTCATGTCGAGGAACAGGCCCTGGCGCTTGCGGTCTTCGGTCAGGTAGACGAGGCCGGCATCGATCGCGTCGCGCGGCGAGTGCGCGCCGAACGTGCGTTCGCCGACCTTCACGTCGCCGCGCACGCGCGGTTCGGCGCCGAAGATCAGCCGCGCGAGCTCGGTGCGGCCCGCGCCGACGAGCCCCGCGATGCCGAGCACTTCGCCGGCGTGCAGGTCGAGGCTGCAGCCGCGCACGCGTGCGTCGTCGGCGATGTCGCGGACCGACAGCAGCAGGTGGCCGGGGTCGTACGGCGCGTGTTCCTTCTTGTAGAAGCCGGAGATGTCGCGGCCGACCATCATCGCGACGAGACGCTCGGCCGACAACGATGCGCGTTCGAGCGTGCCGACGTACGTGCCGTCGCGCAGCACCGACACCCGGTCGGACAATTCGTAGATCTCCGCCATCCGGTGGCTGATGTAGATGATCGCGAGACCTTCCTCGCGCAACTGGCGAATCAGGCGGAACAGGTGTTCGGTTTCGCGCGACGACAGCGGCGTGGTCGGCTCATCCATCACGAGGATGCGCGCACGGGTGTGCACGGCGCGCGCGATCTCGACGAGCTGCTGCTCCGCGATCGACAGCGTGTCGACGAGCGTGTCGGGACCGAACGACGCGCTCAGGCGCGCGAGCACGTCCTCGCAGCCGCGCGCCATCGCCGCGCGGTCGATCGTGCCCCAGCGCCGGTTGCCGCGCCGCAGTTCACGGCCGATGTAGATGTTTTCCGCGACGCTCAGGTTCGGCGACAGGCACAGCTCCTGGTAGATCACCGCGACGCCCGCATCGCGCGCGGCAAGCGGGCCGTCGATGTCGATGCGGGTGCCGTCGATCAGGATCTCGCCGCCGGCGTCGGCGCGGTACGCGCCCGACAGGATTTTCATCAGCGTCGATTTGCCCGCGCCGTTTTCACCCATCAGCGAGTGGATCTCGCCGGGATAGACGGTCAGGCTGACGTTGTCGAGCGCACGCACGGCCGGGAACGTCTTGCTGATTCCGCGCATCTCGAGCAACGGGCGGGGCGACTCAGATCGCGACATGGTTGACCTCCTGCGAGTCGGTGCGGGCGCCCTTGAGGATGCCGGCCCGCGGGGAGAAGTTGAAGAACATCGGCAGCGTGGCCGCACCGATCGCACCGGCATCGGCGCCGAACGTGCCACGGACGAGCACGGGCGTGCCGCGCGCTTCCGGGGCGGTGGCCACGAGCGCCGCGCGCAGGCGCGTCGTGACCGCGTCGAGCAGTCCCGCGTCGGTATCGGCGTCGATCACGACCACCGGCGCGTCGACCACGCACAGCACTGCACGCAATGCCGGCGCCAGTGCGTCGACGCAATCGTCGATCCATTCGTCGACGGCCGGCAGCCCGCGGGCGATGCACGCTTCGAGATCGGCCCGGTTGTCGACCGTCTCGCCGTGATGGCGCAGGTGACGCACCAGCGCGTGCAGCGACGCGCGCGCGAGCAGGATGTCCCACGGGCCGCGCGGCGGCGGCGCGGAAGCCAGCCGGCTCGGCGGCACGGGAATCACGGCGATGTCGCCCGCATTGCCGGTGACGCCGCGCAGGCAGTCGCCATCGATCGCGATGCCGCCGCCGATCGCCGGCCCGATGAACAGGTAGACGAAATCGTCGCACTGCCGGCCGTATCCGTAGAACAGCTCGGCGATCGCGGCCGCGTTGCCGTCGTTTTCGCCGAATACGGGAAGCGACAGCGTGCGACCGAGGTCGGCCGCGAAATCGACGTCTTCCCACGCACGGAATGTGTCGGGTGCAAGCCCGAGTTCGCGCATCCATGCGCCGAGGTTGTATGGCTGTGCGACGCCGATGCCGGTCAGGCGCGCGCGCTCGTGGTCGGGAAGCAGGGCCTGCATTGCGTCGATGTCGTGGCGGACGATCTCGAGCACGTCGGCGGGCGGCGGCAGCAGTGTGTCGTGCGAGCGGCGGCCGAGTACGTCACCCGCGAAGTTGACGAGTGCCGTTTCGATGCGCATCCGGTCGAGATGGACGCCAATGCCGAACGCGCCGCGAGGGTCGAGGCGGATCAGCGAAGCCGGCTGGCCGCGCTGGCCTTCGGTGCGGCCCGCGAATTCGATCAGCTTCGCGTCGGAGAGCGACGCGATGATGCTGCCGACCGCCGTTCCCGTCATGTTCGCCAGGCGGGCGAGGTCTGCCTTCGACGCGCTGCCTGCGCGGCGCAGCGTCTTCAGCAGCAGGCGCTCGTTGTAACGGCGCACGTTGGCCGAATTGCTTCCCTGGCCGAAGTGCGGGCTTCTCATGGCGTCTCCTTCCATGTCGCGCCGTTCGATGGCGCATTAAATAAATCACGTTGATTTATTTAACCGCGTGAGCGACGGCATGTCAGCCTAGGGAAATCCCGGTTTGGGGTGGCGGCAGGGATGGCGGTGTGCGGTGTCCGGAATCGGGGATGGAGTGCGGGGATCGAGACAATCAGGCGCAGGGCGGCTTGCGGGGTGATCCGCACCCCGGACAATGGGCCGTCGTCGGACTCGCCGCATGCCGTCACGGCTCGGTGGCCGCGCTAACCGAAGCGACTGGTTTGCTCTCGGAGATGGAGGGGAGATGCGTTTCCTGGGCTGGAAATGAAAAAAGGCCGGCTAAAAGCCGACCTTTTTAAAAACAGATGGTGCCCAGGAGAGGACTCGAACCTCCACGATGTTGCCACCGCTAGGACCTGAACCTAGTGCGTCTACCAATTCCGCCACCTGGGCACGTTTTGCAGTAGCTGCTTGCTGCAAAGAAGCGAAATTATAGCGCGTATTGCGAGGCTGTCAACAGAATTTGAGGTCGCGAACGAAAATAATTCGCAGACTTGTTCGGGAGGGTATCGGACGAGGTGCGCAAACGCCGCGGTGGCCGATGTACGTCGGCGAATTCGTGATTCCGGTTGCAGGCACGGGCACAACAATTCCGCAGTCGGGAGTGAAAAGAGGTCGACTGGAAGCTGGCCGCTTGGGAAAGCAGATGGGGATCAGGAGGGAGGAGGCTCGGTCACGCATGCGTGCTCCGGCCTCGCTTGCAAGTACAGCCTGCCGGGATCGCGCGAAGCGAGCAGACGCATTGCTTGTTTTGAGCCGGAAATGAAAAAGGCCGGCTAGAAGCCGACCTTTTTAGAAAACAGATGGTGCCCAGGAGAGGACTCGAACCTCCACGATGTTGCCACCGCTAGGACCTGAACCTAGTGCGTCTACCAATTCCGCCACCTGGGCACGTTTCGCTTATTACTGCAGTGCGAAGACCGCTATTCTAGCGTGTCGGCGGAGTCTGTCAACACAATTTCACTCAAGGCGATAAAAATATTGCCCCTTGCACGACGGATTCTCACGCGCCGACCGGATCAGCACGTTTCGCAACGAAATTCCAGCGCTGCGCCTGGCTCGTGTCGACGCGGGCAGGCAGTAGCCCGGCTGCGAGGAACGTGTCGGCGATCTTCTGCTGTTCGCCGAAGTTTTGCGCGACCACAGCACGAACGACATAGCTGCGCCGTGCGTTTGCGCGCGCGATCGTCGCCGCGTCGAGCCCCCAGATCGGCGCGAGCGTATTCGCGGCCTCCTGCGGGTGATCGCGCAGCCATGCGCCGGCCTGCGACAGCTGGTCGAACACGATCTGGACGACGTCGGGCCGCGCGGCGGCGAAACTGCTGGATGCGAGGTAGTAGCGCTGATACGACGCGAGTCCGTTGCCGTCGGCCAGAATTCGCACGTCGGGATTCCGGTCGACCGACGCGACATAGGGGTCCCACGTGATCCAGGCGTCCACGCTGCCACGCTCGAACGCCGCGCGGCCGTCCGCGGGTGTCAGGTAGTGGATCGCCGCATCGGCCGGCCCGAGCTTCGCGCGTGCGAGCGCGGCAAGCAGCAGGTAATGACTGCCGGCCGCCTTCGTGACCGCAATGCGCTTGCCCTTGAGATCGGCGAGCGTGCGCAGCGCGCTGTCCTGCTTGACGACGATCGCCTGTGCCTTCGGCGAAGGCGCCTCCTGCGCGACGTAGACGAAACGCGCGCGTGCGGCTTGCGCGAAGACCGGAACCGTATCGGCCACGTCGGCACTGAAATCGACGGCGCCGACGTTGAGCGCTTCGGTCAGCGGCAATCCGCTCGCGAATTCATGCCACGACACGCGCAGGCCGAGCGGTGCCAGTGCCTGCTCGAGCGCGCCGCGCGTCTTGAGCAGTGTGATGAGCGTCGACGACTTCTGGTAGCCGATGCGCAATACCTCGGGTGCGTTCTCGGCGTGCGTTCGGACGCCGGCGGCAGTCAGGCCGGCGGCCAGCATCACGCGCGCAAATGTGCGGCGGTTCATCGACGTCATGGGCTGTGCTCCTCGTGTCTGGTTCGTTGCATTGAAGCGAGCCGGCTAACGTACCAACGGGGCGAGCGGACGATAACCGATAAATTCTGCTATCGATCCGGCTGACGGGCATAAGGGCGGGGCGCACGGAATCGCGGCACGCCCATGCAGGTACAGGCGGGCGATCGATGCCTCCTGCTTGCATTTGATTGCATAGTCAAATATAGTCATTGCAGAAAATTCAGAGTCAGCGATTGGCGTTGACGCGGGCAACCCCCGCGCGTCGCGCCGATCGCTTTTTTTCCGTCATTTATCTGACTTGTCAGATATTTTTATTCGGCGCCGAAGCTGTTTGCGTGGCGCTCGATCAGAAGGACATCCGATGAAGCCGTCCGAAACCCCGGGTACGCCGGCGCCCCTGACCGGCGCCAGCTTCGCGCTGGGCACGCTCGCCGTGTCGCTCGCCACGTTCATGAACGTTCTCGATTCGTCGATCGCCAACGTCGCGATTCCAACCATTTCCGGCAATCTGGGTGTGTCCACGGACGAGGGCACGTGGGTCATCACGCTCTTCTCGGCGGCCAACGCGGTGTCGATCCCGCTGACCGGCTGGCTGACACAGCGGGTCGGGCAGGTGAAGCTGTTCGTCTGGGCCATCCTGTTGTTCGTGCTGTCGTCGGCCGCGTGCGGACTTGCGCCCAACCTCACCACGCTCCTCGCGGCACGGATCGTCCAGGGTGCGGTGGCCGGGCCGCTCGTGCCACTGTCGCAGGCGTTGCTGCTGGCTTCGTTCCCGAAGGAGAAGAGTTCGAGCGCGCTGGCGCTGTGGGGGATGACCGCGACCGTCGGGCCGATTGCCGGCCCAGCCCTCGGCGGCTGGATCACGGACAACTACAGTTGGTCGTGGATCTTCTACATCAATGTGCCGGTCGGGTTGTTTGCCGCCGGCGTGATATGGGCGCTCTATCGCAACCGCGAGACGCCAACCAGCAAGCTGCCGATCGACAAGGTCGGGTTGATTGCGCTGGTCGTGTGGGTGGCCGCGTTGCAGGTCATGCTCGACAAGGGCAAGGATCTCGACTGGTTCAATTCGTCGACGATCTGGATCCTGACCATCGTGGCGGTGGTCGGCTTCGTGTTCTTCCTGATCTGGGAGTTGACCGAGGCGCGCCCGATCGTCGATCTCAGGCTGTTTGCACAACGAAATTTCCTCGGCGGGACGGTGGCCATTTCGATTGCGTTTGCGGTATTTTTCGCGAATCTCGTGATCCTGCCGCAATGGATCCAGGGTTCACTCGGCTACCCGGTCATCAATGCAGGCCTCGTGACTGCGCCGCTCGGCATCTTCGCGGTGATCCTCGCGCCGGTGGTCGGCAAGGTGATGCCGAAATCGGATATGCGCGTGCTCGTCACGCTCGCCTTTCTCGGGTTTGCCGGTGTGTTTTTCATGCGCTCGCGCTATACGACGGGCGTCGATACATGGACGCTCATCGTGCCCACCTTGCTGCAAGGGATCCCGACGGCGTTCTTCATGACGCCGCTTACGTCGATCATCCTGTCGGGGCTGCCGCCCGAGCGCATCCCGGCGGCCGCGGGACTGTCCAATTTCGCGCGGGTGTTCATGGGGGCGGTCGGCACGTCGCTCGCGAGCACCGCGTGGAATGACCGCACGATCCTGCATCACGCGCGACTGGCCGAGCAGGGCAGCGTGAACAACCCGATCTTCGCGGGCGCGCTCTCCGGCGTGCAGAGTGCGCTGGATGCCGGTGCGCCGAAGGCGCTGACGTTCCTCGAGGCGACGCTGAATGCGCAGGCGACGATGCTGGGGCTGAACGATGTGTTCTGGCTGTCGTCGGTGATCTTCGTGCTGATCATCCCGCTGGTCTGGGTGACAAGGCCGGGCAAGGGCGTGGCAGCCGGGGCCGCGGCCGCCGGCGGGCACTGAGCCGGTGCAGGCGGTGCATGCAGGATTCCGCGTGCCTTGAAAAATCGTGATGTCGCAATTATTGTGTGGGTCAATAAATTGCGACTCAGCGAGCCCGATGGAACACTACACGCCGAAGAATTTCCTGCACACCGAAAGCGTGGGGTTCATGCTCGTGAAGGCGCGCAATCTGATCACGTCCGAGATGGATGCGGCGTTGAAGGATCTCGATATCACGGCGCAGCAAATGGGCGTCCTGCTGTCCCTGCGTACCGGCATTGCGGCGACGCCGTTCGAATTGTCGAAGCTGCTCGGCGTCGACACCGGGCTGATGACGCGCGTGCTCGACAAACTGGAGGGCAAGGGGCTCGTCGAGCGGTCGCGCAGCGTGAGCGATCGGCGGGTGGTGAACCTCGCGCTGACCGAAGCGGGGCAGGCGGTGGCCGCGCAGATTCCGGAGATCGCGCCGAAGGTGCTCAACGCCCGCTTGCGGAAATTCTCGAGGGCCGAGTTTGACGAACTGTCACGGCTGCTGCACAAGTTCATCGGCGAGTAAGCCGGGCGCCGTTTCCTGGCGCCGGAAATGAAAAAAGGCCGGCAAAAGCCGACCTTTTTTGAATACAGATGGTGCCCAGGAGAGGACTCGAACCTCCACGATGTTGCCACCGCTAGGACCTGAACCTAGTGCGTCTACCAATTCCGCCACCTGGGCACGTTTTGCAGTAGCTGCTTGCTGCAAAGAAGCGAAATTATAGCGCCCCAATTATTCGTGTCAACACTTTTTTGCGATGCATCGCAAACCGGGCTCCGCCGCGCCTGCAGGCGGCATTCCGGTCATTTGGCGACACAGGCGGGTGATAGAATGACCCGCCGCCGTCAATATAGAACTGTCTGAAGGACACCTCTATGTTGATGCCGTGCACCATCAATCAACGCAACGAGAACAACCATCGACAAACCCTTGAGCAAATATCCGTACCCCATTCCGAGCCGTGAAGAAATTCTCGGCGTGCTGCGTACGAGCGACGCGCCGCTGGCCGCCAACGACATCGCCGAAGCACTGTCGATCAAGCGTCAGGAGCGCGAGGGGTTCTTCCGGCGTGTCGCCGCGATGGAACGCGACGGCCAGATCCGCCTCGACAAGCGCGGCCATTACCAGTTGACCCATCCGTCGAACTTCGTCGCCGGGCGCGTGCAGGGGCATCGCGACGGCTACGGGTTCGTGATCCGCGACGACGGCCAGGACGACCTGTTTTTGCCGAACGGCGAAATGCAGAAGGTGATGCACAACGATCGCGTGCTCGCACGGATCGTCGGCTACGATCGTCGCGGCCGCCCGGAAGGGCACGTCGTCGAAGTCACCGAGCGCGCGAACAAGCGCGTGATCGGCCGCCTGCTCAACGAGAACGGCGCGCTGATCGTCGCACCGGAAGACAAGCGCATCGGCCATGACATCCTGATCACGCAGAACGTGAAGAAGGCGAAGGTCGGGCAGGTCGTCGTTGTCGAGCTGACCGATTTCCCGAGCCGCCATTCGCAGCCGCTCGGCCGTGTCGTCGAGGTGCTCGGCGACATCGACGATCCGGGCATGGAAATCGAAATCGCGGTGCGCAAGTACGGCGTGCCGCACGAATTCAGCCAGCCGGCGCTCGACGAAGCCGCCGCGCTGCCCGACAAGGTGCGGCCGACCGACCTGCGTTTCCGCGTCGACCTGCGCGACGTGCCGCTCGTGACGATCGACGGCGAGGACGCCCGCGACTTCGACGACGCCGTCTACTGCGAGCCGGTCAAGGTCGGCCGCGGCGACGGCTACCGCCTGATCGTCGCGATCGCCGACGTGTCGCACTACGTACAGCCGGGCAGCGGGCTCGATGCCGACGCGCTCGAGCGCAGCACGTCGGTCTACTTCCCGCGCCGTGTGATTCCGATGCTGCCGGAGAAGCTGTCGAACGGCCTGTGCTCGCTGAATCCGCAGGTCGACCGCTGCGTGCTCGCGTGCGACATGGTGATCACCGCGCGCGGCGAGATCAAGGCGTACCAGTTTTATCCGGCCGTCATCCATTCGGCTGCGCGCCTCACGTACACCGAAGTCGCGGCCGTGCTGTCGAACACGAAGGGGCCGGAGGCGGCGCGCCGCGCGGATATTCTGCCGCACCTGCAGGATCTGTACGGCGTCTACAAGTCGCTGTTCGCCGCGCGGCAGAAGCGCGGCGCGATCGACTTCGACACGACCGAGACCTACATCGTCTGCAACTCGCAGGGCAAGATCGAGCAGATCGTGCCGCGCCAGCGTAACGACGCGCACAAGCTGATCGAGGAATGCATGCTGGCCGCGAACGTCTGCGCGGCCGATTTCCTGAAGCGCAACAAGCATCCGGGCCTGTACCGCGTGCACGCGGGGCCGACGCCGGAGAAGCTCGAGAACCTGCGCGCGTTCCTGCGCGGCATGGGCCTTTCGCTCGGTGGCGGCGACAAGCCGCATGCGAGCGACTACGCGGCGCTGATGGCGCAGATCCGCGACCGGCCCGATGCGCAGATGCTGCAGCCGATGTTGCTGCGCTCGATGCAGCAGGCCGTCTACAGCCCGGACAACATCGGTCACTTCGGCCTGGCCTACGAGGCATACGCGCACTTCACGAGCCCGATCCGCCGTTATCCGGACTTGCTCACGCACCGCGCGATCTACGCGATCCTGTCCGGCAAGAAGTACACGCCGAAGGCGCCGGACGGTTTCGAGCTGAACACCGCGCTGTCGCCGCGCGCCCGCGCGATGCAGCAGGCCGACGACGAATCGCGCGGCCGCTCGCGCTCGAACACGGCGATCTGGGAAGAACTCGGCCTGCACTGCTCGGCGAACGAGCGCCGCGCGGATGAAGCATCGCGCGACGTCGAAGCCTGGCTCAAGTGCTACTTCATGCGCGACAAGCTCGGCGAGGAGTACGGCGGGATGGTGAACGGCGTCACGTCGTTCGGCATCTTCGTGCAGCTCGACACGCTCTTCATCGAAGGGCTCGTGCACGTCACGGAACTCGGCTCGGACTACTTCCAGTACGACGAGATCAAGAACGAGCTGCGTGGCGAACGCACGGGCATCCGTTATCGCCTGTCGGATCGCGTGCGCGTGCAGGTGAGCCGCGTCGATCTCGATGCACGCAAGATCGATTTCCGGCTCGTGCGCGATACGCCGGTGAAGGCGCCGCGTCCGTCGCCCGTGCCGGCTTCCGCGGGTGGCGGTGTCGACCGCGGCAATGGTCCGCGCGTACGCGCACTGCCGCAGGCGGAGGAGCCCGCGCCGCGCCGCAAGAAGGCCGCAAGCGCGCCGAGCGTCGCGGTGAATGAAGCGCGCGCCGCGCGTGCCGCCGCGAAGAAGAAGGGCGGCAGCGGCAGCGGTGGCGGTGCGGCGGCGAAGCCGACCGCGAAGAAGACACGCGCCCGCAAGAAGTATTGAGCGTTCGGGGCGGCGCCAGCGACCGCCCTGCAGTATCGAGAGACGCCGCGTCACCGGCCATCAGCCGGCAACGCGGCGCTTTCCTTTTCCATGGATCGCGGCTGCGCGCGTCGCGCGGTCGCACGTTTGATCGAAGGTTGTTCCAGTCATGTCACGTCTGAAGGTTCTTTACGGTTTTCATGCGGTGACCGCACGTTTGCGGCACGATGCATCGACGGTTGCGGAGGTGCTGTACGACCAGACGCGCCGTGACCGCCGGATGCAGGACTTCCTGCACACCGCGAAGGAAGCGGGCGTGCGGCTGATCGCGGCCGACGAAACGCGCCTGTGGGGCCTCGCGCATACCGAGCGTCACCAGGGCGTCGTCGCGCGTGTCGAGGACATCCCGCTCGCACAGAACCTGTCGGAGCTGCTCGACGGCATCCAGGGCCCGGCGCTGCTGCTGGTGCTCGACGGCGTCACCGATCCGCACAACCTCGGCGCGTGCCTGCGTGTCGCCGATTCGGCCGGCGCGCACGCGGTGATCGCGCCGCGCGACCGTGCGGTCGGCCTCAACGCCACCGCGGCCAAGGTCGCGAGCGGCGCGGCCGATACGGTGCCGTACATCACGGTGACGAACCTCGCCCGCGCGCTGCGCGAGCTGAAGGAGGCCGGCGTGTGGATCATCGGCACGTCGGACGAGGCATCGGCAACGCTCTACGAAACGAAGCTCGACGGCCCCGTCGCGCTCGTGATGGGCGCGGAAGGCGAAGGCATGCGCCGGCTGACGCGCGACACCTGCGACGAAGTGATGAGCATTCCGATGGCCGGCAGCGTGGAAAGCCTGAACGTATCGGTCGCAAGCGGCGTGTGCCTGTACGAAGCCGTGCGCCAGCGGCGCGTGAAGGGCTGACACAGCCCGTCCCGCGCGCCCTGCGCGGGCCTCGAATGACCCGAACGACGCGTGCCGCGATCCGATGTGGCACGCGGCTCTCCGGAGCTCGCGACCGATGACCCTGTTACGCGTTGGTGCATCCTGCGCCGTGCTGTGCCTGCTGGCCGCCTGCACGTCGCCGTCGCTCGTCGAACGCGGCACCTACTACGCCGACACGAGCCTGCACGCGCGCGGCGCCGATTCGCGGGTCCGCTTTCTCGTGATGCATTACACCGAAAGCGACGAGGCGAAATCGCTGCGCACGCTGACGGGCGATTCGGTCAGCGTGCACTACGTCATCCCGCCGCAGGCGCGTATCGAGCGCGGGATGCCGGTCGTCTACCAGCTCGTTCCGGAATCGGAGCGCGCGTGGCACGCGGGCGTCAGCGAGTGGCAGGGCACGACCGAGTTGAACGCGGTGTCGATCGGCATCGAGAACGTGAACCGCGGGCCGCTTGATCCGCAAAACCGCACCTGGCAGCCTTATCCGCCCGAACAGGTCGCGGCGCTGACCCGGCTGTCGAAGGACATCGTCGCGCGCTACGGGATTCCGCCGACGCGCGTGGTCGGACACAGCGACATCGCGCCACAACGCAAGATCGATCCGGGGCCGCTGTTTCCGTGGCATGCGCTCGCCCAGGCCGGCGTCGGCGCGTGGCCGGACGATGCGACCGTGACCGCGCGGCTCGGCGGTCGTGATCCGCATGCGCCGGTCGACGTGCGCGAACTGCAGCTCAAGCTCGCGCGCTACGGTTACGACTTGGCCACCGATGGCGTGCTCGACGCCCGCACGCGACGCGTGTTCGCGGCTTTCCAGATGCATTTCAGGCCGTCCGGCTATGCGGGCAACCCGGACGCCGAAACCGACGCAATCGCGCAGGCGTTGCTCGACAAGTACTTCCCCGGCACGCAACCGGCGGACAACGCGCCCGAGGCGGGCGCGCCCTGAGTCCACAGCGCACGGCACCCCGAAAAACGCGGGGCGGTCATCCGAGTCCGGTAAACTGGCGGTTTTCCGCAATCCCGCAGCATTACCACTCCATGACTCAAGACGAACTCAAACGCCTCGTCGGCCAGGCCGCCGCTGATTACGTGATCCAGAACGTGCCGGAAGGCGCCGTGATCGGCGTCGGCACCGGCTCGACTGCCAACTGCTTCATCGACGCGCTCGCCGTCGTCAAGGCCCGCTATCGCGGCGCCGTATCGAGCTCCGTCGCCACGACCGAACGCCTGAAGTCGCACGGCATCAAGGTGTTCGACCTGAACGAGGTCGACTCGCTGCAGGTGTATGTCGACGGCGCCGACGAGATCGACGCGAGCGGCGCGATGATCAAGGGCGGTGGCGGCGCGCTGACGCGCGAGAAGATCGTCGCGTCGGTGGCCGATACGTTCGTCTGCATCGCGGACGCCAGCAAGCGCGTGCCGGTGCTCGGCGCGTTCCCGCTGCCGATCGAAGTCGTGCCGATGGCGCGCACGGCGATCGGCCGGCGCGTGACCGCCCTCGGCGGCGTGCCGGTGCTGCGCGTGACGAAGGACGGTGCGCCCTACATCACCGACAACGGCAACGAGATCATCGACGTGAAGGGGCTGCAGATCGCCGATCCGCGTGGTTTCGAAGCGCAGGTGAACGCATGGCCGGGCGTCGTGACGGTCGGCCTGTTCGCCGAGCGCGGCGCGAATCTGTGCTTGCTCGGCACGGAAAACGGCGTTGAAACGATCGTTTATTCGGCTAATTGAAAGATACGACAAGCAGTCCGTAATGACGTGTCACATGTCGTAATGGACTGAATGTTTAAATCTTGTGGAAATCGGGGCCCGGTAGGCGCAATGCGCTTCCCGGGCCTTATTTTTAGCCGTATAAATCACCCCGTCAAAAAGAGGGATAACCCTGTCAGGTGTTTACCAGATAGCGAAATATCCTCGAACTCATCAACTTATAGATCATAAGAACAGTCGTAACCAGGGCCGGCGGAACTGCGGAGCAGGTGTTCGCAAATCGACGCACGGGGAGGTGTCATGGAGCAGGGCAAAGACCGGTCACTGGTCGCCAAAGTGATGGATGGGCTTGTCTCGGGTATCGTCGAAGACAAGTACGGCGGCATCTTGCCGCCGCAGGACGTGCTGTCGAAAGAGTTCGATGTGAGTCGCACCGTGATGCGGGAAGCGCTATCGATGTTGCTTGCGCGCGACATGCTCGACGTGCGACCGAAAGTCGGCACGCGCGTGCGGCCGATGCGCGACTGGCGGATGATCGACGAAGACGTGGTGAGCTGGCGATTCCGGGCGAAACCCGATCCGCAGTTCATGCGCGACGTCATCGAATTCCGGATGCTGATCGAGCCGCGCGCAACCGCGCAGGCGGCGGTGCGTGCAACGGCTGCCGACATCGCGGGCATCCGCGAAGCGTTCGATGCGTTCAAGGTGCTGCAGCCGGGCGACCCCGGCTACGACACGGCGGACGAGTTGCTGCACACGCGCATCGTTCAGGCGAGCGGCAACCAGTTTTTCCAGCAGATGGCGGCGATCGTGCGCGGTGCGGTGCGTCTCGTGAATCCGCGTGTCGTGCAGAAGGAAGGTGCGCACGAGATCGTGGTGAAGGCACATGCGCGTGTGGTCGACGCGATCGAGCGTCGCGATCCGCGCGAAGCCGAAGCCGCATCGCTCGCGCTGATCGATTTCAGCGCCGACGAAATCTCGCGCGATTTCTCCGTCGACGTGCCTATGCGCGCCTGACGCTGCGCGTGTCGCTCATCCGTGTGCCGCCGGGCCGTTTATCATGACGACCGGCCGGCAGCGTGCCGGCCACCGTCATACGACCGACACGGAAGATCAGGATGAACGACAACGACCATCGCCCGGTGCGCTTCGGCATCGTCGGCGCAGGCAGCATTGCGCGCCGCTTCGCGCAAAGCCTCGCTCACGTGCCGGGCGCCACGCTCGCCGGTGCCTGGGCCCGCCGCACCGATGCCGCGGCAGCCTTTTGCGGAACGCACGGCGGTACGCCTGCCGAGAGTCTCGAAGCACTCCTGGCGAGCGATATCGACGCGGTTTACATCGCGACGCTCCATGACAGTCACGCGCAGTACACGCTGGCCGCGCTTGCTGCCGGCAAGGCCGTGCTGTGCGAAAAGCCCGCGACGTTGAACGCGGCGCAGCTCGACACCGTGCTGCGTGCGGCACGCGACGCCGGGCGGCTTTTCATGGAAGCGATGAAGCCGCCGTTCTTTCCGTTGTACCGTCAGCTGCGCGCGCATCTGCACGACGATCCGATCGGCGAGATCCGGCTCGTGCGGGCAGGGTGCGCGTCGTCGTCGGTACCGGACGACCACTCCGTCTATCGCCTCGATCGCGCGGGCGGCGCGCTGCTCGATATCGGGATCTACGAGACGTTTCTCGCGGTCGACTGGCTCGGCGCAGCGCGCGACGTGCAGACGCTCGGCCGCGTCGGCGCTACGGGTGTCGACCTGTTCGCCAGCCTGAACAGCGTGCACGCGAACGGCGGGATCGCGCAGCTCTTTTGCGGGCTCGACGTGATGGGGCGCGGCGACGCGCTGATCGCCGCGGCCGGCGGCCACGTGACGATTCACGAGAAGTGGTGGAATCCCGCGCGTGCGACGATTCGCTATGCGGACGGGCGCACCGTCGAACTCGATGCGCCGGTCGACGGTGGCGGGCTGAACTACGAGACCGCGCATTTCTGCGACCTGCTGCGCGCGGGCAAGACCGAAAGTCCGATCATGACGCACGTCCATTCGCGGCAGATGATCGCGATGACCGATGCCGCGCGAGCGGCGCTCGGCGTGCGTTATTCGGGGGAGTAAGCGGGAAGCGGGGTGCCGGGCGCGCGCGAGCGGCCCGGCGGACGGCGTGCGCTCAGTGCCGCGACGGCAGCGACAGGCGCTTTTCGTACCAGCGCTGCACCCATTCGAGGATCTGGCACAGGATCCAGTACACGGCCGCGGCGGCGAGATAGAGCGGCAGCGGCTGATAGGTCGCCGCGATCACTTCCTGCGCGCTGCGCAGCAGTTCGGTCACGGTGATCACGGACACGAGCGAGGTGTCCTTGATCAGGCTGATCAGGCTGTTCGACAGGCTCGGCACCGCGATGCGCAGCGCCTGCGGGCCGATCACGTAGCGCAGCGTCTGCCCCCACGACAGCCCGAGGCTATACGCGGCGAGCCATTGGCCGCGCGCGATCCCGTTGATCGCGCCGCGCATGCTTTCCGACATGTAGGCGGCGACGTTCGCCGACAGCGCGATGACGCCGGCGGGCGTCGGGTCGAGTGAGATGCCGAGGCTCGGCAGCCCGTAATAGATGACGAAGATCTGCACGAGCAGCGGCGTGCCGCGCATCAGGCTCACGTACGCGCGTGCCAGCCACGCGAGCGCGTTGACCCAGATGCGTTCGAAGCCGTCGAGTGCTTCGCTTTGCCGGATGCCCATCATCGCGAGCACGACGGCGCCAAGCAGGCCGAACACCATCGACAGCACGGCGAACTTGACGGTCAGAACGGCGCCCTGGGCGAGCACCGGCAGCGATTGGACGAGCAGGGACGTTGTCGACATGGAATACGAATCGAATGTGTGCGCGAAAGCGCAATCATAAACCGGACGAATAAAACAAAGGGCGGCATCGTTACGGATGCCGCCCTTTCCGGCCCGCCGTCAGGCGGGAAATGCAGGCGTGCTTACTTGATCGGCTTCGTCACGTCGATGCCGAACCACTTGTCCGAAATCTTCGTGAAGGTGCCGTCGGCTTCGAGTTGCGCCATTGCGTCGTCGATTGCCTTCTGGAATTTCGGGTTGCCCTTCTTGAACGGGATGCCCGACGGGTTCGCCGAGCCGACGTTCGCGCCCGGGCGCAGCGGCAGCTGCGAATTCTTCGTCAGGTACGCGAGCATCAGGCGGTCGTTGAGCGCCGCGTCGAGACGGCCGGCCGCGAGGTCGCGCAGGTACTCGGGGGCGCCCGGGTACGTCTTCACGTCGATGCCCGGCACCGACTTCGCCATGTCCATGTAGTTCGTGCCGAGCGCGACGCCGAGCTTCTTGCCTTTCAGGTCTTCAAGCGACTTGAACTGGCGCGTGTCGTCGTTGCGCTGGATCAGCTGCGCGGACGAATACGTGTACGCCGGCGAGAAGTCGAGCGTTTCCTTGCGCTTGTCGGTGATGCCGACCTGGTTGGCGATCACGTCGAACTTGCCTGCCTGCAGGCCCGCGATGATGCCGCTCCATTCGGTCGTCACGAATTCGGCCTTCACGCCGAGCTTGGCGGCCACGGCCTTCGCGATGTCGACGTCGAAGCCGACGAGTTCGCCTTGCGGGTTCTTCGAGTTGAACGGCGGGAACGTGCCTTCGAGCCCGACCCGCAGCGTGCCGCGTTGTTTCACCTGGTCGAGGAGGTCGGCCGCATGCGCGGTGGCGGCAGCGAACGACGTGCCGATCAGGCCGGCAACCAGCAGCTTCTTCAGCAGCGCAATCTTCATCGTGTGTTTCCTTGCCCTGTCCGGGTCATTGATTCTGATAACGGGGTCGATGATAGCAAAAACGCAATCGACCACTAAATACCGTTTGTTTATGCCTATATTACGCGGTGCGTTCGCGAGCGATGGCCTTCACGCATTCCGAGACGAGCGCGGGGCCGCGATAGATGAAGCCCGTATAGAGCTGCACGAGCGCCGCGCCGGCCGCGAGCTTGGCCCGGGCATCCTCACCCGAGAAAATGCCGCCGACCCCGATGATCGGCACTTCGCTGCCGACTTCGGCGTGCAGCTTGCGGATCACCTCGTTCGACGCGTCGAACACGGGGCGGCCGGACAGGCCGCCGGCTTCGTCCGCATGCGGCAGGCCCTGGACGGCCGCGCGCGACAGCGTCGTGTTGGTGGCGATGACCGCCTCGATCTTGTGGCGCAGCAGCGTGTCGCCGATTTCCTTGACCTGTTCGTCGTCGAGATCGGGCGCGATCTTCAGCGCGAGCGGCACGAGCTTGCCGTGCAGGTCCGCGAGGCGCTGCTGCTTGTCCTTCAGCGCCGCGAGCAGCGCGTCGAGCTCGCCCGCGCCCTGCAGCTGGCGCAGGTTCTTCGTATTCGGCGACGAGATGTTGATCGTCACGTAGCTCGCGAACGGGTACACGCGCTCGAGGCAGTACAGGTAGTCCTCGGCAGCGCGCTCGATCGGCGTATCGGCGTTCTTGCCGATGTTCAGGCCGAGGATGCCGCGATAGCGGGCGGCCTGGACGTTCTTCACGAACTGGTCGACGCCGTGGTTGTTGAAGCCCATCCGGTTGATCAGCGCTTCGGCCTGCGGCAGGCGGAACATCCGCGGGCGCGGGTTGCCGGGCTGCGCGCGCGGCGTGACCGTACCGACCTCGATGAAGCCGAAACCGAGCGCCGCAAGGCCGTCGATGGCCGCGCCGTCCTTGTCGAGGCCGGCCGCGAGGCCGACCGGGTTGCGGAACGTGAGCCCCATCACGGTGCGCGGCGCGTCGGGCACGCGGGCCGACAGCGCGCAGGCAAGGCCCGTACGGCCGGCCGCGCCGAGCGCGCGCAGCGTGAGGTGGTGAGCGTCTTCCGCATCCATCTTGAACAGGGATGCGCGGGCCAGCGGATAGAGGGAACTGAACACGGGAATTGGGCGGACAGCCGGAATGAATGACAACCCGCTATTTTACCGGGAGTTGGGCGGCAGGGGCGCGCTTCGCTTCGTCATCCCCGCGGCGCGCGTCAGCCCGAGCCGGAATGCCCGCCCGGCAACGGTGCACGGGCCAGCGCCGCGTCGACGGGCGGCAAGTCGATCCGTTCCGGATCGAGTATCTTCCAGCGGCCGTCGATCAGCCCTTCGAGCGGGTGGAAGTTCGCCTTGTAGGCCATCTTCGGGCTCTCGCGGATCCAGTAGCCGAGGTACACGTAGGGCAGGCCGAGGCTCTTCGCCTGCTCGATCTGCCACAGGATGTTGTAAGTGCCGTAGCTCGTGTGCTGGTCGTCGGGCTCGAAGAACGTGTACACGGACGATAGCCCGTCGCCGAGGATGTCGATCATGCTGACCATGCGCAGCTTGCCGGGTTCGCCGCCCGGGGCGTCGAGGTCGCGGAATTCGACGAGGCGCGAGTTGATCCGGCTCTGCAGCAGGAATTGCTCGTACTGGTCGCGGCTGTCGCGGTCCATGCCGCCGCCCGCGTGGCGCGCCGACTGGTAGCGCATATAGAGCGCGTAGTGCTCTTCGTCGTAGTGCAGCGGCGAAACCGTCGCGACGAGCGTGCGGTGCCGTTTCCACATCCGGCGCTGCGTGCGTGACGGCGCGAATGCGTCGACGGGGACGCGTACCGGCACGCAGGCACGGCAGCCGTCGCAGTACGGACGATACGTGAAGACGCCCGAGCGCCGGAAGCCGGCCTTGACGAGTTCGGTGTAGATGTCTGAATTGATCAGGTGGCTCGGCGTCGCGACTTGCGAGCGCGCGACGCGGCCGTCCAGATAGCTGCACGGATAGGGCGCCGTTGCATAGAATTGCAGCGCCGAAAGCGGTGAAAGCGGCAGCTCAGTCGGGTGAGTCATGGGCAGCTCTCGTTGCAGGGAGGGAGGGCCGCGCTAGCGCTCGATCCCGGAGGGGGCCGCCGCTTCGGCGCGGCCCGTCAGCGCGGCGAGCACGCGCTTGTCGAACTGCCACGGAATCGGCGGTTCGGCTACCGCGCTGCGCACGTGAGCGACAAAGGCCTTGCGTGCGATCTCGCGGCCGCCGAGCGACGCTAGATGCGACGTATTCTGCTGGCAGTCTATCATTTCCAGCCCCTGCTCGCGAAGGTGAGCGACGAGCGTGGCCAGCGCGATTTTCGATGCGTCGGTCGCGTCCGCATACATCGATTCGCCGAAAAACATCCGCCCGAACGACACGCCGTACAGGCCGCCGACGCGCCGCCCGTCGTGCCACGTTTCGATGCTGTGCGCGTTGCCGGAGCGGTAGAGCGACGTGTACGCGTCGATGATTTCAGCCGTGATCCACGTACCGCGCTGCCCGCGGCGCGGCGCCTGCGCGCAGGCGCGCATCACGCCCGGAAAGTCGTGGTCGACGCGCACTTCCCATTCGGGCTCGCGCAGCACGCGCTTCAGTGTCTTGCGCAGCGAAGGCGACACCTTGAATTCGGCCGGCACGAGGATCATGCGCGGATCGGGGCTCCACCACAGCACGGGCTGGCCGTCCGAGTACCACGGGAAGATGCCGCGCAGGTAGGCGTCGATGAGGCGCGACGGCAGCAGGTCGGCGCTCGCGGCGAGCAGCCCGGGCGCGCCGGTCGCGGGACCGAGCGCGCGTTCGATGGGCGGAAACGGATCGTCCGGGCCGAGCCAGGGGACCATGGGGCGGGGGCTCAGCCGTTGCGCAGCGAGCGGAAGATATCGCCGGTGTGCACGCCGTAGTCGCCCGCGGCGCGATCGGCGAAGAAGAATCGCAGGGTCTGGCTGACGGTCGGGAACGCGATCTCGTCCCACGGGATGTCGGCTTCGTCGAACAGCTTCACTTCGAGGCTTTCCTCGCCGGCTTCGAACGCCGGATCGGTGAGCCGCGCGAGGTAGAACAGGTGGACCTGGTGCACGTGCGGCACGTTGAGCAGCGTGAACAGGTTCTGCACCTCGACGCGCGCGCCGGCTTCCTCGAGCGTTTCGCGTGCGGCAGCTTCAGCCGTCGTCTCGCCCATTTCCATGAAGCCCGCAGGCAGCGTCCAGAACCCGTAGCGCGGTTCGATCGCGCGGCGGCACAGCAGGATCTGATCGCCCCAGACCGGGACCGTGCCGACGACGTTGCGCGGATTCTGATAGTGGATCGTGCCGCAGTGATCGCAGACGAAGCGCTCGCGGTTGTCGCCCGGAGGAATGCGCGCGATGACTTCGTGACCGCAGACGGAGCAGAATTTCATGTCGAGTGGAAGGGACGAGGTGATGCGAGTGTATCACCGGGGCGCGGCATTCTTGAACGCCTGCGCGTGCAGGCCGCGTGTCGCGCGAAGCGGGGCGGGGAGTGCGACGGAAAAACAAAAAGCCCGGCACAGGGCCGGGCTTTTTGCGTAATTTGCGTAATTCTGGACGTTGGTTGCGGGGGTAGGATTTGAACCTACGACCTTCGGGTTATGAGCCCGACGAGCTGCCAGACTGCTCCACCCCGCGTCCGTCGAAGAAATGAATTATAAGGAGTAACCCGCATGCGTGCAAGCGTTTTCTGACAATTTCTTGTCGTTGCTTGTGGGGCCGGTACCGCGGGTGCGTGCGCTAGAATCGAGCGGTTTGTTTCGTTTATTCGGCAGCGGGGCCGTGCGCGATCGCTTCGGCGCTGTTGCGACTCTCATTACTGTATCGACGGATTCATGGACATCGCTCACGATCTGCAATCGATCGGCGCGCAGGAACAGGCGCTTGTATTTCCCCATTTCGACCCGGCCCGCGCGTGGGCGCTCGGCAACCGGATGCACGCGCTCGCGACGTCGCGCGGCCATGCGATCGCAATCGACATCGTCACGTTCGGCCAGCCGCTGTTCTACGCGGCGCTCGCAGGAGCCACGCCGGACAATGCCGACTGGGTGCGCCGCAAGCGCAACGTCGTCGCGCATTTCCGCCGCAGCTCGTACGCGATCGGCCTGCGCATGCAGCAGGCGGGCGCGACGCTTGCCGACAAGCACGGGCTGCCGATCGCCGAATATTCGCCGCATGGCGGCTCGTTCCCGCTGACCGTCGCCGGTGCCGGCGTAATCGGCTCGATCACGGCGTCGGGGCTGCCGCAGCGCGCGGACCACGAATTCGTCGTCGAGGCGTTGTGTGCCGAGCTCGGCCACGACTACGCCGTGCTGGCCCTCGCCAGGAGCTGAGCGATGCAACTGCCCGGTTACGCATGGCTCGCGATCGCGATCGTCGCGGAAGTGATCGGTACGTCGGCGCTGCGCGCGGCGGACGGTTTCACGCGCCTCTGGCCGTCGTTGCTGGTCGTCGCCGGCTACGGCATCGCGTTCTACTGCCTGTCGCTCACGTTGCGCACGATGCCCGTCGGCATCATCTATGCAGTCTGGTCGGGCGCGGGCATCGTGCTGATCACACTCGTCGCGATGCTGCTCTATCGCCAGGTGCCGGACCTGCCGGCCGTGATCGGCCTCGGCCTGATCGTCGCCGGCGTCGTGGTGTTGAACCTGTTTTCGAAGATGCAGGCGCACTGAGCGTGCGACTGCCATTTGCCGGATGACCCTCATGACCGATTCCACTTCCGCTGCCGTTTCCGCCGAATCCACTCAGCCCGATGTACGCGCGTATGTCGCGAACCGCATCGGCTTTCTCGAACTGAACCGGCCGAAGGCGCTGAACGCGCTGTCGGTCGGCATGATCCGGCTGATGCAGCAGGCGCTCGACGCGTGGCGCGACGATCCCGAGGTCGTCGCGGTCGTCGTGCACAGCCCGCATCCGCGCGCGTTCTGCGCGGGCGGCGACGTGCGCTTCTTCCACGATGCGTGGCAGCGCGGCGACCGCGATGCGGTCGACACGTTCTTCATCGAGGAATACACGCTCAACCACACGATCTTCGCGTATCCGAAGCCCTATATCGCGCTGATGCACGGCGTCGTGATGGGCGGTGGCATGGGGATTTCGCAGGCGGCGCGGCATACGGGCGGCCTGCGTGTCGTGACCGACTCGACGAAGATGGCGATGCCGGAAACGCGTATCGGCCTGTTCCCGGACGTCGGGATGAGCTGGTTCCTCGCGCGCACGCCGGGTGCGATCGGCCGCTATCTCGCGGTGACCGGCGCGACGCTCGACGCGGCCGGCGCGCTGTACGCGCAGCTCGCCGACGTCTATCTGCCCGATGCCGCACTGCCGGCGCTGCTCGATACGCTGCGCAGCGCGCGTATCGACAGCGGCGAGCAGGCCGTTGCGTGCGTGGCCGAGGCAGCCGCCGCGCACAAGGTCGTGCCGACCCCCGACACGTCGGCGCTGGCCGACGCGCGTACCGGGATCGACCGGCATTTCGCGCAGCCGGACATCGGCGCGATCCTCGCGTCGCTCGACGCCGACCAGGATTGCGCGGCCGTCGACGGATGGATCGAGAAGGCGACCCATGCGATGCGCGAACAGTTGTCGCCGTTGTCGATGGCCGTGTCGCTGGAAGTCGTCGAACGCGCACGCGGCGCAACGATGGCCGACTGCCTGCGGCGCGATCTCGATCTCACGCGCTCGACGTTCGCGCGCGGCGACGTGATCGAAGGCGTGCGCGCGCTGATCGTCGACAAGGACCACCAGCCGGTCTGGCGCTTCAAGTCGTCCGCCGATATCGATCGCGCGGACGTGCTCGCGATGTTCGACAGCCCGTGGGCGCCGGACACGCATCCGCTGCGGAATCTGCAGGACTGACGCCGGTCGGACTGACCGAAGCGCGAGCTGGAAACGAAAAGGCCGCCTGCACATGCAGGCGGCCTTTTTCATGGATGTCGACCGGTTTGGGGGCGACGAGCGTGGCGCTTGCGCCCGCGTTACTCGTCGCCTGCGTCGTCCGACATGAACGCACGCATGAACACGAGCGCGCCGAAGCCCCACACCGCGTTCGCCGCGAAGCCGGCCGCAAGCACGGGCATCATGTTGCCCGACGGCCAGATGCCGCGCAGCGGATCGATCGCGAATACGCGGGCGGCCGTCAGCACGATGCCGCCGAACACCAGCGCGCCGATCCACGAGGCTTCGCGTTCCGGCGAGACGCGCAGCAGCCACGCCATCGGGATCGCGCAGCACGCGCTGATCAGCGCATTCGCGACAAATTCAGGAATGCCGAGCGGCGCGAACGGCTGCGTGGAGAAGCCGGTTGCGGCGATCAGGTCGGCCGTATGAAGGAGTGCGAGCGTAGCTTCGCGGAAGAACAGGGCGGCCAGGAAGCCGGACAGGAATGGCAGGATGACTTTCTGCATCGATGAGTGCACCGCAGGCGCGCACGGCCGGGGCCGTCCGCGCGGAGTTATTCGGATAGGTGCGTCATTATAGGGCCCGCCCGCCGCGATATTCGCTCCAGCGTCGTGCTAATCACGAAAGCGGAAAACCTAAGCTCAAAAAAATCGTTCCAAAGCCCTGCACCGATCCCTAGACTGATTTCCCAGAAACAGCCGTGCAATCGCGTCCTCGCCCGCTGCACGGCCTGACCGGCGAGCCATCCCGATTCGAACGCACACCATGCATGCGCCGCTCATTCGCGACGCGAGCAGGGCGGTGTTTTTTCCAAATTCCGGCAAGGACAGTCAAGCAGGAGCAGCAGATGAATGTGTTCTGGTTTATCCCCACGCACGGCGACAGCCGCTATCTCGGTACGGCCGAAGGTGCGCGCGCCGCGGATTACGATTACTTCAAGCAGGTCGCGGTGGCGGCCGATACGCTCGGCTACGAGGGTGTGCTGCTGCCGACGGGCCGTTCCTGCGAGGATGCGTGGGTCGTTGCATCGAGCCTGATCCCGGCGACGCAGCGCCTGAAGTTCCTGGTCGCGATCCGTCCCGGCATCGCATCGCCGGGGCTGTCGGCGCGGATGGCCGCGACGTTCGACCGCCTGTCGGGTGGCCGCCTGCTGATCAACGTCGTGACGGGCGGCGATGCCGCCGAGCTCGAAGGTGACGGCCTGTTCGCGGATCACGACACGCGCTATGAAATTACCGACGACTTCCTGAACATCTGGCGCGGGCTGCTGTCCGCGTCGCACGACAACGGCGGGTTCGACTACATCGGCAAGCACTTGCAGTCGAAGGGCGGCAAGGCGCTTTATCCGCCCGTGCAGCGTCCGCATCCGCCGCTGTGGTTCGGCGGTTCGTCGCCGGCTGCGCATGAGATCGCGGCCGATCACATCGACACCTACCTGACCTGGGGCGAGCCGCCCGCTGCCGTTGCAAAGAAGATCGCCGATATTCGCGCCCGCGCGGAGGCACGGGGCCGCAAGATCAAGTTCGGTATTCGTCTGCACGTGATCGTGCGCGAGACCGAAGATGAAGCATGGCGCGACGCCGAGCGCCTGATCAGCCGCCTCGACGACGAAACCATCGCACGTGCGCAGAAGGCGTTCGCGAACATGGATTCGGAAGGCCAGCGCCGGATGGCCGCGCTGCACGGCGGCAAGCGCGGCGGCCGCGAGGCGCTCGAGGTGTATCCGAACCTGTGGGCAGGCGTCGGTCTCGTGCGCGGCGGCGCGGGCACCGCGCTCGTCGGCAATCCGGAGCAGGTCGCGGAGCGCATGCGCGAGTATGCGGATCTCGGTATCGAGACCTTCATCTTGTCCGGCTATCCGCACCTGGAAGAGTCGTACCGGTTCGCGGAACTCGTGTTCCCGCTGATCAAGGGCAACGGCGCGGCGAAGGCGACCGGCCCGCTGTCGGGCCCGTTCGGCGAGATCGTCGGCAACAGCTATCTGCCGAAAGCGGCCCAGAGCTGAGCAACAGGAGGCCTGCGATGACAACGAAAACGTCGACGACGGGCGCGGCCGTGGCCGCCCGCGCATGGCGCGGCGTCGCACCGTGGCTCGTGCCGCTTGCGCTGCTGGTGGCATGGGAAGTCGGTGCGCGCATCGGCTGGCTGTCGACCCGCGTGCTGCCCGAACCCGTGGCGGTCGTGCGAGCGGCCTGGTCGCTCGTGACGTCGGGTGAAATGTGGGCGAACGTGAAGGTCAGCACCTGGCGTGCGCTGTTCGGGTTCGCGATCGGCGGTGGCGTCGGTCTCGCGCTGGGGCTCGCGACCGGCTTGTCGAAGGCAGCCGAGGTCGCGCTCGATTCGACGATCCAGATGATCCGCAACATCCCGGCGCTCGCGATGATTCCGCTGGTGATCCTGTGGTTCGGCATCGACGAGAAGGCGAAGCTGTTCCTCGTTGCGCTCGGGGTGTTCTTCCCGGTCTACATCAACACGTATCACGGGATCCGCTCGGTCGACGCGAACCTGATCGAGATGGCGAAGAGCTATGGCGTGCGCGGCTTTGCGCTGTACCGCGACGTGATCCTGCCCGGTGCGTTGCCGTCGATCCTTGTCGGCGTGCGCTTTGCGCTCGGGCTGATGTGGGTGATGCTGATCGTCGCGGAAACGATCTCCGCGCAATCGGGCATCGGCTACATGACGATGAACGCACGTGAATTCCTGCAAACCGACGTGGTGGTGGTCGGCATCCTGCTGTACGCGGTGCTCGGCAAGCTGGCCGACGTGCTGGCGAAATGGCTCGAGCGCGTGACGCTGCGCTGGCACCCCGCTTATCAATCAGGAGCAAAGGCATGAATGCGACGACTTCGGCGGCCGCCTACGGCCTGCTCGCCGGCGCAGACCTCGAGGCCGAACTGGCGCAGGCGCGTGTCGCGGACGGCGACGCGCGGGACGCGGCGGTCCTTGAACGTGACGGCAGTGCATCCGTCGTTCCGCTCGCGCGGCGACGGCCAGGCAGCCCGGTATCCGACGATGCAGTGACACTGTCGGGCGTCAGCAAGCGCTTCGGCGCACGCACGGTGCTCGACAACGTCGAGCTCGGCATCGCGCGCGGCAGCTTCGTCGCGATCGTCGGCCGTAGCGGCTGCGGGAAATCGACCCTGCTGCGCCTCGTTGCCGGGCTCGAGCAGCCGAGCAGCGGCGCGCTCGAGACGCGCGGCGAAGGTGGTGGCGAACTGGATACGCGGATCATGTACCAGGATGCGCGCCTGCTGCCGTGGAAGACCGTGCTGCAGAACGTGATGCTGGGCCTCGGGCGCGGCGCGCGCGACCAGGCACGCGCGGTGCTCGATGAAGTCGGCCTGCTGGAGCGTGCGAACGACTGGCCCGCGCAACTGTCGGGCGGCCAGCGGCAGCGTGTCGCACTGGCCCGCGCGCTCGTGCACCGGCCCCAACTGCTGTTGCTCGACGAGCCGCTCGGCGCGCTCGACGCGCTGACCCGCATCGAGATGCATGCGCTGATCGAGCGGTTGTGGCGTGAGCACCGGTTCACCGCGCTCCTCGTCACGCACGATGTGCAGGAGGCCGTCGCGCTCGGCGACCGCATCCTGCTTATCGAGCAGGGACGAGTGGCGCTGGATCAGCCGGTGCCGCTCGACCGGCCGCGCGCCCGTGCATCGGCGGCATTTGCGGCGCTGGAGGATCGCGTGCTGAAACGCGTGCTCGCCGGCGGGCCCGGTGTGTCCGACCACGGCGCACCCCATGAGGCAGACAACGTTCGACCGGTCGGGCAGATCCGCTGGGCCGTTTAAATCCGGGCGGCAGCGGCCGCCCGTTCTGAGATCTTTTTCTTCGGAGCGATCAACCTGATGAGCATCATCGCAATCAACGTACGTAACCAGTTCAAGGGCAAGGTCAAGGAGATCATTCGCGGATCGGTGGTCTCCGAGGTCGACGTCGAGACGCCGTTCGGCATCGTCACGTCGGTGATCACGACCCGTTCGGTTGACGAACTCGAACTGAAGGTGGGCGCGGAAGTCGTCGCGCTCGTGAAATCGACCGAAGTATCGATCGCGCGCCTCTGAGCCCGCGTGTCCTGCACCGACGCGGCGCCGCGGGCAACCTGCCCGTTGGCGCCGCCCGGCATTTGCGCAGCGCGTTTGCCTTGGTATTCGACGTCCGGGCGAAGTGCTAGGATGGAGCGACACCGATGCTGGAGGCCAACGCATGACCCCCATCCTTTCCCCCGAAGCCATCGAGGCGCTGAAATGGATCGACCAGTTCGGTGAAAGCCGGCCGGTTCCCGCTGCGTTCGGCGACGTCGTCTACGCGTTGCTGAACGAGGGGCTGATCTACCAGGCAGCGGCCGACCGGGTCGACCTGACGGCCGATGGCAAATCCTTTTTATCCGACGAATACGATTGAGCGCCCGGCGCCGGCCGCGTGGGCGGCCTGGCGCTGCGTCGCCACGGAGCGTGCGATGGAACCGAGAGGCAGCGACCTCGGCGATTTCAGCGAGCCGTATCGCGGTTTCGAGATCGAGGTGAAGACCGAGCAGGTCTGGGACGGCGAGCATGCGCATTACCGCGTGCTGCAGGGCGATGCCGTGCGGATCGACTGGCGGCTCGTCAAGGTCGACGGGATACTGCTGACCGAACGACGCGTGATCGAGCGCGTGCTCGACGAGGCGCGGCGGGCGGTCGATGCGGAGCTGGGCGAGGGGTAGCACGCGTGTCGGGCAGGCAGGGCCCGTGTTGCGGTAAAATGCCGGGTTGTTTCCGTGCCGTCTGGCCTGTTGCCCGAAATCCATGTCCGTACCGTCTTCGCTTCCTCCCCGCCGCGTATCCGTCGCGCCCATGCTCGACTGGACCGATCGCCATTGCCGGTCGTTCCACCGTACGCTGACGCGCGACACGTGGCTGTATACGGAGATGATCACGACGGGCGCGCTGCTGTTCGGCGATGCCCAGCGGCATCTCGCGTTCACGCCGAACGAATCGCCGGTCGCGCTTCAACTAGGCGGCAGCGAGCGCGACGATCTCGCGCGCGCGGCGAAGCTCGGCGAGCAGTGGGGCTACGACGAAATCAACCTGAATTGCGGATGCCCGTCGGAGCGCGTGCAGCGCGGCGCGTTCGGCGCGTGCCTGATGAACGAGCCGTCGCTCGTCGCCGACTGCGTGAAGGCGATGCGCGACGCGGTGTCGGTGCCGGTCACGGTCAAGCACCGGATCGGGGTCGACGCGGTCGAAGACTACGCATTCGTGCGCGACTTCGTCGGCACGGTGGCCGAGGCTGGCTGCGAAACGTTCGTCGTGCATGCGCGCAATGCGATCCTGAAGGGGCTGTCGCCGAAGGAGAATCGCGAGATCCCGCCGCTCAAGTACGACTATGCGTATCAGTTGAAGCGCGATTTTCCGTCGCTCGAGATCGTCATCAACGGTGGCATCACGACGCTCGACGAGGTTGCGCAGCATCTCGAGCATGTCGACGGCGTGATGCTCGGCCGCGAGGCGTATCACAACCCGTACGTGCTCGCGGAGGTTGATGCGCGCTTCTACGGATCGACCGAAGCGGTGCCGACGCGCGAAGAGGCCGAGGCAAAGCTGATCGAATACTGCGCGGCCGAACTGAAGCGCGGGACCTACCTCGGCGCGATCGTGCGGCACGCGCTCGGGCTGTATCGCGGCATGCCCGGCGCACGCGGTTGGCGTCGTGTGCTGTCCGACAACAAGAAGCTTGCGCGTGCCGATCTGGCCGTGTTCGACGAGGCGCGCGCGCATCTGAACGAGGCCGAAGAAGTTTTTGCAAAAAAAGCTTTGCAAGATTCAAAAGTGTTCGTATAATCTTGTTCTTCGCTGCTGAAACACAAAAGCAGCGAAGAACAAAAAGCAGTAACAGTGGTGGCTGTAGCTCAGTTGGTAGAGTCCAGGATTGTGATTCCTGTCGTCGTGGGTTCGAGTCCCATCAGCCACCCCAAAGAATGCATTAACAAAACAGGCGCTTAGGCGCCTGTTTTGCTTTGCGCGGGACAACTCGGGGACAATAACGTCGATTCGAGTCTCGCCATCTCCAGAGCGTTCTGCTCGCCATCCATTCACTTCGCGTACGTTGTCTGAACCGTCACGATATTGTGCTCGGGTTGAATCGCGCACAGGGTCGGTGTCATGCCGGCGCGGCATATTGCTGTCGCGCGTGGCCATACCGTACGTCGTCTCGGCGGCGTCGCGTATTTCGAGCAGCTTCAAACAGGTATTCGAAGTGGCATCGAAACACGCTCATCTTCTCGGTGCGTGCCGTACCTCAGGTTGCAGCGTCAGGAATCTGCGTGAACGAGCGCAGCCGTTCCAATGCGCCGAGAGGAGCAGCCGATCAACTTTTCAGTTCCGTTTTATGTACTCAACGATGGCAGCATAGCTGCAGCGAGAGGCGGTGACGGCGCGGCCATCGACTGACGGCGCTGGAATAATGCGCGCAGATGGTGGCACAGCGTCCGTCGGGAATTGACGGGTTCCGCACGTTTAGAATTCGAGTCTTTTCGGACAATCCATGCGCTGAAAGAATAGGGATGTGATCCAGGGCAATGGAACGGCAAACACATTCAAGGCACAAGGTTATGGCTATGGCGACTTTCAGGGTGGTGAGGGCGTCGTTTTACGTGCTCGCTGGAGTCGCTCCGGCGATGCCGTTGCAGATACTGTCGTGGTTTGTGTTTATCTTCTCTTTGCTGGATTCAGGCGTGGATTGGCCCACAGCGTGTTTTTTCCTTTTGTCTAATGCAGGCAGCATTGGCTTGCTTCTCACAACGTGCGTTTTGCCTCAGAAGGCACGCATCAAGCATGTTGCGGGAGTCATCGTTCTGTTGATCTGCGGGAGCGCCGCCAGCTTGCCGTCGGCCATTGATTCGGTGCTGAAAATCATGGATAACCACCGAGTCGGTTACCACATGCATCCAGTGGATTTTGGTGACTTTGCCATTATTGCTTGCAACGTTGTGGCGATCGTCTATCTGTTCGAAGCCCTTGCGGCACTGCGTGCGAGACGCTTGGCCGGGCTTCTCGCACGATAGGCTCTGATACCTCACCCTCCCCGCAACACATCGCGCGCCGCGAGCAGGTGCCTCAGGCGCTGAAGCGCCGTGCGTATCGACCTTCATCCATTAAAGCGTCGTCGCCTATGTCTGGACCGATGGCCCTCGGCCATCTTTGAGTACGGCCAATCGAGGCTTCGATGGCGTTGACTCGGGGCCGTGTTCGCCGTCCTTCCTATTTGTTGTTTCCCGTTCGGCGCTGTGCTTATCCGGTTCACTGCGCTGCAGATCGGGCATTGTGCTCTTTTGGCGTTCGGATAGGCGAGTAGATGAACGAAGTGAAGCCGCGGAAAAGCAAACCCGTCCTCAATGATCACTCACATTGCTCGCGATTCCCGCCTGAACCGTCCGGGTGTTTCTAAATACCACCCACGACCACAAAGCACCGCCAGCCACCTTTGCGACGAACTGCAACGCGGCGATCGTCGGAAACACTGCACCGAACGCAATAAGCGGAAAGACGATGGAGTCGACAGCCGCACCCGCGACGTTCGCGCCGTTTGCGCGCGCCAGTATCGGAAAGCGACGTGCGAGTTGAAACACGATTGCACTTGCCAGGGCTGCCGAACCGAACGCTACGAGAGACGCGAGGGCGATTTCCTTGGCGGCGGGATTGAGCGCGTAACTGACGACGCCGGCCGCCGCGATCAACGCAAACATCCGTGACCAAAGCGCGCGGCCGCGCCAGTCCAGGTGGAGCCGGTCGCGAATCGCGAGATCGAGTCCGATCAGAAAGAACGCGATGATCGGTGTGGCAGCCGGTCCGAAATGAGCGACCATCAGATTCGCGACAGCGACTGCTGCGATATAGATCAAGACGTACATGATTTCCCTGCGGTAAAGAGTGCGCGCTGCGTCGATTCGGAGCCGAAGTTTGCCATACATGGCTGATTGAACGGACTGGCGCTTCGCGACGAGCAAACCGGGTGGAACTGCGCGCGATTGGCGGACGGCCAGAGTCGGGAGCGACAGGATATCGTCACTGCGTCGCCGGTTTTCATCAACGGATCTTCGATGCGAGATTGTATGGCTGTATCCAGACGGCGTGACGTTGCGAAGTTTTCTTTCCGCACTAAGGTTAGCGCGCCCCGTGCCGTTATCTTCCATGGACAGCCCTCGTGCCTCGAATGCTGATCCGTTTTCTTGCCTGCTCGCGTTCCGCGTGAGCAGGCTTTTTTCGTTTATGGTCGCTCGTTGGCGCATGAATGGCGGAATGGAACAGGGACTTGGCGTGAATCGACAACGCGCAACAGTCTTACATTGGTGTAATGTATCGACTTCCTCGTGCCCGCATGCTTTGCAGGGCCGTTCGATCCCGACGACCAATGACGGTGTCGGGATTTTTTTTGCCTGCATCCCGTTGCGCTGGCAACGAGTTCAGGAGCCGGCCCGCGGCGCGAACCGATCGAACGCGACACACAGGCGTGGCCCACGCGATCACGCCGACGATGCTCGCGATCGCATATCCGATCGTTCCGAAGAGACGTCGCATCGTTTGATTTCCCCAAAGACCATCTTCCGTCGTCCCGGGTCAGGCCGACACGGTATCGTTCGAGCACGGCGACGTCGAGGGTTGCATGCCACAACGCGCGGTATATTTTGCGGCGAGACGTCCGATCAACAGAACACGCCGAAGGAGTGACCACCGATGCCGGAAACCCGGGCCACGCTGCGTGCCGCGACAGCGCAGGACGCAAACCACATCGCTCGCCTGCACACGCTGAGCTGGCAAACCGCATACAGCCACATCCTGCCGGCGGCCTACTTGTCCGACGAGGTGCCGGCAGAACACGCGATCCGGTGGCGGCAATATCTCGATCGCAATGAAAAAGAGTGGGGCCTCGTGCTGATCGCCGAGGCGGACGGCGAGCCCGTGGGCTTCGTCAGCGCCGAGCGCCCCGTCGATCCGGCGCTTGGCGTGCTGCTCGACTGCCTGCATGTCCATCCTTCGTATCGCGGAAGCGGCACGGGCAAGCGCATGATCGAAGCCGTTCGCGCCTGGGCGCGCACGCTCGGCGTGGACACGGTCCACCTGAGGGTGCTGGCGGACAACGAACGCGCGATCGGCTTCTATGAGCACAACAGTTGGCAACTGGCGGGTATCGAAACAAGCCGCATCGGCCAGACGGAGGTCACCGACCGGATCTACGCGATACGGGCGTAGCGGCCTGGCGATATTCGCGCGAGCAGCCGCATGAGGTGCGGCCCTCGCCGGGCAAAAGTCGAACGTATTCCGTCGTTACTCGCCGCAGTACCGCACGAGCAGATCGGCTTCCGTCTCGTGCACCTCGACGGGCAGGGTCGTTGCGCCTGCGTAGGCAAGATAGCGCGCGCGATGCTGGCCGTTGCGGAACGACGCAACGCCGACTTTCGACAGGCCGGGGATACCGAGCAGCGTTCGTGTTCTTGTCTCGCGAAACGTGATGTACGGCATGTCCGGAATCCGGTCCTGTTCAGGATCGAGAAATTCGCGAATGCCCGCGGCCTTTCCAGGGGCCCAGTACAGAACGGACGGCAATACGTAGTCCGTCGTGTCTCGGTCGGCGCATGCCAGCAGTTTCGTCAGGTCGATCGTCACGACTCGGTGTCGCGTATCGTCTGACGAGAATACCCGCTTGAGATGCGTATAGGCATAGGGGGCGTGCCCGGGAAGCTGGATAACCCAGACTTCTACGCCATTCTCCTGTGCGTGGGCGAGTGCCATTGTTTCCTCTGGTGTTGCAAGCGACCTTATTGATTCCAGTTTAGCAGCGCGATTGTGGTGGCGAAGCAGGGCAATACCCGGAATAGGAAAGCGGAGCGATTCGCGGCACAACCTGAACCGCGAGCAAAGGCGGAGAGGGGAAGGGTAGGTAAATCGGATGCGGTCATGTGTCGGCGATCGATATCGACAGGTCACGAGAATATCGCGATACTGCCAGCGGATATGACGCACCGCGCGAATTTCATCGAAGATTCACATGGTGTCTCGAAACCCGGTGCGTGCGGCTCACCATGAGAACAGAGAGGTCAGATTGACCGGAGAAAACGATGTCCTCGAAACTTGAGATCGAGTACCTCGATTACTGTTTCACCGCGATGCTCGAAATCCGAGAGTCCGGTCGGACAGGCGTTGTCGACTGGCATCTCGAATCCGATTCGCGAAGCAAGACGCTTGCGTGGATCGTGTTCGACCGCTTTCTCGAGCGGCATGATTTCGTCGATGAAGAGGATGCGCGTGCCAACATCGTCGATTGGCTGGAGCGGCTGGCCGATCCGAGATCGGGCGCGTCGGTCGAAATGGCGAAGGTGAATGCGGTTGCTGCCGGGGCCGTGGCGACGGGCGCATCAACCACATCGACTGCCGAAATCGTCGGCGAAACAGTCATCGATATCGCCAGCGATCTCGACTGGATCGAGATGGTTGCGGAATGGCTGTTCAGCTGACCGTCACGATGACGAAACCCGGTTGTCACGACGCGAATTCCTGTGTTCGCCAAACGCGGCTTGGAAAAAACGGTGCAGAAAAATGAAGCCCGAATCGTGTCGATCGGAAAAATAGAATAAACCTGCTTTGACAACACCTGCGACTTACCAGAAACTTTGCCCGGGCCTGACAATATCCGATTGAATTAAAACAAAATAAAACGCCATACATGAAAAGAAGAACGCTGCTGACGGCAGGCGCGATCATTGTCGCTGCCGGCCTGACAGGCTGCACTGCAATGCTGTTCGAAGACAGTCATTACGAAGAGACGGTCGACCGATTCCTCGTCAGCGAGGACGGCAAGAAATTCGTCGTGCTCGGCAAGAAATATCACTACATCTTCGATATGCCGGAGCATCTCGGCGCCGTGCTGGCATCGCCTTACCGGAAGTCGATCAATACGTCGCTATTTGGGTTCGTCGCGCAGGGCAGCAAGATCTCGGGCGAGTTTTCGCTGCGGCTCCACCGCAATGACATGACCGACGAGGATTGGGATCGCGCGCTGGAGGATGGCTTCACGAAGCTTGGAAGCGTAGATCTGGGGATGACGGGTGCGCTGGCCGGATCGCGCTATCTCGCCGATGGTTTTGCGCAGGGCATGACATGGTCGTCGTTTACCCATTCGTACAAGATCCAGGTCACCGATCGTATCACGACGGCGGGCAAGGCCGTACGCGTGCTCGCGACGCCCGTCACGCTCGCGGCCGACGGCGTGATGATGCTCGGGGCCGTGGTGCTGTCGCCCATCATCGTGGTGATGCTCGCGCCGGTCGCGGGCGTTGCGCTCGGGCCGTGATGCAATCTGCGCGGCACGCGAGCGAACCAATTGCTGCGGCATTGTCACCAAATGGTGAGTTGCCGCACAGATCGTTGCGCGGCCCGCGCTCACAATTTGGCCGGTTGACCGTTCTTCCCCGGCCCGGTCAACCGTTTCCCCGCTCGCTCGCGCAGGAGCGGGGGCTTTTTGCCCGTCCGACGCCGGAAGGTTGCGTCGGCGGAACCGGACAGGCGTCTGGCGGGCGGCGTAATCGCATCGGTTGCGCGCCCCGGCATCCGGTCGCCTGATCCGCACGAATCGCTTTCCTCGTGCCTGAGCGAACCCTCAGGCCCATCGCCGGTTTCGACCGGTGATGCCTTGGTCCCGGCGGCGCGCAAGTCGGCCGCCGGGATATTTTTTGCGCCGGATGCATTGCATCACGTGTGGCGCAGCGGGCAAGTCAACCCGCTCAGCCAGCCTGCTCGACGCTGGTTTCCCATCCGTCGTATTCCCCTCCAAGCGAACGGACTTCGCGGTTGATTGCGACCGTATGGCCCGTAATGTCGGCCAGTGCCATCGTGCCTTCATGCGAAAACCGTACGGCCGACTTGCCGTCTTCGGTGGGCGCAACCGACTCGACCGGATAACCTTTCGCTTCGGCCCAGTCCGCGAACTGATGTGCGTCGCTCGGGTCGGGGAAGTACGCCCAGTGCATCACGCGCCGGCTTACATCGCTGGCGTCGCCTTTCTTCCGCAATTCGTCCAGCACGCGCATGTCGCGCATGATCAGCCAGTCGTCGTCGGTCGGGTAGAGCGTTTGCCAGTACGCGTCCTTGTCCGGATCGTCCTGGTGCGCGTACTGCAGTGCGTAGGGTGTCTGATCGGCCAGCGCGTCGACAATCTCCGCCGCTGCCTCTTCGTCGAACGGCACATAGAACAGGAAATCGCGATGGCCGTCGACGGTGATGCGGCCAACTTGCACGCCACCTTTCGCGGCGATCGTGGCGTCGAGCAGATCCTCGATCGTCGCGAGACCGGCGAATTCGTCGCCGGTCGGCAGGCCTTCCTGCGTCGGATGCGCAAAGGGGACGCGCACGCTGAGCAGTGACGTGCGCGGATCGCCTTCGGCGATTTCCGCAAAGCTGTGGTTGAAGCTGATGAAAGCCTGATGGTCGCCCATTCTGGCAGGGAAGGTTCCCCAGGCGTCGGTCATGTGTTTCTCCCGTGCACGATTGTCTGTTGACGGTTGTAAAGCGTCCCAATGTATCATCGAAAATCGCGTTGGCCGGAGAAGCGCACATGATCGCGAGTCTGGGCATCCTGGTGCCGGTCGAAGACGATCGCTTCCGGGCGGTGGTGGATTTCTATCGTTTGGCGCTCGCGCTGCCCGTGCATTCCGAAGGCGTGTCGGCGGCGGGGAATCCGTGGCATCGCTTTGTCGTGGACGGAGCGACGCTGACCATTCATACGGGCCGTGGTGGCGAGTTTCCGTACCCGGAGTTTCGACCGACCGGCCACGGCATTGCGCTGGCCATCGAAGTCGCGCATGTCTCGGAAGCCATTGCGCGACTTGAATCGTGCCGCGTCGGCATCCTGAACGAGTGGGACTACGGAGACGGCACGATCGCGATTTCCGTGGCGGATCCGGCGGGAAACGTCTGCGAGATCTGGGGCCGTCCGTGACCGCGCATCGGGACGGCCGGCGACAAAAAATTCGAAGGAGATGCCGATGTCGATGTTTGCGGTGAATGGAGTGCGAATCGATCCGCTCAGCGCGCGTGTGACGCACGTGCGCTGGGCGGCCGTGAATCCGGCTGACCGGTCGTGGGCGGCGACGCCTAGCGAGGCGCCAGTGGCGGACGTGGCGCGCGCGCTCGCGTCCGGTAACGATGTCCGCGCAATCTTCTCGGCATCGGACGACACTGCGATCGGGCCCAGGCTGAAACGCGTGCTGTATCGCGATGCATCGGAAGGGATCGAGCTCGACATCGATGCGACGAGCGAGTCGCGCACGCTGCGTGATCTGCCGCAAATCTGACCGGCGCGGCATGCGTCAGCGATAGCGGGTGTCGTCGCATGGATGGCGGTGACTGGCCGAACGGCCGGTCGCACGACGTCGATCGCGAGGAGTAGTATTGGATGATCGTCATGCTGCGTGGGCGGTTGCGCCGAACGGTCTGACGGGGCACGTGGTCTTCAGCGAGCCCGTTTTACCGGAAGCGAATATCGCAAACGCGTACGAGACCATGTCCAGACTGCTCATCGCCCCGTTGGCATCCGCTTTTTGTCTGGCGCTATCGGCTTGCCAGACCGCGCCCGAGTCGCCCCCGCTACCGTCGCCCGACACCGCGTCGGCTGCCGCGGCCGTTCCGGCATCGTCGCCGTCCGAGCCGATCCGTGGCGTCGGCCAGGCGCCTCATCTGGCCGGGCAGAGCCACTGGGCCATCGGTCAATGCACGACCAACGGCACCGTCAAGGTGTGCAACTGAACATGACCGATGGCGACGGAGCGTGGCCCATTCCGCGCGGACGAAGGCGCGTTGTCGTGCGTCGATGCTTGCGTTCGTCTATTCCGAACATTTTCGGTCGACAAGCTGTCTGTCTCGGCGTGTCGGTATGGTGTCCGACCTCGATGAGTCGGTTGTCGTCGATGTGAGCGATCGCGCGATGAACGATGAAGGCGAAACCACCGATTCAGGATGGCATGTCGATCCCGTTGCGGGAACCGTCGTCGGCCCGTTGCCGGTGATGCTGGCAGTCGACGGCCGGAGCCTGAAGAGAAGGGCGATTACGTGTGCGGTGCTGGCCGCCGTGATCCTGTGCGGCTATGCGGCCGCGCCGGCGCTCTGGCCGGTGGCGGCACTGGCCGTGCTGCTGGCGCTGGCGGGGGCCGCCTTCTTCGTGTCGTCGCGGCGCAGGATGGCGCTGCAGGTCGACGAGACGGGCTTCAGGCTGATCGGGGCCTTACGTGAACAACCCGTCACGCGATGGCGTGACGTCACCGAATTCCGGATCATCAGCGTTGCCGGGAATCGCTACATCGGCTACCAGTTTTCGGCGTTTTCATCGCGCACCAGGGTACCCGGTGGCGTGATGCTGCCGATTACCGCGTTTGCCGATCTTCCGCTCGATGCAGTGGCCGGATTGCTGGAGGCATGCCGTCGGCAGTTCGGCGTGCCGGACAACGAGGGCGACCGAACGGGCCGATGACGCCCGATGCAAGGAGCCGCCGCTCGCCGATACCCGAGACAACAAAAAAATGTCGGGCGCCGTGTCGATTTCCGCCGGGTTCGTCCGTCGTAGCATCGGAGGCGTGCGCATCGCGCGTCCGTCCCGATTCCGATACGACAATCGACCGAAGGAGCGATACCCATGTCCACGTCCGTCAAACCGATCCCGGAAGGGATGCGCACGCTGACGCCGCACCTGATCTGCGCCGGCGCAACAGCCGCCATCGACTTCTACAAGCGCGCGTTCAATGCGAGCGAACAGTTTCGCCTGGCGATGCCCGACGGCCGGCTCGCGCACGCGTGCCTCGTGATTGGCGATTCGACACTGATGCTGGTGGATGAAATGCCGGAGCACGGCGCGTTCGGGCCGAAGGCACTGAAAGGCACGCCGGTCTGCCTGCACCTGTACGTGCCGGACACCGACGCGGCGATCGCGAAGGCGGTCGAGGCCGGTGCGACGGTCACGATTCCGGCCGCCGACATGTTCTGGGGCGATCGTTACGGGCAGGTCGAGGATCCGTTCGGCCATCGCTGGTCGCTCGCGACGCACCAGCGCGACCTGACGCCCGAGCAGATCGCGGAGGCCATGGCCAGCGCGCCGCCGTGCGGAAGCTGACGCAACCACGCAAGCGCAGTTGAACGGCCGGGCGGCGGCACGCGCCTGCGCCCGGTCCGCCCGCGCTTACGCGCCGGCCGTCTTGCCGCGCTGCTTGTCCTCGTACATCCGTTGATCGGCCGATGCGAGCAGGTCGGCCACGTCGCGATGGTGCGCGGGATCGTAGTCGACGTGCCCGACGCTGAACCGGATGTCATAGCCGCGTGCATCGGCCGCGTTGCGCCGCGCGAGCGCCTGCTTCACGCGTTCGACCGGCTCGGCAACGTCGCCCGGATCGGTGGCGCTCAGCAGCACGACGAACTCGTCGCCGCCAAGCCGTGCGATCACGTCGCTGTCGCGCAGCGCGCCCGTCAACGTATCGGCGAATGCCTTGAGCGCATGGTCGCCTTCGGCGTGGCCGAAGCGGTCGTTGATCGACTTGAAATCGTTCAGGTCGAAAAACAGCAACGCCGCGTGACGGTCAAGGCGATCGCACAGGCTCAGCACGTGGCGGGCCAGGATCTCGAAGCCGCGCCGGTTGGTCAGTTGCGTGAGCTCGTCGGTGGTCGCGAAATGCAGCGCCGCGATCTCGCGCTCGGTCATGTGAGCGAGATCGCCGAGCAGCGCGAGTTCGTCGGGTTCGAGCGAGCGCGGCCGCGTGTCGATCAGGCACAGCGTGCCGATGGGTGCGCCGTTCGGCGCCGTAAGCGGTCGGCCCGCGTAGAAGCGGATGCCGGGCGCACCGGTGACGAGCGGGTTGTCGTGGAAGCGATTGTCGTTCAGCGCATCCTGGATCACCATCGTATTGCCCTCGAGCAATGCATGGGAGCAGAACGACACGTCGCGCGACGTTTGCGTGACGTCGAGCCCGGCGTGGCTCTTGAACCACTGGCGATCGTCGTCGACGAGGCTGACGAGTGCGATCGGTACGTCGAACAGCCTGCGCGCGAGACGCGTCAGGCGATCGAAGCGCTCTTCGGGCGGCGTGTCGAGGATCGAGAGCGAATGAAGCGTATCGAGCCGGGCCGCCTCGTCGGCCGGTTTCGGTGCGATTTGCATGGGCCTTGTCTTTTGTCCCGGCTGCGAGGCCGGTCACGGGATCGTATGTCGGACAGTATCGCGCATTGTTCGGCGCATCGCCACGTTGCAAATCTGCCGACGCGTGGTTTCGGTCCGATACGGATCGATGCAGATGGGGTGAGAAGCGGGCGCCATGGGGGCGCGTTTCACCCCGATGCGCAATCGGATGCGCGATGCCTCAAGGTGCCCGGCGCAGTGCCGTAAACAGGGCGAGTCCATTTCTTCATCGCTTCCCATCGCACCATGGTTCGATTTTTGTACGCGGGTTATCTCGCGTTTGCGCTGTATCTTCTTTATCCGATGGTTCAGAACACGCTGGCACTCGGCGTCGTTTGTGTGAGCAGCGCGCTGCCCAGCGGCGCTAGCGGCTTGTCGACGTCTTCGGCAAGCGGCGCGAGCGGGCAGGCGACTCGTTGTGCGCCGACGACGCATGCCGGTGCAGCGACCGGGCGGACGCCCGACATCCATTGATGTGCGACGGCGCGCTGGCCATTTGGCCGAATTGAACTTCTCGCCATGCTCGCCGATCATCAGCAACACGGCGGATCGAACACGGAAGCGTGCGCCGCGTGGTGTGCGTCAGTAGCTGGAGCGGTACGGCGTGCCCTGGTCGAAACGGCTTTGCCAGTGCGTGAGATAACGCGACGCGAGTTGCGGGTTGTTCCACACCACGACGACGTTCTCGGAATTGCGGCTGGCCGCCGACGCACTGTAGTTGAACGAACCCGTTTCGACGTGCTCGGCGTCGATCACGAGGTACTTGTCGTGATGGATCGCGTAGGCGTCGATCGTGCGCGTCGGGATACCTGCGTTGACGAGCAGGTTCAACGCCTGCTTGCTGCTCTTTGCACGATTACCCTTGTCGTCGACGACCACCGCGACATTCACGCCGCGTCGCTTGGCGGCGAGCAGTGCGCGCGTGACAGGCGGCGACGTGAACGAATAGGCGGCGACGCGGATCGAGCTGCGCGCGGCGCCGATCGCTTTCAGCACGAGCGCTTCGGCACCGCCGTCGGGCGAAAATGCCGATTCGACGACCTGTGTCGCGGGTGCTTCGTGAGTGGGGGCCGGCAGCCAACGCGACACGAAGTCGATCGCCTGCTGGAGCAGCGATTCACTTTGCGTCTTGCCGAAGGCGGCGAACGGAGTGGCGAGCAGGGAGGCGGCGAGACAGGCAGCGGCGAGGCGATTGCGCGACAACATCTTGGACAGCGAACAATTTCGAGACAGCGGGCCGTGAGTGTAACGCAGACGTGGCGGGCCGGTCACGTGTCGATGAGACGGAATGACTGATCGCGATGCCCGGCGATGGCAGAGGCGGTGACGCAAAGTTGCGTTGTGCGGTATCCGAATGCGTGATCGGCTTTATTAGCGGATGGGGGTGAAAGCAGTGCGCGATTGCGCGTGCGGCGGTGGCGGAATAGCCGGTGTGCAAGCTATGTGCGAGTGCAGCGGGGTGGGCTCGATGCGGCCCACGACAACTGCGCGAGCGCGACTAACGATCCGTGCGCGTCGCGCGTTCGTTCACGCATGCACGACGCTGCGTCAATCCTCGTCCGCGGGTGCCCCGGCTGCGTCGGCTGCGATCCACCCGGGGCCACGCTCCGGCTGCACGTCACGGGCGTCGAGCGGTTCGCCGCACGCCGAGCATACGGTGACCGCATGCATCAGATGGCCGCAAGTGCGGTGACGCAACTGCACCGGTGGCCCCTGGCCGTCGTCTTTCCAGCGGTCGCCCCACGCCGTCAGCGCGAGCAGGGTCGGGTAGAGGTCGAGGCCCTTGTCCGTCAGCCGATATTCGAAACGCGGTGGGCGCTCCTGATACGCGTGCTTGACCAGCACGCCTTCGTCGACGAGCCGCGTGAGCCGCTCGGCCAGCACATGGCGTGTGAGGCCAAGCTGGGTCTGGAACGCGTCGAAGCGGCGGCAGCCGAGGAACGCGTTGCGGAGGATCAGCATCGTCCAGCGGTCGCCAAGCACGGCGAGCGTACGCGCGATCGAACAGTTCAGCGTGCCGATGTCATCCCATTTCATCGTCGAGTGTCTTGCCTCTCTTGCGGCGGTTCAGCGAAATAGCGGGTTCGATTATAGAACCCGCCTTCGGTTGCAACGGGCCCGGCCACGTTGACAAGCGCCAGCATCGTTGTCAATAATGAGTTCCAATTTGGAACTTACTAGCGCGGCGACGCGCTTTCAACCCGGAGACAACCCGATGAACCCGCTTTCCCTGTCTGGTCTCGATCTGCTGCGCGCAGCGGTATCGGGTGAGGCGCCGCTCGCGTCGATTTCCGAGACGATCCCGATGCGTCCGCTCGACGTCGAGCTTGGTTATGTGAAGTTTTCGGCGCGGGCGGACGGCCGGCATCTGAATCCGCTCGGCGGCGTGCACGGCGGGTTCGCCGCGACGGTGCTCGATTCGGTCACGGGGTGCGCGGTGCATTCGATGCTGGATGCGGGCGTCGGCTACGGTACGGTCGATCTGCATGTGAAGATGCTGCGGCCCGTGCCGCGCGATGTCGACCTGGTCGCGGAAGGGCGCGTGATCCACCTGTCGCGTTCGCTGGGTGTCGCGGAGGGCACGTTGAAGACCGCGGACGACAAGATCGTCGCGCATGCGTCGGCGACCTGCTTCATCCAGCGGCCGCAGTAACGGCGGGCGGCGGCGTCATCGTCCGGGGCGGTGCGTGAGCCTCCTCGCCGGTGTCGAAGGCCGCCTGTAAGCGTATGCGGCGCGTGTCTGAAGCGGCCGCTTCAATGTGATAGCGTTCCTGCTTTCCACCGACGCGACAGGAACAGCATGGAATACCGCACACTTGGCGATTCAGGCATCGAGGTCAGCCTGATCGGCCTGGGCACGATGACGTGGGGCGAGCAGAATTCGGAGCGCGATGCGCACGAGCAGATCGACTACGCGATCGGGCAGGGCGTGACGCTGATCGATGCCGCGGAGATGTATCCGGTGCCGCCGAAGCCCGATACGCAGGGGCGCACCGAGGAGTACATCGGCACCTGGCTCGCGCAGCATCGCGCGCAGCGCGAGCGTATCGTGCTCGCGACGAAAATCGCGGGGCCGGCGCGGCAGCCGCACAATCCGCGCCATATTCGCGGCGAAGGCAACCAGTTCGACCGCAAGAACCTGACCGAAGCGCTCGACGGCAGCCTCAAGCGCCTGCAGACCGACTACGTCGATCTCTACCAGTTGCACTGGCCCGATCGCAGCACGACGACGTTCGGCCGTCCCGCCTATCCGTGGGTCGACGATACCTATACGGTGCCGATCGAGGAAACCCTCGGCGTGCTCGCGGAATTCGTGAAGGCCGGCAAGGTGCGCGCGATCGGCGTGTCGAACGAAACGCCGTGGGGCGTCGCGCAGTTCCTGCACGCGGCCGAGAAGCTCGGGCTGCCGCGTATCGCGAGCATCCAGAATCCGTACAGCCTGCTGAACCGCACGTTCGAAAACGGCCTGTCGGAATTCTCGCATCGCGACGGCGTCGGTCTGCTCGCGTATTCGCCGCTTGCGTTCGGCTGGCTGTCCGGCAAGTACGAGAACGGCGCGCGTCCGGCCGGCGCACGCATCACGTTGTTCGAACGCTTCCAGCGTTACAGCAAGCCGCAGGCCGTCGAGGCGACGTCGCGCTATGTCGCGCTCGCACGGCGTCACGGGCTGTCGCCCGCGCAGCTCGCGCTGGCGTTCGTCAACAGCCGGCCGTTCACGCACAGCAACCTGGTCGGGGCGACGTCGCTCGAGCAGTTGAAGGAGAACATCGGCAGCATCGACGTGAAGCTGTCCGACGAGATCCTCGCCGAGATCGACGCGCTGCACGAACTGCAGCCGAACCCTGCGCCGTAAATGACGCGCGGCCCGCGCGGCAGCGATGCCGCGACGGGCCGCACCGGCGGCGCATCGCCGCGCCGTCGTTTCTTCCGTTATCGCATCTTGAGCCGTGTGCGCGCGACGAACAGCGCGGCGAGGCTCAACAGTGCGCAGCCCATCAGATAGAGCGCCGGCGACAACCGGTTGCCGGTCGCGCTGATCAGCCAGGTGATCACGAACGGCGCGAAGCCGCCGAACAGCGTGACGCCCGTGTTGTAGCTGACCGCGAGCCCCGTTGCACGGGTCTGCGACGGGAACAGCTCGGCCATCAGCGCCGGCAGCGCGCCGCAATACATCGCTTTCAGCGCACCGATCCAGACCAGGGCGGCGAGCATCGTCGCGAACGATGCGTGACGCGTGAGCCACGCGAACGTCGGGTACACGGTGACGAGCATCAGGACCGCCGCGACCGCCATCATGCGGATCCGCCCGGTGCGATCGGACAGGTGGCCGACGACCGGCGTGACGAGCGTGAGCACGAAGCCGGTCGCGAGCGTCGCCGCGAAGCCCGTCGATGCGGGCAGGCCGAGCTGCTTGATCGCATAGGTCGGCATGTACAGGATCATGTAGTTGATCGCGGTCGAGATCACGAGCGCGCCGATCGACAGCAGCACCCGCACCTTTTGTTCCGCGAACAACTCGCGCACCGGCGCTTCCGAGCGTGCCTGCGTCTTGAACTCGACGCCTTCGTCGACGTAGCGGCGGATGTACAGCCCGACCGGGCCGATCGCGAGCCCGAACAGGAACGGCACGCGCCAGCCCCAGCTTTCGAGTTGCGCGGTCGTCAGCGTGGTGGTCAGCAACGCACCGAAGCCAGATGCGAGCAGCGTCGCAAGGCCCTGGCTCGCGAACTGCCAGCTCGACATGAAGCCGCGCCGCTGCGGTGCGTGCTCGACGAGGAATGCGGTCGAGCTCGCGAATTCACCGCCCGCGGAAAAGCCCTGCATCAACCGCGACAGCATGATCCCGAGCGGCGCGAGTATGCCGATCGATGCGTAGGTCGGCATCAGCGCGATCAGGAGCGTGCCGGCCATCATCATCGCGATCGACAGTAGCAGCGACGCCTTGCGGCCCGCGCGATCCGCGTATGCGCCGAGCACGAAGCCGCCGATCGGCCGGATCAGGTAGGAGAGCCCGAACGTGCCGAGCGTAAGCATCAGCGACGTCGCTTCGCTCGTCGCGGGGAAGAACAGCTTGGCGATCGTCACCGCGAAGAAGCCGTAGACGATCAGGTCGAACCATTCGAGTGCATTGCCGATCGACGCCGCGAAGATGATGCGCCGGATCTTCGCGGCGCTGGGGCGGACGGCTTCCTGCGAGGTCAGGGTGGTCGTATTCATCGTATGTGCAGGTCCCGTGAAAGGGGCGAAGCGCGTTACAGGGCGGCGCCGGCCGCGGCGGGCACCGCGCGGCGAACGGTCGGTGCGTCGTCGCCGAGATCCCAGAAGAGGCCGGCCATCATCTGCAGCCCCTCGCTGACGACGCTCGCGAGCAGGTGCTCGTCCGGCGCGTGCTGCGAGCACGCCGGGTACGAGTGCGGCACCCACAGCGTCGGCAGCCCGAGCGTGTCGGCGAACACTTCGTTCGGCAGCGTGCCGCCGAGATTCGGCAGGATCGCGGGCTTCTTGCCGGTGGTCCGCGCGAGCGACGCGACCGCCCAGCGAACCCACGGATCGTCCGGCGGCACGCGCGTCGCCGGGGCGCCGCGTTCGACGTCGATCTCGATGTCGGCGAAGCCGTGCGCATCGAGGTGCGTGCGCAGATGCGTGTGCAGTGCTTCCCAGTCGGTGCCGACGACGAAGCGCAACTGGCAGTGCGCATACGCGGCGGGCGGGATCGCATTGACTGGGTGCTCGGGGTTGCCGGCCTTGAACGCGAGGATCTCGAACGTGTTCCAGCCGAACACGCGCTCGGGCGCGGTGAGGCCGGGCTCGCCCCAGTCGGCGTCGAGCGCTGGATCGCCGGGGCCGCCGCCGACGGAGAGATCGGCGAGCGCATCGCGCACGGCGGCCGGGATCGGCGGCGGACGCAGCCCCGCGACGCGAATCGCGCCGCGCGCGTCGACGAGGCACGCGAGCGCGTGGGCGAGCACGATCGCCGGATTGCGCAGCAGCCCGCCCCAGTTGCCGGAGTGATGCGCGCCGTCGCGGGCGCGCAGGCTCAGCTTGAAATTGACCGAGCCGCGCGAGCCGAGGAAAACCGTGGGGCGCGCGGCGGCGATGCGCGGGCCGTCGGACGCGATCAGCACGTCGGCCGCGAGCGCGTCGCGCTCCTGGCGGCACAGCGCGTCGAGGCCCGGCGAACCCGTTTCCTCGCCCATCTCGATCAGCAGCTTCGCATTGAAGCCGAGCCGGCCGCCGCGTGCGTCGAGCACGCTCGCCAGCGCGGCCAGGTTGATGGTGTGCTGGCCCTTGTTGTCGGCGCTGCCGCGGCCGTACCAGCGGTCGCCGTCGGCCGTCAGCGTCCACGGCGACAGCGGCGCGCGCCACTGCGCGTCGTAGCCACGCACGACGTCGCCGTGGCCGTAGATCAGCACGGTCGGCAGCGCGTCGTCTTCGTGGCGCGAGGCGAGCAGGAACGGGCCGCCGCCGTCGACGGGATTGTCGACGATCCGCGATGTGAAGCCGAGGCGCGCGGCCTCGGGGGCGATCTCGTCGGTCAGATACGCGCGCAGCGCGGCTTCGTTGCCGCTTTCCTGGCTTTCGGTGCGCAGGCCGACGCGGCGGCTCAGGGTCGTGAAGAACGCACCGGATTCGAACTGGTTCAGCGCGTGCTGGATGGCGGCGGTACGGCTCAAGTCGTGTCTCCTCTGTCGGGTTCGCTGCACGCGCCGGATCGTGCCTGCAGCGTGAAGTGCGATCGATTCTAGAAAGCCGTTTTTTTTGTCACAATGATCGAATTTCGAACCTTTCTTTGCCGAAAAGGCAAAGCAGCGCGGCCAGCAGCCGGGCGGAGACAGAACGATGGCGGCTTTCCTGCATGGCCTGGCGTTGCGGTATTTCGTCGAAGTGGCGCGCACCGGCTCGATCAGCGACGCGTCCGCGCGGCTGCATGTGGCCGTATCGGCGATCAGCCGCCAGATCGCCAAACTGGAGAGCGAGCTCGGCGCACCGCTGTTCGAGCGCCGGCCGCGCGGGATGGCGCTGTCGGAGGCCGGCGAGCGGCTCCTGGCGTTCGCGCAGCGCAGCCTGCTGGAGGCCGAGCACGTGATGAAGGACATCGGCGGGCTCGATGCGCTGCACGGCAGCCTGCTGAAGATCGCGTGCTCGGAAGGGTTCGCGATCGACTTCCTGCCCGGCACGCTCGCCAGCTTCAAGGCGCGTCATCCGGGCGTCGATTTCTCCGTGTGGGTGGTGTCGCCGGCGGACGCGACGCGGCGCGTGCGCGACGGCGATGTCGACATCGCGTTGAGTTTCAGCCTCGCGCCGGAGAAGGGCGTGCGCGTCGACCACACCGAGCGCGCGCCGATCTTCGCGCTGGTGCGGCACGACCATCCGCTCGCGACGCGCGAAGCGGTGTCGCTCGCCGATGTCGCGCGTCACCCGCACGTGCTGCCCGAGGCCGGCACGACAGTGCGCCAGCTGATCGACATCGCGTGCGCGCTCGACGGGCTGCTGCTCGAGCCCGAACTGACGAGCAACAACACGGCGGCGATGTACGGCTACGCGCGGCGCACGGGCGCGGTGATGTTCACGGGGCTGCTGTCGGTGCGCGACCGCTGCGCCGCGGACGGCTTCGTCGTCGTGCCCGTGACGAACCCGCAGCTGCGCGAGCGCAGCATCCAGGTGCAGACGATGGCGGGGCGCGATCTGCCGGCGTCGGTCCGCGCGTTCCGCGACCATCTGATCGACGCGATGCAGACTGCATCGGCGCCGCCGGCAGCCGCGCGCGGCCCGAGACGCCGGCCCGTGAGATAATCGTCAATCCGCCTTCCGTGCCCATGCGGCTTATCGAGCCGCATCGCCCCTGTTCGACGCCAAATTGAAGAACCTGATTGTCACCCTCGATCGCGCCGGCGAGTTCGACGAGATCATCGACGTGCGCACGCCGCTCGAGTTCGCCGAGGATCATATTCCGGGCGCGCTGAACGCGCCCGTGCTCAGCAACGAGGAGCGCGTGCTCGTCGGTACGATGTACCGCCAGGTGTCGCCCTACGAGGCGACGCGCGTCGGCGCGGCCATCGTCGCGCGCAACATCGCCCGCCATCTCGACACGACGTTCGCCGACCGGCCGCGCAACTGGCGGCCGCTGATCTACTGCTGGCGCGGCGGCAAGCGCTCGGGCTCGATGACGACCTGGTTCAACCTGATCGGCTGGAAGGCGCGCCAGCTCGACGGCGGCTACAAGGCTTACCGCCAGTCGGTGTGCGCGACGCTCGACTCGCTGCCGACGCGCTTTCGCTACATCGCGCTCGTCGGCCATACGGGTTGCGGCAAGACGCGCCTGCTGAACGCACTGGGCGAAGTGGGCGCGCAGACGCTCGATCTCGAGGCGCTTGCGTGCCATCGCGGTTCGCTGCTCGGTGCATTGCCGGGCAAGCCGCAGCCGGCGCAGAAGGGGTTCGACTCCGGGCTCGTCGAGACACTTGGACGTTTCGACCCCGAATGGCCGGTGTTCGTCGAGTCGGAAAGCCGCCGGATCGGGCTCGTGCAGTTGCCGATCGCGTTGATCGAAGCGTTTCACGCCGGGCCGTGGGTGCATGTCGACGCGGCACACGACGAGCGCATCGCGTTCCTCCTCGACGATTACGCACACCTGTTCGACGAACCGAACGCGTTCAAGGCACAGCTCCATCGGCTGATCGGACTGCATAGCCGCGAGCAGGTCACGCACTGGAAGGCGCTGATCGATGCGGATGCACGGGCCGAACTGTTCACCGAGCTGATCGACAAGCATTACGATCCCGCCTATGCGCGCACCTATCGCGCGACGTACAACAAGCCGAACCGGGCGCTGACGTTCACGTTCCGCCCCAACGCCGCCGACGGGCGCGATCAGGCGCGTGTGCTGCTGGCCGAACTCGCGCAAGCCGGGTTGCCCGCATCGGCCGCGCTGGCCGCAGGCGCGAAGCCCGCAACCGACCAAGACCAATCGACGACCACACGATGACGACCACACGCGCCCAACCCAGTCCGGCCCTCGGCTGGATGACCTTCCTGCTGATTGCGGTCGCGGGCCTGTTCTATGTGAAATGGTTCCCGTACTACAACAAGGCGTTCGTTGCCGCCGAGCATCATTCGATCGGCCAGTCGATCCTGATGGGCACGTCGGCAACCGCGCCCGAGCCGTCGCTGAAGGCCGCGCTCGACTACGCGTGGGCGTACGGCAAGGCGATCTGGCAGGCGATGGTGCTGGGCCTGCTGCTCGGTTCGGCCGTGCAGGCGCTGCTGCCCGCACACTGGGTCGCGCGCGTGCTCGGCCGCACCGGCTTCGGCAGCGTTGCCGCGGGCGGTTTGCTGTCGCTGCCCGGCATGATGTGCACGTGCTGTGCGGCGCCGGTCGTCGCGGGGCTGCGTGCGCGCCATGCATCGCCGGGCGGGGCGGTCGCGTTCTGGCTCGGCAACACGGTGCTGAACCCGGCGGCGCTGGTGTTCATGGGCTTCGTGCTCGGCTGGCACTGGAGCGCGCTGCGCCTCGTGCTCGGCGTCGCGATGGTGTTCGGGATCGGCTATCTGCTGAACCGCATCGCACGCCCTGAAGACCGCAGCATCGACGATGCGCAGCTCGCCGCGCTGGCGGCAGAGCAGGCCGCGGCCGGCAATCCGTTCGTCCGCTGGGTGAAGCTGCTGGCGCGCATGGCCGTGCGGCTCGTGCCCGAATACATCGTGCTCGTGCTGCTGCTCGGCGCCGCGCGTGCGTGGCTGTTCCCGCATATCGGCCCGGACATCGGCAATCATCTTGGCTGGATCGTCGCGTTCGCGGTCGCGGGCATGCTGTTCGTGATCCCGACGGCCGGCGAGGTGCCGATCATCCAGGCGATGCTGTCGCTCGGCATGGGCGTCGGCCCGGCTGCCGCGCTGCTGATGACGCTGCCGCCGATCAGCGTGCCGTCGCTCGCGATGCTCGCGCGTTCGTTCAAGCCTTACATGCTGGCCATCGTCGCGATCCTCGTCGTCGTGTTCGGGATCGCGAGCGGCCTGCTCGCGATCGCGCTCGGGTTCTGACGCGCGCAAGCGGCGCGCTCAACGGGCGCAATCGTCGTATTCATCCGGCGCCGCCGTTTCACGTGAGCGGCGCCATTTACAAGAAGCAAACAGGAAAACGCATGACCCAACCGAAGATCCATCCTCGACTCGAAAAGGCGCTGACGCGCGGCGATCTCGCGATCCGCCAGGCCAATTCCGCGCGGGCGACTGCCGTGCTGAACGCACTCGGCACGATGATCATCGAGGCCTCCGCAACGATCGGCGTCGACGCCAGCATCGACATTCCGCAGGGCGACCGCATTTACGATCCGGTCAACGGCCTGTGGCCGCAGAAGATGCTGGTGTCGTTCGACGGCCCGGTGGACGAAGCCGACAAGGAAGAGCTGCGCTCGGTCTATCTGGTTGCCGACGATCCGGGCACGCAGTTCCGCGTCGAATGGCATCGTGCGGACGGCAAGCTCGGCCGCCAGGAAGGTGGCCCGCTCGCGACCGTCGCGTTCCTGACCGACGTCGAAATCCCGTGGAGCGACGACGACGAGTAACGTCGTCGCATGAAGCCGGCGCCCGGTGTGCCGGCCATCAGCGCATCATCCGCCGCCGGAACAGCCATGCGGACAGCAGGAAGCCGCCGACCGCGTAGCCGGCGAGCACCGCGACATGCAGCGCGACGTCGGTCGCCGGCCGGCCGAGCATCGCGGGCCGGATCAGCTCGACAGCGTTCGCGAGCGGCAGCGCCTGCGCCGCATGCTGCGCGATCGGCGGCAACTGCGTGATCGGGAAGAACACGCCCGACAGCAGCAGCATCGGCGTCAGCACGAGCGTCTGATAAAACATGAAGAAATCGTAGGACGGCGCGAGCGCCGTGACGATCATCGCGATGCTGGCAAACGCGAGGCCCGCGAGCGCGATCACGGGCAGCGCCACGAGCATCGACGGAAACTGCGCATAGCCGAGCGCCCCCGCGACGAGCATGATCGCGGCCCCCGACAGCATCGCCTTGCTGGCCCCCCAGATGATCTCGCCGAGCACGATGTCGCCGAGCGCGAGCGGCGTATGCATGATCGCTTCCCACGTGCGCTGCACGTGCATCCGCGAGAATCCCGAATACATCGACTCGAAGCTCGCGGACATCATCACGCTCGACCCGACCGTGCCGGCCGCGAGGAACGCGATATACGACACGCCGTCGACATGGCCGAGCATCAGCCCGAGCCCGAACCCCAACCCGAACAGATAGATCATCGGATCGGCAAGATTGCCGAACATCGACGCGAGCGCGAGCTTGCGCCAGACGAGATAGTTGCGCCGCCAGACGGCGATCCAGTTGGTCGCGTTCGCAGGCATGGCGATCGCGAAACGTGACACGCGCGGTGTTGCCGACGGTGCGGCGGCGGAATAGTTGCGGACGTCCATGATCGATCAGTCCTGCATTTCGCGGCCCGTGAGCCGCAGGAACACATCTTCAAGATTGGCCGGGCGATGCAGATAGCGCAACCCCGTGCGACCCTTGAGTCGCGCACGGAGCGGTTCCGGATCGCTCACGTAGCAGAACAGGGTCTCGCCGCTGATCTCGGTGTGCTTCGCGAACGCCGACAGCTCGTCGCGCAGCGTGGCCGGATCGGGCCCGTAGATCTCGATCACGTCGCAGCCGATCTCCGATTCGATCAGCGCGTGCGGCGCGCCTTCGGCGATCTTGCGGCCTTCCTCGATCACGCACAGGCGGTCGCACAGGCGCTCGGCTTCTTCCATGAAGTGCGTGGTGATCAGGATCGTCTTGCCGCGCGCGAGCAGCGAGCGCAGCCGCTCCCACATGAGGTGACGCGCCTGCGGGTCGAGACCCGTCGTCGGCTCGTCGAGCACCAGCACATCGGGATCGTTGACGAGCGCGCGTGCCAGCGTCAGGCGGCGCTTCATGCCGCCCGACAGCTCGCCGACCTTCGCATCGGCCTTGTTCTCGAGCTTCGCGAATTCGAGCAGCGGCTTCACGAGCGCGTGCGCAGCCTGCGCCGACATGCCGAAATAGCGGCCGAACACGAGCAGGTTCTCGCGCACGGTGAAGTCGGGGTCGAGATTGTCGAACTGCGGGACGACCCCGACGCGCTGGCGTGCATGCCGTGCACGCGATGGAACCGGTTCGCCGCAGAGCGAAATGGTGCCTGCATCGGGATGCGTGAGACCGAGCAGCATTTTCAGCGTGGTGGTCTTGCCGGCGCCGTTCGGCCCGAGCAGGCCGTAGCATTCGCCGGCCTGGACGGTGAAGGACAGGCCGTTGACGACGAGCTTGTCGCCAAAGCGCTTTTCGACGTTCCGGAAATCAATCGGTGCAACGGGCATGGGCATGTTGTCGTTGTAAGCGGGCGCGGAAGCGTTCCGCTGCCGCATGCGTGGCCGGTTGGCGAACCGATCGGACGATTGCGTGTCACACGGGCATGACCGAAGCGCACGACGCCGGCGCCTGACGGCCCGCTGGAGTACGAACGGGCCATTCTAGTGCATCGGTTGCGTCTCTTCAGGGCATGCCTGCACGGTGCGATGCATGTACGCACCGATCGTGCACTGCATCATCGCGCACGCGCCGAGCGGGGCGAATCAGCGTTTTCCATCCCTTGCGTCCTGAATTGCGGCGCACCATGATGAATGCGTAGGCTCGGTGTTGCGATAGGGAGGTTTCATGGCTAGCTACAACAAGATTTTGCTGTGTTACGACGGCACGCTCGAAGGACGCAAGGCACTGCGCTGCGGCGCCAACCTCGCGATGGACCTGAAGGCCGAGACGCATTTGCTGTCGGTGGTCGACATGCGCTCGAGCATTGCACAGAGCGCGGGTTTGCTGACCGACGTCGCGTGCGGCCGGTTCGAGGAAACCGCGCGTGAAATCCTGCAGGAAGGGGTGAACTGGCTGCGCGAGCGCGGCGTGCAGGCCGAAGGCCATTTCGCGTTCGGCTATCCGATCGACGAAATCGCGAATCTCGCGACGGAGCTGCAAGCCGACCTCGTCGTCGTCGGCCATCGGTGCCGCAGCGGGCTGTCGAGATGGTGGATGGGCTCGGGCAATACGCAACTGCTCGATCGCGTGAATTGCAGCATTCTGGTTGCGTGTTCGTCGGCGCAGGAGCAGAAGGCCGAAATCGCGCGCGAGCGCGAAGCGGCCACGGCGAACGGCAAATGACCCAATGATGCGATGACTGCCTGACCGGCGAATCGCGCCGGTCAGGCGTCGTGCCACGTCCGTGGTGCGGGCGCCGACCGCGGCCAGTCAAGGCATGTCAAGCGTGCAGGTCGATCGCGGACAACTTCCACGAGAACAGGCCGAAGCGGTGGAAGATCGCCGCATAGCGCGTGCCGTCGGCACTGCGCTGGTAGGTCACGACGAATTCATCGATATTCCGGTAGCCGGCACTGGTTTGCTGCTGGTGCGGCGCATGCGTTGCATCGACCGCACTGGCCGGTGCGGCAGCGGCGGGTGGTTGCGATGATGCAGCCGCGGTGGCCGTGTTGCTGCCCGAAGCGGCCGCGCTTGCCGGAGCCGGATTGGCAGCGGGTGCGGCCGGCGTGTTGCCCGGGGCATTGCTGCCTGGCGGCAGATTCGACCATTCAGGTGGACGCTCGCCCGGATTGCCACGCGGCGGCAAGCCGCTCATCAGCGCGGCTACGCCCTCCGGGGTGGCGTACGCATCGACCAGCGGGCCGATCAGTGCGGACCCGATCAATGCGCCGATCACCGCGAACGGATTGTTCTTCTTCACCGCGTCGATCCGGCGCATCAACTCTTCCGTGACCTGCTGCTTCAGGCTGATGCGCAGCGACGGGAAATCGACATATTCACTGATCGCCTGCGCATCGCGCGCATCGATCGCCGATTTCAGGCGACCGAGCGCGACGTACGGCGACGCGTAGGCATAACCGATCGCCGCAATGATGGCGACGGCCAGCACGACGATCAACAGGGGCTTGAGCCGCCATTTGCGGCCCGAAGATCCGGTCACGTTGCCTCCGGTGCGGGGATGTTCCGCAATCAGAGACCGCCTGGCGTGGCCGATCGTTCCTCTGCGATGCAGTGATCGATCATCCGGCACACGGCGTCGATCGTGCCGACCATGATCAGGCGCGAACGGCCGTGATAGACGCGCACCGGCGCGCGGCGCGCGGGTTCGGCGTGATTCAGGCCGGCGTTCAGCGATACCCGCGCGAAAGCGGGCAGCGCCGACGGCAGCAGGGACGCCTGCCGTTCGACTGCGACTTCTTCTTGCACAGGCGCCGCCGCGGACAGCGGTGCGCAGGGCGTGCGGCCGCGCAGATGACGCAGGCGACCGAATTGACGGAAAGGCAGCAGACGGGCAAGGCGTTCCATGATGTTCTCCTCAGCGAGACGGAATGTCAGAGTTCGCCCGAGCGGATCAGCCCGACGGCGATGCCTTCCAGCGCGAATTCCGCGCTGCCGGCCTTGACGAAGATGTTTTCGTAATCCGGGTTCTCCGCGATCAGCTCGAGGCCGCCGGGCCGGCGCATCAGGCGCTTGACCGTGACGTCGTCGCCGAGACGCGCAACGATGATCTGGCCGTCCTTCGCTTCCGTGCGCTTCTGCACGGCGAGGAGGTCGCCGTCGAGGATGCCGGCGTCGCGCATCGACAGGCCGCGCACTTTCAGCAGGTAGTCGGGCTTGCTGGTGAACAGCGCGGGATCGCACGCGTAATGCTGCGAGATGTGCTCCTGCGCGAGGATCGGGCTACCGGCTGCCACGCGGCCGACGAGGGGCAGCGACAGCTGCATCAGGCCGGCGTGCGGCAGCGTGAACTGGTGCGGGGCGTCGTCGATGCCGAGCAGGCGGATACCGCGCGACGCGCCGGCGGCCAGCTCGATCACACCTTTGCGTGCGAGCGCACGCAGGTGCTCCTCGGCCGCATTCGGCGAGCTGAAGCCCAGTTCGGCCGCGATCTCGGCACGGGTGGGCGGGAATCCGGAGCGCTCGATCGCGCGACGGATCAAGTCGAAAACTTGCTGCTGACGGGCGGTGAGTTTGGTCATGGCTTAACTGTATGGATAGACAGTGAGCTGTATTTTTATACAGTAGTTCGGGAATTTCAAGTGTTACGTGAGGTTCGACGCGATCACGCCGGTTCCGGCGCGATTTCGCGACGTCCTGACGCCGGTTTATCTGCCGCAACCGTCCATTCCGTCTGCGTTAGCACTTTTGAGTATTAAAAAATGAGGAACGATTATTTTTAATCATGTAACCCGTTCGTTAGACTGGCCCGACATCGCAATACCGACAACACTGGAGAACCAAGGATGGGCAAGCGCAACACGGGGCTGGTGGGCGGAGTGGGCCGCCTGATCGCAACACTCGCGCTGGGCGCGGCGGCGGCGCTGGGCGTCGCGACGCACGCGCAGGCCGATACGACCTTCCTGAACGTGTCGTACGACCCGACGCGCGAGCTGTATCAGGACTTCAACCAGGCGTTTGGCAAGGAGTGGAAGGCGAAGACGGGCGAGACCGTCAACTTCAAGCAGTCGCACGGCGGTTCGGGCGCGCAGGCGCGCTCGGTGCTCGACGGCCTGCAGGCCGACGTCGTCACGCTGGCGCTGGCGTACGACATCGACGCGCTCGCGAACAAGGGGCTCGTCAACAAGGACTGGCAGAAGCGCCTGCCCGACAACGCGTCGCCGTACACGTCGACGATCGTGTTCCTGGTGCGCAAGGGCAATCCGAAGGGGATCAAGGACTGGGACGACCTGACCAAGCCGGGCATCTCGATCGTCACGCCGAATCCGAAGACGTCGGGCGGCGCGCGCTGGAACTACCTGGCCGCATGGGCATACGCGGTGCACAAGCCGGGCGGCAACGAGCAGACGGCGAAGGAATTCGTCACGAAGCTCTACAAGAACGCAGGCGTGCTCGATTCGGGCGCGCGCGGCGCGACCACGAGCTTCGTGCAGCGCGGGATTGGCGACGTGCTGATCGCCTGGGAAAACGAGGCATTCCTGTCGGTCAAGGAATTCGGTACCGACAAGTTCGAGATCGTCGTGCCGTCGGTGAGCATCCTGGCCGAGCCGCCCGTCGCGGTGGTGGACAAGGTGGTCGACAAGAAGGGTACGCGCAAGCTGGCCGATGCCTACCTGAACTTCCTGTACAGCCCGCAGGGCCAGGAGATCGCGGCGCGCAACTACTACCGGCCGCGCTCGAAAAACGTGCCGGCGGAGCTGACGAAGCAGTTCCCGAAGCTGAAGCTGTACACGGTCGACGATACCTTCGGCGGCTGGACGAATGCGCAGAAGACGCATTTCGCGGACGGCGGCGTGTTCGATTCGATCTACAAGCCGCAGTAACGCCATAACGACAGCGGCGCGCCACGACAGCGCGCCGCATCCCCGACGGCCCGCCGGCGCGATTCACTGCGCCGGCGTTTGCGTCGGACCCATGAGCAGCATCGACCCAGCAAGAGCATCCGATGACGACGTACACCTTTCGAAAGCCGAGCGCGCTGCCCGGTTTCGGCGTGACGCTAGGCATCACGGTGGCCTATTTGAGCCTCGTGGTGCTGATACCGCTCGCCGCCACGTTCCTGAAGACCGCGACGCTGTCGTGGGATCAGTTCGTCACCGCCGTCACGTCGCCGCGCGTGCTCGCGTCGTACCGGCTGACGTTCCTTTCCGCCCTCGGCGGCGCGCTGATCAACGCCGTGTTCGGCTTTCTCGTCGCGTGGGTGCTCGTGCGCTACACGTTCCCGTTCAAGCGGCTCGTCGATGCGATCGTCGACCTGCCGTTTGCACTCCCGACGTCGGTCGCCGGCATTTCGCTCGCGGCCGTTTACGCGACCAACGGCTGGGTCGGCCAGTATCTCGCGCCGCTCGGCATCAAGATCGCGTTCACGCCGGCCGGCGTGCTGGTCGCGCTGACCTTCATCGGGCTGCCGTTCGTCGTGCGCACGGTGCAGCCGGTGCTCGAGGATTTCGAGCGCGAGCAGGAAGAGGCCGCCGCGTGCCTCGGCGCGTCGCGCTGGCTGACGTTCCGCCGTGTCGTCCTGCCGGCCGTGCTGCCGGCGCTCCTCACAGGGTTCGCACTCGCGTTCGCGCGCGCGCTCGGGGAATACGGCTCGGTGATCTTCATCGCCGGCAACGTGCCGATGAAATCCGAGATCACGTCGCTGCTCATCATCACGAAGCTTGAGCAGTACGACTATGCGGGCGCGACTGCGCTGGCGGTCGTGATGCTCGTCGTGTCGTTCCTGATGCTGCTGCTGATCAACACGCTGCAGTGGTATCTGCAGCGCCGCACGAGCAAGGGCGCGAGCGGTCCCGCGCCCGCCACCGTCACCGCCGTCACCGCCATCCCGGCAGGAGGCCAGCAATGAGCCAGGAGGCCACCGTCGTGCTGAAAACCCCGTCGCCGGCCGCGCAAGGGCGTGCCGCGAAGCGGCTCGACCCCGTCAGCGAGTCGCGCGTCGTGCGCTGGCTGCTCACGGGCATCGCGCTGGCGTTCCTCGCGTTCTTCCTCGTCGTGCCGCTCGCCGCGGTGTTCGTCGAGGCGCTGAGAAAGGGCGTCGGTTTCTATCTCGAATCGCTGGCCGATCCCGATGCGTGGTCGGCGATCAAGCTGACGCTGACCGTCGCCGCGATCGCCGTGCCGCTGAACCTCGTGTTCGGCGTGTGCGCATCGTGGGCGATCGCGAAATTCGAATTCCGCGGCAAGGCGCTGCTGACGACGCTGATCGACCTGCCGTTCTCGGTGTCGCCGGTGATCTCGGGCCTCGTGTACGTGCTGCTGTTCGGTGCGCAGGGCTGGCTCGGGCCGTGGCTGCAGGATCACGACGTGCAGATCATCTTCGCGGTGCCGGGCATCGTGCTCGCGACGATCTTCGTCACGTTCCCGTTCGTTGCGCGCGAGCTGATTCCGCTGATGCAGGCGCAAGGCACGGACGAGGAAGAGGCCGCGCGCGTGCTCGGTGCATCGGGCTGGCAGATCTTCCGCCGCGTGACGCTGCCGAACGTGAAGTGGGGCCTGCTGTACGGCGTGATTCTGTGTAATGCGCGCGCAATGGGCGAGTTCGGCGCGGTGTCGGTCGTGTCCGGCCACATCCGCGGCCAGACCGACACGATGCCGCTGCACGTCGAGATCCTGTACAACGAATACAACTTCGCGGCGGCCTTCGCGGTGGCGTCGGTGCTGGCACTGCTCGCGCTCGTCACGCTCGCGCTGAAGCTGCTCGCCGAGCGCCATCTCGCCGCCGAACTGGCCGGCGCGCGCGACACCGTTCCCGCACATGCCGGCCCCGTCGCCGCCGTTTCGTCGAAATCGTAAAGAGGCAACCAGAATGGGTATCACCGTCCGTAACCTTCAGAAGCGCTTCGGCGATTTCACGGCGCTCGACAACGTATCGCTCGACTTCCCGCCCGGCGAGCTGGTCGCGCTGCTCGGGCCGTCCGGCTGCGGCAAGACCACGCTGCTGCGCGTGATCGCGGGCCTCGAGCACGCGGATGCGGGCCAGGTCGTGCTGCAGGGGCTCGACGTCGCGTCGGTCGGCGCGCGCGACCGCCAGGTCGGTTTCGTGTTCCAGCACTACGCATTGTTCCGCCACATGACGGTCTTCGAGAACGTCGCGTTCGGGCTGCGCGTGAAGCCGCGCCGCGAGCGGCCGTCGGAAAGCGCGATTCGCGACAAGGTGCACGAGTTGCTGAAGCTCGTGCAGCTCGACTGGCTCGCGCAGCGCTATCCGTCCGAGCTGTCGGGCGGCCAGCGCCAGCGCATCGCGCTCGCCCGCGCGCTCGCGGTCGAGCCGAAGGTGCTGCTGCTCGACGAGCCGTTCGGCGCGCTCGACGCGAAGGTCCGCAAGGAACTGCGCGGCTGGCTGCGTCGTCTGCACGACGACCTGCACATCTCGACGATCTTCGTCACGCACGACCAGGAGGAGGCGCTGGAGGTTGCGGATCGCATCGTCGTGCTGAATCGCGGCCACGTCGAGCAGGTCGGCAGCCCGCAGGACGTCTACGATCATCCGCAGAGCGCGTTCGTCTACGAGTTCCTCGGCGCGGCGAACCGGCTGCCGGGCACGGTCGCCGGGCGTGGCTTCGTCGCCGAGGGAGCAGCCGCGCCGATCGAGGTCGACGCCGATTTCGCCGGCCCGGCGAACGCCTATGTGCGCCCGCACGACCTGCAGCTGTGGCCGGTGGGAGAAGGGCACCGCGACGGCATTGCGGTGGACGTGCGCCGCGTGATTCCGCTCGGCGGGTCGGTGCGCGTGGAGCTCGAGGCGCGTGCGGGCGGTGCGCTCGAGGCGGAACTCGATCGCGATGCGTGGCGTGCGCTGTCGCTGCAGGTCGGGGATGGCGCGACCGCCGTGCCGCGTGCCGTGAGGGTGTTCCCCGCGCGTTAACGCCAGAATGCAGGGCAGGGGGCGGAAACAGCTCCGATTCAATAATCAAACAACGACAGCCTAAGAGGCATACCCATGAATTTTCAGCAATTGCGGTTCGTGCGCGAAGCGGTGCGCCAGAACATGAACCTGACGGAAGTCGCGAACGTGCTGTACACGTCGCAGTCGGGCGTGTCGAAGCAGATCAAGGATCTCGAGGATGAGCTGGGCGTCGACATCTTCATCCGGCGCGGCAAGCGGCTGACGGGGCTCACGGAGCCCGGCAAGGCCGTGCACCAGCTGATCGAGCGGATGCTGCTCGACGCCGAGAACCTGCGCCGCGTCGCGCGCCAGTTCGCCGACCAGGACAGCGGCCACCTCGTCGTCGCGACGACGCACACGCAGGCGCGCTACGCGCTGCCGAAGGTGATCCGCCAGTTCACCGACGTGTTCCCGAAGGTGCATCTCGCGCTGCGCCAGGGCAGCCCGCAGCAGATCGCGCAGATGATCCTGAACGGCGAGGCCGATCTCGGCATCTCGACCGAGGCGCTCGACCGCTATCCGGACATCGTCACGTTCCCGTGCTATTCGTGGCATCACACGGTCGTCGTGCCGAAGGGCCATCCGCTCGTCGGCCGCGAGAACCTGACGCTCGAGGAAATCGCCGAGTACCCGATCATCACGTACGACCAGGATTTCACGGGCCGCTCGCATATCGACCAGGCGTTCACGCAGGCGGGCGCCGTGCCCGACGTCGTGCTGACCGCAATCGACGCGGACGTGATCAAGACGTATGTCGAGCTCGGAATGGGGATCGGCGTGGTCGCGGCGATGGCCTACGATCCGCAGCGCGACACGGGCCTCGTCGCGCTCGATACGCAGCACCTGTTCGAGGCGAGTACGACGCGGGTCGGGCTGCGCAAGGGAGCGTTCCTGCGCGCGTATGCATACCGGCTGATCGAGATGTTCGCGCCGCACCTGAACGAAGCGGAAATCGCGGGGATGTTGCGCGAAGCCGTTTGACGGCAGCGCGTCGTGCGCCCTTCGCGTAATCACCGAGGAGGGCGCGACGTACCTGCGCGGGTTGTCATGCATGCGGCGGCAGCAGGCGATCTGCCGCCGCCTTGATCATTCGATTCACCGAATCATCGACCGCCATCGCGGTTTCCCGTCCGATTCTTCGCCGCCCGCGGCGAACGACAGGCATTTGCTTGCCAACACAACGACAAGACCAAAACGGCACGCCTGAGCACCTCGTTTCGGATTCGGCCATCTGCCATAGCGAGCGATCTATCGGCTGGCAAATGTGATTCAATGCGCGTGAATGCCGGGTGACGTGCGTTCGAGCCGTCCCTTGGTCGCCATCGTGACTGACCGGATCGCACCAGCGACGCAGCGCGCAACACTGGGACGAGTGGCGGAAAGCGAAGCCGGCAACCCGGCCACCTTCACAAAACCATGCACGCGGATTGTCGGTCCCGACACACTCGGAGACATATCGCGCAGGACGCAACACGCGTGACGAAGAGGTAAGCAATGAATCTGAAATGGTTTCTCTTTTCCTTCGAAGGCCGGATCGGGCGCCTGCCGTGGTGGATCTACGCGCTGGTTTCCACGGTGCTCAGCGCGATTGTCGATGCGGGTTCCCGCGGCACGCCGGAGGACGATCTGCCGCTGCTGGCGATGCTGGTGCTCGTCGTCATTGCGGTCGTCGCGGTGTGGTCGTCGATTGCGGTCGGCGTGAAGCGGCTGCACGACATCGACAAGTCGGGATGGTGGATGCTGCTGCTGTTCGTGCCGATCGTCGGCGCGCTCGCGCTGTTCGTGATGAACGGCTTCATCGCCGGCACGCCGCATGCCAACCGATTCGGCGAGCCGCCTTCGGCCGAAGAGGACGAACCGGCGCCGCAGGACCCGGCGTGATATGCGCTCCGAATAAACCCTTAAATATTGATCAGACAGGTTGCGCGCCGGCACGAATCGGTACAGCATAGCCTTCACTCCGCCGGCGTCCCGCCGGCGGCGGCGCGTATACGACAGCACGCGCCAGGCAGTCGGCCGTCTGCCTCGCTTCCATTCCGTGGTACCGACAGCAGCATCGATGGCCATTGTCCGGGTAGTGTGGCGCAAACGTTTGCTCACATTAAAACAACAGTCAAACTATAGTCCGGCCCTTGGGGCCAGTCGCCAGGAGATGTGTATGAATGTCCTCTTTCGCCGTCGCTTCCTGACCGCCGCGCTCGCCGCCGTCGCGGTTGCCGCCGCACCGGCCGTCCACGCGCAATCGGCGGGCAAGCCGAAGGTCGCGCTCGTGATGAAGTCGCTCGCCAACGAGTTCTTCCTGACGATGGAAACGGGCGCGAAGGAATACCAGAAACACAACGCGGGTCAGTTCGACCTGATCACCAACGGCATCAAGGACGAGACCGACACCGCGAACCAGATTCGCATCGTCGAGCAGATGATCGTGTCGAAGGTCGACGCGATCGTGCTCGCGCCGGCCGATTCGAAGGCGCTCGTGCCGGTCGTGAAGAAGGCGGTCGACGCGGGCATCATCGTCGTGAACATCGACAACCGGCTCGATCCCGACGTGCTGAAGTCGAAGAACCTGAACGTGCCGTTCGTCGGCCCGGACAACCGCAAGGGCGCGCGCAAGATCGGCGATTACCTCGCGAAGCGGCTGAAGGCGGGCGACCAGGTTGGCATCGTCGAAGGCGTGTCGACGACGACCAATGCGCAGCAGCGCACGGCCGGCTTCCAGGACGCGATGAAGGCGGGCGGGATGAAGGTCGTGTCGGTGCAGTCCGGCGAATGGGAGATCGACAAGGGCAATGCGGTCGCTGCCGCGATGCTCAACGAATATCCGAACCTGAAGGCGCTGCTGTGCGGCAACGACAACATGGCGATCGGCGCCGTGTCGGCCGTGCGCGCGGCCGGCAAGCAGGGCAAGGTGCTCGTGGTCGGCTACGACAACATCAATGCGATCAAGCCGATGCTGAAGGACGGCCGCGTGCTCGCGACCGCCGATCAGTACGCGGCGAAGCAGGCCGTGTTCGGTATCGACACGGCACTCAAGGCGATCGCCGAGCATCGCAAGCAGGCCGACATGTCGGGCGTGGTCGAGACGCCGGTGGATCTCGTGACGAAGTGACGCGGCCCCGATGCGGCCGCCGCCCTCAAGAATTGGGCGCGGCGGCCGTTATCCGGGGTGAGCGCGATCACGGCCACTGCATGCACATGCACTTGTGAGCGTCACACCCGCGCGCCGCGTGCGCGCGGCCGCAACCAGGATCGCGATGGACCCGACTTTCCAACCCTCCCGCGCAGCCACTCCCGTGCTGTCCGTATCCGGCATCGGCAAGACCTATGCCGAACCCGTGCTCGCCGACGTCACGCTGACGCTCGAGGCGGGCCACGCGCTTGCGTTGACGGGCGAGAACGGCGCCGGCAAGAGCACGCTGTCGAAGATCATCGGCGGGCTCGTCGAACCGACTGCCGGGACGATGCTGCTCGGCGGCCAGCCCTATGCACCGGCGAGCCGCACGCAGGCCGAGGCGCTCGGCGTGCGCATGGTGATGCAGGAACTGAACCTGCTGCCGACCCTGACGGTTGCCGAAAACCTGTTCCTGAACCGCCTGCCGCGACGTTTCGGGATCATCGATCGCGCGCGGCTGCGCGACGATGCGCGGGCCGCGATGGCGCAGGTCGGGCTCGACACGGTCGATCCCGATACGCCGGTAGGCGCGCTCGGCATCGGCCACCAGCAGATGGTCGAGATCGCGCGCAACCTGATCGGCGACTGCCGCGTGCTGATTCTCGACGAACCCACCGCGATGCTGACCGCGCGTGAAGTCGAGCTGCTGTTCGAGCAGATCGACCGGCTGAAGGCGCGCGGCGTCGCGATCGTCTACATCTCGCACCGGCTCGAGGAGCTCGCGCGCGTCGCCGAACGCGTCGCGGTGTTGCGCGATGGCCGGCTCGTTCATGCGGGCGACATGGCGGCGACGACATCCGACGGGCTCGTCACGCTGATGGTCGGGCGCGAGGTCGGCGAGCACATCGATCTGGGCGAGCGCCATTTTGGCGCGCCGCGGCTCGTCGTCTCGGGCCTCAGCCGCGGGGCGGCGGTGCGCGACGTGTCGCTCGAAGTGCGCGCGGGCGAGATTTTCGGCATCTCCGGGCTGATCGGCGCGGGACGCACCGAGCTGCTGAGGCTGATATACGGCGCCGATACGCCGGATGCGGGGACGATCGCGGTCGGCCAGCCGCTGAAGCCGGCGCGAATCGGTTCGCCCGTCGATGCGGTGAAGCTGGGCATCGCGCTGATCACCGAGGATCGCAAGGGCGAGGGGCTGCTGCTGACGCAGTCGATCGCCGCGAACGTGTCGCTCGGCCAGCTCGACCGGCTCGCGCGCGGCGGGATCGTCGACGGTGCGCGCGAAACGGCGCTCGCCGAGCAGCAGATCGACGCGCTGCGGATCCGCACGCACGGCGCGACGCAGGCGGTCGGCGAGCTGTCGGGCGGCAACCAGCAGAAGGTCGTGATCGGCCGCTGGCTCGCGCGCGACATGGGCGTGCTGCTGTTCGACGAGCCGACGCGCGGGATCGACGTCGGCGCAAAGTTCGAGATCTACACTTTGATGGGCGCGCTCGCGCGCGAAGGCCGCGCACTCGTCGTCGTGTCGAGCGACCTGCGCGAGCTGATGCTGATCTGCGACCGGATCGGCGTGATGTCGGCCGGCCGCATGACCGCCGTGTTCGAGCGCGGCAACTGGACCCAGGATGCGCTGCTGGCCGCGGCGTTCGCCGGCTTCGGCCGCGAGACGCCGCCGGGCGGCGCGCAGCATCCGGACGCGGGGCAGGCGCCAGGCGCCGCTCCGGGCACTTCGACGACAGGACGACCGCAATGACCCAGCCTCCCGTAACCCCGACCGACGCAGGCGCGCAGCAGGACGTGACGGGGCGCCGCGCGCGCACGCTGTCCGGCACGCGGCTCGGCCTGTCGAACTACCTCGGGCTCGCCGGCGCGCTCGCAGCGATGATTGCGCTGTTTTCGGTGCTGAGCTCGCACTTCCTGACCTACGACACGTTCAGCACGATCGCGAACCAGATCCCCGATCTCGTCGTGATGTCGGTCGGGATGACCTTCGTGCTGATCATCGCCGGGATCGACCTGTCGGTCGGCTCGGTACTCGCGCTCGCCGCGTCGATGGTCAGCGTCGCCGCGCTGAAATGGCAGTGGGGGCCGCTGCCGGCCGCGCTGATCGGCATCGCGGTCGCGACCATGACGGGCGCGCTGACGGGCGCGGTCACGGTCGGCTGGCGGATCCCGTCGTTCATCGTGTCGCTCGGCGTGCTGGAGGCCGCGCGCGGCCTCGCGTACCAGCTGACGAATTCGCGCACGGCCTACATCGGCGACGCGTTCGATTTCCTGTCGAACCCGATCGCGCTCGGCATCTCGCCGGCATTCCTGATCGCGGTCGCGGTGATGATCGCGGCCCAGTTCGTGCTGACACGGACCGTGTTCGGACGCTATCTCGTCGGGATCGGCACGAACGAAGAAGCCGTCCGACTTGCGGGGGTTAACCCGAGGCCGTATAAAATTCTCGTATTCGCATCGATGGGCGCACTCGCAGGTCTTGCGTCGCTGTTCCAGATTTCGCGGCTCGAGGCGGCCGACCCGAATGCGGGCGTCGGCCTCGAACTGCAGGTGATCGCCGCCGTCGTGATTGGCGGCACGAGCCTGATGGGCGGGCGCGGCTCGGTGATCAGCACGTTCTTCGGCGTGTTGATCATCTCCGTGCTGGCCGCGGGGCTGGCGCAGATCGGCGCGAACGAGCCGACGAAACGGATCATCACCGGCGCGGTGATCGTGGTGGCGGTCGTGCTCGATACGTATCGCAGCCGGCGCACACGCGTGCGGTAGAAAGACAGACAGAACAGACCAGAGAGAAACGGGAAATGGCGACGATCAAGGATGTGGCGGCCATGGCGGGCGTGTCGTTTACGACCGTCTCGCACGTGGTGAACAATTCGCGGCCGGTGTCCGCGGATGTGCGTGCGAAGGTCGAGGGCGCAATCCGCGAGCTGAATTACGTGCCGTCGGCCGTGGCGCGCTCGCTGAAGGCGCGTGCGACGGCGACGATCGGCCTCGTCGTGCCGAACAGCACGAATCCGTACTTCGCGGAGCTTGCGCGCGGCATTGAGGATCAGTGCGCGGCCAATGGCTATTGCGTGTTCTTCTGCAACTCGGACGACGATCCCGTCAAGCAGCGCAACTACCTGCGCGTGCTGCAGGAAAAGCGTATCGACGGGCTGATCGTGGCATCGGCCGGCGAGGATGCGGTGCTCGCGCAGACGCTCGCGGATATCCACGCACCGCTCGTCGTCGTCGACCGCAACATCGAGGGGCTCGCGGCCGACCTCGTGCAGATCGACCACGAGCGCGGTGCGTACCTGGCGACGCGCCATCTGCTCGAGCTCGGGCATGCGAAGATCGGCTGCATCACGGGGCCGACCGACACGGCGGTCAGCGCAATGCGCGTGCACGGCTTCATCCGTGCGATGGCCGAGCGCGGGGTCGACATCGTGCCGGGCGCGATCGCGGAAAGCGACTTCTCGTGCCTCGGCGGTTATCACGCGGCGTCGCGGCTGTTCGAATCGGTGCGGCCGAGCGCGATCTTCGCGGGCAACGACTTGATGGGCGTCGGCGCGTTGCGCGCGGCGGCCGAGCGCGGCATGCGCGTGCCCGACGACTGTTCGATCATCGGGTTCGACGACATTGAATTCTCCCGCTACACGTATCCGGCGCTGTCGACGGTCGGCCAATCGGTGCGCGCGCTCGGCGAAATGGCCGCGCAGACGCTGATCGAGCGGATCGGCGGCGGCTCGACCGCCGTGCCGAGCCGCCGTCGCGTCGTGTCGCCGCGCCTCGTGCTGCGCGAATCGACGGCGATCTACCGCGAGCCGCCGGCATCGGGCGGTCGCGCATGACGGCGCCCGCAGCACACACCGGCCGCGTGACGGTGGTCGGCAGCCTCAACATGGATCTGGTCGTGCGCGCGCCGCGTCTGCCGCTGCCGGGCGAAACGCTCGCCGGTCATGCGTTCGCGCAGGCGGCGGGCGGCAAGGGCGGCAACCAGGCCGTCGCGGCCGCACGGCTCGGCGCGCAGGTCGCGATGATCGGCTGCGTCGGCGCGGATGCACACGGCGCGGCGCTGCGCGCGAGCCTCGAAGCCGAGGGGATCGACTGCGCGGGGCTCGCGACGAGCGCGTCGGCGTCGACCGGCGTCGCGCTGATCGTCGTCGACGATGCGAGCCAGAACGCGATCGTGATCGTCGCGGGCGGCAATGGCGAGGTCACGACCGAGACGGTCGCACGGCACGAAGCCGCACTGGCGTCGGCCGATGTGCTGATCTGCCAGCTCGAGACGCCGCCGGAGGCCGTGTTCGCGGCGCTGTCGGCCGGACGTCGGCTCGGCCGCACTGTGGTGCTCAATCCGGCCCCGGCCGTCGCACCACTGCCGGACGGCTGGCTGCCGCTCGTCGATTACCTGATCCCGAACGAGGTCGAGGCGGCCGCGCTGACCGCGCTGCCGGTACGCGATCCGGCAGAGGCGGAAGCCGCCGCACGCGTGCTGCAGGCCGGCGGCGCATGCAATGTGCTGGTGACGCTGGGCGCGCGCGGCGTGCTTGCGCTGACGGCCGATGGCGCGGCACGGCATTATCCGGCGCCGGCCGTGCAGGCCGTCGACACGACGGCGGCCGGCGATACCTTCATCGGCGGTTTTTCCGCGCGCCTCGCGGCCGGCGCGGATGTCGACACGGCCATCCGCTTCGCGCAACGCGCAGCGGCCCTGTCGGTCACGCGCGCGGGCGCGCAGCCGTCAATTCCAACGCTTGCCGAACTGACCGAATAGGGCTGGATCACGCGTCGCGGCTGGTTCGTCGCCAACGACGGCCGGCCGCGTATCTGCGACGCTCGCCGGCAGCGGAGCACCTCCCATCACCTCGCTTCCAGGACACGCTGAAGCGCGCATTTTTCATTCAGCTGTTTGTAATAAACAGACGAATAATTCGAAAAAATAGCGGAAACACCATCAAGTTGTGCGGTGCATGGTCGTAAATGCACCGGGTGAAGCAATGCTTCGAAGCGACGGGCCTGTCCCGTCCATCACGACGCAACACAGGAAGGATGATGGTGTTCAAAAACCTGACGATTCGTGCGCGCATCGGTTTTACGATGGCGTTTCTGGCGGTGCTCCTGGCTGTGATAGGCGGGCTCGGCGTGTACGGCATGACGCGCGCGAACGATACGACGCGCGATATTTTCACGAACCAGATGCCGAGCGCGGTCGACGTGTCGGTGGCCGAGATCTACGCCGCACGCGAACGCCTGGCGCTCGACCGTGCGGCGCTCCTGGCCAGCACGCCGGACGCGGCAGCCGCCGTCGAGCGAAGCCGCGCGATGCGCGCGCAGTCCGACACCTGGTGGCAGAAGTACCTTGCGTTGCCACGCGGCCCGGAGGAAGACCGGCTTGCCCAGGACGTCGCCGCGAAGCGGCAGGCGCTGCAGCACGAGTGCGACGCGTTCGCGAGCGTGGTCGGCGCGAATCAGGCCGACCGGATCGGCGAAGGCGCGAAGCAGCTCCAGGCGCGCTACAACGACCTTGCGACGGCGAGCGAGGCGCTGCGCAACTTTCAGTTCACCGATGCGCAAGCCGGCTTCGATCATGCGGAATCGGCATACGACACGCTGCGCGTGCTGGCGATCGTCGCGTTGTTGGCCGGCCTTGGCGCCGCGGTCGTGTCGTGGCTGACGCTGAGCCGCGCGATCGGCCGCCCGATTGCCGACGCGCTCGCGCATTTCGACGCCATTGCCGCCGGCGACCTGCGCCGGCCGATCGTCGTGGATCGCCATGACGAGATGGGCCAGCTTCTCGAAGGCCTCGGCAAGATGCAGCGCGGGCTCGTCGACACGGTGCGCACCGTGCGCGGCGGCAGCGAGTCGATCGCGACCGCGGCACGCCAGATTGCCGCCGGCAACATCGACCTGTCGTCGCGCACCGAGGAACAGGCCGCGGCGCTGCAGGAAACCGCGTCGAGCATGGAGCAGCTGACCGGCACCGTGAAACAGAACGCGGACAATGCACGCCAGGCGAGTTCGCTGGCCGCGAATGCGTCGGAGATTGCAAACAAGGGCAATACGGTAGTCGGCCAGGTGGTCGGCACGATGGGCGAGATCAACGACAGCTCGGCAAAGATCGCGGACATCATTGCGATCATCGAAGGAATCGCATTCCAGACCAACATTCTTGCGCTGAATGCAGCAGTCGAAGCTGCACGGGCAGGCGAGGAAGGCCGCGGTTTCGCGGTCGTCGCGGGCGAGGTGCGCAGCCTGGCCCAGCGTTCGTCGACCGCGGCCAAGGAGATCAAGGTGCTGATCGACGCGTCGGTGGAGCGCATCCGGTCGGGTTCCACGCTGGTCGACGAAGCAGGGCGCACGATGAGCGACGTGATCGGTGCGGTGCAGCGCGTGACCGACATCATGGGCGAGATCGCGGCGGCGTCCGAGGAGCAGAGCGGCGGGATCGACCAGGTGGCGCGCGCGGTCGCGCAGATGGACGAAGTCACGCAGCAGAATGCGGCGCTCGTCGAGGAAGCCGCGGCTGCCGCGCAATCGCTCGACGAACAGGCCGGGCGCCTGCGTGAAACGGCAGCGGTATTCCAGCTCAACGAAGACACGGCCCGCCCGGGTGCCGCGGCTCCGGTTGCGGTGCGTCACGCACCGCGTGCGCCCGCCGCAGCGGTTGCGGTGCCCGTCCAGGCCGCTGCGCGCGACGAGCGCGATGCACCGCCGAGACGCGTGGCCGCAGCGGCGCCGGTGCGCAAACCCGTCGCTGCTTCCGCTGCACCGGTGCAAACGGCCGCTACTGCTGACTCGGACGACTGGGAAACCTTCTGATCCGCGCGCGCCGCGCATCTATCCCCATTTGGTGACGAACGACGCCCGCGACATGCGGGCGTCGTCGTTTCTGCGTTGGAAAAAATGTGACAGGCGACATGCATGAATGACGATCGCGCATCGTCGCCTGCATCGTGTGACCTGCATCGACGCATGCGCACACAGGTGCATGTGAAGTTCCCGCATCCGTCGTACGGGTATCTCCGTAAGGGCACTGCGAAAAAAATTTGTAACGGCGCGCGCAACGTGTCGTCGAAAACGACCGCTCGAACGTATAGGGATGAAGGGGAGAAGTGACGACGTCGGATGTGTCCAACACACAAGACGTTCCGTCGTTCGACGAGACGCGCCGGATGCAGTTTCTGCGGCTCGGGAGATCGATTGTAAAACGACGAAATGTGTTGTCCAAGCGGTGTTGTCGAGAATGACGAACTTCATACGAAGAGTTCGTGAAAAAAAATAAGAAAGGGTTTAGGATGAATTCGAACGCGCTTGCTTCTGCGCAGTCGTACGAAGGCAGGCACGTCTTCAGACTCAGGCGAGGGAGGTAGCATGGATATTTACAGCAGCTTCGCGAACCGCTTCGAAAAAACGCGAGAGGAAGAGCTCTCGCTGGAGGAGTATCTCGCGCTCTGCAAGAACGATCCATCCGCGTACGCGACGGCTGGTGAACGCATGCTGGAAGCAATCGGGGAACCTGAACACATCGATACCCGCAACGACCCGCGCCTGTCGCGGATCTTTGCGAACAAGGTCATCAAGGTCTATCCCGCATTCCGTGAGTTCTACGGAATGGAGGAGGTGATCGAGCAGGTGGTCGCCTACTTCCGCCACGCTGCGCAAGGGCTCGAAGAGAAGAAGCAGATCCTCTATCTGCTTGGCCCGGTGGGCGGCGGCAAGTCGTCGATCGCCGAGCGTCTGAAGCAACTGATGGAGCGCGTGCCGTTCTATTCGCTGAAGGGTTCGCCCGTCAACGAATCGCCGCTCGGGCTGTTCGACTACGACGAAGACGGCCCGATCCTCGAGGAACAGTACGGCATTCCGCGCCGCTACCTGAAGAACATCCTGAGTCCGTGGGCCGTCAAGCGGCTGCACGAATACAACGGCGACATCCGCCAGTTCCGCGTGGTGCGCCGCTATCCGTCGATCCTGCGGCAGGTCGGCATCGCGAAGACGGAACCGGGTGACGAGAACAACCAGGACATCTCGTCGCTGGTCGGCAAGGTCGATATCCGCAAGCTCGAACAGTATGCGCAGGACGATGCCGACGCGTACAGCTACTCGGGTGGCCTGTGCCTGGCGAACCAGGGCCTGCTCGAGTTCGTCGAAATGTTCAAGGCGCCGATCAAGGTGTTGCACCCGCTGCTCACCGCCACGCAGGAAGGCAACTTCAAGGGTACCGAGGGCTTCGGCGCGATTCCGTTCGACGGGATCATCCTCGCGCACTCGAACGAGTCGGAGTGGAAGGCGTTCCGCAACAACCGCAACAACGAGGCACTGCTCGACCGGATCTTCGTCGTGAAGGTGCCGTACTGCCTGCGCGTGTCGGAAGAGACCAAGATCTACGAGAAGCTGATCCGCAACTCGTCGCTGGCCGAGGCCGTCTGCGCGCCGGGCACGCTGAAGATGATGTCGCAGTTCTCGGTGCTGTCGCGCCTGCACGAGCCGGAGAATTCGAGCCTGTTCTCGAAGATGCAGGTGTATGACGGCGAAAACCTCAAGGACACCGATCCGAAGGCGAAGTCGTACCAGGAGTACCGCGATTACGCGGGCGTGGACGAAGGGATGACGGGCGTGTCGACACGCTTCGCGTTCAAGATCCTGTCGCGCGTGTTCAACTTCGATTCGAGCGAGGTGGCGGCCAACCCCGTGCACCTGATGTACGTGCTCGAACAGCAGATCGAACGCGAGCAGTTCCCGCCGGAAACCGAGCAGAAGTACCTGTCCTTCGTGAAGGACGTGCTCGCGTCGCGCTACGCGGAATTCATCGGCAAGGAGATCCAGACGGCCTACCTCGAATCGTATTCGGAGTATGGCCAGAACATCTTCGACCGCTACGTCACGTATGCGGACTTCTGGATCCAGGACCAGGAATTCCGCGATCACGATACGGGCGAGAGCTTCGACCGCGCCGCACTGAACGCGGAGCTGGAGAAGATCGAGAAGCCGGCCGGCATCAGTAATCCGAAGGATTACCGCAACGAGATCGTGAACTTCGTGTTGCGTGCACGGGCGGCGAATGCCGGCAAGAACCCCGTGTGGACGAGCTACGAGAAGTTGCGCGTCGTGATCGAGAAGAAGATGTTCTCGAACACCGAGGAACTGTTGCCGGTGATTTCGTTCAACGCCAAGGGTTCGGCGGAGGAGCAGCGCAAGCATGAGGACTTTGTGAACCGGATGGTCGCGAAGGGCTATACGCCGAAGCAGGTGAGGCTGCTTTGCGACTGGTACCTGCGCGTGCGCAAGTCGTCATGACGCGCGCGGTACCGCGCCCGTACGGCGTCGCCGTACGGGTGTTTTCAGAGACGCCGCCCGCATGACGGGAGACGGCATGTGCGGCGAGCGTCCCGGCATATCGACTTTCGAGCGGGAGACCGGGAGTGCTTCATCAAATCATCGACCGCAGGCTGGCCGGCAAGAACAAGAGTATCGCCAACCGCGAACGCTTTCTGCGTCGCGTCAAGAACTACATTCGTCGTGCCGTGTCCGACGCGGTGCGCGACCGTAGCATCAAGGATATCCAAAGCACGCAAAGCATCACGATCCCGCGCAAGGACATCGCGGAGCCGAATTTTCGGCACGGCCCTGGCGGACGTCGTGAATACGTGCACCCCGGCAACGAGGACTACGTGCGCGGCGACAAGATCCCGCGTCCGCAGGGTGGCTCGGGCGGGGGAGGCAGTCAGGCGAGCAACGAGGGCGAAGGGCAGGACGACTTCGTGTTCGAGTTGTCGCGTGACGAGTTCATGCAGTACTTCTTCGACGATCTCGAACTGCCGCGCCTCGTGAAGACGCACCTGCTGACGGTGCCGAGCTGGAAGAACGTGCGCGCGGGCTGGTCGGCGGAAGGCACGCCGAACAACATCGACGTCGTGCGTTCGCTGCGCAGCGCGCTCGGGCGTCGCATCGCGCTCGGCTCGCCGCTCGTCAACGAGCTGCGCGAACTCGAGGCGCAGCTCGAGGCGATGAAGAGCGATCCGGAAGACCGGCGCGCGGAGATCGCGGTGCTCGAGGCCGAGATCCATCACCTGAAGGGGCGCATCTGGCGGATTCCGTTCATCGATCCGTTCGACCTGCGCTACATCAACCGCGTGAAGCAGCCGCAACCGTCGAGCCAGGCCGTGATGTTCTGCCTGATGGACGTGTCGGGCTCGATGGACGAGCAGCGCAAGGATCTGTCGAAGCGCTTCTTCATCCTGCTGTACCTGTTCCTCAAACGGAACTACGAGCGCATCGAGGTCGTGTTCATCCGTCACCACACGCGTGCCGAGGAAGTCGACGAAGACACCTTCTTCCATTCGACCGAGAGCGGCGGCACGGTGGTGTCGAGTGCGCTCGAGCTGATGCGCAAGGTGATGAACGAGCGCTACTCGCCGACCGAATGGAACATCTACGGCGCGCAGGCGTCCGACGGCGACAACTGGACCGACGATTCGCCCAAGTGTCGCAAAATCCTGGAAGAGGATATCCTCACGAAGACGCGTTACTTCGCGTATATCCAGGTCGCGCCGGAAGAGCAGAACCTGTGGCTGGAATACGCGCAACTGGCCTTGTCGCAGCCGCATCTCGCGATGAAAAAAGTGGAATCGGCTGCCGACATCTACCCGGTGTTTCGCGAATTGTTCGAAAAGCAGGTGGAAATGTCATGACGACCCGCCATCTGCACAACGAGTCGCGCGGCTATGCGCCGCGCCCTTCCGGCGACGACACGGCCGGCCCTGCCGCATCGCAGCAACGCGGGCAGGCCGAACCACCGCCGCCGGCCGCCGACTTGCCCGGCCGAGGGCAAAAGGAAGCGCGTATGAACGTTGCCGAACGCAAGCCGCTGCCGTGCCCGTCCGACTGGACGTTCGAACTGCTCGAGGAATACGACACGCACATCTCGCAGGTCGCCGAACAATACGAGCTCGACATCTACCCGATCCAGCTCGAACTGATCAGCGCCGAGCAGATGATGGACGCGTACGCGTCGGTCGGGATGCCCGTCAACTACCGTCACTGGTCGTTCGGCAAGCACTTCCTGTCGACCGAGAAGAGCTACCGTCGCGGCCAGATGGGGCTCGCGTACGAAATCGTCATCAACTCGAACCCCTGCATCGCGTACCTGATGGAAGAGAACACGATGACGATGCAGGCGCTCGTCATCGCGCACGCGGCGTACGGGCACAACTCGTTCTTCAAGGGCAACTACCTGTTCCGGCTGTGGACCGACGCGCACGCGATCATCGACTATCTCGTGTACGCGAAGAACTACGTCGCCGAATGCGAGGAGCGCTACGGCCTCGATCGCGTCGAGGAACTGCTCGATTCGTGCCATGCGCTGATGAACTACGGCGTCGACCGCTACAAGCGGCCGCAGAAGCCTTCGCTGTCGAAGGAATCCGCGTTGCGGCGCGAGCGCGAGGCGTACCTGCAGTCGCAGGTGAACGAGCTGTGGCGCACGCTGCCGGGCAAGAAGCCCGAGCTGATGGAAGAGCAGGAAGACCGCTATCCGCCCGAGCCGCAGGAGAACCTGCTGTATTTCGCGGAGAAGAATGCGCCGCTGCTCGAACCGTGGGAGCGGGAAGTGATCCGCATCGTGCGCAAGATCGGCCAGTATTTCTACCCGCAGCGGCAGACGCAGGTGATGAACGAAGGCTGGGCGACGTTCTGGCACTACACGTTGCTGAACACGCTGTACAACCAGGGGAAGCTGGAAGACGGCTTCATGATGGAGTTCCTGCACTCGCACAGCAACGTGGTCTACCAGCCGCCCGTCACGAAGCCGTACTACAGCGGGATCAATCCGTATGCGCTCGGCTTCTCGATGATGAGCGACATCCGGCGGATCTGCGAAGCGCCGACGGAAGAAGACTACAAGTGGTTTCCGGAGATCGCGGGCACCCCGTGGCTGCCGGCGATGCACTACGCGATGCGCAACTTCAAGGACGAGAGCTTCATCGCGCAGTACCTGTCGCCGAGCCTGATCCGCGACATGCGGCTCTTCTCGGTGCTCGACGACGACATGCGCGATTCGCTGGAGGTATCGGCGATCCACGACGATTCGGGCTACCAGTACGTGCGGCAGGCGCTGTCGAGGCAGTACGACATCCATCACCGCGAGCCCAACATCCAGGTGTGGGCAGTGAACACGCGCGGCGACCGCAGTCTCACGCTGCGCCACTTCATGACCGACAACCGCCACCTGTCGAACGACAGCGACGAGGTGCTCAAGCACATGGCGCGGCTCTGGCAGTTCGACGTGTTCCTGGAAAGCGTCGACGAGGCCGGCACCGTGCGCAAGCGGTACGAGTGCCGCTACGTGCCGCCGGAGGTGAGGATCTGAACATCGCCCGCGGAAAGTTTGCATCGAACGCCAGCCTTGCGGCTGGCGTTTTCATATGACGAACGCATGGCGAGAGAAAAATTTTCTACATCCGGACGAACCCGGAGAGCCTGTTACTTTACATTTCGCTAAAATCCCGTAGCGCCGTGCGCCGGAACCGGTGCCACGTGTGATCGTACGCGGCGGCCCCCGCCGTCTCGCCCAGAAAGCACTAAAAGGAACTGACCAATCCATGGACGTCCAGACCGACCAAGCTGCGCTGTCCGCGCATGACACCCGGCGGCGCGTGTTCGCCATCGTCGGCGCCTCGTCGGGCAACCTCGTCGAGTGGTTCGACTTCTACATCTACTCGTTCTGCGCGCTGTACTTCGCGCCGGCATTCTTCCCGAGCGGCAACACCACGACGCAGCTGCTGAACACGGCGGGTGTGTTCGCGGCCGGCTTCCTGATGCGTCCGATCGGCGGCTGGCTGTTCGGCCGCATCGCGGACCGCCACGGCCGCCGCAACGCGATGATGATCTCCGTGCTGATGATGTGCGGCGGCTCGCTCGTGATCGCGGTGCTGCCGACCTATGCGCAGATCGGCGCGCTCGCACCGGCGCTGCTGCTGGTCGCGCGGCTGTTCCAGGGGCTGTCGGTGGGCGGCGAATACGGCACGAGCGCGACCTACATGAGCGAGGTGGCGCTGAAGGGCCGCCGCGGCTTCTTCGCGTCGTTCCAGTACGTGACGCTGATCGGCGGCCAGCTGTGCGCGCTGCTCGTGCTCGTGATCCTGCAGCAGACGCTGTCGGCCGACGAACTGAAGGCGTGGGGCTGGCGCATTCCGTTCGTGGTCGGCGCGGCGGCCGCGCTGATCTCGCTGTACCTGCGCAAGTCGCTCGACGAGACGTCGACGACCGCATCGCGCGACAAGAAAGACGCGGGCACGATCCGCGGCGTGTGGCAGCACAAGGGCGCGTTCTTCACGGTGGTCGGCTTCACGGCCGGCGGCTCGCTGATCTTCTACACGTTCACGACGTACATGCAGAAGTACCTCGTGAACACGGCCGGCATGCATGCGAAGACGGCCAGCAACGTGATGACCGTCGCGCTGCTCGTCTACATGCTGATGCAGCCGGTGTTCGGCGCGCTGTCCGACCGGATCGGCCGCCGCACGTCGATGATCCTGTTCGGTTCGTTCGCGGTGATCGGCACGGTGCCGCTGATGCATGCACTGAAGGACGTGACGAGCCCGGTGGCCGCATTCGTGCTGATTACCGTCGCGCTCGCGATCGTCAGCTTCTACACGTCGATCAGCGGCCTGATCAAGGCCGAGATGTTCCCGCCGGAAGTGCGCGCGATGGGCGTCGGCCTGTCGTATGCGGTCGCGAACGCGATCTTCGGCGGTTCGGCCGAGTACGTCGCGCTGTGGTTCAAGTCGGTCGGCAGCGAGGAAACCTTCTACTGGTACGTGACCGTGCTGTGCGCGATCTCGCTGATCGTGTCGTGGCGGATGCGCGATCCGAGCAAGGAAGGGTATCTGCGTCACGAGCCGTGATCGGCTGCGCAGTGTGCATTTGAAATACGACGAACGTCCCGCCAGCCAGCGGGACGTTTTTTTTGCGGCGTGCGATTACGCGGGTGGCGGCGGTGCGTGGTCGGGCGCCGGACCGGATGCGCTCGACAGGCTGCCTTGCTCGACCAGCCATTCGAACATCCGCTCGACGATCGGCGAGCGCGACGGGCCTTCCATGCGGGACAACCACCACGTGGTGCCGGGCAGGCGCGGGTAGCCGGCGAGCACGGTCAGGGTGCGCTGGTCGATGCCCGCCTGCGCGACGAGGCGCGGCAGGCAGGCGATGCCGCGGCCGCGCAGCACGGCGTCCAGCACGAGCCGCTGGTCGTCGTAGATCGCATGCATCCGGAATGCCGACAGCCGCTCGCGGAACACCGTCGCCAGGCGCTCGTCGGTCAGGCTGGCTTCGAGACAGATGACTCCCGCGTGCTGCGGGTGCTCGTCGCGCGGCACGCGTTCGAGTTGTTCCGCCAGCGGCGTCGCGCACACCGTCACCCATTCGTCCCGCATGAACGGGATATCCAGCAGGCCGGGCTGCAGCATCGGCCGCGTGCCGATCGTCATGTCGACGTCGATCTCGTCGACGTAGCGCGCGGTTTCGTCGGTCGACAGCAGCGGGCACAGGTCGGGCAGGACCTGCTGCAACTGTTCGAGACGCGGCTGCAGCCAACCGTGCAGCAACGGCGCGGGACACACCAGCACGACGAGCCCCGGGTTCAGGTAGGTCGCGATGCGGTCGAGGCCGCCGCGCAACGTGTCCATCGCGCGCTGCACGCTGCGCTGCAGGACCTCGCCGGCGATGGTCAGTTCGACACCGCGGCCGCGCCGGCGGAACAGCGGCTGCCCGAGCTGCGCTTCGAGCTGCTGGATCTGATGGCTGATCGCCGATTGCGACAGGTGCAGCTCGTCGGCCGCGCGCGAGAAATTACCCAGCCGGGCCGCGGCTTCGAAGCCGGTCAGCAGTTTCAGGGACGGAACGCGTTGCATCGAGGTATGAGGTGAATTGATTAATTCGGCCAATAAATATCAATATTCATCAAGTTTAACCTGACGCACAATCGGCCATCAATCACAACGGAGACGGAACGATGGGTCGCTTTGATGCTCGCCAGCGCGGTTACCGGATGCCCGCGGAATGGGAATCCATGGATGCCACGTGGCTCGGATGGCCGGTTCTCCACGATCGCGAGGATCTGTGGGGGAGCCATTACGCGCAGGTGTGTCGCGAATTCGCGCTGGTCGCGCGGACGATCGCCCGCTACCAGCGCTGCGTGGTGGCCGCGCACCACAGCCAGGCCGACGCGGCGCGCGAACTGGTGGGCGCGAGCGTCGACGTGGTGCCGGTCGCGGCCGAAGACAACTGGCTGCGCGACTGCGGGCCGATCTTCCTCGTGAGCGAACAGCACGGGCTGGGCGCGGCCGTGTTCCGCTTCAACTGCTGGGGCGAGAAGTACCAGCCGTACGACGGCTGCCAGCAGGCCGGGCAGGACATCGCGCGCGCGGCCGGCGCGGAGATCTTCAATTCGCACATGGTGCTGGAGGGCGGCTCGTTTTACGTCGACGGGCAGGGCACACTGGTCACCACCGAGAGCTGCCTGCTGCATCCGAATCGCAATCCGCACCTGAGCCGCGCGGAAATCGAGGCGGAGCTGCGCCGCATGCTGGGCGTCGAGAAGATCATTTGGCTGCCGGGCAATCCCGACGAAGTGGAGACGAACGGGCACGTGGACGGCATCGCGTCGTTCATCGCACCCGGCCGGATGCTGTGCCAGACCGCGCTGCCGGAGCAGGGCGACTATTTCCACGTGATGCGGGAAAACCGTCGCGCGCTGGAGCTCGCGACCGATGCGGCGGGGCGCCGTTTCGAGCTGCTCGACCTGCCGTCGCCGATCGTCACCGAACGCTTCGGCTCCGAGCGCTACTGCGATTGCTATGCGAACTACATCCTGGTGAATGGCGCGGTGATCGTGTCCGCGTTCGGCGTCGAGCAGGATCAGGCCGCGCGCGAGGCGTTCAGTCGTGCGTTCCCGGGGCGTAACGTGGAGATGCTGCCGATTCCGACGCTGTCGATCGGCGGCGGCAGCATCCACTGTTCGACGCAGCAACAGCCGTCCGTCGCGAACTGAGCGACGTTTCGTCAGCGGTTTCCGGTCCTACCGAGGAGCAATCGCAATGCCGTCCAAACACATCACCGTCGCCGCCGTCCAGATGGCGTCGGGCAACTGGAATCTCGAAGACAACATGGCCACCGCGGAGCGCCTGATCCGCGCGGCCGCCGCACAGGGCGCGAATCTCGTGCTGTGCCCGGAGCTGTTCGCGATGCCGTACTTCTGCCTCGACCAGAACGTGCGCCATCTCGAACTTGCGCAGCCGTTCGAAGGCAATGCGCAGATCGCCCGTTTCGCGGCGCTGGCCGGCGAACTCGGCATCGTGCTGCCGATCGGCTTCTTCGAGCGCGCGGGCAATGCCGCGTACAACTCGATCGCCGTCGCGGACGCGGACGGGCGCGTGCTCGGCGTCTATCGCAAGACGCATATCCCGGATGGGCCGGGCTATACGGAGAAGTTCTATTTCACGCCGGGCGACACCGGCTTCAAGGTGTGGGATACGCGCTTCGGCCGAATCGGCATCGGCATCTGCTGGGACCAGTGGTATCCGGAAACCGCACGCAGCCTCGCGCTGATGGGCGCCGAGATCCTGTGCTTTCCGACCATCATCGGCTCGGAGCCGTTCAGCAGTGCGTTCGATTCGTCCGGCCACTGGCAGCGCACGATGCAGGGCCACGCGGCCGCCAACATGGTGCCGGTGGTGGCCGCGAACCGGATCGGCCGCGAAGTCGGCTTCGGCAACGGCAATCCGGAGCAGCAGGGGCTCACGGGCGTGTTCTACGGGTCGAGCTTCATCGCGGATCACACCGGCGAGAAGCGGGCCGAGGCGAACCGCACCGACGAAGCCGTGCTCGTGCACACGTTCGATCTCGACGCGATCCGCGCCGACCGGCAATCGTGGGGCTTTTTCCGCGATCGCCGCCCGGAGATGTATCGCACGTTGCTGACCAGCGACGGCGTATCGTCCTGTTATCGATGAGGAAGGCCCGATGAAACGGAAAGGATGGTTGCGCTTCGCGGTGCCGGGCCTCGCGCTGTGCATGCTGGCCGGCATGGCCCGCGCCGATGAAGAGAAGGTGCTGAACCTGTACAACTGGAGCAATTACTTCGCGCCGGATACGATTGCCGGCTTCGAAAAGGAAACCGGCATCAAGGTGCGCTACGACGCGTACGACAGCGACGAGACGCTGCAGTCGAAGCTGCTGACCGGCAACAGCGGCTACGACCTCGTGTGGCCGACCAACGACTTCATGGCCAAGCAGATCCAGGCCGGCGTGTTTCGCAAGCTCGACAAGAACCGGCTGCCGAACCTGAAGTATCTCGATGGGTCGCTGCTGAAGCAGATGGCGCAATCCGATCCGGGCAACCAGTACGGCGTGCCGTACATGTGGGGCACGGTGGGCGTCGGCTACGACCGCGCGAAGGTGCGTGCGATCCTCGGCAAGGACATGCCGGCCGACAGCCTCGACCTGCTGTTCAAGCCGGACATCGCCGCGCGCGTCGCCGCGAAGTGCGGGCTGGGCCTGCAGGATTCCGCGAGCACCGTGCTGCCGCTGGCGTTGCGCTATATCGGCCGCGATCCGATGCATCCGTCCGCGCAGGACTATGCGGCCGCGCAGGCGATGCTGATGAAGATCCGGCCGTTCATCCGCGAGTTCGTCAATTCGTCCGATGCCAACGAGCTGATCGACGGCGAGCTGTGCGTGACGATCGGCTTCTCCGGCGCGATCAACCTGGCCGCGCAGAAGGCGAAGGCGCGCGATCCGAAACGCGACGTCGTGTACGACATTCCGCGGATCGGCACCCTGATGTGGTTCGACGCGATGGTCATTCCGGCCTCCTCGAAACATCCGGACAACGCGCATGCGTTCATCAACTACATCCTGCGTCCGGACGTGATCGCGAAGATCTCGAATTCGACGCGCTACGCGAATGCGAACCAGGGCGCGCTGAAGCTGATGGATCCGGCGCTGGTGCGCGATCCGGGCATCTATCCGGACGAGGCGACGCGGCGTACGCTGTTCACGCCGATCGCCGAATCGCCGGCCGCGATGCGTATTGAAGGCCGGACCTGGCTCGGCTTCAAGACGGCGCGACCTTGACCGCGCGTCACGAAGCCACCGAACGATTGAAACGACCGAAGCACACGAAGTAACCGGCACGAGAAAGAGGAATGCCATGACAACGAGACGTCAACTGTTGAAACGCGGCCTGTCCGTATCTGGGGCGGCGCTGGCCGCCAGCGCGCTGGGCGGGTTGCTCGGCCGCGCCGCGCACGCGCAGCAGGGCGCAACCTGGCACATGCCGGACGAGGGTGCGCCGCACACGGCGACGTGGATGGCGTTCGGCCCGAGCGAGGACATCTGGGGTGCGCGGCTGTTGCCCGTCGCGCGCGCGAACCTGGCCGCGATCGCGAAGGCGATCGCCGCGCACGAGCCGCTCAAGATGCTGGTGCGCGAGCAGGACTACGCAATCGCGTCGCGGCTGTGCGGTTCATCGGTCGAGCTCGTCCAGCATCCGGTCGACGATCTGTGGATGCGCGACACGGGGCCCGTGTTCGTGAAGAACGCGTCGGGCCAGCTCGGCGGCGTGAGCTTCAATTTCAACGGCTGGGGCAACAAGCAGGAGCACGACCAGGACGCGGAAGTCGCGCCGTTCGTGGCGGAGCGCGCCGGTGCACGGCTGCTCGACACACGGCTGGTGCTCGAAGGCGGCGGCATCGAGGTGGACGGCGAAGGCACGGCGATCATCACGCGCAGCTGCGTGCTCAATTCGAACCGCAATCCGGGCGTCGGCCAGGCACAGTGCGAGGCGGAGCTGAGCCGGCTGCTCGGGCTGAAGAAGATCATCTGGCTGCCGGGCATCGCGGGCAAGGACATCACCGACGGGCATACCGATTTCTATGCACGCTTCACGAGCCCGGGCGTCGTGGTGGCGGGGCTCGATACCGATCCGTCGTCGTACGATCACGCGGTGACGCGGCAGCATCTGGAGATCCTGCGGAAATCGACCGATGCGAAGGGCCGCCCGTTGAAAGTCGTCGTACTGCCGGGCCCGAAGTCCGTCCGGCATCAATACGAGAACGAGGAATTCGCGGCAGGTTATATCAACTTCTACGTGTGCAACCGCGCAGTGATCGCCCCGCAATTCGGCGACAGCCGCGCCGACCGCAATACGCGCGACACGCTCGTCGACCTGTTTCCGGGGCGCGAGGTCATCCAGCTGAACATCGACGGCATCGCCGCGGGCGGCGGCGGCATCCACTGCACCACGCAGCAGCAGCCGGCCTGAACCCGGCCGCGGGCCGGCATGCGTGACCGGCCCGCACGACCGTAGCAGGCAGCAGTTCATTCCGGACTACTGAAAACAATGCGGAATCCGTCTTGCGAGACGGAAGCCGGCGCGCCCGCGCGCGCGCCGACCGCGCAATGGAGTTGAAACATGACGAAACGACGTACCCACGCGCGCGCAGGCAAGCGTGCGCAGCACGCACCGGATACCGGCCGGCGCGGCTTCATTCGATATTCGGCCGCCTTTCTCGGCTTGCCGCTGCTGGGCAGCCTGGCCGCTTGCGGTGGCGGCGGCAGCGACGGTGCATCCGGCGCGGCTTCCACGTCGCCAGGCACGACACCCGGCACGAAGCCGTCGACGCGGCCGGTCACGTACCGGCTGCCTGCCGAAGATGCGCCGCACGCGTCGACCTACATGGCCTTCGCGTCCGGTGCGGACGGCATCTGGCTGCCCGTCACGCCGCAAAGCACGGATGCCGGCATCGACCGCGTGCGGGCCGACCTGATGGACGTCGCGAAGGCGATCGGCGCAACCGAACCGGTCGACATGCTGGTGCTGCCGGCCGATCTCGACGCGGCCCGCGCGCTGCTCGCGACCGCGAGCGTCGCGAACCCGGACCTGCATGCGCGCTACGCGGCCCGCGCCGCGGGCGCGGGCGGGATCAACCTCGTGCCGCTCGCCGACGGCTTCAACGATTTCTGGGTGCGCGACACCGGGTGCCTGTTCGTCAGGGATACGACGAACGACAATGCGCTGAATGCGGTCGGCTTCAATTTCAACGGCTGGGGCAACGCGAACACCGACGGCGCCGGCATGAGCCCCGGCGCGACGGTCCCGCCGGAAGTCGCGGCCGCGAGCAACCGCTCGAAGGCGGGCAAGTTCTTCCAGCCGTTCGGGCGCGACAACACGGTGGCGGGCTGGATGGCGCAGCGCAAAGGCGCGAGCCTGATCCGCAGCACGTTGACGCTCGAAGGCGGCGCGATCGAATTCGACGGCGACGCGACGGCGATCCTCACCGAATCGTCCGTGCTGCACGTGAACCGGAATCCGCAACTGTTCGACATCCCGAACGGCGTGATCGCGAATGCGACGCTGCTGCCGACGGCGAAAGACACGGTGCTCGCCGAACTGCAGCGCACGCTCGGCGTGCGGAAGATCATCTGGCTGCCGGGCACGGCGACCTATCCGCGCAGCAGCGGCGTGGGCGGCGCCGGTGGCGCGGCGACGCCGGCCGGCGAGACCGACATCACGAACGGGCACGTCGACTTCTACGCGCGCTTTCTCGCGCCCGGCGTGGTCGCGTGCTGTTACGACGCGTCGAATTCGACCGGCGAACGCGCGTTGACGGACGCCAACCGGCAACGGCTCGCGGGCGAGACCGATGCGAACGGCCGGCCGCTGCAGATCGTCGAGCTGGTGCCGCCGGTCAATTTCGGCACGTCGGCCGGCACGAGCCTGAACGACCGGCAGATGACGAATTTCGCGGCCGGCTACATCAATTTCTACGCGTGCAACGGTGCGATCGTCATGCCGAAGTTCAACGACGCGGCGGCCGACGCGGCCGCCATCGCCGCGATCCGGCCGTATGCGGGGAACCGGGCGATCGTGCAGGTCGACATCCTCGGCATCGCATCGGGCGGCGGCGGTATCCACTGCTCGACCCGCGAAGTGCCGGCGTGAGCGTGTCCCGTCATATCGATAGTGAAATCGATTCGTTGTCCATGACGGGCGAATTCCTTAATCTGGGCCTGTAGTTCGTGTGACACCTCCTTGACTGGGATTCGCGCCCGCTGCTTGCAGCGGGCGTCTTTTTTGGTGCGCTGCGTCGCACGCCGGCCCCGGCGGGGTTGGTCGCGCGCGGCGGCTCGCCTATGCTGGTTGCTGCATGTCCGCGCGTCGGTCCGGATCGGCCGGGCCGGTGACGGTTCGATGACATGCCAAGTCAAGGAGAGTCATGATGAGCAAACCCACGATCGTGCTCGTGCACGGCTTCTGGGGCGGCGCCGCGCACTGGGCAAAAGTGATCGTCGAACTCGCGCGCAAGGGCCATGCGTCGCTGCATGCGGTCGAATTGCCGCTGACTTCGCTTGCCGACGACGCCGAACGCACGCGCAGGATGATCGCGCAGCAGGCGGGCCCCGTGCTGCTGGTCGGCCATTCGTACGGCGGTGCGGTGATCAGCGAGGCCGGCAATTTGCCGAACGTCGCGGGCCTAGTGTTCATTGCCGCATTTGCGCCCGACGCCGGCGAAAGCCCCGGCGGGATCACGCAGGAACACCTGCCGGCGGCCGCGCCGAACCTCGCCCCCGACAGCGACGGCTATCTGTGGATCAAGCCCGACAAATTCCACGAGAGCTTCTGCCAGGACCTTTCGTCAGATGAAGCGCTCGTGATGGCCGTCACGCAGAAAGCGCCGGTGGCGAGCACCTTCGCGGATACCATCCACGCGCCCGCGTGGCGCGTGAAACCGTCGTGGTACCAGATCTCGAGCGAAGACCGGATGATCGCGCCGGAAAACCAGCAGCGGATGTCGGCGCGGATGGACGCGCGCAAGGTCATCACGCTCGATGCGAGCCATGCGTCGCTCGCGTCGAAACCGGTGGCGGTCGCCGCGCTGATCGACGAGGCGGCGACCGCGCTCGCCGGGTGATGCGCGGGAAGCGGGGCGCGGCGGGCTGCGCGCGGTGCCATGCCGCGTCCGCGGCCCGCGCGGCTCATCACGAAACCCGCTGAGCAAAGCACCATTTGTTGGTTCGGATTCGCCGCACGCGCTGATACGTTAGCGGCTTCGCGACGACACACTCCGCCGCGATGTTCTTCGAACCGGGCCGCCGCGCGATCCGCGGCGGCCTTCATAACAAATCAGGTCGTGCTCATGAAAATCAACACGCTCGCTACGTGGCTCGTCGGGGCTGCGCTCATTACCGCAGGCACCGTCGCGCACGCGGACCGTCTCGACGACATCAAGAAGGCCGGTGTGCTGCGCGTCGCGACGTTCGACAGCAACCCGCCGTTCGGCTATGTCGACGGCAAAAGCAATCACATCGTCGGCCTCGACGTCGACTACGCCAAGGCACTCGCCGACAAGCTCGGCGTGAAGCTGCAGCTCCAGCCGACCAACCCCGCGAACCGCATTCCGTTCCTGACGTCCGGCAAGGTCGATCTCGTGCTCGCGAACTTCACGATCACGGACGAGCGCGCGAAGCAGGTCGACTTCAGCATTCCGTATTTCTCGTCGGGCCAGCAGTTTCTCGCGAAGAAGGGCGTGCTGAAATCGGCCGACCAATTGAGCGCGCTGCGTGTCGGCGCCGACAAGGGGACCACCAACGAGATCACGCTGCGCGAGAAATTCCCGAAGGCGACGATCGTCGCGTATGACGACACGCCGTTCGCATTCGCCGCGCTGCGTGCCGGCAACGTGCAGGCGATCACGCAGGACGGCCCGAAGCTGATCGGGCTGCTCGCGAACGTGCCGGACAAGCAGAACTACGAGATCCCGGCGTTCACGATCTCGAACGACTACATGGGTGTCGGCGTGCCGAAGGGCGAGACGCGCCTGCTCGGTTTCGTCAACGACACGCTGAAGGGACTCGAGGCGAACGGCCGCGCCGGGCAGATCTACGACGCATGGTTCGGGCCGACGACGAAGACGCCGCTCACACGCATCTTCCGGATCGGCGACAAGACCTGATCCGCATCGCACGCGCGCCGCGATCGGCCAAAGCACCGGCCGCGCGGCGCATTTCGTTTTTTTCGTTTTCCTCCGATCGCGCGCTTCGCGCCCGCAACACAGCATGCTCGGGTTGGCTCCCAAATATCTGTCCTGGCTCTGGCAGGGTTTCGTGCTGACGCTCGGCCTCGCGGCCGCGTCGGCCGTCGTCGCGACCGCCGGCGGGCTGCTGCTCGCGGTCATGCGGCATGCGCGCGGCACGGCGCCGCGCGCGGTGGCGGCCGCGTACGTCGTCGCGTTCCGCAACACGCCGCTGCTCGTGCAGTTGCTGTTCTGGTATTTCGGCGTTGCGTCGCTGCTGCCCGACACGTGGATCGCGTGGCTGAACGCGCGCCATGCGTTGAGCATCGGCCCGTTCACGCTCGCATGGCCGTCGTTCGAATTCGTCGCGGGCTGGGTCGGGCTGAGCGCGTATACGGCCGCATTCGTCGCCGAGGAGTGCGAAGCGGGCTTGCGCGGCGTGCGGCGCGCGCAGCACGATGCAGCGGCCGCACTCGGCCTCACACCGATGCAGTCGCTGCGTTACGTGGTGCTGCCGCAGGCGGTGCGCATCGCGTTGCCGCCGTTGTTCGGCCAATACATGAATCTCGTGAAGAACTCTTCGCTCGCGATGGCGATCGGCGTGGCCGAGCTGTCGTATGCGTCGCGGCAGGTCGAGACCGAGACGTTCAAGACCTTCGCCGCATTCGGCGTGGCAACCGTGCTGTACGTCGCAGCGGTGGCCGCGATCGAAGCGGGCGCGTATGCCGCCACGCAATGGCGCGACCGGCTGGGAGCGGGGCGCTGACGATGGATTTCTCGCTGCTGCTCGCCAATCTGCCTTACCTGCTCGTCGGCGCGTTCCCGGAAGGGCCGCTCGGCGGCGCCGCGCTGTCGCTGTTGCTCGCGATCGCATCGGCCATTGCCTCGGCCGTGCTCGGCATCGCGCTCGGCGTTGCGATGGCGCTCGCGCGCGGCCCCGTGCGCGTGCTGCTGCTCGCGTTCATCGGTTTCTTCCGTGCGATTCCGGTGCTGATGCTGATTTTCTGGACGTACTTCCTGATGCCCATGCTGCTGCACATGGACGTGCCGGGGCTCGCGACGGTCGTATGCGCGCTCGCGCTGATCGGTGGCGCGTATCTCGCGCACGCGGTGCATGCGGGCATCGTCGCGGCCGGCGACGGGCAATGGCAGGCCGGGCTGTCGCTCGGGCTCACGCGCTGGCAGACGGTGCGCTACGTGCTGCTGCCGCAGGCGATCCGGATCATGACGCCGTCGTTCGTCAACCAGTGGGTCGCGCTCGTGAAGGACACGTCGCTTGCCTATATCGTCGGCGTGCCGGAGCTGTCGTTCGTCGCAACGCAGGTGAACAACCGGCTGATGGTGTATCCGGCGCCGATCTTCCTGTTCGTCGCGCTGATCTATCTGGTGCTGTGCACGTCGCTCGACGGCGCGGCACGCTGGCTGCTGTCGCGGCGCCCGCGCGCGGAACGCGCCGCGCATGCGGCGGCCGAGTACACGGAACCCGCGCGGTGACGGCATGCTGTTGCCGTTCTGAATTGCCGACAAGGCAGTGTCGATGAATGGGTGCAGCGGACAGCGCGCCAGGCAGGTCAGGCCCGGCAGGCAAGGAGAGGGGCAAGGCGTGTAGAGAACCTGCCACGCGCCGCTGCTCGTCGAGCAACGGCAGGCGGCAGGTGCATCACGACGCCGAGTAATGCGTATTGAAGACGGCGCGCAGCGTCGATGAATCGGTCGCGAAATCGCCCCACAGCGGCCCGTCGTTCTGCGCGAACGCGAACGGCGCCGTATTGATCGATGCGAGACGGAAGCGCCATTGCGCCGCCTCCTGGCGGAAGGCGGTGAGCTGCATGTCTGACAGCGCCGTTTGCGCGCTCGCGAGCGTGACGAGCGGATCGACCGGATTGTTCGCGACGCGCACCTCGAAGTGCAGGTGCGGGCCCGTCGCGGCGCCCGTCATCCCGACCGAGCCGATGCGCTGGCCCTGCTTCACGGTCTCGCCCGTTTTGAGGCCGTGCGCGAACGCGGACAGGTGCGCGTAGTAGGTCGAGTAACCATCGGCGTGATCGACGATCACGTAGCGGCCGTAGCCGCCCGGATCGGTGCCGACGAACGACACGACGCCGTCGGCTGCTGCGTCGACGGGCGTACCGCTCGGCGCGGCGAGATCGACGCCCGTGTGGAACGCCATCGCCTGCGACAGCGGATGGATGCGTTCGCCGAAGAACGAGCTGATACGCGTCCACTTGACCGGCATCGTGAAGGCGGCGGCTTCGAGCGGCGAGCCGTCGAGTGCGTAGTATGCGCCGTGCTCGGCGCCCGGCGCGCGGAACCAGATCGCGCCGAACGTGCGGCCGGCGACGCGCAGTTCGAGCGCGGTGAGGCGCGGCGTGCCGTCGTTCGACTCGAATGCAACGCGGTAGTAGTCGCCGCGCTGCGCGCTGGCACGCATCGCGACCTTGCCGCTGACGAGATCGCCGAGCTGGATGCGCACCTCGGGCGGCACGTCGAGACGGTTCAGCGTATCGGACAGCGTGAGCTCGATGTCGCCCGCGCGCATCCCGTGCTGGTTTTCAGGGGCCGCGAACTGGAACAGGTTCGCGTAGCCGAGCATGTCGTTGCGGTGCGCGCTGAGCGGCGCGAACAGGCCCGGCTGCTGGCTGCGATCGTTGTGTTCGCCGGCATCGTTGCGCTCGCCGATCGTGCGGGCGAGCTCACTCGTCACGAAATGCTGCGCGGTGGGAAACGGCGTGTCGGACAGCACGCGCTGCGGCAGCGCGGCCGTGCCCGAATCGACGGCGCCCGGCAGTTGCGACACGGCCGGCAACGCGGCGAGGCCGAGTGCGGCGAGGGCGCCGAGCACGGCGGCCGGCACGAGCGCGCGCGCAATGCGCTGCGCGCGGCCGGGCGCGAAAGCATCAGGAGTAGCGGCAGACTTGACCAAGGTGTCCACATCCAGGAAAGCGGTTCAAAGGGGTGTGGGCAGGGGCCACCGGCGGCAACATCCGTCGGGCAGCGACGGGGCGGGCGGCGGGCGTGCAACAAAACAGGCCCCGCCAGGGGCCTGTATCGTTTCCGTTCGACCCAACATGCGGGGTGGACCCGCTTCGAACGGCGGCGTGCATACCGGGTCGTACCCGGTTATCACGAAGACGCTAAAGAAAGATGACAGCGTCAGTCTACCGATGTTCCGCAAAACGTTAAAAATTTTAAAGGGGGTCAGCTCATTCGTTTCACAGTGCGGTAAATCGGGTTAAATCAGCATTTATTACGACAAATTCAGTCAGCCCGGCAATTTGTGCGCGCGGATGCGCAGCGCGGCGGAGGTGCGCACGGTGTCGAAGCTGGCGTCGAGCATGGCCTCGGCGTCGTTCCACAGGTTGCCGCGCAGCCGGTTGGTCCAGATCATCGACGCGAACACGCCTTCGAGCAGCGAGACGAGATAGACGGCGGCCAGGTGTACATCGAGATCGGCGGCGACTTCGCCGGCCGCGATCGCGCGGCGCAGCAGCGCCTTGGTGATCCGCAGCATCTGCAATTCGAGCAGCATGCGGCGCCGCTGCAACTCACCGTTTTCCTCGCTCTGCTCGCACTTCGTATAGAGGATCACGAGCACGCGCTGCATCGGGCCCGGCTCGCCGCATTCCTGCAGATAGTGCGACGCGGCGCGCCGCAACGTGGCGAGCGGGGGCAGCCCTTCGCCCGCGTCGAAGCCTTCCGACGTGCGCGCGAACGCGCGGTCGCACATCGCGAGACACACTTCCATCTTGTTGCGGTAATGGCCGTAGACGGCGCCCCGCGACATCCCGGCGGCCTCGGCGAGGTCCGCCATCGCGGTTTGCGCCACGCCTTTCTCGAGCAGCACGAGCTCGGCGGCGTCGAGGATCCGGTGCTTGATGGCGAGCGATTCTTCGCGGGTCTTGCGGGCCATGTCCTGAAATTCCTTACAGTTCGCTGTCGTTTTATTGAGACAGTGTGACGGTCAGATTGAAGTGCCGTGTATTTAATCAGTCGTGACTGATTATAATCGGCCACCCTGAGCCGCCGCATTGTATCGGTGGCGAACGATCCGAGGTCACACATGAATAACAATCGCTCCCTGTTGCGCCACCGACTGGCGCCGTTCGCGCTGGCGGCCGTGCTGGCCCTGGCCGGATGTGGAAAGGGCGACAAGGACGCCGCGCCGGAGGCCGCGAAACAGGCAACGGTCGTGACGGTGCGCCCGACGGCGGTGCCGATGACCGTCGAATTGCCGGGCCGGCTCGATGCTTACCGGCAGGCGGAAGTCCGCGCGCGGGTCGCGGGCATCGTGACCGCGCGCACCTATGAGGAAGGCCAGGAAGTGAAGCAGGGCGCGGTGCTGTTCCGCATCGATCCCGCGCCGCTGAAGGCCGCGCGCGACGCCGCGCAGGGCGCGCTTGCGAAGGCGCAGGCCGCCGCGCTCGCGGCGAGCGACAAGCGCCGCCGCTACGACGATCTCGTGCGCGATCGCGCGGTGAGCGAACGCGACCATACCGAGGCCGTTGCCGGCGACACGCAGGCTAAGGCCGATGTCGCGTCAGCGAAGGCGGAGCTCGCACGGGCACAGTTGCAGCTCGACTATGCGACCGTCACCGCGCCGATCGCGGGCCGCGCACGGCGCGCACTCGTGACCGAAGGCGCGCTGGTCGGGCAGGACCAGGCGACGCCGCTCACGACCGTCGAGCAGCTCGATCCGATCTACGTGAACTTCTCGCAGCCGGCCGCCGACGTCGATGCGCTGCGCCGCGCGGTGAAGAGCGGACGTGCGACGGGCATCGCGCAGCACGACATCGCGGTGACGCTGCTGCGCGCCGACGGCACCGCGTATCCGCTGAAGGGCAAGCTGCTGTTCAGCGATCTCGCGGTCGATCCGACCACCGACACCGTCGCGATGCGCGCGCTGTTCCCGAATCCGGAGCGCGAATTGCTGCCGGGCGCGTATGTGCGGATCGCGCTCGACACGGCGGTCGACCAGCGGGCGATCCTCGTGCCGCGCGATGCGCTGCTGCGCACGGCCGACCGCACGTCGGTGCGGGTCGTCGGCACGAACGGCAAGGTCAAGGACGTCGAGGTCGCAGCCGACCAGATGAGCGGCCGTGACTGGCGCATCACGCGCGGCCTCGCGGGCGGCGAGCGCGTGATCGTCGACAACGCCGCGCAGTTCGCGCCCGATACGGCCGTCAAGCCCGTCGAGCAGGCGCCGCCGTCGAAGGCAGCGCCGGCAGCGGCCGCTTCGCAGGCGGCTGCCCGTCAAACCTGACTGGTTAACACCACACCACCATGGCACGTTTCTTCATCGATCGCCCCGTCTTCGCGTGGGTGATCGCAATCTTCATCATGCTGGGCGGCGCATTCGCGATCCGCGCGCTGCCCGTTGCGCAGTACCCGGACATCGCACCGCCCGTCGTCAGCATCTATGCGACGTACCCGGGCGCGTCCGCGCAGGTCGTCGAGGAATCGGTGACCGCGCTGATCGAGCGCGAAATGAACGGTGCGCCGGGGCTGATGTACACGTCGGCCACCAGCAGCGCCGGGATGGCGTCGCTGTACCTGACGTTCAAGCAGGGCGTGAACGCCGATCTCGCGGCCGTCGAAGTGCAGAACCGGCTGAAGACGGTCGAGGCGCGGCTGCCCGAACCGGTGCGACGCGACGGCATCCAGGTCGAGAAGGCCGCCGACAACATCCAGCTCGTGGTGTCGCTGACGTCCGACGACGGGCGGATGACCGCCGTGCAGCTCGGCGAATATGCGTCGGCGAACGTCGTGCAGGCGCTGCGTCGCGTCGAGGGCGTCGGCAAGGTGCAGGTTTGGGGCACCGAGTACGCGATGCGGATCTGGCCCGACCCGGTGAAGATGGCCGGCCACGGCCTCACCGCGTCGGATATCGCATCGGCCGTGCGTGCGCACAACGCGCGTGTGACGATCGGCGACATCGGCCGCACCGCGGTGCCGGCGAACGCGCCGATCGCGGCGACCGTGTTCGCCGATGCGCCGTTGAAGACGCCGGCCGACTTCGGCGCGATCGCACTGCGCACGCAGGCCGACGGCTCCGCGCTGTACTTGCGCGACGTCGCACGCATCGAGTTCGGCGGCAACGACTACAACTACCCGTCGTATGTGAACGGCAAGGTCGCGACCGGGATGGGCATCAAGCTCGCGCCGGGCTCGAACGCGGTTTCCACCGAGAAGCGCGTGCGCGCGACGATGGACGAGCTGTCCGCGTATTTCCCGTCGGGCGTGAAGTACCAGATCCCGTTCGAGACGTCGTCGTTCGTGCGCGTGTCGATGAACAAGGTCGTCACGACGCTGATCGAAGCCGGCGTGCTGGTGTTCCTCGTGATGTTCCTGTTCATGCAGAACCTGCGTGCGACGCTGATCCCGACGCTCGTCGTGCCGGTCGCGCTCGCGGGCACGTTCGGCGTGATGTATGCAGCGGGCTTCTCGATCAACGTGCTGACGATGTTCGGGATGGTGCTCGCGATCGGCATTCTCGTCGACGACGCGATCGTCGTGGTCGAGAACGTCGAGCGGCTGATGGTCGAGGAGGGGCTCGGGCCTTACGACGCGACCGTCAAGGCGATGAAGCAGATCAGCGGCGCGATCATCGGGATCACCGTGGTGCTGACGTCGGTGTTCCTGCCGATGGCGTTCTTCGGTGGCGCGGTGGGCAACATCTACCGGCAGTTCGCGCTGTCGCTCGCGGTGTCGATCGGCTTCTCGGCCTTCCTCGCGCTGTCGCTGACGCCGGCACTGTGCGCGACGCTGCTCAAGCCGGTGTCGGGCGACCATCACGAGAAGCGCGGCTTTTTCGGCTGGTTCAACCGCTTCGTCGCAAACTCGACGCAGCGCTATGCGACGCGCGTCGGCGCGATGCTGAAGAAGCCGGTGCGCTGGCTCGTCGTGTACGGTGCGCTGACCGGCGTAGCGGCGCTGATGCTCACGCAGTTGCCGACCGCGTTCCTGCCTGACGAGGACCAGGGCAACTTCATGGTGATGGTGATCCGCCCGCAAGGCACGCCGCTCGCGGAAACGATGCAGAGCGTGCAGGAAGTCGAGTCGATCATCCGCCGCGACGAGCCGACCGCGTTCACGTATGCGCTCGGCGGCTTCAACCTGTACGGCGAAGGGCCGAACGGCGGAATGATCTTCGTCACGCTGAAGAACTGGAAGGAGCGCAAGAGCGAAGATGCTCACGTGCAGGCGATCGTCGCGCGCATCAACGAGCGCTTCGCGGGCACGCCGAACACGACGGTGTTCGCGATGAACTCGCCGGCGCTGCCCGATCTCGGCTCGACGAGCGGCTTCGACTTCCGGCTGCAGAACCGCGGCGGGCTCGACTACGCGACGTTCAGCGCCGCGCGCGAGCAGTTGCTCGAGACGGGCCGCAAGGATCCGGCGCTGACCGACCTGATGTTCGCCGGCACGCAGGACGCGCCGCAGCTGAAGCTCGATATCGATCGCGCGAAGGCGTCGGCGCTCGGCGTGTCGATGGACGAGATCAACACGACGCTCGCGGTGATGTTCGGCTCCGACTATATCGGCGACTTCATGCACGGCACGCAGGTGCGGCGCGTGATCGTGCAGGCCGACGGGCTGCACCGGCTCGATCCGGACGACGTGAAGAAGCTGCGCGTGCGCAACACGCACGGCGAGATGGTGCCGCTCGCGGCATTCACGACGCTGCACTGGACGCTCGGGCCGCCGCAGCTCACGCGCTACAACGGCTTTCCGTCGTTCACGATCAACGGCTCGGCCGCGGCAGGCCACAGCAGCGGCGAGGCGATGACCGCGATCGAGCGGCTCGCCGGGAAACTGCCGGCCGGCACCGGCTTCTCGTGGTCGGGGCAGTCGTTCGAGGAGCGGCTGTCGGGTGCGCAGGCGCCGATGCTGTTCGCGCTGTCGGTGCTCGTCGTGTTCCTCGCGCTCGCGGCGCTCTACGAGAGCTGGTCGATTCCGTTCGCGGTGATGCTGGTCGTGCCGCTCGGCGTGATCGGCGCGGTGCTCGGCGTCACGCTGCGGATGATGCCGAACGACATCTACTTCAAGGTGGGGCTGATCGCGACGATCGGGTTGTCCGCGAAGAACGCGATCCTGATCGTCGAAGTCGCGAAGGACCTGGTCGCGCAGCGCATGTCGCTCGTCGACGCCGCGCTCGAGGCCGCGCGCCTGCGGCTGCGGCCGATCGTGATGACGTCACTCGCGTTCGGCGTCGGTGTGCTGCCGCTCGCATTCGCATCGGGCGCCGCGTCCGGTGCGCAGATGGCGATCGGCACCGGCGTGCTGGGCGGCGTGATCACGGCGACCGTGCTCGCGGTGTTCCTCGTCCCGCTGTTTTTCGTGATCGTCGGCCGCCTGTTCGACGTCGGCCCGCGCCGGCGCGGCGGGGCACAGCCGGCGACGATGGAGGGTTCTCAATAATGTTTGCGCTGAATGCACGCGCTGCGCTGCGGGTCCAGGTTGCGCTCGCCGCCGCGCTCGCGCTGGCCGGCTGCACGCTCGCGCCGCGTTACGAGCGGCCGGCGGCGCCGGTGCCGGCGACCTATGCGCCGGTCGACGGCAGTGCCGCACCGGCGGCCGAGGTGTCGCCGGCTAACGCTGCGCTGCTCGACGACTGGCGCACCTACTTTACCGACGCCGCGCTGCAGGCGTGGATCGACGCGGCGCTCGCGAACAACCGCGACCTGCGGGTCGCGGCCGGGCGCCTCGAGGAAGCGCGCGCGCTGTACGGCGTGCAGCGCGCGGACCTGATGCCGTCGGTCGATGCGAATCTGGGCTATGACCGTGCGCGCCAGTACGACCCGGTCGTACGCGAAAGCGCGATCAGCGGGCTGTATCGCGCGGGCGTCGGCGTCAGCGCGTACGAGCTCGACCTGTTTGGCCGCGTGCGCAGCCTGTCCGACGCGGCGCTCGCCGAATATTTCGCGACGGCGAACGCGCAACGCACGGTTCGCATCGGCGTGATCGCCGACGTGGCGGGCGCCTATGTATCGGAGCGCTCGCTGCACGAGCAGCTCGCGCTGGCGCAGCGCACGCTGGATGCTCGCCAACGCATGGCCGCGCTCACGCAGCGCCGCTATGCGGCCGGCACGAGCGACGCGATCGAGCTGCGCTCGGCCGAGATGCTGGTGGCATCCGCGCGCGCGTCGCAGGCCGCGCTGGAGCGCGAGCATGCGCAGTCCGTGCGGGCGCTGCAGTTGCTCGCGGGCGACTTCGTGCGCAACGTGCCCGACGACATGACCGCGCTCGACACGCTGTCGATCGCGCCGGTGGCGCCCGGCGCACCGAGTACGCTGCTCGAACGGCGGCCGGACATCCGGCAGGCGGAGGCACGGCTCAAGGCCGCCAACGCGCAGATCGGCGCCGCGCGCGCGGCGTTCTTCCCGCGCATCACGCTGACGAGCGACTACGGCTCGGTCAGCGACGCGTTCTCGAGCCTGTTCACCGGCGGCACGAGCGTGTGGACGTTCGCGCCGCGCCTCACGCTGCCGATCTTCGCGGGCGGACGCAATCGCGCGAACCTCGACGTCGCGAACGCGCGCAAGCACATCGCGGTTGCCGATTACGAGAAGACGGTGCAGACCGCGTTTCGCGAGGTGGCCGACGCATTCGCCGCGCGCGACTGGATCGATCGCCAGCTTGCCGCGCAGCAGGACGTGTATGCGGCCGACGGCGCGCGGCTGAAGCTCGCCGAGCGTCGCTACGCGGGCGGTGTCGCGACGTATCTCGAACTGCTCGACGCACAGCGCAGCACCTACGAGTCGGGGCAGGAGCTGATCCGGCTCAAGCAGCTCAGGCTCGCGAATGCGATCACGTTGTACCGCGCGCTCGGCGGCGGCTGGTCGCCCGCGTCGGCGGAGGCCGCGGCTTCCGCGTAATGCCCGTCGCCTGACGCGACCACGCGTCGGGCGGCATCACGGCGGCCGCACGCTTCGACGTGCTGCTGCCGCTTCCTTCGATCTCTACCGCTGTTCCAGCGAATCATTCCCCACTGACAGGCCGGCCAGGACGTTTTTCATCCTGCAGCAGCGCGCACGTGCGCGATCCGGAACACCCCTCGTCTTGCGACCGCCCATGTCGCGATTCCGCGCAAACGTGTGCGGGTCATTTTTCCTTCTTTCTCTCATGCGATGCGGTCCGGAAGTCGGGTTCCGGCGGCCACTCATGCGGGCGATTTAGGATCTGGAATTGACAATCGAATTAACCATATATTGGAAATAATGAGGGTGGCAAAGTGTCGCAGCAAAACGTTTGTATTCATGCTGCAATCGTTTGCGAGAAAAAATTGCATTGATTGAATCGATCTTTAATTTCCTGTTTGTTGAAAATGATTTGATATTGGCGTTGTCGTCCGGCAACGATGGCGGCGTTGGACAATGTTTTGTCCTTTTCGCGGATGATTTTGCCGGAGCCAATACCAGCAAGGCAGAGCAGGGCGGCCGAGGCTGTCTATCGAAAATGTCTTTAATCTTCAATTGCTTCCACCAAATAGAAAAGGACTGCGGATAAAAATCGCGGGATTGAAAATTGGCGGGAAATAGTGCGGGTTTAGAGGGCTAAATCGAACATTGTCAGAAGCATTTGACAATGATTTACAGAAAACTTTCACGATTATCTCGATAATGCCGCCTCGTGACGGACGGGAGCCAACCACACGCTGCCGTTTGTGTCCGCCACGTCATCTATTCCATTTGCACTCCTTACGGGAAACGTCATGAAAAAATCCCTCCTGACCGCTGTCGCACTCGCGGCCCTGTCGACCTCGGCCTTCGCAGCGGGCACCGGCACGATCACCTTCAAGGGCGAGATCGTCGCGGGCGCATGCGGCATCGATTCGGGTTCGGTCAACCAGACCGTGCAACTCGGCAAGGTGCCGACCAACGCGTTCACGAAGGCTGGCGACAAGTCCCAGCCGGTTCCGTTCCAGATCACGCTGACGGATTGCGATACCAGCGTTGCGAAGCAGGCGAAGTTCACGTTCACGGGCACGTCGAACGCAACGCAGCCGAAGCTGCTCGCGACGATCGGTTCCGCAACCAACGTCGGCATCCGTCTGCAGAGCGCGTCGGGTGAAGACCTCGACAACGGCGTCGAGCAAGCTGCGCCGACGCTGCTGTCGAATGGCAACAACATCGTGACGTTCGGCGCGCGCTACGAAGCGACGGCTGCCGGCGTGACGCCGGGTACGGCCGACAGCGTCGCGAACTTCACGGTTCGCTACGAGTAAGCGCCTGTATCGGAGGAGGGGTGCGTGCATCCCTTCCTCCCTCTGCTTTCCTTCCTGTTTTCTTCTCCTCGGACTTCCGGTAGCGCCGCGTGCGAATCAGACATTCCTTCCTTTGCGTCTCCGTGCTGGTTGTCGGCAGCCAGAGCCATGCGACGGAATTCAATTCGTCGTTTCTCGACATCGACGGAACGAGCAACGTCGACCTGTCGCAGTTCTCGCAGGCCGACTTCACGCTGCCGGGCGAGTACATGCTCGACGTGCAGGTCAACGACCTGTTCCTCGGGCTGCAGGCGATCGAGTTCGTGGCCGTCGACACGTCTGGTGCGGGCAAGCCATGCTTGCGTCCGGAACTCGTCGCGCGGTTCGGCCTGAAGCCGTCGCTCGCGAAGGACCTGCCGCGCTTCCAGGGCGGAAGCTGCGTCGACCTGACGGCGATCGAAGGCGCAACCGTGCGTTACCTGAAAAGCGACGGGCGGCTCAAGATCACGATTCCGCAGGCCGCGCTCGAGTTCACCGATTCGACCTACCTGCCGCCGGAGAACTGGTCCGAAGGGATTCCCGGTGCGATGCTCGACTATCGCGTGATCGCGAACACGAACCGCAGTTTCGGTGCGGACGGCGGGCAGAACAATTCGATCCAGGCCTACGGGACGATCGGCGCGAACTGGGATGCGTGGCGCTTTCGCGGCGACTACCAGGCGCAATCGAACTCGGGCAACAAGGCATACGCGGACCGCACCTTCCGCTTCAGCCGGCTTTATGCATTTCGCGCGCTGCCGTCGATCCAGTCGACGGCGACGTTCGGCGAGGACTACCTGAGCTCGGACATTTTCGACACGTTCGCGCTGACGGGCGCATCGATCCGCAGCGACGACCGCATGCTGCCGCCTTCGCTGCGCGGCTACGCGCCGCTGATCTCGGGCGTCGCGCGCACCAACGCGACCGTGACCGTGTCGCAGGCGGGCCGCGTGCTGTACGTGACGCGCGTGTCGCCGGGCGCCTTCGCGCTGCAGAACATCAACACGAGCGTGCAGGGCACGCTCGACGTCGCGGTCGAGGAAGAGGACGGCAGCGTGCAGCGCTTCCAGGTGACGACGGCCGCCGTGCCGTTTCTCGCGCGTGCCGGACAATTGCGCTACAAGATGGCGCTCGGCAAGCCGCGCCAGTTCGGCGGCGCCGGCATCACGCCGTTCTTCGGTTTCGGCGAAGTGGCATACGGCCTGCCGCTGGACTTCACCGTGTACGGCGGTTTCATCGCCGCATCGGGCTATACGTCGATCGCGCTGGGCGTCGGCCGCGATTTCGGTACGTTCGGCGCGCTGTCGGCCGACGTCACGCATGCGCGGGCGCGCCTGTGGTGGAACGGCGCGACACGCAACGGCAACTCGTACCGCGTCAACTACTCGAAGCACTTCGACGGTCTCGACGCCGACGTGCGCTTCTTCGGCTACCGTTTTTCGGAGCGCGACTACACGAACTTCGCGCAGTTCACGGGCGACCCGACGTCGTATGGTCTTGCCAACAGCAAGCAGCGCTATTCGGCATCGATGTCGAAGCGCTTCGGCGACACGTCGACCTATTTCTCGTACGACCAGACGACTTACTGGGCGCGCGAGTCCGAGCAGCGCGTCGGCATCACGCTGACGCGCTCGTTCTCGATCGGTGCGCTGCGCAACCTGAGCGTGAACCTGTCGGCATTTCGCACGCAGAGCGCGGGCGGGAGCGGCAACCAGTTCTCCATCAACGCGACGCTGCCGATCGGCGTCAAACACACCCTCACGTCGAACGTGACGACGGGTAGCGGCAGCACGAGCGTGAATGCCGGCTACATCTACGACGATTCGGACGGCCGCACCTACCAGATCAACACGGGCGCGACCGACGGCCGTGCATCGGCGAACGCGAGCTTCCGGCAGCGCTCGTCGACGTACCAGCTCAACGCGCAGGCGTCGACGCTTGCCAATTCGTATGCGGCCGCGTCGCTCGAGGTCGACGGCTCGTTCGTCGCGACGCAGTACGGCATCTCCGCGCACGCGAACGGCAACGCGGGCGATACGCGCTTGCTGGTGTCGACCGACGGTGTGCCCGACGTGCCGCTGTCCGGCTCGCTCACCCATACCGATTCGCGCGGCTATGGGGTGCTCGACGGGATCTCGCCGTACAACGTGTACGACGCGACCGTCAACGTCGAGAAGCTGCCGCTCGAAGTGCAGGTGACGAACCCGATCCAGCGCATGGTGCTGACCGACGGCGCGATCGGCTTCGTGAAGTTCACCGCCGCGCGCGGCAGCAACCTGTACCTGACGCTGACCGACGCGGCCGGCAAGCCGCTGCCGTTCGGTGCGTCGGTGCAGGACGCGGCGAACGGCAAGGAACTCGGCATCGTCGGCGAGGGTGGCGCGGCGTTCCTGACCCAGGTTCAGCCGAAATCCACGCTCGCGGTGCGGGCGGGCGAACGCACGCTTTGCACGGTCGACACACTGCCGAACCAGCTCCAACTCGAAGGCACGCCGATCCCGGTGACGTGCCAGACACCCGGCGAGTCGCATGCAGCGGCCGCGCGGGTCGAACGATGATTCCACGGATCCTGCGATGAACCATTTCTTCTCCCTTTCCTTTTCGCGGCGCGCATGGGGCGTGTTCGCAACCGCCGGCGCGCTGCTCGCGGGCGCCGCGCACGCGGCGATCGTGCCGGACCGCACGCGCGTGATCTTCAACGAAGGCGAACGGGCCGCGATCGTCACGATCACCAACAAGAGCACGACCTATCCGTACCTCGTGCAGTCGTGGCTCGAGGACGCGAAACACAACAAGATCACGTCGCCGCTGATGGTCGTGCCGCCGCTGCAGCGCGTCGAGGCGAACGAGCGCAACGTGCTGCGGATCGCGAAGCTGCCGGGTGCCGACCTGCCGGCCGATCGCGAAACGGTGTTCTACCTGAACATCCGCGAAGTGCCGCCGAAAAGCGATACGCCGAACTCGCTGCAGATCGCGCTGCATACGCAGATGAAGCTGTTCTATAGGCCGAAGGGCGTGCAGCCGGTGCGCGACGAGGACTGGACGCTGCCGATGACATTGCGCGTGGACGCGGCCGCGCACAAGCTGGTGTTCGACAACCCGACGCCGTACCACATCACGATCGTCGACGTGGCGTCGGGCGCACAGAAGACGCCCGTGCCGCTGGACCCGGTGATGGTCAGCCCGATGAGCACGGCCGACGTGCCGTTCAAGGCCTCGATGCCGTCGACGCTGTTCGTCACGCATGTGGACGACTACGGCGGCCAGGTGGCGGTCGAGTATGCGTGCGAGGCCGGTGCCTGCAAGAGCGTGAAGAAATGAGCGGGGGCGCAAGACAACGCGTGTCGCCGCTCGCGTCGTGGCTGCGCTGGGTCGTGCTCGCGATGCTGATCGCGGCGGTGCAGCCGGCATGGGCGCTGCGCTGCCTGAGCGACGGTGGCGCGGATTCGCTTACCGAGCCGATCGGCGGTGTCGCATCGTATCCGACGGACGCGCAGGACGGGTACGTGATCTGGGTATCGCCGCCGCGCACGACGACGGGGTACTGCTACAAGGACTACGGCGGGAGCGCACTGGACTTTTCCGAGAAGGTTTACTTCTACGCGAATCCCAGATCGCAGGATCCCGCCGCATGGGGGCTGGAGATCGGCATTCGCTATGGTGGCCAGGACTATTTCGGCCTGGGTAGCGGGCCGAGCGCGCGCGTGGAAACCACCACCACCGTGGGTCCGTGCTCGCGCAGTGACTTTCAATGGGGGCGCTGCGAGAAGGTGCCGCTCAGCATCACGTATCAGGTGGTGATACGCAAGAAGGGCCAATGGATGCAGCCGCCGAACGACATCTATGCGGTCTTCCAGTTCGACGGCAGAGGCGGCCTCAACGCGGCCCGATCGAGTTTTCAGTACCGGCTGAGCGGGTTGTCGCGCCTGAAGCCGACACCGTGCCTGGTCGACGTGCTGGTGACGCCCGAGCCCGGCATCGTCAATTTCGGCCAGGTGCAGGCGTCCGGCAATGGCTTCCTGCCGGCCGTGCCGCGCCGACGGTTCTCGTTGTCGCTGACGAAGAAATGCAGCATCCCGATTCGCGTCGACGGTTATTTCGAGGCGACCAAGGGCACCGTGCAGAACGGTTTGCTGGTACCGGCGACGAACAGCAACTTCGGGATCGGCCTCGAGGATAGCCAGGGGAAGGCGATCGAGTTCAACAAGCAGTTCACGCTCACGCAGTTTGCGGCCAACGTCGCGAATCAGACCGTGTTGCTCGATGCAGTGCTCAAGTCGTTCGGACCACCGAAGATCGGGCCGTTCGATGCGTCCGCCACGATCCGGATTTTCCTGTATTGAGCGTTGCGCGGTATGAGCGACGTGCATCGCAAAGAGACGTCGCCTGCACCGGAATTTCATTGACGAACCGACGGAGGAGAAGGGGATGCATCTGAGACGCAGTATCGTTGCGGCCGTGCTGGCCGTGTCGGCCATGAGTGAAGGTCACGCACAGACGGTATCGGCCGGCGGCTATTCGTTGACCGTGATCGGCGACCTGGGCGGGCCGCGCAATATGCGGTACAACGGCTATGCCGTCAGTGCGGACGGCAAGACGATCATCGGCTCCTACTGGAGTGAAGCGCAGCCCGGCAACTCGATGGCCTTTTCGTGGTCGGCTGCGACGGGCTGGCAGAGGCTGGCCGCGCCGGCAAACGCCTACGACTCGCAGGCGCAGACGGTGTCAGCCGATGGCCAGGTGATCGGCGGTTCGATCAGCGCGCGTCAGGCGGACAGCAGCAACCTCGATCGATGGGCGGTGCGATGGCCCGGCGACGGTCGCACGCAGAAACTCGTTCCGGATACGGCCGGCTGGGGCGCATCGGTCGAAGTTGCGAACCTCGCCGGCACGAGGATGACGGGCAGCTTCACGGCGAAAGGCGGCCGGAACGCACGGTTCATGTGGGACCAGCCGAGGGGTTTCCGCGAACTGCCGCCGGGCGGCGACTATGCTGTGCAGCTCCGTTCGATGACCTCGTCCGGGAATGCGGCAACCGGGTTCGCCGGCAATGTCGACGGCGTGTATGGCTCGCGTGCGCTCCTGTGGACAGAGCGATTCGGCGAACGACTGTTGCCGACGATCAGCGCGGGCCTGGCCAGAATGGATATGGCCAATGGCGTGACCGAAGACGAACGGACGATCGCCGGCTCGCTCGGTACCCTGGTGGTTACGCCTGATGGGCAACGGGTCGACTCGGAGGCGGTGCTGTGGACGAACGGAGGTGACACCCTCCAGCGGCTCGGTTTTCTCGACGGCGACCACAGCAGCTATGCGTCGTCGATCAGCACGGACGGGCAGGTCGTGATCGGCGAATCGAGCAACGGGCAGGACGCTGCGCGGGTCTTCGTCTGGACGCCGCAAAGCGGCATGCGCAGCCTCGTTGCGTTGCTCGAAGCGGCCGGCCTGTCGGTCGGTACGCTGAATCTGACGGGTGTGATCGGCGTCAGCCCCGACGGGCAGACCATCACGGGGCAGGGCTATCGCGAAGACGACCCAGACGGGAGGCCGCAATTCTGGCAAGTGCACATCGATGCAGCCACGCTGCGCGCATTACGGCCGGCGAGCCCGGGTGCGGACGCATTGCCGGTACGGGCATCGCAGCCGAAGGCGATGTTACGCATGCTGGCGGCGAAGCCGAGCGCAGCGATGCGGCGAGACGTCTGCCGCATGCCGGTCACCCCGGCGCGACTGGCGCAATGCCGGTCGCTGCTGCCGGCCGCACGCTAGCGATCGTGGCCGCATGCAGATGAAGCGATGAAACAAGGCGCCGGTTCCCCGGCGCCTTGTTTCGTTTACCGCACCCAGCGGCACATCTTGTGATGGTGATGATCGAAGTGACACACGCGGTGCGGATGGGCTTCGGCGATGGCCGGCACGAGCACGGCCGCGGCGAGCGCCGCGACGGTCAGGGTCTTGAGTAGCGTCTTCATGTTGAGGTCCTGTCGTTGAATAGCGGATCACGGGAGCGGCGGCGCATTACCACTGCGGCCGCTGATCGTCGCGATGGTCGTCCCGGCGATCGTCGCGGCGGTCGTCATGCCCGGCGGGATGCTGAGCTTCCCAGTCGCGGCGCTCCCAGTAGCGATTTCCGTCCCAGTAACGATCGCCATGCCAGCCGATCGTGACTTCGGCCGGGCCAGGATAGGCGACGCATCCGGTAAGCATCACGCTCGACAGCGCACCAATCATGACAGCGGATAACACGATGGATTTCATGTTGTTCTCCCTTGGAAACGGCACGTCGATCGTACGAGCCCTCAAAATTTCACGTAGTAATAAGTTGCTACCGCACATGACAGGCGCAAGCGTTTCGTCAGAACCGTGAAAGGGCGTGTCGGTGCAGGCGCCAACCGTGTGCGCCGCACGGACGCGCCAGTGGCCGCGTGCCGTGACCAACGGCTGGTGTCCTATCTGTCAAAGCAACGATTTCGCCGATTGTTCAGACAAATCCTGACAACTGAAAGGGATATCTCGTAATCGGATTGAGAATGATTTGCGTTTACGTTAAATTGCGCTATCTCGGAATTTGACGGAGCAGATCGATGGCAATGGCGGAAGTGCTCGACCGACCGGCGGCGGCAGCGGCGAACCCGTTCCTCGGCAGTTTTTCCGACCGGCCGCCGCGTGCGCGCCGGACCGCGGAACCTCGTGTGCAGGGCGCGTTGCTCGACGTGCTGATCTCGCACCGCGCGATGCTCGTCAATGTCGCGCGCGGCTTCGTCGGCTGCGCGAGCCGCGCCGAGGACGTCGTGCACGACGTATTCGTGAAGCTCGTCGAATTCCCGAACCAGGACGCGGTGCGCCAGCCGGTCGCGTACGTGACGCGGATGGTGCGCAATGCGTCGATCGATGCATGCCGCCGCCAAAGCCTCGAGAACGTCTATCACACGGAAGAGGACGACGGCTTCGACGTGCCGTCGCCCGAGCCGACGCCGGAAGCCGCGCTGCTGACACGCGATACGCTGCGGCGCGTGTGGGCGGCGCTCGACGACCTGCCGGCGCGTAGCCGCGCGGCCTTCGAGATGGTGCGGCTGCGCGAGGAGACGCTGCAGACCGCGGCGCGCGCGCTGAACGTATCGCAGACGCTCGTGCATTTCATGGTGCGCGACGCGGAGCGCCACTGCGCGGAATGCCTCGACGCATGCCATCGCGGTGTCGCGTGCCCGGTGTTCCTGGGCGGCCGCGCACGGCGCCGGTAAAAAACCGCGCCGGCCAATCGTCTATCAGACAGGAGCGGCCGAACCCGCCGCTTCGCCACCTTCAACCGCCTCAGCGATTTCCGATCATGACGCAAGCCACGACGCCTTCCGCCGACACCGACGACCTCGTCTATACGGTCGTCATCAACGACGAAGAACAGTATTCGATCTGGCCGACGTTCCGGCCCGTGCCGGCCGGCTGGCGCGAGATCGGCGTGAGCGGCCCGAAAGCCGACTGTCTCGCGCACATCGAGACCGTCTGGACCGACATGCGCCCCGCAAGCCTGCGCCGCGCGATGGACGGCGAGCGCGCATCGCGCGCGTCGTGACCTGCTGCGCCGCGACCCGGCGCACCACCTGAAGAGGACGTTGCATGACCCTGCTTTCGTTGCCGACGCTCGACGACCTGCGTATCGAGCCGGGGCTGCCCACCGTCGTGTCGCCGCGCGGCAGCGACGGAATGTCGATCGACGATGTCGCGCCGCTGGCGCGCGAGATCGCGGCCGACACGCTCGAACGGGCGGGCGGCGTGCTGTTCACAGGTTTTCACGTGCCGTCGATCGACACGTTCCAGCAGTTCGCGGCGTCGTTCGGCGATCCGCTGATCGGCTATGAATACGCATCGACGCCGCGCAGCCAGGTCGAAGGCGCGGTCTACACGTCGACCGAATACCCGCCGCACCGCGCGATACCGCTGCACAACGAGCAGTCGTACACGCGCGAATGGCCGCTGCGGATCTGGTTCCACTGCGCGCTCGCGGCGCCGAAGGGCGGTGCGACGCCGATCGCGGACAGCCGCGCCGTCTACCGCGCGCTCGATCCGGCGCTGATTGCGCGCTTCGAGAAGCGCGAACTGCTGTACGTGCGCAATTTCGGGCAGGGGCTCGATCTGCCGTGGCAGCAGTCGTTCGGTACCGACGAGCCGGCCGAAGTCGAACGGATGTGCGCGGTGCGCGGCATCGAATGCGCGTGGCGCACCGACGACGACGGCGAGCTGCTGCTGCGCACCCGCGAACGTTGCCAGGCCGTCGCGCGCCATCCGCGCACCGGCGACCGCGTGTGGTTCAACCAGGCGAACCTGTTTCACCTGTCGGCGCTCGACGACGACATGCAGGAAGCGCTCGTCGACGCGGTCGGGCTCGAGAACGTGCCGCGCAACGTGTATTACGGCGACGGCGAACCGCTCGAAGCCGACGCGCTCGCGGAGATCCGCGGCGTGCTCGACCAGCAGCGCATCGTGTTCCCGTGGCGCACGGGCGACGTGCTGATGCTCGACAACATGCTGACCGCGCATGCGCGCGACCCGTTCGAGGGGCCGCGCAAGGTCGTCGTCGCGATGGCGCAGAGTTATACGGTCCCGCGCGACCGAACGGAGGATTGATGACGCGTAGTACCGCCGCGCTTGCCGCGCGCGGGCTGTCGGTAGGGTATCGCGACCATGTCGTGATCGACGGGCTGGACCTGTCGATCGCGGCCGGCCGCGTAACCGCGCTGTGCGGACCGAACGGTTGCGGCAAGAGCACGCTGCTGCGCACGCTCGCGGGCCTGCAGCCCGCGCGTGCCGGCCATGTCGAAGTCAACGGCCAGCCGCTCGCGTCGTTTCGCCGTCGCGCGCTCGCGCGCGAGCTGACGATGCTCGCGCAGTTCAACCAGATTCCGTCGGGGCTCACCGTGCGCGAGCTCGTCGCGTACGGGCGCTATGCGTACGGCGGCTTCCTGCGCGGGCTGTCGCGCGCCGATCACCTGGCGATCGACGAGGCGCTTGAGACGAGCGGCCTCGCCGACGACGCGAACCGTGACGTCGGTGCGCTGTCGGGCGGCGAGCGTCAGCGCGCGTGGATCGCGATGGCGCTCGCGCAGCAGGCGCCGATCGTGCTGCTCGACGAACCGACGACCTATCTCGACATCCATCACCAGCTCGACATCCTCGATGCGCTGCGTACGCTGAACCGCACGCGCGGCCTGACGATCGTGTGGGTGCTGCACGACCTGAACCAGGCGGCCGCGTACAGCGACGAGATCGTGCTGATGCGTGCGGGCCGCCTCGTCGCGCAGGGTACGCCAGACGCGATGCTCGATCCGGCGCGGCTGCGCGCGGCGTTCGGCGTCGAGATGTTGAAGCTTTCGCACCCGCAGACGGGCGCACCGATGTGCGTGCCGGCCTACGGGCCGACGACCGACGGCGCGCCGCAGGCGGCCGGCGTCTTCGACCGGGATCTCGCCGTATGACGACGCTCGCGATGCGCAAGCGCCTCGCGGCGGCGGGGAAGGGCACGGCGTCGGGCCGGGCCGGCGCGATCGCGCTCGGCCTCGTCACGTTGATCGCGCTACTCGCGGTGCTGCGCGTCGCCCCCGATCTGCGCGTGTGGTGGGACGCCGTGCCCGGCAGCGATGCCGCTGCGCTCGCGCACGTGTTCCTGTTCGACCTCAACCTGCCGCGCGTCGCGGCCGCGCTCGTCGCGGGCGGCTGCCTCGGCATCGCGGGCGCGCTGTTCCAGTCGCTCACGCGCAATCCGCTCGCGTCGCCCGACCTGCTCGGCGTGACCGGCGGCGCCCAGCTCGGCCTGCTCGCGGCGATGCTCGTGCCGGCGCTGGCCGGCGTCGCGTCGGTGCCGCTGTTGTTCGTCTGCGGGCTGGCCGCGGCTGCCTGTGCGATCGTCGCGGCCGGCGGCTGGCGGGCGACGCCGTTGCGCCTCGTGCTCGCGGGCAGCGTGTGCATGCTGCTGTTCGCGGCGCTGTCGACGCTCGTGCTCGCCTTCTTCGAGCAGAACATCGCGGGCGCCGCGCTGTGGACCAACGGCAGTCTCTACCAGCCGGGCGCGACGGGCCTCGCGCTTGCCGCGCGCTGGCTCGTCGTGCCGCTGATCGCGTTGCCGTTCGTGATCCGGCCGCTGAATCCGCTTACGCTCGGCGACGATGCGGCGGCTGCGGCCGGCGTGCGCGTCGATGCGACTCGGCTCGCCGCGACAATCGTTGCGGTCGCGTTCACGAGCGTGGCGGTCAGTATCGCGGGCCCGCTGTCGTATGTCGGCCTCGTCGCACCGAACCTGCTGCGCCAGGTGCGCGGCGCGCGTGCGGCGCGGCTCGGCGTGCTGGTGCCGCTGTCGGCGCTCGCGGGCGGTGCGCTCGTGCTCGTCACCGACAGTGCGGTGCTCGCGTCGGGTCTCGACGCCACGCTGTCGACCGGCGTCGCGATCGCGCTGGTCGGCACGCCGTTGATGCTGGCGATGATCCGGCGCGGTGCCGCGTGGTCGGGCGTGCTGCACGCGGATGCCGAACGTGCGGCGGGCAGCGGCTCGACGCGGCTCGTCGGCTGGCTCGAACGGCTCGGCTGGCCGCTGCGCACCGCGCTGTTCGTCGTGGCAGGCGTGCTGATCGTGTTCGTCGGCGTGTCGGCCGGCCCCGAGTGGCTGTCGATCGCGCGCTGGTCCGATGCGCTGTCCGGTCACGATGCGCTCGCGCGGATGCTGATCGACCTGCGGATGCCGCGCCTGCTATGTGCGCTGCTTGCCGGCGCGTTGCTGGCGGTCAGCGGCGTCGCGATGCAAAGCGTCGTGCGCAATCCGCTCGCGGGCCCCGAAGTGCTCGGCGTCACGCAGGGTGCGGGGCTCGTCACGCTGTTCGCGCTGTCGACGTGGCCGCTGATGGGCCACGTGACGCTCGCGGCCGCCGCGCTGATCGGCGGTGGCCTGTCGCTCGCGATCACGCTCGCGCTGAATCACCGGCATCGCTACGCGCCGCTCGCGGTGGCGTTGACGGGCATCGTGATCGGCGCGCTGTGGACCACGCTCGCGCAATGGTTGATCACGCAGGAAAGCGTGCAGCCCGCACGCTTCGTCGTGTGGCTCGTCGGCGGTACGTATGGCCGGAGCTGGGGCGAAGTGTCGATGCTGCTGCCGTGGTGCGTGCTCGCGGTGCCCGTGTTCACGTGGCTCGCGAAACCGCTCGACATGCTCGCGCTCGGCGACGACCAGGCGGCTGCGCTCGGCTTGCCGGTGGCCGCGCTGCGGCCGCTCGCGCTGACGATCGCGACGCTCGCCGCGTGCGCGGCCGTCGCGGCGGTCGGGCCGGTCGGCTTCATCGGGTTGATGGCGCCGCACGTCGCGACGATGCTCGGCGCGCGCCGGCATCGTACACGGCTGTGGCTCGCGGCCGCGTGCGGCGCGCTGATCCTCGGCGTGGCGGATCTCGCGGCGCGTACGGTCGTCGCGCCGCGCGAAGTGCCGGCCGGCGTGCTGACCGCGCTGATCGGTGCACCGTACCTGCTCGGGCTGTTGATCCTCGAGGGGCGCCGCGCCCGGCGCGCGGGGCGATGACGCCCGCGCTCGATGGCGCGCGCGCCACGCGCTTCTCGACGTTCGGGCCCGAACCGTTCGCCGACCACCTCGACGTCGTGTGGCTCGGCATGCCGGACGACGCGCACGATGCGCCGGGCCGGATCGTCGTACCCGTCAGCACGCTGCCCGATCACCGCAGCGCGATCCTCGACGCGATGGTCGGCCATTACGGCGGCGATCCGGCGCAGCATGCGCGCGCGCTGATGTCGCAATGGAGCAAATACTATTTCGGCCGCGCGGCGCCGGCCGGTGTCGTCGCCGCGCTGACACTGGGCCGGCCGCTCGACATGTCGCCCGAGCGCACGTTCGTCGCGCTCGACGACGGGATGCCCGCCGCGCTGTATTTCCCGCACGATGCGCTCGGCGCACCGTGTGACGACCCGGCACCACGCTATGCGGGACTCATCGCGCATCTCGGCGCGGTGATCGACCTGCTCGCGGCGATGGGCCGCGTCACGCCGCGCGTGCTGTGGAGCAACGCGGGCAACCTGCTCGACTATCTGCTCGATACGTATCGTTCGCTGCCATGCGCCGCCGATCCCGTCCGCGATGCGGACTGGCTGTTCGGTTCGAGCTGCGTGCACGGCGAGCCGAATCCGCTGCGCGTGCCCGTGCGCGATGCCGTGCCGCGCTCGGCGCTGCTGCCGACGCCGTTTCGTGCGCGCCGCGTGTGCTGCCTGCGCTATGAAATTCCTGGAGAAACGCAACTGTGTGGAAGCTGCCCCCTGCTACTGACGATGGACGACGCGGCGCTGGCCGGGCAGGACGCGATCCGGTGACGGATGCCGGCCGCCGGCATGCGCTCGGCGCACTCGCGGCGCTCGGTGCCGCGTGCTGCGGTGCGCTTTCCCTGTCGTCCCGCGCCGTTGCCGCGACGCTCGATGCCCATCGCGCGCAGGGCGTGCGTGCGCCGGGTGCGGTGTCGCTGGCCGGTAATCCCGTCGTGTCGCAGGCGAGCGCGACGATGCCGGTGCGGCCGCAGCGCGTGGTCGCACTCGACTTCATGTTCGCGGAAAGCGTGATCGCGCTCGACATCGTGCCGGTCGGGATGGCCGATACCGCGTTCTATCCGGGCTGGCTCGGCTATCAAAGCGAGCGGCTCGCGAACGTGACCGATATCGGTTCGCGCCAGGAGCCTGGCCTCGAAGCGATCGCAGCGGTCAAGCCCGACCTGATCATCGGCGTCGGCTTCCGGCATGCGCCGATTTTCGATGCGCTCGACCGGATCGCGCCGACGATCCTGTTCCAGTTCAGCCCGAACGTGTCTGATGGCGGCGTGCCGGTCACGCAGCTCGACTGGATGCGGCAGATCTTCCGGACGATCGGTGCGGTGACGGGGCGCGACGCGCGTGCGCAGGCGGTCGATGCGCAGCTCGATGCGGGCATCGCGCGCAATGCGGCGCGGCTCGCGGCTGCGGGCAGAAAAGGCGAGCGCGTCGCGCTGCTGCAGGATCTCGGCTTGCCCGACCGCTACTGGGCCTATACGGGCAACAGCACGTCGGCGGGTCTCGCGCGGGCGCTCGGGCTCGATCCGTGGCCGAAGAAGCCGACGCGGGAAGGCACGCTCTACGTGACGTCGGCCGACCTGCTCAAGCAGCGTGAACTGGCCGTGCTGTTCGTGACCGCATCGGGCATGGACGTACCGCTGTCCGCGAAACTCGATTCGCCGGTGTGGCGCTACGTGCCCGCGATGAAGGACCACCGGATCGCGCTCATCGAACGCAATATCTGGGGGTTCGGCGGGCCGATGTCGGCGCTGAAACTGGCCGACGTGATGACCGATACGATGCTGAAGCTGCCGGCCGTGCGCTGAGTGCGCGGCGGTCGGTCGGCGGGTGACGCCGCTTCGACTTCAACTTCGACGGGTAGGGCGTCGCGGTCGGCCGGTGCGCCACGCGGCGATCCGGCTCGGTCCGGCCCGGCCGCGCTCGATGTGCTGCGCGCGAGCGGCGTGCTCGCCGACGGCGACCGCTGCATGCGCGAGGGACTCGCGGTAAATCACCCGAGCCGTTCCGCGATCGCGCTACGCGCCCGAAACATTTCCTCCTGAAACGAACAACGCCGACGCACTGCCATTGCAGCGCGTCGGCGATTTCTTTCATCGACTGTCGCTTACGCGCTCAGCGCGTCGACACCATCCTGCGCGCGCGTCCTGGCCGGCGTCGTGTCGCTGACGATTTTCCCGTTGTCGAGCTTCAGCAAGCGGTCGGCGAGATCGAAGTAGCGGTCGTCGTGCGTGATCACGATAACGGCCTTGCCGCGCGCACGCAGCTCGGGCAGCAACTGCTCGTAGAACACGGCCTTGAACGACGGGTCCTGGTCGGCCGCCCATTCGTCGAACAGGTAGAACGGCCGGTCCTCCAGGTACGCGACGACGAGCGCGAGCCGCTTGCGCTGCCCGGTCGACAGTGCGCGGGTCGAGAACGCGCCGTCCACTACCTTCACCTTGTGATCGAGCGCGAGCTTCGCGATCAGCGCGTTCGCGCGCGCATCGGCCTGCGCGCGGGACGGATCGTCGGGATCGACGATGCCGAGCAGCGCATCGAACAGGTGGAAATCGTTGAACACCGCGCTGAAACGCTGCCGGTATGCGGCGCGCTCGCGCCAGCCGATCGTGCGGCCATCGACCTCGATCGTGCCTTCTTCCGGCTCGTAGAGCCCCGTCAGCACCTTCGCGAGCGTCGTCTTGCCGCTGCCGTTGCCGCCGACGATGAACAGGAGCTCGCCCGGCTGGATCGTCAGGTTGATCGGCCCGATGCTGAACATCCGTTCGTCGCGTTCATGGAAGTACGCATGCGTGACGCCGCGCAGCGTGACGGCGCCGGCCGGCGGCACGTCGGGCGCGTCGGACGCCGGCGGTACCGTGCGCAGCGCGCCGAATTCGGCCATCACGCCTTCGATCCGCGTGAGCGACACGCGGGCCGCGTTGACGGTCGGCAGGTTGTTCAGCAGCCCGTCGAGCGGCACGAGCATGAACAGGAACACGACGACGTAGCCGGCGGCCGCGGCCGGATCGGCATGCACGCCGAGCTGCGGCCAGAACGACGCGATGCCGAGGAACACGTAGAACAGGAAGATGATCCAGCCGACCCCGACCGCGTACGCGCTGAACGCGCGGCGGCGGTGGTCGCGCACTTCGCCGATCGCGGCGCCGAGCTGGCCGTCGACGAACTGGCGCGCGCGCTCGTCATGCAACTTCAGTTCCTTCGCGCCGGAAAACAGCGAGCCGAGATAGCCGAACAGGCGGTCCTGCGCCTGGCCGGCCGCTTCGAGCGATGCGATCGCGCGGCGGTCGCCGGTGTGATAGCCGAGCGAGCCGGCGATGATCGCGGCCAGTGCCAGCAGGCACACCGGCCACGACAGCCACGCGAGGTAGCCGAGGCAGCCGAACACGATCGAGCCGTGCATGACCAGGTTCGGCAGCGCGAAGAACAGCATCGATACGTTGGTGGCGTCGTCGGTCAGTACCGACTGTACGGGCGCCGCGCCGATCCGCTCGATGTCGCGCAGTTCGGCCGAGCCGACGCGCCGCGCGAGATGCACGCGCAGTCGCGCCATCGTGTCCTGCGACAGGCGCGCGAACAGCGTGCCCGACACGATCCGCGTGACGAGTGCGATCACCGCGCACAGCGCGAAGCGCCACGCGAGCGACGCATCGGCCGCGCCGGGCTGCGAGAGTGCACGGTTCAGCGTCGCGACGAGCAGCACGCTCGCGACGCCGTTCAATACGCACGCGGTGAGCGCCAGCACGAGTGACGCGCGGCTTTCGCGCAACAGCGCAAGGATCAGGCGCGCCGCGGGGCGGCCGGGGGAAGCGTCGAGGGACGGCGGGGAAGAAGGCTCGTGGGCGGCTGTCATCGGCAACGTCGGTAAAGGGAAGGCAAGCGAAAACGCGGAAACGGCAAAACTGACGTGAAAGCGGCGGGCGAGGCGGGGCCCCGTTCCGGCTTTCCTTCCTGATAGACGAACGGGCCGCGCAAATATTTAGCGGCGCGTTCAAAAAAAGCGTTCGCACGGGCTTTGAGCACAAAACGGTAAAAAATCGGCCGCGCCGTTCGTCACACCAGTGAAGCCGCCCCAAGCGGCCCCGAGACTTGGCCGAAGCGGCCGGACCGAAGGACTTCACGCACATGACGAGTTTCCCGACTGCGCTGCATCACCGAATCCGCGAACTGGCGCGCCTCGCGCCCGACGCACCCGCGATCGCGGTCCCTTTCCAGAATGACCTGCGCCTGTCGCGCGGCGCGCTCGACGCGCGGGCGTCGCGGCTGGCCCGGCAACTGCGCGCGGCCGGCGTCGGCGCGGAGGTGCGGGTGGGCGTGTGCGTCGAGCGCTCGGGCGAACTGTTCGTCGCGCTGCTGGCCGTGCTGAAGGCGGGCGGCGTGTTCGTGCCGCTCGATCCGCGTCACCCGGCCGCGCGCCTCGACTGGATCGTCCAGGATGCGCAGTTGCGGCACGGGATCGTCGATGCGGCCGGCCGTGCGGCGCTCGGCGAGCCGTTCGAACACGCGTTTGATGCGACCGTCGACGCGGCGGACGGGCAGGAGATCGTTGCGGATGACGAAGAAGTGCTCGTTCATCCGCGGTCGGCCGCCTACATGATCTATACGTCGGGTTCGACCGGCACGCCGAAGGCCGTCGTCGTCGAACACGGGCCGCTCGCCGCGCACTGCGACGCGCTCGCGGCCGCGCTACCGATCGAGGCCGGCGACCGCCTGCTGCATTTCGCGTCGGTCAATTTCGACGCCGCGCATGAATGCTGGCTCGCGCCGCTCGCGACTGGTGCCAGCATCGTCGTGGCGCCGCCGCAACCGTTCGCGCCGGATGCCGCGCATGCGCTGCTGGTGAGTGAATCGGTCAACGTGGCCGCGTTCCCGCCCGCGTACCTGCGCGAATTCGCGGCGGTGGCCGCGCGCGACGGCGTGCCGCCGGCACTGCGCGTGCTCGCGTTCGGCGGTGAAGCGCTGCCGCAGCAGGCGTTCGAATTCGTGCGCGGCACGTTCCCGTCGGTACGCCTGATCAACGGCTATGGGCCGACCGAAGCCGTCATTTCGCCGATGCTGTGGCCGGTCGAGCCGGGCGAGACGCCCGTGCTGGCCGCCGACGATGCGTATGCATCGTTGCCGATCGGCCGCGTGATCGGGCCGCGCGTCGCGCGTATCGACGGCGGCGAGGTCGATGGCGTGGGTGAACTGCTGCTGGGTGGCGTTTGCGTCGCGCGCGGCTATCACGGCCGTCCGGCGCTCACGGCCGAACGCTTCATTCCCGATGCCGACGGCGAACCCGGTGCGCGCGTGTACCGCACGGGCGACCTCGCACGGCTGCGCGACGACGGCGCATTCGACTACCTCGGCCGCCTCGACGATCAGGTCCAGGTGCGCGGCGTGCGTGTGGAGCCGGCTGAGATCGCCGCGTGCCTGCGTTCGCATCCGGCCGTGGCCGATGCGGCCGTGGTTGCCGAAACCGGCAACGGGCCGACGCGGCTGATCGCGTGTGTCGCGCTGCGCGCCGCAGCCGACGATGCGGCGCTGAAAGCACACGTGGCCGCGCAACTGCCGGCTGCCTGGCAGCCGCACCGGTTCGTGCGGTGCGATGCGCTGCCGTACACGCTGAACGGCAAGATCGACCGTGCCGCGCTGCGCGAGAAGATCGCCGCCACGCGCGACACCGCGCAAGGCAGCGGCGACGCCCCGCGCACGCCGACCGAACAGCAGCTCGCCGGCCTCTGGCAGGCGCTGCTCGGCCTCGACGCCACGCCGTCGCGTGACGACCGTTTCTTCGTGCTCGGCGCCGATTCGCTCGCCGCGATGCAGTTGCAGGCCGCGATTCGTGCGGCAGTCCGGGTGAACCTGCGGCTCGATATGCTGTTCGCCGATCCGGCGCTCTTCGAGCTGGCCGAAGCGGTCGATCGTGCGGAACGTGAAACCGGCGAGCCGCTGGCCATGATTTCCGCGCGCCGCGTGCCGGCCGAAGCGGGTGGATCGGCCGCGCCGCACGTCGATCGTGCCGCATCGCTCGCGCAGCAACGTTTCTGGGTGCTCGCGCAAACGCGCGATGCAAGCGCCGCGTATCACATCGCCGCGCACTGGACGATCGACGGCACGCTCGATCGCGCGGCGTTGCAGCGCGCGCTCGATCACGTGATCGGTCGCCACGAAGCGTGGCGCACGACGCTCGTCGACAATGACGACGGCGTCGTGATGCAGCGAATTCATGCGCATCTGCCGGTGTCGATCGTCGACATCGACCTGCGCGACCAGTCGCCCGCCGCCCGCGACGCGCAAGCCGCGCGTCTCGCCGAGCGCGATGCGGCCGAACCGTTCGACCTCGCACGCGGCCCGCTGCTGCGCGCGACGCTGGTCGCGCTCGCCGACGACCGACACCGCCTGCTGCTGACCGCCCATCACGCGATCACCGACGGCTGGAGCTCGCGCTGCGCGTTCGATGAACTGTCGGCCGCCTATCGCGCGTATGCGGAAGGCCGCGAACCGTCGCTGCACGAATTGCCGATCCAGTACGCCGACTATGCGGACTGGCAACGCGACATGCTGGCCGGCGGCGAGGGGGAACGTCAGCTCGACTACTGGCGCGGCGCGTTGCGCGACGTGCCGGGCCCGCTCGCGCTGCCGATCGATCGTCAGCCGGGCGCCACACGCACGCTGCAAGGCGCGCGCGTGTCGGTGCGGCTGCCCGACGCGGTCGCGGCCGACGTACGGCAACTCGCACGCGACGCGCAGGCAACCCCTTTCACGGTGCTGCTGGCCGCGCTCGACGCGTGGCTGTCGCGCCTGACCGGCGCAACGGATGTCGTCGTTGCGGTGCCGGTCGCGCATCGCCAGCGCCCGGAAACGCGTGCGCTGCTGGGCCTGTTCCTGAATACGGTCGCGCTGCGTGTGCAAGTGGCGCCGACGCTGCCGTTCCGCGCGCTCGTCGATGCGGCGCGCACGGCGGCGCTCGACGCGGTCGCGCACCAGGACGTGCCGTTCGAGCGCGTCGTCGACGCGGTGAAGCCGCCGGTCAAGCGCGGCGACGAATGGCTGCGCGTGAAGTTCGCGCAGCAGTTCGACGCGCGGCACGACAGCGTGCTGCCGGGCGCAACGGCCGTTGCGACGCCGGGGCCTGACCTTGCCGCACGCTTCGATTTCGCCGTGGATTTCACCGACGATGCGAACGGCATCGAACTGGTCGCGGCCTATGCGACCGACTGCATCGACACCGACACCGCGCGCGCATGGCTCGACAGCTACGCGGCGCTCGTTGGCGCGGCCGCGCGCGATCCGCACCAGACGACGGCAGGTCTGCCGTGCGACGCGTCGGCCGCTTCGCGCCAGCCGCGCGACGGCCGTGCGCTGCGCGTCGAACACGCCGACATCGTCGCCGCGTTTGCGCGGCAGGCGGCCGCGTATCCGCATCGCGTCGCGCTCGCCGATGCGTCGGCGTCGCTGACGTTCGCCGAACTCGACGACGCATCGAACCGCATCGCCCGTGCGCTGACCCAGCGCGGCGTGGCCGCGGAAGCGTCCGTCATCGTCTGCATCGAACGCTCGGCGCGCTTCGTCGTCGGTCTGCTCGGCGCGCTGAAGGCCGGCGCGCTCGCCGTGCTGCTCGATCCCGCCCAGCCGGCTGCACGGCTGGCCGCGGCAGCAGCCGACTGTGGCGCGCGCTGGGCGCTCGTCGCGGAGCCGGCCGCCTGGCCGACCGGCATCGATGCACAGCCGCTCGACGTCGACACGCTCGCGCAGGACGCAACCCTCGCGCACGCAGCCGGCGTGCGTATCGCACCGCATCCGGAACAGGGCGCGTACCTGATCTATACGTCCGGCTCGACCGGCACGCCGAAGGGCGTCGTCGTGTCGCACGGCGCGCTGGCCGACTACGTGCAGGGGATGCTCGACGAACTCGCGTTCGCACCGGACGCGTCGTTCGCGATGGTGTCGACCGTTGCGGCCGACCTCGGCCACACGACGCTGTTCGGCGCGCTGTGCGCAGGCCGTACGCTGCACCTGCTGCCGGCCGCATGCGCGTTCGATCCCGACCTGTTCGCGGACGAAATGCGCCGCCGCGACGTCGGTGTGCTGAAGATCGTGCCGAGCCACCTGCAGGCGCTGCTCGACGCACGTGTGCCGGCAGATGTGCTGCCGCGCCACGCGCTCGTGACCGGCGGCGAAACGCTGACGTGGGCGCTCGTCGCGCGCCTGGCCGCGCTTGCGCCGGCCTGCCGCGTGATCAACCACTACGGGCCGACCGAAGCGACGGTCGGCGCGATTGCCTGCGACACGGCGTCGATCGCCGCCGATGCGCGCGATCCCGCGAGCGGCGTGCCGCTCGGCCAGCCGCTGCCGAATGCGCGCGCACTGGTGCTCGACGCGTTCGGCGCGTGCGTGCCGGCCGGCGCGACGGGCGAACTGTATCTGGGCGGGCCGGGTGTCGCGCGCGGCTACCTGGGCCGCCCGGCGCAAACCGCCGAGCGCTTCGTGCCCGATCCGTTCACGCCCGGCGCGCGGCTGTATCGCACGGGTGACCGCGTGCGGTTGCGCGTGGATGGCCGACTCGCGTTCCTTGGCCGTATCGACGACCAGGTGAAGATTCGCGGCTACCGTGTCGAACCGGGCGAGGTGAGTGCGGCAGTGCGTGCGGCCGGCCCGATTGCACAGGCTGAAACGCTCGCGATCGAACACGATGGCCGCCTGCGGCTCGCGACGTTTGTCGTGATGCGCGACGGTGCGAATTTCGACGAGGCTGCGGTGCGCGCCGCGCTTGCCGCGAAACTGCCGGACTACATGGTGCCCGCGCAGTTCGTCGCGCTCGCGCGCCTGCCGGTCACCGCAAACGGCAAGATCGATCGCGCCGCGTTGCGCGAACTGGCCGCTGCGCCGGTCGCGACTGCATCCGGCGATGGCCCGCAGGGCGCGGTCGAAACGGTGCTCGCTGAAGTCTGGCAGGCCGTGCTGAAGGCGCCGAAGGTCGGTCGCAACGACAACTTCTTCGAGCTCGGCGGCGATTCGATTCTCGTGCTGCAGGTGATCGCCCGGGCGCGCAAGCGCGGCGTGCGCTTCACGCCGAAGCAACTGTTCGACGGCCCGACGGTCGCGGAACTTGCCCGCATCGCGAAGACGGAGGACGTGGCCGCGGCTGCCGCCGTTCAACCTGCGGTCGCAGCCAGCGCGCCGGTTACAGCAAAAGTCCTGACGCCCGCGCAGCAGCGCTTCTTCGCGCTCGATATCCCGCATCCGGGCCACTGGAACCAGTCGGTCGCGTTCGACGTGCGCGGCCCGTTCGACGCCGATGCGTTCGCCCGTGCCTTCGAATCGTTGCTGACGCATCACGACGCGTTCCGCCAGCGTTTCGCGCGTGGCGCAGAAGGTACGTGGCAGGCCAGCGATGCGGCGAAGCCGTACGACGCGCTGCCGTTCGTGGAAGTCTCCGCCCGCGACGAAGCCGACGCGCTTGCGCGCTTCGACGCGTTGCAGCGCCGCCTCGACCTCGGCCGCGGGCCGCTTGCCTGCGCCTGCGCGGCACGCTTGCCGGATGGCTCGACGCAGCTCTATCTCGCGATTCACCATGCGATCGTCGATGGCGTGTCGTGGCGCATCCTGCTCGACGACCTCGACACGGCGTACCGCGCCGCATGCGAACGCACGCCGGTCAGGCTGTCGCCGCCGGGCCTGCGCGCGGATGCGTGGGCCGCACGGCTCGCCCGTGCGGCGACGGAACCGGCATCGCCGTTCGCGGACGAAGCCGCTTACTGGGCCGGCATGGTGCAGGGTGACGATGTCGTGCTCGATCATCCGGACGCAACGGCGACGAACGCCGATGCAGTGGTGGTGGTGCAGACGATCGACGCGGCATTGACGCGCGCGGCGTTGACCGATGCGCATGCGGCCTATCGCACGCAGACGATCGAACTGCTGGGCGCGGCGCTCGCACTGGCGCTGGCCGGCGCGAGCGGTGCCGCATCGTGCCGCGTCGAACTGGAAGGGCATGGCCGCGAGGCGCTGTTCGACGACGCGGATGCGAGCCGCACGATCGGCTGGCTGACGAGCCATTACCCGGTGACACTGCCGGTCGCGGCCACGCCGCGCGACACGCTGTGCGCGGTCAAGGACGTGCTGCGCGCGGTGCCGCACAAGGGGCTCGGCTTCGGCGTGCTCACGCATTACGGCGATGCGGCGACACGTGCGGCGCTGGCCGCCGTGCCGCGTCCGCGCGTCACGTTCAACTATCTCGGTCAGTTCGACGCGCCGCGCGATGCCACGCTCGTGCCGCGCTTCGGCGGTACCGGCGTCGAGCGCGATCCACGGGGGCCGCTCGGCAATGCGCTCGCGATCCACGCGTACCTCGACACGGATCGTGACGGCGCACGTACGCTGAAAGTGCACTGGGTCTACGGCGCACCGCAATTCGAGCGCGCGACGATCGACGCATTCGCCGAACGCTTCGCGGTGGCGCTGCGCGAACTCGTCGACGCGTGCGCGTCGCACGTGGCGCATCGCGGCGGTGGTGCGACGCCAGGCGATTTCCCGCTCGCGCAGGCCGCCGGTCTCACGCAGGCCGCGATCGAGCGCACGCCGCTCGACTGGCGCACGATCGACGACGTGTATCCGCTGTCGCCGATGCAGCAGGGCATCCTGTTCCATGCGCTGTTCGCGCCCGGTCACGCCAGCTACGTGAACCAGCTCGTCGCGACGGCGACCGCGCTTGACGCCGACCGGCTCGCCGCCGCATTCGAAGCGTCGATCGCGCGCCACGACATCCTGCGCACGAGCGTGATGCCGGACGAAGCCGCGCCGCTGCAGTGCGTGCATCGTCACGCACGCATGCCGGTCGAACAGCTCGACTGGCGCACGCGCGGCGACACGCTCGAGGCCGATTTCGACGCCTGGCTCGCGGCCGATCGCGCACGCGGCTTCGACTGGCGCGAGCCGCCGCTGATGCGGCTCACGTTGATTCGCGTGACCGACGACGCATGGCGTGTCGTGTGGACGCGTCACCACGTGCTGCTCGACGGCTGGAGCACCGCGCGCCTGCTCGCCGACGTGCTGCGCGACTATCGCGACCCGGACGCCGTGTCGCCGTTCGCGAGCCGCCCGGCGCTGCGTTATCGCGACTTCATCGCATGGCTCGGCACGCGCGACCGCGACGCCGACGAACGCTTCTGGACCGAACGCCTCGCGCGACTCGACGCACCGACGCTGATCGCGGAACGCACGGCCGATCGAGCGGATGCCGAAATGGTCACGTGGCGCGCCACGCTCGATGCCGACACGATGACGCGTGTCGCGCAGACCGCACGCGCCTTGAAGCTGACCGTCAACACGCTGGTGCAGGGCGCCTGGGCGCTCGCACTGCAGCGGATGACGCACCAGCCGGCCGTCGCGTTCGGCGCGACCGTCGCGGGCCGTCCCGACGCACTCGCGGACGTCGACTCGGTGCTCGGCCTTTTCATCAACACGCTGCCGGTCATTACCGCGCCCGCGCCGCAGCAACGTGCGGCCGACTGGCTGCAAACGCTGCAACGCGAGAACGCGGCTGCCGCCGAGCACGCGCACACGCCGCTCGCCGACATCCAGCGCTGGGCGCGCGGCGCGGGCGGTGCACTGTTCGACACGCTGGTCGTGTTCGAGAACTACCCGGTCGACGACACGGCGCGCGACGCCGATCCGCGTGCACTCGCATTGAGCGGCGTGCGCAACATCGAAGCGACCGATTTCGCGCTGACGCTCGTGATCGAGAGCGGCGCCGAGCTGACGATCGACTACGGCTACGACACGGCGCGCGTCGATGCACGGCAGGTTGAAACCTGGCACCGCGCGTTCGCGTATGCGCTCGATGCACTGGCCCGCACGCCGGATGCGCTGCTCGGCACGCTGTCGATCGCCGACGAAGCCACGCGCGACGCGCTGGTACGTGCGCAGGACACCGCGCACACCTGGCCGGACGAACAACGTCAGCCGCTGCATCTGCAGTTCGCCGACGCGGCACGGGCGACGCCCGACGCAATCGCGCTCGAATACGCCGACATTCACGGCGGTGTGCATCGCGCAACCTATCGCGAACTCGATGTCAGCACGTCATGCATCGCGGCCGCACTGTGCCGACGCGGCGTGCAGCCCGACACACCGGTTGCGCTGTGCGTCGAGCGTTCGTTCGACATGGTGATGGCGCTGGTTGGCGTGCTGAAGGCCGGTGCGGCCTACCTGCCGGTCGATCCCGACTATCCGGCCGAGCGCATTGCCTACATGTTGCGCGACGCGCGGCCGGCCGTCGCGATCACGCAGGCTCATCTGCGCGAACAGGTCGAGGCCGCGCTCGGCGACGATGCAACCACGCAGTTGCTGACGGTTGCCGATCTGCTCGCCGATGAAACCGAAGGCGATGCCGCCGGCGCGACCACTACGATCGACGACGCCCAACTCGCGTACCTGATCTACACGTCCGGTTCGACCGGCAAGCCGAAGGGCGCCGGCAACACGCATGGCGCGCTCGCGAACCGGATCGCGTGGATGCAGCACGCATACCGGCTCACGCGCGACGACGTCGTGCTGCACAAGACGCCGTTCGGCTTCGACGTGTCGGTGTGGGAATTCGTGTGGCCGCTGGCGATCGGCGCGAAGCTCGCGATCGCCGCGCCCGGCGACCACCGCGACCCGGCGCGTCTCGCGGCCGCGATCCATGCGCACGGCGTGACGGTGCTGCACTTCGTGCCGTCGATGCTCGCCGCGTTCGCCGCGTATCTCGACGATTTCTCGGCCGCCGCACAGTGCGACAGCGTGCGCCTGATCGTCGCGAGCGGCGAGGCACTCGCGCCCGAACTCGTCGCGAAAATGGCGCGGCTGCTGCCGAACGCGACGCTCGTGAACCTGTACGGGCCGACCGAAGCCGCGATCGACGTGTCGCACTGGACCTGCGGCCCCGACGACGCAAATGCGGTCGCGGTGCCGATCGGCCATCCGATCGCGAACCTGCAACTGCACGTGCTCGATGCCTCCTGGCAGCCGGTGCCGGCCGGCGCGACCGGCGAACTGTATCTCGCGGGCGCGGGCCTCGCGCGCGGCTATCTCGGCCGTCCGGCGCTGACCGCCGAGCGCTTCGTGCCCGATCCGTTCGTGCCGGGCGCGCGCATGTACCGCACCGGCGACCTCGCGCGCCGGCGCGCCGACGGTGCGCTCGACTACCTCGGCCGCGTCGATACGCAGGTCAAGCTGCGCGGCCAGCGCATCGAGCCGGGCGAGATCGAGGCGCTGCTGCGCGCGGCCCCTGGCGTGAACGATGCGGTCGTGATCGTGCGCGACGAGCAACTGATCGGCTATGTCGCACGCGGCGACGCGGGCCCGCTCGACCGTACGGCACTGCTCGACGCGCTGCGCGCACAACTGCCGGCCTACATGGTGCCGTCGCAACTGATCGAACTCGACGCGTTGCCGGTCACGCCGAACGGCAAGTGCGACCGCCATGCGCTGCCCGCGCCGGTGCGCGAAGCGGCAGCCGAAGTCGAACTCGCGACCGACACGGAGCGTGCGCTTGCCGAGATCTGGCAACGCGTGCTGCACGTGGACGCGATCGGCCGCGACGGCGATTTCTTCCTGCTCGGCGGCCATTCGCTGCTCGCGACGCAGGCTCACGCGCAGGCGAACCTGCACTGGGGGCTCGCGTTGCCGCTGCGCACGCTGTTCGATACGCGCACGCTGGCGCGCTGCGCGGAGGCGATCGACGCGGCCTGTGCGGCGCGCGGCGAAACCGACGCGGCGAGCGCGATCGATGCGCTGCTCGGCGAACTGGAAACCCAATAAGGACGACGGATGACGAAGGTTCAACCCGACTGGCTCGCGCTCGCGACGCGCTTCGCGCAACTGCCCGACGCGCAGCGAGCCGTCTTCATCGACAAGCTCGGCGCGGCCGGCATCGACTTCCGCGTGCTGCCGATTCCGCCACGCACGCCACGCAGCGACCGCGTGCCGGCGTCGTTCGCGCAGACTCGGCTGTGGCTGCACGCGCGGCTGATCGACGCGCCCGACGCGTATCACATCACCGAGCGCCTGGCGCTGACGGGCCCGCTCGACGCGCATGCGCTGCGTCTTGCGTGCGACGCGCTGATCGCGCGCCACGAGGCGCTGCGCACGACCTTCGACGAAGCGCAGGACGGTGTCGCGCAAACGATCCACGCGCCGTTGCGCTGCCCGTGGCGCGAAACCGATCTCGAAGCAGTGCCGGATGCACAACGCGCGGCGCGCGCGGAGGCCGTCGCGACGGCCGATGAAGCCGAGCCGTTCGATCTCGGTGCGGCGCCGCTGGTCCGCGCGCACCTCGTGCGCTTCGATGCGACGCATCACTGGCTCGCGCTGACCGTGCATCACATCGTGTCGGACGGCTGGTCGTCGGGCGTGATGCTCGAGGAACTCGCGGCGTTCTATCGTGCGTATGCGTCCGACCGGCCGGTGCCGCTCGCGCCGCTGCCGATCCAGTACGCCGACTACGCGCTGTGGCAGCGCCGCTGGCTCGACGCCGGCGAGCGTGACCGCCAGCTCGCGTTCTGGCGCGAACGGCTCGATCCGCAACGCGGCGTGCTGGCGCTGCCGGGCGCGGCTGCTCGACCCGCACGCCGCAGTGCGCGCGGCGCACGTCATGTGTTTTCGCTCGACGCGCGCATCGGCGTGCAACTGCGCGCCTTCGCGGCTGCCTCGGGCGCCACGCCGTTCGCGGTGCTGCTCGCCGCGCTCGATGCGCTGCTGGCGCGCGCGACCGGCGACGCGCGCATCTGCGTCGGCGTGCCGGCCGCGAACCGCGAACGCGCGGAAGTCGCCGGCCTGATCGGCTTCTTCGTCAACACGCTTGCGATCGACGTCGAGGTGCCCGCGCACGGCGATTTCTCGTCGCTGGTCGCGCGCACGCAGCGTGCGCTCGTCGACGCGCAGATGCACCAGGACGTGCCGTTCGAGCAGGTGGTCGACGCGCTCGGCGTGCCGCGCAGCGCGAGCCACCATCCGCTGTTCCAGGTGATGGCCGCGTACGGCGAGCGCCGCGCGCTGCCGGCGCTCGGCACGGCAGCGGCCGCGTTGCTGCCGTCGGGCACGCCATCCGCGAAATTCGACCTGACGCTCTCGGTCGAAGCGACGCCGGACGGCACGTTCGACGCCGTATTCATCTACGCGCTCGACCTGTTCGAAGCGGACGCGATTTCACGGCTGGCCGCGCGCTTCGTCACGCTGCTGGCCGATGCGCTCGCGCGCCCGGACATGCCGGTCGGCGATCTCGACTGGCTGCCTGCCGCCGAGCGCGAGCAGCTCTTCGCATGGAACGCGCCGGCAGGCGCCACCGAATCCGAACCGTTCGTGCCCGTTCATGCCCGCATCGCCGCGCATGCTCAGGCACGGCCCGATGCACGCGGCGTCGCCGACATCGAGCGTGCGCTGACGCGCCGTGAAGTCGATGCACGCGCGGCACGGCTGGCGCGCCATCTCGTGGCGGCCGGCGTACGACCGGAAATGCGCGTCGGCGTCGCGCTGCAGCGCTCGGTCGACCTGCTCGTCGCGCTGATCGCGGTGCTGAAGTCGGGCGCCGCGTTCGTGCCGCTCGATCCTGCGCATCCGCGCGAACGGCTCGCACAGATCGTCGGCGATGCGAACATCGCGCACGTGCTGACCGATGGCGCGAGCGCCGCGTCGCTGCCCGAGCTGCCGGATCTGCGTGTGTGGCGCGCCGATGAAGTCGATGCACTCGACGAAGCCGCGCACGTCGTGCTACCGGACGTGCTGCCGGGCCACGCGGCCTATGCGATCTACACGTCGGGCTCGACCGGCAAGCCGAAGGGCGTGATCGTCGACCATGCGTCGTTCGCGCTGCATTGCGCGGCGATCGCCGAGCGCTACGGCGCGGGCGAGAGCGACGTGTTCCTGCTGTTCCAGTCGGTCAACTTCGACGGCGCGCACGAAGGCTGGTTTTCGCAATACATGTCGGGCGCCGCCGTGTCGGTGACGGCCGACGTGCTGTGGCCGCCCGCGCAGACCTGCGCGATGATGGTCCGCGACGGCGTGACGATGACCTACGTGCCGCCTGGTTGTGCCGCACAGCTCGCCGAATGGGCGCTCGCGCATGGCGCACCGCCGACGCTGCGTTCGCTGACCGTCGGTGGCGAGGCGACGTCGCGCGAAGCGTTCGCGATGCTGCGCCGCGCACTGCCGAACGTGCGCGTGGTCAACGGCTACGGGCCGACCGAGACGGTCATCACGCCGACGCTGTGGATGTTCCGCCCCGGCGACGATCTCGCGAAGCTCGGCGACGCCGCGTACCTGCCGATCGGCACGCTGGTCGGCGCACGCACCGCGCACGTGCTCGACGAACGCCTGCATCCGCTGCCGGTCGGCGTGATCGGCGAACTGTACCTGGGCGGCGAAGGGATCGGCGTCGCGCGCGGCTATCTCGACCGCCCGGCGCTGACGGCCGAGCGCTTCGTGCCCGATCCGTACGGTGCGCCGGGCGCGCGGCTGTACCGCACGGGCGACCTCGTGCGGCGTCGCGCGGACGGCGTGTTCGACTTCATCGGCCGCGTCGACCACCAGGTGAAGCTGCGCGGGCTGCGCATCGAACTCGGCGAGATCGAGGCCCAGCTTGCCGCGCACGAGGCAGTGCGCGAAGCATGCGCGGTCGTGCACGGGCAGGGCGCACTCGCGCAGCTCGTCGCGTATGTCGAGCTGACCGCCGACGCACAGGCGGCCGCGCAGCCGGTCGAAGCCGCTACGCTCGACGCGCATCTGCGCCGCACGCTGCCCGATTACATGGTGCCCGCGCAGCTGATCGTGCTCGACGCGCTGCCGCGCAACGCGAACAGCAAGGTCGACCGAGCACGGTTGCCGGCGCCGGTGCGGGTCGAACGCGCGTACGAAGCGCCGCACGACGGCGACGAAGCCGCGCTCGCAGCGATCTGGTGCGACGTGCTGAATCTCGAACGCGTGGGCCGTGGCGATCACTTCTTCGATCTCGGCGGCCATTCGCTCGCCGCCGTGCGCGTCGCGACGCGCGTGGCCGAGCGGCTCGGCCGCGACGTGCCGGTGCGCGCGCTGTTCGAAGCGCCGGTGCTTGCGCAGTATGCGTTGCAGGTGGCCGATGCGCCGCGCGCCGCGCACGCCGGTGCGGCTGCGCCGGGCGTTGCCGTCGCCAAACCGGACGCACACGGCGTGTGGCCGCTGTCACCGGCGCAGCTCGGCCTGTGGTTCCTGTGGCGCGCGCAGCCGGACAGCGCCGCGTACAACATTCCGGTCGCGCTGCGTGTGCGCGGCCCGCTCGACGTCGATGCGCTGCGTGCGGCGTTCACGGATGCGGCAGCCGTGCATCCGGCGCTGCGCGCGCGGCTCGTTGCTCGCGACGGTGTTTTGCCAGGCCAGCGGATCGACGCGGCGATGCAGGTCGAACTGCCGGTCGTCGACCTGGCGATGCAGCCCGATGCGCTCGCTCGCGCCGCAGCACTGACCGACGAAGATGCGCTCACGCCATTCGACCTCGCAGCCGATGCGCCGCTGTGGCGTGCGCGCGTGCTGCGGCTCGACGCAGAAGACCACGTGCTGTCGGTGACGATTCATCACATCGTGTCGGATGGCGAATCGATCGAGCTGTGGCTCGACGCGGTTCGTGCACGCTATGTCGCCCGCGTACAGGGCAACGCCGTGCCGGCCGCAGCAATTGCCCAACCGGTCGTACCGCTCGTGTTGCCCGCACCGTCCCATCCGGCCCGCGTCGCCTACTGGCGCGACGCGCTGGCCGACCTGCCGGCGCGCGTGCTGCCGCAGCGCGCGGACGCGCCGGCCGTGCCGCAATGGCGTGCGGCCCGCATCGCGTTCGAATTCGACGGCGCGCTGATCCGCGCCGCGCGCGACACGGCGTCGGCCGCGCACGCGACGCTGCCGATGCTGCTGCACGCGGCGCTCAACACCGCGCTGTTCCGCACGACGGGGGCGTCTGACCAGCCGGTCGGCGTGCTCGCGTCGACGCGCGAGCTGACGGGCGATGCGGCTCGCGACGCGCTCGGCCTCTTCATCAATTCGGTCGTCGTGCGCACGCAGCTCGACCCGGCCGCGCGTCGTACGGACGTGCTCGCCCAAGTGCGCGACATGGCGCTGATGGCCTATGCACACGCCGACGTGCCGTTCGCGGACGTCGTCGCGGCGCTGCGCGCACCGCGTGCCGCGCAGGCCAATCCGCTGTTCCAGGTGATGTTCAACTACCTGCGCCCGACCGGTGCCGCGGCGCGCGACTGGGCCGGCCTGTCGCTGGCCGGATTCGACGACGTGCGCCATCGCGTCGTGTTCACGCTGGAGCTGGACGTCGTCGAGCATCCGGATGGCCGCGTGAGCGCCGCCTTCTCGTATGCGGATGAATTGCTCGATCGCGGTTTCGTCGATGCGCTCGTCGATGTCTATCACGACGAAGTCGCGCGTTTCGCCGGCGCGTCGGAAGCGGCGCTCGGCGCGCCCGACAAACATGCCATTGCGCAAGCGTCGCAGCGCGCGCAGGCGGAAGGCAATGCACGCGCGGCAACGCCGTCCCGTGCGCCGCACGCGGCCGCCTCGCTCGCGGCGCTGTGGTCCGACACGTTCGCAGCGGCCGCGCCCGAAGCGGACGCCAACCTGTTCGAAGCCGGCGCGACCTCGTTCGACGTCGTGCGCTTCGTCGACGCGGCGAGCCGTGCCGGTCATGCGCTGACGGTTGCCGACCTGTTCGCGTCGCCAACGCTTGCGGCACTCGGCGCGCGACTCGATGCACCCGCGGAAACGGGACAGGAGGCGCGCCATGCTGGCTGAAGTGCGTCCGGACGGATTCACGATGCTCGATACCTACCGCCTCGCATTCTCGGACGGCCTGTTCGCCGTGCGCGACGGCGCAGAGATTCGCGTTGCGCAGGGCGACGGCATCGGCGCGCAGTTGTTGCGCGCACAACTCGGCGACGATGGCGCGCTGCGCCTCGTCGCGTACAACCATCGCGCGGCACCGGTCGACCAGCGGCGTGCGCTGCTGGCCGCGCTGGCCGCGGCGTTTTCGGACAGCGCGCGCCATGCGGCGATCCGGCTCGACCCGGCCGCGTGGCCGGCGGTCGCGCTCGATGCGCTGCGCGCGAGCGGCGTGCTTGCCGACGGCGGCCGCTGCATGCGCGAGGGCTGGGCGCAGCAGGCCGATCTGTGGCTCGTCGGCCCGCATCTGCCGTGCGCGACGTTGCCGATGTTCACCGACGGCCGCCGTCATCCGCGCCGGCCGCCCGCGCCGCGCGGCGAAGTCTACGCACGCGACCTGCCTGCACTCGGCGTGCGCTTCACGCTGCGCGGCTGGCAGCCGGCCGAGGACAGCGCGCGACTCGCGCGCTGGTTCGACGACCCGCGCGTGCGCGACGGCTGGCCGGGTGCGCAGCCCGGCGCGGACGGCACGCAGGGCACCGCGCCCGACGCCGATCCGCACGTGATTCCGCTGGTCGGCTGCTTCGACGGCGAACCGTTCGCGTATGTCGAAGCGTTCTGGCTGAAGGAAGACGCGCTTGCGCCGCACGTCGCGGCGCGCGACTACGACCGCGGGCTGCGGATGCTGGTCGGCGAGTCGCGCTGGCGCGGCCCGCATTGCGTGGCGGGCTGGCTGCCGTCCGTCGTTCATTACCTGTTTCTCGACGACCCGCGTACCGAAGCGGTCGGCTGTGCCGTTCCGGCCGGCCACACGCGGGTTGCCGACCATCTCGCGCGGCATGGCTTCGCGCGGCAGCGCCGTCTCGCGCTGGCCGACGCGCAGCCGCTGTGGATGCGCACGCTGCGCGAGACGTTCTTCTCCGGCCGTCACGTCTGACGCGCCGGATTCACCGACAAGGGAGCTGAGACATGCAGAGAGAAACCGTATTCGACCTGATCGGCGTCGGCTTCGGGCCGTCGAATCTGGCGCTGGCCATCCGCCTCGAGGAACGGCGCGCGGCGCGCCCGTTCACCCATTGCTTCGTCGAGCGCCAGCCTGAATTCGGCTGGCATCGCGGAATGCTGCTCGACGACTGCCGGATGCAGATCTCGTTTCTGAAGGATCTCGTCACGATGCGCGATCCGACAAGCCGCTACACGTTCATCAACTACCTGTTCGAACGCGGCCGCCTGAACGAATTCGTCAACCTGAAGAACTTCTATCCGACCCGCGTCGAATTCCACGACTACTTGAGCTGGGTGGCCGAGGCGTTCGACGATAGCGTCCATTACAGCGAAACCGTCCTGGCGATCGAACCGGTACGCGGCGACGGCGAGAAGATCGACGTGCTGCGCGTGCTGTCGCGCGACGCGGCCGGCCACGAGCGCCAGCGCGTCACGCGCGCGCTGTCGGTCGGCGTCGGCGGCACGCCGGCGGTTCCGGACGCGTTCGCCGCGCTCGGCCGCGACCGCGTGATCCACTCGTCGTCGTACCTGACCGACATCGACCGGCTCGTCGCGTCGCCGGACGGTGAGCGCCGCCGCGTCGCGGTGATCGGCGCGGGGCAGAGCGCGGCCGAGGTGTTCATCGATCTGGCACGTCGTTTCCCGCATGTCGACGCGAGCCTCGTGATGCGCGCCGGCGCACTGAAGCCGGCGGACGACAGCCCGTTCGTCAACGAGATCTTCAGCCCCGAGTTCACCGATGTCGTCTATGCGCAGCCGCACGACGCGCGTCGCGCGCTGCTCGAGCGTTATCGCGACACGAACTACGCGGTGGTCGACCGGCCGCTGATCGAACAGATCTACGAAATGCTGTACCTGCAGCGCATCGACGGCACGCCGCGTCATGCGTTGCTCGCGAACAGCGCGATCGAGGCCGCGGTGCGCACCGCCGACGGCCGCATCGAGCTGACGCTGCGCGACCGGATGAGCGGCGACACGCGCGTCGAGCGCTTCGACGCACTCGTGCTGGCGACCGGCTATCGCCGCGACACGCATTCGGCGCTGCTCGAAGGGCTCGCGCCGCACCTGGGCGATGCGCTCGAGCGCGGCGACGTCACGCGCGACTACCTGCTCGCGACGCCCGAGCACTTCGCGCCGCGCATCTACCTGCAAGGCTGCTGCGAAGACAGCCACGGCCTGTCCGACACGCTGCTGTCGGTACTGGCGCGCCGCGCGGACGAAATCTGCGCGTCGCTCGAAGACGGGATCGCGCCCGCCCATGAAGAAGGCGCGGCCCGGGCAGCACAGGAAAAACGACAGGAAAACGGGGCGAGCGCGAGCCGGATGGCTTTCGCTCTTTGACAAAGGCGCGGTCGGAGACCGCATGAAAAAAGTGGAGCAGAGAAAGATGGAGTGGGCAACAGGCACGCGTTTGCGTGCGATCGCAGCCGCGGCGAGCGTGGCGTTCGGTGTGGCGGCAGGGCAGGCACATGCCCAGGCGGCGCCGGCCGTGAACGCAGGCGCAGCGGCGTCGGCCAGCAGTGCGCAGAACGGTGCGGCGGCGAGTGCGTCGGCCGGCACGCTGCCGACGATCAACGTCAACGCAGCCTCGGAAGGAGACGGTACGGTCGGGCTCGTCGCGAAGCGCAGCCGGACCGGCACGAAGACGGATACGCCGATCAACGAGATCCCGCAGACGATCAACATCGTCACCGCGCAGCAGATCGAGATGACCGGCGCGACCGACGTGAACGCGGCACTGCGCTACGTGCCGGGCTTTTCGTCGTACGGTTCGGACAACCGTTCCGACTGGTACTCGGCGCTGCGCGGCTTCACGCCGACCGCGTACGTGAACGGGCTGCAGGTGCCGAACACGATCAACCTGTCGAGCTGGCGCGTCGATCCGTACATGATCGACAGCATCAGCGTGCTGCGCGGGCCGACGTCGGTGCTGTACGGCGCGGGCGACCCGGGCGCGATCATCGACGTGCAGACCAAGCTCGCCGACGGCGAGCGCGTGCGCGAGGCCGGCGTGCAGATCGGCAACTACGCGCGCAAGCAGTTCATGATCGACGTCGGCGACAAGCTCGACCCGGACGGCAAGTACGCGTACCGGTTCGTCGGCGTCGCGCGTGACGGCAACGCGGTGACCGGCCCGAACAACGACCAGCGCGTCGCGCTCGCGCCGTCGTTCCGCTGGCGTCCGAACGCGGATACGTCGCTGACGCTGTCGGCCACCTATCTGCAGGACTGGGGCGACATCTCGTCGAACTTCCTGCCCGCGCAGGGGACGGTGCTGCCGAACCCGAACGGCCAGATCAACAAGGACATCTACGAGGGCGACGGGAACTTCAACTACTACCGCAAGAAGCAGTGGTCGGTCGGTTACCAGTTCGAGCAGAACCTGACGCCCGCCTGGACGTTCCGCCAGAACGTGCGCCTGATGCACCTGTCGCTCGACAACGGTTCGGTGTGGGGCGCCGGCTTCTCCGACGATACGCTGACCACCGTCAACCGGTGGGCCGGCGTGTTCCAGATGAACTACAGCCGCTTCGACATCGACAACAACGTCGAAGGCCGCTTCGCGACGGGCCCGCTGCAGCACACGCTGCTGCTCGGCTTCCAGTACAACCGCCAGACCGCAACGGACAGCGAATGGCTGGCCGCCGCGCCGACGCTGAACCTGTACAACCCGGTGTACGCGCCGGTCACGACGGCCGTGTTCTCCGATCCGAACACCACGTATCGCACGAACACGTACACGACGATGAACACGTTCGGCCTGTACGCGCAGGACCAGATCAAGTGGAACCGCTGGACGCTGACGCTCGGCGGCCGCGAGGACTGGGTCAACATGCGGATGGACGACCGCGCGGCCGGCACGTCGACGAAGGCGGACGTCACGGCATTCACCGGCCGCGTCGGCCTCACGTACCAGGGCGATTACGGGCTGTCGCCGTACGTCAGCTACGCGACGTCGTTCAACCCGCTGATCGGCGTGAACCTGCTCGGCGGTGGGCTGCCGCAGCCGACGCGCGGCAAGCAGATCGAGGCCGGCCTGCGCTGGCAGCCGCCCGGCAAGAACCTGATGCTGAACGCGGCGATCTACCAGATCAACCAGACCAACGTGATCACGCCGGCACTGCTGAGCCAGGACGATACCGGCACGAAGTCGGTGCAGACCGGCGAAGTGCGTTCGCGCGGGATCGAGCTGAGCGCGACCGGCAAGGTCACGCGCAACCTGTCGGTGATCGCGTCGTACGTGTACCAGGACGTGAAGAACGTGAAGGCCAACGACGTGTCGCTGAACAACTGGCCGGTCGACGTTCCGCGTCCGCGCCAGATGGCGTCGCTGTGGACCGACTGGACGTGGCACACGGGGCCGCTGGCGGGCTTCGGTCTCGGCGGCGGCATTCGCTACCAGAGCGCGTCGGCCGGTGGGGCCGACAACGCGCTGACGGTATCGAGCGTCACGCTGTTCGACGCGGGTGTGCACTACGACACGCGTAACTGGCGCTTCGCCGTGAATGGGACGAACCTGGCCAACCGCCACTACATCAGCGGTTGCCAGTCGACGAGCGTCTGCATTTTCGGCACCGACCGTACCGTGATCGCGACCGCGAAATACAACTGGTGACGTCGCGCGCCGCGGCCCGCCGGCCGGCCTTCGTGGCCGGCGCGGGCGGGCCGCGGCGCCTTCGTCCGCTTTTCCACGACGTATCCATGCCGAAGAAAAATCTCGTCTACATCCAGTCGCTGCGCAACGGCGCGGCCGATCGTGCCGGTCAGCCGGTCGCTTATCAGGGCGGCACGCGCTACATGAAGGCGCCGCTCGAATATCTCGTCGAACGCCTGAACGACTCGCCGCTCGGCGAACGCTACACGCTCAAGGGTGTGATCGTCGACGACGACGACGGTTCGCCGGTCGACCGCGCGAAAGTCGCCGATTACGGCTTCGCCCGTACGCCGGGCCGCCCGTGGATCCTGCCGGAAGGGTTGGCGGTGCAGGGCCGGCCGGTCGACGAACTGTTCTGCTCGATTCCGTCGACGTACCGGCGGCTGCCCCGCGACGCAAGCGAGCGCGCTGCGGCCAAGCAGGCGTTCGAACGCCGCCTGCTCGAGCGTCTGCTCGAACTCGACGCCGACGTCGTCGTGCTCGACGGGCTGCTCGTGATCCTCGACGAACTCGTGCGGCCCGGCGCGCGCTTTCACCGGCGCATCGCCAACATCCACCCGGGCATCACGGCCGACGGTTCGCCGTTCCAGCGGCGCGGCGCGTGGGCGACGCTCGACGCGCTGCACGGCGCGCGCGGCGAACGGGTCGACTGGGCGAACGGCACGACGTCGTCCATCGAGCCCGTGATGATGACGGGCGCATCGTTTCACTACGTCGACAACGGCATCGACTCCGGCGAGGTGATCTGCGACGTGCTCGACACGCCGATCGCACCGGACGACACGATTCTCGAACTGCGCTGGAACAACTTCCAGCGCAGCCTGTTTCCGGCACTCGAGCGGGGGCTGCACGTCCTCGCCGACCGCCATGACGCGGGAGCACTGTGATGGAAGATACGCTGACGAAACCGGCCGGCGCCGCGGACGCCGTCGAAGGTGAAGTGGCCGCCGCACTCGACGGCGCCGCGCACGGGCAGGCGATGGCAGTCGTCGAGCACACGCTCGACGCGTGGCGGCCCGACGACTCGCCGGACGGTTTGCTCGCGGCGTTCGTCGCGCTGTTCAACACCGACACGCGCTACGACGCGGCGACGATCACGGTGCCGCTCGGCGGCGCCGATGCGGCGGCCGTTGCGTCGTATGTCGCGCGCGCGGTGCGCGAGGGCGTGATCGATGGCGCGCAGGTCGCCGGCGACACGCTGCGCGTCACCGTGTCGCGCGCGACGTTCTGGCAGAACCCGCGGCCGTGGCTGAAGGCGCCCGCGTCGGGCGGCATGCCGCTGCGCCATGTGATCACGAACGGCCACCGGCACCCGGTGCGGCCGCCGTCGCCGGCCGGCGAGATCTATGCACGCTACATGCCGCAGGTCGGGATGACATTCAGCCTGCGCACCGTCGACGTCGACGCGCACGCGGACCTGTTCAGCGGCTGGATGAATCTCGATCGCGTCGCGCATTTCTGGGACCAGCGCGGCACGCGCGACGAGCACGCGGCGTATCTCGCCGAGCGGCTCGCCGATCCGCACATGCACCCGATGATCGGCTATTTCGACGACACGCCGTTCGGCTATTTCGAGTTCTACTGGGCGAAGGAAGACCGTCTCGCGCCGTTCTACGACGCGCACGACTACGACCGCGGGCTGCACCTGCTGATCGGCGATTCGCGGTTCCAGAGCGCCGGCAAGCTGCATGCATGGTGGAGCGGGGTGCTGCACTACATGTTCGTTGACGAACCGCGCACGCAGCGTCTGGTGGGCGAACCGCGCGTCGATCACGTGCGGCATATCGCGTACATGCACCGGCTCGGGTTCTACACGCTGAAGGAGTTCGACTTCCCGCACAAGCGCGCGGCGCTCACCGTGATCGAGCGCGATACATTCTTCGACACTTTCCGGTTGCCGTGACGGCACGGGTGCCCGGTGCAGCGCGATGTCGCGCGCGGTGCCGTGGTCCGCGGGCATCGGCCGTCCGGGATATGGACCGCGCGGCCTGCGTCGTGAAGAATGGATCGCTCTCCTCACCGACGACAGGCCCGCGACATGGCAAAAACATCCGCGACAGCATGGGGCGCGACATCCGATTTACGTGCCCTCAAATTGACATATGCCAGCATATGCCTAGAATGGGCGCATCGTACTCCCATGGAGTGGCTCATGCGCACCGTTTCCATTTTCAAGAACGCTCGTAACCAGGCAATCCGCATCCCGAAGGACATGGAGTTCGAGGGGGTGACGGAACTCGAGATCCGCCGCGAGGGCGACACGCTGCTGCTGCGGCCCGTGCGGCCCACGTGGCTCTCGTTCGCGAGCGAACCGCCGGCCGACGCCGACTTCCTCGCCGAACGCCCGGCCGTCATCGAGTCCGGCCGCTTCGACCTGTCCGACGATGGCGCCGCACCGACGGGGTCCGACCAGTGACCACGCTCTACATGCTCGACACGAACATCTGTTCGTTCATCATGCGCGAGCGGCCGCCCGTGGTGCTGTCGCGGTTGCAATCGTGCGTCAATGCGCAGCACCGGATCGTCGTCTCCGCAATTACGTATGCCGAAATGCGATTTGGCGCGGTCGGCAGGAAGGCTTCACCGAAGCATGCGGAACTCGTGACGGCTTTTGTGTCGCGGCTGGATGGCGTGCTGTCGTGGGATACGGCGGCCGTCGATGCAACGGCCGCGATTCGTGCCGATCTCGCCGCGCGCGGCACGCCGATCGGCGCGAACGACGCGTCGATCGCCGGGCATGCGATCGCGGCCGGTGCGGTGCTCGTCACCCACAACAGCCGCGAGTTCGGCCGTGTCGCCGGATTGTCGCTCGAAGACTGGGCGGTCTGAGCGCGGCCGGGCATCGACACGATCGCGCTGCTGTTTCACAGCGGCGCGTCAAGCACGCGGCGCGGGTTCGTCAACGAGAAAGGCGTGACGGAACGCGTCGAGATACCGGTCGACGTCGTCGCTGAATTCACCGGGCAGCAACGAGAACGCGCGTGCCAGCAGATCCTGGCCGAGCGCGGCATAAGTCGCCTCGTCCGACAACAGCGCACGGATCGCATCGCGTGTTGGCGGCGAAGCAATGCGTTTCGCCTCTCGTGCGAGCAGCGCGGCAGCGGCGAGGCCCGGCTGGAACGCGTGCATTTCGAGCAGGTCCGGCGCGGCATCCCAGATACGTTCGCGATTGCCGGCGTCGTGAAAATTCCGCAGCAGGAACAGCAGGTCGTATGCGTCGCTGTTCTGGCGCGCACGCCGGTCCTTCCAGGCGAGCAGCTTCAGCAGCGCCAGTGCCGGCAGGCTGGCCACCGGCACCACGGTGTGCGCGTCTATCGACACGGGCTGTGCGGTGTCCACTGCTTCCTGAAACCCGAGCACGTTCAGCACGAAATCGCCGCCGGGCGGCCACGCGATCTCTCCCGGTGGCGTTTCGAGCGGCCCGAACGGCACGAGATCCAGCTCCGTGCGAAAGCCGTGAGCGCCGCTTTCGAACAGCAGTTTCTGCTGCTGTTTCGATGCGCGCGTGAACTGCCCGGTTGCGACGAGTGCCTCGACGAGTTGTGCGTGAAATGGCCAGCTCACCGCACACACTGCAACGTCGACATCTCTCGTCGCACGCACTGGCCGGATGCCGTGCACGTGCCACATCAGGATGTCGCGCGCAGTGGCGCCGGCCACCACGAACGCCGCGTCGAGGCGCGCGCAGGCCGAGCCGACGGCCTGCAGCAGCGCAACCGCCGCGGGCTCCAGCGGCCGGCGCGCGTCGACCTCAAGCGGGCGGATGGGCGAGGTATCGGTCATGGATACGATCGGCGATGGAGAGATTGCGACTGTCGCCGGACGCGACGAGATCCGCGTAGATCAGCAGCGGCGGCACGATCGGTACTTCCTGCTCGCGCCAGCCAGACTCCGCCGACCGTGGCCAGAACGCTTCGACGATCTCGACATCGCCGCGCTCGTCCGGACGCAGGCGGCCCTGGAGCAGTAGCCGGTTCGACGCGGTGCTGTGCGTATAGACGGTGATCGTGGCCGGTTTCAGGTCGTGCGTCAGCAGGTCGGCTGCCGGCTCGCCGCCGAGCCGCGCATCGAATGCCGCGAAATCGAAGCCGCGCCACCAGTCGGGCGCGAGGCTGGCAAACCGGCGGCTCGGCAGTTTCGCGCGCAAGCGGCTCGGGTAGAGCGCGACCCATTCCTGCACGAAGCGCGGCCAGTCGGGCATCAGGCGCTCGCCGTTGCGGCGCTGCCCGACGAGGCCGCGCGCGATCAGATCGTCCATCGCGAGATTGACCGTACCGAGCGCGACGTCCGACGCGGCGGCGATCGCCCGGTACGGTTGTGCGACCAAGCCCGGCTGCGTCGCGAGTGCGAACATCACGGCCAGCCCCTTCGGCGTCGTCGCGCGCGATGCCTGTCGGCGCGGTGTGCGGGCGGGCTTCGGCCGGCCCGCGATCATCACGGTTGCTTCCGGCTGAATCAGGCATGCGTTGCCGGCGGTATCGAGAAACGGGATGCCCTGGTCGGTCAGGCCGGCGGCCAGTTCCGCCGAAAGATGCGGTGCGACCAGCATCAGCGGCCGTTCGCCGGGCACCGCGGTGCCGCCACGGCGGCGCAATTCCGCCAGCGCGCCCGCCAGCGATTCGACGCGCAGGCTCACGGCGACCGGCATCTCGAATGCCTGCCCGGCAACGTCGAAGCGGATCATGGCGTCGGCGCGCCCCTGGCAGGCGGCCGGCACGCGCACCGGCCGAGCGCGAAAGCGCCGGGTCGCGCTTTCGAACGCGGCACAGGCTTCGTCGAGCACGTGCTGTTCCGACACGGAGAGGGAGGGGTTAGCGGGCATCAAGGGGAATCGTGCGTTCACTTTTTATCAGCGTACACAAAAAATGTACAAGCGTCAAAAAGTGAACAAGTATTCGCAAGATATTGATGCATAGGCACTATTTCATGATTCTGAACGATAGTCACCGTGGCCCTCATGCGCAAGAGATCGATGGGTGGCGCACAGTTTTGCGCGTTCGGATCCTGCGCGGCAGTCGTCCGGATGGCCGGCTCGCGCTTGCTGCGCATCATGCTGGATATGGCAACTGACAGTTGCTACCACGACGACTTACCGTCTGCCTGGTTGCCGTCGAACCCACTATCCTTGCCTGCATATTCCCCACAGGACAGGAGACGACACCGTGACGCACAGCGTGATTCCCGCAGGCCTCGCCGACGAAATGATCGAGATCCGGCACCGCATCCACGCCCACCCCGAGCTCGGCTTCGAGGAATTCGCGACGAGCGACCTCGTCGCGGAGCAACTGCAGTCGTGGGGCTACACGGTGCATCGCGGGCTCGGCGGCACGGGCGTCGTCGCGCAGCTGAAGGTCGGCAACGGCACGCAGCGGCTCGGCCTGCGCGCCGACATGGACGCGCTGCCGATCCACGAGGCCACGGGCCTGCCGTACGAGAGCAGGATCGCCGGCAAGATGCACGCGTGCGGCCATGACGGCCACACCGCGATGCTGCTGGCGGCCGCGAAGCATCTTGCGCGCGAGCGCCGCTTCTCGGGCACGCTGAACCTGATTTTCCAGCCGGCCGAGGAAGGGCTCGGCGGCGCGAAGAAGATGCTCGACGAAGGGCTGTTCGAGCTGTTCCCGTGCGACGCGATCTTCGCGATGCACAACATGCCCGGCTTCCCGACGGGCAAGTTCGGCTTTCTGCCGGGGTCGTTCATGGCGTCGTCGGATACGGTGATCGTCGACGTGCAGGGCCATGGCGGCCACGGGGCGGTGCCGCACAAGACGGTCGATTCGGTGGTCGTCTGCGCGCAGATCGTCATCGCGCTGCAGACGATCGTGTCGCGCAACGTGTCGCCTCTCGACATGGCGATCGTCACGGTCGGCGCGATCCACGCGGGCGAGGCGCCGAACGTGATTCCCGATCGCGCGCAGATGCGCCTGTCGGTGCGCGCGCTGAAGCCGGAGGTGCGCGACCTGCTCGAGACGCGCATCAAGGAAGTCGTGCATGCGCAGGCGGCCGTGTTCGGCGCGTCCGCGACGATCGACTACCAGCGCCGCTACCCGGTGCTCGTCAACGATGCGGAAATGACCGCGTTCGCGCGCAACGTCGCACGCGAGTGGGTGGGCGACGCGAACCTGATCGACGGGATGGTGCCGCTCACCGGCAGCGAGGATTTCGCGTTCCTGCTCGAGAAGCGGCCGGGCTGCTACCTGATCATCGGCAATGGCGACGGGGAGGGCGGCTGCATGGTGCACAACCCCGGCTACGATTTCAACGATGCGGCGTTGCCGACCGGCGCGTCGTACTGGGTGAAGCTGGCGGAGACTTTCCTGGTTTGACCGGGGAAACGACGCATACGGCGCGAGGCTGGGCATCGGCATGGTCGCCGCAGCAGCTGAGCGCCTGAAGTACCAAACTTTGGCAAATGATGGCCGCATTGAAAAGGAGGTGACTCATGTCGCGAAACACATCCGTTTCCCTGGGCGACCACTTTGCGGAATTCGTCGATGCTCAAGTGCAGTCGGGACAGTACGGTTCTGCGAGCGACGTCATACGAGTCGGTTTGCGATTTCTCGAGTCACACGAAACGCAAATGCGCGCGTTGCAGGAAGCGTTGCAGGCCGGTGACGCATCGGGAGCATCGGGAGCACCCGAGCCATTCGACAGCGAGGCCTTCCTGGCCCGCATGCGGGCGACGCATTCCCGATCCGAGCCCGGCATCGGTCAGCCTAGAACGCTTCCTTCCCCGCTGAACAACGCTACGACCACATCCTGATTCGACGGCCAGTACATATGCATGTAGGTCGCGACTATCGCGTCGTGGCAATAGACGGCTTCACCGCTGCCCGATGCACTGTCGGGGCGTACGGCGCGCGCGACTGGTTCCAGCGGCGTCGCGAGCCGAGAATAGTGGAACGTATGCCCACGCATCGTCCCGCTGCGTGTATCGAGCTGCTGCATGCCGAGCGCCGCGAACCGGCGCTGCATCGTCGCCTGACCCGGCAACAGCCCAAGCATCGGCGTCGTCACGCCGTCCACATCGGTCAGCGCGTCACACAGATACACCATCCCCCCGCATTCCGCGACGATCGGCCGGCCAGCCGCCGCGTGTGCGCGAATCGACCGTGCGGTCGTGGCGTTTCCCGTAAGCGTTGCCGCGTGCAACTCCGGATAGCCACCGGGAAGGAACAGCGCGTCGCAATCGTCCGGCACCGGTTCGTCGGCGAGCGGCGAGAAGAACCCCACTTCCGCACCGAGCGTCTCGAGCAACGCGAGATTCGCCGGATAGATGAACGAGAACGCCACATCGCGCGCCACCGCGATCCGCTTGCCGGCGAGCGCACGCGGCAGCGGCGCGGCTGCATCGGGTTCCGCGAACGCAACGGCCGGCGGCAACTCGGCAAGCGCCGTTTGCGCCAGCACGTCGGCCGCGCGATCGAGGCGCGCATCGAGATCGTCGATGTCGCTCGGCTGGTGCAGGCCAAGATGCCTTTCGGGTAAAGCGATGCCCGCATCGGCCGGCACGTGCCCGAGCCAGCGCAGGTCATCGGGCAGCGCCTGTTGCAGCAGTTCCGCGTGCCGCTCCGAGCCGACGCGATTCGCCAGCACACCGTGAAACGGCAGCCCCGGCCGGAACCGCGCGAGCCCGAACGCGATCGCCGCGAACGTCTGCGCCATCGACTTCGCGGAAATCACCGCGACGACCGGCACGCCGAACGCGGCCGCGAGGTCGGCACTGCTCGGCGTGCCGTCGAACAGCCCCATCACGCCTTCGATCAGGATCAGGTCGGCATCGCGCGCGGCATCGGCCAGCAGCGCACGGCAGCCGGCCTCGCCGACCATCCCGAGATCGAGCGCATGCACCGGTGCGCCGCTCGCGCGTTCGAGCAGCATCGGATCGAGAAAATCGGGCCCGGTCTTGAACACGCGCACGCGCCGGCCGAGCCGGCGGTGCAGCCGCGCGAGGCCCGCCGTCACCGACGTCTTGCCCTGGCCCGACGCGGGCGCACTGACGAACAGCGCGGGGCAGGCGAGCATGCTCAGAACTCCACGCCGCGCTGCGCCTTCACGCCTTGTTCCTTGTACGGATGCTTGACAAGCCGCATTTCGGTGACGAGGTCGGCCGCATCGATCAGCGCATCGGGCGCATGCCGCCCGGTCACGACGACGTGCACCGAGTCCGGACGTGCGGTGAGCGTCGCGAGCACTTCGTCGAGCGGCAGGTATTCGTACTTCAGCACCGTGTTCAGCTCGTCGAGGATCACCATCCGGTAGTCGCCGCTCTCGATCATCCGGCGCGCCTCGTCCCAGCCCTTGCGCGCGGTCGCGATGTCGGCGTCGCGGTTCTGCGTGTTCCACGTATAGCCGTCGCCCATCGTCACGAAATCGCATTCGGCCACCGCGCCGAGGAAGTCGCGCTCGGACGTGTGCAGCGCGCCCTTGATGAACTGCACGACGCCGAGCCGCATGCCGTGGCCGAGTACGCGCACGGCCATGCCGAACGCGGCCGTGCTCTTGCCCTTGCCGTTGCCGGTATTGACGATCAGCAGGCCCTTTTCGTTGACGGCGGCGGCCTGCTTCTTCTCGTGGCCCGCACGGCGGCGTTCGGTCATCCGTTGATGGGATTCGGCGTCGGTTTTCATCGGATTCGTCCTGTCGAAAGAAAGCGAAACAAAAGGGTTCAGAGCGGGCCGGCGAGTGCGACCGTCACGCCGTCCCGGATGGATTTGGGGCCGAGCAGGCGGCCGTTCGGCGCCGCGAGCTGCGCGCACGGCTCGGCCACGCCCGCGACGCCGAAGCGGGCGAGCGCGGCGTCCGACGGGCCGCTCGCGGCGAGTTCGGGGCGGCTCGCAAGTTGCGCCGCGTCGAATGCGACGAGCGGCCAGCCGCGTCGCGCGCACAGCGTGCGCAGCGCGCGGGCACGCGCCTTGTCGGCGAGCGTGGCAATGAGCGCGGGTTCGGCGGCCGGGTACCGCGCGAGCGCCGCGCGGATCGCGGCATCGAGTTGCGCGGCCGTCACGCCTGCGCGGAAACCGACGCCGAGCGCGACGCGCATCATGCGCCGCTGCCGAGTGCGGCACGTACCGCGGGATCGTCGGCGAACGCCGCGACGCGGCCGATCACGACGATCGCCGGTGAACCGATGCCGGCCGTGCCGACGCGTTCGACGAGCGTGTCGAGCGTCGCGAGCACGTGCCGCTGTTCGGGGCGCGTCGCGTTCTCGATCGCCGCGCACGGCGTATCGCCGGGCAGACCACCTTCACGCAGCGCCGCAGCAATCGCGTCGAGCCTGCGGATGCCCATGTAGACGACGATCGTCATGCGCGTGGCCGCGAGCGCACGCCAGTCGGGTTCGTCGGCGCCCGCGCCGTGGCCCGTGACGAAGATCACGCCCTGCGCGTCGCCGCGCTGCGTGACCGGAATGCCGATCGCGGCCGGCGCGGCGATGCCCGCGGTGACGCCGTTCACGACCTCGACCGGGAATCCCGCCGCACCGAGTGCGGCCAGTTCCTCGCCGCCGCGACCGAACACGAACGGATCGCCGCCCTTGAGTCGCGCGACGCTGCGACCCGCGCGCAGATGCACGAGCATCGCGGCGACGATCGTCTCCTGCGGTGTCGATGCATGTCCGCCACGCTTGCCGACGTGCTCGATGTGCGCATCGACGCGGGCATGGCGCAGCACGTCGGGGTTCACGAGATCGTCGACGAGCAGCACGTCCGCCGCGCCGATCGCGTGGACGGCCTTGAGCGTCAGCAGGTCGGCGTCACCGGGGCCGGCGCCGATCAGCCACGCGCGGCTCATCGGGCGCGGCACGGCGCGCACCGTGTCGTAACAGTGGAACAGGGCAGGCGGGCGGCACGGCGGCGGCCAGCAGACAGGTCAAGCATGACGGATCGAGCGAAGCCCGCGCGGACGCGGGCGGAATGCGCACCCCATCCGTCCCCCGCGGATCGGGCGTTCGGCGAGCGTCGGGCTCGCCCCTTGCGTCGGCCGGTATCCGGGCTGGCCGCTTGCCAGGCCGCAGCCTTCCCGCCCGGCTGAAGGGCAGTGGCATCGTGGGCGGCATGGGCGCGTGCGCGGGGAAGCGCATCGCGCGGGCGGCGTACCGTTGCGGGGACAGCACAGGCCGGGCGGTGGTCCGCCTCCTGTTTCCCGTTTAACTGCAGGCGCGGAATGCGCATGCGAGCACCGAACGCGGCGCATACGATAGCACAGGCGTTGCGGCGCACGGCTGCGCGTCCGGCGCTCTCCGCGGTCGGATCAGCGTGATGGGAAACACCCGTGCCGCGCGCCTAGCGATACAGGATCTGCCGCTTCAGATCCTTCGAGATGCTGCGCGCGGCGTCTGCCCACGCGGCGAGCTTCGCGCCGCTGCACACGTTGCTGCCGAGGTTGCGATCGAGCACGCGCGTCACGTCGACGGTCCGGCCTTCACGGTGATAAGTGGACTGATAGGCGATTTCCCCGACTCGTACGGAGACGTCCGGCGGGATTGCGAGCAGGTGGGCGTCGGCCGGCAATGTGATCCGGTAGTGCTCCTCGAGCCGCGTTCCGGCACATACGCCTTCAAATACCTTGCTTTTCTCCTGGAGCACGAAATCGGCGAAGCTCCGGATCTGACCGAAGTTGGGCAGCGACGGGATCGCAAATGCCGCGGGGCCGGGCATCAGCGCCAACTGGTTCAGATCGCCGTGCAATGCGATCGAGAACGGCTGGTCGAGGTCGTCGAGATGACGCGGGCTCATCTGCAACTCGCCCGCGAGGCCGTAGCGGCGCAGCATCTCGTCGGCAAGCCGCTTCGGCTGGACGTGGATGAACATCTGGCGCGCCCGCTGGACTTCCTGGCCGTCGAGCGTGATGTCGCCCGTCATCGTCGCATTGCCGTCACGATCGAGATCGACCGCATAAGCCAGCAATGAGCGGCTGTTGTGGCCGTTCTGCGGCGGCGTGACGATCAACTGGCCGGTCGAGGTGTCGAGCGCGGGCTTGCCGCTCGCCTCGAACTGCAGTGCGCCGAACGGCAGCACGCCGACCGTGGTGTCGGCAAACACGTCGAATTCCGGCAGCCATACGATCGCATGATTGAACGTCAGGACATCGGGTACGGCCGGCAACCGATAGCGGTTGCCGAGATTGACCAACACGGTATGGCTCTCGATGCCCTTTGCATCGAGCAGGGCGGACAGCAGCGTCGCCTGATCCTTGCAGTCGCCGTAGCGGTTGGCGAGAACCGTGTCGGCGCGATGCGGAACGACCGGCCCGGCGCCGAAATACACGCCGACATAACGGATGTTGCGTGCGACCCACGCGTATAACCGCATCGCCTGTTGGCGCCGATCCGCGATCCCGGTGGTCAACTAATTTGCGAGCTGGCGGATCGCGTCGTCCTGCTGCTGCTGATCGAACGCGCGGATATGGTAGGCGTGGGCGATTTCCGCGTAGCCGGAGAAGTTGCTCGCGATGAAGACGGGGCCGATATCCGTCCACGCCACCGTGTTCGCTTGCTCGTCGAGCGGGCCGGACGGCGGCGTTTCGTAATGATAGGAACGGAGCCGGCGTCCGTCGCGGGACGCGTCGGCCGATTGATGCATGCCACGCGCGTCGATCGCGACCGGCATGTCGTCCGGCGTGTCGAGCGTGACGTTCGCCGAGCGATAGTCCTCGATCGGCGGAAACGAGAGCTGCACGCTGAATTTGCCGGGAAACAGCGTGTCGGTGTCGGCCAGCGTGTACGACAGCCGGATCGAATCGCCTTTTGCGAGCGCGGGAAACGTGACGATACGCAAATGCTCTGCACTGAATTGCGGCGCGGCGATCGCGACGGGTGCCGGACGATCGAAGATGCCCTGTGCAGCATCGACCGAAACCGTCGAGCCGTCGGCATGTACCGTCTGCGCCGAATTGACGTCAACCTTCGCGAACTGTGCGTTGTACGACAGCACATACTGGCCGAAGCGGGCGATCGCCGCATCCGTCAGCAACTTGATCGACAGATCGACCTTGATCACGCGTTTGCCGGATGGGTCGACCGTGATCAGGTTGTCGCATCGTTCGATCCGGTAGTCCGCCGCGAACGCAATCGAAAGCTGGAGCATCAGCAGAGCCGCAATTCCGTAGCGTGCGATGCGTGAGACATTCATGTCGAACCCCAATCGATGGAAGTCTGGCGATGCAGCCGGTTCAGTCAGGCGCCGCCTGAATTGGGCGACACGGCGTCATCCGGACAAGACGGTATACAAATCTCCGCGGCCACGTCAATCGTCTGCACATCCGTCCCTGGACGCTGCCTCGTCCGGCTCCGACGCTGCCTTGACGCTCTCGCCCGCGCCGCCTACACTCGCACGCGTTTTGGTGCTCGCGCGCGCCGCTCCGGTGCGCGCAGTTAAACGGGAAACAGGGAGCCTGCCTGCGCCGCAGTCGAGCCAACCTGTGCTGCCCCCGCAACGGTAAGCGAACGCGTCGCGCCCATGCGCGTCGCAACGCCGCTTCGCCGCATGCCGCGCGCATGCGGACGACCGCCACTGGATGCTGTGCGCATCCGGGAAGGCGAAGCGGCGTGTTCGTCAGCCCGGATACCGGCCTAAACATTGGGGTTCAGCGCCGCGGGGAGGCGGCGCATCGTCCACGGCCGCAGCAGGCCCGACGCCCGCGTGTTGCCCGCTTCCTCCGCCGATGTGCCCCCGCGCGAACCCGCGCCGGCCGGCGAGGCAAACGGCAGGCAGCGCGAGCCGGGCCGGCAGCCGCCGTGTTGGCATTCACGATGTCGACCGTTCGCAAGGAAGCACCATGTCCGATTCGTCGTCCCGCCCGTCCCGCGACTGTCCGTCCGGATCGCGCGGCGGCATGCCTGCGATCCGCCAGATGAACTGCCACGCCGCCTTCGACGCGACGATCCCGGCCTGATTCCATTTTCGACACAGGACCTACCATGACCCTTCGCAAGCTTCCCGTCACGATCGTCACGGGCTTTCTCGGCAGCGGCAAGACCACGCTGATGCGCCACATCCTGCAGCACGCCGAAGGCCGCCGCATCGCGGTGATCGTCAACGAATTCGGCGAGCTCGGCATCGACGGCGAAATCCTCAAGGGCTGCGGCATCGGCTGCGAGGATGCCGACGGCGCGCAGGGCGAAGCGGCGGGCCAGCTGTACGAACTCGCGAACGGCTGCCTGTGCTGCACCGTGCAGGAAGAGTTCTATCCGGTGATGGAAGCGCTCGTCGAGCGCCGCGCGGACATCGACCACGTGCTGATCGAGACGTCCGGCCTCGCGCTGCCGAAGCCGCTCGTGCAGGCGTTCAACTGGCCGACGATCCGCAACAGCTTCACGGTCGATGCGGTCGTGACCGTGGTCGACGGGCCGGCCGCCGCGAGCGGCCAGTTCGCGGAAAACCCGCAGGCCGTCGACGCGCAGCGCCGCGCCGATCCGAACCTCGATCACGAATCGCCGCTGCACGAGCTGTTCGCCGATCAACTGTCGTCCGCCGATCTCGTGATCGTGAACAAGGCCGATCTCGTCGGCGATGCGGAATTCGCGCAGATCGAAACCGCGATCCGCGACGAGATCCCGCCGCAGGTGAAGATCGTGCGCGCGACGCGCGGCGAGCTCGATCTCGCGATGCTGCTCGGCCTCGAATCGGCATCGGAAGAAACGATCCACCTGCGTCACGACCATCACGGCTCGGCCGAGGACGGCGATCACGATCACCATCACGACGATTTCGACTCGGTGGTCGTATCGGGCGACGCCGGCACGCGCGAAGCGACGATCGCCGCGCTGCAGCGGGTCGTCGAGGCACACACGATCTATCGCGCGAAAGGCTTCGCCGCGCTGCCCGGCGCGCCGATGCGCCTCGTGATCCAGGGCGTCGGCCGCCGCTTCGACAGCTATTTCGACCGTCGCTGGCAGGATGGCGAAACGCGCGCGAGCCGCTTCGTGCTGATCGGCGAGGATCTCGACGCGACCGTGCTGCAACGCGCGTTCGACGCCGCGTGCGCGGCCGAGCCGCAACAGGCGTAACGCACGATGCATCTGCTGCGCACCACGCCGGGCGGCTTCGTCGACGATACGCAGGGCGTCGTCCGGATCGACCAGCAGCCGGCCGACATCGTGATCCTGAGCTCGGCCGACACGACGCTGTCGCTGCTCGCGAGTGTCGTGCCGCATCTGCCGGCCGGTTTCCCGAGCGTGCGGCTCGCGAACGTCACGTTCCTGCGGCAACCGGCGTCGGTCGATTTCTACGTCGACGACGTGCTGCAGCATGCGAAGTCGGTCGTGATCGATCATCTCGGCGGCGAGGCGTACTGGCCGTACGGGATCGAGCAGGCCGTGTCGCTCGCGTCGAAGCGCAGGCAGCAGCTCGCGATGTTCTCGGGCGACCTGCAGGAAGATCCGAACCTCGTCGCGAAGAGCACCGTCGCGCCCGACCTGTGCCGGCTGTGGTGGCGCTACCTGCGTGAAGGCGGCGTGCACAACGCTGGGGCGCTGCTGCGCAGCATTGCATTCCACACGCTCGGGTTCGGCGACGAACCCGAGCTGCCGCGCCCGCTGCCGGCCGCGGCGCTGTATCACCCGGCGCGCGACCGCGCGAGCGTCGACGACTGGCGGCCGCGCTGGACGCCCGGCGCGCCCGTCGTCGCGATCCTGTTCTATCGTGCGCACTGGCAGGCCGCGAACACGGCCGTGTTCGATGCGCTGGCCGATGCGCTCGTCGAGGAAGGACTGAATCCGCTGCCGATCGCGGTCACGTCGCTGAAGGACGCGGTGAGCCGCGAAGTCATCACGCAGCTGTGCGACACGCACGACGTCGCGCTCGTGCTGAACACGACCGCGTTCGCGGCCGGCGCGATCGACAGCCCCGAACACGACGTGCTCGCCGGCGATGCGCCGGTATTGCAGGTGATCCTGTCCGGCGGCAATCGCGACGCGTGGGTGGCCGACAACCAGGGCCTGCATGCGCGCGATATCGCGATGCACATCGCGCTGCCCGAGGTCGACGGCCGCATCGTCACGCGCGCGGTGAGCTTCAAGGGGCTCGCGTACCGCTGCCCGCTCACCGAGGTCGACGTCGTGCGCTACCAGCCGGACGCCGAGCGGATCGCGTTCGTCGCGGCGCTCGCGCGCGGCTGGTGCCGGCTGCGCACGCTCGGCAATGCCGACAAGCGCGTCGCGCTGATTCTCGCGAACTATCCGCAAAGCGAAGGGCGGATCGGCAACGGCGTCGGGCTCGACACGCCGGCGTCCGCGCTGCGCGTGCTCGCGGCGCTGCGCGATGCGGGCTACACGGTGGCCGACCTGCCGCCCGACGGTGACGCGCTGATCGCGCGGCTCACCGAAGGCGTGACCAACGACGCGGCCGTGCATGCGCTGCGCCCCGCGTTCCAGAGCTTCCCGCTGGCCGACTACGTCGTGCGTTTCGCGCGGCTGCCGGCGGCCGTGCGCGATGCGCTGAACGAACGCTGGGGGCCGCCCGAAGCCGACCCGACGCTGCGGCAAGGGCGTTTCACGATCGCCGGCTGGCGCGCGGGCAACGTGTTCGTCGGCATCCAGCCGTCGCGCTCGCGCGGCGAGAACGACTATGCGAGTTACCACGACGCGGATCTCGTGCCGCCGCACGCGTATCTCGCGTTCTATTTCTGGCTGCGCGATGCGTATCGCATCGACGCGGTCATCCACCTCGGCAAGCACGGCAACCTCGAATGGCTGCCGGGCAAGAGCGTCGCGCTGTCCGACGCGTGCTGGCCCGACCTGACGCTCGGGCCGCTGCCGCACCTGTATCCGTTCATCGTCAACGATCCGGGCGAGGGCAGCCAGGCGAAGCGCCGCGCGCAGGCCGTGATCATCGATCACCTGATGCCGCCGCTCACCCGCGCGGAAAACTACGGCCCGCTGCAGGATCTCGAGCGGCAGGTCGACGAATACTACGAAGCGCTGATGGTCGATGCGCGGCGCGCGAAGCTGCTGCGCAAGACGATCCTCGCGACGATCGCCGAGCATCGGCTGCACGATGAACTGAGTGTGTCGCCGCCGCGCGATACGGGCGACGAGGATGCGCTGCTCACGCGCGTCGATGCGTGGCTGTGTGAACTGAAGGAAGCGCAGATTCGCGACGGGCTGCACGTGTTCGGCGAATCGCCGATCGATCGTCAGCGACGCGACACGCTGCTCGCGCTCGCGCGTTTTCCGGTGGGCGACGGCAAGGGCTTGCGTGCGGGGCTGATCGGCGCGCTCGCGCGCGATCTGATGCTCGGCGACGACTTCGATCCGCTCGCGGCCGACTGGGCCGCGCCGTGGGTTGGCCCGCGCCCGGCGATCCTGCAGGCGCTCGACGCATCGCCGTGGCGCCACGCGGGCGATACGCGCGAGCGGCTCGAACGGCTCGCGCAGCAATGGCTGGACGGGCTGTGTGCGGCCGACGACGGCGACCCGTGCACCGACGCGACGCCTCCCGGCGACTGGCCGCACACGCTCGCCGTGATCGAGCGCGTCCGCGCGACGCTGCTGCCCGCGCTCGACGCATGCGGCGGCGAGGAAATGCGCCAGCTGCTGCGCGGGCTCGACGGCCGCTTCGTGCCGCCGGGGCCGAGCGGCTCGCCGTCGCGCGGCCGCCCGGACGTGCTGCCCACGGGCCGCAATTTCTACTCGGTCGACACGCGCGCGGTGCCGACGCAGGCCGCGTGGTCGCTCGGCCTGAAATCCGCGCAGCAACTGATCGAGCGTCATCTGCAGGATCACGGCGACTATCCGCGCGCGATCGGCCTGTCGGTCTGGGGCACGGCGACGATGCGCACCGGCGGCGACGACATCGCGCAGGCGTTCGCGCTGCTCGGCGTGCGGCCGAAATGGGCGCACGGCAGCCACCGCGTGACCGACTTCGAGATCCTGCCGATCGAGATCTTCGACCGGCCGCGCATCGATGTGACGTTGCGCGTATCGGGCTTCTTCCGCGACGCATTCCCGAACCTGATGCATCTGTTCGACGCGGCCGTGCAGGCGGTGGCCGCGCTCGACGAGCCCGAGGAACTGAACCCGATCCGCGCGCGCATCGAGCGCGAACGCGAGAAATGGGTCGCGCAGGGCGTGGCTCCGGACGAAGCGCGACGCCGCGCCGGCTGGCGCGTGTTCGGCGCGCGGCCGGGCAGCTACGGCGCGGGCCTGCAGGACCTGATCGACCAGCGCCGCTGGCAGACCGACGCCGATCTCGCCGATGCGTACCGCCAGTGGGGTGGCCATGCGTACGCGCAGAACAGCGCGGGCGACGCCGCGGCCGACGTGTTCGGCGAGCGGCTTGCGACGATCGACGTCGTCGTGCAGAACCAGGACAGCCGCGAGCACGACATCCTCGATTCGAACGACTACTACCAGTTCCAGGGCGGGATGACGGCAGCCGTGCGACACCTGTCCGGGCAGCAGCCGAGCATCTATCACGGCGACCACGCGAACCCGGTCGCACCCAAAATGCGCACGCTGCGCGAGGAAATCGCGCGCGTGATCCGCTCGCGCGTCGTCAACCCGAAATGGCTCGACGGCGTGAAGCGCCACGGCTACAAGGGAGCGGCCGAGCTGGCGGCGACCGTCGACTACCTGTACGGCTATGACGCGACCGCGCGCGTGGTGTCCGACCACCAGTACGCGCTCGTCGCGGACGCATACCTGTTCGACGACGCCACCCGCGCATTCCTCGAACGGCACAATCCGAAGGCGCTGCACGGCATCTGCGAACGCTTCGTCGAGGCGATGCAGCGTGGCCTGTGGCAGCAGCCGGGCGACTATCGCGAACGGATCGAAGCGGTCTGGCTCGCGAGCGAACAACTCCAGGAAGGGGGACGGCGATGACCGATCCGACGACGCACCGCGCCCGCGCGGTTTTTCCGTTTGCGGCGCTCGTCGCGCAGGATGCGCTGCAGCAGGCGCTGCTGCTCGCCGCGATCGACCCGTCGCTGGGCGGCGTGCTCGTGAGCGGGCCGCGCGGCACCGCGAAATCGACCGCGGCGCGCGGCCTCGCGGAGCTGTTGCCCGAAGGGCAGTTCGTCACGCTGCCGCTGTCGGCGAGCGACGAGCAGGTGACGGGTACGCTCGACCTCGCGCATGCACTCGCTGAAAACGGCGTGCGCTTTCGGCCGGGCCTGCTCGCGCGGGCTCATCTCGGCGTGCTGTACGTCGACGAAGTGAATCTGCTCGCCGACGGGCTCGTCGATACGCTGCTCGATGTCGCCGCGAGCGGCGTGAACATCGTCGAGCGCGATGGCGTGTCGCACGCGCACGATGCGCGTTTCGTGCTCATTGGCACGATGAATCCGGAGGAGGGCGAGCTGCGTCCGCAACTGCTCGACCGCTTCGGTTTGATGGTCGAGCTGGAGAACTGCTTCGACGCCGCGCAGCGCGAGCGGATCGTAAAAGCGCGGCTTGCATTCGATCTCGATCCGGATGCGTTCCGCACGCGTCACGCATCCGCTCAACGCGAACTCGGCGACCGGATTCACGCGGCGCGCGCACGGCTCGCGGCGCTCGATTTCGACGATGCAGTCCATGCGCGCGTCAGCGCGCTGTGCATCGACGCGGCCGTCGACGGGCTGCGGGCCGACCTCGTGATGCTGCGCGCGGCGCGTGCGCTTGCCGCGCTGGAGCAGGCCGATGCGGTGACGGTGTCGCATGTGGAGCGTGTGGCCGACGCCGTGCTGCGGCACCGGCGCCATGCGGGCACGCCTCCATCGTCGCGAGCGCCGCAGCAAGACGACGAACGCAACGGCCACACGCCACCCGATGCGCGCGAGCGCCCCGACGATTCGTCCGGCACAGCGAAGAACGATGCCACGGCATCGCAGGGCGACTGGGGCTACCTGCCACCCGAGCCGGCCGGGCTGCGCAACGTGAAAGGCGTGGTGCCGCTGCCGCTAAAAAAACGCTGAGCCATCGAGCCGGCGCCGCTGCGAACACCGTTCGCGGTCCTCGATGGCAATCAGGCGCAGCCGCGCGCGTACCGGGCATGACGCGCGCCGGCACGGCCGTGGCGTGGCCGGCGACGCTTGCCGCGAAGCGCGGCGGCCCGCTGCATCGCGATCATCTGCGCTTCCGGAAACGCGCCGGCACGCCGGACGCACTCCATTGCTTCGTGCTCGACTGTTCGGCGTCGATGCTGGCGCACGAGCGGCTCGCATTGGCGAAGGGGCTGATCGTCGCGTATTTCGACCAGGCCGCGCGCGACCGTGTCGAAACCGCACTGATCTGCTTCGGCGGCAACGGCGCCGCGCGCCGCTTCGGCCCGGCCGTGCCGCGCTGGTGGAATGCGCGCTGGCTCGAACCGGTCGACGGTGGCGGCGGCACCCCGCTCGCGGACGGCATCGCCGCCGCCGCGCAGTTGCTCGCGCGCGCGGCGCGGCGCGAGCCGGGCAAGCAGCGCTGGCTGTGGGTGCTGTCCGACGGACGCACGCGCGAGATGCCCGCAAAACCCGCGGCGGCCGATCACGTCGTGTTCGTCGACTTCGACGATGCGGCCGTGCGGATCGGGCAGGGCGCGCGGCTGGCCGCGGCGTGGGGCGCACAGTGGGTGACGGCCGACGCGCTGTGCACGGGCCGCGCCGGCTGATGGCAGGCCGGCGGTGCGCTATGATCGCCGCTTCTGCTTCAATCCATTGGAACAACCCGCCATGCAAGTACTGGTCGATGCCGACGCGTGTCCCGCCGTCATCAAGGACATGCTGTTTCGCGCCGCGCGTCGTGCCGAAATCTGCGTGACGCTGGTCGCGAACCAGTTTCTGCGCACGCCGCCGTCGCCGTTCATCAAGGCGGTGCAGGTGCCGGCCGGCTTCGACGTGGCCGATGCGCGCATCGTCGAGCTGGTGGAAGCGGGCGACCTCGTGATCACCGCCGACATCCCGCTGGCCGCCGCCGTGCTCGACAAGGGCGCGCATGCGCTCGACCCGCGCGGCAACTGGTTCAGTCGCGAGAACATCGAGGAACGCCTGTCGACGCGCGCGATGATGGATCAGTTGCGCAGCGCGGGGATCGACACGGGCGGGCCGGCGCCGTTCAGCGCGCGCGACGGCAAGGCGTTTGCGTCGCAGCTCGACCGGTTTCTGGCGCGGCACGGCAAGCCTTGAAGTTGGGTCGAGACGACCGCGTGCCGTGATCGTCCTGCGAGCGGCGACACGCGCACGCGGCATGCGCCACATCACCGAATCCGCATTGAATCGCGCTCGACGCCCTTGCGGGGATGCAGATTTGTGCCTTCGCTGCTATCGTGGCGCAAACCACAACCCAGCAAAGGAGCGCACGCGTGTCACCGACCCAACTTCTCGTTCCGACCTTCACCCAGATGCTGCGCGCGCAGACCGCGTGGCTCGACAAGGCCGTCGCACACCGGCAGGCCGCGGGCGACGCGCCCGATGCGGCGATGATGCTGAGGCTCGCGCCCGACATGTATCCGCTCGCGGCACAGGTGCGCTTCTCGTGCTTCCAGGCGATGGAGCCCATCCACCGTCTGCGTGGCGAGCCGGTGCCGGCGTCACTGCTGGCCTTGCGCGAGGCGGGGTGGAATGCGGATGCGCAGCCCGGCACGCTCGCCGACGCGCAAGCGATCATCGCCGGCACGCTGTCCTTTCTCGGCGACCTCGCGCCGGATGCGCTCGATGGCGGTGCCGCACTGCCGATCGCGCTTGAAATGCCGAACGGGATCGCGTTCGACATGACGGGCGAACAATACGCGCGCGACTGGGCGCTGCCGCAGTTCTATTTCCACGCGATCGCCGCTTACGCGATCCTGCGCCACCACGGCGTCGAACTCGGCAAGGCCGACTACGTGCCGCACATGCTCGCGTACGTCCGGCCGGGCACGATTCCGCAAGGGTGAGCCGGCAGGCGCCGAGCGACCTCGAAGCGACTTGATGCGGGCACTCTTCATCTGCAGCCGCAACCGGCTGCGCAGCCCGACGGCCGAAGCGGTATTCGCCGCGTGGCCGGACGTCGAAACCGACTCGGCGGGCCTCGCGCCCGATGCGGATACGCGCCTGTCCGCCGAGCAGCTCGACTGGGCCGAAGTCGTGTTCGTGATGGAGCGGGCGCACAAGGCGCGGCTGGCGGCGCAATTCGGTGCGCATCTGCGGCACAAGAAAATCGTGTGCCTCGACATTCCCGACCGTTACGTGGACATGCAGCCCGAGCTCGTCACGCTGCTCGAGCGCAAGGCCGGCCCGTTCCTGCGCGGGTGATCGGCACGGCCGAAGTGGACGTCAGCGCAGCCGGCCGTTCGCAATCACCGAAAAGCAGTCGAGACGCAGCAGCTCGATGATCTTGCGCGTCGGCACGCTTGCCCGAAGCGTGTCGAGCCGGTCGACGGTGAACCACTTGCAGCGGGCGATCTCGTTGCTCGCGCGCGGCGTCAGGTGCGCCGGCACGTCGGCCACGAACACGTGATGGAGTTTCGTCAGCCCGCCGAACTGCACCGCGTAATCGAGTGCGAGCCCCTCCAGCCGCGTTTCCTCGGCGAGTTCCCGCAGTGCAGCATCGAGCGGCGTCTCGCCACGGCGGATCGTGCCGCCCGGCAGCGACCAGCGCGACGCGGTGCGGGCGACCAGCAGCACGCTGCTGCGCTGACGGCACACGATCGTGGCGCGTTCCTTGATGACGGCGAGAGTGTCCAGCCCGGTACTCATGTTCGGCAAAACAGGTGCTGAATCGTGGAGAAAATGCGCGTCGGCGGCGTGTTACCCGGCAGCGGGCCGCGACGGTGTACAGGCAGCCGCGACGATGTTAGCGGCCGTTCATGACAGTTCCGTGCATGCCTTCGCGGGACAAACCCTCGGTCACGCGTGCGTATAGATCCCGCTTCGCGTGGGCTTCGCGTGGCGCGGCTGGCGGCGCTTGTGAACGGCGCGCCGATGGTGGGGCGACGGCGGCGCCGCGTGCCGGTGCGCGGGCCGTGCGGTCGGCGCTGCGTCCGGCATCCCGGTCTGTCCTTCGCCGAAGTGGAACGTCTGGGTTTGCGCGTGTCCGACGCCCAGCGTCGACGCCAGCACGAAGGCCGCCAGCAGCATCCGTTTCATGAATAATCCGTCCGATTTTTTTGAGATGAAGATTGCCCGCCAGCTTAGCGAAAGGCGGGATGCGACCGCAACCGGCCCGTGTTCGGTGTCGTCCCCACTTGCGCGCCACGGCGTCTTCCGCTTCGCCTCAGGGTGCCGCCGGGGTTGACAACATAATTCCTGAGTGTGAACATAAATTCACGCACAGGAATTATTCGTCGAATCCGGAAGGTCGCGCCGCAGGCGCCGGGCCTGCCGGAACCGGCAGTCCGATCAACCGGAACCAGGAGCGGGACGCATGGCGGAACACGAGCAGCAGGGCGCGCTGGAGGGATTGCGCATCATCGATCTGTCGCGGGTGCTGGGCGGCCCGTACGCCACGCAGATCCTGGCCGACCACGGCGCCGAGGTGATCAAGGTCGAACCGCCATCCGGCGACGAAACGCGCACGTGGGGCCCGCCGTTCGACGGCGATACCGCGTCGTACTTCCTCGGCGTGAACCGCAACAAGCTCGGCATCGCGCTCGACCTGACGCAACCGGCCGACCGCGAGCGGCTGCTCGGCCTGCTCGAACATGCGGACGCCATCGTCGAGAACTTCAAGATCGGCACGATGGAGCGCTGGGGGCTCGGCTTCGACGCACTGCACGCGCGGTTTCCGCGCCTCGTCCATTGCCGCGTGTCGGGCTTTGGCTCGGACGGCCCGCTCGGCGGGCTGCCGGGCTACGACGCGGCCGTGCAGGCGCTCGCGGGGCTGATGAGCGTCAATGGCGAGGCGGGTGGCGCGCCGCTGCGGGTCGGCGTGCCGATCGTCGATCTCGTGACCGGGCTGAACGCGGCGCTCGGCGTGCTGATGGCGCTGCGCGAGCGCGACGCGAGCGGCCGTGGCCAGTTCGTCGAATCGACGCTGTTCGACTGCGCGCTGTCGATCCTGCATCCGCATACGCCGAACTTCTTCCATTCGAGGAATGCGCCCGTGCGCACCGGCAACGCGCATCCGAACATCACGCCGTACGACAGCTTTCCGACGGCGAGCGTCGACATCTTTCTGGCGGTCGGCAACAACGGGCAGTTCGCGGGGCTGTGCGACGTGCTCGGCACGCGCGACTGGCTCGACGATCCGCGTTTCGCGGACAACCGCGCGCGCAGCGCGAATCGCGCCGCACTACGCACGCTGCTCGAAACGGCGCTGGCCGGACACGACGGCGCGGCGCTCGCCGAGCAGCTGATGCGCCGCGGCGTGCCGTGCGCGCCGGTGCTCGGGCTCGATGCGGCGCTCGACCATCCGCATGTCGCGCATCGGCAGATGAAGGTCGAGCTGGGCCGGCATCGCGGCATCGCGTCGCCGATCAAGCTCGGCCGCACGCCGGCCACGTACCGGCGGCCGCCGCCCGCGCTGAACGAACACGCCGCCCGGGTGTTCGCCGACGCGGACGCCAACGACCGCGACCACGACCACGACCACGACCACGACACGCGCCGGGACTGACCGGCGTCGCAGCCGCCAGCCGTGCCGCGCGCCCGACGGCGCCGCACGGCCATGCACAACCATTCGAACACCACGCCGGGCCCCACACGGGCGCACCGGCTGAAAAGGAGACGCATCATGCTTGCATGGATCGGCGCGATCGCCATCGTCGCGCTGTTCGGCCTGATCATCACGAAACGGCTGTCGCCGCTCGTCGCACTGATCGTCGTGCCGGTGGCCGCGTCGCTCGCGGCTGGCTTCGGGCTTGCGACCGGCAAGTTCATCGTGCACGGCGTACAGAACATCGGCCCGATCGCCGGGATGTTTGTTTTTGCGATTCTTTTTTTCGGAATCCTCACCGACGCCGGGATGCTCGACCCGATCATCGCGGGCGTGCTGCGCGTGATCGGCTGCCATCCGCCGCGCATCGTGATGGGCTCGGCGCTGCTCGCGCTGCTGATCCATCTCGACGGCTCGGGCGCCGTCACGTTTCTCGTCACGCTGCCCGCGATGATGCCGCTCTATACGCGGCTCGGGATGGATCGCCGCATCCTCGCGTGCGTCGCGTCGATGGCGGCCGGCGTCAATTTCCTGCCGTGGGTCGGGCCGATGCTGCGCGCGTCGGCGGCGCTGCACATTCCCGGTTCCGCGATCTTCATGCCGATGATTCCGGTGCAGATCGTCGGGCTCGTGTTCGTGTTCGGCACCGCCTACGTGCTCGGCGTGCGTGAGGCGAAACGGCTCGGGCTCGATCGTGCCGGTGCGGCGTCGCTCGCGATCGCGCCGCGTGCGCTGACCGACGCCGAGCGCGCATTGCGCCGGCCGGAACGCTTCCGGATCAATGTCGCGCTGACGCTCGTCGTGCTCGTCACGCTCGTGTCGGGCATCGTCGACCCGATGGTGATGTTCATGCTCGGCACGGTCGCCGCGCTCGTGATCAATTACCCGGACGTGCAGGCGCAGCGCGAGCGGATCGACGCGCATGCCAAGGCCGCGCTGATGATGGCGAGCGTGCTGCTCGCGGCCGGCGCATTTACCGGCATCATGTCCGGCACCGGGATGCTGAAGGCGATGGCCGACGTCGTCGTCGCACACGTGCCGGTCGAGCACGCGCGCCACATGCCGTTCGTGCTCGGGCTGTTGTCGATGCCGCTCAGCCTGCTGTTCGACCCCGATTCGTTCTACTTCGGCGTGCTGCCGGTGCTCGCGGAAAGCGCGAAGCTGCTGGGCGTACCGCCGATCCAGATGGCGCAGGCAGCACTGCTCGGCCAGATGACGACGGGCTTCCCGGTCAGCCCGCTCACGCCCGCGACGTTCCTGATCGTCGGCCTGACCGGCGTCGAGCTCGCCGAGCACCAGAAATTCACGATTCCGTTCCTGTTCGCCGCCACCGTGCTGATGGTATTCGCCGCGGTGATCGTGGGCGTGTTTCCGTTGTGAGCGTGCGAGACCTGCCGCTTCGTACCAACGCGCCGGAAGGGCCATCCCGCAACGGGACGCGCTTCGGAGCGGAAGGCTCGGTGCCGCCTGGCGTTTTTCATCTTGAGAGCGGCGCGGCCGCTTAGCCTTTTCCAGGAGAGCATTCCATGCAGTTCGACCTGACCGATGACCAGCGCGCGATCGAAAGCGCGATCGAAAAAATCTGCGCACGCTTCGGCGACGAATACTGGCTCGAGCGCGATCGCGCGGGCGGGTTTCCGGCCGATTTCCACGCGGCGCTCGCCGAGGCCGGCTGGCTCGGCATCGCGATGGACCCGGCCCATGGCGGTGCCGGGCTCGGGATGACCGAGGCCGCGCTGATGATGCGCACGATCAGCGCATCGGGCGCCGGCCTGTCCGGCGCGTCGGCCGTCCACATGAACATCTTCGGGCTGAACCCGGTGCAGGTGTTCGGCACCGACGCGCAGAAGGCACGTTTCCTGCCGCCGCTGATCGCCGGGCGCGACAAGGCGTGCTTCGCGGTGACCGAACCCGATGCGGGCCTCGACACCACGCACCTGACCACGCAGGCCCGCCGCGACGGCGACCACTACGTGCTGAGCGGGCGCAAGATCTGGATCTCGACCGCGCAGGTCGCGAACAAGATGCTGATCATCGCGCGTACGACGTCGCTCGACCAGGTCGCGAAGCCGACCGACGGGCTGAGCCTGTTCTATACCGACCTCGACCGGTCGCGCGTCGAGGTGCGCGAGATCGAGAAGATGGGCCGCAAGGCGGTCGATTCGAACATGCTGTTCATCGACAACCTGCGCGTGTCGGAAGGCGACCTGATCGGCAACGAAGGCGACGGCTTCCGCTACCTGCTGCACGGGCTGAATCCGGAACGGATCCTGATCGCCGCGGAGGCGATCGGGCTCGGGCAGGCCGCGCTGCGCCGCGCGACGCAGTACGCGTGCGAGCGCGTCGTGTTCGGCCGGCCGATCGGGCAGAACCAGTCGATCCAGCATCCGCTCGCGCAGGCGTGGATGCAGCTCGAGGCCGCGTGGCTGATGGTGATGAAGGCCGCGACGCGCTACGACGCGGGGCAGTCGTGCGGCGCGGAGGCGAATGCCGCGAAATACCTCGGCGCGGAAGCCGCGTTCCAGGCGTGCCAGACGGCGGTCGCGACGCACGGCGGGATGGGCTACGCGAAGGAATACCATGTCGAGCGCTACCTGCGCGAGTGTATGATTCCGAGGCTCGCGCCCGTGAGTCCGCAACTGATCCTGTGCTACATCGCGGAGAAGGTGCTCGGGCTGCCGAAGTCGTACTGACCGTACCGACCCTGCAGCCGGCCCGGTGCGCGGTTTCCCGTTCCGATTCAAGTGCTCGTCATGGACGTCAAACTCGTTGCACGCACGCTCGACCTGTTCGAGCTGTTCGCCGCCGAACGGCGGCCGCTGCCGCTCACCGAACTCGCGCGCCTGCTCGACGTGCCGCCGTCGAGCTGCCTCGCGATGGCACGCACGCTCGTGAGCCGCGGCTACCTGTATGAAGTACGCAAGCGCGGCGGCTACTACCCGACGCGCCGTCTGCAGACGATCGCCGCCGCGATCGACGCGACCGATCCGGTCGTCGACATCGTCCATCCGCATCTCGTCGCGCTGCGCGACGCGAGCCGCGAGACGGCCGTGCTTGGCAAGATCCAGGGGGTGTCCGTTACCTACCTCGACGTCGTCGAATCGGAGCAGGCGATCCGTTATACGCGCGCGCCGGGCGAACTGCGCCCGTTGCATGCGAACTCGATCGGCAAGGCGATTTTCGCGGAACTGGACGGCGACGCGCAGCAGGCGCTCGGCGCGCAGTTGCCGTTCGAGCGCTTCACCGACGCGACGGTGGCGGACCTGCCCGCGCTCGTCGCGCAAACCGCCCGGTTTCGCGAACTCGGCTGGGCCGAGAACTTCGGCGAGAGCGCGCCCGAGCTGTCGGCGATCGCGGTTGCGCTGACGCTCGACGGCGACTGGTACGGGCTGTCGGTGGTTGGGCCGACCGAGCGGATTCGCCAGCATCGCGACAGGCATGCAGCGCTGCTGGTCGACGCGAAGGCCAGGCTGCTGGTCGAGCACGCGCGCGGCTGAAAGCGGGCAGGGTCCTGCCGAACAGCGGGCCGTCCGCCGGCGATCCGGTAGCTGGCGATCGCCGTGAACGGTCCTTGATGCGCAGGCCTGAGGCCTAGCGGCGGCTGCAATGCCGCATCACGATTTCACCCACACCCCACCGGCACTCGGGTTGTCGCCTTGCGTCCACCATTTCGCGCAGTATTTCGCGCCCTGGTACATCACGCAGGTGCCGCCTGAATACGCGGTGGTCGCCGACCACGTGGCCGTGCCGCCGCCGACCGGCTTCCACACGGCGGCCTGGCCGGGCACGTCGCCCTGCGTCCACCATTGCGCCTGATACGTCGTGCCCTGGTAGGTGACCGTCATACCGGCCGTATAGACCTGGCCGGCTGCCCAGGGCGCGCCCGGCTGCGGCGTGCCGCCGTCCGAGCCGCCGCCGTAGTTCGGATCCTGCGTGACGCCCGCGCCCCACTTGCCGTCGAGCTGCTTGAAGATCGTCGCGAACGCGTACGGCTGCTGCGCGACGCCCGAACAGGTCGGCGACGCAGACGTGCCGCCGGACGTGCACGCCTGATCGCGGCCGACCGACCAGTTGCCGAAGAAGCCGTAGCCGTTGCCGACCGCCGCGTTCAGCACGCTTTGCGCATTCGCGAGCGTGAAGGTTTCGCCTTGCACATCGTTCACGCCGATCATCGGCGTGACGCCGACCATCTGCCAGAGCTGAGCATTGGTCTTCGGCTGGCCGGCCGACTTGAACGCCGTGTCGAGCTGCGAATACAGCGCCTGCGCGGCACTGATCGCGGCCGCGCCCATGTCGAGGTTCGCGGGGCCGTAATCCATCGCCATCACGTTCACCGCATCGAACACGGTCTGGTTCGAGATCGCCGCGTTGACGACGTTCAGGCCGTCCTGCGTGAGCCCGGTCGGCATCGTCGGCAGCGTCAGCGTGACGTGCAGCGGCTTGCCTTTCGCCGCATAGCTCGCCTGCAACTGCGTGACCGCCTGGAAGTTGCGCGCGACCGCGGCCGTATCCAGCTGCGACACACCCTCGATGTCGAAGTCGAGGTGCGTGAGGCCGTACGTGTCGATCACGGTCTGGTACGCGCTCGCCAGCGCGGGGACCGTCGTGCACGCCTGCATCAGCGGCGTGCCGTTCGCGCCGCCGAACGACACGGCGACTTCGCCGCCTTTCGCGCGATAGCTCGCGATCGACGTTGACAGGGCGGTCAGCAGGCCGCCGCTCGCGCCGTTGCCGATCGGCTGCACGCCGCCCCACGACGGCACACAACCGTTGCCCGCGACCACGAACGCGAGCGTGAACTGCTGGATGCCTTGCCGGACGCCGATCTGATCGACGAGCGGCGTCGGATAAAGCGTCACGTCGACATAAGGCGCATAGACGCCGGCGCCCTGGGACACGCTCGCCACTGCAAGAAGGCAACCCGCTGCAAGTCCGCGCGGGATGAAACGCGGCAACACATTGTTGTTCATTGTGTTCTCCAAGTGGAAGAGGGATACGCTGGCCCGCGTATCGTCGCCGGTCGGGCGACCGGGCATGCCCGTCCGACGGCGTGCCCATCTTGGAGGATTCGCATCGAATAGTGAATAGTCAGGAGTTCTTTTTGTTATTTGAATCCCGATACGTAACGATCTTGCCGATTCGACACAGTTCCGGAACGCGTGACGCGGGTGATTTTCCCGATCGATCGAGTGAGTGAGTGAGGGCGGCCCGACGCGCGTCGTTCGTTGCGCTTCAAGCAGATGGAGGCTGCGCCAGCGAGCGTGCCAGTGCGACGAAGCGCTCGACGCACACCGACGCGAACGGCTCGTTCCACGACACGATCTGCTCGACCGCGCGCGTGCCGGCGAGCGGCACGTAGACGACGCCCGGCCGCTGCAGCGTCGCCGTGAAACCCGGCACGATCGCGATGCCGCGTTCGGCGGCCACCAGCGACACGAGCGTCGTGATCTGCGCGGCGGTCGCGCCGATCCGCGGCACGAATCCGGCTTGCGCGCACAGGTCGTCCAGTGCAGCGGTCAGTGCCGAACCGTAACCGGGCGGAAAGGTGACGAAGGTCGCGTGCGCAAGCTCCGCGATGTCGACGCTCGCACGGCTCGCGAGCGGATCGCCGGCCGGCACCGCCGCGACGAGCGGTTCGCGCGACACGACGAGCGACGCCACCGGCACGCCAGGCGCACCGTTCCACGCCCAGCCGAAACCGATGTCCATCGTGCCGTCCGCGATCTGCTGGCGCTGGCTGGCGGTCGCCGCCTCGCGGAACGCGAGTTCGACGTCGGGCATCGTGCGGCTCGCGACGCGGATGACGTCCGGGAACGTGTCGGACATCGGAATCGAGCTCGCATAGCCGATCACGATCCGCCCGGCGATGCCTTGCGCAATCTTGCGTGCGCTCGCTTCTGCCTCGGCGGCCGCGCTGACGACGTTGCGAGCATGGTCGAGGAACGCGGCGCCTTCCGGCGTCAGCCGCACCGCACGTGTCGAACGTTCGAACAACCGGACGCCGAGCTCGCTTTCGAGTGCGGCGATATGGCGCGTCAGCGGCGGCTGCGCGACCCGCAGGCGCAACGCCGCGCGGCCGAAGTGCAGTTCGTCGGCGACGACCACGAAATAGCGGAGGCGGCGCAGGTCGAGCATTGTTGTCGTTCCGGTATCAATCGCTATGAAAACGGTATTGGCGTGCACACGACGCACTCGTCAGACTGTCGGCATCGACGACCAGGCAGCTCCGATGAACGACAGGACCACGCGCATCGCGTTCTTTCTCTGCGGCTTCGCCGCGTTTCTCAATCTGTATTCGACGCAGGGCATCCTGCACGAACTCGCGGCCACCTTCGGCGTCAGCGCCGAGCGTGCGGGGCAGGGCGTGAGCGCCACCACGACGGCCGTCGCCATTATCGCGCCGTTCGTCGGCGTGCTGGCTGCACGCATCGAGCGGCGCGTCGCGATCTCGCTCGCGGCGGTGGCCGTCGCGCTGCCGGTCGTGTGGTCCGCGCATGCGGGCAGTTTCGCGTCGTTTCTCGGCGCGCGCTTTGCGGCCGGTCTCGTCATGCCGTTCGTCTTCGCGCTGTCGATCGCCTATATCGCCGAGCGCTTCGATCGCGGCACGTCCGCCGAGATCAGCGCGCTGTTCGTCGCCGGCACGACGCTCGGCGGTTTCGCCGGCCGTTTCGCGACCAACCTGATGACGTCGATGTGGGGCTGGCGGCATGCGCTCGACGTCGTCGCGGCGCTGTGTCTCGTCACTGGGGTCGCGATCTATGCGAGCCTGCCGGCGTCCGGTGTGATCGCACGGCGCACCGACCACGATGCGGATGGCGGTGCGGGATCGTCGTGGCGCATCGTCACGCGCGGCCCGGTGCTCGCGTCTTTCGCGATCGGCGCATGCGTGCTCGCGTCGCAGGTCGCGACGTTCACGTTCGTCGGCCTGCGCCTGGCCCGCGCGCCGTTCGGCTTCGGCACGGTCGGGATCGGTGCGATCTATGCTGTGTTTCTGGTGGCGGTGGTCGTGACGCCGCTGGCAGGGCGTCTCGCCCGGCATCGCGGCCCGCGCGCGCCGGGGCTTGCCGCGGCCGCGCTCGCGATCGGCGGGGCGTTGCTGACGCTGTCCGACAACGTGCCGGTGATCCTGGCCGGCCTCGCGCTCAGCTCGACCGCCGTATTTGTCGAACAGGCGTCGGCCAACACGTTCATCTCGCAGGCGGCGTCGAGCGCGCGCTCGACGGCGATCGGCATCTACCTGTCCTGCTACTACTTCGGCGGCAGCCTCGGCTCGATCCTGCCGGTGCCCGGCTGGCATCGGTGGGGATGGGCCGGCTGCGTCGCGTTCGTGGTCGCGGCACAGGCCATCGTCGGCGTGCTCGTGTACCGGTTCTGGCACGCGGGCAGCGCAGCCGGCACCGCGCAGGCCGACGCACGCACCGTCACGCCGACGCGCTGACCGGGTTCAGCGATACCAGCGCGGCGTATAGACCCACTCGCGTGCGTTGCCGATCGCGAAGCGCCGCGTCGTCGACGAGCCGACGATCACCATCGTGCGCATGTCGACCTGGTCGCTGCGCAGCGCGCCGAGCGTCGTCGTCGTGAGCGTTGCGCCCGGCCGGCCGATGTCGCGGCCGAGCACGACCACCGTCTCGGCCGTGCGGTGCGCGCGCACGACGTCGAGCGCGCGATCGAGCTGCCAAGGCCGCGCGCGCGAGATCGGGTTGTAGAACGCCATCACCAGGTCGGCCTGCGCCGCATGCCGCAGGCGTGTCTCGATCACGTCCCACGGCTTCAGGTTGTCCGACAGCGAGATCGCACAGAAGTCGTGACCGAGCGGCGCACCGGCCTGCGCGGCCGTCGCGAGCGACGCCGAGATACCGGGCTCCACGCGCAGGTCGACCGCCGCCCAGTGCGGATCGCGCGCTTCATCGAGCGCTTCGAGCACGGCCGCGGCCATCGCGAACACGCCCGGGTCACCCGACGACACGACCGCGACGCGCCGGCCCTCGGCCGCGAGCTCGAACGCATGGCGCGCGCGCTGCATTTCCTCGCGATTGTCAGTGCCGTGCACGCGCTGGTCGCCACGGAACGGGCCGGCCATGTTCACGTAGGTCGTGTAGCCGAGGATGTCGGTCGCTTCCGCGAGCGCGGCGCGCGCGGCCGGGGTAAGCCATGCAGCACCGCCCGGGCCGAGGCCGAGCACCGTCAGGCGGCCGCGTGCACGGCCGAGCGTGGCGGGATCGACCGGATGCGACGCAACCGCGCATGCGATGCCGTTCGTCGTGGCGCGCAGTGTGTGCGCGACACGCAACGCGCCGCCGAGCAGGACGGCGGCGTCGGTGGGTACGTCGCCGTTACTATCGCTGACATCGACATCGGCATCGATGAAGCGCAGCGGAACGTCGAGCGTTTGCGCCGCTTCTTCCAGCACGTCATCACCGATTGCCGATGCGGGTGCAACGATAGCCGCGAGCGCCAGCCGCGCGAGACCTTGCGCATCGAGCGTGGCGTCGATGCGCGCAGCGAGTGCTTCATTGCCTTGGATAGCCTGCGCATCGATGCCCACTACCACGCTGCGCGGATGAATCACGAGCTCGTCGCGCGTACCGCGCCATGCATCGGGAGTCACGCGGATCGCATGCGCAGCCGCGTCGTCGCGCGGCAACGCGACGTCGTCGAGCCACGGCGCCGCGCCGTCGATGCGCGTCGACGCGCCCGCGAGCAGATCGGATACGAAGCGCTTGCCCTGTGCAAGATCGGCGAGCGCATAGCCTTCCGGCGGATTGAGCACGCACGCGCCGAAGCGCAGTTCGCCGCTCGTCGTGATCGCGGGAGCCACGCCGACGCATGCGGCGATTTCTCGCGCCATCACGTTGACGCCCGTCAGCCCGCCGAGCAGCGGTACGACCGCCGAGCCGTCTTCCGCGACCGCGAGCACAGGCGGCTCGACGCCCTTGTCGGCGAGCGCGGGGGCGATGCAGCGGATCACGATGCCGGCCGCGCACAGCGCGACGATCGGCAGCCCGCGTGCATAGAGTTCACGCAGGTGCGCGCCGAGATCGTCGAACGCCACATCGGCCGCGACGCGCGATGCGAGGCCATGCACGAGCGCACCCGGATAGCGCGTCTGGATGCGCCGCGCGGTATCGAGCGCGCCCGCGCCGAGAATCACGATGGCGGGCGGCGTCGTCATCCTTGCCATTTTTCCCCCGGCACGACGAGCAGCGAGAAATACGGCGACGCCATCGGATCGACTTCGTCGAGCGGCACGATGCGCTGGCTCGCCATCGTCGCGCGCTCGACATACAGCGCGCGCTTCGTGAGCCCCAGCTCGTCGAGCACGCGCCGCACCTTGTCGAAGTTGCGGCCGAGCTTCATCACGACGGCCGCGTCGGCTCGCGCGAGCCGCTCGCGCAGTTCGTGCTCGGGCAGCACGCCCGACAGCACCGACAAACTCTGGTTGCGATAGACGAGCGGCTGGCCGAGCACGGCGGTGCCGCCGAGCATCGCGCATACGCCGGGGATCACCTCGGTGTCGTAGCGCGGCGCGAGGCGGTCGTGCAGGTACATGTACGAGCCGTAGAAGAACGGGTCGCCTTCGCAGATCACCGCGACGTCGCGGCCGGCATCGAGGTGCGCGGCAACGATCTCGGCGGCCGTATCGTAGAAGTCGGCGATCACCGTCTCGTAGCATAGCGGCGGCGGCAGCGCCTCGGTCGTCACCGGATAGACGAGCGGCAGTTGCGTTTGCCCGTCCCGCAGGTGCGCTTCGACGATGCCGTACGCATTGCCTTTCTTGCCCTTTGCGACGAAATACGCGACCACGGGCGCGGCCTGCAGCACGCGCAGCGCCTTGATCGTCATCAGTTCAGGATCGCCGGGGCCGACGCCGACCCCGAACAGGCGTCCGCGCGCGGTCGTCATTCGACCTCCGTCGCGAGGGCGTTGATCGCCGCAGCGGCCATCGCGCTGCCGCCACGCCGGCCGAGCAGCGCGACGTACGGCACGCCGCGGCTGTCGGCATCGAGCAGCGCCTTCGATTCGGCCGCGCCGATGAAGCCGACCGGGAAACCGAGAATCAATGCTGGGCGCGGTGCACCGGCGTCGATCATGTCGAGCAGGTGAAACAGCGCGGTCGGTGCATTGCCGATCACGACGACGCTGCCGGCGAGATGCGGGCGCCACAGTTCGAGCGCGGCCGCCGAACGCGTGTTGCCGAGATGTCGCGCGAGATCGGGCACCTCGGGCTCGCCGAGCGTGCAGATCACGCGGTTGTCGGCCGGCAGCCGTGCGCGCGTGATGCCTTCGGCGACCATCCTCGCGTCGCACAGGATCGGCGCACCGGCGGCAAGCGCCGTGCGGCCTGCCGTGCCGGCACCGGCCGAGAAGCGCAGGTCGTAGACGACGTCGACCATCCCGCACGCATGGATCACGCGCACCGCGAGTTTCTCGAGGTCGGGCGGAACCTGCGACAGGTCGGCCTCGGCGCGGATCGTCGCGAACGACTGGCGGTAGATTTCCTGCCCGTCGCGAATGTAGTCAAGCATCGGTGGTGTCCTGGCTGTGCCGCGCGCCCGTCAGTCGGGCCGCGGCCTGGTCAATCGTCAGATGGCGCGCGAGCGGGGCGCCGAGGCCCGCAGCGGCGTCGCGCCGGTAAAGGTCGTAGTGCGCGGGCGCCACCGCGACGAGCGTGTGCGTCGCGGGATGCGGCAGCGCGCAGTGGCGTTCGCAGCCGGTCAGGTGCACGTCGACCGCGTGGCCGATGCGGGCGGCGAGCGCGAGCGCGTCGTGTTTGGTGTCGGCGCGTGCCTTCGCGCAGCCCGTGCTGCCGGTGCATGCAACGAGCGTCGCCAGCGGGTCGGACGACGCGCAGACGAGGCCGAGCGACGCGAGCGCATCGAGCGTGGCCGGTGCGCGTTCGAGCGACACGCGATGCAGGAACACGCCTTGCCACGGTGTCATCGACAGCGTGCCGTCGCCGTCGGTTTCGGCCAGCGCGGCGAGCCGTTCCAGTTGCGTGGCATCGAGCCGGCCGAGCACGCATTGCGCGCCGACGTTGCAGCGCGCCGCATCGCGCGACGGGCGCACGCCGAAACGCAGCGCCGCGTCGGCGCGCGTACGGCGCCAGCCGGCAAGCGCTGGATCGGCTGCAAGCGGGAAGGGTAAATAGCGCTGCGCGCGTTCGAGCAATGTGCGTTCGCCGCACGTTGCGAGCAGCGCGCGCATCCGCGTGACGTCGGCCGGAGCAAGATCGAGGAACGCGAGCAGCAGCGCGCGGACCAGTGCGACACCTTGATCGGGCGCGACATCGACCGAAGCGGGCGGGTCGTCGTGCGCGACCGGCGGGCAACCGGCCAGCCCGGCAGCGACGCGCACCGCGCCGTCGCTGCGGTGCCAGGCGGCCAGCCAGATGTCGTGCGGATGGTCGAGCGCCGCAACCGATTCGCCGCCGTCGAGCTGGATCGAGAATTTCGGCGACAGTTCGCCGCGGCGTGGCTCGCGCGCCAGCATGTCGAAGAGCGGTGCGGCGAGTGCGCGGCTATCAACGAGCGCGGCGGGATCGTGGCCGGCGAGCGGGCTGAGCATCAGGTTGCGGACGTCGTCGCTCGCGGCGAGCGCGGCTGCGTCGGCGGTGGCATTGGCGCTGCCGTCAATGCGGGGGCCGAGACCCGCGTCGAGCAACGCGCGCGTCAGCGCGTCGGCCGCGCCGTCGCGAATGCCGCGCAGTTGGAGATTCGCGCGATTGGTCGCATCGATCGTGCCGGAGCCGAATGCCCGCGCGGCAGCGGCAATCGCACGGGCCTGGCGCGCGTCGAGCCGGCCGCCCGGCAGCTTGATCCGGCACAGCCCGCCGTCGGCGGCCGTGACCACGCGCACGAGCCCCGGGCAGGCCGATGGGCGCACGACGGGCGACGCAGGAATCGAAACGGGGGCGGAACTCAACGGGGTACCGGGGCAGTGTCGCGCCGCGGCCAACGCATCGGTACACCCCGCCCGACGCCGACTGGCACGCACGCACTTTCAGGCCGGCAGGTCTCCTGGCTGACAGGTCGGCGCCGGCTCCCGGCCTTCCCGGTGGAACCAGTGGCATGAGGGGGAGATCGGCTCGCTGTCTACAGTTGCGGGGGCAGCCACAGCGGCGCGTGGCGCGCCCTGTGTTCCCTCTTCGGCCCCGAGGGGCACCGGCGAACGAACGGCCGTAGGATACCCGATTTTCGCGACGATCCGGCATTGTCGATATGCCGCGCAACCGCATCGCAGAACGGCCGCAGCCGGTTTTTCGCTATCTCGCAAATGGTACGATTGGCGGCTCGACATCAGATCGGCGACCGCCGGTATCCGCGATGAAACTCGGCAGGACGGAGCTGTTCGGCATGGGCATTGCACTGGGCTTGCTGGCCATCCCGGCCTGGATGCTGCTCGCATGCATACTGATCCCGCTTGCACCGTCGGCCGAGTGGCCGAAGAATGTCGGGCTCGCCGGCCTCGGCGTGCCGATCGTGGCGGGTGGCACGTTCCTGTACAGGAAAATCGGTGCGCGGCCGCTCACGTGGCTGCTGCTCGGCTGGCTGCTGATCGCGTCGATCGGCGGCATGTATCTGGGCTTGCTGGTCTTGATTGGCCCGGTGACGCGCGGCTGACGTCGTCGCCGTATCGCACCGGTCACGCTCGGCACATCAACGAATCAACGCGCGGCGGCCCAGCCGCCGCGCATCGCAACAAACGGTAGGGAATCGAACGATGGGGAAGGGTGCATGACGGCGTGGCTGACAGTAGTAGGCATCGGCGACGACGGTTACGCGGGGCTCGGACGCAGCGCGCGGCGCGCGCTGCTCGACGCGACGCTCGTCGTCGGCGCGAAGCGGCATCTCGACATGCTGCCCGCGCGGCTGCCGGCCGCGCGCGAAACCTGGCCGTCGCCGTTCGATCTCGCGGGCGTGCTGGCCCGACGCGCATCGCCCGTCTGCGTGCTCGCCAGTGGCGACCCGATGCTGTTCGGCGTCGGCGCCACGCTCGCGCGCCAGCTTTCCCCCGACGAATGGCGCGTGCTGCCCGCACCGTCGTCGCTGTCGCTGGCAGCCGCGCGCCTCGGCTGGGCGCTGCAGGATGTCGGCGCGGTCTCGCTCGTCGGCCGTCCGCTTGCGACGCTCGCGCGTCACCTGCTGCCCGGCCGCCGCCTGTTCGTGCTGAGCGCCGACGGCCGCACGCCGGCCGCCGTCGCGGCCGAACTCGTCGCACGCGGCTTCGGGCCGACGCGCATCAGCGTGTTCGAACATCTCGGCGGCCCGCTCGAGCGGCGTCTCGACGGGCTCGCACAGGGCTGGCGCATCGACGAAACGGCCGCGCTCAATCTGGTGGCGCTCGACTGCCAGGCCTGCCCCGACGCGCCGCGCCGCGCGCTCACGCCCGGCCTGCCCGACGACGCGTACCGTCACGACGGCCAGCTCACCAAGCGCGACCTGCGCGCCATGACGCTCGGCCGCCTCGCGCCCGTGCCCGGCGAGCTGCTGTGGGACGTCGGCGCCGGCAGCGGCTCGATCGGCATCGAGTGGATGCGCGCGCATCCGTCATGCCAGGCAATCGCGATCGAAGCGCATGCGGAGCGGCAACGCTTCATCGAACACAACCGTGATGCGCTCGGCGTGCCGGGCCTGCAACTCGTCGCGGGCCGCGCCCCCGATGCGCTCGCGGGGCTCGCCGCGCCCGACGCGATCTTCATCGGCGGCGGGGCGACCGCACCCGGTGTGCTCGACGCGTGCTGGGCAGCGCTGAAACCGGGCGGCCGGCTGGTCGCGAACGCGGTCACGCTGCAGGGCGAGATGGCGCTCGCCGCGTGGCGCGATGCGCATGGCGGCACACTTACGCGTGTGTCGCTCGCACACGCCGAGCCGCTCGGCCGTTTCGACACGTGGCGGCAACCGTTGCCGGTCACGCTGTACGACGTGCGCAAGCCCGACACCGCCGACACGCCCGCACCGTCGACCGCGACGAACGCAACGGACGCGTGATGCGCGACGAGACCCCCGAACAGCCCGCGCCGCTACGCTTCGGCTATACGACCGGCAGCTGCGCGACCGCGACGTCGCTCGCCGCCGCACGGCTGCTGCTCGCGGGTAGTGCGGACGACGCGGTCGAGATCGTGCTGCCGAAGGGGCAGCGCGTGATGATGCGGCTCGAGTTCTGCCGGGCCACGGCCGACGGTGCGGAAGCCGCCACGATCAAGGATGCCGGCGACGATCCGGACGTCACGCACGGCGCGCTGATCTTCGCGCGCGTCGCGCTCGCGTCGGCGCCCGGCGTGCGGTTTCATGCGGGGCCGGGCGTCGGCACGGTCACGCGCGCGGGGCTGACGCTGCCGGTCGGTGAACCGGCAATCAACCCGGTGCCGCGCCAGATGATGACGACGCACCTGGAAGCGCTGGCGGCCGAGCACGGCTACGCGGGCGGCTTCGACGTGACGATCGGTGTGGAAGGCGGCGAAGCGCTCGCGCTAAAGACGATGAACCCGCGGCTCGGCATCGTCGGCGGGCTGTCGATCCTCGGCACGACCGGCATCGTGCGGCCGTTCTCGTGTTCGGCCTATATCGCGTCGATCCACCAGGGCATCGACGTCGCACGCGCGAACGGTATCGCGCATATCGCCGCATGCACCGGCAACGCGAGCGAGGACGCGATGCGCGCGCACTACCAACTGCCCGACATGGCGCTGATCGAGATGGGCGATTTCGCGGGTGCGGTCCTCAAGCACCTGCGGCGCGCACCGGTCGCGCGGCTGTCGATGTGCGGCGGCTTCGGCAAGCTCAGCAAGCTCGCGGCCGGCCATCTCGACCTGCACAGCCGCCATTCGAGCATCGACCTGCCGCTGCTCGCGCAGTGGGCGGCCGAAGCCGGCGCAAGCGATGCGCTGCAGGCCGCGATGCGCGCCGCGAACACGAGCCAGGAAGCGCTGAAGCTCGCGCATGCCGACGGCGTGCCGCTCGGCGATCTCGTTTGCGCACAGGCGCTGCGCGTCGCGCGCGACATCGTGCCGCCGTCGGTCGCTGTCGAGATATTCGCGATCGACCGGCAGGGCCGCTTCGTCGGGGAGGCGCGATGAGTACGCGCATCCTGCTGCTCGGCGGCACCGGCGATGCGCTGAAGATTGCACGCGCGCTCGGGCCTCGTCACGTCTACAGCCTGGCCGGCCTCGGCAAGGTACCCGACGACCTGCGCTGCGACGTGCGCGTCGGCGGCTTCGGTGGCGCGGCCGGGCTGGCCGCGTATCTGCGCGACGCCGGCATCGGCCTCGTGATCGACGCGACGCATCCGTATGCCGCGCAGATCAGCGCGAATGCCGCGGCCGCGGCGCGTGAAGCGAGCGTGCCGCTGTGGGCGCTGCGCCGCGCGCCGTGGGCGCCGCAACCCGGCGACGACTGGCGCATGGTCGACGACTGGGCCGGCATCGAGGCCGCGCTTGCACCGTTCAAGCGGCCGCTGTTTACGCTCGGCCGCGAACCGCTCGCGCATCTCGACGCGATCCCGCCGCACCAGTTCTGGCTCGTGCGCTGCCTCGACGCGCATCCCGGCAACGCGCATGCGCAGATCGTCGCCGCGCGCGGGCCGTTCACGCTCGACGGCGAGCGCGCGCTGTTCGCGCTGATGGGCATCGACGTCGTCGTCAGCAAGAACAGCGGTGGCGCGGCCACCGAAGCCAAGCTCGACGTCGCGCGCGAACGCCGGCTGCCGGTCGTAATGCTGCGCCGTCCGCCGCTGCCCGCGGCCGACCGCGCATTCGATTCGGCTACGGCGCTCATCGACGCGCTCGATCCGGCCACGCGCACGTGACGCCACGCGGCGGATCATTCAATGAATTGACGGAGATTTTTCGATGACGGTGTATTTCATCGGCGCGGGCCCCGGCGACCCGGAGCTGATCACGGTGAAGGGCCAGCGCCTCGTACGCACGTGCCCGGTGATCCTGTATGCGGGTTCGCTGGTGCCGGCCGCCGTGCTCGACGGCCATCGCGCGGAGCAGGTCGTCAATACGGCCGAGCTCGACCTCGACGCCATCGTCGCGCTGCTCGCCGGCGCGCACGCGAAAGGGCAAGACGTCGCGCGCGTGCATTCGGGCGACCCGTCGCTGTACGGCGCGATCGGCGAGCAGATTCGCCGATTGAAAGCGCTCGGGATTCCATATGAAATCGTGCCCGGCGTAACGGCCACGGCTGCGTGCGCGGCGACGCTCGGCGTCGAGCTAACGCTGCCCGGCGTCGCGCAGACGGTGATCCTCACGCGCTTCGCGGGCAAGACGACAATGCCGGAAGGCGAAGCGCTCGGCTCGCTCGCCGCGCACCGCGCGACGCTCGCGATTCATCTCGGCGTGCGCCATCTCGCCCGCATCGTCGACGAAGTGCTGCCGCATTACGGTGCCGATTGCCCGGTCGCGGTGATCTATCGCGCAAGCTGGCCCGATGAAGCCCGCGTGACCGGCACGCTCGCCGACATCGTCGGCAAGGTGCAGGGCACGCAGATCGAGCGCACGGCGCTGATCCTGATCGGGCGCGTGCTCGACGCCGAAGGGTTCGCGGATTCGACGCTGTACGCGAGCGCGGGCTGATCACGCACGGGCCGGCCCGGGTTCGGAACGGCGTTCGCGCAGGTGCGTGTAGAGCGCCGCGCCGATCGTGATTGCGCCGCCGACGAAGTAGATCGGCGACGCCGATTCGCCGAGGATCAGGATCGACGCGGCGATGCCGACGACGGGGATCAGGTTGAGCACGACCACGCTCCAGTACGATGCGTTGTCGCGCGCGCCACGAAAATAGAACAGGAAAGCGAGCGTGAATTGCAGCACGCCGATCGCCAGCGCGGGCCACACGGCCGGCCACGCCGGTAACCGGTGCGGCCCGCTGCCGCCCGCGTCGATGCCGAGCAACACGAGCGCCAGCAGCAGCGAGCCGGCCTGCTGGATCAGCAGCATCGCCGTCGCGGACGGAAGCGTCACGGCCTGCGTCGACAACGACACGTACAGCGCGGCCACCATCACGCCGGCGAACACGAACGCATCGCCGCGCAGCGACGCGTGCCCGTCCGCCGATGCATCGCCGAGCGTGATGACGACGACACCCATCAACGCGACGACGCCCGCAACCAGCAGCCGTCCGTCGACCCTGAACCGGAACAGCACGATGTTGAACGCGAGAATACCGAGCGGTTCGAGCGCGAAGATCACCGCCGTGTGCAGCGCGGACGTCGATTGCATGCCGACGAACCCGAGATAGTACGCACCGCGCGGTTCGAGCATGCCGATCAGCGCCACCACGGCGATCTGCGCCGGCGCGATGCCTTGCAGGCTCACGCGCTGCACGGCGGCGAGACACGCGAGCACCGCGACGCTGGCGGCGATCTGCAGCACGATGAGCCACGCGGGCGACAGGGCAGGCAGCACCATCTTGCTGAACGGAATGGCGATGCCCCAGCACAGCGTCGCCATGATCAGGTATCCGGTCTTGCGCGCGTTGTCGTTCATGCGTGGACTCCACTCGGTCTGTCGACCCGTAGAATGCGGGCGTGCGGCCGCCCGAATCGAGCGGGCCGCGCCGCGGCTGACATCGGTGAAACGGTGGTTTAAATTATATGCGTGACGCACACATATGCTAGGAGCGCCTACGTGAAAAAGCAACGCCTGAACAATTTGTTGGGCGCACTCGCGCTCGGGCTGAACGACCGGGTAGAGGACGCCATCGCCCGCGACACGGGGCTGCACGGATCGAGCGTGGATGCGCTGGTGCTGCTGTCGCAATCGCATGCGCTGACGATCGACGCGCTGGCACGGCAATTGATGCTCGTGCATTCGTCGGCGGTGCGGCTCGCCGAGCGGATGGTGCAGGAAGGGCTTGCCGCACGCGAGCCCGGCGACGACAAGCGCACTGTCGTGCTGACGCTGACCGAGGCCGGGCACGATGCGGTGCAGGAGGTGCTTGCCGCGCGCGGTGCGGCGATCGCGGACTTCACGCGCACGTTGACGCCGGAGCAATGCGCGCAGCTCATGCCGATCTGCGAGCAACTGGTCGGCGCGCTGGCCGACGACATGCAGAATGCGATCCGCGTGTGCCGGCAGTGCGACGAAGACGCGTGCGATTTGCGGCGCTGCCCGTCCGAGCGTGCGTATCGGCGGTTCGAGGCGGGGCAGGAAGCGGGTGGCTGACGCAGGCGCGGTGCACCGGCACGCCGCGCGCCGCGCTCAGTCAGTCAGATCCCGAACAACGCCTTATCCGATCGCGGCGGGGCAAAACGCGCTACGCACGCGCGACGTGCAGCACCCGCTTCGGTGCAAACCCCGCCGCCAGCGCGAACAGCGCGACACACAGGCAGGCCATCGCGATCCACGCGGGTGACAGGTCCGCGAGGTGCTGGCGCACGATGCCCGCCGCGAACGGGAACAGCCCGGCGATCAGGTAGCCGATGCCCTGCACGAACCCCGTCAGCGACGCGGCATCGGCCGGTGTCGCGGCGTGGTCAACGGTGACGATCAGCGACAGCGGAAACAGCGCGCCGATCCCCGCACCCATCAACAGCGCGGCCGGTAGCGCAAGCGCTTCCGGTGCGACCAGCATCACCAGCAAGCCGACGAACAGCGACGCGATCGCCGCATGCAGCGCGGGCCGGCGATCGGGCAGGCGGTCGATCATCGCCGAGATCGTCAGCCCCGCGACGACTTCCGCGAGCGTCACGCCGCCGAGCAGGCTGCCGGCCGCCGTCGGCGACCAGCCGAGCCGCATGTAGTACGGCGGCAGCCACGCGAGCACGAGCGTGTACGCGCCCGTCGCGATGCCGAAGAACAGCGCGAGCCGCCACGCGCGCGGCGAGCGCGACGGCTGCGTGTTCGACGCCGACGTCGGCCCGGCGGCGAATGCGTCGCCGCCGCGACTGGCCAGCGGCCAGGCCAGAGCAGCCACCGCGGCCGGCAGCGCCCAGCCCGCGAGCGCGGGAAGCCAGCCCCAGCGCGCCGCGGCAAACGGCGCGATAACGCTCGCGAGCACGGCGCCGCCCATGATCGACGTCGAATAGACGCCCATCGCCCCGCCGATCCGCGTCGAGAAATTCGCCTTCACGAAGCCAGGCAGCAGCGCCTGCACCATCGCGATCCCGACGCCTGCGCAGCAGGCGCTCGCGAGCAGCAGCCATGCGTGCTGCGCGCCGACGCGCGACACGCAGGCCAGCCCGATCAGCGCGACGCCGAGCCAGACGCCGCCCGCGATGCCGGTCAGGCGCTGCAGGCGCCGCGCACTCAGCGCGCCGAGCCCCATCAGCAGGATCGGGATCGTCGTCAGCAGGCTGGCCGCGCCGTCGCTGATGCCGGTCGTGCGCTGGATCATGTCGAGCAGCGGGCCGACCGCGGCGAGCGCCGGCCGCAGGTTCAGCCCGACAAGGACGATGGCGGCGAGCCGCCATCCGGGGGAAGTGAAGCGATTCATTGCAAGACCCTCGATATCGGTGCGCGACCCCGGTGAGGCGCCGCGCGTTTTCATGTAAAGTATCTCGACATCAAGATAAACGGTGATTTATCTCGACGTCAAGATAACTGGTGAGCCGAGGAGGGTTAATGGATCGAGCCGCACATGCGCTCGCACAATGGCGCGCCGAGCGTCCGGATCTCGACGCGTCGTCGATGGTGGTGACGGGGCGGCTGCAGGAAGCGGCGCTCGTGATCGCGCGCGACCGTCTCAATCCGCTGTTCGCGCGCTACGGGATGCAGCCGGGTGAGTTCGACGTGCTGGCGACGCTGAGGCGTGGCGGGGCGCCGTTCGCGTTGACGCCGACGGCGCTTTACGACGCGCTGATGATGTCGTCGGGTGGGATGACTGCGCGGATCGACCGGTTGCAGAAAGCAGGGTGGGTGGAGCGCCGGCCGAATCCGGCGGATGGGCGTGGGACGCTTGTGGCGCTGACGGAGACCGGTCGCGCGCTGATCGATGAAGCGGTTGTCGCGCATATCGACAATCAGCGGGAGTTGCTGGGCGTGCTGTCGGATGCGGAACAGGCGCAGTTGTCGGAACTGCTGGGAAAGCTGCTGGCGGGGTTGGGGGACGGGGCGCTGAAAGGGGCTGAGGGAAAGTAGCGTCGCGGAATGAGTTATGCAAACGCAGGAGGCGGGCAAAAGAGTTCTTCGTGAATTTTCTCGAACGTCGCTTACCGACCCGGAGCGGTCATCCGCTTGCCGTCGTGAATGGCTCGCCAAAGCAACTTTCCCATGTCATATGAGCACGCGACCCAACGACATACCGGCAAACGCTACCTCAATCTCGTACTCGCGCATGTACAACCAACTATCGAACAGTACGTCGCGACCTGGATGCGTGCAATTTCGCTACAAATAACTCGTCGTAAACGATGCGAAAACCGCCGAAACACCATCTTGAAAATCGCCGGGAGCTTTGGGCGAAAGAAGTACGGACACGTCGGTGCGCGAGAAAAGCAAGCTTGTACGGTACTGCTCTATCCGCGCAACAACATCATATCTATGCGGTAGACTCCCCGGCTGGTTTGGTCCCGGCCGTGCTCCGACTGCAAATCCGGCGGCGCGAAGAATAATTTCGGCGTCGTCAAATGAACTTCCGAGCGGAATGTAGCGAACTGCGAGCCAAGTAATGTCCCCGGCTTTATCTATCTCTTGGGTCGAGCCGCTTTTGGGGACCTTCTGATACGCCTTGTCGATTTCAATGCGAAATCGCTTTCCCAGTACTTCGAGGTCTTGCCGAGGGGATGCGAGCGACGCCCAAGGTACGAGCGCAAAATAAAGCGGCACCCATAATCCCGCGTGTATCGCAGTGCGTCGTTGGGAGACCAGCTTCCGACTTTTTGCCATTGCCACCTCCGATTCGCAGGATCGGTCGCATCGCAACGCGGATGGTTCTCACCGGAACATCGCGGGCGATTGGGTTGGAGCATGCGTCCGTGGAGCCCTGGTGTCAACGATCTAGCCCCAACTGTTGGAAGACCGCTTCTGACTGACGCGGGCGGTCGCCTTGTCAGTAAGCGGCCGGTCGAACTATATATACTTCCCTATCAACATGTTGCCTCCCTGAGCCTGAACGCAAAAGGACGCTCCCATGAGATTGCTGACAACTGCCGAGGCTGATGAATACCTGCAGACTATAGGCATGCAGATAGGAAGTTGGAATCAAATCGCCGACATACCGCGTGAAAGAACTGTACGCACCTACCTGCCGTACAGTGCGCCCACTAATTCGCGGGAACTGTACGTGTTTGCGCATCACGCGGCCGGCTGGTTGCCCGCAGGCAAGTGGAAAATATTCCAGATCGACAATTCGAGCGCGTTCCGCGGGGACGAGCTTCAGTTCATCGATACCGTGCTCGGACCCAACACCGGCCTGGGCCGTGATATCGATGTTTGGTCCCGATCTCTTTTGTTCGAAGGGGCCGCAAACGCGAACCTCGACGTTTCTGATGAGCTAACCATCGCAAGGCTCATTTATCTGTTCTTGCTTTTCGAACAGCATGCCTATGTGGTCTCTTCGGAGAGTTTGAACGGTCAACGGCTAGGCATACAAGATGGCGTCATCGATTTCGAGTCCGATGTCTTCTACCGCCCTGCGGCTGATCAACTGATGCGTGTGTTCGAGTCTGAGCCATTGCGGCTTCCGTCATGGATGGACCGCTTTTTAGACGTCGCCTGATTGGCTGCTTCTGTCCGAACACCGACAATCTTCCCGGCGTTCCCCGGAAATTCGCCATGCACAAAAAAAACCCGCCGCGCAATGCGGCGGGCTTTTCAGTTCGCGGCCCGCACAGCGTGCGCCCGCTCAACCCATCACCCCCGCGCCGGAATATTGAGCCCGCGAGCAACAGCCGGCCGCGCAACGAACGCTTCAAGCACCCGCTGGACGTTCCGGAATTCACTAAACCCAACCAGATCCCCGGCCTCATAGAACCCGACAAGATTCCGCACCCACGGAAAGATCGCAATATCGGCGATCGTGTACATATCGCCCATCACCCACTGGCGGTTCTCGAGATGCGCGTCGAGCACGCCGAGCAGGCGCTTCGACTCGTCGACATAACGATCACGCGGGCGCTTGTCCTCGTAGTCGCGGCCGGCGAACTTATGAAAGAAGCCGACCTGGCCGAACATCGGCCCGATGCCGCCCATCTGGAACATCACCCACTGGATCGTCTCGTAGCGGCCCGCGAGATCCTTCGGGATCAACTGACTCGTCTTGTCCGCGAGATAGATCAGGATCGCGCCCGATTCGAACAGCGGCAGCGGCTTGCCGTCCGGGCCGTTCGGATCGATGATCGCCGGGATCTTGTTGTTCGGGTTCAGCGACAGGAATGCCGGCGACAACTGGTCGTTCGTGTCGAAGCGCACGAGGTGCGGCTCGTACGGCAGGCCGGTTTCCTCGAGCATGATCGACACCTTGACGCCGTTCGGCGTCGGCAGCGAGTAGAGCTGGAGGCGGTCGGGATGCTGGGCCGGCCATTTTTGCGTGATCGGGAAGGCGGACAGGTCGGACATGAAGGTTCGCTCGTCGAAGTGGAGAATCCGCGCTCCGCCGATGCATCCGCGCTCGCGCACGGTTCGCGACGCGGCGGCGGCAGGGCAGAGCGCGCCGAAAACGCCCACTGTAGCCGATCCCGGCGATCGATGCCGATGGTGGCCGCCACACCGCCGGGAGCCGCCGCCGGCAGAGATCAGAAGTTGTGCCGCAGCCCGATCATCGCGGCCGTCGTGCCGACGCCCGGCGCGACCGGCTGCCCGTACACGAGCATCTGGTCCATCGTGCCGCGGTTGTTCACGTGGCCGACCTGCGCATAGACCATCGTCCGCTTCGACAGGCTGTAGTCGGCCGCGAGCACGACCGCCGTCGACTTGTTCGCCGAGACGTTGCGGTCCTTCAGGTAATACACCGCCGACGTCACCTGCAGCGCGGGCGTGAAGCGATAGCCGATGCCGGCCGACAGCATGTCGAGGTTCACCTTGTCCGCATGCGACGGATTCCTGCCGTTGCCGTACGACGCCGATACCGAGAAATCGTGGATCGTGTATTTCGCGCCGACGTAGAAGAAGCGGTTGTTGTCGACGCCGGTCGGCGCGACGCCGGGCGCCGGGCTCGTGTCGTGCCCGTTGTAGTAGACGGCCGAAGCGTTGAGCCCGTAGTTCGCATACTTCAGCACGACCGATTCGCGCGTGCCGCCCTGGAACTGCCCGGCCACACCGCCCGGCGCGTATTCGAGCGCGATCGACGCACCCGCGAAGGTCGGCGACTGGTAGACGAGCGCATTACTGTCGTACAGCGCGCCGATCGCTGCGTTGGTGCTCGTCCCCGACCAGCCGGCCGCCGTGTTCAGGCCGAGCCACGCGATCAGCACGCTGCCGAAGAACTGCGCGTTGCGCACGTCGGTGTCGGCCATCGCGTAGATCATCGGCACGATCTGGCGGCCGGCCGTGAACGAGCCGAACGGGCCCGACACGCCGAGCGACGCGACCTGGTTGAAGATCGCGACGGCGCCCGGCGTGTCGCTCAGCTGCAGCTTGCCGCTGCCGCTGTCGAACGAGCCCTGCAGTTTGAAGTTGACCTTATAGCCGCCGCCGATGTCCTCGCTGCCCTTGATGCCCCAGAAGCTCGAGTAGATGCCGCCGTCCTTCATGCGGAACACCTTGCCCGTGTTCGGCGCGGTCGGGCTGAACGACGCCGCCGACGTGCTCTGGTACACCAGGCCCGAGTCGATCACGCCATAGAGCGTGACGGAGGATTGCGCGTGCGCGAGCGCCGAACAGCCGGCAAGCGCCGCGAGCGCGGCCAGTTTCGTCTTCATGAAGTCTCCAGGGTCGTATTGGACCGGACGGGATCGAGCCCGTCCGGGTGAAGCGGGGAAGCATCGAGGCTGGCGGGAACACGAGAAATGCATCGCCGGTGCGAGCCGTGCTGAAAGACTACGCAACGGCGGGCGGCCGCTCCCCCCCACGCACGGGGGGCAGGGTTGCGGAGAATCGGAGGGAGGCGGGCGCGGCAATACGCCCGAATGGCGGAGCCGGCGTTACAGCGTCAGGGCGCGCTTTCGAGCAGGCCGAGCACCAGCGCACGGCGCACCGCATGCTTGCGCGAGCTGGCGTCGAGCTTGCCGAACAGGTTCTTCAGGTGCCACTTCACGGTTTCCTCGCCGACGGCGAGCGCCACCGCGATCTCCTTGTTCGACAGGTTGCGCGCGAGCAATTCGAGAATCGCGCGCTCCTTCGGCGTCAGCACGACGCTCGGCACCGCGCGCGGGCTGGCCGCGGCGCGCGGGGCGGGCGGCACGATGCGTGGCTGCGGCAGCGCGTGCCGCGCGGGGCCGGTACCGGCGGCTGCCTCGTCGCCGGCGCGGCGCGCCCAGTCGGCGATGGCCGGATGCGCGTCGGCAAGCGTGCGCATCAGCCCGAACAGGTCGGCGAGGTTCATCGCCTCGTCGAGCCGCGCGCGGCCACCGCCGCCTGACTGTTCGAGTGCGAACGCGCTGAGCGCCATGATCTCGATGCGTGCCTGCCCCATGCTCATTTCGCGGGCCAGCACCGCGGCTTCGTCAAGCGCGGCGCTTGCGTCATCCCAGCGGCGCGCGGCCAGCGCCGCGCCGGCGTGCGCGGTTGCCTGCAGTAGCACGACGGGCCGCCGCCACAGCGGCCCGTGCGACGGAAACTCGGCTGCGGCGATCGCATCGATCCGCTCGACGAGCGCGTGGCAGGTCGCCTCGCGATAGCGTGCCGCATGTATGCGCACCTGTTCGGCGAGACTCGCGACCGACAGGCGCGGCAGGCGCCGCGCGACGCCCATCGCGTCGAGCGCTTCGAGCAGGTCGATCGCACGGTGCTCGACGCCGCGCAGCAGCGCGATGCGCGCGGCGGTGCGATAGCCGAGCAGCACGGTATCGGGCGTGCCCGCATGTTCGAGTACGTCGAGCCGGTTTGCGAGCAACGCGGCCGCCTGGTCGACGCGGTCGGCCTCGTACGCGAGCGCCGCGCACATCGCCGCGAGCATGCAGGTGAGCGGATGGCGGCGCCCGAGATCGGCTTCCGCACGCGCGAGCGCCGGCGACAGCGCGTCGTCGGCCAGCCGGACCTGGCCCTCGCGCAGGTAGCTCAGGCCCGTGATCAGCTCGCCCCAGCGCGCGACATAGCCGAACCCGGCCGCCGTCTCGCCGCGCGGCGCCGCGTGCTGAAAACGGCGCGCTTGCGCCGGTTCGCCGACGATGATCGCGCGCGCCGACAGCCGGTTCGCGTGCATTTGCGCGAGCCACGTCGCCGCCGGCGGCGTGAAGTCGGCCCACGGTTCGAACAGCTCGACGAAGCGGTCGATTTCGTCGGCGTAATACGCGGCCGCGCTGAGGATCAGCGCGCATTCGTAGCGCATCGCCGCGGGCGTGCCGGGATCCGCGAGGATGCCCGCGATCTGGCGCTGCGCCTCGACATGGCGCTCGCCGAGCGCCAGCGCCCACGCCACCGCGACGCGTAGCGTCGGACGCTTGTCGAGCTCCGCATCGGGCAGCAGCGCGAGCCAGTCCAGCACGTCGTTGATGCGGCCCTGCTTGATCGCATCCTCGAGGCAGCGCTGCGCGAGCGCGTACGCCACCTCGAACTGGCCGGCCGCATACGCGTGGCGGGCGGCTTCCTCGGTCATCCCGTGCGCGTCGAGCCAGGCGGCCGCACGCGCATGCAGCGCGCTGCGTTCGGCTTCCGGGCCCGCGGCCAGACGGTCGCGCAGCGTGTCGCGCACGAGCGGATGCAGCCGGCACCAGTCCGAATCGTCCGACGCAATGAACAGCGGCGTGTCGCGTGCGAGCCGCGCGAGGCGGTCGGGCGCGTCGGCGTCGTCGAGCAGCGCGGCGCACAGCGACGGATGCAGGCGATCGGCAACGCTCGTGCGGGTCAGGAATGCGGTGTCGTCGGCCGACAGGTTCGTGAGCAGCAGCTCGACGAGCCGGTCGCGCGTGCCGTCCACGCGGGCGGCGAGCGCGTCGACCGCCTGGCGCGGGTCGGCCGAACGCGCCATCGCGGCCATCGCGAGCTGCAGGCCGAGCGGCCAGCCGTCGACGCGCTCGAACAGCCGCGCGCACGCGTCGGCGTCGACTTTCTGCGCAAAGCGCGCGCCGACCAGCGCGATCGTCTCGTCGAGCGTGAAGCGCAGCTCGTCGGGGCCGGCGAGCGTGCATTGCCCGCCGGCGAGCAGATCGCCGGCCACGTGGTCGAGCCCGCGCCGCGCGGCGACGACGACATGCAGGTTTTGCGGTGCGTTGTGCAGCACGTAGGTCAGCGCGTCGAGGCCGGCGGGCGGCAGCCGCTCCGCATCGTCGACGATCAGCAGCGCATCGATCGACAGTTGCGCGACCTCGGCCAGCCATGCGGTCACGCCTTCCAGCGCACGCGCCGCGTCGGCCGCGCCGACCGGGATCAGGCGCCCGAAGCCGGGCCGCGCGCAGCCGGTCCGCACCGCCTGCACGAGCCCCTGCAGCAACCGCGCCGCATCGTCGCGCTCGTCGGCCGACAGCCACACGACCGCACGGCCGAGCGCAAGGGTTTCGCGGCGCCATTGCGCGAGCAGCGACGTCTTGCCGTAACCGGCCGGCGCCTGCACGAGCGTGACCGGCCGGCCGTCGAAAGCGGGCGCGGCGAGGCTCAGCCGCGCGCGGGCCAGCAACTGCGCCGGCACGCGCGGTGCGGTCGTCTTCAGGACCAGTTCGGTGGGAGGCGCGTCGGCGCGATCGGGTGGGTGGGCCATCGGGGCAGCAGTCGGAATCCGGCGGTGCCGTGCGGGCCATCGTCCGGGGTGGGTGTGGGGGGAAGGATCGGTCGAACCGCGTTCGCGCGTCAATCCCCCCCGCGACGAGTGGGGCCGCACCGGCACCGCATCGATAGCATGGGTTCCGATACATGACGAACACCACGAGGAGCCTGCCCATGAACATCGTATCGACCGGCACGCGGCGCAGCGCGCCGCTCGCCGGATAAGCGGAGCGGCACGATGTACCGCCATCTGCTCGTGACGGTCGACGGCACGCCCGGCGGCATCGACGCGATCGGCCATGCGCTCGAACTGGCACGCGCGGTCGGCGCCCGAGTCACGTTCCTGCTGCCCGGCGCCGCGCCGGACTCGCGTTTATCCGGAGCGCGGCTGCCGGAGCACGGTGCGAAAGTGGAAGCCGCCGCGCGGGCGCAGGGGCTGTCCCATGCGATCGCGGGGGCCGGCCATCCGGGGGCCGGCCATCCGGGGGCCGGCCACCCGGCGGCTGACGATGCGGCGCCCGGCGCACTGGCGGCCGAACTCGGCTGCGACCTGATCGGCGTCGCGGCGCTGCCGCACGATGCCGACCCGGCAGCCTGCGCGCACCGCCAGCGCCTGCTCGCGACGAGTGGCGTGCCGGTGCTCGTGTGCACGTCGCGGCGATCGCCTGCCGAGGCGCGTGTGATGGCGCGTTGTTTTGATGCGCATCGTGCCGTCGAAGCGTGGCTGCATGCGTTGATGGCGACCGGCACCGCCTTGAGCGAGCCACAGCAGCAAGCAGCCGACACGCAGGATGCGCTGGCATCGCTCGCCGCACTGCAGCGCGCCCGGGTCGGCACGGCCGCCGAAGCGCGCCTCTTCGCGGCATTGCGCATCCGTGCGGAGTGCGTCGCGGCCGAACTGGACGAACTCGACCGCCAGCGGCAACGCGATACGCAAGCGCTCGACGCGCTCATGCGGATCGCCGCGGACGGGCTGCCGTCGGCCGCGTTCGACACGGCGCTCGCCCGCTATGCGCACGGCGCATTCGAGCAGATGGGGCGGATGGAAGGCGTGATTTTCCCGGCCGCGCGGCGCTATCTCGGCGACGCGGACTGGGCCGGACTGGATGAATCGCTGGCGGACGGCGCAACCGCGACGCCGCCACGCGCGAACGAACCGAACGAACCCGACGATGCGCCACGCGCATCCGACTGACACCTTACGGAGAACAACATGGCACATGCAGTGCGATTCCACGAAACCGGCGGTCCCGAGGTCCTGCGCTGGGAGGAAGTCGACGTCGGCGACCCGGGCCCCGGCCAGGTGCGCCTGCGGCACGACGCGGTCGGGCTGAATTTCGCCGACACGTACTTCCGCAGCGGCCTGTACCCGGTGCCGCTGCCTGCCGGCCTCGGCGTCGAGGCGGCCGGCGTGGTCGAAGCGGTCGGCCCCGGCGTGACGAACGTCGCCGTCGGCGACCGCGTGACCTACACGGGCTTCCTGAACACGCTCGGCGCGTACAGCACCGAACGGCTGATCCCCGCCGCGCCGCTCGTGCGGCTGCCGGCCGGCATTTCGTGCGAAACGGCCGCGGCGATGACGATGCGCGGCCTGACGTCCGCCTATCTGCTGCGCCGCATCCATGCGTTCGCGCCGGGCGACACGATCCTGCTGCACGCGGCCGCCGGCGGCGTCGGACTGATCGTGTCGCAATGGGCGAAGCTGCTCGGGCTCAACGTGATCGGCACCGTCTCCAGCGAGCACAAGGCCGGGATCGCCCGCGCCCACGGTTGCGACCATACGATCGACTACAGCCGCGAGGACGTCGCGAAGCGCGTGCGCGAACTGACGGACGGCGCAGGCGTCGACGTCGTGTTCGACAGCGTCGGCAAGGACACCTTCGAAGGCTCGCTCGATTCGCTGAAGCGGCGCGGGCTGATGGTGTGCGTCGGCACCGCGTCGGGCCCGATCCCGCCGTTCGATCCGCAGCGCCTCGCGATGAAGGGCTCGCTGTACCTGACGCGCCCGGCGCTGGCCGACTACATCGCCGATCCGGCCGAGAAGAACGACCTGGCCGGCGAACTGTTTGCGCACGTCGCGGCCGGCCGGATCCGGATCGAGATCAACCAGCGCTACGCGCTGCAGGATGCCGCGCAGGCGCACCGCGATCTCGAATCGCGCAAGACGACCGGTTCGTCGGTGTTCATCGTCTGAGGAGACGCGCATGCGAGTCGAACCCCTGACCTGCGCGATCGGCGCGGAACTGCTGGATGTGAGCCTCGCCGACGCCGTGCACGACGACGGCCTGTTCGCCGAGATCCGTGCGCAATTGCTCCGGCATCGCGTGCTGTTCCTGCGCGATCAGGACATCACGCGCGCCGAGCACGTCGCGTTCGCGCGACGCTTCGGCGAGCTCGAGGATCACCCGGTTGCCGGCAGCGATCCCGAACACCCGGGGCTCGTGCGGATCTACAAGTCGCCCGACCAGCCGAACGACCGCTACGAGAATGCGTGGCACAGCGATGCGAGCTGGCGCGTGGCGCCGCCGTTCGGCTGTGTGCTGCGCTGCATCGACGGTCCGCCGGTTGGCGGCGACACGATGTGGGCGAACATGGTGCTCGCCTACGAGCGCTTGCCGGCGCACGTGAAGCAGCAGATCGACGACTTGCGCGCGCGCCACAGCATCGAGGCGAGCTTCGGCGCCGCGATGCCGATCGACAAACGCCTCGCGCTGAAGGCGCAGTACCCGGACGCCGAGCATCCGGTCGTGCGCACGCATCCCGAAACCGGCGAGAAGGTGCTGTACGTGAATGCGTTCGCGACGCATTTCACGAACTTCCACACGCCGGCGCGCGTGCGGGTCGGGCAGGATGCGAATCCCGGCGCCGGCCAGTTGCTGCAATACCTGATCAGCCAGGCTTATATCCCCGAGTACCAGGTGCGCTGGCGCTGGAAGAAGAACAGCGTCGCGATCTGGGACAACCGCAGCACCCAGCACTACGCGGTGATGGACTACCCGCCGTGCGTGCGCAAGATGGAGCGCGCGGGCATCGTCGGCGACGTGCCGTTCTGAGCACGGCAGGCCCGTAACCGGTCTCTGAAAAACCATGCAACGCGCCGGGCCTCCCGCCCGGCGTGGCGGGATACGCACGCCCGTACGCCCGAAATACAACGATTTCCACTGGAGGACGACATGCAATTTCTCGACGATTCGCTGCACCCGGAAAACCAGGACAAGGTGGTCATCACGGTCGCGCCGTACGGCCCCGAATGGATGCCGGCCGATTTTCCGGAAGACATTCCGGTGACGATGGACGAGCACGTGCAGAAGGCCGTCGACTGCTACAACGCGGGCGCCACGGTGCTGCACATGCATGTGCGCGAGCTCGACGGCAAGGGCAGCAAGCGGCTGTCGAAGTTCAACGAGCTGCTCGGCCGGCTGCGCGAGGCGGTGCCCGACATGATCCTGCAGGTGGGCGGCTCGATCTCGTTCGCGCCGGAAGGCGAGGGCGCCGACGCGAAATGGCTGTCCGACGACACGCGCCACATGCTCGCCGAGCTGACGCCGAAGCCCGACCAGGTGACGGTCGCGATCAACACCGTGCAGATGAACATCACCGAGCTGATGAACCGCAAGGACATCGCGGGCACGTCGCTGAACGAAGCCGCGCTGTGGGACGCCTACCGCGAGATGACGGTGCCGGCCGGCCCCGGCTGGGTCGACGAGCACCTGCGCCGCCTGCAGGCGGCCGGCATCCAGCCGCATTTCCAGCTCACCGGCATGCACGCGCTGGAAACGCTCGAACGGATCATCCGCCGCGGCGTCTATCGCGGCCCGCTGAACGTCACGTGGGTCGGCATCGGCGGCGGCTTCGACGGCCCGAATCCGTACAACTTCATGGAATTCGTGCGGCGCTGCCCGGACGGCGCGTGCATCACGCTCGAATCGCTGATGAAGAACGTGCTGCCGATCAACACGGTCGCGATGGCGCTGGGCCTGCATCCGCGCTGCGGGATCGAGGACACGATCATCGACCAGAAGGGCAACCGGATGACGTCGGTGCAGCAGGTCGAGCAGTGCGCACGGATCGCGCGCGAACTCGGCCGCGACATCGCCACCGGCAAGGAGGCGAAGGCGATCTACCGGATCGGCGTGCAGTACGACGGCATCGACGAGACGCTCGCACACCTCGGAATGGCACCGAACCGCCGGCCGGGCCAGGCGAACGTGCCGCTGCGGGCCGCCTGACGCGCCGCGCATCCGGGCAGGCGGCCCTCGCGGCCGCCGCCCGCCGATCGTTGTGGCGTGGCACCCATCCCCGCGCACGGCGCGGGGGCTGACTCCGGACCACGGAGCGGGGCCACGCAAGCCGCGCCGGAGCACGACCGCTCTGGTGCCGGAGGAGACACGCATGCTGATCCATCATGTCGAGCCGTCGATGCAGGACGTCGCCGCCGCCGGCCGGCGCGCGCCCGCGTATGCGTGGCTCGTGTTCGGGCTGACCGTCGGCATGCTGCTGTCGGACTACATGTCGCGGCAGGTGCTCAACGCCGTGTTCCCGCTGCTCAAGCACGCGTGGGCGCTGTCGGACACGCAGCTCGGTTCGCTGTCCGGCGTCGTCGCGCTGCTGGTCGGGCTGCTGACGTTTCCGCTGTCGGTGCTCGCCGACCGCTTCGGGCGCGTGCGCAGCATCGTGCTGATGGCCGCGTTGTGGAGCGTCGCGACGCTCGGCTGCGCGCTGTCGACCAACTACACGGAGATGCTCGTCGCGCGCGGCCTCGTCGGGCTCGGCGAAGCCGCGTACGGCAGCGTCGGCGTCGCGCTGATCCTCAGCATCTTTCCGGCACGGCTGCGCGCGACGCTGACCGGCGCGTTCATGGCCGGCGGCGCGTTCGGCTCGGTGTTCGGGATGGCGCTCGGCGGACTGGTCGGCGCGCATCTCGGCTGGCGCTGGTCGTTCGGCGTGATGGCCGCGCTCGGCATCGTGCTGCTCGTCGCGTATCGCTGCGTCGTGACCGAACGTCGGCTCGCCGCGTATCGCATCGAACCGTGCCGGCGCGACGCCAATACGCCGCGCGACCTGCGCGGCAACGTGCGCGCGCTGATGTCGGGGCTGTTCGCATCGCGTTCGGTGATCTGCGCGTATCTCGGCAGCGGGCTGCACCTGTTCGTGCCGGGCGCGCTGTTCGCGTGGCTGCCGAGCTACCTGAACCGTTACTACGCGATGGCGCCCGACCGCGCGGCCGTGCTCGCAGCCGGCTTCGTGTTGCTCGCGGGCGTCGGGATGGTCGGTTGCGGGATCGTCACCGACCGCGTCGGCAAGACCGACGGCAAGCGCAAGTGGCTGACCGCGATCGCGTATTGCGTCCTCACGGGCGTCTGCCTCGCGATCGCGTTCCGGCTGCCGCCCGGGCCGCTGCAGCTCGCGCTGATCTGCGCGGGGATGCTGGTCGGCGCGGGCGCGTCCGGTGCGTCGGGCGCGATGGTCGCGAACCTGACGCCGGCCGCGATCCACGCATCGGCGTTCGCCACGCTCACGCTCGCCAACAACCTGCTCGGCATGGCGCCGGGCCCGCTGCTGACGGGGTGGGTTGCCGATCGCGCCGGGCTCGTCGGCGCACTGCAATGGATTCCCGTCGTGCCGCTCATGGCCGCCGTGCTGTTCGCGATCGGACGCGCGAGCTATGTGGCCGACCTCGCGCGCGTCGAACGCGAACGGCGCGCGTCCCAACTTTCCTGAACGTTTCGGAGACTGCATGACCCTGACGACCGCCCCCACCATCCTGATCGTGCCCGGCTTGCGCGATCACGTCGAAGACCACTGGCAAACGCACCTCGAACGGCGCCTGCCGAACGCGCGCTCGGTCGCGCCGCTCGAAGCCGACAAGCTGAGCCGTGCCGCACGCGTCGCGGCGCTCGATGCGGCGCTGGCCGAGATCGACGGCCCCGTGATCCTCGTCGCGCACAGCGCGGGGGTGATGATTACGGTGCACTGGGCAAGGCAGGCCACGCGCAAGATTCATGGCGCGCTGCTCGCGGCGCCGGCCGACCTCGAGTCGCCGATGCCCGCCGGCTATCCGGCACCCGATGCGATCGACGCGAACGGCTGGACGCCGATACCGACCGAGCGGCTGCCGTTTCCGAGCATCGTCGCCGCGAGCCGCAACGATCCGCTCGCGCGTTTCGAACGTGTCGAGGCGCTGGCGGCCGGGTGGGGCGGCAAGCTCGTCGATCTGGGGGCGGTCGGGCATCTGAACCCCGCGTCGGGGTATGGCGAGTGGCGGGATGCGGAGCGGTTGATCCGCGAAGTGGCCGCACTCGGCGCCGCCTGACTGACTGAATATCCCGTCTTCCTCGCGCCGCACCCGACCGGGTACCCGGCGCGTTTCCCGCCACCGCCGGGCCGCGATGCGGCCCCGAACCGATTCCATTTCGCCGTTCGCCGAGATACGACGTCTTAACACGCAACACAATTGGCGTCGCACGGCGCCACAACAGCGATCGACACACAAATCGTCAACAAACGGAAGCTGTTTGTCAGGGAAAGTCCCGCCCCGTTCGCCGCGGTTTTTTGTTGACCGACATCGTATAACGCCGTCATGATTTCCTGAAAAGAAAGGTCCCATCCACCGACCGAAGTGAGGAGACATGAACGCCACCCCGATCGCTCGCCGTGTCCGCCGGATCGCACTCGCGCTGGGCTTCACGCTGTCTGCCGCGGCCGCCGTTGCCGCGCCCGTCTCGCTGAACATCGTCGATGTCGCGGGCAACCTGCAGCTCACGCAGAAGGCCATCGAAGCCTTCAGGGACAAGAACCCGAACCTCGTGTCGAACGTCACGTTCACGAACGCGCCTGCGCCGCAGTTGCCGGGCAAGATCAAGGCGATGCAGGCGGCGGGGCGCTCCGACATCGACCTCGTGCTGACGGGCACCGACGCGTTGGCCGCCGGCATCGAGCAGAACCTGTGGCAGAAGCTGCTGCCCGACGACGCGACCGCGTTCCCCGGCGTGCTCGACAAATACGCGCCCGGCCCGCGCAAGATGCAGGATCTCGCGCAGGGCTACGGCCTCGAAGTCACCTACATGCCGGCCGGCCCGCTGCTCGAATACAACCCGGCGAAGGTCAGCAACCCGCCGAAGACGCCCGATCAGCTGCTCGCGTGGTGCAAGGCGCACCCGAACAAGCTGATCTATGCGCGCCCGGCGAACTCGGGCCCCGGCCGCACGTTCCTGATGGGGCTGCCGTACGTGCTCGGCGACAAGAATCCGCAGGATCCGATCAACGGCTGGGACAAGACCTGGGCGTTCCTCAAGGCGCTGAACGACTGCGTGCCGTACTACCCGGGCGGCACGTCGGCCGTGATGAAGGAGCTTGGCGAAGGCACGCGCGACATGACCGTGACCGTCACCGGCTGGGATCTCAACCCGCGCGCACTCGGCATCGTGCCGGCCGAATTCAGGATCCAGGCGTTCGACAACATGACGTGGGTGAACGACGCGCACTACATGGTGATCCCGAAGGGCGTGCCGAAGGAAAAGCTCGACGTGCTGTTCAAGCTGATGAACTTCCTGCTCGAACCGGCGCAGCAGGCGATGACCTACGACGACGGCTACTTCTATCCGGGCCCGGCGGTGAAGGGCGTGACGCTGGAGATGGCGCCCGCGCACAGCCAGGAGGTGGTCCGCAAGTTCGGCCGCCCCGAGTACGCGAAGCTGCTTGCGGATCGTCCGCACGTGCAGCCGCTCAGCGCGCAGGCGATGGTCGCCGCGTTCCAGAAGTGGGATCGCGAGATCGGTTCGCAGAAGTCGAAGTAACGCATGGACCGGCGGGCGCCGCGGCGCCCGCGTCGATGGAGTTCGCGCAATGAAGCACAGTTTCGAACGGCTGCGACTCGATGGCGTGTGCCGCAGCTTCACCAATGCTGAAGGCGCGCAGGTCGCCGCGCTGAACGGGCTCGATCTCGAGATCCGGCGCGGCGAATTCATCGCGCTGCTCGGCCCGTCGGGCTGCGGCAAGTCGACCGCGCTCAACTGCATCGCGGGGCTGCAGCCGCTCACGCGCGGCGGCATCTGGCTCGACGACACGCGCATCGACGTGCTGCCGCCCGAGCGCCGCGGCTTCGGGATGGTGTTCCAGAACTACGCGCTGTTTCCGCACATGTCGGTGCTCGACAACGTCGGCTTCGGCCTCAAGATGCGCGGCGTGCCGAAGCAGGAAACGCGGCGGCGCGCGCAGCAGGCGCTCGAACTCGTGCAGCTCGTCGGTCACGAGGGCAAGCTGCCCGGGCAACTGTCGGGCGGGCAGCAGCAGCGCGTCGCGATTGCGCGCGCGATCGTCATCGAGCCGCCGCTCGTGCTGATGGACGAACCGCTGTCGAACCTCGACACGAAGCTGCGTATCGAGATGCGCGCCGAGATCCGCCGCATCCACACGCAGCTCGAACGCGCGACGATCTACGTGACGCACGACCAGGACGAGGCGCTGTCGATGGCCGACCGTATCGTCGTGATGAAGGAGGGCGTCGTGCAGCAGGTCGCGACGCCGAAGGACGTCTACACGCGCCCGCACAACCTGCATGTCGCGCGCTTCATGGGCTATCGCAACGTGCAGCCGTTCACGCTCGAAGGGATGGCAGGCGATTACGTGAGCGTCGCGGCCGGTGGCGTTCGCCTCACCGGCGTGCCGATGGCAGGCTTCGACGCGAAGGAGGTCGTAGTCGCGCTACGCCCCGACGATATCGAGCGCGCGGACGAAGGCGGCGACAACACGTTCGACGCGACCGTCGAAACGGTCGAGTACGGCGGCCGCGATTCGCTGATCCGTGCGGTCACGCCGTTCGGCCCGATCTGGGCGCGCGTCGCCGGCGAATTCACGGAAGGCGAGCCGCTGCGGCTGCGCGTTGCGCCGTCGCGCACGCTCGTCTACCCGGGAGCGCCGACATGAGCGGCGTGGCCGCGACGCGGGTACACCGGGAGGCCGCATGAGCACGCTCCCGGCCGGCACGCCGCGCGACGCGAAAGCCTGGCTCGTCACGCCCGCGCTCGGGTTCATCGTCGCGCTGTTCATCTATCCGTTCGCGTACGGCCTCGTGCTGTCGTTCCAGCCGATGAACGGCGGCGGCGCGCTCGCGAACTACGTGCAGTTCTTCACCGACACCGCGATGTGGCCGACCGTGCTCGTCACGCTGAAGCTCGCGGTGCCGGCGACGCTGATCAACGTCGGCATCGCGGTGCCCGTCGCGTTCGCGCTCCGCCGCAACTCACCGTACCAGAAGTTCGTCACGACGCTGCTCGTGATTCCCGTCACGCTCGGCACGGTACTCGTCGCCGACGGGATGCTCACGTACTTCGGGCCGAACGGCTGGTTCCCGCAGGCGCTGCAGGGGCTGCACCTGTACACCGACGAAGTGCGCCTCACGCACAACTACTGGGGCGTGCTGCTGTCGCTGATCGTGTCGGGCTTTCCGTTCGCGTTCCTGCTGATGCTGTCGTACATCAGCGGCATCGACCCGACGCTCGCGCGCGCGGCCGCGACGCTCGGCGCGAACCCGTGGCAGCAGTTCCGGCAGATCTACCTGCCGCTGCTCGTGCCGGGGCTCACGATGGCCGCGTGCCTGTCGTTCGTGCAGGCGTTCTCGGTGTTCCCGTCGGCCGTGCTGCTCGGCGCGCCGGCCGGGCCGACGCGCGTGATCTCGATCGCGGCGGCGGAAGCCGCATTCGAAAGCTACGACTATTCGCTCGCATCGGCGATCGCGATCGTGATGGGCTTCGTGCAGTTGCTGGTGGTCGCGTCGATGCTCGGCGCGCGCCGCTTCTTCTATACGGGCGCGGTGACGGGAGGCAAGGGCTGATGGCGACCGACAATCATGCCGCCCGCACCTGGCCGCCGAAGCATGACGCGCCCGATGCGTCCGGTGAGCGGCCCGTCGACGCGAGGAAACCGCAGAAGATGACAAGCAATCTCGCCGGCCGCGCCTGGAAGGCGCTCGTGTGGGCGCTGATGGCGTTCTTCCTGCTGAACGTGATGCTGCTGATCGCGACCGTCGCGGTGAATTCGATCGCGACCCGCTGGTTCGGCACGCCGCTGCCGCAGGGCTTCACGCTGCACTGGTACGCGAAGGCGTGGGAGGACTTCCAGCTCGCGAGCGTACTGTGGGTGACCGTCGAGGTCGTCGGCGCGGTCGTGCTGCTGTCGATCGCGCTCGGCGTGCCGGCCGCGTATGCGCTCGCGCGCGTGCAGTTTCGCGGCAAGCGCTTCGCGCTGCTGGTGTTCCTGCTGCCGCTGATGGTGCCGCCCGTCACGTACGGGATCCCGATGGCCACCGTGATGTACAAGGTCGGGCTCGCGGGCACGCTGCCCGGCGTGATCCTCGCGAACCTCGTGCCGGCGCTGCCGTTCGTGATCCTCGTGATGACGCCGTTCATCGAGCAGATCGACCCGAATCTCGAGTCCGCCGCGCGCATCTTCGGCGCGAACACGTGGCGCTATTTCCGCTACGTGCTGCTGCCGCTGCTGGTGCCCGGCATGCTCGCGGCGGGGTTGCTCGTGCTGGTGCGCACGATCGGGATGTTCGAGCTGACCTTCTTCACCGCGGGGCCGAGCACGCAGACGCTCGTCGTCGCGCTGTATTACGCGGTGTTCTCGACCGGCGTGCGCGCGCCGCAGTCGATCGACGCGATGGCGATGATCTACATGGCCATCACGCTCGTGTGGGTCGTGATCGCGCTGCAGTTCGTGAGCCCGACGCAACTCGTCAGCCGCGTGAAGCAGGAGCGGCAATAGGCGAGGGCGAGGGCGAGGGCGACGCATGGGCACGCGATGCCGCTTGCGCATCCGTGCAATTGGTTACAAATGGATACCGCGCACGACACGCGGACGTTGCAGACTACGCGGCGTTCACCCGATAACGGATATCCATGAAGTTCCACCCGCTGCTGACACTCGCCGCTGCATCGACGCTGCTGGCCGCCTGCAACCTGCTCCACGACGGACCCGGCTCGAGCGACGTCGACGCCGCCGTGCGCCGCGCGCTCGAGGCGGAAAACCACGGCGGCCTGAACGCACTGTTCGGGCAGCCGCTGCCTGTCTCGGCCGATGTCGTGTCGGCGAAGCCCGACGGCGACTGCAAGAAGCTCGGCGATCGCACGTACTCGTGCGACGTCGTGGTCACGTGGCGCAATGCCGACTACAAGCCGTCGCGCGCGAACCTGACCTTCGTGGAGGCCGCCGACGGCTCGTGGCAGACGTCCGGCGTCGACGCGGCGATCGTGACCGGCACCGCGAAATCGCTGGTCGACGAGATCGGCAAGGCGTGGCCCGGCAATGCGGCAAGCGGCGCGTCGGCGCCGCAGTGATACGCCGGCGGCACGGCGCTCCCTGATTCGGCGGGCAAACGGCTTCGTCCTTGCGGGCCGCACTCGTCCCGTTTCTCCAAGCCATCGATACGATCGCCCGTGCCGGCACGACCACTGCCGGCGGGCGCCATTCGGCGCGTACGACAGGCGTTCGGGCACCGATTCACGGAAAAGGGGCGCGAGCACCTGCCCCCGAAAGACCGAACGCATCCTCGGTATGCGGGCCGGGTTATAGGGAAAACCCTTATTTCGAGATATAATCACGGCCTAAGAGATAGGTCGAACCATGCCTGAACGTTTCCAAACCCTTGAAAAATTTGTGTTTTCCCTCGTCGTGATGTCCGCAGTCGTGTGCTCGGCATTCCTCGCGTACGAGCGTCACCCCGAGATCAAGATCGCGCTGCACGAAGGCGAAGCGCTGATGCGCGAGAGCGCCAAGTACTCGGTCATCTGCTCGCCGTCCAAGGTCGATCCTTGCGTCGAGATGTCGGCTTACTGACATTCGCGTCGATAGCGGTGCACCGCTGTCGAGACGGACGTTTTCATCATTCGTCCGATTCAGTTTCAGACTGGCCCTACAGCGTCGGCGGTCCGGATTCCCTAAAGTAGAACCCATCAGGAATTCAGAAACCGGCCGCACGACAGGGCGGATGCACGAACCCGTTACGTGCCGAGTCGCTGGCGTAAGCAGCCCCCGAATTCAGCCGGCCCCGCTTCGAGCCATCGAGCGGGGCCGTTCTGTTTGCGCGATTCAAATCAACGCCGCAACGCCAGGCGCCGCACACGTCACACCACGTGCCGCGGCGTGCCGCCCACGAACGCGGCGACATTGTCCACGAGCTGATCGGCCAGCGCCTGCATCGCTTCGTCGCTCGCCCACGCAACGTGCGGCGTCAGGATGAATGCCGGATGCGACAGGATCGCGTGGAACGGATGCGCGGCCGGCAGCGGCTCCTGCGTGACCACATCGAACCCCGCGCCCGCGATCTGCCCGGACTGCAATGCGTCGACGAGCGCCCTTTCGTCCACGAGCCCGCCGCGCGCGGTGTTGATCAGCAACGGCCGGCGCGCCATCCGCGCAAACGCGGCCGCGTCGATCAGGTGCCGCGTCGCGGGCGTCAGCGGGCAGTGCAGCGTAATCACGTCGCTGTCGCGCAGCAGCGTATCGAGCGGCACGTAGTCGTCCCCCGACGCATCGCGGTGCGCCGCGAACCGCACCTGCATGCCGAGCGCACGCGCGATGGCGGCCACCGCGCGCCCGAGCACGCCGTCGCCGACGATCCCGAGCGTCGCGCCGGCCAGGTCGCGAATCGAATAATCGAAGAAGCAGAACTGCCCGCTGGCGAGCCAGCGCCCCGCACGCACCGCGTCGCGGTACGCGACGAGGCTGCGGCGCAGCGCGAAGATCAGCGCGAACGTGTGCTCGGGCACCGTGCGGGCCGCATACCCGCGAATATTGCTCACGACGATGCCGCGCGCCGCGCACGCATCGAGATCGACGATGTCGGTGCCCGTCGCGGCGATCGCGATCATCCGCACGCGTCGCGCATCGGCGAGCGCCGCCGCGTCGAGCCGCACCTTGTTGGTCACGACGATGTCCGCGTCGCCGATTCGCGCGGCCATCTCGTGCGCGGCCGTCCGGTCGAACGTGTGCAACACGTGCGGGAACGGAAACGGCTTCAGCACGGTGTGCGGCGACAGCGTCGCGCGGTCGAGAAACACGATCTTCGCGGGAGAGGAAACAGAAAACATGGCGGGTCTCGCTGACAGGCGCCCGGCGGGCGCGGAACGGGTTCGATTCTGCCGGCGGCGCGCGGGCCGTCGTTTGACCGTTGCGCGAGCGCGCTTTCCCGGATGGAAAGGCTGACGCAACGCATGAGTGAACAGGCGCGGCGCGCGCCTTTCCGTTTCGGAAAGGCTGGTTGAGCATCGATCGATTTTCGCCGGGCGCGAACGCGCTCATGATCGCCGTCATCGACAACACGATTTCATCGGAGACAGCCATGACACGCCCCCTGGACGGCATCCGCGTACTGGAACTCGGCCAACTGATCGCCGGGCCGTTCGCGGGCCGGATGCTCGCCGAATTCGGCGCCGACGTGCTCAAGGTCGAGCCGCCCGGGCTCGGCGACCCGCTGCGCAAATGGCGGTTGCTGCACGACGGCACGTCGGTCTGGTGGGCCGCGCAGTCGCGCAACAAGACCTCGCTCACGCTCGACCTGCGCACGCCCGAAGGGCAGGACGTCGTGCGCCGCCTCGTCGCGGAAACCGACGTGCTGATCGAGAACTTCCGCCCCGGCACGCTCGAAGGCTGGGGGCTCGGCTGGGACGCGCTGTCCGCGATCAATCCGGGGCTCGTGATGCTGCGCGTGTCGGGCTTCGGCCAGACGGGCCCGTACCGCGACCGCCCCGGCTTCGGCGTGATCGCCGAGGCGATGGGCGGCCTGCGGCATCTGACCGGCGAGCCCGGCCGCACGCCGGTGCGCGTCGGCATCTCGCTCGGCGATTCGCTGTCGGCACTGCACGGCGTGATCGGCGTGCTGCTCGCGCTGCGGCATCGCGAACAGCAGGGCGGCAAGGGGCAGGTCGTCGACGTCGCGCTGTACGAGTCGGTGTTCAACATGATGGAAAGCCTGCTGCCCGAATACTCGGCGTTCGGCGCCGTGCGCGAGGCGGCCGGCAGCAGCCTGCCCGGCATCGCACCGACCAACGCATACCGCTGCCGCGACGGCAAGTACGCGCTGATCGCCGGCAACGGCGACAGCATCTTCCGCCGCCTGATGGAGCTGATCGGCCGGCCCGATCTCGGCAACGATCCCGCGCTCGCGCACAACGACGGGCGCGTCGCGCAGGTCGAACGCATCGACGCGGCGATCGGCGCGTGGAGCGCGCAGCACGATCTCGACGCCGTGCTGGCCGCGCTGAACGAAGCGCGCATCCCGTCAGGACGCATCTACGACGTGGCCGACATCGCGGCCGATCCGCATTACCGCGCACGCGACATGCTCGTCGATGCCGCGTTGCCAGACGGCACGCCGGTACTCGTGCCCGGCATCGTGCCGAAGCTCGGCGCGACGCCCGGCCGCATCGAACACGCGGCACCCGCGCTCGGCGCGGATACCGACGCGGTACTCGAATCGCTCGGCATCGATGCGGCGACGCGCGGCGACTGGCGCACGCGCGGCGTGATCTGACAAGCGGAACAGGAGAAGACAACATGAGCGGGCAACAACGCAAACGGCTCTACATCCACGAAGTCGCGACGCGCGACGGCTTCCAGAACGAAGCGGCGTTCGTCGACACCGACGACAAGATCGCGCTCGTCGACGCGCTGAGCGCGTGCGGCTACGCGAAGATCGAAGTCACGTCGTTCACGTCGCCGAAGGCGATCCCCGCGTTGCGCGACGCGGAGGCCGTGATGCACGGCATCGCGCGCGCACCGGGTGTCGTCTATACGGTGCTCGTGCCGAACGTGCGCGGTGCCGAGCGCGCGCTGTCGTGCGGCGTCGACGAAGTGAACCTCGTGATGTCGATGAGCGAGAGCCACAACCGCGCGAACCTGCGGATGACGCGCGAGCAATCGTTCGCGCAGCTGCGCGACGTGATCGACGCGGTACGCGGCACGGGTGTCGCGATCAACGTGTCGCTGTCGACCGCGATGGGCTGCCCGATGGAAGGCGACGTGCCGGCCGAGGGTGTGCTCGCCTGGATGCACCGCTTCGCGGATCTCGGCGTGCATGGCTTCACGCTGTGCGATACGACCGGCATGGCATTTCCGTCGCAGGTGCGCGACCTGTCGGCGCGGGCACGCGAGCGCTTCGCCGCGCTGCAGCTCACGCTGCACTTCCACAACACGCGCGGCATGGCGCTCGCGAACACGCTCGCGGCACTCGACGCCGGGATCGACCGCTTCGACGCATCGCTCGGCGGGCTCGGCGGCTGCCCGTACGCGCCGGGCGCGACCGGCAACGCGTGCACCGAAGAACTCGTGCACATGCTCGAACTCGACGGCTACGATACGGGCGTCGATCTCGCAGCCGTGCTGGCCGCGTCGGCCCGGCTGCCCGCGCTGATCGGGCATGACGTGCCGAGCCAGATCCTGAAGGCCGGGCGCCGCTCGGACCTTCATCCGCCGCCGCGCGCGGACGCCGGCGACATGCCCGCGCAGCGCGCGTTCTCATGAACCACGAACAGGAGCCAATCTCATGGCGCTGATTGACCACCTCGACCATCTCGTGCTGACCTGCGTCGATCCCGACAAGACCAGGCATTTCTACACCGAGGTGCTGCAGATGCAGCTCGAAACCTTCGGCGCCGGCCGGATCGCGTTCCGCTTCGGCAACCAGAAGATCAACCTGCACGTGCGCGGCGCGGAGTTCGAACCGAAAGCGCATGTGCCGGCGCCCGGCGCGCTCGACCTGTGCTTCATCGCGTCGGTGCCGCTCGACGACGTGATTGCGCACCTGAAGCGCGTTGCATGGCCGATCGTCGAAGGGCCCGTCGAACGCACCGGCGCGACGCAGAAGATCCGGTCGGTCTACGTGCGCGATCCCGACCTGAACCTGATCGAGATCTCCGAGTTGATCTGAGCACCCGCGCACCGTCGGCCGTATCGCGCGTTCGCACTCGCGTGTGTGGACCTGGTCACGGTGCGGCCGCATGCCGCGCCGATCTCCCGCCGAAAACGGACAGCCGGTTTCCGCGCTCGCCGATTCCGGATAGCCGGCCCGACCCGCGCTGCGGATAATGCATGCATCGGCGACTGAGAAGCCGCCTTCGCACCGGACGCGACGCTTGTTGCGTCCGCGCTTCCGCAACCCGACCCAGGCAATTCCCGATGACGATCCTCTATCGCGGCATGGACCGCGCGGCGCTCGACGCCGCCTATCTGAACACGAAGGTGGTGCCCGATTTCCCGGCATTGCTGGCGTCGATGCAGGCGCGCAGTGCGACGCTCTATGAAGATGCGTCCGGCCGGCGCGACCTGCGTTACGGTGCGCAACCCGCGCAACGTTTCGACTGGCTGTCGTGCGGTCAACCCGATGCACCGCTGTTCGTGTTCATTCACGGCGGCTACTGGCAGCACTGCGCGAAAGAGGATTTCGCGTACGCGGCAAGCGGGCCGCTCGCGCGCGGTTTCGACGTGATACTCGCCGAATACACGCTTGCGCCGGTCGCGACGATGACCGACATCGTCGGCGAGATCGGCGCGCTGCTCGACTACCTGGCGAACGATCCCGACGGCCTCGGCACTGCGAAGCGGCCGATCCACCTGAGCGGCCATTCGGCCGGCGGCCACCTGACGGCCGTGCACCGCGCGCATCCGGCCGTCGTCTCGGCGCTCTCGATCAGCCCGCTCGTCGATCTCGAACCGATCTCGCTGTGTTGCCTGAACGACAAGCTGCAGCTCACCGCACGCGAGGTCGAAGCGTACAGCCCGTTGCGCCATGTCGGGCCCGGCGCGCCGACGGTCGTTGCGGTCGGTGATGCCGAGTTGCCCGAACTCGTCCGGCAAGCGCATGACTACGCGACGGCGTGCGATGCGGCCGGCGAACGAATCGTCCACGTCGGGCTGCCCGGCATGCAGCATTTCGACGTACTCGACGATCTCGCGAAACCGGACGGCGCGATGCTCACCGCATTGCAGTCGATCGCGCCGCGCTAGACGCGCCGTATCGCGCGGAATCGGCCGGGCGTATGATCGGCGTCAGGCCGCCGCGCTGACGGCATGCGCCGGCAAGGTTTTCCCAGGACCCACGACATGGTGAACCCGCTTCATTTCGATCTGCAGTCGCTGCGCGTGTTCGCGCTCGTCGCCGAGCACGGCAGCCTGACGAAGGCGGCCGAACACGGCCAGCTCACGCTGTCCGCGGTCAGCAAGCGCATCGCCGAGCTCGAAAGCGTGACGGGCAGTGCATTGTTCGTCCGGCATGCGCGCGGTGTCGAGCTGACGCCCGCGGGCCGCGCGCTGCTCGACCATGCGGCGAAGGTGATCGAACAGGTCAACCGGATGGCGCACGAGATGAGCGACTACGTCGCCGGTGTGCGCGGCCATATCCACGTGTGGACCAACACGTCCGCGATCGTCCAGTTCCTGCCCGCCGATCTCGCCGCGTTCCTCACCGACAATCCGGGCATCAAGGTGAGCCTCGAGGAACGGTTGAGCCACGAGATCGTCGACGCGCTGGCGTCCGGCAAGGCCGATCTCGGCGTGTTCGCCGACAACGTGCCGGCCCCCGGCATCGAACGACGGCTGTATCGGCGCGACGAACTCGTGCTGCTCGTGCCGCGCGCGCACCGGTTCGCCGCGCGCGACAGCATCCGCTTCGCGGATACGCTCGACGAGGACTACGTCGGGCTCAGCGACGGCAGTTCGCTGCTCGCGCGCATGACCGACGCCGCGTTCGCGGTCGAGCGCTCGCTGAAGCTGCGGATCCAGGTATCGAATTTCGACGGCGTAAGCCGGATGATCGAGGCGGGGCTCGGCATCGGGATCCTGCCGCGCGACGCGGTGACCGGCGAGCGCGCGGCGCGGCTCGGGGTCGTGAAGCTCGAGGATGCGTGGGCAACCCGCACGCTGTGGGTGGGGGTGAAGGCGGGTACCGTGCTGACGACCGATATCGCGAAGCTGTTCGATTTCATGTCGGCGCGGTGAGGCGGGGCTTGCATTCCGTGGACGCTCGCTTATCGGCGCTTTCAAAGCGCATGGCGGCAATCGGGCACGCTGGGCAGTAGTCGGTCGAAATGAGGCACTCGGTCCGACGCGAAAATCGTCAACAATCGCTTTGAGAATTCAAGGATTCTCAAAGCGATTTCAGCACACGGTCAATCACAAGACAGGTTGATTATTCCAATCAAGATTGACGTCCCGCTCGTGAATTCACAAGATTCCGCCTGTCAATGTCGACTGAACGGGGATTGCGAATGGACCCACTCGAAGCCTGCATGGTTGCCGCCGATGCCGCGCCGCGCGCAAAACCTTCAAACTACCCGGAGCCGTTTGCGTCACGCATGGCGGGGCGGGAGAAGAAGCCGCTTGGCGATCCGTTCGGCCTGAATCAATTTGGCGTGAACTTGACGACCTTGAGCCCAGGAGCGGTGTCCGCTCTACATCATCAACACTCGAAACAGGACGAGTGGGTGTATGTCCTCAGCGGTGAAGTCACACTCTACGTCGGCGACGAGCACTATCTGATGCGGCCGGGCATGTGCGCCGGCTTTCGCGCGAACGGCACGCCGCACCATATACAAAACAATTCAACGAGTGATGCCACGATCATCGAGGTCGGCAGTCGAGTAGCGGGCGACGCAGTAAGCTATGCAGCCGACGACCTCGTCGCAGTGATGAATTCAATTGGCCAATGGGTTTTCGAACACAAGAACGGCGAACCGTATTGATTCCAATGCCTGGTCAACGGCAAACGAATGCGGGCGACGTGGTGTGGGGACGATATTCAACTGCAAGGAACGGCCACCACGAGCAACAACTAGGCAGGCAGATCGCGCCGATTGCGCCGCGTCGGCCGGTTGCAGCCAGTCGGCGCCGACCGTAAGATCGTCGGTCATCGACACGAACGTATGTGTTCGTCGCCCTTTGTTTGAGTTTCGTCTATTGGGAGGAGTAGTGCGAGTTGAAGTTCAGATCGTCAATGCTTTGACGGACGGAAACACCGGGGGCAATCCCGCAGGCGTGGTGATTGATGCCGACGAGCTGACCGCCGGTCAGAAGCTGCGCGTTGCCCAGCAGACCGCATTGTCGGAAACCGCATTCGTGTCGACATCGGATATTGCGACGGTCAAGCTGGAATTTTTCACGCCGACGCGTCAGATCGCTCATTGCGGCCACGCCACTATCGCCACATTTTCGCTCTTGAGAGAACTCGGCAGGGCAGGTGACGGCAAGTCGTCGAAAGAGACGATCGACGGATGCAGAGACATCGTGATCGATGGCGATACCGTTCTAATGGAGCAGCGCTCCCCAAGGTACCGTTCAATCGACGCAGACTCGCCGCTATCCGCAAGAATCGCGCAATCGCTGGGCGTATCGACTGCCCAAATCCACAGCGTCGAAACCCCGACCGTCGTCAACACCGGCAACAGCTTTCTGATGATCGCATTGCCCGACGAGCAGTCCGTGGCTGCAATTCGTCCGAACCAGCACGCGATTGAATCGATCAGCGACGAGCTTGATCTGATCGGCTATTACGTATTCTCGACGACGACCAAAATACCCGGGCGCCATGCAGGCGCCCGCATGTTCGCGCCGCGTTTCGGCATTGCCGAAGAGTCGGCGACCGGAACCGCAGCCGGGCCGCTGGCGTGCCTGCTATACGAGCGGATGGGGGCAGGCGATACGGAAATGGCCATTGAACAAGGGCACCTGATGCAGCCACCTTCGCCGAGCGTCATCAAGGTCATCCTCGATGTCGACAGCGGCAAGATCTCGCGATTGATGGCCGGCGGCACCGGGGTCGTCATGCGGTCGATCACTGTCGAGGTCTGATCTTGCGTCGAGCGTCCGCCTCTCGAATGTCAGAAGGGCTTCAAGGAGGCGGTTGATCACGTTACCAATCGCGTCAGCGACATCTGCGGCCTGTTGATGTCGACACCCATCCCGACAGAGTCCCTTCGCGCTAACCCGCCATGACTTCACCTCCCGATCTTTTTTATGACGACATGACCGATTCCTATCATCTGATTTTCGATGATTGGGAAAAGGCGATCGATCGTCAAGGTGCCGTCCTCACTCGACTTCTATTGCCGCCCGGCGAGACGGGCGAGGTGCTTGATTGCGCGTGCGGGATTGGAACCCAGGCGTTGGGTCTCGCCCGTGCGGGCTACGACATCGAGGGGACAGACCTGTCGAAGCTTGCAATTGAGCGGGCATCGCGGGAGGCGGCTGCGCGAGGGCTCCGCATTCCGTTCCGTGTTGACGACATGCGGCTGCTTGCGACATGCGACGCGCGTCGGTACGGCGCGGTCATTGCATTCGACAACGCCATGCCGCATCTCGATAGCGACGACGACGTGGCTCAGGCACTAGCCGCGATGCACAAGAGCCTGAAGCCCGGCGGGCGGCTGCTCGTCAGTTTGCGCGACTACGCCAAGTTGATGGCCGAACGGCCCAGCATCACGCCACCGGCAATGTTCATGGACAACGGTGTCCGACGCATCGTTCATCAGGTATGGGATTGGCACGATGATCGGCGTTACACCGTTCATCTCTACATCACGCAGGCGACAAGCGACGGTCACTGGCAATCGAAGCATTTCATCGGGCGCTATCGCGGCATCACGCCTGATGAGCTGGCGGCTCACATGCGAAACGCTCGATTCGAGCATGTCCGCGTGCTCTCGCCTGACACTACCGGTTACTACCAGCCCGTCGTGGTTGCGACCGCGGCCTAGTCGCGTGGCAATGACCGCTCAATAATGATGAGGAAACGCGACCCCGCGCCCCCTCATCAGCAACCGCTCAAACCGGATTGATCTCATCCTGGCTGCGCCGCGTAGTCAGCGGCCCGAGCACGCGCAACGTGACCGCGACGATACCCAGCGCGACCGAGATCACCCCGAACATCGCACCCGCGCCATAACTGGCAAGTACCGGCAACAACACGAACGGCAGCACGCCGCTGACGATGCGCGACAGCGCATAGGTACTGCCGATCGCCGTCGAACGCACACGCGCCGGGAAAATCTCCGCCTGATACACGTGATACGCGTTGCTGAACACGTTCGACGCGCAGGTCGTGAGGAACCCGAAGCCGACGATCAGCACGGTATTGCCCGAATACGCGAAGCACAGCCCGAACACGGCGATCGACAGGATCGACACGATCACGAGCGTGCGCCGCTCGATCCGGTTGAGCAGCGGAATCGACAGCAGCGAGCCGACCGGATAGCCGATGAACGACAGCGCGATGAACAGCGTGCTGTCCGTCACGTCGAAGCCGCGGCTCTTCACGACCGTGCCGGCCAGCGTGCCGAAGCCGTAATAGCCGAAGCCCTGGAACAGGTGAAAGATCGCGAGCATCAGGTAGCGCGCGCCGTACGGTTCGCGCCGCAGCAGTGCGATACGCTCGCCGAGCCCGAGCGGCCGTTGCGGCTCGACCGGTTCCGCGAACTGCTCGGGCACGCGCACGCCGGTGCCTTCCGCGAAGCGCCGCAGTGCCGCATGCGCGTCAGCGGTGCGCCCTTGTGCGAGCAGCCAGCGCGGGCTCTCCGGCAAACGGTGCTGGACGAGCATCACGTACACGGCGCCGAGGCTGCCGATCGCGAGGATGATGCGCCAGCCGGCCACGCCACCCACATGCAGCGGGTTCAGCCACAGCGCGAGGAACCCGACGAGCGGCACCGCGACATAGGAAGTCGTATAGGCCCACGCAGCGAGCCTGCCGCGCTTTTCCTTCGGCAGGATCTCGGACAGGAAGCTGTCGGCAACCGGATAGATCGCGCCGACGCCGATGCCGGTCAGGAACCGGCATGCGACGAGCATGTCGGCATTCACCGAAAACGCACCGACCAGCGAGAACGCGCTGTACCACGTGAGCGTCAGCAGGAACGCCTTGCGCCGGCCGATGCGGTCGGCGAGGCTGCCGAGGCACATCGCGCCGACGAACATGCCGATGAATGCCGATGCGAGCAGCAGCTTGAAATCGGTGCTCTGCCGGCTCAGCCCGTATTCGTTCTGCAACGCGGAACCGATCGTGCTGACGAGGAAGATCTCGTACATGTCGAAGAACAGCCCGATGCCGATCACCCAGACGACGAACCGGTGCAACGCGCCGACGGGCAGGTCGTCCATGAAATCGCCGAGCGTGACGCGGCGGGCGGGGAGGGCCGACGCATCGGCGTCGACGCCGGCGGCAGCGGCCGGCGGTCGTGCGGACGCGGGTCCGCCCGCGTTGCCGCCGAGATCGAGGGAATGGCTGTTCATCGTGTCTCCTGATTATCGATACGCCGTGGCGCAAGGCCCGGCCGTTCGCGACCGGCGCGATGCATCCGGTCGCACGACGTGGCGGCAGGCACCGCAGGGCCGTGAAAGGGCCGGATAGGCGGGCTGTACCGATCGTCCGACCCATGGTGGGCGAATCCGCGGCACGTGATAATTGCGGATGTCTCAAGCGTCCTTTCCTGTGCAGAAAGGGTGCGGAACAGGCGGCGGCAGGCAGGCGCGCGGCAGGCCCGTGCGGCGTGCCTGGCGCGCGATCCTGCACCGGAACCGGTTGCGCGATTGCGCAACCGGCAGGCCGGGAAAACCATGAGGCCGCTTGCGTGACCGCCGGCGCAACCACCGCCGGCGGCCGCGCGTTCGTGCTCAATCAGCCGGCACGAACGCCGCCCCGTGAAACACGCGCACGGGGTTGCCGCGCTCCAGCGCAAAGTGCTGCATCCGCCGCTGCCGGCGCGCATCCGATGCGTGACGGTCGGCTTCCTGCTGCAGTCGAACCTGCAGCAACTGCAGCGCCAGGCGCTTGTTCGCGTGCTGGCTGCGCTCGCTTTCCACGCGCACCGACAGGCCGGTCGCGACATGGGTCGCACGAATCGCAGAGCTCGTCTTGTTCACGTGCTGGCCGCCCGGCCCGCGTGCGCGCATCGCTTCGAACCGCACGTCGCCATCCGGCAGCGGCTGCGCGTCGGCACAGCGCGTGACGCCGATGAACCAGTTCTTGCGCGGATGGCGCAACCGGTACGGGCTCGCGCAAATCCATTGCAGCGTGCCGGTCCAGCGGTCCGCGAGCGCCTGCGCGCCGGCGCCGTCGAGATCGAGCAGCGCCGAGCGCAGCGTACCGGGCCGTTCGCCCGGCTCCGCATCGAGCACCGTGACGACGACACGCTGCGCATCGGCTTCCGCCTGCAGGCGCCGCAACGCATTGGCCGCGGCCAGCTGGCATTCGAGCGGGCCGTGCGCCGAAGAAATCTGCATCAGCATCGGCCAGCCTCCCCGGACGTCTTGTAGGTCAGCACCGGCGCGAGCCGAGCCAGCTTGCGCAGCAGGCCGGCCGCCTCGAGCGCGTCGACGACGCTGTCGATCGGCTTGTAGGCCTGTGGCGCTTCCTCGTACAGCAGTTCGCGGTCTTCGCAGATCACGTGGCTGCCGAGCGGCGTGCGCGTGAGCTGCGACGGCGTGAAGCGCCGTTCGAGGCGCCCCTTGCAATCGCCGCGTGCCCACTTGCGGCCCGCACCGTGCGCCAGCGACGCCAGGCTGGCCGCATCATCGGGCCGCACCGGCGCGACGAGGTAGCTGTAGTCGCCGCGCGACCCGGGAATGACGACCGGCCCCGCGTCGGCCGGCGTCGCACCTTTGCGATGCAGCCAGCCCGGCTCGCCGTCGACGGTCGCGCGGCTCACCAGGTTGTGGTTCACGTCGAGCACGCACCGGCCATCGGTGCGCCAGCGCGCCAGCATGCGCCGCGCGATCAGGTCGCGATTCGCAATCGCGTAGCGCAGCGCCGCATCGTGACGCGCGAGGTACGCCGTGCAGGCGGCATCCGTATCGTCGAGGCCGTTGTAGCCGTGCTCGCGCATGTGCTGCTCCAGGATCGACTGGCCGAAGCCGCGCGACCCGCTATGCACGAGCAGCAGCAGGCGATCGGGATCGAGGCCGAGCGCCGCGACGGCATCGGTGTCGTACACCGCGTCGATCCGCTGCGCTTCCGCGAAATGATTGCCGCTGCCGATCGTGCCGAGCGATGCCGCGTACGCGTGATCCGCGAATCCGGCGGCCGCGATGAGCGGCTGCCAGCTCGCATCGGGCGTGGCATCGATCGAGCCGAGCCGGCTTGCGAGCTTCGACGCGCTGACGCGCCGCGCATCGAGCGCGGTTTGCCACAACGCCATCCCGCAGCCGATATCGCCGCCGATCAATGCCGGATACAGCTGGCCCGTCGAGAAGAACGCGGCGCCAACCGGGTAGCCGCGTCCGGGGTGAAGATCGGGCATGCCGGCGACGCGCCGCATGCCGGGGAGGGTGGCAGCGTGTTCGAGCTGCCGGATGGCCTCACCTTCGATCCAGGTGGTGGCGCAAGCGCACAACGTGATGCGCTCGCCCAGGTATTGCATGGAATTGCCCATGGAGGATTCCGTTCGATGAAAGAAGTGAACGGCGGGCCATGGCGCAGGCAGCGCAACCATGCGCTGCCCGACATCGGAAGTCGGGAAGAGGGCGGCACGACCGGATCGGGACGACCCGGCTCATCGCCGAGATGGCGATGCGTGGTGCTGCTTGGCGTGAACGATGAAACGAACGGACGCGAAAAACCCGAACTACGACCCGCGACGGGAGGAGTGTTGGCGTGACGTCATGATTTTTTCTCCTTGCGAGTGAGGGGTTGATCGGAATGGCGGCGACTCTAGCATGCACGCGACAGGCGCAGCAAGCGGGTAGCGTGGCGTTGCGCATCGAACCATCGTTCGATGTGGCGAAAAACACACACATAGGAATCCGGATCATTCCCGTGTCGATGACGCGCACGGCACGCCGCAGCAGGCATTCGACGCACGCAGACCACCGCAACGGCTGCCCCCAACCACGCTTGACAGCGCAAAAGCCGTTTCGTAGCATCCGCCTGCTTCATCCCTGAACCCTCATCGAATCGGTGATCCAAGTGCCCGCAAACATTCGTCCCTTCGCCTGATACGCCGACGACTGCCGTCCCGGCCGCGTGTCGTCCTGCCCGTTTCCGTCTGCCTCGCGGCACCGGAACAGTGATCGCAGGGCCGCGCCCGGACACGCACTGACACCGCAACGCACCCCCATCGTTCGTTCACGTCGTCGGCTTTTTCTGTTGTTTCCGGAGAAAGACCATGACGCTGGATTTTCGCGCCTACGCGCAATCGCTCGACCTCGCTCGCTACCCGCGCACGCCGCACCTCGAAGGCTCGCGCCTGCAGGACGGCGACGAAGGTCACGACCACGTTCCTTATCGCACCCTCGCGGGCGCCCATCTCGTCGTCGAGGAAAAGCTCGACGGCGCGAACACGGGCATCAGCTTCAGCCCGGCGGGCGAACTGCTGCTGCAGTCGCGCGGCCACTACCTGGCCGGCGGCGGCCGCGAGCGGCAGTTCAGTTTCGTCAAGACCTGGGCCGCTGCCCATGCGGGCTGGCTGCTCGACCGCCTCGGCGATCGCTACGTGATGTACGGCGAGACGATGAGCAAGAAGCACGCGGTGTTCTACGACGCGCTGCCGCATCACTTCTTCGAGTTCGACGTGTTCGACCGTGCAACGGGTCGTTTCCTGTCGACACCCGCGCGTCGCGCGCTGCTCGCCGACGGGCCGGTGCTGTCGGTGCCCGTGCTGTACGAAGGCATCGCACCGCCGCGGCTGGCCGACCTGAATGCGCTGCTCGGCCCGTCGCTCGCGAAGACGCCGGACTGGCGTCGCGCGTTCGAGGAAACGGTGCGGCGGCAGGGGCTCGACCTCGCGCGTGCATGGCAGCAGTGCGACAAGTCGGAGCGCTCCGAAGGGCTCTACGTGAAGGTCGAGACGGACGACACGACGACCGCGCGCCTGAAGTGGGTGCGCCACGATTTCGTGCAGGCCATTCTCGAACCGGCGCGCCATCACTCGGAGCAGCCGTTCATCCCGAACCTGCTCGCGCCGGATGTCGACCTGTATGCACCACGCCCGACGGTCACGTGGACATCGCGCCCCGCCGCACACCCGAACAAATGAATGCGGAACGGTCGAGCGCCGTTTCGAGAGGAGTCTTGATCATGAAGTACGAACAATTGCAGGCGCTCGTGCCTGCACCCGGCCTACAGCCGGACTATCGCGCGTGTCTCGCGGCGTTTCCTGCGCTCGAATACGCAAAAGCGACACAGCAGGAGCCGGCGCATCACGGCGAAGGTGACGTGTGGACGCATACGATGATGGTGATCGATGCGCTGCTGGCACTGCCCGAATACCAGGCTGCGTCGCGTGCCGACCAGGAGATCGTGTTCCTGGCCGCGCTGCTGCACGACATCGCGAAGCACAGCACGACCGTCGTCGATCCCGTTACCGGCGCGATCGGCCATCCCGGCCACTCGCGCAAGGGCGCAATCGATGCGCGGATCGCACTGTGGGATGCCGGCGTGCCGTTCGCGGTGCGCGAGGCGATCTGCCGGATGATCGCGGTGCACCAGGTGCCGTTCTTCGCGATGAGCGGGTCGCGCCGCGGCACGCCCGAGTTCATCGCGCGCGAGCTGTCGTGGCAGGTCAGCCTGCCGCTGCTGTGCCTGCTTGCCGAAGCCGACATTCGCGGGCGCATCTGCGACGACACGCAGCGCGTGCTCGACAACATTGAACTGTTGCGTGAACTGGCGAGGGAAGAGGGCTGCTACGGCCAGCCGCGTGCGTTCGCCGACGCGCACACCGCGCTCAGCTACTTCCGCGGCGCGGACGTGCATCCCGACTATCCGCTGTTCCGTACGCCGGGCTCGCAGGTCGTCGTGATGTCGGGCTTGCCCGCGTCAGGCAAGAACACGTGGGTCGCACGACATCATCCGGATCTGCCGGTCGTGTCGTTCGACGATGCACGCGATGCATTGGGTCTGCGTCATGGGCAGAACGAGGGCGCCGTCGCGCACCATGCGGTCGACGCCGCGAAGGCGCTGTTGCGCGCGCAGAAGCCGTTCGTGTGGAATGCGACGAACCTGTCGCCGCTGATGCGCAAGAAGACGCTCGACCTGCTGTTTGCGTACAACGCCGACGTGACGCTCGTCTACCTCGAACAGCCGCGTGCCGAACTGTTGCGTCGCAATGCGCGGCGCGACACGTCGCTGACGAATCGCGCGCTCGAGGCGATGCTGCTGCGTTGGGATCTGCCGCTGCCGACCGAAGCGCACGCGGTGCGGTACGAAGTCTGATGCGACAACGTCACGACACGAGCCGGTACGCCGCAACGCATCGCGGCGTACCGGCTCGCTTCATTTCAGCGCCGATTCCGCCTCAACTCGCCACGATGATGAATGTGGTGAGCGCGATCGGGAACAGGGCGAGGCCGAGCAGGCCCAACGCGCCATCGGCCGCCATTGCGATCGGCGACAACGCCAGCTTGGCGCCGCGGCCGACAGCCGTCAGCTTGTCCGTCACCTTGACATGGTACGGACGATTGAACGCCTGCGGAACCGACGAAGGCGTGACGTCGTTCGGCAGATAGCGCTTGCCGCTGATCTTGCCTTCCGACTCGAGGTAGGCACCGTCCTTCTTGAAACCGTCCGCGAGCGCACGCTCGCGCACGTCGGAGCCGGTCGGTGCGTCCGAGTAGTCCAGCCTCATCGTGTATTGACCGGTGATCGCGTCGCCGTGCGCCTCGAAATCGTTGAACGCCGTGTGGATCTTCGGGCGATAGGGGGCATTGAGCACAGTCGCAAGGCTCGGCGGCATCTCGAAGATGTAGTGATACTTCTTGCCGAGCACGACGAGTTGCTTGCCGTCTGCGGTAATCAGGAACGTCGACAAGGTTTCGTCGTATTCCGAATCCTCCATCCACGCCTTGGTGACGGGACCGAAATTGGAGCAGCCGGCAAGCATGCCGGACGCTGCCACGGCGGGCAGCGCGAGAAATGTTCTTCTTTTCATGTGTGCTGGTTGGATGTTGTTCGTTATTCAGCGGAACCACTTGAATGTCGGACGCTGCGTTCGATGAACGCGGCACCCTGACGGCCGATCATGTGGTTTCTTCGCTTGCGCATTGTAGGGCTAAAACGGTTTGCGCCGTATCCTCCGGGCAAAGCACCGCGCCCGGGTGCGACAGACTGCTCGCGCGCTTGCAGGCCGCCAGTCCCGCGGCCGCTCGCGCCCGTTCCGATCAGGCGACGGATCGAATCGATGCAACGCAATGAACGTGTTCGACACCACGCGTTGCGGGCAGGAAACGTCACGGCGCCCGCCGATTCGACTTCGCGACGACGACGAATGCCGTGACCGCGATCGACGTCAGCGGGGCGCCGGCCAGACTCACCCTGCCATCGGCCGTCATCCTGACCGGCGAGCGCGGAAACCGGACCTGGCCGAACACCACCGACCGCTCCCTGATCTCGACGTCGTACGGATGCCCGGACACCTGCGGAATCGACGACGACGTGACGTCGTTCGGTTGAAAGCTCATGCCGACGATCGTGCCGGCCGTCTCCAGCGCGTCACCCTGGGCCCGAAAACCGGTGGCGAGCGCGCGTTCGCGAAGCGCGGAGCCAGGCGGTGCGTCGTCGCGAGAAAGCCGCAACCAGTAGTCTGCGGTGGTCAGGCCTCGGTCAGTCTCGAAAGCCACGAAATGGATGTTCGGGCTCGCGTGGCCGGGTGCCGCGAGCGCCGCGGCAAAGGCACGCGGCAGATCGAAAACGTAGTGGCACTGCTTGCCGAGTACGACGAGCCTTTTCCCGTCCGCAGTCACCAGAAATGCAGACAACGTGTCGCGATAGCCGGTGACGCGCATCGCGCTCGGCGTCACGCGGACGGTATCGCTGCAGCCAGTCAGCATGCCGGACGCCACCATCGCTGGCAGCGCGAGAAACGTTCTTCTTTTCATGAATGCCGTGCTGTTCTGTTCGTTGTTCGGCGGCACCGCTTGAATGTCGGACACGACGTTCGATGTACGTCATGACGCGACGGCCGTTCGCGCGGTTTCTTAGTTCGCGCATTGTAGGACCAAAGCCGGCGGCGCAACGTCCTCGGCCAGGCGCCGCACCCGCGTGCGGTAGACTGCACGCTCGCTTGCCCACCGCCCACTACACGACCGCTCGCGCCCGCTGACACGCCATGGATCGAATCGATGCGATGAAGGTGTTCGTCGCCACGCTGGACGAGGGCAGCCTCGCGGGCGCGGGCCGGAAGCTCGGCCGGTCGCCGGCGGCCGTCAGCCGAGCGATCGCGTTCCTTGAAGAACACACGGGCACCGCGCTGCTGTACCGCACGACCCGGACGATCCGGCTGAGCGAAGCCGGCGAACGCTATGCGGCCGCGTGCCGGCGCATCCTGTCCGATCTCGAGGAAGCCGACATGCTGGTCGCCGACGAGCGGTCGGCGCCGCGCGGCCTGTTGACGGTCACGGCACCGGTCGCCGCCGGCGAAGACGTGCTGCGCGCGCTCCTCGACGAATTCATCGAACGCCATCCGGCCGTGTCGATCCGCCTGCAGTTGCTCGACCGCCCCGTCAGCCTGATCGACGAAGGAATGGACGTCGCGCTGCGCATTGCGCACCTGACCGATTCGACGCTCGTCGCGATTCCGGTCGGCGCGGTGCGGCGGGTCGTCGTGGCGTCGCCCGATTACCTGGCGAAGCATCCGGCGATCGAGACGCCGGCCGATCTCGCGCAGCACCGGATCATCTCGATGACGCATTTCGGCCTCGATTCGTGGAGCTTTCCGCCGTCCGCGCCATCGGCACTGCCGCAGGTCGTCCAGTTCGCGCCGCGCTTCATCATCAACACGATCCGCGGCGCGGTCGCATCGGCCGTCGCAGGCCACGGCGTCACGCGGCTCTTTTCCTATCACGTCGCAGAACCGGTGCGGAGCGGCGCGCTGCGGATCGTGCTGCGCGACAGCGAACACGCGCCGCTGCCGATCCATCTCGTCACGCCTTACGGACGCCTTTCGGTGCCGAAGGTGCGCGCCTTCGTCGATTTCGCTGCACCGCGCCTGCGCGAGCACTTCGCGCAGCTGGCGGCCGTGACCGACGGCGATTGAACCGCGATGCGGAAGAATGGCTTTCGCGTGACGGGGATTCACTCGGCAATCGCCTCAATCTAGACTTCCTTCAACCAACGGACGCACGTGTCGCCCGTTCAGCGAATGGAGGTCAACATGCATCAAGCGCTTTCCGTCCAGCCTCGCGCCCGTGCGTTCGGACTGACGCACCGCGTGGTGTCCGGCATCGGCATTGCCCGTTTCGCATGTGTGCCGTCATCGGCAATCTTCGTCACGCCGGGGCTTCCCGCACCGCTGACCGCGACAGGGAGCGCGCAATGAGCACGATCTCGCATGCCCCCGCTGCGGCACTGGCCGAACGGCCCGTCGCCAGCTACGCCGAACGCAACACGCGCTACTGGCGGCGCAATCTCGCCGTGTGCGTGTTCGGCTCGTTCACGACGCTCGTCAGCCTGAGCATGCTGCTGCCGTTCCTGCCGCTGTACGTGCGACAACTCGGCGTCGATGCACAGTCGGCCGTGATCCAGTGGTCGGGCATCGCGTTCGGCGCGACGTTTCTCGGCACGGCCGTTACCGCGCCGCTGTGGGGCCGCCTCGCGGACCGCTTCGGTCGCAAGCCGATGCTCGTGCGCGCAGCGATCGGCATGGCGATCGTGATGTCGCTGATCGGCGTCGCGCACAACGTGGTCGAACTCGTCGCGCTGCGGCTGCTTGCCGGGCTCGTCGGCGGCTACGCGTCGGCGTCGACTGTAATGGTCGGCACGCAGGCACCGCGCGAGCGCGCGGGCTGGGCGCTCGGCATCCTGTCGACCGGTGCGCTTGCGGGCAACCTGGTCGGGCCGCTCGTCGGCGGGTTGCTGCCGGACTGGCTCGGCATTCGCGGCACGTTCTTTGCCGGTGGCGCGATGATCGCCGTCGCCGCGCTGTTGACGATCTTCGTCGTGAAGGAAGACTTCCACGCGGGCACCGATGCGAGAACGCGCACCTCGAGCGCCGCGGCCGGCACGCCGCACCGCACGAATCGCGCGGCGGTTGCCGCACTGCTGGTGACGGCGATGATGGTGCTGCTCGCGAACATGTCGATCGAGCCGATCATCACCGTGTATATCGGCGGCCTCGGCGTGGGCGGCGACCACCTCGCGCGCATCGCCGGCGTCGTGATGGCATGTTCGGCATTCGGCAGCATGCTGACCGCCGCACGGCTCGGCGCACTGGCCGACCGGATCGGCAGCTGGAACGTGATCATCGGCTGCCTGTTGCTGACCGCGCTCGCGATGGTGCCGCAGGCGTTCGTCACGCACTGGTGGCAGCTTGCCGCGCTGCGCGGGTTGATGGGCATGACGCTCGCGGGGTTGCTGCCGTCGATCGGCAAGCTCGTGCGGCAATCGGTCGACGAGCGCGCGACCGGGCAGATGCTCGGCTACCTGCAGTCCGCGCAGTTCAGCGGACAGGTGATCGGCCCGGTGATCGGCGGACAGATCGGCGTCGCGCTCGGGCTGCATTCGGTGTTCTTCGTGACCGGTGCGCTGCTGGCGGTTTGCGCGGGGCTCGCGCACTGGGCACGCGGCCGATAGCGGCTGGCCGGCGGATCGCGGGCTGGCGTAGGATGGGCGCAGATGCGGTGTCGCGCCGGGCAGCGGCGACGACACACACCGGCGCGACAGTTGCAGACACCGCCGCGCCACATGGCTACCCGTCGTTTTCGACATGACTCTCACGTGACCGGTTGCGCATCCAGCACGACGCACGCGCACCGAGCCGAACCCGACGCACGCGCGCCGGCCCGCATCCGGCCGACGCATTTCGATGACGGATCTTGCAGGAGACAAGCGACATGAACCAATCGACCGACAACCGGACGCTATTGCGCACACTCGGCGTGCGCGCACCGATCGTCCAGGCGCCGATGGCCGGCGTCAGCACGCCGGCGCTGGCGGCCGCCGTGTCGAATGCGGGCGGGCTCGGCTCGCTCGGCGTGGGCGCGACGAACGCCGACGGCGCCCGCAAGATGATCCGCGACACGCGCGCGCTCACCGACCGGCCGTTCAACATCAACGTGTTCTGCCACCAGCCGGCACACGCCGACGCAGCCGTCGAACACACGTGGCTCGAGTGGCTTGCACCGGCGTTCCGCGAATACGGCGCGACGCCGCCCGCATCGCTGTCGGAGATCTATACGAGCTTCATCGCGGACGAAGCCATGCAGGCGCTGCTCGTGGAAGAAAAGCCGGCCGTCGTCAGCTTTCATTTCGGGCTGCCGTCCGCGGACGTGATCGCCGCGCTGAAGCGCGCGGGTGTCACGCTGTTCGCGGCCGCGACGAATCTCGACGAAGCCCGCCAGATCGCCGCCGCCGGCATCGACGCGATCGTCGCGCAGGGCATCGAAGCGGGCGGGCACCGCGGCGTGTTCGATTCGACCGCGCATGACGATCGTCTCGGCACGTTCGCGCTCACGCGCCTGATCGTGCGCGAATGCGCGCTGCCGGTGATCGCCGCCGGCGGCATCATGGACGGCGAGGGGATCGCCGCCGCGCTCGCGCTCGGCGCGCAGGCCGCCCAGCTCGGCACCGCGTTCGTCGCGTGCCCGGAGACGGCGATCGACGACGGCTATCGCCGCGCGCTGCTTGGCGACGCGGCACGCCGCACGACGTTCACGGCCGCGATCTCGGGCCGGATCGCACGCGGCATCGCGAATCGCCTGACCGCGCTCGGCGACGACCCGCACGCGCCGGCCACGCCCGCGTACCCGATCGCATACGATGCCGGCAAGGCACTACATGCGGCCGCGAAAGCGAAGGGTGAATTCGGCTACGGTGCGCAGTGGGCCGGGCAGGCGGCGCCGCTCGTGCGGTCGCTGCCGGCGGCCGAGCTGTTCGCCACGCTCGAACGCGAAACGCGGGCCGCGATCGAACGGATGCAGCACGTGCTGGATTGATCGTACGATTCACGAGCGGCGGGCCCGTAGTGAAGTCGTCACCGTTTGCGAAGTAAAAATGTCACTTCGCCGCCTCGCGCCGGCGATGAAGGCCGAAACCGTCGCAAATTCATGAGGTTGCACGTTGCGAATCAAAGTTGTCACCGGCCACGGTGTTGCGAAGACCAGTGTCGACTCCCGCCCCACACCGTGGTAGCGCCGACAGCGCCTGTCACGCGTTGCGCGAAACCCCAGTTTGAGCAGGCAATCGTGCCGTCGTGACAAGCAGGCTCATCGGGATACCGTCCGGGCGCTTCTCGCTGAACGTCACGAACCTGTACGACCGGCGTTACGTCAGCGGTTGCCAGTCGTACGCCGTGTGCGTGTTCGGCAACGAGCGGACCGTGCTGGCCAGCGCGAATGCAATCGGTGACTGCGCGCGCCGGATTCGGCGCGGGGTGTCCGGGGGCCGCTATCGCGCCGAGGCGGGCAGCAGATATTCGAGGCCGTGCGTGAAACCGCGCGGTGCGACCGTCAGGTGATTCTCGTCGTCGAGTACGTCGACGCGCAGCCGGAGCGACGGGAATTGCCGGGATCGCAGTGCCTTTTTCATGTTCCGCGTATCGCTAACCATGTTGTAGGTCCTCGCAAAACGCGGGTCGCCCTTCCGGACTTCCTCGTACTCCCCGACATACATGAACACACGCGCCGGCAGGTCGCGGTGGCTTGCCGCGTAGGTAGCCTCGACACGTGACATCGTGTGATGGTCGTACCACAGCGACGGACTGCCGATGAGATAACCGGAGAACAGGCCCGGCTCGGTCAGCAGGATCCTCATGCCGAGCAGGCCGCCGTACGAATGGCCGAGAAAGAGCCGCCGGCTTTCATCGGTCCGGTAGTGCTTCGCGATGAACGGCAGAACCTGGTTGCGCAGATACGCCTGATAGGCGCCGGCCTGGCCGTGGACCGCATCGGCCGGTGCGTCGGGCGAGCCTGCCGGGGTGGGCGTGTAGTCGCGCCGCCGGCTCTGCACGCCGCTTTCGCCGCGCGCATACGACAGGCCGACGAGGATGAACTCCTCGACAACCGGCCCTTCGCCGTTGAGACGGCGGGCAATCTGCTTGACGAGGGGGAACGCATAGTCGGCATCCGTCACGTAGAGGACGGGGTAACGGTGCTGCGGCTGGCTGCCGTACGACGGCGGCAGGGCGACGAATACCTGATAGTCGCGGCCGGAAGCCGGGTCCGGCACGTCGCGGACTTCGGTGTCCGCGACTTCGTAGGGTTGGCCGTTGCCTCGCTGCCAGTACGCCGGATGAGCCGCCGTCGTTGCCGGCCCTGCAATGGCGTCGACCTGGCCGATCATGCATATCGCGACGATGCCCGCAGGCAGGAAGTGCTTCACGCCAGACTCCACGCCCCGTTTTGCCTGTGTCAACGAAGCAACGATCGATTCGTTCGGAAAGCGTGGACGTCGCATGGCTCGTGCCCTTCACCGAAAAAGCGAAGTTTGCCAAAAAAAGCGCGTTCGTGTGGAGGCGATCCATTCGAGCGGTCGGGGTGGCACGATTCGTCGTCGACGATCGGTGCGCCGGTGCACGGCGACTCCGTTGCCGTAGAGCATGCATGCTCATGAGGTGTGCCAAATCGCGCGCTTACGATTGCGCACTCGATCGCCGCCGCCCGCCGCCGATTTGCAATGTTCTGTATCTGCACGAACCGCGGATACAACGCGATACAACGCACGTTCGGGCGTCCGCTATAAAGCAGGCATGACCTCTTCTGGAGTGCACCATGTCTGCAACCTGGTTCAAAGGGTCCTGCCATTGCGGGGCCGTCAAATTCGAAGTCCGAACTGCCGTGACGCCGGCGGTGCGCTGCAACTGCAGCCTGTGCCGCCGGCGCGGCGCATTGATGAGCCCGATGTTCGCCGCCAGCGAACTGAAGATCGTCGAAGGCGAGGGCGCGCTGACGTGCTACCAATTCAACACGCGCACGGCCCGTCACTATTTTTGCAGCCATTGCGGCATCTATCCGTTCCATCAGACGCGCAAAGACCCGGCCTGCTGGCGCGTCAATCTCGGCTGCCTCGATGGCGTCGATCCGTATGCGCTCGATGCAACGGTCGCCGACGGCGCGAGCCTCTCGGTCGTGGAGGACGCATGAAACGCTGGCTGATGATCCTGCTGTTTGCCGCAGGCGGGCTCGCGACCGAAATAGCGCATCCAGTGCAATGCTCGCTGCTGTCGGTCAGCCGCGTGCAGACCGGCAAGCGCCGCAGGGCTGGCTGACGGCGCACCGGTTCATCGAGAACGATTATCATGCTTCCGATAAGATCGTATGCGATATATAATGCGTCCAACTGCGGCCGTTCGCGTCGCTGGAGGACGTTCATGAAACCGACCGAAGCCCCATCCGCCGCCGCACCGAAACTGTCCGAGTTCCTGTGCTTTGCGATCTACTCGACGAACCTCGCGTTCGGCAAGGCCTACAAGCCGATCCTCGAAGAGCTCGGCCTCACATATACGCAATACATCACGATCATCGCGCTGTGGGAGCAGGACAACCAGACGGTCGGCCAGCTCGGCGAGAAGCTGTTCCTCGAATCCAATACGTTGACGCCGATCCTGAAGAAGCTCGAGGCGATGGGCTACCTGGAGCGGCACCGCGATCCGTCGGACGAACGCCAGGTGCTCGTCAGCCTGACGAAGAGCGGCCGCCGCGTGCGCGAGAAGGGGCTCGACATGAATCTGGTCGAAGCCACCGGGTTGAAGCCGGACGAATTCGCGAAGATGCAGAAGGCGATCGTCACGCTGCGCGGCAACCTGATCCAGTCGACCGACGAATAAATACCCGGACCACCGACGGCCGGCACGTGCAGCGTTCCGGCCGCGTCGTCATGCGTGCTCGTCGCCCAGCACCAGCAGGTGCATCTCGCGGCGGACGACAAAGCCCAATGCGAGATAGCGCTCGATCGCCACCTGGTTCGACGTGAGGACGTGCAGGAAAGGCGTATCCGAACGCGCATCGATCTCCGCAATCAACGACCGCATCAGACGTGCCGCCAGCCCTTGCCGCCGGAACGCGGCATCCACGCACACCGCGCTGATCTCCGTATACCCGTCGACCTGCATCCGCTCGCCGGCCATCGCGGCCAGCCTGCCTTCGCTGCGGATGCCGATGTAATGGCCGAGCTCGAACGTGCGCGGGCCGAACGGGCCGGGCTGCGCGGCCGTGGTCAGCGCGAGCATCTCCGGCACGTCGGCTTCGGCGAGCGTGACGTAGCCGGGTTCAGGCGCCGGGTCGAGCGCGCGTTGCCAGACCATCTGCAACAGGTTCGCGCGCCGGATCACCGACAATCCCGCCAACGGCTCGATCTCTTCCGTCGTGACCAGTGCCGCCGGCCCGTGGGCGGCGATCAGTGCGCGCAACGCGTCGAACGATGCCGCGCTCGTGTCCTCGATCGCGGCGAACGGCGCGATCGCTGCCGGAAATCGCCATGCGCGGTCGTTGCCGAGCGCAAAGCGGCGCTGCCTGCCCGCCAGCGCGTTCCACACCACATGGTCGAGCGGGTGCGCACTGCCTGGCGCGTTTCCGGTCGTTGCATCGGACATCGGCTGCTCCTCGATTGACGGTTTCGATCGCACAGCATAGACCGGGATCGGTCGGGCAGGGCGCGGCGCAGCACACTAACGCTGCCAGCGCGCCGGATCCACCCAGATCGGGAACGACAGGATCACCGCCAGCCCGTTTCCCTCGATACCGGCCGCCACCTCGACCGACCCGCCGTGCGACTCGGCGATCCGTGCAACGAGCGACAGGCCGATGCCGCTGCCCGGCTGTACCGTCCCCGGCACCCGGTAAAAGCGTTCGAAGATCCGCTCGCGCTCGCCGAGCGGCACACCGGGCCCGTCGTCCGCGATCCGCAGCCTGACCCGCCCGCCGTCCGCATCGGCAGGGCTGTCGCACGTGATCTCGACCCGCCCGCCGTCACGGCCGTAACGCAGCGCGTTGTCGATCAGGTTGCGCACCGCGATCGCAATCTCGTCCAGGTCACCCCAGACGCGCACCGGTTCGACCGCGATCCGCATCGTCTGCCGGCGCGCATGGGCGGCCGCGTCGAAGTCGCTCGCGATCAGTGCAACGAGCCGCGACAGGTCGACCGGCCCATGCTGGTCGGCACGCGATCCGGCATCCAGCCGCGCCAGTTCGAGCAATTGCCCGGATAGCCGCGCGCTGCGCTCGACGCCCGTTGCCAGCCGACGCAATGCGTCGTTCTTGTCCGCCAGACTGTCCGCCTGCAATGCCACTTCCGCCTGGGCCGACAACGCCGCGAGCGGCGTGCGCAACTCGTGCGCCGCATCGCCGATGAAACGACGCTCGGTGTCGACGGCCTGACTCAACCGTGCGAGCAAGCGATTGAACGATTCGACGAGCGGGCGGAGTTCGCGCGGCAGCGTCACCAGCGGCAACGGCGAGAAATCGAACGCGGCCTTGCGCTGGATCGCATGCTGGACGTCGCGCACCGGCCCGAACGACCAGCGGATCACCCACCAGATCACGACGCCCAGCATCCCGAGCATCACCGCCGTATTGAACAGGCCGAGTTGCAGCGCATTGTTCGCCTTCTCCTGCCAGGTCGTGGCCGGCCCGCCCGTCTGAACGTGAATCCGGCCCGCCGGATCCGACAGCGAGTACACCCGCCAGGTCTCGTCGTGCGCGACGCCGCGCCCGGTGCTCACCCCGTATCCGTCCTGCAGGTCGGCCTTGAGTGCCGGCCCCGGCGCATCCGCGCTGTGCATCACGTTGCGGCCATCGACCCAGACCTGGAACGCGACGTCGTATTTGCCATACGCGGTGTTCGACACCACCGCCTGGGCGTTCGCGGCGGGCAGGCGATCGATCGCATCGGGCAGCGACAAGAGCAGCAGTTGCGCGGCACTTTCAAGCATGCCGTCGCGCCAGCCGCGCTGTTCACGCCACAGGCCGATACCGAGAAACGCCCCCCAGCTCGCCCAGAACACGACGACCGCCGCCATCACGGTCGCGAGCAGGCGCACGCGTAGCGACTTCATGCCGGGCTCTCCCCGACGCGATAGCCGAAGCCATGCACCGTCACGATCAGTTCGTCGCCGAGCTTGCGCCGAAGTTGATGGATGTACACCGCGATCGTGTTGCTTTCGATTGCGCTGTCGTTGCCGTACACGCGCTCTTCGAGCTGCGTGCGCGTGACGACGCGGCCTTGCCGCTCCATCAACGCGAGCAGCGTGCGGTACTCGTGAATGCTGAGCGCAACGGGTTCGCCGGCACGCGTGACTTCCTTGCGAGCCGGATCGACGTGCACGTCGCGGTAGATCAGGCGTTCCGACACGCGGCCCTGGCTGCGGCGCGTCAGCGCGCGCAACCGTGCGTAGAGTTCGTCGAGCTGGAACGGCTTCACGAGATAGTCGTCGGCGCCTGCGTCGAGGCCGCGGATCCGGTCGCTCAACTGATCGCGTGCGGTCACGATCAATACCGGCGTCGGGTCGTAGTTCGCACGCATCGCGGCGAGCAGCGTGAAACCGGACGCACCCGGCAGTTGCAGGTCGAGCAGCACCGCGTCGTAGCCGTGGCCGACGAGCGCGAGCCGCGCGGCCGGCACGTCGGCCGACCAGTCCGCGCGCCAGCCGTTCTGCCTGAGGCCCGCGCAAACGGCGTCGGCCAGCATGACATCGTCTTCTACCAGCAGGATATGCATCGGTTTCGCTCCTCGAATGTCGAGGTCGCCAATCTGACCGACCGCGATTAAAAACTTCTTAAAGCCCGGGGGCCACGATGCGGGCCATTCGCCGCATTGCCGGAGCAATGCATCTGGCGTTTTCTCGAGAGGCTCGCGATGACCGTGTCACGTCCTTCAATTCCGTTGCTGCAATGCAATGCGGCACGAGGCTCCACCTTCGCGCCGTCCTGGTGCAGGCGATTCTGGCACGGAAGGCCGCGCGCGTTTTGCACGTTGTGCGCCAGCCGCGCGGGATCTGTGCAATGAACCCGCTCACCACGCTCGTCCCGTTCGGCCTCGCGCTCAGCCTGGCCGGCGCCAACAGCATCGCCTGCCTCGTCGGCCTGTCGCTGATCGAGCGGCTGATCCCCGTGCTGCCGTCCCACGTGCTGCTCACGATGATCGGTGTCGCCAGCGCGCAAGGCGCATGGACACTGCCGGAAGCGATCGTCGTGACGGCGCTCGGCAGCTTCGCGGGCTGCCTGCTGCATTACGCGCTCGGCAACCTGTGGCCGGAAGACAGCGTGCTGGCCCTGCTGCGCCGCGTCGCGCCGCTGGGCAGGCTGCAGCCCGCGAGGATGGACGCGCTGATCGACGGCATCCGTGCGCGGCCCGCGCGGCTCGCGCTCTGGTCGCAACTGGTGCCGTTCGTCCGGCTCGTCGCACCGGCGCTCGCCGGCTTGCTGGAAACGAGTTTCGCGCGATTCGCATCGGGCGCCGCGGCCGGCATCGCGCTGTGGAACACGCTGTTCATCACGGCCGGCTATCTGGCCGCGCAGGCAGCCGCCTAGCCCGACACGTCGTTGACCGATCGATCCCGACTGGAGCCCGTCGATGCGAATCCCTGACTGGATGCTGTTCCTGCGTACCTGGTTGCGCAATCCGCGCCGCGTCGGCGCGCTCGCGCCATCCGGCCCGGCGCTCGCCGCGCTGATCACCGCCGATATCCCGCGCGACGGCGCCACCGTCATCGAGCTCGGTGCAGGCACCGGCGTGTTCACGCGGGCACTGCTCGCGCGCGGCGTCGCGAGTGACCGGCTGGTGCTGGTGGAAGCCGATCCCGCATTCGCGAACACGCTGCGGCATCAGTTTCCCGCGCTGCGGATCATGCAGATGGATGCGGTGCACCTTGGCATGACGGGCGACTTCTTCGGTGGGGCACGTGCGGATGCTGTCGTGAGCGGATTGCCGCTCGTCGCGATGCCGGTCGAACAGGCCGTCGCGATCGTTCACTGCGCGTTCGCGCGCCACCTGGCTGCCGATGGTGCGTTCTACCAGTTCACCTATGTGCCGCGCTGCCCGATTCCGGCGCGCTACCTGGAGGCCATGCGCATTCGCGCCGTCCGGGTGGGCGTCGCGTGGATGAACTTCCCGCCCGCGATCGTGTATCGCTTCGAACGCCGGATCGATGCGGCCGGCCATCAGTGGCCCGGTGCGCGGCCGTTGCTCGATGCGGTTGCGGAGGCAACGATTTTGCGAGGACTCGATACCGCGCCGTCACTCAATTCAAACGGCGTGGGGCCATCGATGGAAGGAAGTCCGTCATCGTGAACGCGCTCGAGTATGGGGTGCTGTTCGGCCGGCAACGGCTGCGGTTCCTTCTTCGACAATCACGGGTCGCGAAAGCCGGCAGCAGCATTGGCGCTGCGCGGTAGGCACGTGTTGCATGTCGACGTGCAACATCACTCTCCATCGACGGCCGACGAGGAGCGCGCCGTGCTCGCGCGCTCCCGTTTCTCACACGTCGTATCGAACTGCCCGGATTGGCGCGACGACTCCAACGCGCCATGCTCAATGACCGAAGTAGATCGACCGCTCGGCCGAGCGAACCGCGCTGCGGCCGCCCGACTGCGTCGCACCGCCGGCGTCGCTGCCGTAACCGGACACCTGCGACTCGACGGCCACCGCATCGGTGTCGTGAACCCGGCGCAGCGCAGCCTGGAGATTGTCCGGATAGTTCGGGTCGTTGGGCCGGTTCGGCAGGTAGCCGGCCTTCTGCAGCGCGGCCAGTTCCGCACGCACTTGCGAGCGCGTCACGGAGCCTTCTCCAGCAAACGCGGGCGCGGCAACGGCAGCCGACACGGCAACGAGAAGGGCAGCGATCAGTTGGGTCTTCATCATTCACCTCGACAAGAAAATGGGGATTCAGCGGTTGCGCACCGTGCGCCGGCCACCGGCGCCGATTGCGGTTTCGTTCAATGACCGAAGTAGATCGAGCGTTCGGCGATCCGCGTCGCGGGCCGGCTGCCCGACTGCGTCGCGGCGACGGCATCGCTGCCGTAACCGGATGTCACTGCATCGGCCACTGCGGTGTCGTTCGCGTGAATGCGCGTCAGCGCGGCCTGCAGGTCGTCCGGATAGTGCGGATCGTTCGCGCGGCCCGGCCGATAGCCGGCCTGTTCGAGCTGGACGAGCTCGGCACGCACCTGCGCACGCGACACGACGGTTGCATCGGCGAACGCCGGTGCGGCAGCGGATGCGGAAACGGCTACGAGAAGGGCGGCGATCAATTGGGTTTTCATCATTTACCTCGACAGATGGGGGATAGAAGGGATTCAGGGTTCGCGTATCGACGATGCGCCGGGCTCAATGACCGAAATACACCGAACGGTCGGCCACGCTGACCGCATGCCGGCGGCCCGATTGCGTCGTCGCCTCGCCGTTGCTGCCGTAGCCGGACGCCTGCTCGTCGCTGGCGACCGCATCAGTTACATGGATCTGCGTGAGTGCCGCCTGGAGATCATCCGGATAGGTGGCGTCGGTCGCGCGATTCAGCGGGTAGCCGGCCTGTTGCAACTGCGCGAGTTCGGCGCGCACCTGCGCACGCGTCACGGTGGATTCGCTCGCGAAGGCCGGTGCGGCGACAGTGGCCGAAACAGCGACGAGAAGGGCGGCGATCAATTGGGTTTTCATCATTCACCTCGAGAAGAAAGAATAGAAATCGGGCATTCGGCAAGGCGGCGCTCGGCCGCCTGATGCATCGTTCAAGCGATACGGATGTCGACGTCGATGTTGCCGCGCGTCGCCTTCGAGTACGGGCAGGTCTGGTGTGCGGCATCGACGATGCGCTGTGCGACGTCGCGGTCGAGCCCCGGCACGCTCACGTTCAGCCGGGCCTGCAGGAAGTAGGCGTTGCCGGCGGTACCGAGATCCACTTCGGCGTCGACCGCGAGATCGGCCGGCAGCGTTACCTTCGCCGCACGCGCCGCAAGCTGCATTGCGCCGATGAAGCAGGCCGACCAGCCTGCCGCGAACAGTTGTTCCGGATTGGTGCCGGTGCCGGCACTGCCCGGCGACGACAACTGGATGTCGAGGCGGCCGTCGGAACTGCGCGCCGCGCCGTCGCGGCCGCCGGAAGTCGTATGCGTCTTGCCCGTGTACAGCACTTTTTCGATCTTGCTCATCATTTGCTCCGTCAGTTGGCTGGTTTGTTTCAGATGCGATTCGATCGCATGCGATGGAGTTTCGTCGAGGCGACCGCTTGAGTCAAGCGTATTCGATTAAATCGCATGCGATGTTTTGTATTTCAATGTATCTGGAACGTGTACGGCCTTTCTGGGCAAGGCTTTCCTGTGATCGATCCCCGATAATCGACGAGCAGCGAATCCGGGGGGGGCAGGTGAAAACACCTGCGGGAGGGCTGGCCGCCCCGCAGGGCGGCCGATCGGTCAGGCCGGGTCGATCTCGGCGATCACGACGAGGATCACGGCCGCATCGGCCGGCAACTGGCGCTGCGAGAATGCCGAGCGAGCGTGTCCGGCCTTGTCGCCCAGCACGGCCGCGAACAGGTCCGACGCGCCGTCGATCACGGCCGGTTGCCCGAAAAAGCCGTCGGCCGAACTCACGTGCCCCTCGACGCGCACGATCTTGCGCAGGCGCCCGAACCCGCCCAGGTGCCGGCGGATCTGTGCGAGCACGTTCAGCGCCGCGAGCCGGGCGGCATGCTTGCCTTCGTCGACGCTCAACTGCTCGCCGACGCGGCCGGTATAGGCAACCTTGCCGTCGACGAGCGGCAGTTGTCCCGAGACGAACAGCAGGTTGCCGGCTTCGCTGACGGCCGTATAGCTGCCGAGCGGGTTCGGTGGTTCGGGTAGAGCGAGGCCGAGGTCGGCCAGTTTCTGTTCTACGTGTTCGACGGTCATGTCGTGCTCCTTGCAGGAAAAGGAATCGGGCGAACGGTGCTGCCTGTGAGTCACTCTAGTCATGCGGCCGAAGCCGGTAAATGTCAGCCGAGCAATTGATTCACGACGCGGTGTAACGAATCACGCCATGCACGCGCGCTGGTTTCCCGTGCGAGATTCATGCACACTCGGCGTCATCGCGCGCACGCGCCGGAGACGGCAGGAATCGCCCCATGCAACGACAATTCGACGATCTGCTGCTCGGCAGCATCGAGCTGTTCTGCCTCGCCGCCGAACTCGGCAGCTTCACGCTGGCGGCCAACGCGGCGAGCGTCACGCCGGCTGCGGTCAGCCGGTCGGTCGCGCGGCTCGAGGAGCGTCTCGGCGTGCGGCTGTTCGTGCGCACGACACGCCAGATCCGCCTGACCGATTCCGGCCGCCGCTATTTCGAGCAATGCCGCGACGCGCTGTCGCAACTCGTCGACGCCGAACGCGAGGCGACCGGCCAGCAGGCCACGCCCGCCGGCTTGCTGCGGATCAGCATGCCGACGCCGTACGGACACTATCGCGTGCTGCCGCTGCTTCCGGCGTTTCGCGAGCGGTACCCGGACGTGCGCGTCGAAACCCACCTGAGCAATCGCAACATCGACTTCGCCGAGGAAGGCTACGATCTCGCGATCCGGGGACGCGCGCCGGCCGATTCGAACCTGGTCGCGCGCACGCTGGAAGATGCCGAACTCGTGATCGTCGCGACGCCCGGCTACCTGAAGCGTGCGGGCACGCCGACCGTCATCGACGATCTGCATGCGCACGAATGCATCCAGTTCGAACTGCCGAGCAGCGGGCGGCAGATTCCGTGGCTGTTCAGCGATGGCTCAGAGGAAATCGACGTCGCGACGACCGGCAGCTACGGTACGTCGGGCGACTACCTTGCCGGCGTGACGCTCGCGCGCAGCGGTGCGGGCCTGTTCCAGGCCTACCGTTTCATCGTCGAGCAGGATCTGCGGGCCGGCACGCTCGTGGAAGTGCTGCCCGGCCTCGGCGGCCGGTCGCGGCCGTTCATGCTGCTGTATCCGCATGCGCGCTTTCTGTCGTCGCGCGTGCGCGTGTTCGTCGACTTCCTCATCGAGCATCTGGCACGCGCGCCAGCCAGGCCCGCGACCGGCACACGCACCAAACGGGCCGGCGCATCGCGCTAGACGCGCCGGCGCGCGGTTTCGACGCCGCGACTCAATGCCCGGCGCTCTGGCCGCCGTCGACATGCAGGATCTCGCCCGTGACGAACGGCGCCGAGTCCAGGTACAGGATCGCGTCGACGATGTCGCTCATCTCGCCCATGCGGCCGACCGGATGCAGCGATGCGAGCGTCGCGTGCGTTTCGGGCGCATGCATCGGCGACTTGATGATCCCGGGCGACACGGCATTCACGCGAATGCCGGCCTTCGCATACTCGATCGCGAGCGACTTCGTCGCCGCATTCAATCCGCCTTTCGTCAACGACGCGAGCACCGACGGCACGTTGCTGTTCGCGTGATCGATCAGGCTCGTCGTGATGCTGACCACGTGGCCGCTACCGTGCTTCTGCATCGCGGCGATCGCATGTTGCGTGACGTGGAAGAAGCCATTCAGGTTGACGCTCGTGATCTGCGCATAGTCGTCCGCGGTGTACTGCGTGAACGGCTTCGCGATGAACACACCCGCGTTGTTGACGAGCGTGTCGACGCGGCCGAAGCGTTCGATGGCGGCGTCGACCACGCGCCGTGCGACGGCCGCGTCGCCGATGTCGCCCGCGACGGTGACGAGATCGGGATCGTTCGACGGCCCGATCGAACGTGACGTGGCGACGACGCGATGGCCGCGGGCCCGGAATGCGTCGACGGTTGCCGCGCCGATGCCTTGCGATGCGCCGGTGACGATGATGACTTTGGATGCGCTCATGATTTGCCTCGATAGGTGAAGGGTTTTCGGCTTCAGTGCCGACCGGATCCGTGAATCCGATGGGCGAACTGTAGGCGCGCCGGTCACGATCTCGAACACCCACCGTGGAGCAACAGTCTTGCGTCACGGGAACAAATGCGGGGAGGGGTGGCCGTGGTCAGGGTGAAACGTCGGGATGTGGCGGCCCGGACCAGACGGTCAACGGCCAGGGGTCGCGGCGACGACATGGTCCGGCTGCACGAGGCCTCTTCACTGGCATGTCAGCCGAAATGCCCGCGATATTCGCGGCTGAACTGCGATGCGCCGCCGCTGCGCTGCCGATCGACCAATCGGCCAATCGGCGCTCGACGTCGCCCTCAAGCGCCTCGATGTGCTGCGCGAATGTTCAAGCGTGGCGCGATCTCGCCGAAAACGACCGATTTTCGTGCGGCTTGATGAGCCGAATTGTCTGTTGCGGAACACGTAGTTGGATCAAACAATGATCCTATCTGGATAACTTTTCTTATCACAATAGCACGATTGAAAATCCAAACTCGCCGTTTCGAAAACGCGTCTGATATCCGGCTTCCGGGCAGCCTTCATGTTTTTCGCCATCGATTCGACGGCAGGGAAGGGAACACGCGCCATGCGCGTCCTCAATCCGGCGCATTGATCCGCGCCAGCAGCACCGTCAACACATCGGCCGTCGCGCGCGCACTGCGCTACGGCTGCTTGCGCTTCGCGAAGTAATGCGCGGGCGAGTCGCCGAATGCGCGGCGGAACATCGCGATGAAGTTGCTTGGCGTCGCATAGCCCAGCGCGTCCGCGATGTTCGCGACGCTGTCGCCGCTCGCGAGCCGTTCGAGCGCATGCGTCAGGCGCGCCTGCTGGCGCCATTGCGCGAAGCTCGTGCCGGTTTCCGCGACGAACAGCCGGCTCAGCGTGCGGGCGGACAACCCGGCCCATTCGGCCCACGCCTCGAGCGTGCGGCTGTCGTGCGGCTGCCCGAGGATTGCGTTGGCGATGCGCAGCAGGCGCCGGTCGCGCGGCATCGGCAGGTGCAGCGGCTCGTGCGGCGCGCGGCGCATCTCGTCCAGCAGCACGATGCTGATGCGCGCCTGCTCGATGTCGAGCCGGTCCTGGTCGGCCCACGACACCGCGCGCCGCACGAGCGCGCGCATCAGCTCGGTAATCGCAATCACGCAAGGCTGGTCCGGCATTCGCCGGCTCGCGGCCGGTGCGATCACGACGCTCCAGCCGCTCAACGCACCGCTGATGCTGACCTTGTGCTGCTCGCCCGGCGGAATCCAGCCCGCGCGATGCGGCGGCAGCAGCCACGAACCATGCGGCGTGCGCACGTGCGCGAAACCGCTTTCCACGCAGAACACCTGCCCGCGCAGATGGCTGTGCCAGTCGACCTCGCGGGTACCGAGCCGGTAAGTGTTGCTGCCGTCGTCTTCGCCCCAGACGGCGATCAGCGACGGGCCGTCCTCACGCTCGCTCGGATCGGAGTCGGCGCGCTTCGCGGTGCGGGGTGGAGAAACGTCTCGGATGGGCATGGCCGGAATTCATTATTTTTTGACTAAACAACATTATCAGCTTTGTCCGGGGGCATCCAACAATGCGTGTCGTGTTCAAACCGATACGAAGCAGAGGAATGCGATGCATGCTGCACTTGCTCCCTGGACATGCGATGCCGGCGCGCTGCGCGTCATGTCGCGAATCGCCGTTGCCGCGGCGCTCGTCATGCTCGGCGCGTGCGCGAGCCGCGACGGGCTCACGCCGGCCGGCACATTGCGCGGCGCCGATACGCTTGCCGCATCGCGCAGCCTCGCGCAGGTGCCGGCCGCCGACTGGCCGGCTGCCGACTGGTGGCGCGCGCTGAACGATACGCAACTGAGTGCGCTTATCGACGAGGCGCTCGCCGGCAACCCCGATCTCGCGACCGCCGATGCGCGTGCACGCGAAGCGCAGGCGCTGGTGATCGAGGCACAGGCCGCGCGGCTGCCGCACCTCGTCGGCCGCGGGAGCGCGAAGGCCGAGCGGCTGTCCGGCACCCAGTTTTCGTCAGGCGAGGGCGGCGGCTTCTTCAGCCACACGCGCGAGATCACTCTCGGCCTGAGCTGGGATCTCGATCTGTGGGGCAGCCGCCGCGCCGCATGGGAAGCCGCGCTCGGCGAAGCGCGCGCCGCGCAAGTCGACGCGCAGGCCGCCCGCGTGCTGCTGTCGGTCAACGTTGCGCGCGCCTACGTGAATCTCGCATACGCATTCGATCAGCAGGACCTCGCGCGGGCCGAATACGAGCGCGCCGACGAAGCGCTCACACTCACGCGCCAGCGCGTCACGAAAGGCATCGACAACGTCGCGCAGCAGCGTCAGGCGGAAAGCGAAGTCGCGGCCGCGACGCGCGAGCAGGCCCGCACCGCGCAGGCGGTCGACAGCGCGCGCATCGCGCTCGCGATCCTGCTCGGCGCCGGCCCCGATCGCGGCCTCGCACTGGTGCGGCCCGCGCCGCTGCCGGCCGCCGCGCTCGCGGTGCCGGCCGACCTGCCGGCCGCGCTGCTCGGCCGGCGCGCCGACCTCGTCGCCGCGCGCTGGCGCGTCGAAGCGGCCAGCCGCAACGTCGCGGCCGCTCGTGCGGATTTCCTGCCGAACGTCAGTCTCACCGCGCTGATCGGGCTCGCGACGCGTGGCGGCGCCTCGCTGTTCCAGGCCGCGTCGCGCACCTATAACGCCAGCCCGGCCGTGAGCCTGCCGATCTTCGACGGCGGCGAACGGCGCGGCGTGCTGCGCAGGCGCGACGCGCAATACGACCTCGCGGTCGCCGGCTACAACAAGACGCTGATCGGTGCGATCGGCGAGGTGGCCGACGATCTGCACCGGCTGCATTCGCTCGCCGTGCAGACGGATGCCCAGCAGCGTGCGTTCGACTCCGCCACCGATGCGTGGCGGCTCGCGGACGCGCGCTACCGGGCCGGCGTCGGCAGCTACCTCGATGCGCTCGTCGTGCGCCAGCAACTGCTGGTCGCGAGCCGCGAGGTTGCCGCGCTGCGCGCGCAGCGCGCGGACCAGTCGCTGCAGCTCGTCGCCGCGCTCGGTGGCGGCTTCCGCGCCGAGCCGGACGACGCCGCGCTTGCCGCCACGCCTTCCCAACGTCCTTGACATCGAACCATGAGCAGCGACAACTCCCTGCAGACTCCCGCGCGACCGGCCGCCGCCGATCCTGCCAGCGCCCGCCAGCAACCGGCGGCCGATCACACCGCGGCGCCGCGCGCGCCAGGCGGGCCGGGCGGGCCTGATGCCCGCACGCAACCGGCACCGGGCGGCGGCGCACCCGCGACGCCGCCGCCACCGCCCGCTCGGCGCAAGCATCTGGTGCGCGCGCTCGTCGCCGTGTTCGCGCTCGGCATCATCGGCTGGGGCATCTGGTACGTGATCGTCGGGCGCTGGTACGAATCCACCGACAATGCGTACGCGCAAGGCAACGTCGTCGAGCTGACGCCGCAAGTGACGGGCACCGTCGTGTCGATCGACGCGGACGACGGCAACCTCGTACGCGCCGGCACGCCGCTCGTCAGTCTCGACCCGAGCGACGCGCAGATCGCGCTCGCAACCGCGCAGGCCGATCTCGCGGCAACGGTGCGCAAGGTGCGCGGCCTGTACAGCAACGAACGCGGGCTGGCGAACAGCATCGACGGCGCACGCGCCGAACTCGATACGCGCCGCACCGCGCTCGACAAGGCGAAGGCCGACTACAGCCGCCGCGAGGATCTCGGCCGCTCCGGCGCGATTTCGCGCGAGGAACTCGCGCATGCACGCGACACGCTGACGTCCGCGCAAAGCGCTTACGCGGCCGCGCAGAGCGCGCTGGCAACGTTGAGCGAGCAGCACCAGACGAGCAAGGCGCTGATCGACGACACCGCTGTCGCGTCACACCCGGACGTGCAGGCCGCGGCCGAACGACTGCGGGCCGCCTATCTCGCGCATGCCCGCACCCAGGTTGTCACGCCCGTCACCGGCTATGTCGCGAAGCGTACGGTGCAGGTCGGGCAGCGCGTGTCGCCGGGCGTGCCGCTGCTTGCGGTCGTGCCGCTGCGCGAGCTGTGGGTCGACGCGAATTTCACCGAGAAGCAGCTCGAGCACATGCGCATCGGGCAGCCGGTCGAACTGACCGCCGACCTGTACGGTGACGCGGTGCGCTACACCGGCCGCGTGCAGAGCCTGGGCGTCGGCACCGGCAGCGCGTTCTCGCTGCTGCCCGCGCAGAACGCGACCGGCAACTGGATCAAGATCGTGCAGCGGCTGCCGGTCCGCATCGAACTGACCGACCCGGCGCAGCTCGACGCGCATCCGCTGCGCATCGGCCTGTCGATGCACGCGCGCGTCGACCAGCACGACCGCAGCGGGGCGATGCTGTCGCATCGCGAGCAGCGCGCGCCGATATTCCACACCGACGTGTACCGCGACGAGCTCGCGCATGCCGACAGCCTGATCGCCGACGTCATCCATGCGAACCTGCCGGCGGCGGTGCGTGCGGAGGCCGTGCGATGAGCGGCCCGATGGCGGCCGCCGACAGCGGCTTTCGTCCGTCGAGCGTCGGGCTGACGACCTTCGGCCTCGCGCTCGCGGTCTTCATGCAGGTGCTGGACGGCACCGTCGCGAACGTGTCGCTGCCGACGATCGCCGGCAACTTCGGCGTGAGCACGACGCAGAGCGCGTGGGTCGTCACGACGTTCTCGGTCAGCAATGCGATCGCGCTGCCGCTGACCGGGTTTCTCGTCAAGCGCGTCGGACAGGTGCGGCTGTTCGTGTGGGCGACGCTTGCGTTCACGTTCGCATCGCTGCTGTGCGGCTTCGCGCAGAACCTGCCGCAGCTCATTGCGTTCCGCGCGCTGCAGGGCCTGGTGGCCGGGCCGATGATCCCGACCACGCAAGCGCTGATGCTGTCGATCTACCCGCCGCAGCGGCGCGGCTTCGCGCTGTCGATGATCGCGATGGTCACCGTCGTCGCGCCGATCACGGGGCCCGTGTTCGGCGGCTGGGTCACCGAGCACTACTCGTGGCGCTGGGCGTTCCTGATTAACCTGCCGATCGGCGTGTTCGCCGCGATGTGCGTGTTCGCGCAGATGCGTGCGCGCGTCGAGACGACGGTTGCCGCGCGTGTCGACTATATCGGCCTCGCCGCGTTGATCGTCGGCGTCGGCGCGCTGCAGATCGTGCTCGACAAGGGCAATGAAGCCGACTGGTTCAACTCGACGTTCATCGTCGTGATGTCGGTGGTCGCCGCGTTCGGCATCGCGCTGTTCCTGATCTGGGAGCTCAACGAGCCGAATCCGATCGTGAACCTGCGGCTCTTCGCGCATCGCAACTTCGCGGTCGGCACGCTGACGCTCGTGCTCGCGTATTCGGCGTTCTTCGCGGTCAACGTGATCGTGCCGCAATGGCTGCAGCGCACGCTCGGCTACACGGCATTCTGGGCAGGGCTCGCCGTCGCGCCGATGGGCGTGATCCCGGTGCTGATGACGCCGTTCATGGGCAAGTACGCGCCGCGCTTCAACATGCGGATGCTCGTGTGCTGCGCGTTCGCGATCCTCGGCACGTCGTCGTTCCTGCGCGCGGGCTTCGTGCCCGACATCGACTTCACGCACATCGCACTGATCCAGCTGCTGCAGGGCCTCGGCCTCGCGCTGTTCATCATGCCGATCAACAGCATCCTGCTGTCCGACCTGAAGCCGGACGAGATCGCCGCCGGCTCCGGCCTGTCGACGTTCCTGCGCACGCTCGGCGCGAGCTTCGCGGTGTCGATCACGTCGTTCCTGTGGGACCGGCGCGCGATCCTGCATCACGCGCAGCTCAGCGAGCACGTGAGCGGGTTCGATCCGGCCGTGCGGGCCGAAGTCGCGCGGCTTGGCGGTGGCGATCCGCAACGCGCGGCCACGCTGCTGAGCAACCTGGTCGACGCACAGGCGTACCAGATCTCATTCAACGACGTTTCGTTCGCGCTCGGCTGCGTGTATCTCGCGGTGATCGCGGCGGTCTGGCTCGCCCGTCCGCCGTTCGGCCCCGGTGCCGCCGCGAAGCGGTGACGAAGCTGCGCGGCCTCGGACGACGCGCCGGTGATGCCGTCAAGCAGACGAGGGCACGGGCCGGGGCGGTGCCGGCAGTCGTGGTAGTTGCCGGGTAGGGGTACGGCGGGGGCAGGTGAATGGATTGCGGACCTCGCGCGATGTGTTCGGTCGCGCCGCGGTTGCTTGGGTTCACGGTCACCGGAGCCGGAAACAGCGTTCGTGACGATTCTGTCGCTCGCGCTGGATGTTCTGCATCAGTCGCCCTGGATCCGGGTAACCGACGCAAACCCTTCCGCAACGGTCGGCGGCGCAAAGAGGAATGCAACGCTTTCGATACTCGCAGCGCCGGTGCCCGATTCGAACACGTCCATCTGTTGCGCGTGACGGACCCCGAACTGTCACGTGACCTGGGCTTGCTTTGGTCGAACAGGACAGGGCGAACCCGCGCGGCGAGCATGTTTGCAGACATGCTGAGAAGCCTGTCCTCCAAGCCCGCGGATCGTTCGCGGGCATGATTCGTGATCGGGTATCGGGAACGTAAGCGCAACGCCACACGCAGACGTTCGTCAACTCGACCCGATTCAATTCGACGCCCGGTTTCCAGATCGTGACAGGGCAGTTTCTCCGCAGTTTGATCGCGATCCACAACCTTGGGACGATCCCGCTCCAGCGATCAACGAGACGCGGGAAGTGCGCCGGCATCCCAGTCGATCCGGTAACCGTGGTCGGAAGCCAGCCGCTTCGCCGGATTGAAAACCGTCTTCAGCGCGACAGGCATGATGACGTGCATCAGCGCCTTGCCCAACGGTCCCATTGCTTTTCGGGTGTTGGTCCTTGCCGCAGCCGCCGCGATCGCTTCGACACGCGCGCGACGCAACTGCTCGTAGCGCGCGAATGCCAGAGAGGGCGCCGGAATATCGCGCAGACAACGCGCGAGCTGAACCGCACTTTCAATGGCCAGCGACGCACCCTGGCCGGAACTCGACGACGGCGCATGTACGGCGTCGCCAACCAGCACCATGCGCTCGCTATGCCAGCGCGGAACAGGCGGCATCATCTCGCTGGCAATGGGCGCAAACAGCTGATCGGGGTCGGTATTTCGCAACAGCGTATGCGCGGGATAGTCATCCCCGTATAGCTCGCGCAGTTGCGCGAGCCACTGCGCCGACGGAATCTCGCGTACGGCCTCCATCGACGCAGGCATCGCATAAGGCAGATTGCCGAACCAGCAGATACCGCGATCCGGATCCGCCCAGTAGCCAAGAAATGCATGCTTGCCGAACACGAAGGTCATCGTGTCGACGGGAATGCGCAGCGTATCGAGCGGCACCAGCGCACCAAAACCCAGGGTTCCCGCGTAGTGCGGCGCCGGCGCGCCGGGATCGATCAGGCCACGCACCGTGGAGCGGATACCGTCAGCGCCGATCAGGATGTCGCCGTTCGCATGGCTGCCATCTTCGAACGACACACGGACACCGTCGGCCGTCTCGCTCGCGCCCACGAGCCGCTTGCCGTGCACGACCGGAATGTTCGCGTCCACCACGGCATCGCGCAACACCCGGTACAGATCGGAGCGATACACGACGCGGCTCGACTGCATCCCTTCCAGACCGTCGAACCGGGTCAGCACCTTGCCTCGGCCATCCGCCATTGCCATATGGGCAATCGGCTGGCTCACCGCACGAAGTGCGCCATCCACGCCGACGATCTTCAGTGCTTCGAGCCCGTTGGGCGAAACCATCAGGCTCGCCCCGATGCCGTCCGCGGGTGCGGCGTACGACTCGTAGATGGTCGAGCGGATACCGGCCCTGGCCAGCGCCAGCGCGACAACGGGGCCCGCGATGCCGCCGCCGGCAATCAAAGCATGCTGCACCTTCGCCATTTCGACCACCTCATAATCATATTATGACTACAGTATAGTCAAAGTATGACTAAGGAGGCAAGCCGTGCCGCTCATCGATACCAGGACCCGCAATTGAAACCCCGTTCGAGACAACCTTCTCCGCTCGCGATGGTGATTCTCGGCTTTGTGCTGGAAGCCCCGTCGCACGCATACCGCATGCACGAACTCATTCGGCAGCGCGGCAAAGACAACGTGGTCAACGTCGCGCAACGCAACAGCGTCTACCAGACCCTTTCACAGCTGAAGACGGCCGAACTCATCCGCGTTCGCGAGACGGCGCAAGGAGAAGGGCGTCCCGAGCGGGTGGTCTACGAGATCACGCCGCAGGGCAAGAAGACGTTCTACGCGTGGCTGGAAGCGATGCTCGGCGAGCCGCGACGCGAGTTCAACGAGTTCCCGGCTGCGCTCGCGACGATCATGGCGCTGACACCCGGGGTCGCACGCGCGCAGCTTCAGCAGCGCAGCGAAACGCTGAAACTGCAATTGACCGAGTCGGTGTCGACCTTCACGACGTGGCAGGACAAGGGGTTGCCGCGGCTCGTCATGCTGGACGACGAGTACAAGCAGGTGCTGCTGAAAGCCGAGATCCAATGGCTGGACGGGTTGATCTCGGAGCTCGAGTCGGGCGCGATGACCTGGAACGAGAAATATCTGCGCGAACTCGCGGCGCAATTCGAATAATTCGTCCTGGGGTTTGCGGCCGACTTTCTGCGGCTGTTCCGGCGATGTCCATCCTCAAATCAGTTGATCGATTTGATGAAATCGATCGATGCGTCACGCATCCAGCATCGGACGGATTCCGTTTCAGCCATCGCCGGATTCAGATGTCCACTTTCCAGCCATTTAGAAATGTCCGGTTTTAAGGTTGGTTTTGCTGCGCCTTTTTCCTCGTCTTGACCATTACGCAGCGTCGAAGGTCGGCGCCTGAACGGGCAGGGCGCTCACGTTTGTTTCTCCAGCTTTTGCGGGCCGTCGACGTTTTGGCCCGCCGGCGGCCCGCGGCCGGGGTACTGTCCCCCTCGTTCGCGCGCCTGCCCGCGGCAACCGACCGCATCGCCACTTTGTGGTCTGGCCCGCAGTCCTCCGTTCGAACTCCGGTTACCGTTGCTAACAAATGAGTCCCTTCACGCAGCAACAATGCACGGCGCCACCGGACAGCACCGTCCCAACGCATGGCCGGATCGCGCTATGGCAATACAACCGTCATCAACAAGACAGGAGAGCCTACATGCATAAACCGATCGACACGAAACCGCTCGACCGCTCGCGTATCCGCCATGCAAAGGAAACCTACGCCGATCTGTGCCGCGCTTATGTCCAGCGCAATCCCAATGGCATATACAGCGCCTACATCAGGTCGGCCATCGGGAACGATGCGACACTCGACCGGCATGCGCGCACACTGGAACTTTATGCGTCGTATATCTCAGATGGCGCAAAAGTGCTCGACTGGGGCTGCCGGCATGCGCCGGATTCGTGCATGCTGCGCGTGCTTTATCCCGATCTCGATATTCACGGCTGCGACATCGCCGGCGACGATTTCCAGGAATTCCACGGCTTCGCGAACCTCGACTTCCGGGTGCTCGAGCACGAATACGTGCTGCCGTATCAGGACGGCTTCTTCGACGTCGTGCTCGGCAGCGGCGTCCTCGAGCACGTCGCGTTCGAGCAGCACAGTATCGAACAGATCTGGCGCGTGCTGAAACCGGACGGGATCTTCATCGTCACGTTCCTGCCGAACCATACGTCGCTCACGGAAAACATGTCGCGGGCCATGAAGAACTACAACGGCCACAATCGGCTGTATCGGCTGGAATACGCGAAGAACATTTTTCTCCGTTCGGGATTCGTCGTCGAGGCATGCGGCTACCATCAGGTCTTTCCGACCTTCGCGAAAGGCGTGAACGGCTCGAAGCTGCTCGACACAGCCGCGAATCTCTGCGCGCGAATGAACCGGACGTTCGAGTCCATTCCGTACGTGAACCGCATCTCGTCGAATCTCTACTTCGTGCTGCGGCGCGTGACGCATATGTAATGCGAAGATCGAGCGCGGGTGTTGCGATAGCGTTCGTCCGCGCGTTTGCAAGACACGCGCTGCAGGCGCGCTTGCCATCGGCGACGTCCTGAATGACCTTGAATCGGTCCAGCTCGCGCATCGTCAGTGTCACCAATCCGGCTGGCTGCATGGTCGGCTCCCGTGCTTGCTCAACGAGCCATCCAGCATGCCAGCAGTCAAAAACACGACATCTGTAAATAGCCAGAACACGACATTAGGATATGGCTGCTACAACACAAACGTTTGAATCTTGGTACCTATGGCTGGGTGTTGCGTCGGGTTGGTTTTCCTGGTTTTGTTGTATTTCAACCGGAAGGCGGCCGAGTTATCCACAGAATATCCACTTTTTAGGCTGTTTCCCGTTGCGCGTTCAAATCAAGGTTATTTGTTGCGCTGCTGGGTGCGGACCAACGCAACAGGAAGGTGTCACATCTGGCGTCCCAACCAGTGTCAGTGTTGCGTTTGACCTACGCGACCCGGGTTTTGGGGTTCACGCCTAGTTGCCACAGCACGTCGATATTCTTTAGATATATGGCAACCTTTTCTGGGGAGTCATGGATGATCGAGTGCCGTTTGCCGTCAACGTTGTCGAGGTGCACTGAACACGGATCCTCTAGACATTGGCAGATGTTGTCGATCTCATCGCGATACTGATCCAGCCTTTCCGGCTCCCAATCTCGGCCGGTGTCGGGTGCAAGAATCACTGAGAGAGCGCCTTTCCTTTCCCCAACGTACCGGATCGGGGAGAGCAGGCCAGCAACGTAGAACATCATGATTGCGTCGATCACACGGTCGTCGTGATCTTCATCCCAGATGACCGCTAAGTCGAGGAAGGCACATCGGTCAAGTCGATTCAAAAGCTCGTCGTGCCACACCGGCGCGCGAAGGACAGAGTAGTGAGTTCCTCGACCGAGGTTGCCTACTGGTCGCGTTTCATCGTACATCGTCTGAAGGAAGGGGCAATACGACATTTGATGCTCCTTTCGGGAGAGAAGTAGCTTCCGCCGCGGAACCAGAGCCATTTAGTAACAGGGGCATCGAGCAAGTGCTATCGACACCCGCCTAGATGGGGCAGGTCGACGCCTTGCTATTTCGTCAGCCACTGACCGTAGGCCTCTACATCTATCATCGGTACCGTTCCACTAAACTGTAGTTATGCTATCAACTTGAAGAGAAACGCAGTGGCTGGTTTATTCTCGTCAACGTAATTGTATTTATTTGCCGCTCGATCATAGAAGAAGTAGCCATGAGCCGCTATCCCCCTCGGCCTAATCAGGCGCCGCGCCTACAGTCCAGAGCCCGGTCTGTGAAGCGGCTGCCATACTGGCCTCGAGGCGTGCGGCTTTCTCAGGTGTATCGATATATTGCGACAGCATTGGCATAGGGCCGAAAACATTCCGACAGATAATCAAAATCTTCTTCTCATGTCTACGTACTTCCGCGGTGATAGTGGGTACGAGCGTTGCATGGAGTCGTATCATGTCGTCGCTTGACCGATCCTTGCCGATTGTCATGCGATAGGAAAACTGCGCGACGGTCCGATTGAGTTGCCGGACTTTCTGAGTGTCAGCGATGGTACGGTGACGTGAGATCATGTTCGCTGGCGCAAGCTTGCTGGAGCCGCGAATAAGCATGCGTGCGGAAACTGGAAAGATCAGCTCGACCTCACCCGCATGGTCATAAGGGCTTCTTGCAAGGAACGCTTGGCGAGGATCATAACTACAGACCGGATTGTCTGAGGTGAGGAATGGCACGCTGGTCTTGTTGTGCAGCACCTCGAAACCGAGCTGAAAGCAAAGATCGCCAAAGTCCTTGAACTCAGCTTCCATCGCCAGCAGCGTCTCGTGTGGATTGATGCCGATCGGTACAGTATCGAACTGTCCAGCGTAGCACTTTAGCTCAGGGGGAAGAACGCCGATCTCTTCAGCCACCTTGTGCTCGGTGCGCAACTTGGTTTCAAGCCTCAAAGCGTGACGATCGCGGGTCGCCGGAACGCGGGCGCGCATGATCGCTGCCATACCTAGGACGTTGAAGGAAATGGCGGGTGACAGCCGGCGGGCTGCAAGGGCTTGGACCGTTTCAGGCCAAACGGTCTCGATCGTGTTCCACAAATCCTCGAAGCGGTGGTTCTCCCGGCCGCCATCCGGCAGCGGCTGCGAATAATAGTCTCTCTCGAACCCGATCGCCCGCGGGTTCATCGGATGCGGGTCTTCCGGTGCCTCGCAGCGGTAGACCTGGACTCGGCCTCGATCATCCGCGAAGCCGTTCATATAGACGACCGAGATGAAGTGATGTCGACGGTTGTTGCGATTAATGTCGCTGCGTGTGGGATTGAGTGTGCTAAACGGCCGCACATCGTCATCTACGGGCACATTGCCGGATGCACCGAAGTATGTGGGTTTCAATGTCATCTCCGCATCAGGCCTACCACGTGTGGTAGGGCCGAGATAGCTCAGATCGATCTGGGGCACATTCTGAGCGGCAGTAGCGCAGCGATTGGGATCGAGCGGGCACGCCCAGAGGGGCGCTGCAAACCACTGATCGTTTCCAAGATAGTCGCGAGGCACCCAACGCAGATTAGCAGCCGCTGGGAGATCCTGCATGAATTCGAACCACATAGTCCGAGTCTGAGTCGTGGCAAATTGGGTTGGGCCGACCAGACCATGAGGCTGCGCGAGCGCAACTGCGGTTGCACGCCGGGCACACTTTCTGGCCTGACGTGGACGAAAAGCACGTCGATGCCACTGGCTTGCTGTCATTCGCAGCTGATCGATACGGATCTGCTGGCGCTAGCTCGCGCACACAAGGGCAAGCAGGCGACCTTCGATCGGCGCTTGGCTGTCGACGCCGTTCTGAATGGCGCAAAGCATCTTGAACTGATTTCCTGACCGTCGATCAAGAGCCGAAGTCGCGACAGTTTCGCTTGAACTGGTTTCGTTAAGCATGAGGCTGGCACGGAACAACTGAAGTGCGACCCCCGACAGATTGTCCGTTCTGAACGGATCGCTACCCCGGTTGTTCCAGACAGCTCAAGAAACTAGATTCGATCCTGCGTAATGCACGGCCCTGCAAGGGCATCCGCCCGGCTGAACTTTGATTACCTTCCACGCAGGAGTATTTCGATGTCGCACGAATCCAGGCTCTACGTCATCACCGGTTCCGCTTCGGGTATCGGTCGGGAAACAAAGCAGTTGCTCGAGTCCCACGGTCACCGTGTCATCGGAGCCGACATTCGCGACGCGGACGTGATCGCGGATCTCGCCACGCCCGAAGGGCGCACGGCGCTGGTCGAACAGGTGACGAAACTCAGCGGCGGCACCATCGATGCCGTGCTGGCCGTTGCCGGGGTCGACCTCGCCGGGCCGGCGACGGTCGCGATCAACTACTACGGCGCGATTGCCACGCTCGAGGGATTGCGGCCCTTGCTGCTGCGTTCGAATGCGCCGCGCGCGGTGGCCGTTTCGTCGATCACTTCGGTTCATCCGTTCAACGACCAGTTGCTCAACGCGCTGCTGGACGGCACGGAAGCATTCGCGCTGGAGAAGGCCGCCGAGGTGCCGTACGTCTATGCGACGACGAAGCGTGCGTTGTCGCGCTGGATCCGGCGCAATGCGCTGAAAGCGGAATGGGCCGGCTCGAACATCCCGTTGAATGCGATCGCGCCAGGGCTCGTCAAGACCGAACTGCTCAAGCGGCTGTTCGAGGATCCCGAGACCCGGCAGCGCATCAACGCCGGCACGCCGATGCCGCTCGGCGGCCCGTACGAGCCGGTCGCGGCTGCGGAACTGCTGGCGTGGCTGTCCAGCGAAAAGAATGGGCACATGACCGGCCAGACGATCTTCATCGATGGTGGCGCGGACGTGATGATCCGCGGCGACGCCGTGTGGTGAACGTGCGGCACGGGGTTTCGCTCGTCGTAGCAGGACAGGATCACAGTCGGCGTGTTCGCGAGAGTTTCAGCGCTACAATCGCGGACACGACAACGGATGGCGCCGCTCCATGCGCCATCCCCGACAGGAGTGCACTTGTGGCAAAGGTCAATGCCGACGCGCAAAAAGAACAGATCCTGAACGCGGCGGCGAAGCTCTTCATCGAGAAGGGGTTCGGCGGCGCGTCGATGCAGGAGATCGCGGAATCGCTCGGCGTCACGCGTACCGCGGTCTACTACTACTTCAAGAACAAGGATGAGATCCTGACCGCGCTGGTCGAGGAAGTCACGCTGCGCGCGCGGCGTGAGTCGAGTCGCGTGGCGGCGGAAGCGGACGCCGATCCGAAAGCGCGGCTGCGTGCGCTGGTGCACCAGCATGCAATGCTGATCCTGAAGCATCACAACGAATTCCGCGTGATCGACCGTACCGAACGGCAACTGCCCGAACGCGCGTACCGCGCGAACGAAGAGGCCAAGCGCGCGGTGCTGGACAACTTCACGGCAGCCATCGAGGCCGGTGTGCAGACTGGCGTGTTCCGTGTGGTCGATGCGAAGGTGGCGGCGTTCACGATGATCGGCATGTGCAGCTGGCCGGCATTCTGGTACAAGCCGGACGGCGCGAAGAGCGCGGAGGAAATCGCGGACGAGATCGCCGAACTCGCGGTGCACTCGGTCATGCGGCCCGCCAAACGTCAGCTCAAGCGGGCCGGCGACGTGTCGGAAGCGCTGGCGCTGCTGCGCGAGGATCTCGATCATCTGGAACTGATTGTCGAAAAGGCGCCGAAAGCAGGCTAGGAAAATTTTTTGCACTGAATTTGACATCAACGTCAAAAAACATATACTTGTGTCAAATCAAGGAGACGGCTCGATGAACGATCTGACTGAAGGGTTCGCCGACACGCAGGCTCGCGCGCTGGCGATCGACTGGTTTCCGCAAACGGCGCCGCAGTCCGTCCGGCAGCTCGGCGTGACATTGCGGACGGAGGATGGTGCGGCGACCTCGGGCATTCTGTATCGCGGCGCGTCGTCGAAGACGGTGGTGTGCCTGATGCATCCGCGCGAGAACTTCTCGTTCCACTACATGATCCCGGCCTTGCTGAACGCGGGGGCATCGGTCTGGGCCCAGGCCAGCCGATCGGTCGGCAACGACCTGCGTCTGGAGCACGAACTAGCGTTGCACGATGTGGCCGCCAGCATGCGCTACCTGCGCGAATCGGGTTTCGAGCGCATCGTGATGCTCGGTAATTCCGGTGGCTCGGGGTTGTACAGCCTTTACCACCAGCAGGCCACGCGTCCGGCCGACAGCCGGATTGCGCGCACGCCCGGCGGCAGGGCGACGCAGCTCGAAACGGCTTCGCTGCCTGTGGCGGACGCGATGATCTATCTCGCGCCGCATCCGGGCCAGGGCCGTCTGCTGCTCGGCTGCATCGATCCGGCGGTGACGGACGAGGCTGATCCGCTTTCCGTCGACGACAGCCTGAACGCGTTCAATCCGGCCAATGGATACTCGCGCGAACCCGGCAAGACCCGATACAGCCCGGAATTCGTGACGCGCTATCGGCAGGCCCAGCACGATCGCGTCGCTCAGCTCGACGCGCACGCCCGGGCACTGATCGCGGTGCGGCAAGACGCGCGGCGGGCCGTAAAGGAAGGGCGAGCCACGTCGCGTCAGAAGGCCGAGGCGAATCACACGCCGATCCTGACGGTGTGGCGGACCGACGCCGACCTGCGCTGTCTCGACCAGGCGCTGGATCCGTCTGATCGTCTGCCCGGATCGTTGTGGTCGCCCAATCCTGTTATTTCGAACTACGGATCAGTCGGATTCGGTCGACTGTGCTCGCCCGAGTCGTGGCTGTCGACGTGGTCCGGCATTGCGTCGAATGCGGCGCTCGAGCTGACCGCGCCTGCAGTCGAGGTGCCGGCGCTGCTCGTCGAATACACCGGCGACCAGACGACGTTTCCCGACGCGATCCGCGACATCTTCGCGGCGATCGGCGCGGCCGACAAAACCCATCTGCGGGTACGCGGCGACCATCACGGCCGGCCGCTCGGATCGGGTGAGGAGGCCGGCCGCTATGTCGCAGGGCGACTGATCGCGAACTGGCTGAAAGAGCGAGATTTCCTGTAAAACGAGGAGTTCCAGCATGAACCCGTCATCACCGCTTCGGCTGCAAGGCGTCGATCACACGGCCCGGCCGACTTGGAAGTTGCGCGAAACCGTCGAGTTCTATCGCGACATTCTGGGGTTGCCGCTGATCCACACGATCTCGGCACGTGGCTGGGGCCCGGAAACGCACCCGGACTTCCTGCATTTCTTCTTCGACAGCGGCAACGGCAGCACGATCGCGTTTTTCTACTATCTCGGCGAGCCGCAGCCAGTGGATCGCCCGTCGATGCCGCCGACGCCTGACGATCACGTGTTCGACGCGACGCATACCGCGTGGCTCGCCGACAGTGAGGCCGAGCTGCTGGCCTGGAAGGCGGCACTGGAAGCGAAGGGCGTCGAGGTGTCGTCGACGACCCGGCATGAAGTGATCGAATCGATCTACTTCCGCGACCCGAACGGCTATTTCATCGAGATCACGGTGAAGCTGCGTCCGCTGCAGAAGCTCGACGAGCAGGATGCGGCGCTTACGCTGCAGGCCGCCATCAATGCCGAACGTGCAGCGGCGCCGTCAACGGGCGGTGTTCGGGAGATCGACATCGTCTGGCGCGAAAAGGGCAGACTGCTCAGCAGCGCATTCGGCATCGCGAGTGATGCGCCGGGCATGTTCGTGCCGGCACTGGCCGAATTCGAGAGCGTGGTCGCCGCCGCGCGGCAAAACACCGAGTATCGGGTGTCGCAGCCGTCGGCCGATTACTTCCTGATCGAAGGCCGGACGGCCCTCGAATTCGACCGCAAGGCGCTCGGGATGAAGCCTGCAGTCTGGTACGGGCTCTTCACCGGCGGCTTGCGCGGCAGCATCGACGTGTTCGACAAAGACCGCGTGCGCGTCGTGGCCGCGTAGCCCGGGACAGGAGGAGACAACCATGACGGGCATTCATTTTCCGGTCGACGGTGTCGTCTATTGCGATCCGGCCGACGCGCAGCGTTACCTGCAGGCCGGTGCGTGGATCGATCGCACGTTCGGCGAGGCACTGGCGGAGACGGCGCGACGGCTTCCGGACAAGGCCGCATTCATTGCCGACGGCCGGACGCTGACGTTTCGCGAGCTGGACGAAGAGAGTGATCGCCTCGCAGCGGCACTCGTGCGTCTCGGGCTGAAGCCGGGCACGCGCGCGATGTTCCAGATGGGCACGACCCTCGATACCGCGCTCGCGTTGTGCGCCTGCTACAAGAGCGGCGTCGTGCCGGTCTGTTCGCTGCCGCAATACCGCGAAGTCGAGATCGGCAAGCTCGCCGACCTCGCCCGGCCGGAAGCCTACTTCGTGCAGGCGGATATCGGCCGCTTCGATCTCGTCGAGTTTGCGCAGACGATGTGCCGCGAACACGCATCCTTCCGGCATCTGATCGTCGCGCGCGGCGAAGCGCTGGCCGGCGCGCAGTCGATGTCCGAGCTGACGTCGTCGCTTTCGCTCGACGAAGCGCGGCGGGTGCTGGCGGACGTGCGGATCGGATCCGAGGACGTGCTGAGCTTCCAGTTGTCGGGCGGCACGACGGGCGTGCCGAAGATCATCCCGCGCTTTCATGCGGAATACCTCGGTCATTCGCTGGCGTGGTCGCGTCACGTCAACGGCGGCGAGCAGGCCACGCTGATCTGGTCGCTGCCATTGCTGCACAACGCGGCGCACCTGTACGCGCTCGTGCCGACGATCGCGGCAGGGCAGACCACGATCCTGATGTCGTCCGTCGACGTGGTGCAGATGGCCCGGCTGATCGAGCAGCATCGCGCGACGCATGCGGTGTCGATCGGCCCGGTGGCGCCGCAGATCATGGCGAATCCGCAGGTGCTCGACCACGATCTGTCGTCGCTGAAGCTGTTCTTCTGCCTGACGCGCGCCGACAACCTCGAAGCGTATCTCGGTGTGCCGTGCTCGAACATGTACGGCACCACGGAAGGGTTGCTGATCGGATCCGGCGGCACCGTCGACGAGCACGTACGCCATCACACGCACGGCCGCTCGGGCTGCGACCAGGACGAACTCGTGCTGCTCGAGCCAGATAGCGAGATACCGGTTCCCACCGGGCAGGTCGGCGAACTCTGCTTTCGCGGTCCGTCCAGCCTGCGCGGCTATTTCAGTGCGCCGGAAGCCAACGCGACGGCCTTTACGAAGGACGGTTTCTTCCGTACCGGCGACATGATGCGGGCGCACGTGATCGACGGCGCGACGTATTTCTCGTTCGAGGGCCGCCTGCGCGACAACATCAATCGCGGCGGCGAAAAGATCGGCGCGGAAGAAGTCGAGGCATTCCTGAGCCATCACCCGGCGGTGCTCGACGCGAAGCTGGTCGCGATGCCAGATCCGGTCTATGGCGAGAAGGGCTGCGCGTTCCTGATCCTGCGGCCGGGACACGTCCCCCCGACGATCCCGGAACTGATCGACTTCCTCGGCACACAGGGCCTCGCGAAGTTCAAGTGCCCGGAGCGCGTCGAAGTGGTGGACGAGTTTCCAGTGACCCGGGTCGGCAAGGTCGACAAGCCGGCCATGCGACGCGCGATTGCCGCCATTCTTGAAACAGAACAGTTGTCCCATACCCCCAGGCAGGAGCAATGACATGAGCCAGGTCAGCTATCGAATCGGCCAGATCGTGCCCAGTTCGAACACGACGATGGAAACGGAAGTGCCGGCGCTGCTGCGCCGCCGCGAACTCGTCGCGCCGGAGCGCTTCACGTTTCATTCGAGCCGCATGCGTATGCACAAGGTGACGAAGGAAGAGCTCGTCGCGATGAACAAGGAAGGGCTGCGCTGCGCGGCAGAGCTTGCGGATGCGCGCATGGACGTGATGAGCACGGCATGCCTCGTTGCCATCATGGCGATGGGGCCGGGATACCACCGGACCGTCGAGCGCGAGCTGGAAGAGGTGGCGCGGGCCAACAGCTGCGAGGCAGCCGTGATGACGTCGGCCGGTGCGCTGATCGACGGGCTGCGCATCATGGGCGCGCGTCGGATCTCGCTGATGGCGCCGTACATGAAGCCGTTGACGAAGCTGGTGGTCGAATACATCGAGAGCGAAGGCATCGAGGTGATCGACGCGCTGTCGTTCGAGATTCCCGACAATCTCGACGTCGGCCGCCGCGATCCGCTGCAACTCGTGAACGATGTCGCGCGGCTGAACACGGCGAACGCCGACGTCGTGGTCGCGTCCGCCTGCGTGCAGATGCAGTCGCTGCCGGCGATCGACACGATCCAGGCATCGCTCGGCATTCCGGTGACGTCGACCGCCGTGTGCACCACACGCCGGATGCTCGACAAGCTCGGTCTCGATGCGGTGATTCCCGGCGGCGGCGCGCTTCTGACGGACGCGTACGCCGGTCGCGTTGCCGTGGCGGAGGCCTGACATGAACGTGACGTCAGGGTTCGACGCGGGCCCGTCGGAGTGGCTCGTCAGCGAGCATCCGTTCGTGGTGCGGCGCTGCGTGAAATGGGGCGAGTGCGATCCCGCGGGCGTCGTCTATACCGTGAACTTCAGCGAATACGTGATCGCGCTCGCGAACCGGTTCTACGCGTACCTGCTCGGCGGATCGCTCGAGTCGGTCAAACGCGAACACGAATTCGGAACGCCGGTGAAGGCGTTGAGCTTCGTGTTCAACCAGAGCCTGCGTCCGGACGAACTGTTCGACATGCAGCTCACCGTCACGGATGTGCGCGAGCGTTCGTTCGATCTGACGGTTGAAGCAGTCGACCTGTCCGGCACGAGCGTGTTCTCGGCAAAGCTGAGTCCGATCTGCGTCGCGCGTCCGGAGCGCCGCTCCATTGCGATTCCACCCGTGCTCCGGGCGAAGTTGCTCGAGCGGCTGGAAGGAAAGGCCGTGCGGACCTCAGAAGGAGAAGCGTGATGAAGATCGACGTGATCGGCGGAGGCCCCGGCGGGTTGTTCTTCGCCTACCTCGTCCGCAAGCAGCATCCGGACTGGCAGGTCCGCGTATTCGAGCAGAACGATGCCGACGCAACCTATGGATGGGGCGTCGTGTTCTCAGGCGTGGCGTTGTCGTTTCTCGAGCAGGCCGATCCTGCATTTTTCCGCCGTTTCACGGCGCTGCATGCGCGTTCCGACCATATGGAGATCGTGCATCGCGGCGTGCACGTTCCGATCGACGGCAACAGCTTCTCGCGAGTCTCCCGTCTGGCGATGCTGCAGTTCCTGCAGGCGGAGTGCCGTGCGGTGGGTGTAGAGCTGCACTTCAACACGCGCGTGGACGATGTCGGGCAATTGAGTGGAGCGGACCTCGTCGTCATTTCGGATGGGGTACACAGCCGTACGCGCACACAGCTGGCGTCCGCTTTCCGGCCATCGTTCACGCAGCGTCGCAACAAGTTCGCGTGGTACGGCACGTCGCGGCTGTTCTCCGCCGTCTCGCTGATCTTTCGCGAAACGCAATACGGGGTCTTCATCGCGCACAGCTATCAGTACAGCAACCAGATGAGCACGTTCCTGGTCGAGACCGATCCCGACACGTGGCGTCGCACCGGGCTCGACAAGATGGATGATGCCGGCAGCCGCGCGTTGTGCGAGAGCGTCTTTGCCGACAACTTGCAGGGACATGCACTGCTGTCCAACAAGTCGGCTTGGTTCGAGGCCGTGACCGTGAAGAACGAGGGCTGGCACGACGGCAACCGGGTCTTGCTCGGCGATGCGTTGCGATCAGTGCATTTTTCGCTGGGCTCGGGCACGCGCATGGCGATGGAGGATGCGATCGCGCTGAGCGACGGCGTATGTCGGCATCACGACGATCTGCCGGCCGTGTTCGAACACTTCGAGACAGTCCGGCGCCCGGCGTCCGAGCGCTTCCAGCTGGCGGCCGCGAAGAGCCTCGACTGGTACGAGAACGTCGCCGACCGGATGCACCTGGATCCGTATGCGTTCACGTACGACTACATGCTGCGTACCGGACGCGTCACCCACGACGATCTGCAGAAGCGTGCGCCGGAATTCATCCGGCAGTACGACGCGCAGCGCGCGGAAGCGGCGAGTTGACCTGCCCCGCGCGGTACACCTGGACCGGTAATACAAGCAGGCGGACCGCGATCACGCGGCCGTCCAGATCGTCACGAGGCGACGGAGGTTTGCGACGAATCTGCCGCAATTGAAGAAGCCTGTCAGGGTATGGAGGAGACAATCATGGCTGCGTCGTCGGACGAGGCAGTACTTTCCGTATTCGATACACGCCCGATGGGGCGGCTGCAATGGCTTGCGTTGTCGTTGTGTGGTCTCTGCATGGTCGTCGATGGATACGACGTGCAGGCGATGGCCTATGCTGCGCCGGCCTTGATGAAGACATGGGGGATCGAGCGGACGGTGCTGGGGCCCGTGTTCAGCGCGGGGTTGCTCGGGATGTTCGCCGGGTCGCTGCTGCTCGCCGGGCTGGCGGACAGGATCGGGCGCCGGCCGCTGCTCGTCGCGGCGAGCATGTGGGTGGCCGGCTGTATGGCGGTGACGGCGCATGCGGGCTCGCTCGACCAACTGATCGCGATCCGGTTCGCAGCCGGTGTCGGCATGGGCGCGATCGTGCCCAATGCGATGTCGCTGGCGGGCGAGTACAGCCCGAGCCGCCTTCGCATCACGCTGATGATGGCGGTCTCGTCCGGCTACATTGCGGGCGGTGTGCTGGGCGGCGCCGTGGCCGCGTTCGTCATTGAAACCTTCGGATGGCGCGGGGTGTTCGACGTGGGAGCGTTGCTGACGGCGATACTGTCCGTGGCGATGTGGATGGTCTTGCCCGAATCGATCCAGTTTGCGCTGGCACGACGCCCGGGACGACCGCAAACGCTGCGCCTTCTTCAGCGTGCGGTGCCCAACGCGACGTTGCCGCCCGGGTTCCGTACGGAACGGCCGGATCGACAACCTGCGGTGGCGACGCTGTTCGGAGAAGGGCGAGCCGTGGCGACGCCGCTGCTGTGGGGCGCGAACTTCGCCAACATGCTGTGCGCGTATTTCCTTGCCGCGTGGATTCCGTTGCTGATGGCCGGTAACGGCGCGTCGCCCGGTATGCCTGTGCTCGCGGGTACGGCCTTGTGGCTGGGTGGCCTGCTCGGCAACTGGCTGCTCGGATTGCTGATCGATCGCAGGGGCTACGCCGTGGTGCTGATCGCGAACTTCGTGGCCGGCGGCATGGCCATTGCCGGGATCAGCGTGTTCCACGCTTTTCCGGTTCCTGCACTGGCTTGCATCGCATTCGCCGGCTTTTGCGTGCTCGGCGGACAATCCGGGCTCAATGCGCTGGCCGTCGTCCTTTATCCGAGCGCGGCGCGTGCGACCGGCGCTGGATGGGCGCTTGGCGTCGGGCGCCTCGGTGCGGTGCTGGGGCCCGTTGCAGGTGGATACCTGATGGCAATGACTTGGACAGCGGAGCAGACCTTGATCGCGTCCGCGTTGCCTGCAGTGGCTGCGGCAGTAGCGGTCGGCATGCTCGGTCGGCTCCGCCGGCAGGGTGCCGCATCGGTCGCTCAGACCGCAGCCTGAAGCCTGCCGCGCGCAGGATCCAGGCAGTACGTCATCAAACTGCCCGGCCGTCCGACGTTCGATTCGGCGCAACCGGGCAGCGTCAGGTTTGCGGCGGCTCAGGCCCGAAGTCCGGCAGATTCGATCTTGAGCAGACGATCGCCGGCATAGCTGCCAACGTACAACGCATCGCCGGCCAGCAGCGCAACCGAGGCCCCGCCTTCGAGCAGCCCCGGGCTGCCTCGAAACAGCGGTGTCGCGTCGAAAGTCGACGGATCGATGCGCGCGATCGAGAACGGCAGCTTGTCGCGGCTGATCCGCCCTTGCGCGGTTGTTCGCGCGCGCCAGTCGTCGAGATCGTCGATGCCGGTTGCGATCAGCGCGCCGCGATCGTCGAGCGTCAGGTTGTCGGCGTAAAACGGCAGCGTCGCCGTGCGCGTGATGCACTGGCGTTCCCGGTCGTACTCGTGCACTTCGCCGCTCGTCCATGCGGCGAACCACACGAGGCGGCCGTCCGCGCCGATCTGAATGCCGTTGTTGAGCGCGGCTTCGCTGCCGGGCAGGCGCCGCCAGCCGGTTCGCGCATGCCACTCCGCGAGGTAGCCGACGCGCTCGCCGCTGAACAGGACAGTCATCGCGTCCCGGTCGCCCAGCAGCGCATGATCGAGCATCACCGTCGCGATGAAGCCGCCTTCGGGCGTGGCGACGACGTCGTTCAGCAGGCCGCCGTCGAAGGCCACCGAACCGCGCCACCAGGCTTCGTAGCCGCCGCTCCCGCGCACCAACTCGAACATCTCGACCGACTCGCGTTCGGCATGGTTGACGGCGAGCAACTGGATCCGTCCGTCCGGGCGCGTCGAAACGTGCAGGCCATGCGTGCCGAACTGCGCGGGCGCGTCGCTGTCGGGATCGCCCCAGCCTCGTTCCGGCTCCCGATGAATCGGGATAGGGCTCGTGCGGTCGCTGGCCAGTTCGACCTGCATCAATGCCGGACCGTCCGGATTGACGAAATCGGCGGGCAGCGCGCTGACGAGCAGGTGCGTGCCGTCCGGGGTGATAGCGATGTCTTCGGGGCCGCTGAAACCTTCCAGGTAGCGATGGGGGAAATTCATCAGATGGACTCTCGTTGGTTGAGACGATGGGAAGCAAGCGGGGTGGCGCGAGCCGCTGCGGCTTCCGCGCGGCTGGCGTGCGGGCCGTACAGCACGACCTTGAAGGCGATGGCGGCCAGCGCGAGCCCGGCGAGCGCGACGCCGCAGCCGACCGCGCCCTGCATGCCGAAGCGTTCGATCGCGAAGCCGCCGGCGAAGGAACCGCCGACGACGCCGAGATTGGCCGCCGTGAGATAGAGGCTGGTGGCGAAGCTGCGGGCCTCCAGCGCGGCGGAGCGAAGCCACATCTGGCTGGCGACGAGCCCGCACGCGTGGATGCCGCCCCACAGGAGCGCGATCGGGGCCATGGCCGCCATTCGGTCTTCCGCGAACGTCCCGAGCGCCAGGTAGATGGCCGCCAGCGCGAACGGCTGCAGCAGCACGACCTTGACGAGATGCGAATCCAGGAACCGGCCGATCATCAGGTTGCCGAGCACGCCGCCGACGCCGAGCAGCGCGAGCGTTGCACTGATCTGTCCGCCGCTCAGGCCGATTTGCCGCTTCAGGTACTCGGCCGCATAGCCGTAGACGGCGAACAGCGCGGTGAAGACCAGCACGACCGCGACGATGTTCAGCCACAGCACGGGCTTGCGCAGGATCGACAACTGGGCGCGCGCGCCGGGCGGCTCTCCGGCCACGCCGGCCGGCAGCATCAGCTGCAGACCGAGCCCGGCGGCAGCGCACACGGCGGCACAGAACAGCAGCGACGCGCGGTAGTCGGTCGCGGACGCGATCGCGCTCATCAATGGAACGCCGACGACGAGGCCGAGTGTCGTGCCGATCACGGCACGCGATACGGCTCGGCCGGTTTGCTCAGGCGGATACAGCGAGGTGGCGGTGGCGAGTGCGGCCGCGTAGAACATCGGGTGGAACAGCGCGGCGACGATGCGCAGCGCGAGCATCCAAGAGAACGAATCGACGAACGCGGACAGCAGGCTGCACCCTGCAAACATCGCGAGCGAGACGACCAGCACGCGCTTGTGCGGGATCCGCACCGATACCAGGACCAGCATCGGTCCGAACAGCGCGACGGTCAGCGCGAACAGGCCGGTCAATTGCCCGGCGTGCGCGACCGACACGTGGAAGTGCTCGACGAGCGCCGGCAGAATGCCGACGACGCCGAATTCGAGCGTATACAGGCCGAAGAGGCCCAGGACGACGAAGGGCATGGCACGGGCGGGCCGTGCGTGTACACGTGACGTACTCATGCCGGCAGCGCCGTGGTCTGGTGCAGGGCGAGCCGCCACGTATCCTCTTCGCGTCGCCAGACGACGGTGAACACCGAGTGAAGGGTGCGTGGCGTGCCGCGCAGCGTGACGGCCATCCTGACGGTGCCGGTGACGAAGAAGGCCGCATCGCCGAGCGGCACGACGGAAGCGATCTCGCGATCGGCGGAGTGATAGACAGCGGCGCCGGCTTCGATGGACGAGAGATAGGACTGCTTGCTGTCGCTTAGCCCGCTCGAATGAACGAACAGGAGGTCGTCGGACAGCAGGGTGGAAAGCGTTTGAGCGTCACCCTGCAGGATGAGGTTCCAGCGGCGCGCTTCGAGCTCGGCGGCGAGTTGCTGGAGGGCGGGTTCGGTGGTCATGGAATCGTCCTGTTGGAAGAGGTGAGACGTCGTCGCACGTGCGGTGCGGGATGACAGCGAAGTTATCGCCTTTCCCAACAGGAATTAAGTACGGTAGAGTTCCCGGCTGAACGGACAATCTGTCCGCTATTCAAGGAGCGTCGCTTCATGGACAGCTTCGCGCTGAACGTTTTTGTACAGGCTGCGGATACGCGCAGTTTCGTTGCGGCCGGCCGTGTGCTCGGCATCTCCGCTTCGGGTATCGGCAAGAGCGTGACGCGGCTCGAACAGAGCCTCGGGGTACGACTGTTTCATCGCAGCACGCGCAGCGTCGCGTTGACGACGGAAGGCGCGCTATTTCTCGAACGCGCGCGGCGGATCCTCGCCGAATTCGATGCGGCGCAGGCTGAGCTTTCGGAGGCGAGCTCGGTGCCGAGAGGGCGGTTGCGGATCGGTTTGCCGATGGTGGGCGATCCGTTTTTGCCGGTGTTTTCGGCGTTTCGACAGCGCTATCCGGAGATCGAGCTCGATCTCGATTTCGACAACCGCATGGCGGACATCATCGAGGAGGGCTATGACGCGGTCGTGCGCAGCGGCGACGTCGACGATTCCCGCCTGACGGCGCGGCCGCTGGGGCGCTTCCGGATGATGCTGGTGGGGGCACCCGACTATTTCGCGCGGCGGGGCACGCCTTCGCACCCGCGCGAGCTCGTCGAACACGACTGCATCCAGTTCCGGATGCCGAACACGGGGAAGCTGCAAACGTGGCAACTGCGGTGCGACGCGGGCGACGAGCCGGAGCTGCGGCTGCCGACCGCGATTACCTGCAATACCAACGAGGCGCGCATGTACTTCGCGATCACGGGCGTCGGCATTGCGTACGCGTCGGAATTTTCCGCGAAGCAGGCGCTCGAGGCGGGGCAACTGGTGACGGTGCTCGATGACTACACGGCCGAACAGAATACGTTCCAGTTGCTCTGGCCGTCAGGCCGTCACGTGACGCCGCGGCTGCGCGCCTTCATCGATTTTGTCTCCGAGCACGTGCAGCTCGACAAGACTCGTTCCTGACGAGGACGGGGTGCGTAAGTCTAGACTGGATCTCTCTGTCAGAGTCAGATCAGTTAGTGATTGCTTGGACGCCACTTCGTCTATGGTCGTGATCGACGGCGGATTCGACCGGTCGATACAACACTCTAGAAGCTGCCTGAAAGCGGAGCAGCTCAAACGCCTAGTGAACCCGCGCGCAGCACATGGGTGCTTTAAAATAACGCGTCTCGCACGGGCCTCTTATGGCTTGAAGTGTTCGAGCGAAGAGGCACTGCGGGTACATCCCGATAGACATTGCAGCAAACCAACCGGCTTGGGAGGCGTCGTTTAGACGACGAGGTATGTCGATTGATATCGTTGGGCAACTGAAATACCGACTGCAAGATCATGTTTGTGCACTGCTAGCAGTGCTTGGGTCTGACAATGCCGGAGTCGCACTTCAGATCGAACCGAAAGATGGCGAAGATGCTCTGCTGACGCTGTCCGATGGCGCTAATGTCAGAATTTTGGAGGTCCAGGTCAAGGGTGCGGAAGTGCGCATTACTCACGACGTGCTGGTCGACTGGCTGGCGCACTTTCCAGATCGCGACGACAGTGGTTCACTTCTAGAAAGGCTTGTCGCCGATCCAAGGAAGTCGGTGCTCTTTGTGGCCAGCGGTCGATGCAATGATGAAGTTGTGCCTCATGTCGTAGAGCTGGCTGTACATACGACGGAGGTTAAAAAAGGCTTGGTGACGATTCAAACAGAGCGCGGGATGCGGGCGAGTCTGCAGGACTATGCCAACGCAACATCGAAGGCTGACAAAGGTCTAGCCAAAAAGCGTCGAGCACACATCGGAAAGCTGCTACCCGTCATATCGACAACTGTGCTGAAAGCATCGCTTCAGCGAGTACTCGTTGCAGAGAGGCTCGACGAGCAGGAGATTTTGCGACGCATTCGAGACAAACTTGTATCTCGTCATCGAGTCGTTCCAGATCGTGTTGAGGAGGTAACGAGGCGCATCACAGAGATAGTCATGCGCGAGAAGCGGACCGGCGTTGATGTGCTGCCGGAAGTGAAAAAGGTCATTGCGTCTGGCGTAGCCGCAGATCCTTTGGTGGTGGCATCCTATGTTTCCAGAGGCGAGGAGAAGGCATTGCTGTCCCAACTCGCGGAAGACTCTGCACTCCTTCTCACGGGCGCCCCTCGGGTAGGTAAGAGCTTTTGCGCTCGTAGCCTCGCTTCCTTGCTGCAGAACCAAGGCTATAGCGTTAGGATTTGCTCCGACGTCGCCGAGGCGGATCGCTACTTATGCGAGCCAGTTGAGGGTAACAGAGTAGCTCTCGTAGACGACCCGTTTGGAGGGGCGCACGCCGCAGACTACGCATCTCGTGAGTTGATGCTCCTTCACGCATTGATTCCGAAACTAGGGAACGGTAGACGCCTCATCGTTTCTCAAGCCCAGGACCGGCTTCTTGAGGTCTCTCGATGCAAGTCCATCGATCAAATCCGCATAGGCAAGTTATCGTGGGTGGAGATGGGAATTGGGAATGCAATCTTTCTAGGCGCTCTATGGGCCATGTCGGCGGACGAATATGCCGTTCCCGCAGCGTTGAAAGCTCAAGTCGCGGAGGCTATCCAGGCTGAGCAGTTGGACCTCGAGCCGGGCTGTCTCGTATATCTTGCCGCTAACCATGATCGGTTGGATATCGCGCTCCCCCTCGAAGAGGTGGTCCGCTATGCCCGTCAGGACTCGAAGTCCCTCGGCAGTGCGCTTCGGCAGGAACTGCTCGCGCCGCTCATGAGTGCGCTTGTCGTCGCCTCAACGCCGGCCTTGCCGACTGCGGAGCCCGAGTTAGCATTCGTCTTGGATAGTGGACGGATTGATCGTCCTGGCGAATCAGATGTCCGTGCCGTCATGAGTTCGTTTGGCCAAAGCTCGACCGCCCCACCAGCGCTGCCTCCCAGCTACGTTCCCCAGCCGGTCTTGTCGGCCCGTGAAAGTGACTCGTTGGAGCAGCTCGAGCTGCGCCGGATGGTGAGCGCGATGTCTCGGCGCTATACCTTCAGCCATCCATTCTACCGGGCGAGTGCAGAGTCACTCATCGATGCAGCAACGTCTCGGTCAACGGAGGAGGCGTTGTCGCTCGTGGAGAGGGCTCTATTCACTATCGATGCTGACACGGCACGTGCGGCTGCTACGAACCTTGGCTGGATTCATCAAAATCTCGATACTCGAGAGGGCCAGCAGGGGGTAGTTGACCTTGCTATTCGTGGGCTGCACTCAATTTTCCCGGTGGTGCGTGATCTGTGCTTCGAGTTCCTCGTGAGGCGACTGGGCTCGCTGCCTGTCAAACTGCAGTCTGACGTGTCGTCGTGGGTTCGTAGCGTGACTATGATGAAGCTTTCATATGTCGAGTGGTCGGGTGATCAACCGCGGATCCCTGCTGCGACAATTGCGAATTCGCTAGAGGTCGACGTGTTCCCGGCCGCTGTGTCTTCGGCAGAGGTCAAAGATGCGTTGGAACTCTTGAATAGCGTTCGGCCAGATCCGCTCTCAATTCGGGATGCGGCAAAGGTAGTCGCCTTTCTAGAGAAGTCGCCGGGTCAATTAACTTCGCAGATAACAGCCCGACTTCTCAGCATTGACGTGTCGATGGTCCGTGCGCCTGTTGTGCGCCTGTGGCTAAGTCAGCCTCGCAACGATGACCAACATCTGCTACAGCGTATCTTCAGCGAACAGCATCCGGCAGTTACACGGGCCGCGTATCAGGGCGTTGTGGAGGCTTGGCCTTCGTGTGATCACCGGCGCCGCGATGCTCTGACCAGCGGGCTGCGAGCGATGGCAGACTCTCCAGTTTCCGCTGCTGTTCTTATCGACCGCCTGGTAGTCATTGCCCGCGACGAGTTTGGAGGTAAGGATACCCCATGGGCACTACTTGAAGCTCTCATGCCGAGAGTTCTTCAACAGCTCCCGATCGGAGCATCCTTCAGGGACGAGCGTCTGTATGACGTGATGGATAAAGCCATCGGAAATATCTCTCTGCAGAGCTTGTTGGAAATAGTGGATCGCTGGATAGAACTTGTTCAGCATTCCTCGCTCTCAGGCATTCCAAGCGACTATATTCTCGGGGTATCGCACATCTTGATATCCGGCGTCTCGAGCGAATCTGGGGAAAGAGCGTCACGCGTTGAAAGTCTGCTTGCTCTGCCAGGCACTGCCGCTCGAATCCGGGTTGTATCGGACCTCGTGGACGCTTGGGGTGACCTCTCAACCGAAGAGCGCACGCGTTTGCTTCAGCACCTGGCGACCAAAGCGCTGGACGAGGTATGGTTGAAGGCAGCTGCTCTGACACGGTCCTTGGTTCCGGCTGAAATTCAAACTGCGTTGCTTCCTGGAGGCGTCGACCTAGAATCGCAGCCAGAGATGGTCATTAACAGACTGCCGCCTCAATTGCTTGATGCTTGCGTGCAGATTTTCACTGGCGACCATCCTGCCATCTACTACGTTGGCGCCCATGGATCGCGAAACGCAGTATGGAACGTGATTCTTCGAAGAATTGCTAGGATGCCAACTCACTCAATGTTTGATGTGGTTTGGAGGTGGCTGTTATCATTCGGCAACTCGAAGGAGTTGACTGAGGTCGCACGTGAACTCGGACCGGAGCAGGCGGAGCGCCTAGCGGGTCTACTGCTTGAACGCAAGCGGCACACGTCTGGTGAGTTTATGCAGGAAGTATGGGAGACGCTCTTCGGTCTTCCCGTCGACGAGGAGCTGAAGTCGGAGTGGATTTCCCAGATGGCGGCCTTGGCGCCCAGCGCCCTTGACTCCTTAGAAGAGCACGAGAATTGGATTCCCGAGTCGCAGCGCGAGGAGTTCTTATCGCATTTTGCGGAAGACTTGGTCGTGCGGGAACTGCTGAGCGCCTGGCTGAATTTGATGGAGAACTTGGAAGATCCGGCATCTGAACACTCGCGGCAGATACCCAATGTTGCTGAGGTTATCGATCTCGTGGTTGAAAGGGCACCTCCCAAGCATTGGCACACTTATGAAATGATCCTCAATTTCTTGAAGCTAACCAAGACGTCTGACGAGGCACTGAAGAGCAAGTTGGAAGAGCGTCGCACGCTCGGAATTAAGCGTGCCCACGAGCGGCCGGAAAGACATACGTCAAGTTTGGAAAACTGGAATGGGCGCTCCTGACATGGGAATCGGTCGTTGGATTTTCGAGTTCATGTGGTCATTGCCCCACAAGGAGCTGCATTCAATACCAACCGTTCATGCTGATGTAAGCCAGCTGATTCGGTGAGACTCGATCTTCGGAAGCTTCCGCAAGTTGACAGTTAGCTAGCGATCCGGGTGGGACGGCCTCCCTGTTCTACTGCACCCAGGCTGAAGCGGTCGTTCGGGAAATATTTTAGATCACCGTTCTTGGCCGATCTGAGTTAGGCAAACTGACGCTGTTTGCTTGGTCTAAATTGGCCATATACACGTAGGGTTAGGGGGTACACGACCATGTCAGTGCTTATTGGGGCGATGCCGTTTCGCTTCCCGCGATCGGCTTCCAGTTCGGTAGCGGCGTCAGGTAGTGCAGTTCGAAGCGTCGCTGCGTAAAGGCCCAGCGACCGTTCCGGCGCACGAACGTATCGTGATACAGGCCGCTGATCTGAGCCGGGCCGAGTTCGGCGTGTGTGACGAGCGCATCGAGCGCCACCTTGCCCGACGCGCGGTCACCGTCGACATCGATCAACGGATTGGCCATCCAGTGATGCATGTACGGCATCTGCTGCCAGTTCTTGTGCGCCGATTCGACGATGGCATCGATCCCCGTGTAGTTGCCGAAGGCGTCGCCGAGCAGCAGGCGAGCGTCGTCGTGCCAGAGGTCGCGCAACAGCGCTTCGTCGCGGCTGTCAAATGCGTGGTTGTATGCCGCGATCAGGCGCTCCAGCGTAAACCTACTTTCCAGCGCGTCGAGCCGCGCCTCGTAATGCTGCATGTCCATTAAGGAAGGCTCCGTAAAAAGACTCGGAGACGTGTGTCCAGAACGAAAGGTCGCACGCTCAAGTCTGGTGTGAGAGAAGGCACGTCGAGGCTACCTCTGTTGGATACGGGAACCAACCCGGTCGGTGTTCCGCTCAGAATGGACAGGACGTCCGGAGTGGAGCCGCGGCGGATCCCCGCCGTCGCACGTCGCTGTCTTCCGGATCCATTGCCATTCCGAGTCGGAGTGGTTCAGCGCTTACAGCCTGACCAGCCCGCCATCCGCGATGATCGTCTGCCCGGTGACGAACGCACTGTCGTCGCTCGACAGGAACAGCACCGTGCCAACGATGTCTTCGGCGGCGCCCGGGCGCTTGATCGCTTGCGCCTGAGCCAGCGCTTCGATGTGCTCTCGCTTGATATGTGTCTTGCCGCCGGTCGTCAGCGAAGCGGTCGGGCCAACTGCATTGACGGTAATCCCGTGCTCCGCGACGTCTGTTGCGAGACCGCGCGTGAAGCCGATGACACCAGCCTTGCTCGACATATAGTGCGACAGGCCCGTCGCAACGAGCCCGACCGAATTCGACGTGATGTTAACGATGCGGCCCCAGCTGCGTTCGATCATGAAGGGGAGTACGGCCTTCACCATCAGGAACTGGGAATCGAGATTGACCCGGTGCACGCGTTGCCACAGCGCGTAATCGACGTCGGCGAACGAAACGTTCGGATAGATGCCCGCGTTGTTGACGAGAATGTCGCAGCGGCCGAATTCTGCTTTCAGCAGCGCAGACAGGCGCTCGACCGATGCGGGATCCGACACGTCGGCGACGAGGCTGACGGCACGTGCGCCGGCACGCTCGACTGCCGCGACCGTGGCATCGGATTCAGCGAGGTCGACGGCGACAATGTCGATGCCGCGACCGGCCAGGCCGACGCTGATGGCCTGGCCGAAGCCCTGTGCCGCGCCGGTGACGACTGCTACTTTGCGATGGGTGCTCATGATGTTCATCTCCTGTTGGATTCTTCGTTACGGACGGGGTGCGAGTCGCGGGAAAAGTTGCAACGCATTGCCGTGATTGATCGCGGCGCGCTCATCGGGCGTCAGGCCGGTATAACCGTCCAGCCGATGCGTGAATGCACCACTGATTTCCTTGGATACATACGGAAAGTCGCTGCCGAACAGAATGCGTTCGCTGCCAGCAAAGGTCTTGAGCGCCGTCAGCGTGGCGGGGCTCGCCGACAGCGCGGTGTCGAAATAGAAGCCGCGGAATTTTTCGAGGATCGTGTCCGGGCCGGCGGCGCCGGCGTCGAATACCCGTGCAAGTTCGGCGAACCGGAAGGACGCATAGGGCAGGAAGCCGCCGGCGTGCGCGAGGATGATGCGGGTGCCGGCATGGCGTTCTACCGTTCCGTTCAACACAAGCTGGACGGCGGTGCGCGTCGTGTCGAACGGGTAGTCGACGAGCGGGCCGGCGACGCCGCCGATGGTGGGTAGCGGCGGCTGGCCGGGATGGACGAATACCACCGCGCGGCGGCGCGCGAGTTCCGCCAATACCGGTTCGAACGCCGGGTCGCCGAGATACCTGCCGGCATAGTTGGCGAGCAGGATCACGCCGTCCGCGTGCAGTACGTCGAGCGCGTATTCGAGCTCGAGCAACGCGCCATCGACGTCCGGCAGCGGCAATGTCGCAAAATTGCCGAAGCGCGTCGGGTGTTTCTCGACCAGTTCCGCCGTGTATTCGTTGACGCGGTGCGCCATCGTGCGACGCTCGAGCTGCTGCCAGCCGACCACGCTCGGCGCGGTCAGCGACAGGATGCCGGTGGCGATGCCCTGTTGATCCATCATCTCGATCGCGCTTTGCGGCGACCAGTCTGGAATGACGGTGCCGGAAGGGTCGCCGCCGTGCGTCGCCAGCTTGTCCGCCCAGAATGGCGGGACGACGTGCTGATGGACATCGATTCGGTTGGTTTGACTCATGATGTGCTCCTTGAATGCGGTGCGGCCGGCGCCGGCATGCAATGCGGGCCGCTACCGCAGGACGGATCAGAACGGATACGCCGGAATCTGCTGGCGAGTCGTGATCCATTGCCATTCGCTGAACTGGTCGGCGTTGGTCAGCGTGCTGTGGTTGAAGCCGTTGCCCGAGGCACCGACACCGCCGATCGGCCCGTAGACTTCGTGCAGGACCGTCTGATCGTTGATGTGGATGACACCGGAGTGCAGTCGATCCGCAATGCGCTGCGCGTGAGCGAGATCGGCCGATGCAACGGCGGCGACCAGGCCGTAATCCGTTCCGTTGGCCAGTGCAACGGCTTCGTCGTCGCTGCTGAAGGTCGTGATAGGGGCAACGGGCCCGAAGATTTCCTCGTCGAACGCAGCCATGCCAGGGCGCACACCGACGATCACCGTCGGTTCGAAGAACAACCCGTTACGCGTGCCGCCGGCCAGTACGGTTGCTCCCTGATCGCGCGTTTCCGCCACGATCCGATCGACGTTGGCGGCTTGCCGCTCATTGATGATCGGGCCGATCTGCACGCGGTCGTCGAACGGATCGCCGACCACGAGTGCCCGGGCCTTGCGAACGAGCGCGGCAGCATAGGCTTCCGCGACACGCTCGTGGACGAGATGCCGGCCGGCCGTGAGACAGATCTGCCCCTGGTGGAAGAATGCCCCCCATGCACCGGCGCTTGCAGCCGCCTCGATGTCGGCGTCTTCGAGGACGATGTACGGGTTGTTGCCACCGAGTTCGAGCGACACGCGCTTGAGCTGCCCGCCCGCGATCGAACCGATCTGCCGACCGACGCGGGTCGATCCGGTGAAGCTGATCATGTCGACGAGCGGTTCGTTGACGAGTGCCGAGCCGGTGTCCGCACCGCCCGGCAGCACATGGAAGAGCCCGGCCGGCAGGCCAGCCTCCTCGAACAGGCGGGCGAACGTCACGCCGCCGGCAATCGGCGTCTGTACGTCGGGTTTCAGGATCACGGCGTTGCCCATCGCCAGCGCGGGGCCGATTGCCCGGGAGCCGAGAATGAACGGCGAGTTCCACGGCGTGATGACGCCGATCACGCCGACCGGGATGCGGCGCGCAATGCTCTGGCGGCCGGCCTCGGCCGTGGCGACGAGCACACCTTCAGGCTGACTGCCGAGGGCGGCGGCTTCGAGGACTTCGCGCGCCGAGACCTGCACTTCCCACAGTGCCTTGGCGCGGATCGACCCGGTTTCCCGGACGATCTGGTCGGCGATCTCGTTGGCATGGACGAGCACGAGCCAGGAAAATTCCCGCAGCACGTCGCCGCGCTTCGGCCCGGGTACATTCGCCCATGCCTTTTGCGCTTCGCGTGCGATGGCGGCGGCTTTCGCAACGTCCTGCGATGATGCGATGCCGATGGCGCCGAGCCGTTTCCCCGTGGCCTTTTCCAGCACGTCTTCCGTGTTGCCGAAATTGGAGCGGGTCCATCCGTTGCTATAGATCTTTTCGCTCCATACGGTCGCGGGCGAGAGGAGCGTGTTGTTCGTCATGATGTTTCTCCGGGAACGTGATGTTCCGTTCAGATAATGTTTGAAGTACTGATCAATAATGATTGATCGGTTCGCTGGTGAGATATCTGTTTGCCGATTACGAGCGCGGCATGCTCATGCCGTCATCGTCGCGGCGATACGCTCGGCAAGCATGATGGTCGTCACGTTCGTTGGCACCGACGGGATCTCCGGCATGATCGATGCATCGACTACCCGCAATGCTTCGACGCCGCGTACACGGCCCAATGGGTCAACGACGGCGGAAGGATCCGACTCGGCCCCCATCGGTACCGTCGACGTCGGGTGCAGGTAGGCGGCGGCGTTGGCGATGATGTTGGCGCGCAACGCGGCCGGATCGTTGGCGCTGATGCCGGCACCCGGTGCCATCTCGTGATCGACAAGCGACGAGAAGGGGGCTGTTCGGCCGATCTCTCGCGACAGCTGGACCGCCTCGACCATCCGGTCGAGGTCGTTCGTGTCGCTGAAGAAGTTGTAGCGAATATGTGGCGCGATACGCGGATCGCGGCTTGCCAGCCGCAACTGGCCGAGCGATCTGGGCAGCGTGACCGCGCAGGCCAGCACAATTGCGCCGCCAGTCGGGCTGACCTTCGGGTCGATCAGGTGCGTGGCCGAGATCTGCAGGTCGAGCTCACCCGGCTTCGCGCTTTGCGACGGCGTCCAGACGATCGCGCCGGCGGCGGGCGTCATCGCGTTCGCTTCGCGCTTCAGTGCGTAGACGTTGTAGAAGAACGGGTGGTCCTGCAGTCGGTTCCCGACCGGCAGATCGGAGACGGTGGCGATGCCCAGCTCCGACAGATGCGATTGAGGCCCGATGCCCGAGCGCATCAGGATCGCCGGGCTGCCGAACGCACCAGATGCGAGGACGACCTCGCCGGCCGGGATGACTTCGCCGCCGACGAGCGCGACGCCGGCTGCACGTTTGTGCCGGATGACGACGCTGTCGACTTCCGCGTCGCCGCGAATCGTGAGGTTCGAACGGGCGCGTACCGCGGTAGTCAGGTAGGCGATACCGGTATTTACGCGCACGCCGTCGACGACGTTGAGTGCGTAGTAGCCGACGCCTTGAGGGTCAGCGCCGTTCAGGTCCGGCACGCGCCGCATGCCGAGCGCTTGCGAGCCTTCGACGAATGCGCGCATCGACGGCGTGTTGTCGGCTGCAGTCCGTTGTCGGATCGGGAACGGGCCGTCGCGGCCGTGCCAGGCATCGTCGCCGGCCGGCGTGTTCTCCAATGCCTTGTACGCGTCGAGCACGGCTTCCCACGACCATCCTTCGATGCCGCGGGCGGACCAGCGCGCGAAGTCGGCAGGGCGGGCGCGCATGGCCACTGCGGCATTGACGGCCGAGCTGCCGCCGACGACGCGGCCGCGCGGCACCGGGATATCATGGCCGAGCCGGGCCGCGTCCTCGGTGTGGTAATGCCAGTCGTACGCCGGGGAGCCGGCGACGACGTTGGCATTCGTCAGTACCTCGGGGTAGCTGCCGGGCGCGAAATTCGGTCCGGCTTCCAGCAGCAGCACGCTGCGCCGCGGGTCCGCACTCAGCCGGGCGGCCAGTACGGCGCCGGCCGATCCGCCGCCGACGATCACCACGTCGAAGTGTCGTGACTTCTTTCCGGATTGCGTGCTGGCCGAGACCTTGCCTGCAAGCGCCGCCATCGCGGCGGCCGCGCCGGCCACCAGAACCTGACGTCTTGATACTTTCATGATCCAACTCCTGTCCATGCCCCCGGACGCGATGTGGCCCGGAGCGCTCGTCGATCGGTATCGACCGGCCGTAACTACAGAATGGATTCAGACGTATGGATCAACAAGATGGATGCTATGGAATTAATGTCCAATAGTTTGGACGATGATGCTACGACACGACCTTTGGGATGCGCTCAACCAGGAAGTCGAGAAACACGCGCACCGACGGCAGCATGCCGTGCCGGAACGGCAGTACGGCGGTGATGGTGGCTTCGCCGGCGAGCCAATCGGGCAGAATGCAGCGCAGCGCGCCGGAGCGGACTTCGTCGCGACAGACATAGCCAGGGAGCGCGACGACGCCGAGTCCATCCTGCGCGGCCTGTTTCAGCGTGACCAAGTCGTTGCCTGCGAGGCGTGGCTTCAGCGGGACGCTGACTTCACCCTGCGACGGATGCTTGAGCTTCCAGGCGAACGGAAGATGGTGCCTTGTGACGAACAGCGAATCGTGCCCGGCCAGCTCGTCCGGCGCGACGGGCTGGCCACGTCGGTCGAGATAGTCCGGGCTGGCGAATAGGAACCACGGGGCAGGGGCCAGCTTGCGTTGCACGAGCGCGGAGTCGGATAGCGGCCCGTTATGGGCACGCAGCGCAAGATCGAAATTGCCGCCGACGATGTCGGTCTGTTCGTCGCTGACGTGCTCGATCACGTCGATTTTCGGGTAACGCTTGATGAAATCCGGAAGGATCTGGCGCATCGCGTAGAGCGACGTGGCCACCGCAGTCGTGAACCGGATCGTGCCGATCGGTTCGACCAGGCGCTCGCGGACGGCGTTCTCGGCTACTTCGGCGCGCTCCAGCATTGTGACGGCGTGACTGTAGAAGAGCTGGCCTGCGTCGGTCACGCTTAAGCTGCGCGATGTTCGGTTGATCAGCCGCACGCCGAGCGCGGCTTCCAGCTGCTGAAGCCGGTGGCTGACGGTCGATTTCGGGATGTCGAGGTTCCGGCTGGCCGCCGTGAGTCCTCCCGATTCGACGATTCGGACGAAATAGCGAAAGTCGTTGAGATCCAGCATGTTTGATCCGTATGGTTCGATCAATTGGACGATCTGATTCTAGTCGTCTTCCTACTGGAACGTATGCCGACTGGGTCGATAAGTACATTTCGTGCGAAATTCGACGCATTGCTAATGCAATTCTGTCGGCAGGTGGCCAAAATGGTGACGGCTGGGCTGGGCTGGGCTGGTGCGGCTGTCCGACGACGTGCCGGACATAGCCGTTGCGCACGAATTTGGCGTTCAGAGTTGGCGCCGACGGCGCTGTTGTCGTGGTGTGGGGGGCGGCGCCGGAGCCAACTCTAGAGAGGTCGTGTGGCCTGCTGCCCGAGGCGAATCGGCGCTGGCTTAACAAGCGACCCGTTCGCTTGAGTTAGCTGTATCGCCGTGTCGTGGCGTTCCAGCTTCTAATCGGACGACTACGATAATATCGTCGATGGCAACGTGTCAAAGGAGTCCTTATGTCGGTGTCCCTTTGTGCCGCGGCTCATCAATTCCGTCCAGGTGCACTCGATAAAGCGTGACATGCGTGGAGGCCGCAGTTCGAAGGATTTTGAAATAACTCTATAGGCATTCCGGTAGACATAGCAAACAATCCAATGTTGCAGTGTCACGCGTAGTCTTCAAATACTTGTGCCCATCTGGCGTTTCCGCAACCGTCACTTCTGCGGCCTGGCCATCGACGACGATAAAGAACTCGCGTCGCCCCGCCTCGAGTTCCGAGATGACATAGGGGATGTCCATCTTCCATCTCGCTCCGTGAGAGGGGCTGATTCCCCCGATGTGAGATATCGCCTCATGTCGGGCCGACTGGCCTGTTCTCTTTATACATCGAATTTGCTGTATCGCTGCCATTGTCAATCTCGCGCCCATAGATCATTCGAAACAGGTCTGTTGAGAACACTCAAACTCCTGCGAACAGGCAAACAGGATCGATGCAAGCCGGGCGCAAGAACGCGAACCGAAGGGGCTCCCTCCAGTTCGCTCGTGACGGAGATGTGGCTTGCTTCTCTTCGAGTTATCGACCCCGGTTAGGCTTTCTGGATCAGGCCGAGCTGCATGAGTGCGGTGACACCGTCGTCCAGGCCCAGTTCCTCGACGATCATGCCGTCTTTCAGACGAAGTACCGTCGTTCCCGTGAAACGCATCTTGCGACCCGTTGCCGCCGGCAGCCCGCCGACGAGGAAGTCGCTGAATGCGGGGCCGGTATGCGTACCACCACCTTCCCACTGGCCGACGACGAAATCACCTTCGGCGATGAGATCCGTAACACCCCAGAAGTTCAGGTCCGGGAATGCCGCGCGGAAGTCGGTCATGAACGCCTTGATGTCGTCGCGGCCGCGACGCGGCTCGTGCAGAGAGTACTTCAGGAGCATATCCGGCGCAGCGATTTGATCCACGATGCTGAGGTCGCATTTTTCGCCCCAGAAGTTGGTGAACCAGCGGCCGACGACTTCCTTGTTGTCCTGTTCTTTCGACATGATCGACTCCTTCGTGTGCTCAGTTGATGGGGAAGCGGAATTGCTGCGCCCGAGACGAACAATATCGATCGATGAGATGGGCTTCTACCCGTTTCTTGCTGCGAAATTCAAATTTCTCCGTCGACGCGTTCGATCACTAACGTTGCGAAGTTTCAAAGCAAGAAACGGATCGAACGGTCGTGGTTCGGCGCCTATCGTTGAGGTCATCTTCACAACCTCACGCGGTGTAGCTGCCCGACCAAACGAGCGTCATGAGTTCGAGCGACCACGTGATTCTCTACTCAACGAAAGCGGGAGTCTCCATGAAGCGCATCGGGTATCTTTCTAATGCCTTCGATCTCTTTCACGTCGGACATCTGAACGTATTGCAATACGCAAAGGCGCGATGTGACTACCTCGTCATCGGCGTGACAACCGACGAGGTGTTCACCAGGGTGTCCGGTTACAAGCCCGTGATCCCATTCGAAGTACGGATAGAGATCGTGCGCAGTGTGCGTTTCGTCGACTCGGCAGTTGCAGACGACACGGGGAACTACGTTGATGCGTGGAACACGCTGCGGTTCGATCGCTTGTTCGATCATTCCGAAGATGTGGGCACACAGGCAGAGGCAGGTGAAATTGCCGACGTGATCGTCCCTGGCATCGAGGTGATTCGACTCCCGGATCTACCTACGACCACGAGCGCCTCTCTTCGCGGCTCAATCGAGAATCTGAACCGACTTGCCGTTGGGCAACGGTTGCGCGCGGATCGAGTCTCTCCGAGCTTGCAGCTGGCAGTCCACTGAATCGAATTCGGCCCTTATTGGGCACATATTCCTCGTCGCCGAAATGGCATCGCCAACGGGCCGACTGTAGGGAACACCTGATCACCACGTTTATATGTACTCGTCTGCTCAAGAATCGGTGCATCAAATCCATTCGTCGAATACTGCCGATGTCGCACTTCACGTGCTGTGCACGGCCGCCAACACGTCGAGTCCGCTTGAGGAAGTAAGACTCGATCGCCTTGTGACCTCGGTCCTCGATATCGACGAGATGGAAGCCGAGCGACTGGAAGTGCTCTCAGGAGGTAAGTCGACCGTGCCGTTCAGAACGCCACGGCGATTTCACGAAACGCTAGTGTGGGCGATTGGCGAGCTCCAACTGTCGCAGTTCTTCTGTTCGTCCACTCAAGGTCATGACCACCGGAGCATCTGCCCTAGCGCCTATGACGAGCGGCGCGGCCAACACCATCCTGGCGAGATGGCGGCCTGGCGCGCGAATTTCCGTGCCCTCTCACCCGAGCGCCAGATGATCGCGGCTACGATCGTCTGGCTCTATCGGTCGGGTCCCGACTCCATCTGGCTCCGACGAGTTCCATGTAACTGGCGCGCGATCGATGCCTTGCGATACATGGCCGATGCCGGTTGTCTTGCGATCTGGCTGCGATTGATCGCCCGATTTCCGGGATGGTGATTGGGAAATCGAATTTGACCGCAAGGACCAGAGTTTGGAGACGTCGATCAGTGCCTAAACTTGTCGCATACCTTATCAAAAAGGAGATCTGCCATGAAGAACCGTCCTTCTACTGCTTTCAAGTACAACTTCCGCGCTCCGGGCAGCGACGTCGAAGGCCCAATTCGTTATGCGATTGGAAAGACCGTCCGCGAAATGATTCTGGTCGGAAAAAGTCGCCGCGGAATCTGCGCGATCTTTCTTGGTGATTCGCATCAAGCGTTGGTCGATGAACTTGAGGCGGAGTTTCCGCATAATCCTCTAGAGACGGACCAGCTTGGACTGCACCGTGAGTTGGTCCAGGTCATCGCGTTCATTGACAAGGATATTGCCGAAGGGGTCATCGATCTCGACATTGGCGGCACGCCTTTCCAGCAGCAGGTGTGGCAGGCATTGTGTGGCATCCCTGCCGGTCAGACTCGTAGCTATGGCGAGGTAGCACGAGACCTCGGCGTACCTGAGGCGGTTCGTGCTGTCGCAAGCGCATGCGCGGCGAACGTGCTTGCAGTAGCGATTCCGTGTCACCGAGTCGTTCGTCGCGATGGATCGGTATCCGGTTATCGCTGGGGGGTGGATCGCAAGCGTGCACTGCTCTCGAAAGAGAGCGAGCAATGAGCACGTTCGACAAGGACCGCTACTGGTCTGTGGATGGGCGCGAAATCCTCGGGGAGAACGCATTCATTCTCCGAGGATTTGCGCTGCCCGGCGCGGGCGATCTCCTCGAGGAGATCTCAAGTATTGATGCTCGCGCACCCTTTCGAAATATGGAGACGCCTGGTGGCTTCCGAATGTCTGTCGCAATGACGAACTGCGGGACGTTGGGTTGGACGACGGATCGGAGTGGCTACCGTTACACCGTCATCGATCCGGACACAGCCAAGCGTTGGCCGGCAATGCCGGGGTTGCTGTCAGCACTCGCGAACAACGCTGCGGCAGTCTGCGGTTTCCCTGATTTTGAGCCCGATGCTTGTCTGATTAATCGGCACCTGCCCGGGGCGCGCCTCTCATTGCATCAGGACAAGGACGAGCGCGATCTCAACGCACCAATCGTGTCGGTGTCTCTAGGAATGACAGCCATATTCCTGTTTGGTGGGCACGCGCGCGGTGATAGCGCCGAACGCGTTCTCCTCCGCCATGGAGACGTTGTTGTATGGGGAGGCGTCGATCGAATGCGGTATCACGGGATACTGCCACTGAAGGACGTCCCGCATCCGTTACTTGGTAGCCAACGGATAAACCTCACGTTCAGGAAGGCCGGATAAGGATACAGTGGCGCTGCACTCACGACGGCCCGTTCAAGGGCAGTCGTGACCACTATCGCGTGCGCACCACGCACGCGATCAGCCGTGTGCATTCAAGAGAGCGAATCGGACTTGAACTGTCCGTGCACGACTCACCTTGATGTCCGGATAGGCCAGGATTAAGCCCTGATCGGCACGATTCATTCTTGGCGTGTCGGTCGGCGGAATGCGTTCCAGGTGGAGGCGCATGTCGACGAATGAGGTTTGTGAAGCGGTCCGCGCGATTTCATGCAGTACCTGCCGGTGGTGCCGTGACCAACCCCGATAGATCAACGCTCGCCTTCAATGATCCGTACAGGTTCATTGCGATGTAGGCAGGCAGAAGATCAACACGATGCTCGTTGTTCAAGAACGTGCACGCTATCTTGCACACCTCGCCGAGATCCACGAAAACAAGGGATGCGACCGAGAACCGTCGTTGAGCGAACTGAAAGTCATGCTCAGTGAGAGTCGGGCGCGCCTTCAACATCGTGTGGACGGGATGTCCGCTCGGCAGCTTTAAGCCATAGCCAGGCTCATCCGACATGCGCTGCAGATCGGAACCATAGAAGTGAATCCCGCTGTAGTGCTCAACGCATCTGTAAAGTGCCCAAAACTGGTCCGCGGGCCAATACGAGATACGGCGAGATCCGTTGTACATCGCGTACTTGATCCAGACGCTATCTACGCCGCCGGACGCACCGGCGAACGCTGAGGTGAAACTGCTGACGAGATCGGGCTCGTCGCTTGCCTTGCGCTTATCCGCACCCACTCTTTGCTCCTGATGCCATACGGAATGTCCCCCGAGTCTCGGTGCTCGCGCATTGAGCCGCACTCCGATTCTTGCGATCGAATCTGCCTCATCTCCGAATGTCCAGGTACCAGTGAGCGCCACACCGCGATCGAGGCCTTCGGCATGCGCTCAATACGGGCACATGCGCACCGGATACTGACGTCCACTAGCGCCATCGACCAGGCAGAGTTCACCCGCGCTCATCGAGGGCCGCGATCCGCGAACGACAAATCGCTGCCGGCGCCCTTGGGAGATTTGCATTCCATCGCAAGAATCGGAGTGGCTCGTCGCGTCCTGTTCGGCAAAGTGCGCACCTGGCGCGGGCCATATCCGCGCGTCACCGATGCCTATGAGGAAACCATGACGACGAACCGTGTTGTGCAGCAAGCGTTCGCCTATAGCGAAGAGCAGAACTCATCGCCAACGCTGACGCGGCAGCTTCTCGAAGAAGGTAGCGTGGCTGCGCTTGCAGCCATCGATTCTCCTGGTATGCGGATGCTCACCGAGTCTGAACGATCGGCGTCGCTGCGGGAGACGCTGGCCGCGCGGCCGGCGGGAGACATCTGGGTTTTTGGGTACGGCTCGCTCATATGGAATGCGGCGATCGATGCCGTAGAAAGGCGTGTCGCAAGGGTCGATGGCTGGCATCGATCATTTTGCCTTTCAATCACGGCATTACGCGCGACAGCGGATCGCCCCGGGCTCATGCTTGCACTGGACCGCGGTGGGTCGTGTCATGGGGCCGCCTATCGTCTGGCCGAGGCGAACATCGAGCGCGAGCTGCAGTTGCTCTGGAGAAGAGAAATGGTCTGCGGTGCCTACGTGCCTCGGTGGGTGGATCTGAAAGGCATTTCCGGGGAGGCGATCGGCTCTGCGATTGCCTTCACCATCGATACGACCGTTCCGCAGTATGCAGGTCACCTCGAGCACGACGTCGTTGTACGCAAGCTGGCTACCGCTTCCGGTACATTGGGCAGCGCCCGCGACTACCTGTTTCGAACGTGCGAAGGTCTGCGCGCCAGCGGGCTCCGCGACGCTGCACTTGAACACCTCGCTGCCAGCGTGCGGATCGTTCACGCGGACGGTCTTCTGTCAGTTGCTTAGTCCATTGGACAGTCATTGTCCGTATCGACATGATCGCTCGCATTGAGATCGGTCGGCTCGTGGAGTCGTGAAACATCGACCTGTTCCGAATTGCCGCGGCTGCGCCTCAAAAGAGTAAGCAGGGCATCGTCCAAATTTGCGCAGCAAGAATCGGAGTGTTGGAAGGATTGCTGATCACTATTCTGTTGCTCAGACCATCAGATGATGTCGATGGTTTTCCGAAACCAACTGTGAGAACTTTTGAAATGAGCAAAGAAGAGCAAAACAAGGAAGTCGTCGTGCGCTGGTTCACGGAATTCTGGGGCAAGAATGTCAATTTCTCGGTGATCGATGAAATCGCCGCACCGGACATGCTGCTCAAGTACTCGCTGCATGAGCCGCGCCGCGGCCGCGAAGACATCAAGGCGTTCATGACGGACTTCCGCGCAGCGTTCCCCGATCTGAACTTCTGGGGTACGGCCGACCTGATCGCCGAAGGCGATTACGTCGTCGGTCAGTGGGAAGGCGGCGGCACCCACACCGGCCCCGCGTTTGACGACTTCCTGGTCGGCGGGCTGCCTGCTGCCACCGGCCGCACGATGCGCTTCACCGGCACGACCGTGTTGAAGGTGATCGACGGGAAAATCGTGGAAGAACTCGGGCTGGACGACGGCGTGGCCGCACTGACCCAACTCGGTCTGATCAAGACGACGGCCGTCAACGGCGACGCCTGATCGGTTAGCCGCCACCACGCCGTCCAGGCGTGACATACAGATCGGCAGGCACGGAAAAGGTCCGCACTTTGTTGCGGACCTTTTTTTGATCGTCAGGGCATCGAGTTCCAGTTGAATCGTTGAAGGGCCGTGCTTTCGAGTTCAAGAATTCAACCGCAAATACCGGAGTTTCGATCGACGGGCAAGTTCGTACACTGACATCATCCCGTAATCAAGTGAGCGATGTCCCATGACAGTCCGTTCCGTTTCTACGTTCAAATACGTCTTCCGTGCCCCGGGCAGTCGGGTTGTCGATTCCATTCGATTCGCCGTCGGTCAAACGACGCTTGGCTTGGTCATGGTCGGACGTAGTCAACGCGGCGTGTGCGCGATCTTTTTGGGTGACGATGCAATGGCCCTGCAAGCGCAACTCGCAGCAGCGTTCCCGACCAACGAACTGCGCGTTGACCAGGCTGCGCTTGCCTTGGAGCTCAGACAGGTCATTGCGTTCATCGACAACGAGCAGCCCGCCGGCGTCATCGATCTCGATATTTGTGGGACTGCCTTCCAGCAAAAGGTTTGGCAGGCGCTGTGTGAAATACCGGCTGGCCAAACCCGGAGCTACAGCGACGTAGCGCGAGATCTCGGTACCCCGGAAGCCGTTCGGGCTGTAGCAGGCGCTTGCGCCTCAAATGTCATGGCTATTGCCATTCCTTGTCATCGCGTCGTACGCAGCGACGGCTCCGTGTCCGGCTATCGCTGGGGTGTCGAGCGCAAGCTCGCGCTGTTGGCCGAGGAGTGTGCGCAATGAAGCTCAAGACTCGGCGTGAGCAGGATATGACGCCCTTGACTTACGATTGGCCGGGTGTCGAACGATCGCTCGATACTTACGGCAACGCTGTTCTTCCGAATTTGCTGACCGCAGAGCAATGCAACGCCCTTGCCGAGCGCTATGCAAAGGAGGATGGCTTTCGCACGCGAATCGTGATGGCGCGACACGGGTTCGGGCGCGGCGAATACAAGTACTTCGCGTATCCGTTGCCACCGCTGCTCGACGGGTTGCGACATGCGTTGTATCCCCGGCTTGTCCCGATTGCCAATCGCTGGAACAGGCAATTGGGTAGCGACACGCAGTTTCCGGTCGACCTGGATGTGTTTCTCGATCGATGTCACCTTGCCGGGCAGAGCCGGCCGACGCCGCTGATCCTTGAATATGGTGAGGGTGATTACAACTGCCTGCACCAGGACCTCTACGGCGACCACGTGTTCCCTTTGCAGGTAGCCATTCTGTTGTCAGCTCCCGGCTCGGATTTCACGGGTGGCGAGTTTGTCATGACGGAGTATTCAACCCAAGGCCAACGAGCAGACGTTGTCTCGCTGCGTCAGGGCGATGCAGTGGTATTCACCGTCAATCAGAGGCCTGCAATGGGGCAGCGCGGACTTCGAAGCGTGGCAATGCGACATGGCGTCAGTCGTATTCGTAGCGGCAGCCGTCACACCGTCGGCCTGATCTTTCACGATTCGAGGTGAGCATGGATTCGCTGCATCTTTTCGAGACGGAAGGTGAACACCTCCGCATTGGCGCCGACGCCGTCGTGCTTCGTGGGTTCGCCCTGCCGTATCTGCACGGACTGTTGCGTGCAATTGTCGATATTGACGCGATCGCTCCGTTTCGGCACATGGTGACGCCTGGTGGTTTCACCATGTCTGTTGCCTTGACGAACTGCGGGGCATTGGGATGGACGACTGATCGTCGCGGCTATCGCTACACCTCTGTTGACCCCGACACTGGATTGCCGTGGCCGGCCATGCCGGAGGTGTTTGCACGGCTAGCGAAAGAGGCCGCCGCGGCAGCAGGGTTCGACGATTTCGAGCCGGATGCCTGTCTCGTCAATCGCTATGCTCCCGGCGCGCGCCTTTCGTTGCATCAGGACAAGAACGAGCAGGATTTTAATGCGCCCATCGTCTCGGTCTCTCTGGGCATGAAAGCCGTGTTTCTTTTCGGTGGTCACGAGCGCTCCGATCCCACAACCAAAGTGCCGCTTTATCACGGTGACGTGGCCGTGTGGGGAGGCGTTGATCGTCTGCGCTACCACGGTGTGATGCCGCTCAAGGAGGATCCGCATGGTCTTCTCGGACGCCAGCGAATCAACTTCACGTTCCGTAAGGCGGGATGACGTCGTGAATTCGACAGCAAGGGACGGAGTGTTTTCTGGTGATGGCGCAACTAAAGTATGGCGGGTTGCTGGAGTGTACCTATGAAAACCATTTCCGTAGAACCGATGAACGAACAGTCCGAAGCGCGATACCAGGTCGAGGCGCATTGCCAGTCGCTGGTGGATATCGGTGCGGCGCGATGGTGGGTCAACGATGACGGCGCTACCGAACTGCACATGACGAGCGGCGAGACCTATCTGTTTGGGGAATGGGGTGTCACCCGGCTGAAATGAACCCAATCGGAGCGCCCAATCTGGTCTTCCGACTCACCTCGCAAGGAACATCATGCACATGTATAAGAGTGTCGTGGCATCGCCACTGGGTGACATGCTTCTCGTCACGGACGCGCAGCGAGCTGTGCGTGCGCTCGATTTCGCCGACCACCAGGCACGCCTCGATCGTGGCCTGCGCGAGCACTATGGCCGTGTTGGCTTGACTGAGGTCACCGCGCCTGACGAGATCGCCGACGCCATCACGCGTTACTTCTCGGGTGAGCTTGCGGCGTTGGACACGCTCCGGACGGAAACTGCCGGGTCCGACCTGCAGCGCCGCGTGTGGGCTGCGTTGCGCCGTATCCCGACGGGCACGACCACTACCTACGGCAAACTCGCGAAGGCGCTGGGATTCGACGATCCACGCGCGGCAATCGACATTGGCGCTGCCAATGGCGCCAACCCGATCGCGATCATCGTGCCGTGCCATCGCGTCATCGCCGCCAATGGCGATCTCAAGGGCTACGCATGGGGCCTACATCGTAAGCGCTGGTTGCTGGAGCATGAAGGGGCAATCCCGCCGCAACGCACCGAACCCCAAACTGCCACGCTGCCAGGATTTTGATTTTGACCGACACCATCTCAGCCGACCTGTCTCCGCGCGCCTATCGGAAAGCTGCTCAGTTCCTGTCGGACTTCGACAAGGACTGGGCTAGTCATATCGCCAAAATCGGCCCGTGCAGGCATGAGGCCAAGCCCGCCCGCGAGCCATACGAGGCGCTGGTTCGGGCGATAGCCTATCAGCAACTACACGCCAAAGCTGGCGATGCGATTCTTGGGCGGTTGCTTGCGCTCTATCCCGGTACGGACTTTCCCGCTCCCGAGCAACTGCTGTCGACCGATCCGGCGCTGCAACGTGCCTGTGGCTTCTCGGCTACCAAGCTGGCGACGATTCGCAGTATCGCCCAGGCTACCGTGGACGAAATCGTACCGAGTCTAGACGAGGCACGGCGCCTTCCCGATGCGACGCTGATCGAGCGCCTCATTACGCTACGCGGTGTCGGGCGCTGGACGGTAGAGATGTTCCTGATCTATTCACTTGAGCGCTCGGACATTCTGCCAGTTGACGACTTCGGTGTTCGCGAGGGTTACGGGCGTCTGAAGGGGTTGGAGAAGGCACCGACACCGCGCCAGATGCGTGACATCGGTGAAGCCTGGAGCCCATACCGGACTGTCGCCGCGTGGTACTTGTGGCGACTGCCCAGCCGATGAATTTTGATAGCAAGAATCGGAGTTCTTGCGAATGAAGTCCGGCCTATCCTGATTCCGTGATTGATGCTTCCAGGACTGCCACAATGAATACGATCACTGTCTACGAAACCGACGATGCCCGCTGGGAGGCGGTACAGGCGCGAGATGCTGCAGCCGATGGTCATTTCGTCTACGCCGTCAGGACCACCGGTGTCTATTGCCATCCGAGCTCGACGACACGCTTGCCCAAGCGCCAGAACGTAGTGTTCTACGACACTGTAGAGGCTGCGGAGGCTGCGGGCTTTCGCCCCAGCCGTCGGGCGCATGGAGACCAGACCAGCGCAGCGACGGAACGTGCGGCAATTGTGGCACGCGCCTGTCGCTTGATCGAGGCATCCGATACGCCACCCCAGCTCGACGACCTGGCTGCCGAGATCGGCATGAGCCCGTTCCATTTCCATCGCCTCTTCAAGGCAGAGACAGGTTTGACGCCCAAGGCGTACAGCTCGGCCTATCGTGCCCGCAAGCTTCGGGAGGAATTGAGCGCGCCGAATTCCTCGGTCACCAACGCCATCTATGGGGCTGGCTTCAACTCGAACAGCCGGTTCTACGAAGCCTCCGACCAGCTGCTCGGGATGCGTGCGCGCGACTATAGGGCAGGCGGTGCAGGTGCAGTCATACGTTTCGCCGTGGGGCAATGCTCACTCGGCGCCATCCTTGTGGCTCAAAGTCAGCGTGGGATCTGCGCCATTCTGTTGGGTGACGACCCGGACATGCTGGTGCGTAATCTGCAAGACCAGTTCCCCAAGGCGCAGTTCATCGGTGGAGAGAACGACTTCGAACAGTTGGTCGCCCGGGTGGTGGGCTTCGTCGAAGCGCCGTCGATGGGCTTGCATCTGCCGCTGGACGTACAGGGCACAGCCTTTCAGGAGCGCGTCTGGCGCGCGCTGCGCGAGATTCCGCCGGGCACGACGATAAGTTACGCGGAGATTGCCGAGCGAATCGGGTCGCCCAAGGCGGTGCGCGCTGTCGCGCAGGCCTGCGGGGCGAATCACCTTGCTGTGGCCATCCCTTGCCACCGCGTTGTACGACGCGATGGAGACATCTCCGGCTATCGCTGGGGAGTAGATCGCAAGCGCGAGTTGTTGCGCCGCGAAGCCGAGATTTGAAGGAGAGATTTATTGTGACTTCACCAATCACGAGTCTTGCTGGTATGGAATGGGCGGGTATTGCAGCTCAACTTGATACAGAAGGCTATGCGGTACTCCCCGGGTTCCTTGGCGAAGGAGCTGCACGTGACCTGGCACTCCTGACCGGAACCATGAGCGCGGGACAACGCGCGCAACTGGTGTCGGATGATATGGGACGCGGTGAGCTGCTCTATTTCGGCGCGAGTATGCCGGAGCCGCTCGAGAACTTGCGTACGAAGCTGTATAGCCACTTGGCTGTCGTCGCAAATCGCTGGAGCGAGATTCTCGGGAGCGGTCGCCGGTATCCGGCCGAGTTTGACGACTTTCTGGAGCAAAACAAACGGGCCGGCCAGGCACGGGGCCAATCTCACTTGAATCGCCTCGGCGTGAAGGATCATGTGTCGCTTCACCAGCGCAATGAAGGTGAGCAAGTGTTCCCGCTACAGGTCGTTGCATTGCTGTCAGAGCCGGGAGCGGACTTTTCGGGTGGCGAATTCGTGATGACGGAGCAGCGCCCGCGCATGCAATCACGTCCCATGGTTTTACCGCTCAAGCTTGGCGATGCAGCCATCATCACAACGTCCGAACGCCCTTTCAAGGGAGCGAAGGGGTATTACCGGGTCAATCTCAAGCACGCCATCAGTCGTGTGCATCGGGGTCAGCGTATTGGTCTGGAGTTGACGTTTCACAATGCCCGATAGTGGCTTGAGAGGAGAAGAATGATGGCCGCTCTGAACAAGACCTTCACACTGACTGGGGGAGATGGCAAACCTTTTGCCAGTCCTGTACGGGGAACCTTTGGTGGCCACCGTGGCGGCAAACTGTACGGCCGTCTCGATTGTCGCGCCGCGTTGCGGGCGATCGAGCGCGGTGGTTATACGAAGTACCGCGTCTTCTTTCTTGACGAAGCTACGGCCATTGCGGCCGGCTATAGGCCTTGCGCCGTCTGCTTACCTAAGGAGTACGCAGCATGGAAGCAAGCAAGGTCTGTCCAGGCTCCGACCTCCGCTTACAAGGAACCTCGCTCATGAGCTTGTTTGATTCAGTTTCCATCAGCACCGACATCGCATCGTCGCGCGACTCTCTGGAGGCTCGCATTGCGGCAGTGGATTGGGGCGCCTTGGAGACGACCTTGGGCCAGGACGGGTACGCCGTGATCCCCTCGTTGCTGGTGCCGAACCAATGTGATCAGGTATCTGGCTTTTTCTTCGAGGACGAACGCTTTCGAAGCCGTATCGTGATGGAGCGCTATGCCTTCGGGCGAGGTGAGTACAAGTACTTCAGCTACCCGTTGCCTGACGTGGTCGGCCGGCTCCGGCATTCCCTCTATCCTCATCTCGCGCCGATCGCCAATCGTTGGCATGGTGCGATGCGAATCGATCAGCGGTTTCCGGCGACTCATGCTGAATTTCGGGAGGTTTGCAAACGTGCAGGTCAACAACGGCCGACGCCGCTGTTGCTGCGCTACCAAGCCAATGATTATTGCTGCCTCCATCAAGACCTCTACGGCGAACATGTCTTCCCGTTCCAGGCAATCGTTCTGCTCAACGAGCCAGGGCGCGATTTCGAAGGTGGCGAGCTACTGCTGACAGAGAGCAATCCGAAGCGGCCTGGTCGGGCAGATGTGGTGCCGCTCCGACAGGGTGACGCAGTCATTCTTGCTGTCAATCATCGCCCCATTCGCTCCGCTCGCGGCTTCTACCGGGCGAATCTGCGTCATGGGGTTAGTCGGCTGCATTGGGGGCAGCGACACACACTGGGCATCATTTTCCACGACGCCAAGTAGCGTCCGAGGAGCTGCATCCGAAGATAACAGGGTATGACATCATGAAACGAATCGGATACGCTCCCGGCGCATATGACCTCTTTCATATCGGCCATCTCAACCTGCTACGTCAAGCGAAGCAGCAGTGCGACTTTTTGATCGCGGGCGTCGTCTCAGACGACGTGTTGGCCGTGCATAAAGGCGTAATGCCGACGATACCTCTAGCCGAGCGACTTGCGATCGTTCGAAGCATTCGGTTTGTCGACGCGGCGGTACCCGCCATGACGAACGACAAGGTCGAGATCTGGAAGACGTTGCAATTCCACGTCTTGTTCAAGGGCGACGACTGGCAGGGAACGGAAAAGGGTACGAAGCTCGAGCGCGACTTTGCCGCTCTCGGTGTTGATGTCGTGTACTTCCAGTACTGCTCTGCGACATCTAGCAGCGAGTTGCGCCGAACTCTGCGCGAGTTCGATATTCTCAGCTCAAGCTGATTGCGACCTTGAAATCGAACGTGTTCCGCGAACTACGTGACGATTGCCAAGCCGATTCATTCGAATGAGGCGCTATAGGTCGCGACTAGTCGTTGTTCGACCCTTACCAATCTGCGCACGCAAACCGCCCATTGCATAACGTTACTAACGGCTCATTCACGCTAAGCAGCTGCGCGGCAACGCGGCCACTGCTGGTTAAGCAGTGTTTCCCGATCGATGCCGGCTTCGACGAAGTGCTGTCGCAAGTCCGCGCATGAGTCGAACCAGCGATGCTATTTGGCGACGCGATCGCCGAATTCATGCCTAGCGCCTTGCCGGCCTCCCGCAGCGCGGTCGAAATGTCGCGACAGCGGAGGTCAGCACTGGCGATCGCGATCGCACTTCTGGTAGATGTACTGCATCAGGTCTTCGCGGCGCGGGTGATTGAAATCGACGTCGATATGGTCCCTACGAACGATCTACCAAAAAAGATCGCAAGTTCGTGCCGACTACTGTCGATCGTTGAAAAAGTAGAATCGCTCGCTTCCCCAGGGTTGCTCGTAAACCCTAGTGTTCTGTTTGATCTCGGTTTTGGTATGTTTATTTCAAAATATTTTACAACAAATTGCAACGAGAGCCAAAGTGCAATCAGATGAAAGGCGTTTGTAATAATTTGCGCCGTGCATTTTGCGATAAATCAGTCGAACAAGGGAAATTCCGGGGGCAACATGCATCATCGGCATTCCGAGCCTGCTCAACGCCAGGGGTATCGAGCTGCGCGTCATATCGTCCGAGGAGCCATCGCTCTGGTGGTTCTCTCTGTCAGTACTGTCGCAACTTCCGGTTCTATCAGTTATTCCTATGACGCCCTAGGCAGACTGACGAAAGCTGTATTCAGTACCGGATCCAGTACAACAACCATCATTTACAACTACGACGCAACGGGCAACCGTACGTCTGTCTCCACCACATCTCCATAACGTCGTCTTGCATCGAAACGTGTCGCAGGCTTTGAATTAATATTATAAGTAATCCTATTAATTTTCCCTAACCGGGGGACGTTATGTCCAGGATTCCGCGTGCCATCTCGCAGAGCTTCATCGCCGCTTTCCTTTTAATCGGCCTGACGACGCTCGGTTCGAATAGCTTTTCTGCTCCAATTCAATCTGCCTTGCCACAGACAAATAAGAGGGAAAGCACGGATTGGATGTTGGGTGCTCAACCACCATCGCCGAAGTCCACGACGCACTACGTGGGAAAAGTGCCGTCTGTCACCGAGGGCGGGAAAGCAATCACCTTCGTGAGCGGGAAGCCCGCTATTGCCTATTCGCCAGAGCGTCTGTCGGCTCTCGGCAGCGCAGCGGGACCCGGCAGAAATGCCGCCAACCTGTTCCCGATCTCGGGGCAGGATTGGGAGCAGTCCCGTGCTCATGTCGTCTTACCTTCGAAGATCAATCAAGGAGCCGCGGTTGAAACGAAGACCGCTGCTCCGTCAACCCGCGGTACCCGCGTGGGTGTCCTGAGCGCTGGTGGAAATGCAAGTCCTCAAGGGCCGGCGTCAATCGCGGAACTGGCGCGCGCATTGAATTACAACCCGGACGTGATCTATCAGTACGTCCACAACAATGTCGAGGTCTATCCGATCTACGGTACCCAGAAGGGCTCGTTTGGCACGGTGCTCGACAATCAGGGGACCGTGTACGATCAAGCCATGCTGATGGTTGACCTCCTGCGGGCATCTGGCTACACGGCGAGCTTCACAACCGGTGTCATCAAGTACACGGCTGCGCAGTTCAACTCGATGTACGGCGTCGACACATCAAATGTCTGTGGCGTGCTGAACCTATTGGGCAAAGGAGGGGTTCCGGTCTATGCGGCTACCGCTGTGAATCCAGGACAGTGTCCAGGCAATACGTCGGCACTCGTTGACGTGTCTGTTGGACACATCTGGGTGAAAACAGTCATCAATGGCACAACCTACTATTTCGATCCCAGCTTTAAGACTCACTCGTTCAAGACCGGTATCGATCTCGCTAGCTCGAGCATCACTGGCTACAACGCCACCACATTTCTGAATTCGGCAAAGAGCGGCGCGACCATCACCGCTGACTATGTGCAGAACATTAATCGCACGAACATTCGAAACAACCTAACGACGTACGCCAACAATCTCGCCACGTATCTGCGCGCGAATATGCCGACGGCGACGCTGGATGATGTCGTGGGCGGCAAATCGATTGACCTGATCTACGGAGCGATTCCGCACTACACGTCCCCCCCGTTGCAGAATACGGCGTATGCGCTTCAGGACCAGACCGATGTTCCGATATCAATGAAGGTGACGCTGCGAATCCAATACCAGGGGATAGACCAGACCTACACGTCTGATGCGATCTATGGGCATCGTCTAACCATTACGTACAACGCGTCCAACCAGCCCATCCTGTCGCTTGACGGCACCGCCGTTGGTAGTCCTGGAACAGCGCCATCTCCTGGCGCATCCACGCCCCTCACGCTAACCGTTACGCACAACGCATTCGGTACGACAGGCGGTGACCAGACAATCAATCAAACGATCGTCGCGAAACCGGGGAATATCTTTGTAATTGCCAATGCGTGGGGACCAACTGGTCGAGGCCTCGCGAACTTCTTCCAAACCGCACTCGGCAATTTGCGAGCATCTGGCGCTGCTGACACGTCCGACGCGGTCGGTGGGACAACGTTGGCCCTCCTTGCAGCTCAGTGGCTTGGGCAGGCTTATCAAGCGTATTACTTGAGCGAGCGCCTGTCAGGCACCTCAATCCTGCCTTATCACGATGTCGGCGTTGCTGGATATGTCGGTTCGTCATATGTTGATTTGCCGGGCGGAATGGTTGGACTCGCCAACGTTGCGGGAGACTCAACCAAGGAACCGCTCGCCTTATATCAGACAGCGATGCATACCAGCATCCTGGAATCGACCGTGGTTCAGCAGGTCAGCACTGTTTCAGCTGCTTCAACGGTAAAACTTATCGATCTGGCGGCAGCAGCTGGGCAACCAATCTACAACGCGACGTCGTCAAACTACGCGAGCGCGGTTCAGCCGAATCTGCTGAACTGCAGCGCGTATTTCGGGACTTTTAATAGCTACCTCTCCGCTGGATACAATCTGATATTGCCGCAACACTGCGATATCACGGAGAACAGCTGGACTGGTGCGGGTTACTACTTTTTTGGCCCGAACATTTTGGGCGCCATGATCAAGGGAAACCTCGCCGGGGGATACATGACCCTGGGGCAGTACCTCTCCACGCTTTCCCCGTTGGCCCAACTCGCATCGCCGTTCCCGCTCGCGATGTATAACCTTCCGGTCAACGTCCTACAAAACGGCTCCATCCAAATAGGATCCCTCCAGGGCCAGCCATTCAACTATGTCGGCGATCCGATCGGCCTGGCGTCCGGAAATTTTACGTACAACCGCGACGATCTAACCTCAGGTGTGGAGCAGTTTCCGCAAAGCCTCACCTTCAGCCGTCTGTACAGTTCGAGCGCCAAGAATCAGGACGGTGTGCTCGGCAAGGGCTGGGCGCACAATTTCAACGCGACCGCAAAGGTAAATTCGGACGGTTATCAGGGGATGGGGGAGGATTCTGCGCTCGATGCGGTAGCGACGTTGGTCGAGATGAAGGCATCGTTGGATTTGCTTTCAGACACGTCACACCCGATTGAAAAACTGGTCACCGCGACTCTCGGGCAACGATGGTTCGGCGATCAACTGATCAACAATACCGTGATCGTCACGCAAGGCCTGAATGGCGAGGTGTTTGTGAAGTTGCCCGACGGCAGCTACAACCCGCCCCCAGGTAACTCCTCGAAGCTCACGTTGAATGGGGATGGCACGTACAGCTACGACACTGTTCACCATAACACGATGCACTTCAATTCGTCGGGGAACATCGACACTTACAAGGATGCTAACGGCACGCAGGTCAACTACAGCTATACCGGAAATAACTTGACCAGTGTCAGCAACGGCTTCTGGCGTACGCTGAATTTTACCTACACGAACGGACGGGTTAGCCAGGTTTCCGATGGTGCTCGAACGGTCAAATATGGCTACGACACCAGTGGCAATTTGACGACCTTTACCGACACGATGTCGAAGAGTACGACGTACGGCTATGGCTTGCCGGGTCAGCTGACGCAGATCTTTTACCCAAGCTTCCCATCGACAGCGGGCGTCACAAATGTCTATGACAGTCTGGGACGAATCCAAACGCAAACGAATGCGCGTGGGAAAACGTATAGCTACTACTTCGCCGGATCGCGAGCGCTTGAATCCGCGCCAGGTGGCATCACCAGACTCAGCTACCTCGATGTGCTTGGGAACGTTTTGCAGCAAGCTGATCCGTTGTTCAACGTCACGCAATTCGCTTATGACGGACAAGGACGGGTGATCACCAAGATTTTGCCTCAAGGGAATGGCTTCTCGTACACATACGACGATGCATCTTGTGCGAGCTCGGACAAACGTTGTACACAGAACGTGAAGTCGACTACGCAGTTCGGCCCCTCTGGCTCTGGCCTCGCTCCACTGGTTCGAAGCTTCACCTACGAGAGCGCGTACAACAAAGTTGCAACGGAAACTGATGCGCGTGGCAATGTCACGTCATACACCTATGCGCCGTGGGGGGATATCGCGACTGTAACGTCACCGGTTGACGCAAGCGGAGTAGCGCCATGGACTGCTTACGATTATTACTCGTGGACACCGACCGGCTTTCCCACGATGTATCTGTTGTGGAAGACGACGGTCAAGACGAGTGCGTCGAATTCCACCGCGACGACGAGGACCTATGATTGGGCGCACCATGAAGTACCCGCGACCACGACAGTCGACGCGGGCACGGGAACGCTGAATCTCACGACCACCTACACCTACGACGACATTGGCAACCTGACCGTGGTGGACGGGCCGCGCACTGACGTGACCGATACGGTGACGACTGGCTATGACAGTGAACGCCGCCCGATCGTCGTCACGGATGCGCTTGGGAAGCAGACGCAAACCACTTATGACGCCGACGGCCGGCCGATTGCTGTCGCCCGGCAGATCGGCACTCAGTGGCTGACAAACTGTACACGCTACAGCGCGACAGGAAAGGTTATCCGGGCATGGGGGCCCTCGTTAACAGCATCTGCGACAACCTGCCCAGCCGAGGCTGCGCCGGTGCCGATCACGGACACTGCATATGACGATCTCGATCGGCCATATCAGAAAACGCAGTATCTCGCGGCCGCAGACGGAGGGAACAGGGTTACGACGACGGTGTACAACGTCGACGACACCATCAACACCATCCAGAAGGCGACAGGCACGGCGCAGCAACAGAACTATGTGCAATACACCTATACGCCGAACGGCAAACTCAACTCGAGTGCTGACGCGAAGAACAACCTGACCGTCTACGCGTACAACGGATTCGATCGCCTGACGAACCAGTACTATCCGCTGCCCAACACACCAGGCTCGGCAAACAGCAACGATTACGACGGCTACACCTACGACCCGAACGGCAACGTGGTGACCATTCGCAAACGTAGCGGGGACACTATCACCCAGACCTGGGACAATCTGAACCGTCTGACCGCCCGTACCTATCCGAACAGTGCGAACAACGTTCAGTTCGGTTATGACCTGCGCGGGCTACGCACCGCGTCGCAATACACGAACGGCAGTTACGCCGTGTCCTATGCCTGGGACAACGCAGGTCGGTTGCTCAATGCGACGGCGGGTGGAAAGACACTCAATTTCCAGTATGACGCTGCAAGCAATCGGACGCAGACGACATGGCCGGATGGGTTCAATACGACCACTAGCTACGATGCGTTGAATCGGCCGAGCGTGATCAAGGAGAACGGAAGCACCGCACTCGCGACGTACACTTACGACGACCTGAGCCGGGCAACCACACTCGCGTTCGGAAACGGTACGTCGATTCAACGCGGGTATGACAATCAAGGCGGGCTCTCGACGCTGACGAATGCGTTGACTGCGCCCGGCGATCAGGTGCAGTACACATACGCACGTAATCAGATCCTGGATGTGACCAGCGTCACGCCGAGCAACCTCGCGTACCAGTGGAGCAGTGGCACGATTGGAAGCCAGAGCTACACCGCAGACGGCCTGAATCGTTACACGACTGCGGCAGGAGGTTCTGCTGGGTACGACAACAATGGGAATGTAGCGAGCTACGGAGGCTGGTCGTACGGCTATGATCTCGACAATCGCCTCGTATCCGGGAGCACTGGGTTGTTTTCGACGGTGAGTCTTGTGTATGACCCGGAAAGTCGTCTGCGCCAGACTGTTGAGCCCAACGGTCTAGGCAGTCTCACGACGAACATGCTGTACGACGACACGAAGCTCGTTGCCGAATACGATTCGTCTGGCAATATCCTCCGGCGTTATGTTCAAGGTTCGGGCGCAGACAACCCACTCGTCTGGTACGAAGGCTCGGGGACCGCGAACAAGAACTGGCTGTACGTCGATCAGTCGGGAAGCGTCGTCGCGACGGCCAATGCGGCGGGAGTCAAGACGGCAACCTATACGTATGGTCCGTTTGGCGAGCCGAACGCAACGAGCGGTACGCGGTTCCGTTACACCGGACAGCAACTGATCGGTTCGCTCGGACTGTACTACTATAAAGCAAGGTTCTATTCACCTGGACTTGGGCGATTTTTTCAGACGGATCCGGTTGGCAATCGAGACGATCAAAACCTGTACGCGTATGTCGGGAACAATTCCATTAACCGAACCGACTCGGACGGATTGACCGGAACTGTTGTGGGATCGGACTCGCTACAAATTGCGGGTGACTATATTTGGGGACACGGCGATAGACATGTAAGCGATCCAGATGCTGCACGCGCAGAGATTGGCGCCCATCTCCCACCGATCGGAGATGTGGGCGGACCGTTTTGGGGGGTAACTCCGAACTATATTTATCGAGTATTTCCGTTGCCGTCGGGTGATGTAAATGTCGGAACATACTTCTATCGCCCATCAGGGATACCGTATTAATATCCGGGCGTGTATCGTAAAGAAATTTGGAGTGAATTTATGAATACGTCGTCGTTTCGGGATCTTAGCGAGTTGGAAGTTGCCATTCTCAATCGAATGGCGAGCTGCGGCGTGCCAAATAAGGAAACGCTGATCGCACAGATTTCAACCGCAAGGGCGTGCCAAATAGATGATGAGGGATCGATTCAACTTATTACGAGTAGCGATCGAAAATACAATGACACAACCGGGCCGTTAATAACAGCCGTACAAGCAGATATCGACACAGTGCAGAATTTCGGCCCATATATTAATTTTGTTTTGATATTGAAGGACGGATTTATCGATGAATTGGAAATTTACAAAGATGACGGTGGGCGGATAGTTTTCGACTTCAATCCAGATAATTTTTCCATGACGTGGGGTGGTCCGAGAAGTCTCTGAGGCTCGCATGGAAGGTAATGGCAGACGGTGACGAGGCATATTTGGCTAATGGATGTGTGTCAACGCACTATTTAGGTTTTGGTGCGGCAAGCGAGCTTGCGCGCGATCAAATTTCGTACTTTTCTGTTGACCTACCACACGCCATAGACGACGAGCAGTGCGGCGACGAGCGCTTCCTTGCGATACGTCTCCATACGCTTGGGCCAAAGGATCGCGCTCACCTGACCAGTCTCGTCTTCGAGCGTCATGAGCAGCACGCCTTTTGGTGTTGCCAGCCGCCGCTGGACCGTGACCAATCCGGACGTACGCGCGAGCTGTCCGCTGCGCAGCATCGCCACGAGCCGGAGGTATGCCACGTTTGAATTAAGTGGCTCAGTACAGATTCAACAACCCGCCGACTAGTTTGCAACTTGTTTTCCCGGTGTTCTCAGCGACACACCGAGAGTGCTATCTCGGGTTTCAGGTATCCGGCCCGTCCAAGTAAGGCAGAAGGTACTGCTGCATCATTGGGCTTTGTAATCCATCGCTTCCGCTCCGTCACAAGCGAAGGTCTGCTACCTTACTCTTTCTGGCCGGCCAAATAAAACTAATATAGTGGTAGGTCAGATATAGAGTCGTTGAGCGAAACTCAATCTCGTCTTCGACATAACCAGCTGATAGGGGACAAGCCAGTGACGATACTGCAAGAAATCCATGCGTGGTCCAAGGATCTCGCGGCCTGGCAACAAGACGCCATCGCCAGGCTTTATGCGAACCGGACGCTTGGCGCGGCCGATTTGGATGACCTCTACGCCTTGGCTAAAGCCGAGGTTGGCATCCCTGATTCTGAAGGGCGTGTGGCCAAGAAGCTCCAAGATGCTCAAGTAGCGCCGCCTGCCAATCCAACTCGCGTTGTTCTATTGACGGCCATCAAGCAATTGGCCAACGTCAATGCGTTGGCGAACGGTGCCTGCCTGCCCATTGCCCGGGCAGGTATCACAAGCATCTACGGTGAAAATGGCGTTGGAAAGTCCGGGTATTCGCGGGTATTCAAGAAGGCCTGCCGAGCACGCGATCGGCGCGAGCCCATCCTGCCCAACGCGAACCTGGAGCCCGGAAAGAGCGGACCAGCGCAGGCCACGTTCGCGACGGAGATCGACGGCGTCGCGATGGATTTGCTTTGGAAGGATGGTGTCGAGCCACCTGAGCCCATGGCGGATATCGCCATTTTCGATTCGCACTGCGCTCGAGCCTACATCGACAACCAAGGTGACTTCGCCTACGCTCCATATGGGCTGGACATCCTCGAAGGACTGGTCGGTGCGTGCAACAAGCTGAAGGCTTGGGCCACGGCTGATAAGGCGGCAAATACCCCGAGCAATGCTGCCTTTGCGGTCCTTGCCGGGGAGCAAACGGAGGTCGCCAAGAAACTGCTCGGTATCCCTGCCAAGACCAAGGCAGAAGACATCGAGATGCTGGCCACGCTCAGTGAGGCCGAACTGGAGCGGCTCGCCTTGCTCAACAAGACCTTGGCAGAGGCTGATCCGAAGCAGAACGCTTTGGCCCTGCGACAGAAGGCCAGTCGCATCACCTCACTGAAGGAACGGACCGCCGCGGCGATCGGTGTTGTGAACGATGAGAAAGTCGGTTCGCTTGAGGCGTTGATTGGCAAGTCGAAGATGACCAAGGCAGCGGCAGAACTCGCGGCCGCTGAGTTCAAGGCGACGCCTGGCCAACTGGCGGGCACCGGTGGAGATGAATGGAAAGCCCTCTTTGAGGCATCCCGAGCGTTTGCCGATTTCAGTCACGTGGATCACGAATTCCCTGAACTATCCGCGGAGGACGTCTGCCCCCTCTGTCAGAATCTTCTCGGGCCTGAGGGGGCGGCGCGGCTACGCCGATTCGATGCCTTCATCAAGGCCGCTGCTGAGAAGGCGGCGAAGGATGCGCGCGAGGCCGCCGCTATCCCCTTCAGGGTGATTCAGCAGGCGAGCGTGGACTTGATGTTCCGCGACGCGTTGGTCGAGGAGGTGACCGAGATCGGGGCGGAAGTTGCCGCGGCCTGTACGGCCCTTCAAGAGTCCCTCAAGGCGCGCCAGTCGGGCGTGCTCCAAGCGGCCGCCGGTAAGCTGGACTGGGATGAACTCCCCAAACTCACAGACGATCCACAACCCGGCTTGACCGACCTCGTCAATCGCCTGCTGGAACAGGCCAAGGCACTCGATGCTACCGCTGACGAGAAACTAAAAGCGGCCATGGTTGTAGAGCGTGCGGGACTCGATGCTCGCCGCAGGCTAGCTGAAGTCAAAGCAGCAGTGCTCGAGGCGATCTCCAAACATGAGTTCTGCCGTAAGTTGCAGGCCTGCATCAATGGCATGGAGACGAGGGGGATTTCGAGGAAATCCACGGAGCTTTCACGCACGACTGCCAGCCAGGAACTGGCCGATGCCCTCAACGATGAACTCAAGCTCCTCAAGGTCCATCACCTCCACGTTGTGATGAAACCCGAGTCGCCCGGTGGTAAAACCCAGTTCAAGCTCACCCTGCAATTGCCGGGCGGCGGTACGCCGGCGGCCATTCTCAGCGAAGGCGAGCAAAGAGCCATTGCCATTGCATCCTTTATGGCGGAGATTCGACTCGGCAAAGGGCGAGGCGGCATCGTACTCGACGACCCTGTCTCGTCGTTGGACCATCGGCGCCGATGGGAGGTCGCTGAACGTCTAGCGAGAGAGTCGCTGACCCGGCAGGTGATCGTTTTCACCCACGACATATACTTTCTTCTCATCTTGGAGCAGAAGGCGGCGGACGTCGGTGCAACGCTGACCAAGAACTATATCCGCAGGACGGCAGAGGGCTATGGTGTCCATTCAGAGGATTTACCCTTTGACGTGCTGGGTACAAAGGACCGCCTAGGACGCCTGAGGCAGCTTCTGGTTGGTGTGCGCAAGGCGGCGAAGGATGGCGACGAAGACCTGCACCGACAGTTGACGTCCAAGTGCTATGGGCAGCTCCGACTCGCATGGGAGCGCTGCATCGAGGAGGTTTTGCTCAACGGGGCCGTGCAGCGTTTTGGCGAGGGTGTGTCGACGCAACGCCTCAAAGGAGTGACGGTCACGGACGGCGACTATCTTGAGATTGACGCGGGCATGACCAAGTCTTCAAAGTTCGAGCACGACGCTGCAGCTGCCGTTGGCAGGCTTCCTATACCAGACCCAGACGAACTTAGCGACGACATCGAGCGCTTGGCTAAGTGGCGCGAGACAATCAACAGGCGAGTGGACGGCATTGCTAAAGGCACGGCCAGTAGGTCGGCCCTTTTTGCCACCTGATTTTTCATTCCAGTCAGTCATCGAAAACCATTCGTAGTCGGGTCTGTCACTGTCCAGTCCGAACGAGCGGCTGCGGCAGCAGCCAAGAGCAGTCAGTAGGCGGGAGGCCTGGGATCGTCGAAAATCCCGGATTTCGATTCAAGCGCTGGGACCTTGCGTCGCTGGAAGCTGGAGTTGAGATTTGCCTCCGTTCGGTAAGTTCTCGCAAGAGGCATTACCAGGCAAATAGCATGACGAGCCATTTACGCCCGCACCGACGTAGAGAATCTAATGAACTACCACGAAAACAACACCGCTCCCTTGATATACGATGACATTGCGGGATACGTCAGCGCGCAGCTCAATGCGCGCATCGATACTCTAGCCCGATCCGGTAGGGGCGGGTTAATCGTACCGGTCACTCCCGGTCCGTTTTTCGTACTGCTCGCGCTCGCCGAAGGTTCAAGGGACGTTCGACCTGCCCACAACTCATCCGAAAATGCCGTTGAGGCGCTCCGCTCGGCAAGTCCCGGCGGCCATGCTATCGCGAATCGTACCAGCCGCATGCCTGCGCGGACGTACTGTTTCGGCGAGCCGCACAGACTCGGAGATCCATGCCACGCTTACGTCCATATACACGATGACTCGTTCGATGCCCGACGTCGTGGCGTTCGCGACTCAGTCTGTGTTGCTGGCATGATCGAGATTGCGTGCGCTATGCCTGTGGATCCGCGTTATGGCATTAGCGGCTTGTATGAATTTGAGCGGACAGCAGCGCAGGACGCCAACGCACTTCAAGTGTCCTTTGATCGTCTCGGGCTCCGGCCTGACGGCCCACTCTTCGCGGTTGCTGCGTTGCTTCAGGTTAACGATTTGCGTGTGACCCGAGTAAGCGAGCTAACGAACTCCCCCGAGGTGGTCGGAATGCTGCGGACGCCCGTTGTGCGGATGATGCCGCAACGGATCGAGCACATGAAGGACCTAACCGGTCCAAGATTAAAGGAGTTCTATTCAAGTCTTTGGACGGACATACAGGATAAGGTAACACGACGATGCGGGGGTACAGGCCTAGCGCCGGACGAGACTGACGCAGCGTAGCTTTTTGATCAAGGATTTGTCACATAGGTCGCAGATACTGCCGTGTGGTTGATGGCGTAGCATCGTGAGTGCTCGAAAATGAATTGTTCCGGCCGGACTTTCGATTACGAGGTCGGAAAAGGACAACTCGTTGACAGCGACCAAGCATCTAATGGGCGTTCGCCCTGCATCTCGATTCAAGCACAAGCCTTCGCAACTGCTTCACTGTCTTCGAATGGGCGAAAGCGCGTGATGAGGCCATTCTCCACGGTGAAGTCGAACACGAACTCGCATTCGATCAACTTTCCTGTCCGTTTCACGCGTGTTGCCAGCGCTCCGATAATGACGACCCTGTTGCCTTGGGCCAGCACGTCCTTCACGTCGAAGCGCTCATTGACGGTCTCCGCACGCAGCGTGGCGTAAAATTGCACGACTCCGGATTTTCCATGCCAACGGCCTGCCCACGGCACAACTTCACGATCTCCAACGACGAACCAATCGACATCGGCACTGATCAAATCCTCGATTTCGGCTAAATCTGCAGCGGTTGCCGCACGTCGAGAGAACTCATTTACAACGTCGATCGCAGTAGGTGTCGGCATGTCAGCTCATTCCGCATGTAACAACATCGATGGCATTTCGCAACGCGAAGCTTTGGCTTTCAATAGTAGATCAAATTTGGCTTGGTTGCGACCTGAGTGAAGGAGCACTCAGGTACACAGGTCGGTCGGACTGTAACGGATTTCAGTTTTCACCCGCGTTTCACGATTCCCAGCCGGATACGACCGCTTTAATAGCGAACTTCGCTGTCCACCAACATCGGCAACGGTTGTGAGGTCTGGCCGTTGACTGTCGCACCGGCAAGTATGAAATTCGGTGCGGCCTTGCTCGTCAAGTCGGCCGGGAAGTTCAGCGAGGGCTCGGACACCTCGTCGAGCATCGCACGATGTTCCGCAGCCAGATTGATCTCGAGCGCGGCGAGATTGGCGCGAAGGTGATCAACGCGCCGCGTGCCGATCAGTGTCGAAGTCACGCCAGGGCGGCTGCGAACCCAGGCCAGCGCGACGGCCGCGGGGGCCACTTCCATCTCGGCGGCGACCGAGAGCAGTACATCGATAACCTTGTAGTCGCGCTCGCCCGGGACGCCAACCAGCGCGGCACGTTCGGATTTAGAATTCGCGGCGCTTTCGCGTGTGTATTTTCCCGACAACCATCCGTTCTTTAACGGACTCCACGGCATGATGGCGATGTCGAGGTCCGTCGCCATCGGCACAAGCTCCCCCTCGACGGTCCGCTGCAGCAGCGAATACTCGACCTGCATCGAGATCAGCGCCGCCCAGCCGCGGAAAAGCGCTGTCGTTTGGGCTTGAGCGACTTTCCAGGCCGGCGTATCGGAAATCCCGATATAGCGGACCTTGCCGGCCGTTACCAAGTCATCGAGTGCACGCATCGTTTCTTCTATCGGAGTGTGCCGATCCCAGATATGCATCTGATAGAGATCGATGTAATCGGTCTGCAGGCGGCGTAAGGACGCCTCGCATTGGTCGATGATCGCCTTGTGCCCCGTGCCGCCACCGTTCGGGTTTCGAAGATGAAGATTGGCAGCAAGCTTCGTTGCGATGACACTCTGGTTGCGCGTGCCTTTCCGTGTAGCGAAAAAGTCCCCGATGATTTTCTCGGAGTGTCCGTTCGAATACACCTTGGCCGTGTCGATGAGATTGCCGCCGAGCCCGAAGGGGCTGACACGCAGCCCGGAACGCCCGAGCGTAACGTAGGAATCAAGTGACATCGGATTGCTCCACAGATCAAGGTCTTTGCATGCTAGGCGACCGATGAGCCGTGGCAATCGTCGGTTACGACGATCTTTTGGGGGCACTGCGCGTGAGGAGTTCCTCGACCCTAGCGCACGTCGGAAATTCGTCACTTTCGACGAAGCAAGCGACGACAGCCGCGCTCACAATGCGTCGTAATCGAAACGAATTTCCACGGCGACGTGATTGGGGAATGCGAATGAACAGCCCGCGACACAGTGAGTTGCACACCTACCTGAACCATATCGACGGCAATGACGTGCCTCCAGCCGGCGGACAATTCTTTCCCACGGAGAATCCGTATGACGGCAATGCGTGAAGTCCGTCGCTCGACAGCCGGTCACGGTCCGCTTACAGTAGGAGGCCTGTGGGGCAACGTCGGCGCATCGTAGTCGCGTTGCGTGCCGCCCAGCAGGTCCCGATCAGGCACGGCTGCAGCCAGCGAGTGAGCGAGGCGGTTCGCGTGTGCGAGCGTCTGCCGGTCAGGACGATCCGGTTGCATTCGGCACGCGTGATCCGTGACGTCGACAAGCGGTCGCGCGGCGCGCGCGAGTTCGATGCGGACGGCTTTGTCTTCGGTCATGCCGTTGAGCAATGAAAAACCAGGCGCACGGGTGTCGTCATCGGTCTCTCGATCGCGCCATCCCGGATGTGCACCGCGACGTCAACGTTGCCGCACCCGGACGCCGCTTCGCTTCGGTGCGCATCCTGCAACAGTTGCACGAGCGTATTGAAGCCCGTTGGCCGGAAGGCTCGCTTGGTCGAGGAAATCGAACCCAGGCTGCGTAGGGCCGTTTGGCCCGGGATTTTCCGGTGGAAGTGGTCCGCAGTCGTGTAAATCAGATGAGTGATTTTTCAATGCCTGGAAAGCGACAAGCTGCCTGCCCGGGGACGATATTTGGTATTCCGCGCAAGGACGGGAAGGTCGTTGTTGGACAAGTTCTCGAGACATGGGAAGGGTACCCGGGCATTATGTGCATCGCCGTTTTCGATTGCGTGACGTCACTTGCGGATACGGTCGATTTATCGGTGCTGCCTTCGTCCTCGGTTATGTCCGTCACGTCAACTGCAAATGCTGCTATCGCGAAGAGGCATTGGACTGTCCTCGGATCGTTGCCGGTGCTTGTCGATCCGAGATTCTCACCTCATCGGAAATTTGCAGAGGCTAAGTACGCGGGTGCTATGTGGTACTCAAGTCTGATGATCGAGGATCTCGTTAACGCATACTACGGGTTGTCAACATGGGAGCCCTATCCGGGCAGGCCAGGGCAGCTTCGATCGTTGATTTTCTCCGGTTGATCGAGGAAGGTCACAGGAAGTAGTGCGTACGCCAATGCTGGCTCAGAAAAAGTTCAGTGACGTCGTCGGCAGGACATCGAGTAGTTCGGTTCGATCGACGAGTTTGCGAGCAATCATGCGTTGTACCTTTCCTTCGGCTTTCTGAAGATCACGACAGTCGGTTGTCGACCACAAGAGGGCAATCGACTTGCGGAGTAGAATGGATTGGCATCGATCGAGCCGCTCTATATGCAAGCGACGGGGGAAGTCATCATGATTGAATTGCTTGAACCCTTCTCTCGTCAAATGGCGGAAGACCTTCTCTCAGTCTTTCCGGACTGGACGAGTCATCTTCATATTGTTGCCAGCGCCGGGGAGAACTATTTCAATGTTCGAGTACCGTCGCTTGCAGCGGCGAAAGGTGGCGTCTTAGAGGTTTCTTCTCTGTACAACGACGAGGTGACCGTTTTCTACGCAACAACCCATCGGCATTTTTTCACGGTGTTGGGCAACGCAAGTGAGGCCGGTGGTGCAATCGAGTTCCTTCGCAAGATACTCGACGAACAACTTGCCGTGGTCTCGTACATTTGTATTGGAGACTCAACTATACGAGATGGGGTTTTTTCAAGTGTCGCTGTTCCGGCGGACAAGATCCCGCGCGAAAACTATGAGTATTACTACGCTACGTCGATGCGCGTGCGCTCTTGGAAGGGCACTTATGATGCTGACTTCTCCGCTCCGTACGTCAGAGACAAGCCAACAGGCAATGATGGGCGAGCGTAGGTTTTGGCGTAGGTTTTCGCACCGAGCCTTATCAGATAGTGCGCAGGTTCTGTTGCATCACTGGGGGCGGTGCAGGTGATGCGGTGAGTTGTGTGCTCACGTGGCCAGGACAAGTGGTTTTGGCGGCACGAGCCGCCATGCGGCCAGTTTTTGTGGTGGCAATAGAATTAACAGTGATACCTGTCCTTGATGAAGTTATTGTAATAGCTGCCCATAGAGGGCGAGCTCATTAGCCCCTTGTAGACGTTGAGGGGGACGCCACAGAAATCGTAACTATGCCCTTGTGCAAATAGTATTCGCATCCGCAAGCTGCTCGGATCGTAGCCGACTGCGCGAATCGCACTTGACTTTACTCGAATCATTTCCATCGGCATCCCCCATTTACGATACCGCTGTACGTATCCCGATCCTCTTACTGTTGCAGCCTAGCATACCCTATGTCTCGTTTAGGATGGATCGAACCTTATCGGCCTGCCCCGGTATTCATGATTCAATTTTGTCGCACCGCAACTGCAAAAGAGTGAGTAGCCGACGTCGATAGTGTCTCTTGCCCAACGCGGATGGCTTGCGTCCTTGGATCTGTACGACAACATCCGCAGGTACTTCAACCCACTCCGCAAGCGTACTGAACGGCCGGCGGGCCCCGGGCGGAGCAGGTTTTGCGATTCTCTCTTTCGTTATTCAAGCATCCTTCAGGACGACGTTGCTGCGCGGGATGCCCATGATCCGGTCGCCGATGTTCATTCCCCATTCGGTCATGCCGATGCCCTGACTCAATTGCCCGGTCTGCCACCGCGACAGGGCTTCATCGATGCCGGACTCCGCGGAATGCAGCGCCTTGGCCAGGGCCAATGCGTTGGCGGCTGCCTTGGCGGTGCTGCCCGCTGTATGCGGGCGCGGCACAAAGGCGGCGTCGCCCAGCAGGATCGCGCGGCCATACACCATCTGCTTCACCTGCAGATCCAGGATGGCCTGGACGAACGGGTCTTTGGTGGCTTCAACCAGCGTTTGAAAAGTCGGGGCGAGAAGCGCTTTCGACGCCTGCGTCAGGCTAGTGAGGTCTTCGTCTTTCAGTGCACCCGGAGGCAGCGAAAACGAGTGGCGAATCCCGGAGCGGTCGGTCAATAAAGTTGAGAGTTCTTCGCCGTGAGCGGCCTTCCGATACCACACCCAGTTCCAGCGCCGTTGCCCCTCCTGCGTGGACAGGTCTTCGCCCGGGACAAGATATTCGAGCATCAGGTGACCGGGGCCTTGCTGGAAGGCGAAGGTTCCTTTGAGAACAGCTGCGGCGCTCGCCGGGAGTGCCGCTTCAGGAACGAGACCACGCCACGCAACATATCCGGCATAGTTGGGTGAAAGGCCGGCAGAGACCTGCTCGCGGACGGCGGAGCGTGCGCCGTCAGCGCCGACGAGCAGATCGCCGGTTTCAACGCGGCCGCTGGCAAAGTAGGCGGTAATCCGGTCGCCGTTCTGTTCGAAGCGGACGAAGCGCTCGCCCGGATGAAAGACCTGCGCGGGCAGGTGCGCCTTCATCGTGCTGTAGAGCATGTTCCAGGACGTTTGGGTCTGCGGCATAAAGCTGCGCTGAATAACACGATCGCCGCGGTCCAGATAGATGCGGTCGCCCGACTGTACGCCGAGAGCGGTGCCTGTCTGAATGCCCGCGAAATGAAACGCCGACAGGACGTCGTCTTGCAACACGATTCCGCCGCCTCTGCTGTCCAGTTCACTCGGGGAGCGCTCGAAGATGTCGACGTCCCAACCCGCGGCTTGCAGTGTCGTTGCAGTAAAGAGCCCACCGAGCGAGCCGCCGATGATCAGTGCGCGAGGCTTGTTTTTTGCAGTGGCGACCATGGATCTCTCCGATCAAGTAGCGATATGTGAAGGCTAATTGTTGCGATTTGGTTGGTGAATGTGGCGTTATCGCAACGTGACATTGCGCTAAACGCAACGCACTTGGCGCGTGTGTGCCGCGTTGGCGGCCATTCGACCATTGCGTTGCGCCTGGCGCGCATGCCCGGTTCAGCGAGCTGGGCGTGCGCGCCGGCGTTCACCTGCGGGTGTCGATTCAGACTGCGGCCTTGGCCGTGTTGTCGCCGGTGGCGGTTCGAAGTACCTGAGCGAGCACCGAAACCGGTTGTGCACCGCTGACCGGAACGCCGCCGACATGAATGGTCGGCACCGACCGGATGCCGGTGGCCGCGGCCCGCAGTTCGTCGGCAACGACTTCACGCTCGCCGTCGTTCGTCGCCAGGAAACTGCGCACTTCGTCGGCGTCGAACCCCGCACTTTCCGCGAGGCTGACCAGAACCTCGGCCATGCCGATGTCCTGTCCTTCGGAAAAGTACGCAGAGAAAATCGCCTCGAAGAGTGCTTCGGTCCTGGCCGCATTTCCCTTGGACTGAGCAAGGAACATCAGGCGATGGGCAAGCCGTGTGTTGGGCGTCACCGCCACGCGGTCGTAGTTGAATTCGACACCTGCTCGCTTGCCCGCCAGCGTGACGTCGGCATCCATCGCCTGCGAACGTGCCCAACTGCCGAATTTGGCGCTGCGATATGCCTTTCGATCGATTCCGTCCTTGGGCATGGTCGGATTGAGTTCATACGGCAGGTACTTGACGGTCGGTGCGACGGCCAGGTCGACCTCGCGGAGCGCTGTCTTGAGATGTTCGTGGCCGATCCAGCACCACGGGCAGATGAAGTCATACGTGACCTGGATATCGAGCGGATTCATTTGGAAGCTCCTTGCGTTGACGGTACGAGTACTTTAGGCTTTGCGTCAGAGTAAGTGAATATGAGTCAATCGCAAACCAGCGTTGCGGTGTGTGCAAAGGGAAAGGACATAACGTGGACAAGCTACTCGCCTTGCGGGCATTCATTGACGTCGCAGAAACGGGGGGCTTTTCAAAGGCGGCTCGCCGCATGGGGGTTGCCACTTCGTCGGTGACTCGCCTGATGGACGCGTTGGAGCAGTCGCTTGGAAGCGCGTTACTGACTCGGACGACACGTCAGGTGACGTTGACGGATGCCGGTGCTGCGTATCTGGAGCAGATCACACGCGTGCTGTCGGACCTCGACGAAGCCGATGGCAGTGTGTCCGACACGGGCATTGACGCAGTTGGACCGCTGCGTGTTTCCATGCCGGTGACTTTCGGGCGCCTGTGCCTGGGGCCGCACATAGCAAGCTTCCTGCAGCAGCATCCCCGCGTGTCCCTGGACCTGGTGCTGTCGGATTCGACTCTCGATCTGGCTGCCGAGCGAATTGACGTTGCGGTCCGCATCGGCTCACCTGCAAACCAGCCCAATCTGATCGTCAATCGCCTGGCGGAGCATCATCGCTATGTGGTCGCGAGCCATGACTATCTGCAGAGCAACGGGGTGCCCGCCTCACCGGAAGATCTGCGACACCATCAATGCCTGCGTTTTGCGTACGAAGCTGCTTTGCAGCGGTGGTCGTTCACTCGCACAGACGGCACCGTACATGTCGAGATCAATGGCAGGCTTTCGGTGAACAACTCGGACGTGCTGCGCGAGGCGGTTATCAGCGGGTTTGGTATTGCGCTGCTGCCCCAATGGCTCGTCGAAGAGGATGTGGTGGCGGGGCGGCTGAGGCGGCTTTTCGAAGACTACTCGGTCAACCCGCTCGACCAGACCGTCTGCGTTTATGCCGCCTATCTTCCGAATCGCCGCCACTCACGCAAAGTGCATGCGTTGCTGGATTTTCTTCGACATCGCATCACGAACTCCGGTGCGTTCTCGGATGCTTCGAGCTAGGTAGCGATACTGCGCGCCGGCGTGAGCGGATCGCTGGGAAATGGATCCGCGCATGGCTGTGATCGGCCGCGCACCAAGACTTGCTCTACGACGCACTCACGGCTACGCAAGGTTCAGGATTGCCGGCACGAGGCTCCGTTACGGGGCGCCTGATATGTCGGACAGTTCGTCGATCGAACTCGAGCGTTCCGTGGGCACCTCACACCCAAACGGGTAAACACCGACAAGAAAATGCCTCTCTTGGCGCGCTTCGTCATCTTATAATTTATCGGTCGATAAATTGATGGTGGATAAGCGACCAGCGTTCATGTGAATCGCGGGGTATGAGTACAACCGGATTCTCGTTCATCGGTCGACCCTTTCAGTTGTAGTTCGAAAATTAATACGTATTACTAATTATTGGAGTGGGTATGACGATCCTGCGAAGTGCAAAAGTCGTGGTGGCTATGTTGCCGCTCGGATGGGCGTTCGGTGTCTGCGCACAAAGTAGCGTAATGCTGTACGGCATCGTTGACCCAGACGTGGTGTTCGTGAGCAATGCGCAGGTGAACAAGGTCGGTGGCACATTGCACGGTGCCCGTCAGGTCTCGCTGCAGGATGCAACCACTTCGGCTTATGTCGGTAGTCGGTTCGGTATTCGAGGTAGGGAAGACCTCGGCGGCGGCACGTCTACGATATTCACTCTCGAGAACGGCTTCAGCGTGGCGAACGGCTTTCTCGGGCAGGGTGGCGCACTGTTCGGCCGGCAGGCGTTCGTGGGTCTATCGAACGATAGCCTGGGCAGTTTGACGCTCGGGAGACAATATTCACCCGTGGTGGATTTCCTTTCCCCACTAACGACTGTTACGCAGTGGGGCGGTTTCATCACCGCGCATCCGGACGATATCGACAATCTCGGCTTAACGGTGCGACAGAACAATTCAGTAAAGATTTCGTCGCCTGTCTGGCATGGATGGTCAGCCAGTGCAATGTATGGCTTTGGCGGAGTCGCGGGTCAAATGGCGCGAAATCAGGTCATTGCGGCGGGTGCGGGCTACGTGGGCGGCGCGCTGCGCATTGGCGTCGGATATCTGAGCGCGTACGACCCGAACGTGTCCATGTGGGGCAACCAACCCAACGGGGGCGGCAATTTGGTAAATAACATCGGCTCGTTCGGCTCGGAGACGACGCCGCAGAAGAATCCCGTTATGGCTGGATATGCATCCGCTAGCCGTGAACAAACGATTGGTGCTGGAGCAAGCTATACGCTAGGCAGGGCGACGCTTGGGGCAGCGTATACGAACACGCGCTTTGTCGGACTAGGTTCAGACGCTGGCCCCAATCCGCAAGGCTACGTCGGTAGCGCAACATTCAATACGATCGAAGTCAATGGGGCCTATCGAATTGCCCCTGCCGTATCGCTCGGGGCATCATATTCGTACACGCTTACGCGTGGTCCCGATGCGATTGGGGCGCATTACAACCAGATCAATGCTGGCGTGCACTACGCGCTGTCGAAACGCACGGATGTCTATATGATCGCGGTCTATCAGCGTGCATCTGGTGTCGACTCGCTTGGGCAATCAGCCGTGGCATCGATCAATGGGATGACACCATCGGCGTCACGACAGCAGTTCGTGGATGCGATCGGCCTCGCGCATCGATTCTGACCAGTGCGCGGCATACTGCGGTGTCCATTCGAGAAGGTAGCAACCGTCAGTCGTAGCGCCTTGATGCGATGTAGCGCAAAGCGCTTGCGCTTCAGCGCTGCTTGCCGCGTGCGCGCGTCACGCTGCCGGTGAGTTGCTTTAGCGCTATTGGCGTGCCGTGCAGGAAAGCGATGATCTGCCGTTCGATCACGGCATCGAGGTCGTCAGGGATGGGCAAGCCATACACCCACTTCCTGACGCCCAAGTAGAAGATGCTCGCGTGCAAGCTCCAGATCAGCTCGATCTCCGCGTCGATCTGGGCTGCCGTCGTCGGTGTTGCGATGTCGAAAGCGTCCCGCAACTCGCGCAACACGGGCAGGAACACGCGCTCGCGGAGCCGCGACAGGTAGCGAGTATTGAAGCCTTCGCGGCTAAGCCCGGCGAAAATGAACGTCCTGATCCACTCGCGCCGCAGAATGGTTTGTGAATAGGAGCTGTAGAAGGTGACGAGGCGCGCCTGAAGCGGGATCGTGCGATCGGCAATCAGCTTTTCCCACTCAGGGTTCCAGGTATAGATTTCGTCGTACACCCGATCGATCAGGGCTTCCTTGCTCGGAAAGTAACGGTAGAGCAAGGGTTGCGTAACGCCAATCTGCCGCGCGAGTTCGCGCGTGCTGCCGGAAAAGCCGTGTGTCGCGAAATGCTCGATCGCTTTCTCAATGATTTGTCGCTCGCGCGCCTCCGGCGTGAGTCGCCGACCTGGCGTGACGGCATCATCGGGGACGTTCGTCCCGCGGCTGCGGGGCGTCGTGCTGCGCTTGCGTTCGCTCATTCATGGGCTCCTGATAGCGGGCATTCTTAACCTATCGGTCGAAAAATAGCAAGAAACGATAGGTGCCGCGCTCGTGACAGATTGTCATCGATTTCAGGAAAATTCAGTTCGCGACAAGGACTTTAAGATCGGTTTTCACTAATCTCCTTTCAAATTGCCGCGTTCATCTGGCATCCAGCCGGACGTCGCACGCCGAGCACGACTCCATGAACGGAGCGGACCATGCCTTATTTGATATCGTTGGCTGCTGGCTTCGTCGTCGGCCTACTTTATTCCCTGGTGCGTGTGCAATCGCCGGCGCCGCCGCTGATCGCGCTCGTGGGACTACTTGGTATCGTACTGGGAGAGCACGCGATCCCGTTCGTTCAGGCGCAACTCAGGCCGCCGATCGTGCAGGGACTCGAATCTCATGCCGACGCGAATGGCCCGGGAACCACACTCCGTCACCATGAAAAATAGGGGCGGCGACCGATTCATGAGAAGACTTTTCTCGAATCGGAATTAAGGTCGCGCCACTTGGTGCCAACATGCGGCGGTACGTAGAGTGTGGACCGTACTCGAATGAGCGACTAGGAATTTCCACCTGCGAGAAAGGACAGGTTGGTGCTCGGCGGGAGCCGGACTGGTGCCCAAACACGTGTATACGCCTTCCCACGCGTTTGCGGAGCGGACGGGTATTCGGCGTACTGCTCTGCTGTTTTCAATCTGCGGTTGGCTCGGCGTTGTGTCGTCGAGCCATCTCCTCGTCCGTTTCACGATATCGCCTTGTACGACAGGCGCGTAGCCGTCACTCGCCGGTGGTGTGTCCCGTTGCGTCGTGACGCCCATAGTCGACGTAACCGGTCCGATCGCCGCCATACCAGCCCACCGCCTGCGGTGCGGCGAGCGGAGCCTTGTTCGCGATGCGTTCGACCAGATCCGGATTGGCGATGTATGCACGTGCGAACGCGACAAGATCGGCGTCGCCTGACATGATCAATTTGGTTGCGACATCTGGCGAAATGCCGCCGTTTACGATTAATGCCCCTCCGAAGCTCTTGCGCACGATCTCGATGATACGTGGCAGGTCGGGTTCACCGCTCCAGCCATTGGTATCCGCAGCATGCACATACGCGACACCGGCTTCGTCGAGCATGCGGCCGACATAGGCATATGTCGCGTCCGGGTCCGTATCGCGCACATTGTTGTATTTCGCGTATGGCGAGATGCGCACACCGACACGGCTCAACGGAATCTCGCCACCCACCGCGGCGATGATCTCCTCGAGAAAGCGCACGCGGTTCGCCAGCGTGCCACCGTAGCGGTCGTCACGGCGGTTCAGCGTCGACGACAGGAACTGATGCGGCAGGTAGCCGTTAGCCGCGTGGATCTCGACACCATCAAAACCGGCCGACCTCGCGTGAGCAGCGGACTGCCGGAATTCATCGATCGTCTTGACCACTTCGTCAGTCGTCATCGCGCGTGACGGTGTCGCATGGATCTTCGTGTAATACCCGTTTTGCAATTGGGCCCACACCTGCAACTGTTCGAGATCGTCGTTCACGCCGGATGGCGACAATGGCGCTTGCCCGCCGAGTAGCGTCAGCGAACTGACACGTCCGCCGTGCCAGAGCTGCGCGAAGATGCGTCCGCCTTTCGCATGGACGGCCTCGGTGACTTTTTTCCAGCCGGCTACCTGTTCATCGGTAATGAGGCCCGGCGTGAGTTCGAACGATGCGGAGACCGGGCTTACGTTGGTCGCTTCGGACACGATAAGCCCGGCTGACGCGCGCTGTGCGTAGTATTCGGCCATGAGTTCGGTTGGCTGGCCGCGATACGGTGCGCGGGACCGGGTCATTGGCCCCATCACGACGCGATTCGGCAGGATAAGACCGTTCAGATCGAAGTTGCTGAGCAGGGAGGACATGGTGGTATTCCTTTCGAACGAGCAGGGCCATACCGCCAGTGTCGGTTGCGGCGGTGAACGGCGGGAGCCGTCAACCCTGCGGAAGGTTTATGGGAAGCGTGCCGGCATGGATCTCGCGGGCGCGACAAGCGGGAGCCGAGTTCGCGTTAAACCGGTGCCGGCCCGGGTTCAGGTCTGTGCGTGACGCTGTGCATGCGGGCGGCCGATCGCAAGGTAGTGCGCAAGTGCGGCAATCGGGAAGGCCGCGGCCACCGCCGCGACGAGCGGCCAGCCGCCGTGTTCGTATAGTGGGCTTGCGAGTGCCGAACCGGCTGCGCCGCCAACGAAGATGCTGGTCATGTAAAGCGCGTTCAGGCGATTACGGCTTGCCGCATGCAGTGCATAAATTTCACGTTGACCTAGCACCATGTTCATCTGGACCGCGAAATCGAGCACGATACCCGTGACGACGAGACCATACAGGCCGGTACCGTGGAATAGGCCCACTGCGTACGACAGCGTGCCGGCGATCAGCGCAATCAGCGTTGCGCGCACGGTATGGCCTGCATCCGCTAGGCGACCCGCAACCGGTGCCGAAGTCGCTCCAATCGCACCGACGAGCGCGAACAGCCCAATTGCCGATTGCGACAGCCCATAGTGACGCGTGAGCTCGACCGGGACCGCGGTCCAAAACAGGCTGAACGATGCGAACATCAGACCCTGGTAGAGCGCACGATGACGCAGCACGGGCATTGTGCGAACCAGATGCAGCAGCGAGCCGATCAGCTCGAAGTATGTCGAACGATGATCAGGCCGGCGCGATGGAATCGTCAGCGCAAGCAAAGCCGTGACGAGCGTCATCAGCACGGCAGCCGCTGCGAATACAAAGCGCCAGCCAAACGCATCGGCCACTACGCTCGAAAGCGGGCGGGCGAGCAGAATGCCGAGCAGCAACCCGCTCATGATGGTACCGACGACACGGCCACGCGAATGATCCGGCGCCAAGTGCGCGGCGAGCGGAATCAGTATCTGTACCGCCACCGAACTAAAGCCGACCAGTAGCGAGATCATGAGAAACAGGCCTGGCGTGTGGGCGATCGCCGCCGCTGAAAGGCTCGCAATCGAAACAAGGGCTGTTGTGATCATCAGCTTCCGGTTCTCCAGCAGGTCGCCAAGCGGCACGATGAAGAACAGGCCGAATGCGTAGCCGATCTGCGTCAGCGACACAATGAAACTCGCCGTGTCGCTGGACATGTGCAGGCTGGGTGCGATCAGTTCGGTGATGGGCTGCGCGTAGTACAGGTTCGCGACAATCGCACCGCAACTGAACGCGAATAACGCAATGAGCCCTTGCGTGAGCTTCGTAGCACGATCGCGAGCCTCGAGCGACGGTGAAGTTTCTGACATGATCGACTCCTTGAGCGAGGGGAGCCAGGCGTTTATCGGGCCCGGCTGGTGTTGCATTTGCGTAGCATCGTGGTGAACGTTGTGCCGTCCACCGTGTTGCCGACAATCTTATTGATCGATCGATAACATCGGAATGCCAGCGAAACGCAACCCAGCGTTGCGTTTCATGGAAAAGGGTCGGAGCATTCGCCCGCTCGAACTGAATGCTGACGGAGTGAAGGACGACCAGCAGGCGCATGAGATGCCTGTTCTCACGTCACACTCGGGCAGGAAACTGGACGGTTTCGGTGCTCCCAACGATATGAATCGTGCAGCGCAGGCACCTGCCGCACGCTGGCGTGTGTTTGTTGATCAGAGCGCTCGGTGTGATGCGCAAGACCTGTCCACTCAGTTTCGCTTGCCTTGCAACGTCGGAACCTGTGCGTATAGATCGGAGAGCCAGTCAACGAAGATCTTCAGCTTGGCTGGTATGTGGCGATTGGGCGGATACACCACGGAGATTGGCCGCGGCGGTGAGTTGACGTCTGTCAGCACTTCGCGCAATTCGCCGGACGCCAGATACGGCGTGACCAGGTACAGCGAGGTTTTGATCAATCCGATGCCGGCCACGCCGCATGCGATATACGTATCGGCATCGTTGACCGCGACGGAGGCGCACATCTGTGCGATACGCGCTTCCCCATCAATGACAAAATCCCAGATCCGGGGGCGACCCGTATCAGGTGATACATGGTTGACTGCGATATGTCGCGTAAGGTCGCCGACGGTCTCGGGCACTCCGTATCGCTCGATGTACGACGGTGCTGCACAGGTACAGGTCGTGAGGTCGCCGATCCGTTTGGCAATCAATCCGGAGTCGTCGAGTGCGCCAATCCGGACGACGCAGTCGACGCCTTCCCCTACGACGTCGATATGGCGATCCGTCGCACCGAGTTCGATCGTGATGTCCGGGTTCGAGGCGAGAAAGGCGGGCAGTGCGGGTACGAGTATCTGCTTGGCCATTGCCGGGGGCAGGTTTACCTTCAAGCGACCACGTGGAGCGCTGCGTGCACGGGAAACCGACGCCTCCATGTCATCGATCTCACGCAGTACGGCGATGCAGCGTTCGTAGTACGACTGCCCGTCCTCTGTCAGCGATAGCCGGCGGGTTGTGCGGTTCAACAATCGGCAGCCGAGATGTTGTTCGAGTGTGCGCAGCATCGCGGATACACGCGGCGTCGTGAGACCAGTTGTGTCCGACGCGCGCGTTAAGCTGCCTGTTTCGACGATGCGTGTGAATATGCGCATCGAAAGAAGTGTATCCATCAGTCGCGATTCTCCACCCTGATAGTCGGCAGCACCCGTGCGCGCCTACGCGTCGATACGCCTTCTGAGCCGTTCTCCAGCGAACGGCATTTCGCGCAGGCGCTGGCCGGTCGCATCGAAGATCGCATTTGCAAGCGCACCGGCGGTCGGGCCCATCGATGCCTCTGCCGCGCCGAGGAATGGCGCACCCGGGCGGTTGATCAGGTGAACGTTCAAGCTGCGCGGTGCCGCCGAAAAGCGCAGGATCGGGTAACTACTCCAGTCGAAGCTGCGAACCCGCTGCGTGTCGTACTTCAGTTCCTCGTACAACGTCCAGCTTGCCGCCTGGATGATGCCGCCTTCGATCTGATTGCGGATGCCATCCGGCGTGACGATCTGTCCCGCGTCAACTGCTGCTTCAGCGCGCTCGAGGATCACCTGGCCCGTTTCCGGAACGATCGTGATTTCGACCGCTATCGCGACATAGGCCATCAGATTCTTATACTTCCCAAAGGCGAAACCGACGCCTCGATTACGAGCTCGTGGTGGTCGAGGCCAGCCGAAGCGTGTCGCAGCGAGTTCAATCACTTGGCGCGCGCGTGGATCCTGCATGTGGCGTAAGCGGAATTCGACGGGATCGACGCCCGCCGTGTGTGCAAGTTCGTCCATGAAGCTTTCGATTGACAGCACGTTCATGTGTGCGCCAAGCGATCGCATCGCCGACGTCTGCAGTGGCATCGTCGGCGAGAAGTTGTTGACGACATGCATGTTTGGAAAGGCGTAAAGCGGGATCGCGTTGCGATCGCCGCCGCCCTCCGGCTGCAGCATCGGTGTCGATGGTGCAGACACAAACGGTGGCTCCAGCATTCGCGCCGGCAGCAGTCGGCCGGCGTTGACGATCCGTTCGTTATGCGAGCTGCTCCACAGGGCGTACTTCCAGTCCACGATATGCCCGCTTGCGTCGAGAGACGCACTGATTTCGGTGACCATGGCGGGTGTGAAGTGATCCCACGCGTGCTCCTGCTCACGCATCCATTGAACCCTGACCGGCTGATCCGGCATCGCGACCGCGATGAGCGCTGCGTGTGCGGCGGCGTCGTCCGCCCCATTGTGTCCATAGCAACCCGAACCCTCTACATGAACGCAGCGGATGCTTTGTTTAGGCATCGACAGCATTTCGGCGAGCCCGTCGCGCAGCGGATAAACACCCTGCGAGTGTGTCCAGACGGTCAGGACACCGTTCTCCAGGTGAGCGACTGAGCAGGACGGTCCTATCGAGCCGTGCAAAAGGTAGTTCTTCAGGAAGGTTGCAGTCAGCGTTTTAGTGGCCGGCGCGGTCGCTGTGTGCGTATTGGCGATTTCAATGCGTTGTGTCGAGATGCGCTTCAGTTCTTCATGAACCGTGTTGCGATCCGGCAGCGATCGGCCGGTCGACCAGCGACAACCGTTCGCAAGCGCACGCTGGGCGGTGACGGCCTGCCATTCTCCGCGCGCGACGACTGCGAGCATGCTGCCGTTGCGTACGATTCGTACGATCCCGGGCATCTTCAGAATTGCGTCTTCGTCGAAAGACTGCAACTTCGAGTCATAGACGGGCGGCATCACGACACGTGCGTGCAGCATGCCGGGTAACTCTATGTCCTGTACGTAGCTGACACCGCCCGTGACCTTGTTTGGAATGTCGACCCGAGGCAGCGATTCACCGATTACCTTGAACGTTGCGGGATCCCTGAGCGGCGACGCTGGCGTGGCTGCGCGATGAAGATTGACGAGCCGTACCGCGTTGCCGTAGCTCATCGTGCGCCCGTCGGGGGCCTTGATCGAACCGTCGCTGGTCGTTAGTGCGTGAGGATCGACACCGAGATGTTTCGCGGCGCCATCGATCAGTAGTGCGCGCACTTGAGCGGCGGCGTTCAGCAATGCGCTACCGCTGTCGGCGATCGTGTGGCTGCCTGCCGTCAATCCTTCGTCGGGGGACGCACCGGTATCGGCGGTGAGGAAAGTGATCAGCGACGGGCGCATGTCCAGTTCTTCGGCGGCGATCTGTAGTAGAGCAGTGCGCACGCCGGTGCCGAGCTCGACCTTGCCTGTAAACACGGTAACTTTGCCTTCCGGCGTAATCTTGATCCATGCATCCAGCAGCGGGTTGGTTTTCAGGCTGCCTGCAAGCGTCTCGGTAGCCTTCGAAACGTGGACGGCGGCGCCTTCGTCGGCAATCACGGCCTGCGCGACCGCGCGAGAGGCCGGAGCAAGGCTGAATGCGACGAAGAGCGCACTTGAGACGATGAAATTCCGGCGACCTTCGTCTATGTCGTCGTGTTGGTTCTCGAGGTCGTTCATCAGAGGGCCTTGCTGACCGTCACGGGTTCGGAAGCGTTTTCCGGTTGCTGTAAGCCCGCGACCTGACGCACGGCCGCCAGGATACGCATGTGGGTTCCGCAACGGCACAGGTTCGGCTCCATGTGTGCGCGCAACTCGCTTTCCGTCGGGTGGGGGTTCCGTTCGAGCAACGCCTGCGCACGCATGATCATTCCGGCGATGCAATAGCCGCATTGTGCGGCCTGATGATCGATGAAGGCACGTTGGAGCGGCCCAGGCCGCTCCAACGTGCCGAGACTTTCAATGGTCCTGACGTGGCGTTGCCCGATGGCGGCGATCGGAATCAGGCAGGAAAACATCGGCTTGTCGTCGACAATCACGGTACATGCGCCACATTGTCCGAGACCACACCCGAACTTTGCTCCGTGCAGATGCAGGTCGTTGCGCAGCACATACAGGAGTGGAGTCGTGGGATCGATGTCGAGTGTGTGCTGGACACTGTTCACGGTGATGGCGATCATCGCGCTCCGTCCTCCTTCCTGAGTTTCGCGGCCATGGCTTCGATCCCGGTCCATGCGGGGCGATCCGAATACGCACCACGGATGTAAGCCACCAGATCCGCGATCTGACGATCGTCGTATTGTTCGATGAACGACGGCATGTAGTTGAGGGTATCCTCGCCATGCCACGTGATTCCGTTGAGGATCATCTGAATCGCATTGCGCGGCGTGGTCGCGTTGACGGATGTACTGAAGGCCAGCGTCGGGCGCTCGCCGATTTCCTGCATTGGCGACCCCTGGCCATGACATTGCGCGCAAGACGCCTGGAACAGTAAGGCGCCGCGTTGCTCGCTCACTGTCGCCACCTTGCTTGCGATGGTGCTAGCCACAGGTTGAACAGTTACTGGTTTCTGGATCGACAGAATGTAAGAGGCGATTGCTTCGACGTCTTCGACCGGCACTGTCGCGAGATCGCGCGTGACTGGCAGCATTGGTCCGGCGGCCGCGCCATGTTCACTTGCACGGCCGGTGCGCAGATAGGCAACGAGCTGTCCTCGTGCCCATGGTCGCGTGGCGCTGCCTAGCATATTGAGCGGTGGCGCTTCCCAGCCGTCGACAATGCCGCCGTCGAACGTCTTTCCGGCCTGTTCACCGCCGATCGCGTTGAGTGGAGAATGGCAGGATGCGCAGTGCCCAAGGCCATCGACAAGTTGCTTGCCCCGATTCCACTCGGCCGACTGAGCCGAGTCTGGCCGAGACTCGCCCTCGCGCAGATAGAGGATGTTCCAGAACGCGACGGGTGGCCGAAAGTTGAGCGGAAAGATCAAGTCGTTCACGGGGGCTGAAGCGTGAACGGGTTCACGCGTCATCAGGTACGCGTAGGCGGCCGCGATATCCTGGTCGGACATGCGCGTGAAATGGATATACGGAAATGCCGGATAGAGTTGATGGCCGTCACGCGCGATCCCGCGTCGTAGCGCGCGGGCGAATGCTTCTTGCGACCAACGGCCGATTCCGGTGTCGGGGTCTGGCGTGATGTTTGTCGCATAGATCGTGCCGAACGGAGTCGCAAGCGGCAATCCGCCTGAAAACGGCTTGCCGCCTTTTGCGGTATGGCAAACGATGCAGTCGCCGAGCGCGATGATCCGTGCGCCGGCACGGACGAGTTGCGGGTCGAATACTGCGCGCGGCTCGACTGGTTCGATCGCTTGCTCATACATGATGCCGATCGCGATCGCCAAGCCGACGAGTGCGATCCCTGCAAGGCCAAGCCAGAGTCGTTTGTGCTTCACGCGTGCTCCAGGCAGATCGATTCGCGACCGGTCGCGCCATTTGCACGCCGGATCATACAAGCAGTCTAGGAGTGTGTGGCCACAATGTCCTTAAGGCTGGCTGAAACGTTGTGAACCCACTTAAGCACTACGCCGTAGCGGAATTTAAGAACGAGCCAATGGCGACGTGACTTTCCGGTATGTCTGTCGCACCCCGGCAAGGGGTCTTGGTCACGCCGGTATTCATGCAAGCGGTACATGCCGCATTCAACGCGATCGTCATCGATTTTTGTCGAGTCAAATCGGGTGGCCGAGTCCGAATGCCGTGGCCAACTCGGGGCCCTTCCGAAGCAATGAAGTTACGTCGGCGCGGCGCTCGATTGACCATCGAGCAAGTCGTGCAACGACGTCGGTTGCGTCCGCGGGCAGCGATTCAGCGAGCGAAACGGCGTCGCGCGCCGCCTTTGATGTGCCGGATGCCGTGTGTGGCCGCACGGTACATGCCGCGTCTCCGACCAATGCCACGCGACCGTGGGCAAAGTGCGGGCTCAGTGCGTCAAAGATTGCCTGGACGAACGGTGCCCGCGTGGCGAGGACCAACTGAGAGAAGACGGCAGGCAGCCGTTCGCTCGCGAGTTGCCTTAGACTCGCAACCGAGTCGTTCGAAAGCTGACCGGGGTGAATCGACCCATGATGGATCGTTCCCGTCTGATCGGTCAAATGACGACGCAACGCATCCGGGTTCGTTTCGTTGCGATACCAGAGCCAGTTAAAGCGCCGCGCGCCCGGTTCGAGCGAGCCGTCAAGTGCAGGGATCAGAAACGCCATGAACAGCTCACCCGGTGCCTTGTGGAGTGTCATGTTCTCGACCAGCGTCGCGATCGCTGCGGCGTCGAAATCAGCCTCGTCGACAATGCCACGCCAGGCGATGTAGCCGGCGAACGACGGCACATAATCGGGAAAGATGTGGGCACGCAGGGCCGATCCCATTCCATCCGCCGCAATGAGGACGTCAGCACGAACCTGTCGACCGTCGATATGAATGTTGACGCCATCGGCATCTTGCTCGAAGCCAGTGACGGCATGGCCATAATGGATCTGCCCGTGAGGCAACGTGCTGCAGAGTGAGCGGTAGACCGCATCCCATGACGAGAACGGCAGCATCTCCGGCTCGTCTCGCGTGACAACGCCGTCACGGTCGATCCATTGTCTGCGTCGTGTTGGCACGCTGATCATGGCGCGGCAATGATGTCCATGCTGTTCGAGAAATGCCATCATGCGCCTAAGGACGGCTACGCCACCGCCTTGTCCTCGCAACGGAGTAGGCGAGCGCTCATAGATCTCTACATCGTGCCCGATGCAATCAAGAGTCAGAGCGGCTGAGAGACCGGCGATCGAACCACCCGCAACGACTACTTTCATCTTCGCTTACTCCCGTGCGCGGCAGGTGTGAAGTACCACGGATTGAATGTCGGTCTTTCCCGCCGGCGTGCGTTTGCCGCGGCTGAGAGCGCGTTGGCGGGTGAGTCAGCCACCAACGCGTATGCCGTATTGCAACGTCCCACGGTGTTGTCAGATCGGAGATCGAATGATGCCACTATCGATCTGGTTTTGCTCGGGCGGTGTGGGGATTTGATCGGAAATCAACCGTGCCGCGTCCCCCCCAATTCGCACTCGACGAGCTGCGTGTCAAATCGTGCGCGCTCCTGTCGGGCCCGGGCCGAGTTGTCCGCAACGGAAATCACGACAATGCCGGCGAACGCGACAGCCATCGAAAAGAGTGCGGGGTATTCGTACGGGTAGAGAGCATGCGCGTGGCCAAGAACCTGTACCCATACTGTCGGACTCAATACGGTCAGCACAACGGCGGTGATGAGACCGAGCATGCCACCGATGACAGCGCCGCGCGTGGTCAGGCCGCGCCAATAGATCGAGAGCAGTAGGACCGGGAAGTTTGAGCTGGCCGCAATCGAAAACGTAAGACTGACAATGAAGGCGATGTTTTGCTTCTCGAAGGCGATACCGAGGAGCACTGCCAGGACGCCCAGGACGAGCGTGGTTATACGGGCCACGCGCATTTCATCGCGATCAGACGCATTGCCACGGCGCAGGACATTCGCGTACAGGTCATGCGAGATCGCGGACGATCCAGCCAGGGTCAGGCCGGCTACCACTGCAAGAATGGTCGAGAATGCGACTGCGCAGATGAATCCGAGGAACACGTTTCCCCCCACCGCGTGCGCGAGATGGATCGCTACCATGTTCACGCCGCCGATCACGGAACCTGACGAATTGTGATACTCCGGATTTGACGCAACGAGTGCGATTGTCCCGAAGCCAATGATGATGATCAATGCGTAGCCGACGCCGACGATACCCGTGGCGTAAAGAATGCTCTTGCGCGCAGCCTTGACGTTGCCGACCGTGAAGAATCGCATCAGGATATGGGGCAGCCCGGCCGTGCCGAAGATCAGCGCGAGGCCGAGCGATACAGCGGAAACCGGATCCGAGACAAGCCCGCCTGGGCGCATGATGGCATCGTGCTTCGAATGCACGAGAACCGCCTGCGTGAAAAGGGCGTTCAGGCTGAAGCCGAAATGACTCAGCACCATGAGTGCCATGAATGCTGCGCCGGCGAGTAGCAGGACGGCCTTGACGATCTGAATCCACGTCGTTGCCAGCATTCCGCCGAAGAATACGTAGACGACCATCAGCAGGCCGACGATCAGTACCGCAATGGTGTAATTCAGGCCGAACAGCAATTCGACCAGCTTGCCCGCGCCAACCATCTGCGACACGAGATACAGCAGCACGATGACGATCGAGCTCGAAGCCGCAAAGGCCCGGATTGGCCGTTGCTGGAGCCGGTAGGACACCACGTCTGCCAGTGTGTATTTGCCGAGGTTGCGCAACGGCTCGGCGATCAGGAACAGGATGATGGGCCAGCTCGCGAGAAATCCGATGGAATAGATCAGCCCATCGTAACCGCTTGTGAACACGAGCGCCGAGATGCCGAGCAGAGATGCCGCCGACATGTAGTCACCGGCAATCGCCCATCCGTTCTGGAACGCAGTAATCTTGCCTCCGGCGGCATAGTGATCAGCGACGCTGTGGTTTTTGCGGGCCGCCCAGCGGGTGATCAGGAGTGTCGATGCCACAAACAACAAGAACATGCCGATTGCGACCGGATTATGGCCGTGCGTGAGCGATCCAGGTTGGGCCGCGACTGCTGGCAATGCTTCGATCGCGATGAGCGACGCGAGTAGTACACGCTTCATTGATCGTCCCCTTGACGGATCGACGCGACGATCGCGTCATAGACGGAATTGGCCCGGTACACGTATACAGCGACCAGTGCAAATGTCAGGGCGAACATGCCGAAACCGACGGGGATACCCCACGTAGTCGGTTGGCCTTGAACGATCTGTTGTCCGAGCAACTGCGGGAAGAACGCGAGAGTAAGGATGAACGCGAAATAGATCGCGAGCATCGCGATCGTCATCGACCAGGCAAAAGTGCGGCGCCGTTTGACCAGGTCACGAAAGCGCACGTCGCTCAGCAACGGATGCTGCGTTACCGTAGCGGACGCCTCTGTGTTCAGGGCAACGCCTTCGGTGGCCGAAATTGGGTGATCCACGATGTCTCCTTCGTGTTGTGTCTGTTGTAACGCTAGGCGGGAGCGACCGACGACAGGCACTCCCGTTCACGATCAGAAGTGCGGTGGAACGGCGGTTTCCCGCATGACAACCTCTGGTGTCCGGTAACGTTCAGCCATTTCGCGTTCAGTGTCGTTCTTGAGCTGTGCCTGCATGTAGGCGCCAAGGTGGCGCGCATGTTGCACGATAGCGATGCCGAACTGCGTGCGTATCTGGCTGTATTCGGACAGGGCATCGAGCGTATCGGTGCGCGTCGCGAGGGCGGTGACGAGCGCCATTGCGTCGCCCGCAGCTTTCGCGACACCCATTCCACAATGCGGTCGTGCCACAAACGCGGCATCGCCGAGCAGGGCAATGCGGCCGAATGCCATTTGCGGCACTTCAAGATCAAAGATCGGCTGGAACAGCGGCTGGGTTGCCCGCGAGACGACTTCTGCAAACTGGGGCGCCAGGAGTGCCTGCGCTGCTTCTTCGACATCGGCGATCACTTCGCGGCGGATGAACGTTGGGGGAATGCCGCCCTCCCAAAGTTTTCCGGTGGCGTCGGTCAGCAGGTTGGGTAAATCTTCCTCTTCGCTAGCGGGTCGGTACCAGACAAAGTTGTAGCGTCGCTCGCCGGGCTTTGTGCTGTTGCCATGCCCCGCGACTGGATAGCCAAGAATTTGTTCTCGTGGAGGCAGGCCAAACGCGAAATTTTCGAATAGCGCCGCATGGGTGGAGTCCGACAGGCTGAGTTCGTCGGCAAGGCCACGCCATGCGACATATCCAGCGTACTGGAGCGGGGTACCCGGCAGGAATTTTTCGCGCACTGCCGAGCGGAACCCGTCAGCGGCGATGACCAGGTCAGCATGTACCACCGAGCCGTCCGAAAGCATGACGGACGCGCGGTCCGACCCATCGGTGACACTGGTCACGACTGCTCCGGAATGGTAGTGCTGGTCCGGCAATGCAGAGCGAAGCACGTGATACATCTTGCTCCACGCAGTGAGCGTCTGGGGTAACCGGTGTTCGGAGACGATCGTGCCATCCTGACCAAGCGTAATCCGTGATTCAACCTTTACGCCGATCGTCTCGTCGAGGCGAACGCCTGCAGCGAGCATCACTTCAAACAACTCAGGGTGTGTGACGATGCCGGCACCGCGGCCGGACAGCTCTTCAGGTACGCGCTCGAAAACGTCAACGTCCCAACCATTGCGCAGAAGAAGGTTCGCGGCAAAGAGCCCGCCCAGCGAGCCGCCGACGATGACGGCCTTCCGGTTCGCCGATGTACTGTTGTTCATTTCAGTCTCCGTTGGTTCCGGCGGCTTGCTCGGTAGCACCCGGCACAGTCAGGTGAGCAACCTCAGCGGCGGGGTAATTGAGTTCGATGGTGACGCCCGACGGATCTTCGATGAACACCTGATGCAACCCAAGGCTCGGCACTGTCCGGTCGCGCCAGACGATGTTTTCTGCACGTAACGTGTCCCAAAGCGCTTCGACGCCAGTGGCCAAGAACGCAATGTGGTCAACGGTTCCCGTACCGGTGGTCGGTACGTCCTTGTCGCCGAGATAGGCGGCGAGACCGGCGGGGTTATCGGGGTCAACCCCGACGATGTGGACCGTTCCGTAGTCGGCCTCGTCGTCCCCCTTGTAGAGCCACACGCCAGGGAAATCGAATGGAGGACGGTAGCCGCGACTGAAGCCGAGTACGCGCTCATAGAACCGGCACGATTTCTCGAGATCGAGTGTACGGATCGAGTAGTGGGCAAGTCTGGTAACAGGCATCGGGCGCTCCTTAATTTATCAGTCGATAAGTTATCGTTCGATAAATTGTAGCCGAAAATTCCGTGAGGACAAGAAGGAGGCTGGGCCGTGTTAACCCTTGATCAAAAAAGATGCCGCGTGCGATCGCCGGATGGGGTTGGGGTCCGCAAGCAGGTGTGTGTTGGCGCCGACAATGCGGAATGAAAGACGTCGAATCGCAGGGATTGCGCAGCTAACGTTGGTAGAACGTAAGAGTGACTCGAAGACCGAACACGGCGAGCGGTTCAACGAAATGCACGTGCCTAACCGAGTTGCCTCGATGTGCAATTAGCCGGCCTTGGCGATCATCGATGATGTGTCCCAACCTCAAGGGTCTATCTCACCGGCGATAGTTTTGTCCTCGTAGCACCATACCCAATGCTCGCCGGGTTCGATCGATCGAGCAAGGCGATGGCCGGTCTCCAGATAGTGTTTGCTTGCATGACGATTCGGAGATGAGTCGCAGCAGCCGACGCGTCCGCATGTCAGACACAAACGGAGATGTACCCAACGATCCCCGGATTTGACGCATTCTTCGCAGTAGTCTATCTCGGTGGTCAGGATGCGAGCTTCGCCGAGGTGAGTACATTTCGTGTTCATCGTCGACTCCGTGAACATGTTTGGATGTTGGTTGGCATACCCCAACGCGACAACAGACGAGCGGGGCATCTCGATGCTTCCGTCGGCCACGAATCGAACAATAGGAAACGCCACGTGCAATCGACGTTGACGCGTGGCATTGTTCCGCAGGATTCTTGCACGGTTGATACGGTCGTTCGGGAGATTGTGCAAGAATGAACCGGCAGTGCCATTTTGCACGACCTCTCCGCAGCAGAGTCTGAATACTTATTAAACGATCCAAATCATGTCATGTCGCTCGGAGTGGTCCGAGCGACATGACGATTCATCGACCGAGGAGACTGCCGCGTTGCTCGATATGCTCAGATTGCATCGAGCGAACGTTGCACGATCTGGCGAACAAACGGAGGTTCTTATGACTCAATCCTCGCACGTCAAGGTGATCGGTCTGCCGCACAGCAAGGATGCTTACGCAATTCGTGACTTTCTGAAGCGTGGTGTGGTTGAGTATGAGTGGTGCGAGTTGACTTCCGACAACGACTGCATGCGAGAACTCGGCATCACACCGCTGAGAGACGTTCGGTTACCGGCCGTCATCTTCCCGGACGGATCGTGCCTATTTCAACCCACGCTGTCGGAGATTGCGACGAAGCTGGGTTGGGTCGTTCGACCACGCTTCGTCGAATATGACGTCTCTATCTATGGCGCGGGTCCGGCCGGTTTGTCAGCGGCCGTATATGCAGCCTCTGAAGGTCTGAGAGCGGTCGTGATCGAGCGCAATGCTGTTGGTGGGCAAGCGGGCACGAGTTCTCTTATCGAGAACTATATGGGTTTCCCGGAGGGCATCCCCGGAGCGGAGCTCACGGAGCGCGCGCGTCAGCAAGCCGTCAAGTTCGGCGTCGAGCTTTTAATGATGCGTGAGGGCGTTCATGCATCGTTCGTCGATGGCAAGATCCGCGTCGATCTTGCCGACGGTTCGATCCTGACGGCAAGATCGAACATTTGTGCGACAGGGATTGAATATCGCAGCCTCAATGTTCCCGATGAGCAGAAGTTTCTCAATGCAGGCCTGTTTTACGGTGCTGGATCAAGTGAAGCGCCGATGTGTGAAGGGAAGGAAGTGTTCATCGTCGGCGGCGGAAACTCGGCTGGGCAAGCAGCAATGAACTTCTCAAGGCATGCGACCGAAGTCACGTTGATCGTGAGAGGAGCGTCGCTCGCGGCAACACTCTCGCAGTACTTGATCGAAAGACTGGAGAAAACCGACAACATCAAGGTTCGCTACGGTTCAAAAGTGACGGCGCTCCACGGTGAAGGGACGCTCGAGGCAATCGAAATCCAATCGGAGCGAGGCGAGAGCGAGGTGGTTCGGACAAGCCACTTGTTCGTTTGTATCGGTGGTGCGCCGAACACGGAATGGGCGAAGGATACAAGCATCATCCGCAACCCGGATGGCTATTTGGTCACGGGAAGCGATTTGTATGAACACCCATCGTTCGAGAAGGTATGGCCGCTGGAACGGCGACCTTATTTTCTGGAGACAAGTGTCCCAGGGTCGTTCGCAGCGGGCGACGTGCGATCGGGGTCGGTCAAGCGGGTCGCGTCGGCGGTAGGCGAGGGGGCAATGGCCGTGACCTTTGTACACCGATTTCTTGCGGAAAATTCCCCAGGCCCGGTGAGCACGTGAGTTCAAACGAATGTGCTGATTCTGCCCGGCAAGCGGTTTTCGGCACGCCCCGGTTCGCAGTGACGTGACATATTAAAAATCCTGAAAATTCCTTAATTTTTTGAGTCTGTCATCGTGCGTCTGCTGGGACTGGCGGTATCCATCCGCCACCCAGTGCACGCACAAGGCTTACCGTCGCGACCGAGTAGGCCTGGCGGCTATGGATCCACTGGCGCTGCGCATTGAGAGCGTCCCGATCGGCGTCTATCACCTCCAGGTAACTGACGTAGCCATGCTCGTATCGGCTCACTGACAGTCGTGCTGCGGCCTCGGTAGTACGTGCCGCGCTATCGAGGCGTGCGATCCGTTCCTTCTCGGACGCAATGTTGTTGAGCGCATCCTGTACCTCGCGTAGCGCGCCGATTGCGATTGAGCGATAGTTCGCGTCTGCAACGGTTACCCCTGCCTGGGCGGCGGCCACTGCCGCGTCACGCTTGCCACCATCGAAGATAGTCTCGGCCATGCTCAGGCCGAAGCTCCACAGCGAACTGTTACGGTCGAGGAATGTACGCAGGTCGCGACTCGCAAAGCCACCTTGTGCGGTGAGCGACAGCGTGGGCAGCCAGGCCTTGCGGGCAATGCCAAGCTCGAGCGATGCCGCATCCACACGGCGCTCGGCTGCGAATACATCTGGTCGATGGCCGAGCAACGCGGACGGCAAGCCGGATGGCACATCCGGCACACGGAGGTTCACCGCGGTCGGATCGATTGCGATCGCAGTTGGCGATACGCCGGTCAGGATGGCGAGCGCGTCGATGAGATTTTCACGGGTCCGCTGGCTGTCCGCAAGGTCGGCTCGCGCAGTGTCGAGATCGGCCGCTGCGCGTAGAGAATCGAGATCGCTCGCCGCGCCGGCTCGCACGCGTGCGGAGATCACATCGAGCGCTGTGTATCTCAGGTCGATCACACGAGTAAGTGCGTTGAGATCCTGTTCAACATAATGCAGCGTCAGGTAGTCGCTCGCGACATCCGTTGCGACGCGTAGACGAACAGCGTCTCGATCTGCGATTGCCTGCAGCACATTCTCGCGTTCGATGTCGACATCTCCGCGCACGCGTCCCCACAGGTCGATTTCGTAGCTTGCTGTCACCGGGGCCGACCAGTTATGCATCATGCGTTTCGGCAGTGCGTTGTCAACGGTGCCAGAGACACGTGCGCGACTGAACGAGGGGTCGACGGTAACTGACGGCAACAGCGAGGCCTCGTGCATGCCGAGCAGCGCCTGAGCTTGATCGATCCGCGCGGATGCGGCACGGATGTCATTGTTGTGTGTGAGTGCGGCATCGACGAGTGCACTGAGTTGCGGGTCGCCGAACAGCGCGGGCCAATCGGTCAACGCGGCCTCGTGCGCAAGCGGTGTACCAGCGTGGCGGAACGTATCATGTCCGACTGGTACCGGCACGAGCGGCCGCGGGACAATCGTGCAAGAGGCCAGCGCGTACGCGGCGATCAGGGCGGATGCACGTTTCATGGCGAATGACGTCCGCGTTGCAGCGTGACGACGACCGACAGCCCGGGGTGGATGCGAGGTTCGATTGCCGCTCGGCCGTCCAGCAGGATTTTGACTGGCACCCGCTGCGTGACCTTCGTGAAATTGCCTGTTGCGTTGTCCGGTGGCAATAATGAAAACTGTGACCCCGTTGCCGGTGACTGGCTGTCGATGTGACCGACAAACTCCACGTCCGGAAGCGCATCGAAGTGAAGTCGTACCGGCTCGCCCACGCGAACATGCCGAAGCTGGGTCTCGCGGAAATTTGCGACGACCCATGGATGAGGTTCGACGATCGTGAGCAGTGCCTGGCCGGGCGCGACGTGCTCGCCTGTTTCCACGGTCTTCTTGCCAACATAGCCGTCCGAAGGCGCGATGACTGTTGTGTACTCGCGCTGAAGCAGCGCGTCGCGCAGCTCTGCATCGTTCTGTCCCGATACGGCATCTGCCGCCTGCGCTGCGGCCCGTGTGCTACGGAGTTGCGCGTCGGCCGCGACGATCCTCGCGCGCGCAGACTTGCGCGCGGCGTCAGCTGCATCGTATTCCTGCTTGGAAAGCCCCCGCGGCGTCTCGCGGGTCAACTCATTTGCTCTTGCGTAATCGAGCTCTGCCTTGTCGGCATCGGCTTGCGCCGATATTCGTGTCGCGACCGCCTGTTCGACGAGTGCGCGTGCACGGGCGGCGTCGGACTGCGCTTGTGCAACGCGCGAACGTTGCAATGCGACGCGTACGTCGAAATCTCGCGGATCAAGAAGTGTGAGCGGATCCCCGGCGTGCACGAATTGATTGTCGTTCACCAGAACACGCTCGACGGTACCGCTGACACGTGGAGAGATCACATGCAGATGGCCGGTCACATAAGCGTCGTCGGTACTGAGGTCTCGAACTTCGAACTCGTAAATCAGTACCGTCACGAGCAGAATCGCGAACATGGCGATCAGTACGATCGGCAACCGGCGACCGCGCTCGGGCGGCTCCGATGGAGTGTCCTGGGGCGTCTGCGTCACCATCTGTTTTCTCCATCATGCAGGCAGGATTCAGGACGTCGCGGTATGCTTGCGCAAACGTCCTGCGCGGGAGTTGTTCGACAATGAGTACCATGCTCGTCGCCGGCGGTGGTACGCCGGAAGCCTCTCCCGTTCCAGGCGCCACCGTGCCGCCATTTCGTTCGATCGCTGCGATTGCTGCCGTGCTGTTCGGGGCAGTGATATCGACACTGACATCGCGCATCACATCGCTCGGATTGGCGGATTTACGCGGGGCACTCGGTATCGGCTTCGACGAAGGGGCGTGGATCAACACGGCGTTCATTGCGTCACAGATGTTCATAGGTCCGCTAGCGATCGCAGCCGCGTTCTTGCTCGGCACACGGCGCGTGCTTCTTGCAGGAGCCGTTGTATTCCTTGTCGCCGAGAGCGTATTGCCGCTTTGTCCGGGATTCGGCTCACTCATCATCTGCCAGAGCGTTGCCGGGCTTGCATCCGGCGTGTTCGTACCGCTGACCGTTGGCTTCATCGTACGCACATTGCCGTCGCGTTTCATTCCATTCGGCATCGCCGCGTATGCGATGAACCTCGAGATGTCATTGAACTTGTCAGCTACCCTCGAAGGTTGGTATAGCGAGCACCTGAACTGGCGCTGGCTATTCTGGCAAAACGCACTGATGACCATCCCGTTCATCGTCTGCCTGCTTTTGTCATTGTCCAATGAGCCGATCAAGCGCTTCGCGTCTGGTGCCGACTACCGGGGCATGCTACTCGGTGCAAGTGGATTTACCTGTCTGTGCATCGCACTCGACCAGGGAGAGCGCCTGTTTTGGCTGGAGTCGCCGCTGATCGTTACGCTACTTTGCATCAGTATCGTGACGATCTCCACCTTTCTTGTCCACGAACTCGTTTCGAAGCAAGCGGGCCTCAATCTGGGTTACCTGGTCCGGCCGAACGTACTGCTGCTCATGCTGCTCGTCGGTCTCGTGCGCTTTACCGTTCTCAACACCAGCTTCATTCCGTCGCTCTTTCTTGCGAGTACGTATGGACTCCGGCCGCTGCAGATCGGCGATACGCTGCGCTGGATCGCGATGCCGCAGTTCCTGTTTGCGCCGTGTGTCGCATTGTTGCTGCAACGGTTCGACTCGCGTCGGCTGATCGTGATCGGCTTCGTGATGGTCGCGATTGCTTTCGCGCTTGGATCGCGTTTGACTTCCGTATGGGCCGAACCTGACTTCATTCCGTCTCAGTTGCTTCAGGCGCTGGGCCAGACAATGGCGCTTACGTCGGTCATATTTTTCTTCGGAAAGCACGTCACTGCTGAGCACGCGCTGACATTCGGCGCCGTCGTGCAGACGACGCGTCTGCTCGGTGGGCAGCTTGGTACAACGTCGATCGCTGTAGTCCAACGCATCATGGAGGCAACACATTCCAATCGCGTCGGCCTGCATGTGGCATTGTCCGATCCGGTGACGCTCGAGCGCCTGCGCGTTGGCGCCGCGTCGCTCGTCACGCATGGCGCGACATTCGCAACTGGAGACAGTGGTACGTATGTGCTCCTTGATCGAGCGGTCCGCGTACAGGCGACGACGCTCGCGCTTGCGGACAATTTCCGCGTGGCAATGACGTGCGCGATGGTTGGCGCATTGATCGGAATGATGCTCAGGCCGGTGCGAGCGCCCCGATCGTCGTGAGCGTCCAGTTTGGTGTGGTGTACTGACGGCGGTAGCACCCCCACTATGAAAAGGAACCGTCGGGAGCCGAGTTCCCGGGAATGTATTGGTGGTGAGGTCGTTGCGTTGCGCAACGGCGGGGCAATCGCGTCCACCAGGCCGGAGGCCGAATCCACGTCGCCTGGTAGCGCCCGTGACCGAAATGGCTGCGGTCGGCAAGATGGGATCGGTGCCGAAGGCTATCAGGAGGGAGTCGAGACTATGCGTCGCGCGCTGCCACCATCGGCCAGCGCGCGATGCGATGCGGTTACGCCTTCAGAAAGGCAAGCAACTCGGCATTAATTTGGTCCGCGTTGACGACGCACATCCCGTGCGACCCACCCGGGATGACTTTGAGCTGCGCGTTCTTCACGATCTTCGCCGACATCCGGCCGGCATCGTCGATCGGCACGATTTGATCGTCGTCGCCGTGCAACACCAGGGTGGGCACATCGATCTTCTTGAGATCGTCAGTGAAGTCGACCTCCGAAAACTCCTTGACGCACAGATATTGGCCGTAGACACCGCCCATCATTCCCTGCAGCCAGAACGCGTCGATCGTACCCTGCGACGGCTTTGAGTTCGGGCGGTTGAAACCGAAGAACGGCATCGCAAGATCTTTGTAAAACTGTGAGCGGTTCTCGGCGACGTTCTTGCGAATTCCGTCGAATATCTCCATCGGGAGGCCCCCCGGATTGGAAGCCGACTTCACCATCACTGGCGGCACGGCACCGATCAAAACGGCTTTGGCAACACGCTTCGTGCCATGCCGGCCGATGTAATGAGCGACTTCACCGCCACCCGTCGAGTGCCCGACAAGTGTGATTTCGCGCAAGTCGAGCGCATCGATCACCGCCGCGAGATCGTCGGCATAGGTATCCATATCGTTGCCGTGAAAGGGCTGGCCCGAACGACCGTGGCCTCGACGGTCGTGCGCGATTACGCGATACCCGTGTTGTACGAGAAAAAGCATCTGGGGATCCCATGCGTCCGCACACAGCGGCCAGCCATGAGAGAAGACGACCGGGCGGCCCGAACCCCAGTCTTTGTAGTAGATCTGCGTACCGTCCTTCGTGGTGATCGTGTTCATCGTATGAACTCCGTGATGGGCAGAGGCGGCGGCGTGTTTCGGCGCGCCGGTGGTTGCTGCTGCCGCGGGTAGCGCGGCCGTGGCAACGACGGTGGCACCAGCCAGCAGCATTTCTCGGCGCCGTGTCGAGGGAACAGCGTCGGTGTGCGTAGGGCGCATGGTTGCTCCTTGGGTATGCGGGGGAATGGCACCGCATCAAACGGATTGGTATAGCCGACCGGCGCACTGCAACTTGCTTCCACGTTTGCGTATGGTCGCCGACTTGATGTGAGCGAGACACCAGCGAACGCATCTCGGAGTCTATCTGCGTGTTTCATGAGTTGTACTTAAATCATGCTGAATTTCCTTAAATTCAGTAGTGCAGGCAAGTCGCCCAGTAGAGCGTAAGAAAATTTAAGTGAAGAGAATGGACTATTCCGCCGACGAAGGCTATCGTCGCTTTCAGATCGCCCAATGATGTATGTCGGCGTCGCTCCAGGCCGTGTGGGTGCGACGACAGCAACGTGAACTGGCGCACATGCGTGCCGGACCTCGCGCCAATTGCCGAGACTCATCGCCATGAACGAATCCGATCGCTGGGAGCAGATGCTTACACTGCTCATCTCGCCGACCAAAGTAGACCACGGGGAGCTATCGATTGGTCGAAATACCGATCGCGCTAGCCGCCGTAACTTGGCGTCGATCCCGTCGAGCAGCAGCACATGTTGCCCAACTCCGATCGTCGCGGTCGAGCGTCAGACCGGCTCGGAGGTACTTGTATCGTGGCACGACCCGACACGCTGCAGATATGACGAGCAGCGTTGGACGAGCGCGAAGGCCCGCGGCCGTGGTACCTGTGCGCTGAGTGGACGCCTGATCAGAATTGGCGACGAGATCTACAAGCCGCTGTGGCGGGGCGCAAAGCCTCCGGCGAATGCGTCGGCGATGATCATCGCGACCGAACTGGAGCGGTTCATCGATCGGTTACCTAGTCCTTGAGGGACACCTTGCATTCGGCGGTTAGCAGGCGGCGCAGGATAGTGTTTTTTTGAAGATCTCGAGGGGGTAGGAGAATATCCGGCGTTTCTTCGATACGGCTCGTTAAAGCGACGGTTGGTCGTTGTCCACGCCGGAGCGTACGCGATACACGCACGAGGCTGCCTGGAGGCAGGTCACTCTTTCCAATTCGAACCGAGTACTAGACCACAGAAATTCGTGCGTCGGTAGTCTGGATCCCAACGCTCGAGTACGTCGGCACCGACGCTGCCGAATGCCATCGCTTGTCGTTGTGACATCCCTTCCGCGAACGCCTCGAGGATCAAATCCTTGAAGCCTGCACCGCGAGGGAATGCTTCTAACACTGCCTCTCGCTCGAAGCGACGCACCTCGTCGAAGTGCAGGCCAAGCAAATCGGTTTCGACGCCGGCAGCGAGCAGTACCGTGAGTGGTTGCATGTATGTGTTCACGCCGAACGTTGTGTGTAAGGCGACTGCATGCCACGCATCGGCAATATCGTCCGCTGACGCACCGTGCCCGGTGAGGAACGTCCGTACGGCATCGGCACTATCGACCTCAAAGCGCCGAGTCGAATGGTGATAGCTCGCGGTCAGCCCAATGTCATGGAACAATGCGGCTACGTATAACAGTTCGGCATCGAATTCGAGCTCTCGGCGCTGGCCGATTAACGACGCAAATACGAATACTCGCATCGAGTGTCGGTACAGGATATCCGGCTCGCTGGTGAACACCAAGTCGGCAGCTGACTGCGCGATCCGGCCATCAGGAATTGGAATACCCGCGATCACCCGGCTCATCGAGATGCACCTCGCACACTCCGTGGCGCGGCGAATGAGCGGTAGCTCGTGCCAGCAATGGCAAGGTCACCATGCATCGATGGCGACATTTCCACGAACAGAGGCCATTGCGCTGCCCATTGCAGGTGAACGCGTGGCGACGTACTTCTGAAGGTGGCTATCGCGGGCTGCGAGTGCAGCCTATCGGCGAAGATCAGGTTTGACGCAGCCGCGAAGATGTTCGGGAAGGACCGACTTTCACCGTTCGTCGAAATCTTGCAGATGCGAAGGGGCGAGGCTGTCATGCCCGCGTGGTCTGGCTGGGCCGTCATCTTGTGCTTCCCATGGATGCTCGCGTCGCGAACCGTGAAGGCTGGTCGACTTCATCACACCATGTTAGGCAAGCCGGAGATAAAAGTCCTGATTGGCAACTGAAATATTCTGAAAGGCAATGTTCAATCTCGGCGTCTCCGAGCAGGTGCCGTGCCGCGACCGCCCTTCATCATGTAGGTCCTCGCGAGTTTGGCGGTCGCACCGGGTGAAGGCTATCCTTGACACAAAGAATAGGTGACGGATTCATCAGATCTTTTAATTTAGGCATTGGCACTCGTCGCATCAGTTCAAAAAATTCGATCATTGAATACAGAATATTTAAATCTTCGGGGTAGATGAATGGCGTAGGATGAGCCTCCCGGATTGCGCCCCGTTAAATTAGATCGACTTTCGGAAACCCGTCTCATCATGATCCGGATCGGACCCCTTCACGTTTTGTTAGAGAAGCGCGAGATTCGCTTGAACGGCGAACCGCTTCGCATCGGCAATCGCGCGTTCGATGTTCTCGAACTGCTAATTGAGGCCGAGGGCGAGGTGGTGTCGAAGGACGAAATCATGCGCCGCGTGTGGGCGCACACAGTCGTTGAGGAAAACAATCTCCAAGTGCAGATTGCCACGTTGCGCAAGGCTCTCGGCGCAGACCGCGGCCGGATCGTGACGGCTGCGGGGCGTGGCTATCGGCTCGTCGCCGTGCACGACGAAGATGAAACTAGTGCATTGGCACAGACCTCGCGATGCCCGGCTGAACCGCGCATCCTGTTCGACCCGTCGATGCTTGTCGGGCGGCAGTGCATGATCGAGGAAATTCTCGCCGAACTCGAGCGATCACGTGTCGTCACCCTTGTCGGCGCTGGCGGCATCGGCAAAACCCGGGCGGCTGAGGAGACAGCGGCCCGCGTTGCCGCGCAGTTTGAGGACGGTATTGCGTTTGTACCGCTAGCATCGGTGTCGAATCCGCGTTTCGCGCTCGATGCGCTTGCGAGTGCCCTGCGTATGGCCGCGCCGGTCGGCGGCTTGTCGCTTGAAGCGATCGTTGCTCATCTGACGAATCGCCGTTTGCTTATCCTGCTTGATAACTGCGAGCACCTTATCGATGCCGCCGCGCAGATCGCGAGCACAATTACCAATGCCAATCCAGGGATAAGCGTGCTGGCGACCAGTCGCGAGGCGTTGCGCATCCCGGGCGAGCGCCTGCATCCGGTCCCGCCGCTTGATGTTCCGGCGGAAGACGACGAGTGTGATGCGATCCTGCGGACCGGGGCAGCTCAGTTGTTTGTCACGCGTGCGCGGGCATGCGACCCGCACCTTTCCCTCGATGCGTCCAGTTTGCGGATGATTGGCAGTTTGTGCCGCCGACTCGATGGCCTTCCGCTTGCCATCGAGCTTGCCGCGGCACGTGCGACCGCACTCGGGATAGAGGTACTGACTGCGCACCTCGATGACCATTTTCGATTGCTGGCCGGAGGGTTCCGGACGGCTTTGCCGCGCCATCAAACACTGAAGGCCATGCTCGACTGGAGCTACCGACTGCTGGACGAGTCGGAACGTGGGCTGCTCCGCTTGTTGGGCGTGTTTCTCGATGGATTTTCGTTGGATGCTCTGTACCACATCGTCAATGCCCGTGGCCTCACACGGACCATGACGCTGGACGCTCTGGGGGGGCTAGTGTCCAAATCCCTCGTGATTAGAGAGAGCATGAATGGTACGACACGTTATCGGCTCCTCGCCGTCACGCGTGCATACGCGCTGCAACAGCTTGAGGACAATGGCGAGCGTAAGGCCGCTGCACTTGCGCATGCACGGTACTTCCGTGCGTTGTTGACTCAGGCCTCGCGCGGTAGCGATGCATCGGCAGCCACGTCGCTGGACGCGCTTCGGCATGAACTCGGCAATTTGCGTACCGCGCTTGACTGGGCGTTTTCGCCAGAAGGAGACAAGGCCGTCGGAATCGAGCTCGCGACCATGGCGGTACCATGTCTATTCGATCTCTCGCTTGTGGATGAGTGTTGTGAACGCGCGCGCGTCGCGCTCGACGCAACGCTCGATCCAGAAGTCGTTCCGGTATCGGCCGACACGCGGATGCGACTGCTTGCAGCCTATGCGGCCTCGCTTGCCTACACATCCGGTCCGACGCAGATTGTGCATAACGCATGGTCCGAGGTCCATGCGCTTGCGCTTGCTGAATGCGACATCGAATATGAACTGCGTGCGCTATGGGGGCACTGGACCGCCTGCCAACAGGCCGGCGACGTGCGCATCGCATTGCAGTGGGCAAACCGGTTGAGCGAGCGAGCCCGGGAACTCGCTCAACCGGCATCGCAGGTGCTGGCTCTGCGCAGCGAAGCCGTCGCGCTGCATTATGCGGGCGAGTCTGCTGCGGCTTGTAAATTGCTCGAGCAGATGCTGTGTGCTTATGAGCATGACTCGCATCGCTTGACGACGCTTGGCATACACATCGAGCAGGGCATCGTCGCGCAGGCAACACTCGCGCGTGTGCGCTGGTGTCTGGGATCCACGGAAGATGCGTTGCGGCTTGTGCAACATGCGTATGAGAGGGCATGCGATTACGCGCACGATCTCGTGACCGGATATGTGCTCGTCGAAGGGCTGATTCCAGTCGCGTTGCTCTCGGGGGCAGTCGACTTGGCGGCGGATGGAGTTGCCGTGTTGCGTACGTGTGCGACCCGTTCAGGATTTTCGACCTGGCTCGCCTGCTGCGACTGCTACGCCGAGTATCTTCGTGCCGATACTGACGCCGGCACGTCGCGGTTGCCGCAGTTTCGTGCCGCGCTCGATGCGTTGCGCGCAACCGGATACCACGCACCATTGACCCCACTATTGGCTCGCTACGCGCGTTGCTTGAGCGACGACGGGCGACACGTCGAAGCGGTCGAGGCGCTCGCATTCGCGCAGCAGCATGCTGACGTCAGCGGGGAGCGGTGGTTCGTCGCGCAACTCGAGGAATTGCGGATCAAGTTCGCTCAACCCGTGTATGCCGTGCCGGCCACTCGCGGTACGCTCGATGCCTGGTGGATCGCGTGACGAGATCAGTGGGTAAAGCGGTCGACCAGGTCGGCGTGGTTGAGTTGATCGGCCCACCAGTGCAACGCACGCCCGGCCTCGTCGTTGCGCCATGCGAGATAGCACTGAGTAGTGACACGCATCCCCGTCACCTCGCGCGCGACAAGCTTGCCATCCGCGATCGCACGTGCCGCAACACACTCCGGCAACGTCCCGACCGCGAGCCCCTCGCATTGAGCGGCTAATTTTGCAGCGAGGGTTGGTACCGCGAGATACGGTTGGCCGGCGTCAATGGCGGCGGAGCGCGGCTGCGATTCGCGCGACGTGTCGCTGATAACTGCACCACGATGCTGGATGACCGTAGTCATCGAAAGCGGCTCAGGCAACGTGGCGAGAGGGTGGTTGGGTGCGACGACGAAGACGTGCCTCAACGTACCGATCTCGTGCGCGACGATATTCGGTAAGACTGGTGGCTCGCCGGCGGCGCCGACGACGAGATCTGCGCGACGTGAAATCAATGCGTCCCAGGTCCCGCCAAGCACTTCGGTCGACAGGCGCAACTGCGTATCCATTTCGAGCGCGTAGAACGCACGTATGTAAGGCCAGAGTGCAGCGAATGGGAGGATCTCATCAACGCAGATTCGCAACTCCGTTTCCCAGCCTTCTTGAACGCGTCGAGCTTTCAGTTCGAGCTGCTCTGCGGCACGCAAGAGCCGACGGCCTTCCTCGACAACGACGCATCCTGCATGTGTGAGCTTCGCGCGCCTGCCACTTCGATCGAACAGTGCGACGCCGAGATCGCTTTCAAGTTTCTGCACGATGTAGCTCAAGGCGGATGGCACTCGGTGCAGAAGTTCGGCGGCCTCGGCAAAAGTGCCGGTCCGGTCAATTGCGTCCAACACCTCGAGCGCGTCGAATGACAGCCTCATAACGGATTCCAAGCAAGGGGTGCGTCCAACCGTCATGCTATCGTCACGTAGCGTACCGTGGCGCTTTCTTTAGAACATTTAAGCTATAAATCCACTGATAAAACATTGAGCATTTGAGGCTTCGGGCTTGGCCGTAGTGTCGTTGTTTTTAGTCCCGTGGTTTGTGCGGCGCGAACGGCACGGTTTGAGGCGCGCGTAGCGCGTATCAGGTTGTGTTCAGGGGATTCGTGTGGCGATCATCGTTGACCGATTGCCGGCAAAGACGAACAGTCGTAACCGATCATTACCGGCGACTACAAAGAGGTGAGCCCCGGCGTAGCACTTGAGTCGTATGGCAAACTGGCGCCTTCCGACTCAGGAGAGCGCTATGACCATCACATTTACTAGAACGGTCCACGCGATTGACTTTTCGACGCTTTCTGGTCACTAGTTCGAGCGGTTGGTATTCGCCACGCTCTTGCGAATGAGAGCGTGGCATTCGCTGAACTGGCACGGCCAGGCGGGAGGTGATGGGGGGCGCGACATCATAGGTATTGCGACGATGATTCCGGATCGCGCTCGACGGTCGTTGTCGCGCGCGCGAACTGGAAAGCGTTCAGGCTAGGAAAACCCACAATGAACCAAGTCGAAGCGGCCGCACGTGCTGAAGTTGACCGGCTATTGAAGCTGTATCTTGTGTCGATCGATCATCGCGAGGTCGAGGCGATCGCATATCTGTGACTACCATCTGTCAACGTCTCGTTTATCCACCCAAGAGTTCACGAACGGAGACTCGACGATGTTATGCGCAACTTCTATGGCCAACCGATGGGAGCACCTTTCCTCACACGCACATTGAGCGTCGTCGGTAAGCGACTCGACCCGACCGTTTCCCGATGCTGATTTTGTTGACGCACGATAGTCACGTTTAGATTGACGGAGACGGTCAGCTATGCCGAACACAGCGCGCCCGGCCCATCGCACATATGCGCGGGAATTCAAGCAGCAAGTGATCAGGGAAACGTTGGAGCCAGGCATGTCGGTGTCGATCGTCGCGCGGCGGCACGACATCAACGCCAACGTCGTGTTCGGGTGGCGCAAGCAATATCGGGAAGGCAAGCTGGAACTGCCACGACTGGCGCCATCGGCCATGACAGGCACGGAGTTGCGGAGCGTTGACGTGATCGATTCTATGTCGATGCTGCCGGCACCGCAGCCGACAGAAAACACGACGTCGAAGGTGATAAGCGGTGTTCTCGCACCGATCCCCGTGTGCGAAATTGAAGTGGAAGTCGGCAAACGGCTCGTGCGGATTCGCGGGCTGTCTGTCGAGCGCGCCGAAGCATTCCTGCAGGAATGCCTGAAGTGATCACATTGCCGGCCGGCACCCGCATCTGGCTTGCGGCGGGCGTCACGGACATGCGCTGCGGCTTCCAGGGGCTTGCCGCGAAGGTGCAGGCGGCGCTCGAGGAGAATCCGCTGGGCGGCCACGTATTCATCTTCCGCGGATGTCGAGGCGATCTCGTGAAGTTGCTTTGGGCCACCGACGACGGGCTGTGGCTGCTGTCGAAGCGATTGGAACGCGGCCGCTTCATCTGGCCGCAGGCCGATGGCGGAAAGATCTCGCTCACGGTAGCGCAGCTGTCTATGCTTCTCGAAGGCATCGATTGGCGACAGCCCCGCCGTACGGCACCTCTGTCGATGCTGTAGGTATTGTAAACCGCTCGGGAGGCTCGTAAACTCCGGCACATGCCGAATCTCGACGATCTGCCCGACGATGTCGCTGCATTGAAGGCCATGCTGGCTGAGGCTCGCGCGTCGGCAATCGAAAGAGAACTCGAAATCGAGCAACTGCGCCGCGAGATTGCCGAGAGCGATCTTGAGATTGCACGGCTGAAACTCCTGATCGACAAGCTCAAGCGAATGCAGTTCGGCCGCAAGTCGGAGCAGCTCGCCCGAGAGATCGAGAGGCTTGAATTGCGGCTCGAGGATCTGAGCGCCGGGAGCAGCGTCGCCGACGTGCAGCATGCGAAGGTCCGGCGAGAAAAGCCAGCGACAGGTGGCGAGTCGTCGGCCCGGGAGCCGCTGCCGCCACATCTGCCGCGTGAAGACCGCGTGCTCAAACCGGATTCGATCTGCCCCAAGTGCGATGGCACCATGCAGAGCCTCGGCGAGGACGTCTCCGAACAGCTCGCCCGCGTCGCGGCGATGTTCAAGGTGATTCGCACGATCCGGCACAAGATGGTCTGTCCCAGCTGTGGCCACATCGAGCAGCCGTCGATGCCGGGGTTGCCGATCGAGCGTAGCATCGCCCATCCGAGTCTGCTTGCCGACATCCTGGTATCGAAGTACGCAGATCATGCGCCGCTGTACCGCCAGTCGGAGATCGCCGCGCGCGACGGTGTGACGCTTGATCGCGCCAGCATGGGCCGCTGGGTCGGGCAATGCGAGGCGCTCTGCCGCCCGCTGACCGACGCACTGCGCCGGTACACGATGGCGGGCACGAAGCTGCACGCGGACGACACGCCGATCCCCGTGCTTGCGCCGGGCAACAAGAAAACGAAGACCGGACGACTCTGGGTGTACGTGCGCGACGACAGCCGTTCGGGCTCGACGGAGCCGGCCGCGGTGTGGTTCGCGTACTCGCCCGATCGCAAAGGCATCCATCCCCAGACCCATCTCGCTGGATTCGAAGGCATCCTGCAAGCCGATGCATATGGCGGCTTCGACGAGCTGTACGTGAACGGCAAAATCTGCGAGGCTGCGTGTTGGGACCACGCGCGGAGAAAATACTACGAGGTCCACGCTAGCACGCCGACGGACGAAACCAAGAGCTTGCTCGAAATGATCGGCGAGCTCTACAGCATCGAAGCCGACATCCGTGGCAAGCCGCCCGATGAACGAAAGCGCGTGCGGCATGAGAAAAGCAAGCCACTGCTGGAGGCCTTCGAAGCGAGGATTCGGGGCAAGCTCGCAACGCTGTCGCGCAAGTCGGAGCTGGCCGGCGCGATCCAGTACTCGTTGAATCACTGGAATGCTCTGACGTTGTTCTGCGAGGCCGGGCAAGCCGAGATCAGCAACGCGCTGGCCGAGAACGCTCTGCGCTGCGTGAGCCTTGGGAGGAAAAACTTCCTGTTTGCCGGCTCCGACAGCGGAGGCGAGCGGGCCGCCGCAATGTACAGTCTGCTTGGGACATGCAAGCTCAGCGGTATCAACCCGCGCGCCTATCTGGAATACGTCCTGACCTACATTGCTGATCACGTCGCCAATCGCGTTGACGAACTGTTGCCCTGGAACGTGGCTGACAAACTGAGGCTAGCCACTCCGCCCAAGGCGAACATCTGATGCATAAGTCAAGACCTGAGCTCCCCGTCAGCGTCAGATCAGGTCTGAAATTACTTCGCCGTCACTTCATCAAGGGTCGTGATCGACCCTTCAGAGACATCCGCCCGAATTCGGCAGGGCGACCGCTTCAGAGCTTGTATCGGACACTGACGACGAAATGTTGGCGCAAATCGAGGCAAAGCGCGACTCAATCGGCCAGGGGCGACGGAGTATTCATCTGTCCGGCTCCGGCGTGTGGTTACACGAAGTGAAGAGGCGCACCTAAAGTGCGCTTCTCTTTTGTCCCCCGACTCAGCGATCGGCTTGCAGCTGTATGAGGTACTTGTCGAGCGCGTCCATTGTCCCGCCCCAACCTTGAGACATGCTGGCGTGCGACGCGTCGAAGGTGGCTTCCTCTGCTTCACCGGCGTCGAGCGCGCGCCACTCAAGGTGCATTAATGTGCCACCCTCGACTTCGCTGAGCGTCGTCGTCGAAAGCGTATAAAGCGGCCATTGCGCGGACATCGGATGTCGCGTCACTCCGCCTTCGGCATCACTAAACTGCACGACGACAACAATACGCGTAGGGGGCGTCAATTCGCGGAACGTCCACTTGCCCCACATAGCGGGAGCGTCGGGCACGCCGCGCGGTTTCATCGCGTAGTGAAAGACGCCACCGACACGCGCATCCACTGTGCAGTGAGACATTTCCATCCCGGGTGGACTCATCCACGTACTCAAGTGCTCAGCTTCGGTCAACGCGGCGTATACGAGTTCACGCGGCGCAGCGAAGCGGCGCTCGATGACGAAAGGCGCGGAAAGTTTGTCAGTCATGGGGGCGAGTCTTCCTGGTTCTGGTTGAGGAAACTTTAGGTGTGGCTCTCGGCGCAGCGTTTACGTTGGAGTCCTTGACAGGATGCCGCTGCAGTTGCTGCAAGTAACTGTCGAGCTGGTCGAGACGTTGTTCCCACAGGGCGCGATACTGTAGTGTCCAGTCGGCGGCCTGCTTGAGTGGCCCAGGCTCGATACGACACGGGCGAAACTGGCGGTCGCGCCCTTGAGTGATCAGGCCGGCCCTCGTGAGCACGCGCAAGTGCTTGCTGATGGCCGGCGCACTCAAATCGAAAGGGCCTGCCAAATCGCCAACCGTGGCTTCGCCTTGCGCCAGCCTCGCGAGGATGGCTCGTCGCGTAGGGTCAGCCAGCGCGGCAAATGTGACGGTGAGAGGGTCCGCTTCCAATTATTTTCCCAATTGGTTAATTAGCTGATTGGTTAATCTTGATTCAGCCGAATCCGCTTGTCAAGCCGTCCATGCAGGGGCAGCCCGATCCGGATGACTCTGGTTGGTTGCACGGCCGACATTGGAGGGTCTCGACGCGAGCGCCGACCAGCGGCGACTCGTGGCCGAACTGAGTCAGACGCTCTGACGCTGTCTGTTGGGTCTCGTCCAGCCTTATACATCCGATTGCCAGGCAAATCTGGATAGATCGTGCCCATGATCAGCGATCGTGGACACGATCTAACGTGATCCACACGGAATTCTCCAAGCTCTCACATCATGCTCCACGCGCGCGTGAATCGGGGACTGGCCGCGCCGAGCCGCTTACCGTCGTCGGCGAACCGACCATTAATCTCTTCGGTACGACCTTTGCGGTGGTGGAATTCGATTGGGATTTCATGGCGGTCAGGCGGTCGAACGGGGGCAAGCTTCATTCGACAGGACGCGAAAGCCATGTATACATTCATGTCGACGATCACGGCTGGCGGCTGTTACACGTGCATTACTCGGAACCAACTGTCGCGGGGGGAGGGGGCGAGCGAAGGGTGGCCCTGAACCAGAATTAGTCCCGGTCGGACGTGGAGATTTCCGGCTTGTGGCCGTGAACCTAAGTTAGGAAACTCCCTAGATATCGGGTTACGGCCATCTAGGAGCGTGACTCGAGTGGATGCGCGTCTCGTTAACGTAAGCAAGCTCTTTATTCGAGTAGAGTCGGTGATGTCGCGCCGACGGTGATAGAGCTGCTCATCGCGGCGTTCTTCGTCTGTGAGTTGGCGGAGTCACGAGTCCGCAATCACTATGTACGCTAGTGTGACAAAGATTGGCCTTGCACACAAAACACTACCGCTTTAGAGACCAGAGCTTTTCAGAAGCTTCGATGGCGAAATATTCAGAGCGTCAGCGATTCGGATGAGGTTGAGGATGGTCAAATTGCGCTGGCCTCTTTCGATGCGGCCCATGTGACTTCGATCGATTCCGGTGAGAAGGGCAAGCGCTTCCTGCGAGACGCCAAACTCCAGCCGACGAGCACGGACCGTCGCGCCAATCGCGGCCAGATGTCCTGCGTCGTCCCGTTTGCCAGATACCCTTTGCATCCGGTGATGGTCGCGGTATGATGCTCGTTTGGCCACGGCATTTACGACCCATTTTCTCGGGCGCGGCCAGTTTCTCTAGCTGCAAGGCATATGTTTTTGATTCAGGATGGGAACCGTCTACCGCTACAGTCGGCGATGGCCGGTGCAGCTGTGTGGGCTGTTATGGAACAGTGGACACCTGGCGACTTACTGGTTCTACGGGTGTCTGAAAAGCGAGCACGCGGGATTCCCTGCGTGATTTGGACGGACCTCACATCGGGAGCGGCATCGCTGAAGCAGTTTCTCGACGGTAGTAACGTGCTGCGAGGGGCGGCGGTGGTCAGCACGCGCCGTGCGCGTCAGGTAGATGACTGGTATTTGGATCCACTGAGCGAAATCCGAGTCGGGGCGACCGAGCTCAGCGACGACGATCGCACACTGCTGACGGTGACGCAGTTCACAACGGTGACGGGGCGAAAGTTTTCCGTACCGAGTGGTTTCGCGACGCGCTACGCCCGCGGAAGGCGGGTATGGCAGGCGCATCGGTCGCGCTCGGACTCAGCATAGTGACCGAGCGGGGGGCTTTCCGATGGACAGGCCATGTGTGCGGCTTTGGCTCTCGTAATGAGACGGGAGGAAGTCCAAGTGTTCTGTGCTGAATATGCCCAGGGTGAGCGACTATGACGGATACACGCTTCCAAAACGGACCGACCTGGTCGGTACCTTCCAGCGGCCGTAGCAGTTGGAAAAATCGTTTCTTCGTCGACACCGAGTTCACGGACTTCGAGGCGCCTCAACTCATTAGTTTGGCCATCGTTGGGGAAAACGGGGCTGAATTCTACGGCGAATGCACGGACTACGATGCAACGCGCTGCAGTGACTTCGTTCGGGCCGTGGTGCTGCCGCAACTGGGGCGACTCAAGGGCCGTGCGATGCCATTTGATCAACTGAGTCAAGCGCTACAGGCTTGGGGCGAGAGCATCCCGACGACCTCGAAGCCGGTGCTTTGCTACGACCTTCAAACAGACTTAGATCTGCTGCGATCCCTGCTTGGTGGCTCGTTCCCCGAGGGATGGGCGCGTGAGGATGTCCGTGGCCAAATCGATCTTCGGCGGCTCGCCGAATACTTCGCGCGACACGGCGGCGAGCACCACGCGTTGCACGATGCTCGCGCAAACGCATACGCCTATATTGGTTGAACGACCCGATCGAAGCCGTTGCATGTTGGCCTGTATTTCATCCAATCGTGCCGTCTCTTTTGTCTCAGACGTTTTGCCCAGTTATCGGGTTCCACGGGACGTGTCTCGATGTTGTGATCGGCGGGGCTGGCGCTGGAAGGCTGCACCCACCTGACGCGCGCGCTTAGCCTCTTCCCCATGGAGATAGGTCGACGTGGTCGCCACCGAGGCGTGACGCAGGTTGTCTCGCACGATAACCAGCTCCACGCCGGCGTCTAGTGCATGGGTGGCATGTGTATGACGTAGCCAGTGGGGACTGGCATGCAGTAGCTTCTCGGCAAGCGGGGGATTGCGGGTGCTCACGCGCTCGGCCGTGTCCCGAAAACACTCACCTAACACCTGCCGCAACCGCGCTGCACTGATGCCGGCGTGGCGTTTCCCGCGACGCTCTGAATTGAGTGCGGTGACCAACGGTGTCGCCGGATGCCAGCGAGTGCGCATGACCGGCAGACCCCGCGCCTTCAGTGCGCGCCGCAGCGCGTCTCGCGCGAGGGGCGGCAGGGCCACGCGCCCCGATTTCGCCCCTTTTCCTGTTACCTGCAGCCATAACGCGCCGCGGGCGTCCGCCGTGATGTCGCCCAGCGTCGCCGCCACTAGCTCCTGTGCCCGCAGGCCCGTCGCATAGCCAAAATCCAGTACAAAGCGCAGCCGCTCTGCGGCCGGTGCGGTCCAGCCGGTCCGCTCGAGCTGGTCGGCTGCAGCCCGCACGATCTTCCACTCTCGACCATTCAACGCCCGCCCGGTATCAAACGGTGCACGGGCTGCGCCGCCACGCACTGTCACGCCTGCAAACGGATTGAGCACGACGTAATGCTGGTCAACGAGCCACCCGAAGAGGGCGCGCAGGACGGCCAGCGCATACGCGGTTGACCGCGCCGTCAGGTGTCCCGTGAACGGACGCCACGCGGGCGTCGTGCGCGGGCGCGGTGGACCGATCCAGCGGGCGGCGGGCGTCGGGTGGCGCAGGAAAGCCCGATAGGCGATCGCGTCGTCGGTGGTGAGCGACGAGAGGGGCTGGCGGCGCTCGACAATGGCCCACAACAACAGCCGTTCGGCCTCGCGCCGGTAGGCTCGCACCGTATGGGTGCCCTCGTGGAGTGCCAGCCATGCCTCGACCGCCTGGTGGTCGTTGGCGGCGGCGAGGCCGCAGGTGTCGTGCGGGGCCCGGAAGCGGCCCCGCGAACCGTCGAGGTCGGCGGGCAGCGCATCCAGGGACCATCGCGGGGCCAACTGAGCGGTCGCTGCCTCGTAAGGAACCAGCGTGGCGGCGCGCCGGCTCAGGTCCGGGTGTTGGGAGAGGAAGGCTTCGACGCGGTGTGCACCCTGGCCCCCCAGCCCCGGAATCGAACGCCACCAGCCCGGGCGGTGGACCCTCCGCACCAGCAGGTCGCCGAACGAGTCGATGCCGGCGACGCCGAGTGCGCGTACGATGCGCGGCGGCAGCCAGCGGGCCACCGGGTCGGTCGGCTGTGGCACCGGGATGGGGGCAGTCCGCAGGACGTCGAGCGCGGTGATGACCTGCGCCGCATGACGGGTACGGTCGGCGGCTGGGTGGGTGAACAACGGGATCAAGTCGTCGCGCTGGCGGGCGATCGCGCACGCGACGAGTTGGCGGCGGATCTGCCCCAGGAGCCCGCGTGACGACTGGCCGTCGGCCCTGCGGTGCGGCAGATAGCGCTCGACCGCCGCGCGGGCCGTGAGCCCGGCGTGCCAGGCGCGCAGGGCGGCCAACGAGGCGAGATTGGGCAGGGCGGTCGCTGGGAGATTTCCGTCGTCCGACCCTGCGGAGGAGGTCGATGCAGTACCCATGCAACCAGTTTAGGTCGCTGGGAAAGTACTCGCGATAAGACTATTTATCGCAAATTACCTATTTGCACATCCGGTCGTGAGGTGACATTTCACGACAGCAAGATGTGGATAGCAAGTCGAGCACGGCCGCAGCCACAGACGATTGCGCAAATAGGTAAATCAGCTCGCCCAGACTCTAGCGAGGGTAGGCGACGCAATACCTAGCGAATCACCCGTGTCGACAAGCAGATGTTTGCCAGATTGGATTCCTGATCGTTCCTTCTGCGGTGGCCCGCTCTGAATCCAATGTGCTGGTCAAGCTGGCACATCCTGACGCCGCGCGAATCTTCATCACGGATCCACAACTTGTCGTCTGGGATGAACGACTGCTCACGGTCAACGTTTCTCCTGTCTGATTGTCGACCGGCGATTTTTTGATTTTTCCGTCGGCAAGGAATCGACAGTCGCGGAAGGTACAGCACCGATACCAACGAGCTTATCCCGAGCGTCCCGGTACGCTTCATAGAATTTTGCCCACTTGCTGAAGCCGCCTAGTTCGCCGACAGCGCGCAACATAGCGAGGTGTGACGCGGTAAGCAACTGCACGGTAGCTTCGAGCTCGGCGATCCTGATATCCTTGTCCGCAAGCGACGCGGCGGTGTCAGTTCCAGACCGCTTCGCGACGCGGCCACGCCACCGCCGGTATTCGGACTGGCGCTGCTGATACTCGGCAAGTAAGCGACTGCGAGACTCACTGCGGGTAATCGACGAGGCCGCTTTGATCGATGGATGAAGCCGTGCAACAGCACGCGCCGTGATGTTTTCGTCGTCGGCCAGCAGCACATCAAGAATCTCGCGCATTGGCTCGTCGCCAGCTGATACCATTTCGTTCTTGTCAGTCATCAAGTACTCCACGTGGCGGCGGCAGTGCGAGATCAAGGCCATCGGGGAACGGATGGTCGCCTGGCTGCGTTGCGAGCAGTTTCTGAACGCCCGCAAGCCGCTTTTCCGCATGTTCGAGCTGGTTCTTCCAGCCGATGCTCGTTGAAGGCCGAACTTTAATCGTCTCCAGCGCCAGCGAGAGCTTGCCTTCGAGCCGGATGAGATTCTGCCGGTGCTCAGGGAGATCGGTCGCCGAGAGGTGACGGCAGCCGGCGAAGCACTCGAGATGCTTCGGGCAAGGGTCGACGGTGAACGAGTTCAGGCAATGCCCGTACGGAGTGGCATGGAATCCGTCGGCTTCGGCACGCAGGTATTCGTATGCAGCTGCGTCGCCATCTGCGGCCTGGATGCGACGGAATGCATCGACGATTGGACCGCTAGCTTTGCCGCCCTTGATGAGCCTAGCAACGGTGGTCGCTTTCGCGCCGAGCATGATCTCGATATCCTGCGGAATCTCGATCTGCTCGAGTTCCTCGGCCAAGCTGCGATGATCGTACTCGTAGCTTTGCGCGACACTGCGCCGGTTGAAGCGCTTCGAGATGATCGTGTCGGCCACGCCCAGCCGGAACAGCTCTGTATTCTGGAGATGGCGTAGCATGTGAGACTCCATGCGCAACGCCCGGTCGTCATCGGTCAGCCCATATTTCTCGAACAACGTGACACACGTTGGATGCTCTCCCAGCGCCAAACCGATAAGATCATGCGCAGGCCGTCGCACGGACATATATCGGCTAATGTCACACAGCAATTCGTTGCGCTCCTCAGCAAGCGAGCGCTTGGGCAGCGTGAACAGAAATTCCCAAGGTTGAATCACGCCGCTTTCCAGTGGCAACGGCGCAGTATCAGATGCCTTCGTCGGCGTCGCGAGCCGGATGTGCTCCTCGAGTTCGCCGACGCGCAGATACGCCGCATGCCATTCCATTCGTTCGAGCCGCTCAATTGGCGAACCGTCGCCGTGGCGGAAGCATAGACTGGTCTCGCCCTCAAGCATCGCTGTCTTCAGGCGATTCCCGAATTTGTAGACGGCCATGTCGAGCCGCAGGTCGCCACTGCGTCGCCGCTCATGCTGGTATTCGTGTAGTTCAGCAAGGACGGCGGGATCGAAGCCATTCCGATAGCGTTCGATGAACGCTTCCCGTTCAATTTTCAGCCAGAACGGATTGCCCATGAGGCGTGTATAGACTTCGATGACGGGCACGAGTCCGTCAACTGGATACCATGGCAGCAACCGACCCGTTTCGCACTGCAGCTTCAACGTCGCACGCAGGGGTTCGGTGATCCGACCCACATGATCAAGTGTTTCTGTCAACAGCGTCCGGAACATCTCAGGCACGGGCTGGGTCGCTTGACGCAGCACCCGACTGTCCGTCTCTTCCTCCTGCTGCTTTTCCGCGAAGTGGCGGACCATCAAGGATGTCGAGATACCGCCGGAGTCACCGGCCGGTCGTCCCTTCGAATCCAGGTACGTTCGCTCCCGCTTCCAGTCAACCGGCAGCAGTGCGACTTCGCCCGCACGCATGCCGGTCACAATCATCGTGCGTATCGCAGCGAACCGCAGATCGTCCACGAACGTCCGCGGCTGTTCGGTCATCACGATTCGCGTCAGCTCCCAGAACGCCCTGCGCTCCGGCAGACGCTCACCACGCTTGCGTGCTTCGAGGTCGTCGCGAAGCTCGTCCGATGACCACGTGTGTTTTGCCTTGATCGCGCTTTTACCTTTCATGCGCGGAACAGCAAGCGCCGGGTATAACGGACCCGCGTCGCAGATGTGCTGGGCATCAAGCACCGCCTTGACGATGCCGACCACCAGGTCCCCTAGCTTCCCGGTGGCCTGGATAGCCTTGCCAATGCGCACAGCAACGTGCATGTCATCGACGGTCAACTCCCAAGGCTCCTTGCTCACGCACGTAGCAACCACGCGTAACGGGCGAGCGATATTCTGAGCCACATGTCCAGTCGTGTTCCTCCTGAACAGCAACTGCTCGGCGACTGCCGCCTTAATCAGGTCCTGCCATGCAAAGGAGAGCGGCCGTCTGGCGAGTGGAATCAGGCCGCGCTCGACACGCTCTGCATTGACGATGGCCAATGCCTTCACTTCGGTGCCGAAGTCTCGTAGATAGTAGGTCGGAGGTGGCACATCGCTAACAGCGGTCGTCAGATTCCAGCCAACACCGTCTTGAGCGGAGCCTGACGGGTCAAGAGGTATTTCCCAGCACATCCCCTTTTCACGCGCGAGCGTTTTACCCAGTTCAATGAATGCAGAGTAGTGCGGATTCATCGGCCCTCGCTTTCCAACTCATCGATGACCGTCTGTATTTCGGCGACCGTGCGCTGCAACTGCAGGTAGGTCGGAGACCGGGTGTCGCCTCGAGAACTCTGCTCAAAGAACACGACCACCTCGCGCATCGAGGCCAGTACGCTCTCGTGCATCACCTTGTCATGCAATGGCATGAACTTCCTACACCCGTAGCACGACGTCACCGGGTTATAGGGGCACGCAGGCTGTCCCGATGTACAACCGCCGATGCCCGCGATCGGAATGCCGTGAGGCACGCCAGCAATCTGCTGTTCATCTTTAAGTAAGGTGAGCTCTTCCGGGGAGATGAACCGGTCGTGCGCGATCTTTGCCACGCGTCGGTAGATGTCCGATGCTCCTAGCGCGCGGTTGACCCGTTCAGCGTGGGAGGCCGACGTCGAGAAGTACACCAGTCCGGTCTGGACGTACGAATGCCCCATGAACTCGGCAAGCTCTTCGTGGCTCGCTCCGGCGTCAACAAGCCGCTGGGCCGCAGTATGCCGCAGATCGGTAGCTGTGCCGAGTTCATCGGAACCAATCAGCTTGCGCACAAGTGCAGCGATGCGAGCCCCAGCCTCGTAGTTTGACTGAACATTGAAGAAGTGTGCGTCGCCAGTGGCTCCGCCGACCCGCCGCCATTTTTCGAGCGCAACAAACAGGGGCGCCCACTCGCGCTTGACTCGACGCGTAAGGGGACGCTGCTTGGCTTTACCGCGCTGTTTGGCCATATGGAACGTCAGATGCACGGTTGGCAAGCCGTCTTGGGCATCGTGCCAGATGCGGACGTTTCGCATATTCAGCATCGCAATCTGGATGGGACGCATGGCAAACTGGTAGGCACACAGCAGCATCCCCGTATCGCAAAGCACCTCGTTTGAAACCAATGCCGGGGAGGTAAGGGCAGTGACGGTCTCGTCCAGATGCCGCACGACCGCGGCCTCCTCATCCGCGTTCAGAAACACATCACCCGAGTGAACACCCATGTAGGCATCGCGGGCCGGTAAGGGTAGGGTATTCGTGATGTAGGAACTGTAGGAGTCGGACCAATCTTGCAGCCGGTGACGGCACAGTAGCCGAAGCAGCGACTTTGCCAGGATGTAGGCCGCGAGAGGCATTTCCCGCACGCGCAACCCAGCCCAGACAGCCGCTATTCCCAAAGGCCCTGCGCGCACGATGTCAGCGATATCTTTCAGCGACATGTGTGTCGCCGCGATCAAGTAGTTCGCAGCGGTGGAAACGGTGAGATCCACGCTCAGGAGATACAGGAAGACGTGCTTTAACAGCAGGGCGTGCCTTTTCTCATGCCGAGTGAAGTCGACCCTGATCGTTCGGCCGTTGATTGCCAGTTCAAACAGCATCGCACTGGCAGGATCGTGAATCGAGTGTTGGGTGTCGTCAAAGTCATCGTAGTAACGAATGAATGGTGGCAAGACCGGCAGCGCCGCCAGGACACGATCGATGACATCGCCGGCGAATCGCGGCTCCGAAGACAGCCCTGAACTATGTGGCTTTCCCAAATCAGCTCCGAAGAGGTAAGGCGCGAAGCAGCGCAACCCGGTCATCGAAGGCGTCATTCCATACGCCGGCCAGCCTGTCCTCAAACACCGCACGTGCGTACCGGGACGCCATGGCCGATGTCTTGGACCAACCAAAGAATGTTCGCATCTTCTGGAGTGCTTCATCCATTGCATCGCCGTGCTCAAGCAACTGGTGCAATCGAACGACAGCGCAGGTATGGCGCAGATCATGGGGCGTTATCGCATCCTTGCCAGTGCGATTCTTCAGTTCCGCGAGTACTTCACGCGGCAGGCGGCAAGATATCCGCGCGAATATCTTGGTCAGCGCTTCGGTCGACAGAGGCGTATCACACTGGGAGTTCAGCAGATAGGAATGAGAAGGTCGGCCGCGATAGTTCTCGACGTAACGTTGGACCACGCCGGCTGTCAGCTCGCTAACAGGAACCTGCCGAACCGAATGCGCGTTCTTGATGCCCGGCTTCGAGTAGCGAGGGTCAACCTCCGAATCCTCGTATTCGTTTTCCTGGACGTTGAGCCAGTATCGCGTTCGCTGCTGCCTGTGGTCGTAAGCGCTTTTCACCGCGTCGGCCGGCAGAAGCAACGCTTCGCCTCGGCGTAGCCCTTGGTGCAACATCAACACAAAGGCAACAAAAACGCGCCAGCGCGTCCGTTCGCGTGCAAACGGATTTCGCCGGGAATCCGGGTCAAGCAACAGGTACAGCGCTTCAACAATGCTGGCGGGCAACGAGCGCACCATCTCGACGGAATTGTCCCTGCGCACGTGAAGCTGGCTGTAAAGCCCGGCGAGCCTGTGTAGCCGCGGTTCGATTTGTCTCAGCCGGTCATTGGCGGCTTCGCTTTTCGATAGCCACGTAACCACGGATGACACGAATTCAAGGCCCGTCTGCCAGCGCTTTTCATCGGCACCGGTCACCACAGACTGATTGCGGATCGAAACGAACCACGATTCGAGGATTTCAGCCAGTGCTTCGTGGTTTAACGTTCCCAGCGCGTCATCCAAGGCATTTGGACCGCCTAGCACGGCTGCATGCCGATACAAGTCTTCCAGATACCGGAGCTTTTTCGTGTGCGTGGACACGGCTAACTGAGAAGACGACATCGTAGACCAGACCGCCGCCCAATAACGCGGCAACCCGGTGTCATCAAGCAGCAGTGGGCCACGGAGCGACGGCGGAACCGCAACGCCGAACAGTTGTTGAAACACGGCAGCCGTCCGTTAAAAGACGCAACGGCTAAAGATACCATTAATTGTATGACGTATTGCACTGAAAGACCGGTTTGGGCCGCCTGGACGCAACGGCTCCAAACATACCAGTCCTGTCGATAACTATGATTATGTCAAATACGATATTCCAGCCCCAAACCCCGCGGCAAGCGGCCCCCAACCGACCGCTGCCGCACTTTTGAGCGCCTCCGAAACGCTCAGGCAACCGGATTCATCCACTCGGTCAGCCCTTCACGCGCATTCAATTCCAGGAACGTCGGCGTCCCGCGAAGGTGCTGGATATAGCGCACCAGATTCGGCCACGTCGTTGCCGGGCGCGGCATGTTTCGCGTCCAGCGCATGAGCATCAGCGCCAGGAAGTCGACCGTATTCAACCGGTCGTTGATCAAATACGTCCGACCGTCGGACAGCAGATTGTCGAGATGCGCCATCGACGCCTCGACTTGCCCGCGCGAAAACACCTTCACCATTTCAGCACATCGCGGATCACCATCCTTCTCCGCATAAAACCAGTTTCGCATTGCCGGCAAGACGGAATTGGCGAGATAGATCATCATCTCGAACCACTCGGGACGTTCAGGCGCGCCCGGATGCGGAGCCAGGCCCGGCTCCGGATGACGTTCGGCAAGCAGCATCAGCAAGGCGGCCGATTCGGTCCGCGGGATGCCGTCGACGACCAGCGTCGGCACTCGGCCGGCGGGATTCAGCCGCAGGTACTCGGAATCGTGCTGCGCCCCCGTATCGATATCGACGAGCCGCGTTTCGAACGGCACGCCGAGTTCGATCAGCATCCAGTGCACGGCCATGCTTGCCGCGCCGGGCGAGTAATACAGAACGTAGGACATGGTCTGAGTTCGTCTCTTTGAGTTGAGTCGTATGCACGACGATCCTATGTCATCAATGCAAGATAATCAGCCGGAAGCCGGAAGCGTTGCCCCCTGCCGCCCGTCGTCCGTTGGCCGCACTCATTCGAACGTCGCGCTTCGTGGTTCATCGGATCCGATCGCCACGCCATCAGAAATTTGCCGCTGAAGTTGCCGGTGCGCAATCAGAATGAACGGCACAAAGACCGCACTCACGGCCGCAATCACGAGATAAGTGCCGGGAATGGCAAAGCGGTCGGCCAGCAAACCGCCGGCAAACGAACCGACGGGATACCCCCCATATACGATTACCCGAAAAAAGCCGTTCACGCCCCCGAGCAAATGCTGCGGCACCAACTCTTGCCGCATCGTGATAACGATGGATGACCAGATCGTCGCGCCGATTCCGGTCAGGAACAAGGCTGCTCCAACGATGACAGGCGCTTTCGTGACGCTGGAGATCAGTATCAGGAAGAGAATGCCGGCGGCGTCGACGAACAGCAGCATCAGGTTGTTCTTGTCGATCCGTATTCTTTCCAGCACCAATGCAGCAGCCACCGCCCCGCTGGCGAGCACCGCCATCATAAAACCGTACGAGCCTTTCGTCAGGGTTCTGGGAACGGCTTCTATCAGGTAATACGGCTCGAGGGAAAGCCACGCTCCCCAGGCGACAGACATGCCGAAACCCACCGCAGCCAACGGCGCCAGCACCCTGCTCCTCAGCAGCCAGACCACTGGATCGAGCAGGGATTTCGGAATGGAGCGCCGGGTGACATGCTCCGGGACAGCCGGTCGCGCGCCCCTGAGTAAAAACGACAGCAAGCCTGCCGATACGGCATAAGACAAAGCGATGATCGCAAGACCCAGCACCGGTCGGAAAAGACTGAGAGTCGACCCGAGAACCGGCCCAAGAAATTCCGAGCAAACCGTATGCGTAACCGCCAGTCGCGTATTGCTTCTGACGCGATTCTCGGCCGTCGTCAGATCCAGCACCAGCTTCGGCAACGACACTTCGAATAGCACATCGAACAATCCATATACGAACGCAGCGAAATAGAGATGGTAGAGCCCCAGCCGGCCGTGTAACGCAACGATTGCGAGATAGGCAAGACGCCACGGACAAGATGACACCAGAATGGCACCGACCTGACTTGCAGACGATCAACCAGCACACCCGAGAGCAAGCCGAACAGCGGCCAGCCGAGCGTCAGGAAAGTGAACACGTAGGCGACGTCGCTGGGCGCGATCGCGAGGGACAGCGCAACGAACGGGAGAAAAATCTTCTGGCTGCCATCCGTGAAATTGGACAGCGCAACCGATCGCCAGAGTTGCCTGAACCGAGCTCCGCTCATGTCGGCTCACCTCCAAGGTCGCGTTCGGAATGGGTGCCGCCGCCACTGTCCATGCGCGTTGTTTCCGAAATCGACGTACGTCGCGGAGATCCATTTGTCACGAACGTCGGACGAAGCGCTCCACTCTTGCCGACATTGACGACCGGGTCATGCGATGCCCGGCATAGAAATCCAGCCGGCTCCCCGCCGACCATATACAGCCCCATGTCCGTGTATGCCGCAAAGCGGCCGGGGTCATCGAATACAGGGTTCAGCACCTCTTGCCGATCGAGTTCGACCCACTCCTGCACGATATACCGGTCGAGTGTGGGCGACGCAACGAGTTCACGCCATTCGGCATCCGAGGTATGGCGACCGATGTGAACACCCCGCCCGCGGGATTCGATCACCTGCTTGAGCACGCACTGGTTCTTTTCATGCAACAGTCGTTCCCGTCCGCCGAATTGCTGCAGGCCATCTGCGCTCAGCGACCAGGTTCGCGCAACGAGACGTTTGATCGCGTCGACTTCCGGGCTCGATAGATGGCGCTGGACTCGCTCGGTATGCAGCATCGCAAGCATCCGCTTGTTCTCGGCCAGCAATTGCGAGGCAAACGAGTTGACGTATTTAAAGGCACCATCACGGACCGCTTCGAGGAACGGTTGGCGCACGGCTTCCGGGCCATAAATCCCGAGATCCATGTCGCCGGCCTCCGTCACGACAGCATCGAATTTCAGATAGGCAACCGTGACCGGCGTTCCTTTGTGCGTAAGTTGCCTGCCGTCGTAGTCCAGATCCTGCACGTCGCAGCGGATTGCCCCATATCCACGCTCCTGCGCCAATTCGGTCAGCCGGTCCAGATCCGTGACAATGCGACGGTGCTTGCTGCTGATGAACGCCATGTTCAACGGCGCACCGCGATCGACGAGCGACGCCAGATAGTCAACAAAATAGAACTTGTTATCGACGGTCAAAGGGACATGAGTACCGGCGATATGTGCGTTGAAGAATGCCGACGCACGGAATGCCTGATTGATGTCGCCCACCGTCGTCAGTGCTCCCGGGCACCCCGCATTCGTCTCCATCATCCTGACCCCGCCTCCCTTGACGATCGCGAGATCAAATCTCGCGAGATCGATCAATCTCGACGTCGATCCCGGGAAACGAACCAGGTCTTCCAATCCGTGAAGCTCGGGGAAATGGCGCCATAGCGAGCCATCGCTGCTGACTATTCCGATCGCCTTCTCGAGCGCGACCAGAACTTGTCTCGCGTCTCGACAAATCTCGTCGTATTCCCGCTCGGGAATCAGCAGAGGCGTAGGAGATACCGGAAACGGGCGATTCTTGTCGAGGAAGGTCACGCTATTGTGCATGGCCGCCCTCAGGGCGCTATAGTCGTCGGACATGGACACGATCCCTTATTGCGAATACGTCAGAATTCCAGCAGGAGCGATCCCCATGACAGCCCCACTCCGAAGCCGGTCAACAAAACCTTGCGTCCGGCGAGCGCTCGCTCTTGCATGATTCGACCAAGCGCGAGGGGAATGCTGGACGAAGTGGTGTTCCCTCCGTCCTGAAGGAGGACCGGCACCTCGGTGTTAACGCCGAACGGCAGGCGCTCGATCAATAGCTCAAGCATCGGGCGAGAAGCTTGGTGCAATACGACAATATCGACATCGCTCGGTTGCACACCGTTCGACGCAAGGCATTTCGTCATGCTTTCCGGCACACGTTTGCTGAAATAGCTCGCCAGCTTTGCACCATTCATCCGGACCGAATGCGCGTCGGCCTCCGGAACGGGCGTATCGTCCAGCAAATGGCTGGTGCGCCGCGCATCTCGCCACTGCGGTGTATGAAGCGCGCGCCACTCGCCTCCGTCGGTCCCGAAATCCCCGACACAGATTGCCCCGCCGCGATCGCGTTCAAGCAGCGTGGCTGTCGCCGCGTCGCCGAAAATGGCGGCGGTCTTCGGTTGATCGAGTGTCAGGAGACGGGAATAAGGATCGTTCGTGACGATCACCGCCCGATTCCAGTTCTGCGCTTCCAGCATTCCCCGACACAACGACAAAACATAGGGAAACGCAGAACACCCCAGCGATACATCGAATGCGGCCGGATGGCCCTGATATGACAACATGCCGAGCAACTGCGCTGCACTGTGCGGCATACTGCGGCCCGGGTTCTGCGTGACATAAACGAGGAGATCGATATCGCCGTCGCCAAAACCGGTCTGCGCCTGCAACTTGGCAAAAGCATCTCTCGCCAGTGGAAGCTCGCACTGGTCACGCTCCAGTAAAAACCGGCGACGAATACCTGTCTTGGCCAGTACCTGTTCCTCGGTTAGCCCAACTCTGCTGCCGTAAGCCTGAGCCGTTAGCATCGTCTCCGGAAATGCCCAGGCGATTGACGATACGCCGATCATGTCGACACCCCTTTTAGCGTATCGACGGCGGCAACCGTGGTCAGGCCGATATTGCCGTCGGTCGGCAACGCGAAAACGGCATCGTCGTCTGCCTGAGCACCTTGAATCCTGACAAGCCAGCCGTCCGGCTGATCTCCGAACACGAAAGGGCCAGCAGTCCCACTGCAATGCCTGAGTCCCAGGCTGCCGTCGTGATCGCGAAACCAAAGAGGAAACTTGTCGGCGACGACAAATCGCTGCACGACCCAATCCTCTCCATCGTCCCGCTTCATCTTGGTGCGGGAAATGATGTCGTCCCAAATGGCATCGTCGGTCCGGCTGCCGATGAATACCTGCTTGCCTACGTGCGACGCGCAGCGCTTCAGGACCAGCGTGCCTTTTTGCGCTCTGACGAACTTCTCCAGATCCACGATCTCGCCATCGACCGTCGTGACCTTCCTGTCCATCAAACGTGTCCATGGCACAAGTGCCTTGAGTCGACCGAGTTCCGGGTCGTCTTGCGACTGCTGGTCGAGGAACTCGCTCACCAGTGCCAGCGCGCCCTTGTCGTCGACGCCGATATCCAGCGGATCACCGAGCGTGATCGTCCGTGTCGAGCGGGCCGCGTTCAACGCCTGTGCCATGCCTGCAAGCAAGATCGGCTCGTGAAGGAAACAGGCGTCCCGATAGAAAATGCCATATTCCGTTTGACCGTCGGTGAGCCACTCCCCTTGCCGGAGCGCCTCCGGAAAAACCGTTCTCGCTGGAACGCCCAAACGAGCACTGATCCGAGCGGCCAGATGATCGGATTGGTCCAGATAGAATCGGCTGAAATCGGCGAGTGGCGTGATGCACACCGATTGCCGTGATGCCTTGGTCAACTGGTTTTGAATGAAACCCAGTTGACTCTCGAAAGGATTCTGCAATTCGTACGCGAGAAGACTGCCAAGACCTGAATCGAGGTAACCGTCCGTCAATACGCCGACCTCCTGAATCCCCCCCATTCCGGAATCCATATTGAACTCCAGGACCCGGAGCTTGCCCCCTGCCAGAATGCAGTCGGGACGCCCCATCAGCGGCTGCCTTTCCGCATCCCTGTATCGTTCCACGATCGAACGGTCGTGCGCCCTGATTGGCGCACGGTCGTCGAGATGTGCAAGCGACACTGCTCGGGCAAGCTGCATGAGCACGCGCAAGTCGTGTGACGCCTGTTTCAGGAACGCGGCCTCCATCAACACGGGTGCAATCGGGATATCGCCGTACTCGTAGCAAAATCCGAATTCCGCGTAAGCAGCGAGGAGCGCATCGTGCCAGCCCAAATCCGTGTGCAGGCACTGTGCCTCATTCGCTTTCAGTTCGATGAGGGGGCTCGCGGAACTCATAGAAGGCCAATGCTCCGTCCCACTTCCGCGAAAGTGACAAGCGCGCTCGAGATATCCGATTCCGTCAGCGACGCGCTGGCGTTGACGCGGATGCGGGCGCGATTCATCGCAACCGCCGGGTAACAGATCGGATTAACGAAGACGCCGCGCTCATGCATGCCGCGCGCGAAATTGAAGGCGGTCGCCCGATCAGGCATCGCGAGCGGGATGATCGGCGTCTCGCTATGCATCACGTCGAAGCCGACTTCCCGCAATCCGTCGCGAATCTGCCGCTCGTTCCTGTGCAGCCGCACCTGGATGTCGGGTTCGCTTTCGAGTATTTCGACCGCCTTGATCAAGCCACCGGCAACCGAAGGCGGAATGGACGCCGAGAAAATGTAGCCGTTGGAGCCGTAGCGAAGCAGTTCGCCGATTTCCTCGCTGGCACACGCAAACCCGCCCACTCCCGGCAGTCCTTTGCTCAAACTGCCGATCAGGACGTCCACCTCCTTCTCGAGTCCGAAGTGCGCCAAGGTTCCTCGTCCGTTCGGCCCGCAGGACGCCGTCCCGTGGGCGTCGTCGACGATAACGAACGCGCGATATCTCTTTGCCAGCTCGACAATCTGCGGCAACGGCGCAAAGTCGCCGTCCATGCTGAATACGCCATCGGTAATGATGAACTTGCGATCCGAGAGCGGCGCGGATCGCAACAACCCTTCGAGCTGTGCAACGTCCTTGTGCGAATACTTCACCTGCTTCGCCCGCGACAGCCGAATACCGTCAGCGATCGATGCGTGATTGAGCTCGTCGCTGTAAATAACGTCCGTTTCGCCTGCCAGTGTCGAGATCACGGCGAGATTCGCTACATATGCGCTTGAGTACGTTACGCACGATTCGAAGCGCGTAAACGCCGCCAGCGCGTTTTCCAGATCGAGATGCAACGCGGTAGTTCCGTTCAGGATCCGCACCCCGCTGGTCGTCGCACCGTGACGATCCAGCGCCTCGCGTGCGGCATCAACGACTTCATGCCGGTCGTTCAGCCCCGAGTAGTTATAGGAGCCGAAATGAATCTGCGGCACATCCGGATGATCGCCATGCGAGAGCCGTGCAGTCACTGTCCTGCCCGGCACGCCGGAACACACCCGGCTCCAGACCTGCTTGTTGCCGCTTTGTGTCAACCATTCGTTCAGTTTATTGAGCGCCCGAACCCGGGTGGAGCCGTCAAAGATATTCAACGTCATTCGACTTCCCCGTTCGCGTTCGCCTCATTGGTAATGCGGTCAGCAATTCTTCCGATGCTTTTCAGCCGTCCCACCTGCTCCTCATCTATCTCGACGCCAAAGGTGTCTTCAATGAATATTGTCAACTCGAGAACAGTGAAAGAATCGATCGCCCCATCCGCAAAAATTTCCGCATCCGCATCGAACTCTCCGGCCTTGATTCCTCCATGCTTGACCAGAAAATCCACGATCTTTTGCGCAATCTCATGCTGCTGCATATCAGATTTCCTTTCGGTTATAGTTGCCGATCAATGTCCGTATGGTGTTGGCGGTCTGCTGGTGAACCTCATCAAATGCCGCGCGCAGCACATCTGGATCCCGACCTGCATCCATCATCCCGCCAAGCAAATGTGCGGAATATCGGATATGAAATTTCTCGTCGTTGTAGATGGCAGAAAACGTGTCGTTAAGCCGACTCATCAAGGGATCATTGAACGCGGCTGTAATGTGCAAAACATGCTGAACGTAGAACATCGTCCGGACTTCAGCGGCATGAATAAAGCACATGAACCGATAAAGATCGCCACCCCATTTTTCATGCAGATCCATATAGTAAGGATCGATGTAGTCTGGCGGGCCGAGCATTTCATCAGGGGCATAGTGACCAAGATCCCTGAGCAGCTTCAAAAAAAGCATCCCGTGACGCTCTTCGTCTTCAGCATGGCTGATCAGGATTTTCCGATGCTCCCCGCCCCGCTCCTCCGCAACCAGCCGCACCCAACGCCCTCCGTGATTTTCCGTGAACGCGTGCTCTGTCAGCTTATCTTTGAGCTCGATGGAATCGATCATCATGACCGCATTGGCAGCCATCAGATCAACCTTCGCATACTGAGCACCGTCGCTGGCTTTCGCCAGAACCCGCCAGAAAACATCGGGGATCTTCATGCGCTTTTCGTCAGCCAGCGTACGCACCAATGCGACAGACGAGCCTTCGATACGGGGAGGCACGAACATTTCAATTCCCGGAATATGAGATATTTCGATGCGACTGGAACGGATATCGAGAATCCGTAGTTCACAAAACTTGAAACCGGCGTTCTTTTCGATTCGTTCTACAAAAAATGGAACTCGATCAATTTCTTGCTCATTACATCCAGCATCACAACATACCTGCACCCGAAACGATCGAATTCTTTCAAAAACCATTCGATCCATAAATCACAAAATAAATTACCTCTCCAGCCTTCCAAGAACAAGCTGTCAATCCTCCCAGTACGAACTCGTGAAAGCACTCAATTCGTGCGTGTAATTAATAAAAATTTCCCACACAACGACGGAATCGCAATACGAACGAAAAGAAGCGGGACCCTGTCGAATGACAGATAGCTGGCCGCCCCATCGGGAGCGGCCGACAACGGAAAATGCGTCATGCGGTGAAAATGAAAGGGAGCGGATTACCCTGGCGAGTCGTTCGAGTTCACAGCGCCGAATCAAGCGTCACTGCAAACCGTCCTGTGCACCCGAAATGACACGGCCTCGTGGTGATTGACGGGGCCGCTGAGACCATTGGCAAGGAGTGCCGGGAGGCGACTTCCTTCTTCAACCCAAGTCACTCCCCCACCGCCTCCGCCTGCCGATCCTCCCGCTTCGCCACCGCCACACGCCGTCCCCGTCGCCCAACCGACGCCACGACCCGAAACGCCACCGGCGCGAACACGAGCCCGAACACCGTCGCCGCCAGCACGCCTCCGAACGCGCCCGTGCCGATCGACCGCCGGCTTTCCGCCCCCGCGCCCGTTGCCAGCACGAGCGGCACGACGCCCAGCAAGAACGCCATCGACGTCATCACGATCGGCCGGAATCGCGCCGCGGCCGCATCGACCACGGCCTGCCGCAACGGCACGCCGTGCCCGGCCAGGTCACGTGCATACTGCACGATCAGGATCGCGTTCTTCGCCGCCAGCCCGACCACGGTAATCATCCCGACCTTGAAGTACACGTCGTTCGGCATGCCGCGCGCAAGCGCTGCGGCGATCGCGCCGATCATGCCGAGCGGCACGATCGTCAGCACGGACAGCGGAATCGTCCAGCTTTCGTACAGCGCGGCCAGCGCCATGAAGACCGCGAGCACCGACAACCCGACGAGCAGCGGCGTCTGCCGCGCGGCGACCTGCTCCTCGCGCGCCGCATCGACCCAGTCGAAGCCGATCCCGGCCGGCAGCGCACCGGCAAGCCGCTCCATCTCCGCCATCGCCGCGCCCGAACTCGTGCCGGTCGCCGCCCGGCCGCTGATGTCGAGCGACGGATAGCCGTTGTACCGGTTCAGCATCACCGGCCCGATCGTCCAGTGCGGCGCGGCAATGGCCGACAGCGGCACCATGTCGCCGGTACGGTTCGGTACGGTCAGCGCCATCAGTTGCGTATCGGTCGCGCGTGCGACCGGATCGGCCTCGATGATCACCCGCCGCATCCGGCCCGACGCCGGGAAGTCGTTGATGTAGTTCGAGCCGAACGTGCCGCCCAGGAGCCCCGCAATCCGCTCGAACGGTACGCCGAGCGCATACGCCTTCGCACGATCGACATCAAGCTCGATACGCGGCGCGTCCGGCAGGTCCTCGAAATGCACGGCGGACAGCAACGGATCCGCCTTCGCGCGTTCGGCAAGCTGCTCGCGGGCCGCTTTCAGCGCGTCGAGCCCGACCCCGCCGCGATCCTCGAGCCGGAACGTGAAGCCGTCCGAATGTCCGATGCCGCGCACCGAAGGCGGCAGCGCCGCCTCGACGTCGCCGTCGAGGATCGCGCCGAACCGCCCGTTGAGCCGGTCGCGCAACGCCATCGCGTCGACGTCGCGCTTCGCCCAGTCCTTCAATTCCACGAACGCCATCCCGACGTTCTGCCCGCTGCCGACGAAACTCCAGCCGATCACGCTCGTCACGTTCGCAATCGCCGGCTCCCCGTGCAGGATCGCCTCCACACGCTCGACGACCGCGAGCGTACGCGCCTGCGTGGCGCCGGCCGGCAACTGGATCATCACCTGCAGTTGCCCCTGATCTTCGGTCGGCAGGAAGCCGCCCGGCATCATCCAGTACAGCAGCCCGCATCCGATCACGAGCGCGACATAGACGGCCACGACCATGCCGGTGCGGCGCACGGCAAACACGGCGACGCGACGATAACCGGTTTCGGCGCGCGCGAAGGCCGCGCCGAACCGGTCGGCCAGACGCGCGCCGATGCCGCGTCGCCGCGCACGGCCGGTGCCGCCATCGTGTCGCGCGACCGGCTTCAGCAGGTTCGCACACAGCGCGGGCGTGAGCGACAGCGCCATGAACGACGACACCAGCATCGACGCGATCATCGCCACCGCGAACTGCCGGTAGATGCCGCCGACGCTGCCCGGGAAAAACGCCATCGGCACGAACACGGCGGTCAGCACCGCGGTCACGCCGACGATCGCCCCGCCGATCCGCTTCATCGCCCGGCGCGTGGCATCGCGCGGCGACACGCCCTCCTCCATCACGCGGTGCACGCTCTCGACGACGACGATCGCATCGTCGACCAGGATGCCGATCGCCAGCACGAGGCCGAACATCGTGAACACGTTGATCGACAGCCCGAACGCCCACATCGCGACGAACGCGCCCATCAGCGTGACCGGGATCACGACGGTCGGCACCAGCGTGTAGCGCAGGTCGCGCAGGAACAGCCACATCACGCAGAACACCAGCACGACGGCCTCGACGAGCGTCAGCACGACTTCGTGGATCGCGATCTTGACGAAGTGCGCACCGTCGAACGGAATCTCGACCGCGACGCCCGGCGGCAATGTACGCGACAGCTCGGCGAGCCGTGCGCGGATTGCATTCGACGTTTCGAGCGCGTTGCCGCGCGGGCCGAGCTGGATGCCGACCGTCGCGGCCGGCCGGCCGTTCAGCCGCGAATAGAACGAATAGTCGTCACGGCCGATCTCGACGCGCGCGACATCCGCGACGCGCACCACCGAGCCGTCCTGTTTCGACTTCAGCACGATCCGGCCGAACTCCTCGGGCGACGTAAGCTGCCCCTTGACCACGACCGTCGCGGTGAGCTGCTGGCCGCGCACGAACGGCGCGTCGCCGATCGCGCCGGCCGTGACCGTCGCGTTCTGCGCGCTGATTGCCGCGATCACGTCGTCGGCGCCGAGATCGTATTCGCGCAACTTGGCTGGATCGAGCCAGACCCGCAGCGCCTCGTCGGCATCCCACAGCTCGGCGGCGCCTACCCCCGGCGCACGCTTCAGCTCGCGCAGCACGTAGCGGTTCAGGTAATCGCCGAGCTGCGCGGAATCGCGCGCGCCGTCGGTCGACGTCAGCGTGACGAGCATCAGGAACGTGTTCGCCGCCTTGAACACGCCGATCCCCTGCTGGACGACCTGCTGCGGCAGCCGCGGCTCGACCTGCTTCAAGCGGTTGTTGACGTCGACGAGCGCGATGTCCGGATCGGTGCTCGGCGAAAACGTCACGTCGATCTCGAGGTTGCCGTGGCCGTCGCTGCTCGTCTCGTAGTAGAGCAGCCCGTCGGCGCCGTCGAGGCTTTCCTCGATGATGCTGCCGACGTCGGCATCGACCGTCTCGGTCGACGCGCCCGGATAGGACGCGGTGATCACGACCCGCGGCGGCGCCAGGCGCGGGTACTGCGCGATCGGCAACTGCGGAATGGCCAGCACGCCCGCGACGACGATCGCGAGCGCGACGATCCACGCAAAGACGGGACGGTCGATGAAGAATGACGGCATCGGCAAGAGTGGGCGAACGCGCTACAGCGTGAGCTCGAACGAGCGCGCAAGCAGCCCCGGCAGCTGCGCGCCTCCGGTGGCGCGCTCGCCGTACGTGTCGTCGTTCGCGAGTAGCACCGGCGCCGCGCCGAGTTGCTCGAGCTCCGCCCCGAACAGCCGGTAGAAGCTGTCGTCGAACCGCATCGCGTCGATAGGTGCGACGATGCGCCCGCCTTCGACCCAGAACGTCGCGAACCGCGTCATCCCCGTCATCCGGCACGCGATCGGGTCCGAGAAGTTCAGGTACCAGAGGTTGCCGACGTAGAGCCCCGTGTCGAGCGCGGCCAGCACGTCGGCATCGGCGAGCGTACCGCCCGCGATCGTCAGCGACTGCGGCGATTCGCCGTTGTCCGCGCCGTTCGGCGTGCCGCCTTGCTCGCGCGCGGTGCGTGCGCAGACGAGCTGCCCGGCGCCCCGCCCTTCGACGACGAGCGGCACGCTGTCACGCCGGTAGCCGTCCGCGTTGAACGCCGGCGCGATACCCAGCGAGAAGTCCTCGGTGATCGACACACGCGGATCGAGCGCGACTTCGCCGGCGTACAGGCGATGCAGCGGGCTGCGGGCGCTCGCCACCGCACGCGCCGAAAAGCCGCTCCAGCCGAGCAGGCTCGTCATCTCGTGGACGGCGTCCGGCGCGAAATACGCGCGGTAGTGCCCGGGCGCAAGCGCCTTCGGCGTGCGGCCGAGCACGGGCAGCCGCGCGGCGGCCGCGTCGACCTTCGCCGCGAATGCCGCGTCGCTCCAGTCGTCGCCCGCATAGACGGTCTTGATCGCGCGACCGCTCGGGTCGTACAGCGACCAGCTGAAGTTGAAATTCTCGACCTCGTACCAGCCGCGGCTGCCGGTCGACGACGCGAAGCCGCGCGCCAGCGTGCCGCCTGCGTAAAAGCCGACGAAGTCGAGCCCGCGCGCGCATTCGGCCACGATTCGCGCGAGCCCGTCCGCATTCGGCAGGCGCCCGGTGCGGCGCGTTTCCTGCAGCCACGACGAGGTATCGAACAGCAGGTGCGGATCGTCCTGCGCATCGCGCAGGCCGTCGCGCAACACGGCAACCGCGTCTGCCAGTTCGCGCAGGTCGGCCGCCGGATCGCCGCAGACGGTCAGCGCCGAGTGCGCCTGCCGCGCCCCGTCGACGAGCCGCACGGACAGCCGCCCCTGCGTGACGCGCCCGGTCTGGCGAATCTTGCCGCCATTGAAGCGGATGAAGTCGGACGTTTCGCTGGAGAAACCGAGCAGCACGGTTTCGGTCGGCGTCGTCAGCCGTTGCGCGTCGTCGGCGAGCCGGGTGAAATGCGCGTGCCAGTCGATTCCGGCCTGGCGTGCCATCGGATTGAATCCCGTCATCACGCGCCTCCGAATACGTCGACGCCGGCGAACACGCAGGCCGGCGCGGCGTGGCCGACACGGATGATCTGCGCGGGCTCGCCCTTCCCGCAATAAGGCGTGCCGTAGATGCCGAACGTGCTCGCATCGCCGACCGCGCGCAGGCTGCGCCAGAACTGAGCGGAGATGCCGCGGTAGTTCGGGCGCTTGACGACCTGCGTGAGCCGGCCGTTCTCGATCAGTTGCCCGAATTCGCAGCCGAACTGGAATTTGTTGCGGTGGTCGTCGATCGACCAGGACGTGTTGGTGCGCATCAGGATCCCGTGCTCGGTGCCCGCGATCAGCGCACCGAGCGACTGGTCGCCGGGTTCGACGTTCAGGTTCGCCATCCGGTCGATCGGCGCGCGGTTCCAGCTCGACGCGCGCGAGTTGGCGACGCCCGGCAGGCCCGCGCGTTGCTGCGACAGCGCCCCGCCGAGCAACCGTTCGAGCACGCCGTTGCGAATCAGGTACTGCTTGCGCGCCGGCGTACCGTCGTCGTCGAACGCGTAGGACGCGGCTTCGGCCGCCGGCTCCGGATCGAACGTGACGTTCAGCAGCGGCGAGCCGTACTGATAGTGGCCGACCATCTCCGGCCTGACGAAGCTCGACCCGGCGAAGTTGCGCTCGTCGCCGAGAATCCGGTCGAGTTCGAGCGGATGACCGATCGACTCGTGGATCTGCAGCATCATCTGGTCCGGCATCAGCAGCAGATCGCGCCGGCCGGTCGGGCAGTTCGGCGCGGCGAGCAACTGCAGCGCCTCGTCGGCGACGCGTGCGCCGGCGCCGTCGAAGCCGTAGCGCGCCAGCACGTCGATGCCGCCCTGCGCGAGCGTGCCCGATTGACCGAGCGAGCGCGTCTGCGTGTCGCCGTCGCCGTGCGCGACGGCCTGCAGTTCGGGCATCAGGAAGCGGAAGCGCTGGTCGATCCGCACGCCGTCGCTCGTCACGTAACACTGCTCGGTGTGCACGATCATCACGCTCGCGGCGCGCTCGACGATGCGCGCGCCGAGGTTCGCCGCCGCGCATTCGTGCGCAAGGCGCTCGATCCATTCCGCGCGCGACGGCAGCGCCGCATCGACATCGGGCGACGCATACGTGCCGCTCGCCTGCGGGCGCGCGGCCTGGCGATGATCGACCAGCGCCCACGGCGCGCTGGCCCGCGCCCGCGCGGTCGCGATGTCGAGCGCTGCCTGCAGCCCGGCCGGGGACAGGTCGGGCGTCGCCGCATAGCCCGCGCCCGTGCCGGCCCAGGCCGTCAGCATCGCACCACGCTCGCGCGTGCGCGAAAACGGCTGCGCGACGTCGTTGCGCACCGCATGTTCGTCGATCGTCTCGTCGACGATGCGCAGCGACCAGAAATCGGCGTCGCTGCGCAACGCTTTCGCGGCTTGCACCGCTCGGGCGCCCGGCGCCCGGCTCTCGTCAATCATCGGTTCTCTCTTGCCTCTCCTGCGGGCCGCGCTCCGGCGCCAGCATGGACGACGCGAGCAACGCTCGCGTATACGGATGGGATGGCGCGTGCAGCACGTCGAGCGTCTCGCCTGCCTCGACCACGCGCCCCGCCTTCATCACGATGACCCGGTGAGCCATCGCGCGCATCACCGCCAGATCGTGGGTGATGAACAGGTAGCTGAGTTTGTACTTCTTTTGGAGATTCGTCAGCAGATTCAGCACCTGCTTCTGGATCGACACGTCGAGCGCACTCGTCGGCTCGTCGAGCACCAGCAGTTCCGGCTCCACCGCCAGCGCCCGCGCGATCGCGATCCGCTGCCGCTGCCCGCCGGAAAACTCGTGCGGATAGCGCAGCATCGCTTCGGGCGGCAGGCCCACCTCCTGCAACAGCGCGGCGATCCGCGCCCGCCGCGCGTCGCCGGCCACCTGCGGCCGGTGCACACCCAGCCCTTCGCCGACGATCTGCTCGACCGTCATGCGCGGCGACAGCGAGCCGAACGGATCCTGGAACACCACCTGCATGCGCCCGTACAGCGTGCGCCGGCCCTGCGTCGTGCACAGCGACGCCAGCGGCATGCCGTCGATCTCGATCCCGCCCGACGTCGGCCGCTGCAGGCCGAGCACGGCCGACGCGAGCGTCGATTTCCCCGAGCCCGACTCGCCGACGATCCCGAGCGTTTCGCCGCGCTTCAGGCTCAACTGCACGTCGTGCACGGCGCGGAACGTCGTCTTGCCGAGCACCGAGCGCCAACCCTTTGCCGCGATCCGGTAGTCGACCGCGAGGTGCTGCACGTCGAGGATCGTCTGCGCGCCGGCGGCGACCGGCTCGACCGCCCGTTGCGGCGCGCTGTCGAGCAGCCGGCGCGTATACGGATGCTGCGGCGCCGCGAACAGGGCGGCGGTCGTGTTGGTCTCCACCAGCACGCCCTTCTCCATCACCGCCACGCGCTGCGCGAAGCGCCGCACGAGGTTCAGGTCGTGCGTGATCAGCAGCACGGCCATCCCGCGCGCGGCGGCCTCCTGCTCCTGCAGCTCGATCAGCAGGTCGACGATCTGCTGGCGCACCGTCACGTCGAGCGCGGTGGTCGGCTCGTCCGCAAGCAGCAGCCGCGGCCGGCACGCCAGCGCCATCGCGATCATCGCGCGTTGCCGCTGCCCGCCCGACAGTTGGTGCGGAAAACTGTCGATGCGACGCTCCGGCTCCGGAATCCCGGTGCGCCGCAGCAGCGCGATCCCGCGCTCGCGAGCTTCGCCCGGGCGCAGCCCCTCGTGCAGCCGCAGGCTCTCGGCGATCTGCTTGCCGATCGTATACAGCGGATTGAGCGCGGTCATCGGCTCCTGGAACACCATCGCGATATCGGCACCGCGAATCCCGCGCATCTGCTGCTCGGTCTTTGCGAGCAAATCCTCGCCGTCGAACAGCATCCGCCCCGACAGCGTCGCGTGCTGCGCAAGCCGCAGGATCGACAGTGCGGTCACGCTCTTGCCCGACCCTGATTCGCCGACGAGCGCCACGCGCTCGCCGCGACCGATCGACAGGCTCAGGTCCTGTACGGCCGCGTTCGCGCCGAAATGCGCGGAAAACCCGTCGATCTGCAGCAACGGTCGCGTCATCACCGCCCTCCGCCGAATGCCGAACCGCGCGTGCGCGTGTCGAGCGCGTTGCGCAGCGCATCGCCCATGAAGGTGAGCAGCAGCAGCGTCACCACCAGCGCCGCGAATGCCGCAATCGAGATCCACCACGCATCCAGGTTGTTCTTGCCCTCCTGCAGCAGTTCGCCGAGGCTCGGCGTTGGCGGCGGCACGCCGAGGCCGAGGAAATCGAGGCTCGTCAGCGACAGGATCGCCGCGCTCATCCGGAACGGCAGGAACGTGATCACCGGCGTGAGGCTGTTCGGCAGCACGTGGCGCCAGATGATCTGTGTGTTCGTCAGCCCCATCGTGCGTGCCGCTTTCACGTAGTCGAGCCCGCGGTTGCGCAGGAATTCGGCGCGCACGTAGTCGGACAGCACGAGCCAGCCGAACATCGACAGCAGGATGAACAGCAGCCACAGCGACGGCGTGAAGATCGACGCGAAGATGATCAGCAGGTACAAGTCCGGCAGCGCGCTCCAGATCTCGATCAGCCGCTGCCCGACCAGATCCGTGCGGCCGCCGTAGAACCCTTGCAGCGCGCCCGTCAGCACGCCGACCAGCACGCCCGATACCGTCAGCGCGAACGCCATCAGCACCGACAGCCGGAACCCGTACAGCAATCGCGCGAGCACGTCGCGCCCGAACTGGTCGGTGCCGAGCCAGTTGCTCGACGACGGCGGCGCCGGATACGGCCGCGACGCGAAATAGTCGATCGTGTCGTAGCGGTAGCGGTTCGGCGGATAGATCGCGAAATTGCCGTGCGACTCGATCTTCGTGCGGATATACGGATCGAGATAGTTCGTCATCGCGGGAAAGTCGCCGCCGAACAAGGTCTCCGGATAGTCCTTCACGATCGGGAAGTAATAGTGCCCGTCGTAGCGCACGATCAGCGGCCGGTCGTTCGACAGCAGGTTTGCGCCGAGGCTGAGCGCGAACAGCACCGTGAAGATCACGAGGCTCCAGTAGCCGAGCGGCTGTGCACGAAAGCGCAGCCACGTGCGCCGCCACGGCGACGGCGAGGCCGCGCACGCGGCGCACGCCTGGTCAGTGGTCCAGGCGGTTGAACTGGATACGGGGGTCGACGAGGACATAGCAGATATCCGCGATGAGTTTGGTCAGCAGGCCGATCAGCGTGAACAGGAACAGCGAACCGAGCACGACCGGATAGTCGCGGCGGATCACCGAGTCGTACGACAGTTGCCCCATGCCGTCGAGCGAGAACAGCGTCTCGATCAGCAGGTTGCCGTTCAGGAACGCACCGACGAACGCGGCCGGCAGCCCGGTGAGCAACGGGATCGCCGCGTTGCGCAGCACGTGCTTCCACAGCACGTCGCGCTCCGGCGCCCCCTTCGCGCGTGCAGTCAGCACGTACTGTCGGCCGATTTCCTCGAGGAACGTGTTCTTCGTCAGGATCGTGACGATCGCGAAGTTGCCGATGACCGACGCCGTCACCGGCATCACGATGTGCCACAGATAGTCGAGCGCCTTGCCGATCAGCGTCAGGTCGTCGAAGTTGTCGGACGTGAGCCCGCGCATCGGGAACAGCTGCCAGAACGTGCCGCCGCCGAACAGCATCAGCAGCAGCACGCCGAGCACGAAGCCCGGCACCGCGTAGCCGGCCAGCACCAGCACGCTCGTCACGGTGTCGAACCGCGACCCGTTGCGCACCGCCTTCGCGATGCCGAGCGGCACCGACACCAGGTACGTGAGAATCACCGTCCACATCCCGAGCGTGATCGACACCGGCAGCTTCGAACGGATCACCGCCCACACGCTGCGATGCGCGAAATAGGACTGGCCGAGGTCGAACGTCGCATAGCTTTTCAACATCAGCACGTAGCGTTCGAGCGGCGGCTTGTCGAAGCCGAACTGCTTGCGGATCTGCTCGATCTGCTGCGGGTCGACGCCCTGGCTGCCGTGGTAGCCGCCGCCTCCGCCGCCCGCCTCCCCGCCGCGCGCACTGCCGTGGCGCAGCTGCGCGAGCACCTGTTCGACCGGGCCGCCCGGCACGAACTGCGTGACCGCGAACGTGATCGTCACCACGCCGATCAGCGTCGGGATCATCAGCAGCAATCGCCTGAGTATGTATGCCAGCATCGTCGTTCCTCCGTCAGGCCGCCGGCGCGGGTTTCGCCGCCGGCTGCTTCACGTACCAGTAGTCGATGATCCAGTCCTCGTACTGATAGGAATCCGGCACGATCGCCGGGTGGCCGAGCGTCGCCTTGTATGCGATCCGCGCATTCGGCAGGTAGTACTGCGGGATCAGCGCGTACAGGTTGATCAGCACTCGGTCGAGCGCGTGCGTGGCCGTCTCGAGATCGTCGAGCGTGTCGGCCGCGAGCGCCGCATGGATCAGTGCATCGACGGCCTTCGACTTCACGCCCGGATAGTTCTCGGAGCCCGGCTGCGATGCGGCCGCGCTGCCGAATCGTCGCGTCAGCTCCGCCCCCGGGATCGTCACCGGCAGGTAGATGTACGTCGTCATGTCGTACTCGAAATTGTCGAGGCGCTTCAGGTAGACCGCACTGTCGATCTCGCGCAGGTAGGCCTGGATGCCGAGCATCGCGAGCGCCTGCGTGTACGGCAGGATCAGGCGGTCCATGCCGGGCTGGTCGTCGATGATCTCGATCGTCATCGGCGTGCCGTTCGCGTCGCGCAGCGCGCCGTCGCGGTAATGCCAGCCGGCCTGCGCGAGCAGGTCGCGCGCTTCCTTCAGGTTCGCGCGCAACGAGTTCGGCGGCAGCGTCGACGGCTGCTGGACCATCGGGCCGAATACCTCGGGTGGCAGCGTCGAACGGAACGGTTCGAGCAGCGCGAGCTCCTTCTCGCTCGGCATGCCGGATGCCGCGAACGGGCTTGCCTCCCAGAAGCTGTTGGTCCGGCGGTATTGCCCGTAAAACATCATCCGGCTCATCCAGTCGAAGTCGAACGCCAGCGCAAGCGCGTGCCGCACCCGCACGTCCTGGAACATCGGCTTGCGCATGTTCATCAGGAAGCCCTGCATCTGCGCGGGGCCGTCGGGAAACTCGCCGCGCTTCAGCATGCCGTTGCGAAAATTCTTGCCGACGTACTTGCGCGCCCACTGCGTCGCGCTGTATTCCATGCGCGCGTCGATGTCGCCGGCCTTGAACGCTTCGAGCGCCGTGTACTGGTCCAGGTACAGCTTGAACGACACGTGCGCGAAGCGGAACATGCCGCGTCGCGACGGCAGGTTCGCTGCCCAGTAGTGCGGGTCGCGCACGTAGCTGATCTGCTTGTCGTTCTTGCGCTGGTCGATCAGGTACGGGCCGCTCGCGATCGGCGGCACGTTCGCGATCTGGTCGAACGGCGGGCGCGTGCCGTCCGCGCGCTGCCCCCACTTCGGCGAGAACACCGGCAGGTCGCCCGCGATCAGTGCGGCGTCGCGCTCCGCGTGCTTGAACTCGAAGCGCACCGTGTGGCCGTCGACGGCCACCGCACGCTTGATGATCGCGAACTGCGCGTTGTACAGCGGCGACGCCTGCGGGCTCGTCAGCGTGTCGAACGAATATTTCACGTCGGCCGCGGTGATCGGGTCGCCGTTCGAAAAGCGTGCGGCCGGGTTGATGTGGAACGTCGCCGACAGCCCGTCGGGCGCAACGTCGACGTCGTCGGCGATCAGCGCGTATTCGGAAGCGAGCTCGTCCCAACTGCGCTGCATCAGCGTGTCGAACATCAGGTTCTTGATATCCGGTGCGGGCGCGCCGCGCACGAGAAACGGGTTCAGCGAGTCGTAGCTCTGCGCTTCGTCGTAGTTTTCGAACTGGAGCGTGCCGCTGTCCGGCGCCTCCGCATTCGCGTAGTCGAAGTGCGTGAAACCCGGCGGATATTTCGGATGGTCGTATTGCGAGATCGCCGGCACGGCGAGCGCGGCCTGCGGCACGACGCCGCCCGACACGAACCACGCGGCGCACGCAAGCAGCGCGGCGCGCGTGGCGGCGCGCATCCGCATGTGCGGGCGCTTCAGGTGCGAGTGGCGCGGCACGCGTGCCCGTCGCCCATTCAACAGTCTCATGGTCAGTCTGTCCGGAAGCGTGCGGGCGAGATGCCTGCGCGCGGTCGTTACCTGTGCCGGACGCCGCGTGCCGACCGCGTCCCGCGGAGGGTTCGTGCTGGTCACGATCGGATAAGCTGCACCGCCGCGCGTCCCGGTTGCGGGCCGTCGTGGCGCCAGGCGAAAAAAGGCCGCCCCGAAAAGGGGGTAGTGGACGTGGAGCGGCCGGTCTAAAGCCTGTCAGTGCATCGCGATCGCCGTCAGAACTTGTACGTCGCGCCGATCTGCGCGAACCGGCCGATGTACGAATACACCGACGTGTCGTACCCGCTCTGGTCCAGCGTGCCGTTCGCGAAGATCGGGTCGTACGGCGGCGTGCGGTTGAAGAGGTTGTTGATGCCGCCGTAGATCGTCCAGTTCTTGAAGCCCGTGTACGACATCATCAGGTTGAACTGGCTGTACGAACCGACCTTCGACGGCGCGGGCGCCGGCGTGAGGTTCTGCGCGTACGGGCCCGTGAACTGCCACGTGAGCGCCGCATCGAACTTCCGGTAGTTCCAGTCCAGCGTCGTGTTGCCGCGCCAGCGCGGGAAGCTGCCGCCGAACGGCTGCGTGATCGTGAAGTTGTTGCCCGCGCCGTTGACCGGCGTGCCGCCCGGGAAGCCGATCTTGTAGCTGTTGATGTACGCCCAGTCGCCCGACAGCGTGACCGTGCCCCAGCCCTTGAGCGGCAGGCCCTGGCGGAACGTGCCTTCGAAGCCGTTGGTGTCGAGGTAGCCGAGGTTCTGGTACGGGATCACCTTGTACAGCAGCTGGCCCGTCGTCGGGTCGGTCGCGATCTGCGACGGCGTGCCCTGGCCGATCACGTTGTCGATGCGGATCTTGTACCAGTCGAAGCCGATATCCGTGTACCGGCTCGGCGACACCTGGAAGCCGATGTTGAAGTTGCGCGTGCGTTCCGGCGCGAGGTTCGGGTTGCCGACGGTGATCGACGTGTAGTTCTGGCCGGTGGCCGGGTCGATCTGGATGCCGAGCGTCTGCGACTTGCTGTCCTCGACGAAGGTCGGCGCGCGGAAGCCGCGGTTGTACGACGTATACAGCGTCAGTGCCTTGATCGGCTGGTAACGCAACGCGAAGCGCGGCGAGAAGGCGCCGCCCACGTCCGTGTAGTGGTCGTAGCGGCCCGCCTGGCTGAACGTCAGGTTCTCGAGGATCGGCACGTTGATCTGGTAATAGACGGCCGCGACGTTGCGCTGGCCATCCACCGTCTCGAGGTCCGGCGTGATGACGGCCCCGCTCAGGTATTCGGAGCCCGGTGTCAGCGTTTCGCTCTGGTGCGTGAACTGTGCACCGAAGCCGATGCCGACGTCGCCCGCCGGCAGGTGGAACAGGTTCGGCGTCGATACCGTCGCGTCGATCGTGTCGAGCTTCGAGATGCCGAGGTTGTTCGCCTCCTGATAAAGCCCGTTGAACGCGTTCGGCGTTGCCGCCGGGTTCGCGAAGTTCAGCGTGCCGTTCTGGTAGATGTTGTTCAGCGCGTTGACGTTCAGCTGGTTCGTGAACACGTTCGACACCGTGCTCTGCGAATGGCTGACCGACGTCGCCCAGTCCCAGTCACCGTACGGCAGCGTAAACGACCCCTTGATGCCGGCGGCCGCACGCCAGTAGTTGGCCCAGGTCTTCTGCGCGACCGTGTTCGGAAATGCGTAAGTAAGCGGCGTGGCCGCGCCTGTCGTGTTGTACGGGTTGCTGACCGGTACCGTGAAATTGAACGGTGACAGCAGCTTCGTCTGCGGATTCCAGACGAGCGCCGGGTTCTGCGAATTGCCGATCACGTTGTTCCACAAGCCGTCGTTGGTCGTGGTCGTGTTGTAGCTCTCGAGAAAATCCGCGAACGCGGTCGTCTTGTCGTCGATCTTGAAGTCCGCATGGAGCTTCGCGTTCAGGCGCTCGGTCATCGGCAGAATCGACGTGCTTTCAGCCGTGTTGTACCCGCAGACCGTGCCCGGCGACCCGGCCGACAGCGAATTCGACACCGCGGGATGCACCGAGCCGCCGAACGGGCAGCCGCCGCTCAGCGCCTGCGCGACGCCGCCGGGCATGTTCCAGTACGACGGCGCGAGCAGCGAGAAGCCGCCCGGCTTGCCCGTGAAGTCCTGGTTGCGCGTCGAATCGCGGTCGGCGAGCGTGAAGCCGTTCGACTTGTAGTAGCTCAGCGCGGCCGTCACGTTGAAGCGGTCCGCGTTCAGGTCGCCGAAACCGCCGAGCACGCCGAACTTCACCGTGCCGTCGCCGTTACCGGCGTTGATCGCGCTGCCGAGGCTGCCGTCGAGCTGCAGCCCGCGGAAATTGTGTTTCGTGATGATGTTGACGACACCGCCGATCGCGTCCGAACCATACTGCGACACGGCGCCCGTCTTCACGATTTCGATTCGCTCGATATCGTTGAGCGGGATCGTGTTGAGGTCGAAGAACGAATCGACGCTGTTCGAAAAGAATGCGTACGGTGCGACGCGCTGGCCGTCGACCATCACGAGCGTGTACTTCTCGGACAGGCCGCGCAGCGCGATGCCGGCCGCGCCTGCCGCAAAGTTGCCCGATTGCCCTTCACCCCAGCTGTTCGCCGAGTTCGCCGCCGCGTCGCGCAGGAAGTCGGTGACGGTCACCGCGCCGCTGGCCTGGATTTCCTTCGGCGTGATCGTCTGCACCTGCTGGAAGCCGGTCTTGTCGGCCTGCCGGATCAGCGAACCCGTCACTTCGAATCGCTTGATCTGCGCGACCTTGCCCTGGCCGTTCGCACCCGGTGCGGCGGGCGTCACCTCGGCTGCCGCGCCGGCCGCTGCGTCAGGTGCCGCGGGCGCCGCGGTGCCCGTGGCAGCCGCGGCACCCGGCGTGCCGCCCGCCTGTGCAACGGTCACGGGCGCGCCGCTCGCGACCGCATCCGCGATCGCGACGGCGCCCGGCGCCGGCTGGCTCTGGGCGAACGCCGGCGGCGCCAGTGCGGCCGTCAGCGCCAGTTCCGCCCAGACTATCCTCTTGATGGCCAACGCCAAAACTCTCTGCTTCATCTTGTTCCCTCTCGCTCGTAGTAAGACCCCACCTGCTGCGCGCCGGAACCTTGTGAATTCCTTGCGCGTCCTGGGTGCCCGTGTACCGGAACCCGCGATTGCCACGCTTTCGACTGCCACGACTCGAACGGATCGGCCTCGGGTCACCCGCACCATCCGGCATCACCGTCGTTTTCTATTTTGATTCGTCATACTAAACACCTACATTGAGCGCATTGCCTGCTTCTTCCCGATTCGACCGACAGCGTGTTTTGCATATGGCGAGCCCGTGCGCGCGCCGTACTGCGCACCGTCTGCCGTCGATCGGGTACTTCCCCCTCCTGCCGACCGCCTTCGCTAGAACAGCCGGGGCGTGCCGACCCAGACGATCACCGCCTCTTCGTCGGCCGTGTTGCGCCACGCATGCGGCATCGTCGATTCGTAATGCGCGGTATCGCCCTCGTTCAGCGTGAACGTGCAATCCTCGAGCGTCAGCGCCACCTGCCCGCGCAACACGTAGACGAACTCCTCGCCCGCATGCGTCGTCATCTCGGACGACAGCTGCCCGGCCGGCATCCGGACAAGAATCGCATCGAGCTTGCGGCCGTCCACCAGGTTCGTCAGCCTCGCGAACCGGCTGGCCGAGTTCGTGAACTGGAAATACTGCAGCGCGTTGCCACGGCATACCGAGCGCGCTTCCGTCGGCGTGTCGATGAAGTACTGCATCGTCACGCCCAGCGCCTTCGCGATCCGCACCAGCGACGTGATCGACGGCGTCGCCCGCCCGCGCTCGACCTGCGACAGGAACGGCTTCGAAATGCCGGCGATCGTCGACGTTTCGTCGAGCGTGAGTTTCAGGCGCTGGCGCAGCGCCCGGATCTTGTTGCCTAGCGACATGGCGACGAGCACCGACTCATCAGGGGGCAAAACCATGGAAAGACGGACCCTCGCAGTCGAAATCGGTTTGATGTCGTCAAGCCTCGACCGGTGCCGTGACACACCCGGCCCGGCGCGATCCCCCGCTGCACGCTGTCGCGGCGCGCACGCCACGCGCGGTGCGGCACGGCAGCCGCGTCGCGCGGCCCCGCAGCACTCGCCTATTTCATTCGGTTTACTAATTAACAAGGATGCCCCTTTTCATCGGCTGACCTGCCCGTCGTGCATCGGTGCGATCGCGGCGGCACACCGCTTGCCGACCGCGTCCGCGTTGCGCGCCGTCGTGCCCTTCCGTTGCGTTACCGGGATGCCACCACCGTCCAGAGGCGTGCCAGGTCAGCGGAACCGTCGGCCCCCTTGACCGTGCGCAGCACCTGGACCGCACGCGCCTTCTGGCCGGCCACGTAATACGCCTCGCCGAGCCGCAGCCGTGCCGCATCGGGATGCTCGAGTCCGCCCTTTGCGATCGCCTGCTCCATCATCGGCAGCCCTTGCTGCGCACGGCCCTCGAAGACGAGGTTCATGCCCGCGTCGATCGGCGCGGCCGGCGTCGTGGCGTCGCCGCCCGATTGCGCGCGCTTCGCGGCGAGTGCCTGCAGCCGCTTCTCGCGGTCGGCCTGCGCGTCCTTGCCGAGTACGCCGGATGCGAACCCCTGGTCGATCACCTGCTTGCCTTCGGCGGGCGACCCCGCGACCAGCGCAAGCTGAGTCATCTCCATGTATGCGTTGGCCGACGCAAGCGAGCCCGTTGCCCGGCGCAACCGGTAGATATCGAGGTCGAGCGACGGCAGATAGCCGGGGTTGCCGCGAATGGCCGTGACCATCTCGTCCCAGTACGCGGGGCTCGGATGGTAGGCCACCAGCAACCCGAGCGCACCGCGATACGCATTGCCGTCCTTCACCTTCTGCGCGCAGGTCGCCAGCATCTGCAACTGCCCTTCGTCCGGTGCGTGTCCGCCATTCGCCTGCGCGTCGGTGCTCGCTTTCAGCTGGCTCACGAGCGGTGCGCAATCGTTTGACAGGTAGTAAGACTGCGTGAGCAGCGTGCGCATTTCCGGATCCGAGCCACCGGCCTTCAGATAACGCTGCGCGACCCGGATCGCCAGCGGGTAGTTCTTCTGCTGGAAGTAGATGCCGGCCAGCGCCGCCGTGGTCCGCTGCTCGTCCTCGCCCGACAGCCGCCCCGAGTTCAGCACGCTCTCGTAGGCTTGCGCGGCCGTGCCCGAGTCACCGGCCGCCATCGCTGCCGCACCGCGCATCTCTTCCACCATATAGGTTTCGTACGGCGTCCGGTTCGGCACGGCAGCTGCCTGCGCGATCTTGCCCAGCGCATCGCGATACTTGTGCGCCCGATACAGCTCCTGTGCGGCCGCCAACGGTTTCGCCACGTCCGGCCGCAGCGCGTCCGCCGGCAGCGCCGGGCGACCGAGCAGGCCTGCCGCGCCGAGCGCCGTCACCGCCATCATCCGTTTCCATCGTCGCTGGTTCATCGGCTCGTCCGTGTCGTCATTGCATGAACTGTTCGTTACCGATCAGGCCGATCTTGGTCGCGCCCACGCGTTGCGCGGATGCGAGCACGGCGGCCACGTCCTTGTACGGCACCAGCTTGTTGGGGCGCAGATGGATCTCGGCCTGCACGGGCTCCGCCGCCACCTGGGTCAGTTTCGACTCGAGCGCCGCGCGGTCCGGCACCGGTGCGCCGTTCCATGTCGTCGTGCCGTCGAAGTCGATATCGATCTGCACGATTTCCGGCGGCGTGGCCGGCGGCGGCGGATTCCCCACCGGCAGGTCCATCTTTACCGAATGCATCTGAATCGGGATCGTGATGATCAGCATGATCAGCAACACCAGCATCACGTCGATCAGCGGCGTCGTGTTGATGTCGACCATCACTTCCGGTTCGGCATTGCTCCCGCCCGAAGGCACATTCATTCCCATCGTTGACTCCTGTCGACCTGCGTTAGTGCCTGAGCACTTACGCCGATCCCACCGTTCTCGGTCAACCAGCGTCAGCGCGCCAACACTTGCCGCCGGCCCCCTGTTCCACCACGATTCCCGCGCGCGACTACCCCCCGCGCGCCGGCGGCTCCGTAATGAACGACAGCTTCGCGATCCCCGCGCGCTCGCACATCGTGACCACCCGTCCGATGAACTCGTAGCGCGTGTTCTGGTCGCCCCGCACATGGACACTCGGCTGCGGCTGCTGCTGCGACACGCCCTTCAGCTTCGCGAGCAGCGTCTGTGCATCCACCAGCTGCTCGCCCCAGAAGAAATCGCCGTCGCGGTTCACCGCGATCTCGATGCTCTTCGGCGTCGTCTGCAGCGGCTGCACCGTCTCCTTCGGCAACTGAAGCTGGATCGTGTGCGTCACGACCGGGATCGTGATCAGGAAGATGATCAGCAACACCAGCATCACGTCGACGAGCGGCGTCGTGTTGATGTTGGCGATCACCTCGTCGCTATCGTCCTGCCCGACGTTCATGGCCATCGCGCGTCTCCGTCAGCCGTTCAGTTCGCGAGCGACGCGGCTGCCGGCGACGACGCCGCGCGTACCGGGCGCCGATTGCCGGCCAGCAGCACGGTATGGAGTTGCGCGCCGAAGTTGCGGACCCGCTCCATCACCGACTTGTTGCGGCGGACCAGGAAGTTGTAGCCGAGCACCGCCGGCACCGCGACGGCGAGGCCGATCGCGGTCATGATGAGCGCCTCGCCCACCGGGCCCGCGACCTTGTCGATCGACGCCTGGCCGGCGATGCCGATGGCCGTCAGCGCGTGATAGATACCCCAGACCGTGCCGAACAGCCCGACGAACGGCGCGGTGGAGCCCACCGTGGCCAGGAACGCGAGCCCGTCCTGCATCCGGTTCGACACGTTCGTGATCGAGCGCTCGACCGACACGTCGATCCACGTGTTGCGGTCCACCGCCTCCAGCAGCGCGTCTTCATGATGCTCGCCGGCCTCGATCGCCGTTTCGGCGATGAACCGGAACGGCGACGCCTCGTCGAGCAGCCTGGCGCCTTCTGCCAGCGACGGCGCGGTCCAGAGCTGCGCGTCCGCCAGCTTCGCGCGGCGATTCGCGCGCAACTGCTCCAGGAACTTCGTGATCATGATGTACCAGCTGCCCATCGACATGATCACCAGCAGGATCAGCACGAAACGGGCGACGAAATCGCCGTTCTTCCATAGCGCGCCAAGCCCGTACGGATTCTCGACTGCCTCCGTCGTGGCCGGCGCGGGCGGCGGAGCCGGCTCGGCGGCGGCCGGAACCGGGGCCGGTGCAGCCGACGGTGCCGCGGCCGGTGCCGATGTGCCGGCCGCGCCGCTTGCCTGCGCGTGGGCGAGTTGCGGTGCAACGAACCCGTCGATTGCGGCGACGGACATCAGGATGCTTGCCGCCAGCGCGGCCAGTGAACGCTTCGTCATACCCCACTCCAGTTATTTCGGTGAACTTAATACGTCAGTTCGGGATGGTTTTTCCCGGCCCGGATCGCACCGGGCCGCCCACTGCATCAATTCAGATTGAACGAGAACGGAACCTGGACCCGTACCGACTGGCCCTGCGCGACGCACTTGAATCGTTTCACGGTGTTGTAGGCCGCGCGATCGAGGATCGGGTCCGCCGACTGCGCCACGCGTTCGTTCGTGATGTTCCCTTCCGCATCCACGACGAATTCGATCGTCACGTCGCCCGTGATGTTGTTTTCCTGCGCTTCCTTCGGGTACTGGATCGACGCGCGCAACGTGTCCGAATTCGGGCAGACCACCCCCACGTCATGGCTGACGGGCTTGGCCGGCGCCGGGGGCGCCACGACCGGCGCCTGCACGGCCGGTGCGGACGGCACTGGAGCCGACTGGTGCGTGATCGTCGCCTGCGGCGGCGCCTGCACCGGTACTTCCGGCGGCGGGACGAACGGCGGTGGCGGCGGCGCGAATTTCGGCGGCGGGAGTTTGACCACGGGCATCGGCGGTGGCGGCGGTGGCTTGACCGGCTCGATGATGCGGGTTTCGATCGGGTGCTGGATCACCTGCACGACTTTCGTCGCGAGGCCGTTGAGCAGCGCGTAGATCAGCACTGCATGCAGCACCAGGACGATTCCGATGCCGCCGAACCGGCGTACCGGATTCTGTTGCTTCTTGCCGAACTCCCGCGGACGGCCCAGCGTAGCCAGTCCGCTGTTCGACGTAGCCAGATGTTCTTCGACTTTCATGCCCACCATCCATCCCCCAAGCGATTCGCCCAGTTTCGGATCGCTGCCGGCGGCAAAGCCAGGTCGGCATCGCCACCGCATCAACCCGAACATTTCATTTCAAATTCAATTAGCAATCCGAACTGAAAGAATTACATTCGAATTCCAATTCATTCTTTTTCAAGGAATCGTTCCGGCCGGCGCGGCCCGGTGTCTCTCCGGAAAACCACGCGCCTGCACGTTCAGGCAATTGTCAGCTGAGCGGGCGGCACCTTACATTTCGTATGACGATCCGCCGTTCGTTACACGGTGATGTCATTTGCGCCGTTCACTTGGGTGCAGAAGATAGCAAGGAAAAAATTTTGACGTCAAACTTTATTTGATACCCGAATACAAAGTTTGGAGGGTTTATTCAAATAATATTCCGGTAAGCACAAATCAAACTTTTATTATTAAAACGGTAATTGAATTGTATGGATATATGTGAAAACGGATATTAAGTTGTTTCAACATAAATAGGCGCATATTTCCTGCACTGCATCAAAAACAGCCGCCACGGAAGCAACCGGGACGGTGCGCCCCCTCCTCTCGTCAACGTCAGCATCGGTCGCGCAATGCGCTGTTCAACCACCTCGAGCTGGCCGAACGGCGATTCCTTGAAAGATCCAACACACCCTGGATATCCGAACGGTTAATCCGGAATGCGATTGAAAATTACGGACGATACGCCGACCAACGATCGACACGATAATTTCGCACATCGAATTAACTGTCGCCACCATACCCACTGCCGCGACACACAACCGTGTCTCACGGGCACCGGCCAGCGCCGACGCACCACGCGCGTCAGGAGTGCATGCCCTGCATCTTGTGCGAGAAATGCGCGCGTTCGGCCGTCTCCATCAGCATCAGGAATTCATCCTGCATCATGTGGATCAGCGCCTCGTGATCGCCGGCCTCGAAATAGACTTCCGGCTGCTGCGCGAGACGTTCCTCGAGAAACGTCTTCATCCCGTACGCCATGCACACCGGCGGCAACGCGCCCATGTCGCAATCCTTGAACAACTCGCGCAGCTCGACCTCCCGGGCGAGCACGAGATGGCGTCCCGTCTTCACCCAGAGATCCGACAGGCGCACGGCGTACGTGGTCGGCAATACGGCGGCGACGTAGCCTTCGTCGTCTTCGAGGAGCACGGTTTTCGCGAGGCGATCGCCGGGAATATGCGCGGCGGCGGCCGTCTCCATGCTCGTATGGCTATAGGGGTGGTACACCACTTCGTACCGCGATGACTTCTGACGCAGGCAATCCTGCAGGGTGGCTGACACAGGCATGGCACACCTCGTCTGGGCGAAACGGGCGAACGGCGTTCGCACCGGATTCGTTCAGCATAGGTCGCATTCCGGCGGATGGAAATCCTCACCGCTCCCGCACCTCGCACGCGCTCAACGCACGGGTTCAGTCCCCCGGATCCAGGCCCTTTTCGCGCAGCCATTCCCGATTGAAAAGCCGCGCGCGATAGATGTCGCCACGATCGCACAGCAAGGTCACGATCGTGTGCCCCGGGCCCATCCGGCGGGCCAACCAGACCGCTGCCGCGACGTTGATGCCGCTCGATCCGCCGACATACAGCCCTTCCTCGCGCAGCAGCCGGTAGACCATCGTCACGCACTGCTGATCGTCGATCCGCACCGCGTCGTCGATCGGCGTGCCCGCGAGGTTCATGGTGACGCGCGTCGATCCGATGCCTTCGGTGATCGAGCTGCCTTCTGCGCCGAGGTCGCCCGTTTTCACGTACCCATAGAGCCCGCTGCCGCACGGGTCGGCCAGCACGATCCGGACGTCCGGATTCTGCTCTTTCAGATAGCGGCTCACGCCGGCCAGCGTGCCGCCCGTTCCGGTCGCGCAGACGAACGCATCGATCGTGCCCGCCGTATCGCGCCAGATTTCGGGCCCGGTCGTCTCGTAGTGCGCCTGACGATTGACGACGTTGTCGAACTGATTGGCCCACACCGCGTTGTCGAGTTCGTCCGCGAGCCGCCCGGCAATCTTCTGATAGTTGTTCGGGTCACGGTAAGGCGCCGCCGGCACCGGGCGCACCTCGGCGCCGAGCGTGCGCAGGATCGCCAGCTTGTCCGGCGATTGTGTGTCAGGAATCACGATCACGCAGCGATAGCCGCGCGCCGCGCAGATATGCGCCAGACCGATGCCGGTGTTGCCCGCCGTACCCTCGACGACGGTGCCGCCCGGCTTCAGCACGCCACGCCGCTCGGCGTCGCGGATGATGTACAGTGCCGCGCGGTCCTTCACCGACCCGCCCGGATTCATGAATTCCGCCTTGCCCAGGATCTCGCAGCCCGTCTCCGCGCTGAGCTTCGTCAAGCGAATCAGCGGCGTGCGCCCGACGCAGTCGACGAAGCCTTGTCGCACGTCCATGTCAGCCTCCATTCCTTCGTGCAGCGCTCGCGCCACACACAACGAAGGATAGGCCGCCCTCGCGGCTTTCGTCGCCGGCCGCCGCGTATTAAGCTTGAAGAGCCCATTGCGGCGCACGCGCCGCATCGCGAGACGAGGTCCGCCATGCTGCAGCTGCACACTGTTGCCGTCGACAAGCCCGAGACCATGAACTTCATCCTCGGCCAGTCGCATTTCATCAAGTCCGTCGAAGACATCCACGAGGCGCTGGTCGGCACCGTGCCCGGCATCCGCTTCGGGCTCGCATTCTGCGAGGCGTCGGGCAAGCGGCTGGTGCGCCACTCCGGCACCGATGCGACGCTCGTCGAACTGGCCTGCCGCAACGCCAGCGCGATCGGCGCCGGTCACGCGTTCATCGTGTTCCTCGGCGACGGGTTCTACCCGGTCAACGTGCTCAATGCGATCAAGGCCGTGCCGGAGGTCTGCCGGATCTATTGCGCGACCGCGAACCCGACCGAGGTCATCGTCGCGGAAACCGCGCAAGGACGCGGGATCGTCGGCGTCGTCGACGGCTTCGGGCCGCTCGGTGTCGAAAATGACGACGACATCCGCTGGCGAAAGGACCTGCTGCGCACGATCGGCTACAAGGCCTAGCGACAGACTGCCCGGCCCCGGCCTGAAGACCTGGCTGCATCGAAGGTGCGATGCGGCCGAGATTTCAGGTCGAATGGCGCCTAGACCGTTAGTTGCGTTTTTGACGCAGGTACACGCCGCCATGCGTGTCGTGTCGCTGCCGTCCGCCTGCCCTATACTGCCCGCAGCAGACTGACTGACGGCGCGCTGACGCACCGGCCGCCACGATTCTTCCCGGAGCCACCATGCATTACCAGTTGACCTACGAACTCGTCGACGATTACCTGTCCCGTCGCGAACCGTTCCGCGCCCAGCACCTCGCGCTTGCGCAGGCTGCGACCGAGCGCGGCGAACTCGTGCTCGCCGGCGCACTGTCGGACCCGGCCGATCAGGCCGTGCTCGTGTTCGAAGGGGATTCGCCGGAGGCGGCCGAGTCGTTCGCGCGCGCCGATCCATACGTGCAGAACGGCCTCGTGAAATCGTGGCGCGTGCGTCCGTGGCGCGTCGTGATCGGCAAGCACGCGCCGCCCCGCGCGTGAAGCGAGACTACAGCCACCCTGCCCGCTTGAATCGCCACCACAGCGCGAAATCGGCGACGACCATCGCGGCGATGCAACCGTAGAAACCGTATTTCAGGTGCAGTTCGGGCATGTTCGCGAAGTTCATCCCGTAGATGCCGGCGATCATCGTCGGAATCGCGAACAGCGCGGCGAACGAGCCGAGCCGCTTCGTCACCTCGCTCTCGGCCAGCGAAATCATCCCGAGATTGACCTGGATCGCCGTGACCACCATCTCGCGCCGCCCTTCGATCGTCTTCACGATCCGCTGCAGATGGTCGTACACGTCGCGAAAGTACGGCTCCATCCCGCTGCAGACCTGCGGAATGCGCCCGCCGGTGAGCTTCGCAAGCGGCTCGATCAGCGGCGCCGTGTGCTGGTACAGCATCACGAGCCGGCGCTTCAGCGAATAGAGATCCTCGATGATTGCACGCGACGACGCGGGCGTGGCCTTCGCGAAAATGCGGTCCTCGAGTTCCTCGAGCTCGGTGCCGAGCGTTTCGAGGATCGGGAAATAGCGGTCGACGACCTGGTCCATCAGCGCGTAGAACACGAATGCCGAGCCTTCCTGGAGCAGATGCGGCTCGCGCTCGCAACGCTTGCGCACGTCGCGGAAATCCTGCTCGGTATGGTTGCGGATCGACAGCACGTAATTCGGTCCGACGAACACGTTCAGCTCGCCGACATTCAATTCATCGTCGTCGTCCAGCTCGACCATATGCAGCACCGCGAACAGCGAATCGCCGTACTCCTCGATCTTCGGTCGCTGATGCCCCTTGCGGGCATCCTCGAGCGCCAGTTCGTGCAGCCCGAACTCCTCGCCCATCAGGTCGAGTTCGGCAGGCGTCGGATCCTTCAGCGCGACCCACACGAAGCATTCGGGCTTCGACACGTAGTCGCTGATGGCGTCGATATCGATGTCGGCCAGCTTGCGGCCGTCCTGGTATGCAGCACAGTTGATCAGCATGTTGTCCGTGATGTTGCGGTTTGCGCATCAGTTTACCGGTTTGCTGCGCGGGCGGCCCGGCTTGCGCGGCACGGCGATATTGGTCATGATCGGGCTGCGTGCGCCGCAGCATGCGCACCCGGACACTTCGGACCACAAGCCGCACGGCCGTGCGGCCCAACCGTCAAGGAGACTGACCCATGTGGTATTTCTCGTGGATACTCGGCATCGGCGTGGCGCTCGGCTTCGGCATCATCAACGCGATGTGGCTGGAAGCGGAAGTCTTCTCGCGCGGCGACAAGCGCAACGGCGCGTCGGGCCCGCGCCCGGGAGGCAAGGCTTCGTGACGCACCTGGTGTTCTTCTGCGGTCACGCCGGCACCGGCAAAACCACGCTCGCGAAGCGGCTCATCGGGCCGCTGATGCGCGCGACCGGCGAGGCCTTCTGCCTGCTCGACAAGGACACGCTGTACGGCCGCTACAGCTCGGCCGCGATGGGCGCGCTCACCGAGGATCCGAACGATCGCGACAGCCCGCTCTACCTGAAGCACCTGCGCGATCCCGAATACCAGGGCCTGCTCGACACCGCACGTGAGAATCTCGCGCTCGGCATCGGCGCGCTCGTGGTCGGCCCGCTGTCGCGCGAAGTGCGCGATCGCCGCATTCTCGACCGTGCGTGGCTCGGCATCGCGCCCGACGTCACGCTGACGGTCGTCTGGGTCCACACGTCGGAAGACGTCGCGCACCAGCGCATCGTCGCGCGCGGCAACCCGAACGATGCCTACAAGCTCACGCACTGGGACGAATACCGGCAGCGCCGCTTCGTGCCGACCGGCCACGAATGCGACGGCATCGTGATGTTCGACAACACCGCGCCATCCGATGCCGACGTCGACACATTGCTGTACCGCATCGCGCCGCCACCGCCCGCGGCCACGATCGTCCCGCCGCTGCCGGCCTGACCGCCGCCCTTTTTTCGTTCCCCGCAAAAAACAACGCCGGAAGCGCTGCTGCGCTCCCGGCGTCGTACGGCCCTCGTGCCTGAGGCTGGCGGGTGGTCAGGCCACCGCGTGCACGCGCTCCATCGTGCCGCCTTCGTACAGCTTGCCGAAGCGGTTCGACAGGAACGCCTTCAGCGACACCTTTTCCTGCGGGATGAAACCGCTCTGCGGCAGCTTCTTCTCGCGGAACAGATCCAGCACCGCGCACATCGCGCCGGCCGTCGTGATCTGGATCGCGCTCATGTGCATCCCGCACACGTCCTTCGCGAAAATCTTGCGGGTGAACACGTCCTGCACCAGCTGGCCGTCCTTCACGCCCGTCACCGTGATGAACACGAGCACGACGTCCTGCTTCGTCGACGGCACCGCACGGCGCATGATCGACTTCAGCGTGTCACGGTCGGTCGACAGGCGCAGGTCTTCGAGCAGGAACTGCACGAGATCGCGGTGGCCCGGATAGCGCACCGACTTGTAGTCGAGCGTCTCGACCTTGCCCGACAGCGTTTCGCACAGCGTGCCCAGGCCGCCCGACGTGTTGAACGCTTCGTATTCGGTGCCGTCCAGCGAGAAGTGCTCGAGGCCTTCGAGCGGCTGCACCCATTGCTTGCGGCCGTCGCGGATCGCTTCGCACGGCTGGCAGTATTCGTTGATCAGGCCGTCGACGCTCCACGTCAGGTTGTACTTCAGCGCGTTGGTCGGATACTCGGGCAGCGCGCCGACGCGCATCTTCACGTCGCGCACTTCGCTGAAGCCGTTCACCAGTTCGTGTGCGGCGAGACCGATGAAGCCCGGTGCGAGGCCGCACTGCGGCATGAACGCACGGTCGGAGCCTTCGGCCAGTTCGCGGATCGCGTGGGTGGCGCGCACGTCTTCGGTCAGGTCGAAGTAGTGGACGCCGGCAGCCTTCGCGGCGGCGGCCACGTTGACCGCGAGGTAGTACGGCAGTGCGTTGACGAGCGCATCGAAGCCCTTCACGGCTTCGCGAATCGCGTTCGCGTCGGCCGAATCGACCCGTTGCGTCGCGATGCCTTCGCGCGACAGCTTCGCAAGCGCATCCGCATCACGGTCGAACGCGACGACTTCGTAGTCGCCCGTTTCACGCAGCATGTGAGCAATGGTGTGGCCGATCAGACCTGCGCCGACGATGGCGATTTTCATGCGCTTATCTCCTGATGATGGGTTGGTGTTGTGAACGGCGTTGAGCCATGAACACAGTTTAGGGACGCTCAAAATCAGTTCCAAGACGAAGAATGATGCGAAACGACCGATAATTTCGACGTTCCGACGACACATTTCGTCGAAACGTCGAAACGACGTTTTTTTCCCGCTGCCGGCCTCGCTATGGCTGGCCTAAGTCTCGGGTTTCAGACTGCATGCCGACCACCCGATTGCCAAGGAGGCATCGCATGCAATCCCTGCCCGCCCATCGCCCGCCGCACTGGCTGAACAAGGTGCCCGACGTCGCGCTGTCGTTCTGGATCATCAAGATCATGTCGACCACGGTCGGCGAAACCGGCGCGGACTTTCTCGCGGTCAACGCGGGGCTCGGCCAGACCGTCACGCGCGTCGCGATGGCGTCGCTGCTCGCGATCGCGCTGTGGCTGCAGTTGCGCACGCGCCGCTACGTGCCGTGGATCTACTGGCTCACGGTGGTGCTGGTCAGCATCGTCGGCACGCAGATCACCGACCTGCTCACCGACGGCCTGAACGTCAGCCTCTATGCGAGCACCGCCGCGTTTGCCGTCGGGCTCGCCGCGATCTTCTTCGTGTGGCATCGCGTCGAAGGCACGCTGTCGATCGACACGATCGTCACGCCACGGCGCGAGCTGTTCTACTGGGCCGCGATTCTCTGCACGTTCGCGCTGGGCACCGCCGCGGGCGATCTCGCCACCGAGGCGCTCGGTCTGGGCTTCACGCTCGGCGCGCTGTGCTTCGGCGGTCTGATCGCGGCCGTGTTCGCGGCGTGGCGGCTCGGTGCCAACGCGGTGCTGGCGTTCTGGATCGCTTACATCCTGACGCGCCCGTTCGGCGCGTCGCTCGGCGACCTGCTCACGCAGGCCCGCACCTATGGCGGGCTCGGCTTCGGCGCCGCCTGGACGAGCCTGCTGTTCCTCACCGTGATCGTGCTGCTCGTCGCCGTCGCGCAGTTCGGCAGCGGCCCGCGCACGCGTGCCGGTACCGCCGAATGACGCCCGTTCCTTTCCGTTCTTCCCATTCATCGAATCGAGGACTCGCCATGCGCATCCCCCATCCCGTTTCCCGTCTCGCCGTTGCGGCGGCCACGATTGCCCTGCTGAGCGCCGCCGCCGGCTGCTCGAAGCAGCAGGACGCGAACGCAGCGACGCCGGTGCCCGCCTCGGCCGCCACATCGCCCGCGACGGCCCACGCATCGAAGCTCGGCGACCTGTCGCAGTTCCGCACGATCGCCGTCGACGTGAACACGCTCGTCGCCAAGGGCGACCTGCCCGGCGCGAAAACGCGCATCAAGGATCTCGAGATCGCGTGGGATTCGGCCGAAGCCGGCCTCAAGCCGCGCGCCGCCGCCGACTGGCACATGGTCGACCAGGAGATCGACCGGGCACTCTCCGCATTGCGCGCCGATCATCCGACCCAGGCCGATTCGGCCGCCGCGATGAAGAACCTGCTCGCGGCCCTCGACCGGTTCAGCGGCAAATAACGATCGCAGCGCACCGCGGCACGTGACGCACGTGCGGGAATCGCATACGCTGGCGGCGTTTGCGCGGCACGGAGAACACGCATGCGAATACTGCTCGTCGAAGACGACCCGATGATCGGCGAGGCCGTCCATGCCGCGTTGAAGGACGCGTCGTACGCCACCGACTGGGTCACCGACGGCGTGCGCGCGTTGACCGCGTTCGCCGCGCAGCCTTACGACCTGGTCCTGCTCGACCTCGGCCTGCCCGGCCGCGACGGGCTCGACGTGCTGGCTGCCATCCGCGCGAAGGACGCCAGCGCGCCGCTGCTGATCGTCACCGCACGCGACGGGCTCGACGATCGCCTGGCCGGCCTCGACGGCGGCGCCGACGACTACATCGTGAAGCCGTTCGAGATGGCCGAGCTGCTCGCGCGGATTCGCGTCGCGATCCGGCGCCGGGCCGGTTCGGCTGCGCCGCTGCTGAGCAATGGCATCGTGTCGCTCGATCCGGCCACGCGCGAGGCCTCGGTCGACGGGCACGCACCGGTGCCGCTGTCGAATCGCGAATTCGCGCTGCTGCGCGCGCTGCTGGTGCGCCCGGGCGCAATCCTGTCGCGGCGCGAGCTCGAGGATCGCCTGTACGGCTGGGGCGAGGAAGTCGAAAGCAATGCGGTCGAATTCCTGATCCATTCGCTGCGCCGCAAGCTCGGCAGCACCGTGATCAAGAACGTCAGGGGTGCGGGATGGATGGTTTCAAGAAGCGGCTGAACGAATCGATCGGCTTCCGCCTGTCGGTCGCGCTGTCGGCCGCGATCCTGGTCGTCGCGACGGCCGCGGCCGCGTTCGCGTTTTCATCGGCATTCGACGAAGCGCACGAACTGCAGGACGACGTGCTGCGCGAGGTCGCGACGCTGCTCGACCGCGAGCACACGCCGTCGCTCCATGCCGACGGCACCGGGCCCGCGCGCGAAAGCGACGAGCTGTCGCGCGTGATCGTGCAGCCGCTCGGCGGCACACCGCAGCCAGGCAGCGACGGCACGCCGCCGCTCGCGCTGGCGCCGACGCTCGCCGACGGGCTGCATACGGTCGATACCGGCGGCAGCACGTATCGCGTGATGGTCCGGACCTTCGCGAACGGCGAGCGCATCGCGGTCGCGCAGGAAGCCGGCATGCGCGACGATGTCGCCCGCGAAAGCGCGTGGCGCACCGCATTGCCGCTGCTGATTCTCGTGCCGATCCTGCTGCTGCTCGTCGCCGATCTCGTGCGCAAGCTGTTCCGCCCGGTGGCCGTGCTGTCCGCCGGCATCGATGCGCGCGACAAGCACGACCTGCGCCCGGTGCCGGCCGAGCGCGTGCCGGTCGAGGTGCGGCCGTTCGTCGTCGCGATCAACCGGATGCTGGAGCGCGTCGCGCAGTCGGTTGCCGCGCAGCGCCGCTTCGTCGCCGACGCCGCGCACGAGTTGCGCTCGCCACTCACCGCGATGTCGCTGCAGGCCGAGCGCCTCGCCGAGGCCGACCTGCCGGACGATGCGCGCGCACGGCTCACCGCGCTGCGCGGCGGCCTCGACCGCAGCCGCCACCTGATCGGGCAGCTGCTCGCGCTCGCACGGGCGCAAAGCGCGCCGGCCGCGCCGCCCGGTAACGTGTCGGTCCATGCGGTCTATCGCCGCGTGCTGGAAGACCTGATGCCGCTCGCCGACGCGAAAGCCATCGACATCGGCATCGAAGACGGCCCGGATACCTCCGTGCCCGTCGACGAGCTCGAACTCGTATCGCTCGTGATGAACCTGGTCGACAACGCGATCCGCTACACGCCGCCGGGCGGACGCGTGGACCTGTCGACGCAACGCACGGACACGCACGCATGCGTGACGATCGCCGATACCGGCCCGGGCATCGCGCCGCACGAACGCGAGCGCGTATTCGATCCGTTCTACCGGGTGCCGGGCAATGCGCAGATCGGCTCCGGGCTCGGCCTGTCGATCGTGAAGATCGTCGCGGACCGGATCGGCGCCGGCATCACGCTCGCGTATGCGGACGAAGCGGAATCGCGCGGGTTGCGCATCTCGGTGCGGATTCCGCTGGTGCAGACGCCTGGCGCGACGCAGCCCGACAGCGCGGCCGATACGCCGGCGCAACACGCACCGCGCGACGGAGGCCATGCTTGAACGTCAGCCGCCGATTGTCCCGCGATCGATCTTGCGCGACAGGATGATCGACGTCGTCGTGCGTTCGACGCCTTCGAGCGTGCCGATCTGGTCGAGCAGGTCGTTGAGCCGTTCGGGCGAATCCGCGCGCAGCCACGCGACGTAGTCGTACTCGCCGCTCACCGCGCACAGCAGCTGCACCTCGGGCATCCGGTCGAGCTTGCGCAATACGTCCTTGCCGAACTTCGGCGTGAGGATGATGCCGACGTACGCGTAAATGCTCGCGTCGAGCACATCCTGCCCGAGCCGGACGCTGTAGCCGGCGATCACGTTGGTGCGCTCGAGCCGCGCGATGCGGGCGACGACCGTCGTGCGCGCAACGTCGAGCTGGCGCGCGAGATCCGCAACGCTGGCGCGCGCATCAGCCTGCAGCAGCGCGACGAGTTGCCGATCGAGATCGTCGAGTTGGTCGAGGCGGGGTGGACGCATGAGGCTGGGCCGGGGCACGACGCGCCGGCTGAGTGGAAGGTGACGCGATGATAGCGCCGAACGCCGGCCCGCCCAAACGCCATCGCCCGGCGCCGAGTCGAACCTTTCAATTTCGATTCGTATCGGATGTAAGCAAGTGTCGCATTCACTGCTGCGCCGCACGCAACGTGCTACTAATAGCAGGCGACGCGAGAAGCGCGCTTGCGGCAGTTGCCGCCGCGCCCGCTCGCAAGACACCACCCCGGAGAGCCAACCATGAAGAAAATCTCGCTCACCCTCGCTACGCTCGCCGTTGCAGCCAGCGCGTTCGCGCAAACCCCGGCACAGCCGCAGGCGCCCGCCCAGGCCACGACGGCCGCGGCTTCGGCCCCGAGCGCCGAGCAGCGCGAGGCGCGCCACGAAGCGCGCGTCGAGCAACGTATCAAGTACCTGCACGACCAGCTGAAGATCACGTCGGCGCAGGAACCGCAGTGGAAGACGTTTGCCGACACGATGCGCGACAACGGCGACACGATGGGCCGCCTCTATCGCGAACGGATGGCCAAGCACGATGTCTCCGCACTCGACGACATGAAGCAGTACGCGGAACTGTCGCAAGCGAACGCCGACGGCGCGAAGAAGCTCGCCGACTCATTTGCACCGCTCTACGAGAGCTTCCCGGCCGACCAGAAGGCACTGGCCGACACGACGTTCCGCAGCTGGCTGCATCACGGCGGCGAACACCGCGGCAAGGGCAAGACGAAGGGCAAGGAAGGCAAGGCAGCAGCCGCGCCGGCCGCCAGCGCACCCGCGCAGCCCTGACGCCCCCTCCGCGCCGGCGCCGTGCCGCCCGTCCGGGCCGAACGGCGCCGCGCCGCTTCAGGCGACCGGCGCGTCACACGGCGCGCCGGATTCGGGATAAGCTCCCGGCTTTTACAGCTTTCCCGCCCTCTCCCGCCATGCTCGAACTCAAGCAAATCGACCTGCGTACCGATCCGCAGGCCCGTCGCGTCGTCAAGGACGAAACCGTCACCGTTTCCTTCGCAGAGGCCGACGGCGAACTGATGAGCCTCGAAGGCCCGAACCGCTACGTCGCGGGCGACGCGCTGATCACGGGCTCGACCGGCGACCGCTGGGTCGTGTCGCGCGCGCGCTTCGACGCCAAATACCTGCCGGCCGATCCGGCACTCGCACACGGCGCACCGGGCGCCTACCGCAACCTGCCGGCCGTCGTGCTCGCCCGCCGGATGGACGAGCCGTTCACGATCGCCCGCTCGGAAAACGGCGACACGCTGCGCGGCGTCGCCGGCGACTGGGTGATGCAGTACGCGCCCGGCGACTACGGTGTCGTGCAGGCGCAGCGCTTCGCGCAGGTCTACCGCGACGCGTAACGCAGCGCGCCGGCATTGCGCCGGCGCGAACGATCAAGCAAAGTCTTCGTCGAGTTCGAGTTCCGCGTCGCGTTCGACGGCCTCGCCGGCCGCGTGACGCTCCTCGAGCGACCCGAGCATCGCTTCCGTATAGGCATGCAGCACCGCGTGGCTGCGTGCCCGTAGCATCGGCTTGAGCGCCAGGTAGCGCGCGAGCGCGGCCGGCACGATCCGGATATCGAGCGTCATCCGCTTCGGCGCCGAGCCGAAACGCATCGCCAGCCACTGCACGGACAGGAACCGCCCGCGTGCGTCGGTGTTTTCGGCGAAACGCGTCTGCTCCGGAAAGAGGTCGCAGATCACGCGTGCGAGCGCGTCGAATTCCGCGCTCTGGCATTCGATCAGATAGTCATCCATCCCGTCTCTCCCGTCAGGCTGCCGATTGCGACGGCCGGCATGCCTTCACCAGCACGACGACCAGGATCGCGGCCAGCACGAAATACACGGCCTCGACCCAGCCGGCCGGCAGCACGCGCACCTGGTACAGCAGCGCCGGTGCGGCCGCGAGCGCATGCAGCACGATCGCGAGCGGCAACACGCCCGCGCGGCCGGCACGCACGCCGCGCCAGACCAGCACCGACAGCGCGAGCTGCAGCACGAATGCCGCGCAGCGTTCGAGCAGCAACAGCAGGATCGACTGTGCCGACAGCGTCGCGAGCATCACGTGCAGCCGCACGACGGTATCGCCCGGCAGGTCGGCGAGCTGGGTCTCCAGCTGGCCGCGGCTCGCGAGCCACGCGAGATACGACCACTGGCCCCACACGAGGACGCCGACGAACCATGCTTCGGCGCCACCGTGACCGATCCCGTAGCCGATTCCGCGGCCGTCGCCGGCCGACGGGCCATAGCGGCGGTTCAGGAAACGCATCCCGAGATAGCGGCCGACTTCCTCGAATACGGCGGTTGCGAGCGCGCTGTACGCGACGAACGCGAGCGGCTGCGTGAGCCAGCCATCCGGCGGCGTCTGGCTCAGCACGAGCCCGTGGAACGCGCGTTCGAGGATCATCGCAAACAGCGTGAAGACGGCCACGCCGACGATCGTGTCGCGGCGGTTCAGCGCCAGCGGCTTGCGCAGGAGACGGAAGAGGACGAGCGGCAGGAGCGCGATGATCAGCGTGGCGGCGATCAGCACCGCCAGCGTGATGGGGGCGACAGTCATGTATTTCCTTGTTCGGGGCAGCGCACCTGACGCGCTGCGTGCCCCGAATGATACTCAGCTTGCGGTCGACGCGCGCGCAACCAGCTCGCCCGGCAACAGCGAGACGCGTACGTCGCCCGCTGCGCCGTCGATCCGCTCGTGCACGAATTCGACGGCCTTGTAGCCGATTTCGTAGGTCGGCTGGCGGATCGTCGTGATCCCGATCAGCTCGGCCCATTCCGGATCGTCGATCGACAGCAGTGCCGCCCTCTGCTGCCAGGCGGTGCCGAAACGCGCGCGCAGGTGGCGCGCGATCGCGAGTGCGACCGGCGCGTTCGCGGCGAACAGCGCCGCGCGCACGCCGCGCCGTGCCGCGTCGTCGATGCGGGCATCGATGTCGGCCAGCGCCGCCGTGACCCCGTCGGGCTCGTTCAGGTCGAGCACGACCGTCGACGGCACCGTCAGCCCGCGCGCCGCCAGTGCCACGCGGAACGCGGCTTCGCGCAGGCGCCGCGAGCTGACGCGCTCGAACGGCTGCACGACGAAATGGATCGCGTCGAAACCGTGTTCGACCAGGTGTGCGACGGCCGTCTCGATCGCGTCGGCGTTGTCGAGACCGATCAGGTCGGCCTCGAAGCCTTCGACCGTCCGGTCGACGAGCACGGCCGGGATGCCGGCCCCGCGCAACGGGCGCAGCACGTCCTCATCGGCGCCGAGCGCGTTGACGATCAGCCCTTCGACGCGGTAGGTCGTGAGCAGCTGCAGGAAGCGGCGCTCCATCTCGACTTCGTTTGCCGCGTGACAGATCAGCGGCATGTAGCCGAGCGCATGGCATGCGGCCTCGACGCCCTGCAGCACTTCGACGGTATAGGGATTGGTCAGGTCGGCCGCGAGCATGCCGAGCAAGCGGTTGCGGCCGCGCTTGAGCCCGCGCGCCATCTGGTTCGGCCGGTAGTTGAGCCGTGCGATTGCCGCTTCGATACGCTGGCGCAGATCGGTGGACAGCACGTGCGTCTCGCCGTTCAGGTAGCGCGATACGCTGGTTTTGCCCGTGCCGGCTTCGCGCGCGACATCGCTGATCGTCGCCGGACGCGTCGTGGTTGGTTGCGAATCGGTCACTGTCGTGCCTCGCGACGTACGATCCGCGCCGCTTTGTGAGCAGACGGACCTTTGTTGTTGGAAACGTAAGCCACCCGGTGGAATCTCCTGTCGGTCAGCGTTAGCGCTTCAGCGCTTACGCTGACCCCATGCTTCGCGGTCGACCCTCGTTAGCGCTTTAGCGCTTACGTGGGTCCCATGCTTCGCGGTCGGTCAGCGTTGGCGCTTGAGCTTACGCCGATCCCCTGCTTCGCTGCTGATCGGCGCCGGCGCGTCGGCACCCGCCCCGGTTACCTGCAAAAGCAGTCGGCCGCACCGGACTGGCGCGGATACCCGTCGCAGGACGCCACCGGCAGCGTTGCCAGGCGCGTCGACGCGACGCGCGGGGATCATAACGCAGCCAGCCCTCCGGCACCAAGATCATCGCCTCTAACAGCGCCGGCGTCACCCCGGCCGGACGAATATGGCGGATCAGACCTGCGCGAGCGCATCCGGGTTGACGAGATTCGTGCGCAGCGTGCCGGCCAGCGCGCCGACCAGGTTTTCCGCAGCGCAGCGCGCCATCGCATGGCGCGTCTCGTGCGTCGCCGAGCCGATGTGCGGCAGCGCGACGACATTCTTCATCTGCAGCAGCGGCGAATCCGCCGCCAGCGGCTCCTTCTCGAACACGTCGAGCCCCGCGCCGCGGATCGTGCCCGCGCGCAGCGCATCGATCAGCGCGGCTTCGTCGACCACCGGCCCGCGCGATGCGTTGATCAGGATCGCGCCGCGCTTCATCTTCGCGAATTCGGCCGCACCGATCAGGTGGTGCGTTTCCGGCGACAGCGGCACCTGCAGGCACACGAAATCCGATTGCGCGAGCAGTTCGTCGAGCGTGACGCGCCGCGCGCCGTACTGCGTCTCGGCTTCCGCATGCGCGGAGCGGTTCGCGTACAGCACCTGCATCCGGAAGCCGAGCGCCGCACGGCGCGCGACCGCGCCGCCGATCCGCCCGAGCCCGACGATGCCGAGCGTCTTGCCTTGCACGTCGGTACCGTACAGGTCCGGGCCGATGCTGTGATGCCAGTTACCGGCCTTCACCCACTCGGCCAGCTCGACCACGCGTCGCGCGGACGCGAGGATCAGCGAGAACACCGTATCGGCGGTCGACTCGGTCAGCACGTCCGGCGTATGGGCGAGCACGATCCCGCGCCGCGTGAGGTCCGCGACGTCGAAGTTGTCGTAGCCGACCGAGATCGTCGACCACGCCTTCAGCCGCGGGGCGCGGTCGAGCATCTGCGGCGTGACCTTCAGGCTCGCGCCGATCGCGCCGTCCGCGTCGCCGAGCGCGTCGGCGAGGGCTGCGGTGCCGTCGGCCTGCACGACGTCCGCATGCTCGCGCAGGTACGCGAGGACGTCATCGGGCAGCGGCTTGTACGCGACGATACGGGGCTTCATCGGATTCATTTTCCTTGCAGCGGCGTCGCGAGCGGATGCGTATCGCGCGCCTGGGGTTTGACGGACAGCGTGAGGATCACCGCGGCGACGAGTGCGGCGCTCATGAATGCATACGACGCGACGGGCGAGCCGGTCGCACCGTTCAGGTAGCCGACGAAGTACGAGCCGACGAACGAGCCGAGCGCGCCCATGCTGTTGATCAGTGCCATCGCACCGCCGGCGACGTTCTTCGGCAGCAGTTCCGACACGATCGCGAAGAACGGGCCGTACGGCGCGTACATCGCGGCGCCAGCCACGACCAGCAGCGCATACGAGATCCAGAAGTGCGACGAGCCGAGTGCGTACGATGCGGCGAACGCAGCCGCACCGATCAGCAGGAACGGCCACACGAAACCGCGCCGCGAACCGACCTTGTCGGACGCCCACGACGCGACAATCATCGCGATCGTCGCCGCGAGATACGGCAGCGCGGACAGCCAGCCGGTCGCGACCATCCCGAGGTCGGAGCCGTTCTTGACGATCGACGGCAGCCACAGCACGAAGCCGTACACGCCGATGCTCCAGCAGAAATACTGTGCGCACAGCTTGATCACGGCCGGCGAGCGGAACGCTTCGCCATAGTTGCGCACGGGCTTGATCGTTGCCTGCTCGGCCGCGAGCGCGGCGTCGAGGTCACGCTTTTCCTGCGCATTGAGCCACGGCGAATCGGCCGGCTTGTCCTGCACGAGGAACCACCAGCACACGGCCCAGAGCACGGCCGGCACGCCTTCGGCGATGAACATGTGGCGCCAGCCGAATTCGTGCACCAGATAGCCCGACACGATCGACATCCACAAAACGGTGACCGGGTTGCCGAGGATCAGGAACGTGTTCGCGCGCGAGCGCTCGTTCTTCGTGAACCAGTTGCTGATGTAGATCAGCATCGCCGGCATCACGGCCGCCTCGACGACGCCGAGCACGAAGCGGATCGCCATCAGCGACGGGATGTTGCTGACCACGCCCGTGAGCGCCGCGCAGGCGCCCCACAGGATGAGGCTGACGAACACGAGCTTCTTCACGCTGCGGCGTTCCGCATAGATCGCGCCGGGAATCTGGAAGAAGAAGTAGCCGAGGAAGAACAGCGCGCCGATCAGCGACGACAGGCCCTTGCTGATCCCGAGGTCCTGGTTGATGCCGGCCGCGGCCGCGAACCCGTAGTTCGCGCGGTCGAGGTAGGCGAGGCTGTACGTGATGAAGACGATCGGCATGATCGTCCACCAGCGGCGGGCAGCGAGAGTATTGGCCATCAGAATGTCTCCGTGTCGACCAGAGTTAGCGCTTTAGCGCTTACTCTGGTCCCATGCTTCGCGGTCGATCCAGGTTAGTGCTTTAGCGCTTACCTGGATCCCATGCTTCGCGGTCGATCCAGGTCAGTGTTTTAGCACTCACCTGAACCCCATGCTCCACAATCGACCTGAACAAACGCGTCAGCGCCCGTCCCGGTCCCGTACCTTGCCGTGCGCAAGCACGACGAAATGAGTCCGCGGATTGTGCCGTGTCCGGCCTCTCATTGCGCGGTGAAGGTTTCCTCTAAGCGATCGGCGCGATTGCTGACGTTTTCGCATCGATCGAGCGCGGCGCGGGTCGGCAGCCCTTCCGAGTCACCGATCACCTGGATCGCGAGCGCGCCGATCCGGTTGCCGCGCGCCACCGCCTGCTCGATCGTCTTGCCCTCCAGCAGCGCGCTGACCACGCCGACCGCGAAGCCGTCGCCGGCGCCGACCGTGTCGACGACGTTCTGCACGCGCTCGCCCGTCACCGTTCCGTCATGGCCGTCGGCCGTCCGGTAGTACGCGCCTTCCGCACCGAGCTTGATCACGACACCACGCGCGCCCTGCGCAAGATAGAAGCCCGCGATGTCAGCCGGTGTGTCGTGCCCGGTCAGTTGCCGCCCTTCGGCGATGCCCGGCAGCACCCAGTCCGCGAGCGACGCGATTGCGTTCAGCGTCTTCGCCATCACGTCGGCGGACGGCCACAGCGTCGGGCGCAGGTTCGGGTCGAACGAGATCGTCTTGCCGGCCGCGCGCATTTCGCGTGCGAGCTTGAACGCAAGCTCGCACGACGTGGCGGAGATCGCCGGCGCGACGCCCGTCAGGTGCAAGTGACGCGCGCCGAGCACATAGTCGGCCACATAGTCGTCGCACGACAGGTGGCTCGCGGCCGAGCCCTTGCGGAAATATTCGACGGTCGGGTCGCTGCCGTCGTCGTTGCGCGACTTGAGCTGGAAGCCGGTCGGGTAACGCGGATCGACGGTCACGCACGATGCGTCGATGCCTTCGCGCGCCAGCGTGTCGAGCACGTAACCGCCGAACGAATCGCGGCCGACGCGGCTCATCCAGCCGACCCGGAAGCCGAGCCGCGACAGACCGATCGCCACGTTCAGGTCGGCGCCCGCGATCCGCTTTGCGAATTGCGTCGCGTGCGCGAGATGGCCGGGTTCGGTTGCGACGAACATCGCCATCGCTTCGCCGTAGGTCACGACATCGAGTGCTGCTTTCATGAATGAACTCTCCAGGATCCTTCCGCCGTCACGCGGTGGCGAGCCACGCGACGCGCCGGCACGCATCGCCCGCCAGGTCGGCCGCGTCGAACGGGAACTCGATGCCGCGCGGCGCCTGCTGCGGCAGCACCGCGAGCACGCCGGTCACGAGCGGGTCGTTCGGCGCCGGCGCAGCGGCGAAACGGCGCGCACCCTCGCCCGCGACTGCCTTGCAATGAATGTATTCCACATGCGGCGCAAGGACTTGCGCGCAATCAAGCGGCGCTTCGCCCGGCCACTGCCAGTTGCCGATGTCGAAGGTCATCCCGAGTGCATCGGGCATGCCCGCCGCGGCCAGCGCCTCGAACAGTCCACGGAATTGCGCGAGCGCGCCGCCGACCGGAAGCTGGCCGTTCTCGACCACCACGCGGGCCCGGGCGCCGCGCGACAGCGCGACGATGTCGGCCGCGTGCGCGTCGCCGGCAAAACCCCCGAGCTGGAATTTCACGAAGCGCGCGCCGAGCGCGTCGGCTTCGGCGAGCGCGCTGCGCAATGCGTCCGCATCGAGTGCCCCGGTGTCCGTGTACAGGTTGGCCGGCGTTGAAAAAACCGACCACAGCCCGTGGCTGGCCAGTTGCGCGCCGAGCGCGGCCAGCGCGCCAGGCGCGGCTTCCGCTTCCGACGCGAACAGTTCGCGCCGCACCTCGAAACCGGTCGCACCGGATGCCGCCGCGGTCGCGATGAATGCGCTGTGGCCCTCCTGACGCACGCGGTCCATCCCGAATGCGCTCGCCACGATCACGATGTCTGTCATTTTGCCCTTTTTCACCGGAATGGAACCGGTTCCATTTGCTTGAGACGGATGGTGCGCTTCGCGTCAGACCCACGCCATAGAGGAAATCCCTAAGACGGGGCATGCCGCACATGCGCATCCGACGGCTCGCATCGCGCGTTCCCGCGCCGGGTTCGGCCGCTCAGGCGATGTCGTGCGCGAGGCTCATTTCGAGGAATTGGGCGGCAACCCGCGACGGCGCACCGCCGTGCGGCACGAGGATGGAGAAATGACGCGTGAGCGGCGCGGGCGCGAGCGAGCGCAGGACGAGCGCGGCATCGTCGTGACGCAGCGACATCGCGGACACGAACCCGACGCCCATCCCGGCGCGCACGGCTTCCTTGACGGCCTCGACGCCCGCGATCTCGAACGCGACGCGCATCGGCGCCGCGCCTTGCGCGAACGCGCGCTCGACGAGTTGCCTGACGGCGGAGCCCGCCTCGCGCAGCACGAGTGGATGGGCCGCCAGCGCATCGAGCGTGACCCCCGACGCGTATTCCGGCGCGGCCAGCGGATGGCCGGTCGGCACGATCGCCACGATCTCGTCCTCGCGCCACGCATGCACCGCCGTGCCCGGCGGCAGTGCCTCGCCGGGCGGCCCTTCGATCATCGCGATATCGAGCGACGGCAGCGCCGCAACCACGTCGGCCGTGTTGCCGCTCATCGTGTGGATCGCCACGCGCGGCGCGCTGGGCTGAAACGCCGCAATCAGGTACGGCAGCAGATAGCTCGCGGGCGTCGTGCTCGCGCCGATGCGCAGCGTGCCGGCCTCGAGGCCGCGTACCGCGTCGCGAAACGCGCGCGCCTGCGCAAAGGTATCGCGTTGCGCCTTCGCGTACTGCGCGAGCTGTTCGCCGACCGGGGTCAGGCGGATGCCGCGGCCTTCGCGCTGGTACAGCGGCTCGCCGAATTCGTCCTGCAGCAGCCGCAACTGGCCCGACACGGCCGGCTGCGACAGATGCAGCGCCACGGCGGCGTGGCTGATGTTCAGGTGCTCGGCAACGGCGGCGAACGTTATCAGTTGATCCGGGGTCATGGGGATAAATTATCGGCTTTCCGGATAGTTTACGTCACAAATCACAATTTTTCATATCGATATAACGAAATTAGGATTACACCATCGCAACACGCTCCATCACGGTGCTTCCATGTCCACTGCTCCGACTCCCCATCTCAGCCCCGCCGCGCCGTCGATGCGCGGCCAGTTGAACGGCGTGCTGTTTGTCGCGCTGTTCGCCGCCGCCGTCACGAGCCTGTCCCAGCTTCCCGCGATCGCGGGGCTCGGCCTGTCGCCGCTGATCGTCGGCATCGTCGCCGGTGCGCTGTACGGCAATGCGCTGCGCGACGGCATGCCGGCCAGCTGGGCGGCCGGCGTCAACTTCTCCGCCCGCAAGCTGCTGCGCATCGCGGTCGCGTTCTTCGGGTTGCGCGTCAGCCTGCAGGAAATCGCGCAGGTCGGCCTGCCGGGCCTGACGGTGTCGGTACTGGTCGTGGTCAGCACGCTCGTGATCGGTACCTGGGCCGGCATGAAGATCATGAAGCTCGACCGCGATTCGGCCCTGCTGACCGCCGCCGGCAGCGCGATCTGCGGCGCGGCCGCCGTGCTCGCGTTCGAATCGACGCTGCAGTCGAAGCCGCACCAGAGCGCAATGGCAGTCGGTAGCGTCGTGCTGTTCGGCACGCTGTCGATGTTCCTGTACCCGATCGCGTATCACGCCGGGCTGCTGAACCTCGATCCTGCCGGCCTCGGCCTGTTCTTCGGCGGCACGATCCACGAGGTCGCGCAGGTGGTCGGCGCGGCGAGCGACATCAGCCCGCAGGTCGCGCACATCGCGACGATCGTCAAGATGACCCGCGTGATGCTGCTGGTGCCGGTGCTGCTGGTGCTCGGCTGGTGGCTGGCCCGCTCGGCACGTGCGACCGCCGGCGGCGCGCAAGGCAAGCGCAAGGTGGCCGTGCCCTGGTTCGCACTCGGTTTCCTCGGCTTCGTGATCGTCAATTCGCTGAACGTGCTGCCCACCGACGTCACCCACACGCTGAACGTGCTCGACACCTTCGCGCTGACGATGGCCATGACCGCACTCGGCATCGAAACCCGCGTCGCGCAGATCCGTGCAGCCGGCCCCCGTGCGCTGATGACCGGCCTGATCCTGTACGTGTGGCTGATCGCCGGCGGTTACGGGATCACCTGGGCCGTGCAGCACTGGCTTGGCTGAGTTGCCCGCCCGTGACACTTCGCGCGCCGCGCCCGACGGGATGGTCCCGCGGGCGCGGCGCAGTGCTATGCTTCGCGTCGTTTTCCATCGCCCTCTTTCAGCCGTGCTCTCGTTCCTGCTGAAGCTGCGCACTCGCGCGCAAACGCTGTTCCGCCTGTCGGACGCCCATACGATGCTGATCTGGTCGGCCATCGTCGGCGTCGGCGGCGCCTTTGCGACGATGGCGTTCCGCGAAGGCATCGACCTGATGCAGCACCTGATCTCCGGGCAAAGCGGCAGCTTCGTGCAGATGGCCAAGCGCCTGCCCTGGTACGTGCGGTTCTGGATGCCGGCCGCGGGCGGCTTCCTCGCCGGCTGCGTGCTGCTGCTCGCGACGCGCGGCGACAAGAAGTCCGGAAAGACCGACTACATGGAATCGGTCGCGCTCGGCAACGGCGTCGTGCCGGTTCGCCAGAGCCTGTGGCGCAGCGTGTCGTCGCTGCTGACGATCGGCAGCGGCGGCTCGATCGGGCGCGAAGGCCCGATGGTGCAGCTCGCGGCGCTCGCCGCATCGCTCGTCGGCCGCTTCGCGCACTTCGACCCGCCGCGCCTGCGCCTGCTGGTCGCCTGCGGGGCCGCCGCCGGCATCACGTCCGCGTACAACGCGCCGATCGCCGGCGCCTTCTTCGTGTCGGAGATCGTGCTCGGCGGCATCGCCATGGAAAGTCTCGGGCCGATGATCGTCTCGTCGGTCGTCGCGAACATCGTGATGCGCGAATTTGCCGGCTACCGGCCGCCGTACGAGATGCCGGTGTTTCCGGCCGTCACCGGCCCCGAAGTGCTGCTGTTCGTCGTGCTCGGCGCGCTGTGCGGCGTGCTCGCGCCGCAATTCCTGCACCTGCTCGACGCATCGAAGAACAAATTCAAGCGGCTGCCCTTGCCGCTGCCCGTGCGGCTCGCGCTCGGCGGCCTCGTCGTCGGCGTGATCTCGGTATGGGTGCCGGACGTGTGGGGCAACGGCTACAGCGTGGTGAACCACATCCTCCACTCGCCGTGGACCTGGCAGGCACTCGTCGCGGTGCTCGTGTTCAAGGTGATCGCGACCTCCGCCACCGTCGGCTCCGGCGCAATCGGCGGGGTGTTCACGCCGACGCTGTTCGTCGGCGCGGTGTTCGGCTCGCTGTTCGGGCTCGCGATGCAAGCCGTGTGGCCCGGCCATACGTCGCCGTACTTCGCGTACGCGATCGTCGGGATGGGCGCGTTCCTGACGGGCGCCACGCAGGCGCCGCTGATGGCGATCCTGATGATCTTCGAGATGACGCTCAGCTACCAGGTCGTGCTGCCGCTGCTGGCGTCCTGCGTATTCGCGTACTTCGTCGCGCGCGCGACCGGCACGACGTCGATGTACGAGATCACGCTGCACCACCACCAGGATGCCGAGGAACGCAGCCGGATCCGCACCACGCAGATGCGCGAGCTGATCCAGCCCGCGCAGACGGTCGTGCCGCTCACCGCGAGCGTCGCCGACATGACGCGCGTGTTTCTCGAATATCCGGTGAAGTACCTGTACGTGACCGACGACGCCGGGCGCTTTCGCGGCGCAGTCGCGCTGAAGGACATCACGTCGGACCTGCTCGACAAGCGCGACACGACCGACAAGACGGCTGCGCACTACGCGCACACGCCGTTTCCGCTCCTCACGCCCGACATGCCGCTCGCCACCGCGCTCGAACGCTTCATGGCGTTCCAGGGCGAACGCCTGCCGGTGATCGAAAGCGAAGCCGAGCCGACGCTCGCGGGGGTCGTCTACAAGACGTCGCTGCTCGATGCGTACCGGCGGATGACCGGCGAACGCTGACCGCACGCCTCGCCGCCCGCCGCGCGAGCGCGGCTCGAGGCCAACGCCCGCTCAGTCGGGGGCGCGCCCTAGCACCACGCGCGCGAAGAATCCCGCGAGCACCGACTCGGCCACCTCGGCCGACACGTGCTGCGGATCCGCCGAGTAATACGACTGCACGCCATCACACAGGCACATCAGCCCGAATGCCAGCGTCTCCGCCGGCAGCAGCAGCGGCGTGCCCGCGCGCTCGGAGAAGCGCCGGATGAACTCGGCCATCTGCAGGCGCTTGCCGTGCAGGAACTGGTTGAAGCGCACGCGGAATTTCGCGTCGCGCGCGGCCTGCAGCTTCGCCTCGCCCCACAGCAACGAATATTCGTCGTCCTGAAACAGCGTCCGGTAATACGCGAGCGCCATCGACTCCATCTGCTCGCGCGATCCGCCCCCGTCGAAGATCGCCTGGAAGTCGGCCTGCACCTCCGCATGGTCGCGCTCCAGCAACTCCAGCAGCAGATCGGACTTGCTGCGGAAATTCGAATAGAACGCGCCGCGCGTATAGCCGGCCGCCGCCGCGATGTCCTCGACGCTCGCGGCCACATAGCCTTTCTTCAGAAAAATACGGTGCGCGGCAATCAGCAGACGTTCGCGCGTCTGGTCCCTGCTCTGCTCGCGAGTTAAGCGCTGAGGTTTCATGGCGCGCAGTCTAGCACTATTTACCTTTCGGATTCATCTTTGCATTCAGATACAGGTGTGTATTAGAATTCGCCACAGTTTCTGAAAGATGGTGTCCGCGCGCCGTTGCCGGCGCCGCTCGGGGCAAGCGCCGGCCGCGCTTGCCGGCTTCGTTCCGCTCTCGCTCTCACTTCATCTGGGGGTTTCGTGAATCGCTCCGGTTCCCGCGCCGCGCTGCTGATCGGCGCCGCGTTTGTCCTCACCGCCTGTCATCCGAAAGAATCCGCGCCGCCCGCCCCGCGCCCCGTCGTCGCGCTGCCCGCCCATGCCGACGACGCTGCCGTCGCCCGCACGCTCCCCGGCGAGATCCAGCCGCGCTACGCCACCCCGCTGTCGTTCCGCATCGCCGGCAAGATCATCGAGCGCAAGGTGCGCCTCGGCGATACGGTCAAGGTCGGCCAGGTCGTCGCGCTGCTCGACCCGTCCGACGTCGAGAAGAACGCCGCGAGCGCGCAGGCGCAACTCGATGCCGCGACGCACAGCCTCGCGTTTGCGAAGCAGCAGCTCGACCGCGATCGCGCACAGGCACGCGAAAACCTGATCGCGACCGCGCAGCTCGAGCAAACCGAGAACAGCTACACGTCGGCGCTCGCGCAGCGCGACCAGGCGCAGCAGCAGCTCGCGCTCGCCAAGAACCAGCTCCGCTACGCGACGCTCGTCGCCGATCACGCGGGCTACATCACCGCCGAACAGGCCGACACCGGCCAGAACGTGTCGGCCGGCCAGGCCGTCTACCAGCTCGCGTGGTCGGGCGACGTCGACGTCGTCAGCGACGCGCCTGAAGCCGCGCTTGCGTCGCTCACGCCGGGCCACGCGGCCACCGTCACGCTGCCGTCGCTGCCGGGCCGCCAGTTCGCCGCGAAAGTGCGCGAAATCGCGCCGGCCGCCGATCCGCAAAGCCGCACGTATCGCGTGAAGCTCACACTCGCCGCGCCCGATCCGGCGATCCGGCTCGGGATGACCGCCAGCGTCGCGTTCGACGGCGCACCGGTCACCGGCGACGCGCAGTCGATCACGCTGCCCGCAACCGCGCTGTTCCACGACGGCCAGCAACCGGCCGTGTGGGTCGTGCGCACGAAGGACGACACGCTCGAGCTGCGCCGCGTCGACGTCGCGCGCTTCAACGAGCGCACGGTGACGGTGTCGCACGGGCTGCAGCCCGGCGAACGCGTGGTGCTGCAGGGCGTGCACACGGTCAGCGCGGGCGAGAAGGTGCGCGCGATCGCGCCGCTGCATCCGGAGGACTTCGCATCGTGAGCGTTTCCTACGAAGAAGGCCGCTTCAACCTGTCGGCGTGGGCGTTGCGCCACCAGGCGCTGGTCGTCTACCTGATCGCGCTCGCGACGCTCGCGGGCATCCTCGCGTACACCCGCCTCGCGCAATCCGAAGACCCGCCGTTCACGTTCCGCGTGATGGTGATCCGCACGTTCTGGCCCGGCGCGACCGCGCGGCAGGTGCAGGAACAGGTGACCGACCGGATCGGCCGCAAGCTGCAGGAAACGCCGGCCATCGACTTCCTGCGCAGCTACTCGCGCCCCGGCGAATCGCTGATCTTCTTCACGATGAAGGATTCGGCGCCGGTGAAGGACGTGCCCGAGACGTGGTACCAGATCCGCAAGAAGGTCGGTGACATCGGCTATACGCTGCCGCCCGGCGTGCAGGGCCCGTTCTTCAACGACGAATTCGGCGACGTCTACACCAACATCTGGACCCTCGAAGGCGACGGCTTCACGCCCGCGCAGCTCCACGATTACGCAGACCAGCTACGCACCGTGCTGCTGCGCGTGCCGGGCGTCGGCAAGGTCGACTATTTCGGCGACCCCGACCAGCGGATCTTCATCGAAGTCAACAACGCGCAGCTCACGCGCCTCGGCATTTCGCCGCAGCAGCTCGGGCAGGCGATCAACGCGCAGAACGACATCTCGTCGGCCGGCACGCTGACGACCGCCGACGATCGCGTGTTCGTGCGGCCGAGCGGCCAGTTCGACAACGTCGACGCGATCGCCGACACGCTGATCCGCATCAACGGCCGCACGTTCCGGCTCGGCGATCTCGCGACGGTGAAGCGCGGCTACGACGATCCGGCCGTCACGCAGATGCGCTCGAATGGTAAGGCGGTGCTCGGCATCGGCGTCACGATGCAGCCGGGCGGCGACGTGATCCGGCTCGGCAAGGCGCTCGACGCCGAATCGAAGGACCTGCAGGCGCAACTGCCGGCCGGCCTCAAGCTGACGCTGGTATCGAGCATGCCGCATGCGGTCGCGCATTCGGTCGACGACTTCCTCGAAGCCGTCGCGGAAGCGGTCGCGATCGTGCTGGTCGTGAGTCTCGTATCGCTCGGCCTGCGCACCGGCATGGTGGTCGTGATCTCGATTCCGGTCGTGCTCGCGGTCACCGCCCTCTTCATGTACCTGTTCGACATCGGGCTGCACAAGGTGTCGCTCGGCACGCTCGTGCTCGCGCTCGGGCTGCTCGTCGACGATGCGATCATCGCGGTCGAGATGATGGCCGTGAAGCTCGAACAGGGCTACACGCGTGCCCGCGCCGCCGCGTTCGCCTATACGAGCACCGCGTTCCCGATGCTGACGGGCACGCTCGTCACCGTGTCGGGCTTCCTGCCGATCGCGCTCGCGAAATCGAGCACCGGCGAATACACGCGCTCGATCTTCGAGGTGTCTGCGATCGCATTGATCGCGTCGTGGTTCGCGGCGGTCGTGCTGATCCCGCTGCTCGGCTTCCACCTGCTGCCCGAGCGCAAGCGGCAGGCGCACGAGGCCCACCTGCCCGACGATCACGAACACGACATCTACGACACGCGTTTCTACCGGCGGCTGCGCGGCTGGATCGACTGGTGCATCGAGCGGCGCTTCGTCGTGCTGCTGATCACGGGCGCGCTGTTCGTCGTCGCGCTGATGGGCTTCACGCTCGTGCCGCAGCAGTTCTTCCCGAGCTCCGATCGCCCCGAGCTGCTCGTCGACCTGCGGCTGCCCGAAGGCGCGTCGTTCGCGGCGACGCTGCGCGAGACCGAGCGCCTCGAGAAAGTGATCGACAAGCGCCCGGAGATCGATCATTCGGTGAACTTCGTCGGCAGCGGCGCGCCGCGCTTCTACCTGCCGCTCGACCAGCAGCTTCAGTTGCCGAACTTCGCGCAGTTCGTGATCACCGCGAAATCGGTGAAGGACCGCGAAAAGCTCGCGACCTGGCTCGAAACCACGTTGCGCGAGCAGTTCCCGGCCGTGCGCTCGCGGCTGTCGCGGCTCGAGAACGGCCCGCCGGTCGGCTATCCGGTGCAGTTCCGCGTGAGCGGCGACAGCATCGCGACGGTCCGCTCGATCGCCGAGAAAGTCGCGGCGACGATGCGCGGCGACGCACGCACGGTCAACGTGCAGTTCGACTGGGACGAGCCGGCCGAGCGCTCGGTGCGCTTCGAGATCGACCAGAAGAAGGCGCGCGAGCTGAACGTCACGTCGCAGGACGTGTCGAGCTTCCTCGCGATGACGCTGTCCGGCACGACCGTCACGCAGTACCGCGAGCGAGACAAGCTGATCGCGGTCGACCTGCGCGCGCCGCGGGCCGATCGCGTCGATCCGGCGAAGCTCGCCGGCCTCGCGCTGCCGACCCCGAACGGCCCGGTGCCGCTCGGCTCGCTCGGCCGCTTCAAGCCGACGCTCGAATACGGTGTCGTGTGGGAGCGCGACCGTCAGCCGACCATCACCGTGCAGTCGGACGTGCGCACCGGCGCGCAGGGCATCGACGTCACGCATGCGGTCGACGCGAAACTGAACGCGTTACGCGCGCAGTTGCCGGTCGGCTATCAGATCAACATCGGCGGTTCGGTCGAGGAAAGCGCAAAGGCGCAGAAGTCGATCAACGCGCAGATGCCGCTGATGGCGATCGCCGTGTTCACGCTGCTGATGATCCAGCTGCAGAGCTTCTCGCGCGTGCTGATGGTCGTGCTGACCGCGCCGCTCGGGCTGATCGGCGTGGTCGCGACGCTGCTGCTGTTCGGCCAGCCGTTCGGCTTCGTCGCCATGCTCGGCGTGATCGCGATGTTCGGGATCATCATGCGCAACTCGGTGATCCTCGTCGACCAGATCGAGCAGGACATCGCGGCCGGCCACGGCCGCGTCGACGCGATCATCGGCGCGACCGTGCGGCGGTTCCGCCCGATCACGCTGACGGCCGCGGCCGCCGTGCTCGCGCTGATCCCGCTGCTGCGCTCGAACTTCTTCGGGCCGATGGCGACCGCGCTGATGGGCGGCATCACGAGCGCGACTGTGCTGACGCTGTTCTACCTGCCCGCGCTGTATGCGACGTGGTTCCGCGTGAAGCGCGACGAACGCGACCCGCAGGACGGCCCGCCGCCTGGCGGCACGCCTGCCGCGCCGTCGGGAGCCTGACCATGGATCGATCGATGAACCTGAAAACCCAAGCCGTGCGGGCACTCGCCGTGGCGAGCCTCGCCGGCCCGCTCGCGGGCTGTTCGTGGTTCGCGCCGAGCGGCGAGCCGCCCGCGATGCCGTCGCCCGCGCACTACGGCACCACACCGCAAGTCCAGCAGACCGTGTCCGCGCAAGGTGTCGCGCAGCAGTTCGAGGTCGGCGCGCAGCCGGTGCCCGACTGGTGGAAGCAGTACCGCTCCGATGCACTGAACGCGCTCGTCGACGAAGGGCTGCGCAACAGCCCGACGTTGAGCGCGGCATCGCACTCGCTCGATGCCGCGCGCGAACAGTTGCGCGGGCAGATCGGCAGCTCGATGCTGCCGTCGATCGATGCGGGCGGCCAGGCCACGCGCCAGCGGGCGCTCGGCGTGCCGATTCCCGCGCTCGGTGCGCCGACGCTGCTGTACGACACGTTCGTCGGGCAACTGCAGGCGAGCTACACGATCGACCTGTTCGGCGCGTCGCGTTTCGCGAACCGTGCGCTGGCGCGGCGCGTCGACGTCAGCGCGTTCCAGCTCGAATCCGCCCGGCGCGCGCTGGCCGCGAACATCGTCACCGCATCGATCACGGTGTCGGTGCTGAATGCGCAGATCAATACCACCGAGCGGCTCGTCGCGCTCGCCAACGATCAGGCACACGATGCCGAACGCCGCTACGCGCTCGGTTCGGCCTCGCGCAGCGACGCGCTGAATGCACGGCAAAGCGCCGACACGTTCGCGGCGAGCCTGCCCGCGCTGCGCCAGCAACGCGACTCGGCGCGCCATGCGCTCGCGGTGCTGGTCGGCCGCACGCCCGACCAGCCGCCGGCCGACCTCACGCTTGCCGACCTGCACCTGCCCGAGCAAGTGCCCGTCGTCGTGCCGTCGGACCTGCTGCAAAGCCGCCCCGACATCCAGGCGGCCGACGCGGGGCTGAAGGCGGCCGCGGCCGAAGTGGGCCTCGCGACCGCGCAGATGTTCCCGCAGCTGTCGCTGTCGGCCGCGATGGGCAAAGGCGGCTTCAGCTGGCCGACGATGCTTTCGGGCGCCGGCTCGATCTGGAACGTCGGCGCGTCGCTGAGCCAGCCGATCTTCCACGGCGGCGCGCTGCTCGCGCAGCGCCGCGCAGCGAAGGCGACCTACGAGGCCGCCGTCGACCAGTACAAGCAGGCCGTGCTCGGCGCGTTCCAGAACGTCGCCGATTCGCTCGCGGCGCTCGAGCACGATGCGGAAGCGCTCGACGCGTCGTCGCGCGCCGCACTGTCCGCGCGGGGTGCGTATGACGACGCGGCGGCCCGCGTGCGGCTCGGCGCACTGCCGCCGTCGGCCGCGCGCGCCAGCGAGCTGCAGTATCGCAATGCACGGCTCGACGAGATCCGCGCGACCGGCGCGCGGTTCGCCGATACCGCGAGGCTTTACCAGGCGATGGGCACGCCGCCGGTCGAGAAGGCTGACAAGGCCGGCAAGACCGACAAGGCAACCGGCGACTCCGCCACCGGCCAGCAAGCGCGCGCCGCCACGGCCGACACCCCGCCTTCGCCGCAATAAGCCGGCCCTGCCGTCGGGTGCGTGCCGAATCTGCGTGCGCACCCGATTTCCGATCTTCCGCTTGACCCTCACGTAGCGTAACGTTCGAGACTCCAGTGTGCGCACCGAACGGAGGAACGAATGCGACTGAAAGTGGGAGAACTGGCGAAACGCAGCGGGCTGACCGTCCGCACGCTTCATCACTATCACGCGATCGGTTTGCTGACGCCTTCGGCGCGCGCCGACAACGGCTACCGGCTGTACGACCGCCACGACATCGCCCGGCTCCACCAGATCCAGGCGCTGCGTCGCTTCGGCCTGTCGCTCACCGAAATCGGCGACCACCTGAACCAGCCCGACACCCCGCTCGTCGAGATCGTCGCGAAGCAGATCGCGCTGCTCGACCGTCAGCTTGCGCAGACCGCGCAGCTGCGCGAGCGGCTCGTCAGCCTGCATGCGCAGCTCGCCGCGGGCACGGAGCCGGAGCTGGCCGATTGGCTCACCACACTGGAGTTGATGACCGTGTACGACAAATATTTTTCCGAGGAAGAACTCGCGCGCCTGCCGATGTACCAGAAGAGCCAGGCGGGCGACGCCGAATGGATCGCACTCGTCGACGAGGTGCGTGCGCTGCACGACGCGGGCGTGCCCGCCGAGGACGAACGCCCCCGTGCGCTCGCCAGCCGCTGGATGACGCTGCTCGTGCGCGACACGAACAACGACCCGCGGCTGCTGGCGAAGCTGAACCTGATGCACGAACACGAACCGGCGATGCAGTCGAAGATCGGCATTTCGACCGCGCTGCGCGACTATGTGCTGCGCGCGTCGTCGGAAACCAAGATGCGGATCTTCGAGAAGTATCTGGCGCCGGACGAGATCCGCTTCATGCGGGCCCACTACGGTGAAAGCGCAATGGAATGGCCGCAACTGATGGGCGACGTGCGCGACGCGATCGATGCGGGCGCCAGACCGGATTCACCGGAAGGCCGCGCGCTCGCGCAACGCTGGCTCACGCTGTTCTGCCGCTATGCGGGCACCGATCCGGCCACGCATGCGAAATTCCGCCACGCGATGATGAACGAGCCGTCACTGACGAAGGATTCGTGGATCGACGACACGTTGATCGGCTTCGTGCGGGAAGCGATGGCGCAGCTTGCGCCTGCGCGCTGAGCAGGTTGAGTGCGTTGATTGCTTGACCGTGCGGGCGGCAGGCGGATTTCCCGTGTGCCGCCCGTTTCGCCATTTGCAGCCGGTGTCGCGAACCACATCCAGTACGAGCATCGGCAATGGCAGGCCCGCGCCCGAATATGCGTGCCGGCAGTCGGCGCGACGGGCATCCGGCATGCCGTCGGCCAGCCTCGGCACGTCGCCGTTGCGATGCGTCAGTCCGTTTCGCCCACACCGTCATCGCTAAACGCGAGCAAGTCGCCGGGCTGGCAGTCGAGATAGCGGCAGATGGCCTCGAGCGTCGCGAAACGGATGCCCTTGACCTTCCCTTGCTTGAGCAGCGACAGATTCTGTTCGGTGATGCCGACGGCCGCCGCGAGATCCTTCGAGCGGACCTTGCGCGTCGCGAGCATCACATCGAGCTTGACCACGATCGACATGGCGCGCCTCAGACGAACTGTCGATGTTCGGCATCGAGCTCGCTCGCCTGCCGGAGGATGTGCGCGATGACCGCGATGCAGGCCGCGGTGAACAGCGCAACCACGTACGGCAGGCTGAAGCCGATGCTGACCACGCGATGGCCGACCGGTTCGCGCAATGTCGCCCACACGCTCAGGAGCGGTTCGCACAGCAGGCTCAGCAACACCCACAGGCCGATCGCGCGACCCGTCTTGCCGAGATGGCCGGCCGCTTGCGCGGAGAAATAATCGCGGCGCGCGTAGGTACGGAACAGCGCGCGCAGATGACGCAAACCGTTCGCGAGCGCGATCAGCGGCACGCTCGACAGCAGGATGCCGACCGCCTTCTGCCACCACGGGAAGGCGGCGACGTCCACGTTCAGGTTCGAGATCACTGAATCGGTGAGGCCGAACACGAGGCCGGGCCCGGTGGCCGCGTTCAGTGACGGAAACGCCCAGCACGCGGCGTTGAGCACCAGCATGCCGACGATGAACCATAGCGTGACGGTGGCCATCTGCTGGCTGATACGGGCAATGCGATCGGAATGCATGCGAAGTCCTCGACGGGGAATGAACGTGCGTCGAGTGTACCTCAATAATTATCGTAAAACGATAATTAATTGTCGTATTGTCATGATTTCTTATCGCGTTGCATGCTCAAGCTCGCCTCATCAGGCGCGTGTCGGACGCACCGTCGCGAGCCTCGAGCGCATGCCTATCGATAGTCGCGCGCGCTGATCCCGTGCCAATGCTTCGTCATGTAGCGCAGAAATGCGGGTTGAGCTTTCAGGTCTGCATTCGGTACCGGGGCCGCGCCGCCATCCATGAACTTGCCGTTGACCGTGACGGTTTCCTCGCCGCGCAGCACGTACTTCGTGCCCTGGTCGATCAGGAAGTACTTGACCTGGTCGGCGCTCACGTCGCCGCGGCAGCCGATCTTGTACGCGAACATGAACTGCTTGCGGCCGTTGCCGAGCAGGTCGCGCATTTCGATCGACGCGGGCACGACATCGAGGATCACGTCGACCGGGCACTCCTTCACGTAGTCGCGCACGGTCCAGTCGGGCCGGCCGTCGAGCGTCGCGGCCACCTTGAGCTCGACGTCGCCGCCGGACTCGGTTCTCGCGAGCGTCACCGCATGCGCGCCGGCCGCATCGGTCCATGTGTATTCGGCGGCGGCTTGCGCCAGGTTGCACAGCGCGGCGGCGGCAAGAAACAGACAAGGCGAAAGGAAGCGTGTCTTCATCGGCGAGGTGGGAGGTGGGATCTGGATCGAACGCGCCATTATCGACAAAGCCGCCTGCCGCTGCCAGTCGCCCACCGCACGCCCGCTCAGCGCTCGCGCGTCCCGAGCCCAAGCGCCTTCATCCGCCGGTACAACGTCCGCTCGCTCATCCCGACCTGCTCGGCGAGCGCCTTGCGCGTGCCGTCGAACGTGCGCGCGATGCGCACGAGCTCCGCGTCCGACATGCCGCGCGCATCGGCCGTCCGGTCCTGCGGCGCCGCCGATGCGGCGACCAGCTCGGCCGGCAGATGCTCGACGCGGATCGTCCCGTCGTCCGCGAACAGGCACGCGCGTTCGAGCACGTTGCGCAGCTCGCGAATGTTGCCCGGCCACGCATACGCATCGAGACACGCACGTGCGCGCTCGGTCAGCACGAATGGCCGCGCGCTCGCGTCGCCCGCACTGGCGCGCGCGTTCGCGATCCGCCGCAGGATCGATTCGGCCAGCAGCGCGACGTCCCCGCGCCGGTCGCGCAGCGCCGGCAACGGAATCGGAAACGCATTGATCCGGTAGTAGAGGTCCTGCCGGAACCGGCCGTCGTCGATCATCTCGCGCAGCGGCTTGTGCGTCGCCGCGACCAGCCGGAAATCCGCACGCAGCGCCTCGACGCCGCCGACACGGCGGAACGTGCCCGACTCGATCAGCCGCAGCAGCTTCACCTGCATCGGCAGCGGCACGTCGCCGATCTCGTCGAGAAACAGCGTGCCGCCCTGTGCGGTTTCGACGAGGCCCGGCTTGCGCTGGTTCGCACCCGTGAACGCGCCCTTCTCGTAACCGAACAGTTCGCTCTCGAACAGCGTCTCGGCGATCCCCGAGCAATCGACGACGACGAACGGCCCCATCGCGCGATCGCTCGCCTCGTGCAGCGCGCGGGCGAACAGCTCCTTGCCGGTGCCCGATTCACCGAGCAGCAGCACCGGCAGCATCGAGGGCGCGACGCGCTGCAATGCGCCGAGCGCCGCGTTGAATGCGTCCGCGCCGCCGACGAGCCCTTCCGCACTCGGCTGCGCGGACGCGCTGCGCACCGTCGTCAGCCGCTCGACATACGCGATCACGTTGCCGTGTGCATCGAAGATCGGCCGCAATTCGACGTCGACATGTTCGGGGCCGCGCGGCGTGTGATGGATGTGCAGCACGCGGTTCAACCCGCGCGATTCGAGCGCCTGCTTCATCGGGCAATGCTCGCCGGCCTGATCGCACGGCACGTCGTAGTGATGCGAGACCTGGAAGCAGTGCCGGCCCACATGCTCGACGCCCGCGACGCCGAACTGGCGCCGGTACGCATCGTTCGCCGCGAGGATGCGGTAGTCGGGATCGACGACGATCATCGGCTGCGGATCCTGCTCGAGATACGCGACGAGCGCGCGTACGTCGGGCATGACGTCGTGGCGCGGCGCGGGGACGATCGGGATGGTGTCGTGCGGATTCATGCGGACGCTCGGTGAAGGGGCGGACTGACAAACTGCCAGACGGACTGCCAATTCTGCCACGACACTGCCAGTTGTGGCAGTCCACAGTGACGGACGGAGGCCAACGACGCCCGCGCATCGCTGCAGCCGCACCGAAAACCCAAGCCGAATCAAGTCCCTGGCAGATCGGCCGGCACTCCGACGCAAGCTGGCACGCTTCTTGAGTTACCCATCCCGATTGCAGATGCAGAACCCGATCGAGGACACCCCGTGAGCCATGCCACCACGCTGTCGGTCGAAGGCTTTTTCGACCCGGCGACCCACACCGTCAGTTATCTGCTGCTCGATACCGCGAGCCGCGCGTGCGCGCTGATCGACAGCGTGCTCGACTACGACCCGAAGTCCGGCCGCACACATACCGCCAGCGCCGACCGGCTGATCGCCCGCGTCGCCGAACTGGGCGCGGACGTGCACTGGCTGCTGGAAACCCACGTGCACGCCGACCACCTGTCGGCCGCGCCGTACCTGAAGGAACACGTCGGCGGCCGGATCGCGATCGGTTCGCACGTGCGCCGCGTGCAGCACGTGTTCGGCACGCTGTTCAACGCGGGCCCCGGCTTCGCGCAGGACGGCCGCCAGTTCGACCGGTTGCTCGACGACGGCGACACGCTCGCGCTCGGCGCGCTGACGATCCGCGCATTGCATACGCCGGGCCACACGCCCGCGTGCATGACCTACTGCGTCGACGACGCGACGCAGCGCGCGGCCTTCGTCGGCGACACGCTGTTCATGCCCGACTACGGCACGGCCCGCTGCGACTTCCCCGGCGGCGACGCGCGCACGCTGTACCGTTCGATCGAACGCGTGCTCGGCCTGCCGCCCGACACGCGCCTGTACCTGTGCCACGACTACCAGCCCGGCGGCCGCGAAGTGCAGTTCGAGACGACCGTGGCCGAGCAGCGCCGCGCGAACGTGCACGTGAAGGATGGCGTGACCGAAGACGATTTCGTCGCGATGCGCACCGCGCGCGACGCCACGCTCGCGATGCCCGTGCTGATGCTGCCGTCCGTGCAGGTCAACATGCGCGCCGGCCACCTGCCCGAGCCCGAAAACAACGGCGTGCGCTACCTGAAGATCCCGCTCGACGCGATCTGAGCGACACGCCCCGCCCCCTCCGGAGAACCCCGACATGACCATCCGCAAGCTGACCGACGCGCTGTCGGTCTCGCCGCAGATCGCGGCGGCCGACCTGCCTGCGCTTCACGCGGCCGGCATCCGCGCGATCATCTGCAACCGCCCCGACGGCGAAGGCCCCGACCAGCCGACCGTCACCGAGATCCGAGCGGCCGCCGCACCGCTCGGCATCGACGTGCACTACCTGCCGGTCGATACGGGCAAGGTGACCGACGACCAGGCCGCGCAGTTCGGCGCGCTCGTCGCGTCGCTCGACGGCCCGGTGCTCGCGTACTGCCGCAGCGGCACGCGTTCGGCCACGCTGTGGGCGCTGTCGCAAGCCGGCCTGCGCCCGCTGAACGACATCGTCGCGACGGCCGCTGCGGCCGGCTACGACCTGCGCGCGCTCGCATCGCGTGTCGTGCAAGGCGGCAAGCAGGCAACACCGGCCGTCGACGCGCGGCACGACATCGTGATCGTCGGCGCGGGCGCGGCCGGCATCGCGGTCGCGTCGAGCCTGCTCGCGCGCGATGCGTCGCTCGACATCGCGGTGATCGATCCGGCCGACGTTCACTATTACCAGCCGGGCTGGACGATGGTCGGCGCGGGCGTGTTCCGGCCCGAGACCACCGCGCGCCGGATGACCGACGTGCTGCCGCGCGGCGTGCACCGGATCCAGGCCGCCGTCGCGGGCTTCGAGCCCGACGCGCACACGGTCGTGCTCGACGGCTGCCGCCGCATCGGGTATCGCAAGCTCGTCGTGTGCCCGGGGCTCAAGCTCGACTGGCACGGGATCGAAGGCCTCGCCGACACGCTCGGCCGCAACGGCGTCACGTCCAACTACCGCTACGATCTCGCGCCGTACACGTGGGAGCTGGTTCGCACGTTCCGCGGCGGCAACGCACTCTTCACGCAGCCGCCGATGCCGATCAAGTGCGCGGGCGCACCGCAGAAGGCGATGTACCTGTCGTGCGACCACTGGCGGCGCGAAGGCCGCCTCGAAGCCGCGAATGTCGAGTTCCTGAATGCGGGCGCCGCGCTGTTCGGCGTCGCCGACTACGTGCCCGCGCTGATGGAGTACGTAAAAAGCTACGACATCGCGCTGTCGTTCGGTCACAACCTCGTGTCGATCGACGGGCCCGCGCGCCGCGCGACATTCGCGCGCGCGCTGCCGGACGGCGGCAAGGAAACCGTCGTGCGTTCGTTCGACATGATCCACGTCGTGCCGCCGCAGAAGGCGCCCGACTTCGTGCGATCGAGCCCGCTCGCCGACGCGGCCGGCTGGATCGACGTCGATCCGGCGACGCTGCGGCACAAGCAATTCCCGGACGTCTACGCGCTCGGCGACGCCACCAACACGACCAATGCGAAAACGGCCGCGGCCGCCCGCAAGCAGGCGCCGGTGGTCGCGCACAACCTGCTCGCGTCGCTCGGCCGCGCGCACGGCGACGCCGCGTACGACGGCTACGGCTCGTGCCCGCTCACGGTCGAGCGCGGCAAGATCGTGCTCGCCGAGTTCCTGTACGGCGGCAAGGTCGCGCCGACCTTCCCCGCGTGGCTGATCGACGGCAAGCGCCCGTCGCGGCTTGCGTGGCTGCTCAAGGAACGCGTGCTGCCGCCGCTCTACTGGAAGGCGATGCTCAAGGGCCGCGAATGGCTCGCGAAGCCCGCGATCGCACGTTGACCGGAGCCCGCTGACGTCATGCTGATTTCCCTCGTCCTAGGCGGTTTCGTCGGTGCCGTGCTCGGCCTGACCGGCGCCGGCGGCGGCATCCTCGCGGTGCCCGCACTCGTCGTCGGCATGAGCTGGCCGATGCAGCAGGCCACGCCCGTCGCGCTTGTCGCCGTGGCCGGCAGCGCCGCGCTCGGCGCGCTCGAAGGCTTCCGCCGCGGGCTCGTGCGCTATCGCGCGGCGCTGCTGATGGCCGTGGCCGGCGTGCCGCTGACCACGCTCGGCGTGCGGCTCGCGCACGTGCTGCCGCAACGGCTGCTGCTCGCGCTGTTCGCGCTGACGATGCTGGTCGTCGCCGGCCGCCTGTTGCTGCAGGCGCTGCGGCACGCGCCGGTCGACGCGGAAGCGTCGCCGCTGTGCGTCGGCCGCGTGAATCCCGATACGGGCCGGCTCGTGTGGTCCTGGCCGGTCGGCGTGGCACTCGCGTCGACTGGTGCAATGACGGGCCTGATGACCGGGCTGCTCGGCGTCGGCGGCGGTTTCGTGATCGTGCCGATGCTGCGCAAGTTCACGAACGTGTCGATGCATGGCGTCGTCGCGACGTCGTTGATGGTGATCGCGCTCGTCGGCACCGGCGGCGTGTTCGCGACGCTCGTGTCCGGTACACGCGCACCGCTCGACGTGACGCTGTGGTTCACCGTCGCGACCGCACTCGGCATGGCCGCCGGTCGCGGTGCGTCGCACCACCTCGCTGCACGGCACGTGCAGGCCGGGTTCGCGGCCGTGCTCGTGTGCGTCGCACTCGGGCTGCTGGCGAAGGCGGCGTTCGGCGCGTAAGCCGACGCACGACCGGGCGCGGGAATCGAATCGGCGCCCGGTCCGCGACGCACTTTATCCGTCGCAATCGCGTACTGACCGGCACCGACTCACGCGCAGCGCCCTCAAACAAAACGCCCGGCCCGACTCGTCGTCGGCACCGGGCGTTTTTTACTGCGGAGGGCACCACCGGCAAGCGGAACGATGGCCCGCCGTCATCGAAACAGGCGCGACGTGACCGTCATCTGAGCCATTTGCGCAGCGTGCCGGCAATTTTGGATCGCTCGACATACCCCAGCGCCGAAACCGCGCACATCGCGCCGACTGCCGCATACAGCAACACCATTTCTCCGTTCCTTGCGACGTCCGGCCATGCTGCCTTTGTCAGAACAGCAAGAACCATCGACCCCGCAACGCCGCCCACGATGACCAGCATCGGCAAGACCGCCTTCCTTGGAAGCAGCGTGCCTGCCCAATAGACCGGATACGAAAGCAGCATTGCCACGGGAAACGCAACCGCGAAAGCAACAACAGAAAAAACAAGCGAAACACCGCCGAAATCCTTGGCGGACAAAAGGCCGATGAGCAAGCCGGCGACGATCGCGGCAGTCAGACTTGCACCAAGCGATTCAGAAATCTTCAATTTTTCCTCCCGTGGCGTCCGCCGACAGTTCGGAGCTTCTTCGCGGCCTTTGACAGGCACTTTCGCGAGCCCATCTCGCCAAACAAAACGCCCGGCCCGACTCGTCGTCGGCACCGGGCGTTTTTTAACAGCCGCGATCACAACCCGAACGTCAGGTCGCGAACCCCGCCATCCGCTTGCGTTCCTGCCGCAGCATCACGAAGTTCGCGATCACGACACCGGCCGTCACCGCGACGATGAACAGCGTCGCGAGCGCGTTCATCTCCGGGTTCAGCCCCAGCCGCACGCGCGAGAACACCACGAGCGGCAGCGTCGTCGAGCCGGGGCCCGACAGGAACGCCGACAGCACGAGGTCGTCGATCGACAGCGTGAACGACAGCAGCCAGCCCGCGATCAACGCCTGCGAGATCAGCGGCAGCGTGATCGTGAAGAACACCTTCAACGGCGTCGCGCCGAGATCGAGCGCGGCTTCTTCCAGCGACGGGTTCAGCTCGCGCACGCGCGACTGCACGATGATCGCGACATACGAGATGCACAGCATCACGTGACCCAGCCAGATCGTGAACACGCCACGCTCGGCCGGCCAGCCGATCCACTTCGCCAGCTCGATGAACAGCAGCAGCAGCGAGATCCCCTGGATCACCTCGGGAATCACGAGCGGCGCGTTGATCATCCCGCTGAACAGCGCGAAACCGCGAAAGCGTCCCATCCGCGCGAGCACGAAGCCGGCCCACGTGCCGATGATCACCGACGCGAACGCGGTCAGCACGCCGATCTTCAGCGACAGCCACGCGGCCGTCAGCAACTCGTCGTCTTCCACGAGCGCCGAGTACCAGCGGAACGAGAAGCCCGACCACACGGTGACGAGCTTCGACTCGTTGAACGAATAGACGATCAGGCTGATGATCGGGATGTACAGGAACGCGAAGCCGGCAAACAGCGCCGCGAACTGCAGGTAACGATTCGGCTTCATCGACGGCCTCCCTGCTCTTTCGCCTGGAAGTGCTGGAACATCGCCATCGGCACGAGCAGCAGCAGCACCATCGCGCAGGTCACCGCCGACGCCATCGGCCAGTCTGCGTTGTTGAAGAATTCATTCCACATCACGCGGCCGATCATCAGCGTGTTCGCGCCGCCGAGCAGCTCGGGGATCACGTACTCGCCGACCGCCGGGATGAACACGAGCAGGCAGCCCGCGATGATCCCGTTCTTCGACAGCGGCAGCGTGATCTGCACGAACGCCTTCCACGGCTTGGCGCCGAGGTCGTACGCGGCTTCGAGCAGGCGCAGGTCCATCTTCACGAGGTGCGCGTACAGCGGCATCACGAGGAACGGCAGGTACGAATACACCATCCCGATGTACACCGCGTAGTTGGTGCGATACAGCTCGATCGGCGTATGCGTGAGGCCGATCCACATCAGGAAGTTGTTCAGCAGCCCGTTGTTCTTCAGGATGCCGATCCACGCGTACACGCGGATCAGGAACGACGTCCAGAACGGCAACATCACGCCCATCATCAGCAGGTTGCGGGTCGCCGGGTTCGAGCGCGCGATGTAGTACGCCATCGGATAGCCGATCAGCAAACACAGCAGCGTCGTGATCGCGGCCACCCACACCGAGTTCACGTAGGTCGCGAAATACAGGCTGTCCGTAAACAGGAACGCGTAGTGCGACAGGTTCAGCGCGACGTGCACGACGCCGTCGGTGTACGACGCGAGTTCCGTGTACGGCGGGATGCCGAGCTGCAGCTCCGCGAAACTGATCTTGACGACCAGCACGAACGGCACGAGGAAGAACAGCACGAGCCACGTGAACGGCCCGGCGACGACCGCCGTGGCGCCCGTCAGGTTGAAGCGCCGCACCGGCCACTCGAGCAGGGACTTGAACGTGGTCATGACGTCAGCACCACGCCCGCGGTCGCGCTCCAGCGCACGTAGATCTCGTCGCCGAGCGCCGGCGTGTCGAGCTCCGAAATCGCAAGGCTCGATACGTTCGCGATCACCGTCTTGCCCGCATCGAGCTTCACGTGATACAGCGAGTAGCCGCCCATATATGCGACGTTGCTGATCCGGCCGCGCGCCCAGTTGAACGCGCCTTCGGGCGGCTTGCGCGTGAGCGCGATCCGTTCGGGGCGCACCGACACCGTGACCGGCATCCCGAGCGGGCCCGAGATCCCGTGGCTGACGTACAGCCGGCTCGGCAGCTCCGGCGACTCGATGTACACGTGGTCGGGTTCGTCCTCGACGGTGACGCCGTCGAACAGGTTCGTCGAGCCGATGAATTCGGCCGAGAAGCGGCTGTTCGGATATTCGTACACTTCGTTCGGCGAGCCGATCTGCACGATCTGCCCTTCGCTCATCACCGCGAGACGATTGGCCATCGTCATCGCTTCTTCCTGGTCGTGCGTGACCATGATGCAGGTGACGCCGACCTTGTTCAGGATGTTGACGAGCTCGATCTGCGTGCGCTGGCGGATCTGCTTGTCGAGCGCGGACATCGGCTCATCGAGCAGCAGCAGCTTCGGCCGCTTGACCAGCGAGCGCGCGAGCGCGACACGCTGCTGCTGGCCGCCGGACAACTGATGCGGCTTGCGCTTCGCGTACTTGCTCATCTGCACGAGTTCGAGCGCGGATGCGACACGCTCCTTCAGCTCGGCCTTCGGCGTGCCTTCCTGCTTGAGGCCGAACGCGACGTTCGACTCGACCGACATGTGCGGGAACAGCGCATACGACTGGAACATCATGTTCACAGGCCGCTTGTACGGCGGCATCTGCGCGAGGTCCTCGCCGTCGATCAGGATCTTGCCCGACGTGACCGTCTCGAGGCCCGCGAGCATCCGCAACAACGTCGACTTGCCGCAGCCCGAACTGCCGAGCAGCGCGAACAGCTCGCCCTGGCGCACGGTCAGGTTGACGCTGCGCACGGCTTCGGTGTCGCCGAATTTCTTGACGACGTCGACGATCTGGACAAAGGTCTCGGCGCGCGCATCGGCGCCGGAGGAGGAAACGGAGGACGGCGCGCCCGCGACCGGCGCACCCGACTGGCTATTCATGATGTGCTGCTTCTCTCCTGCGTTGAACGAACAAAGCCCCCGGGGGCACCAGGGGCTTCATGACTACTGGGAACATCGGCGCGTGTCAGCGGCCCGACTTCAGCTCGGTCCACAGACGCGTCTGCAGGCGCTGGATTTCAGGCGGCAGCGGCTTGAGCAGGAACAGCGTCTTCACGACGTCGGCCGGCGGATAGACGGCCGGGTCGTTCGCGACGTCGGGCCGCACGTACTTGCGGGCCTCGGCGTTGGCGCTCGGGTAGTACACCGCGTTCGTGATCGCCGCGTGCACCTTCGGATCCTCGATGTAGTTGATCCACTGCAGCGCGGCATCCTTGTTCTTCGCGTCCTTCGGGATCGCCATCACGTCGAACCACACCGGTGCGCCGCCCTTCGGGATGTAGTACTCGACCTTGTACGGCTTCTTCGCTTCCATCGCGCGATGCTTCGCGATCACGACGTCGCCCGACCAGCCGAATGCGAAGCAGATGTCGCCGCCGACCAGGTCGTTGATGTAGCCCGACGAGTTGAATTGCGTGATGTACGGGCGGATCTTCTTCAGCACTTCCATCGCGGCCTTGTAGTCGGCCGGGTTCGTGCTCATCGGATCCTTGCCGATGTAGTGCAGCGTCGCCGCGAACATCTGGTCGGGTGCGTCGAGCACCGACACGCCGCAGGTCTTCAGCTTCGAGAGGTTTTCCGGCTTGAACAGGATGTCCCAGTTGTCGAGCGGCACCTTGCCGAGCGCCTGCTGCGCCTTCGTCAGGTTGTATGCGAGACCGGTCGTGCCGTATGCCCAGGGCACCGAGAACTTGTTGCCCGGATCGGCACCCGCGACGAGCGCCATCAGTTGCGGATCGAGGTACTTGAGGTTCGGCAGCTTCGACTTGTCGAGCGGCGCGAAGATGCCGGCGGCGATCTGCTTGCCCGCGTAGTTGCTGGTCGGCACGACGATGTCGTAGCCCGAGCTGCCCGTCAGCAGCTTCGCCTGCAGCGTGTCGTCGCTGTCGTAGTTGTCGTAGCGGACCTTGACGCCCGTCTGCTTCTCGAAGTTCGGGATCGTGTCCTTCGCAATGTAGTCCGACCAGTTATAGACATTGAGCTGCGTATCCTTCGCCGCTGCCGCCGATGCACCCACGCACAGCGCGAGCGCTGCGAACCGGCCCACTACATTTGCTTTCATCCCGTTCTCCCTCCGACCGGACCGTGTGTCCGGCTGCCGTCTGCCTCGTCATGGCGGCGCATTCTGGCACGCCGCCCCTCGAAAACCCCGAAAACTACCATCATTCGCGCCCCGTCACAAAAAAATCATGCCGGTGTCGCGCAAACGGAACAAATTCCCGCCGCCGGCCAGGCTGGCCGCCCGTGCGGCAGGGCGTTCCCGGGGAATTCTATCGGGTAATCGGCGGCTGTCCACCGGGAAAAACAGGCGGCGGCAAAACCGCGTTCACCGGCCGGACGCGAACCGCCCGGCGGCTGTGCCCGAGCCCGGCCGTACTGTCATGCCGCTGCACCGGTACGGCATGCCGGCCGCACCCGTCCGACCGTCCGGCCGCGATGCATTAAAATGGCGGCTGACGATTCAACTGCGTGAACCCTTCCGATGGCCTCCAATCTCCACGACCTGCCCGACAGCCCCTGTATCGGCGTCTGCTCGACCCTCTTCGACGAAGTTTGCAAGGGCTGCGGCCGCACGGCCGCCGAAGTGTCGAACTGGGTGTTCCTGAGCGACGACGAAAAACGCGCGGTGTGGGAACGCATCTCGCGCGAAGGCACCGCGATGCGCTTCCAGTACGACAAGCTGTAAATCCGCCGCGCAAAAAAAAAGCGGCATGCCGACCGCCATGCCGCCAACCCCAACTCTGTTCTTTTCCCGCCGCGTCTAGAACTTCATCCCGACGCCCACGCCGACGATCAGCGGATCGATGTGCAGCGTGCCGATGCCCTTGTCGCCAAGCGTCGCATCGGTGCTCATCCAGATCTTCTTCACGTCGACGTTCATGAAAATCTTCTTCGTCACCTGCACGTCCACGCCGAACTGCAACGCGGGGCCGAAGCTGCTCTTGTTGATCGACACGCCCTGCCCGCCAACGTTGAGCCCGTTGTTGTAGAAGTACGTGTAGTTCACGCCCGCGCCGACATACGGACGCACCTTGCCGGCATGGTTGAAGTGGTACTGCAGCAGCAGCGTCGGCGGCAGCACGCCCACGCCGCCGAGATTGCCGAGGCTCGACGTCAACTGGTGCCGCGACGTGCCGAGGATCAGTTCGACGCCGAGGTAGTCGCGGATCATGTACGTGAAGTCGAGCTCGGGCACGATCGCGTTGTTCACGCCGACGTTGAGCGCGCCCAGCGTGTCGCTCGCGCGTTCGTTCGGCTGGATGCTGATTGCACGCAGCCGGACCAGGACGTCGCCCTGGTTGATGCCTTCGCCCGGCGAGGCCGCGTGCGACAGCGACGGCATCGCGGCGAAAGCGGCAGCAACGGCCGCTGCGGTGACACAAGTTCGAATCGTTTTATGCATGGTACGGACCCCCAAAGAATGGTTTCCATTCTCCCTGTAGGGTCTTTTCATCGTCTTGATATCCGTCAAGCCAGCGTAAACGTGGGACGGTTTGCCGCAGGCTCCGTCGCACAGCCCGTCAGCAGCAGGTCGAGCAGATCGCGCACGCTGCGGATCGCACGGCCGAACGGCAACGCTTCGCGGCCACGGAAGAACAGCCCGTTCGCGACGTCGCCGCGCAATGCAGCGGCCAGCCGCGTGTCGATGCAGAAATGGCCGAACTTCTCGATGCCGTCGCGCAAGCCGCATACGCTCAGGCATTCGAGCGCGGTCGGGCAACGCTGCTTCAGCGCGCCGAGCTTGGTGCGGATGCGTGTCTCGTTGCGCAGGTAACGATCGAGCCACGGCGTCTTCACCGCGCGTGCGGGCAACCCCGTCACGCTGACGAATTCGACGATGTCGTCGGGCGTCGCATCGGCCAGCACGCGCTTGAAGTGCGGATGCGCATCGCCTTCTTCCGTCACCGCGAACGGCGTCCCCACCTGCACGCCATTCGCGCCCGCCTCGAACGCCGCACGCACCGTGTCATGACTGTTGATCCCGCCCGCAACGATCAAGGGGATCGTTTCACGCGCGAGCCCGAGCGACGCCATCACCTGCGCGGTCTCGTCGAGCACGCGCGCGAAATCGAAGCGGCCGTCGTGCATGTCGTCGATCTGCGTGACGCCGAGATGGCCGCCCGCATGCGCCGGATGCTCGATCACGATCGCGTCGGGCAGGCGCCCCTTCTTCATCCACTTCTTCAGCACGAGCGCGATCCCGCGGCTGTCCGACAGGATCGGAATCAGCGCGATGTCGTGTCCTTGCGTGAGATCGGGCAGGTCGAGCGGCAAGCCCGCGCCCATCACGATCGCATCGGCGCCTTCGTCGCATGCGACGCGCACGTAGTCTGCATGCGCGCTCACGGCCTTCATCACGTTGACCGCGATCATCCCGCGCCCTTCGCTGTAGGTCTTCGCAAGACGGATCTCGCGAGCGAGTGCCTCGAGGTTCGCGGCCTCGAGCGTCGCGCGATCGGGTTGCGCGCGGCAACGCGCGAGCAGGTCCGCATGATGGTGACGCAGGTCGATGCTCGCAATCGTGCCGACCGCGCCTTCGCGCGCGACGCTGCCCGCCAGCCGGTGCGCGGAGATGCCGACGCCCATGCCGCCCTGCACGACAGGCAACAAGGTGCGGCCGCGGATCGTCAACGGCGGAAAGGAAGTGCATACGGTCATCTGAAACCTCGTCGGAACATCGGAACCGCGATGATCGACGATCCACCGACGCGCACCTTGACGGCCGTCAATAAAAAACGGCACGCAAGCGTGCCGTTTCCGGTTCAGGCCGTGAGAAACGCTCAGGCCGGCTTCGCGGGCTTGAGCTGCATCGACTTGTACTCGAGATATTCTTCGAGCCCGTACACGCCGTTCTCGCGGCCGTGACCCGATTGCTTGTAGCCGCCGAACGGCGCGGCCATGTTCCACGCGCCGCCGTTGATGTCGACCTGTCCGGTGCGGATGCGGCGCGCGATGCCCATCGCGCGTTCGTCGCTGCCGGCCCACACCGCGCCGCCGAGCCCGTACGGCGAATCGTTCGCGATCCGCACAGCCTCGTCTTCATCGCGATACGTGATGATCGACAGCACCGGCCCGAAGATTTCCTCTTGCGCGATCGTCGATTTCGGATCGACGCGGCCGAACACGGTCGGCTTCACGAAGAAGCCTTTATCCAGCCCTTCCGGCAGGCCCGTGCCACCCGTCACGAGTTCCGCGCCTTCGTCGATCCCGCGCTGGATGTAGTCCTGCACACGCTGCTGCTGGACGGCCGATGCCAGCGCGCCGAGGCGCGTCGCATCCTGCCGCGGATCGCCGGCGACGTAGGTTTCGGCCGCCGCCTTCGCGATCGCGCGCGCCTCGTCGTAGCGCGCTTCCGGCACCAGCATGCGCGTGTGTGCCGAGCAGGTCTGCCCCGCGTTCAGGTAGCACGCGTTGACCGTGCCCTTCACCGCCGTCGCGAAATCGGCATCGTCGAGAATCACCGACGCCGACTTGCCGCCCAGTTCGAGCGCGACGCGCTTGACGCCCGCGGCGGCCAGCTCGGCCACGCGCTTGCCGGCGCGCGTCGAGCCCGTAAACGACACCATGTCGACGTCCGGATCGGTGGCCAGCACCTCGCCGACCACCGGGCCGTAGCCGCACACGAGGTTGAACACGCCGGCCGGCAGCCCGGCTTCGTGAATCGCTTCAGCGAGCATGAACGCGTTCAGCGGCGCGACTTCGGACGGCTTCAGGACGACCGTGCAGCCGGCCGCCAGTGCCGGTGCGACCTTCAGCGTGACCTGGTTGAGCGGGTAGTTCCACGGCGTGATTGCCGCGACGACACCGACCGGCTCGCGCACGACGAGCGAGTTGCCGACCTGTGCCTCGAACTCGAACGACTCGGCGAGCTTCGCGTACGCCTTCCAGTTGTAGATCGGGCCGCCGACCTGGATCGCGCGCGACAGCTTGATCGGCATCCCGACTTCGCCGGTGATCGACTGCGCGAGTTCCTCGCTGCGCGCCAGCAGATGCTCGACGATCTTGCGCAGGTAGCCCGCGCGCGTCGCGGGCGGCGTGGCCGCCCAGGCGTCGAAGGCTGCGCGCGCCGCGCGGATCGCGTCCTGCGCGTCGGATGCGACGCCTTCCGGAATCCGCCCGATCACGGCTTCGGTGCCCGAGTCGATCACGTCGATCGTGCCGGTGCCGGCCGGTTTGCGCCACGCGCCGTCGATATAGAACTGGTCGTAGATTTTCATCGCTTTCCGCCTCCAGGAAAGCCGACATTCTAGCGAGCGTTTCGGTCGGCGGGTGTGACGATTGACAGCCATTAGAAAGGTCTTTAGCCTCGGCGCCTCATTCATCATAAGAAAGGAGAATGCCTTGAGCATCCTGACCAAAATCGAGGGCGGCTATCTTCAGGTATTGCGCGTGATCGTGCTGTTGTTCGCGACCGCAGTCCTGATCGGCGGAGTCATATTCGGCGCGGTCGCACTCGATGCGCGCCTGTCGAAACCGCCGAAAGTCGATTCGGCCATCCAGGTCGATCCGGCATCGTTCGCGTGGGAAAACGATGCGCCCGCCAAGGCCACGCCGGCCGCCGACGGCGCGGCAGCCAAGGACGACAACGCGTCGCCCGCGCTGAGCCTGTCGACGCGACTGTCGGGCATCGTGCAGAAGCACGGCCGGGCGGCCCTGTCGCCGGACTACGCGGTCGATCGCGACGCGTACGAGCCGTCGTTCCAGCGCGTGCTCAGTGACGACGGCCATCCGGAAGTCGCGTACTACGAGCAGCAGATCGCCTATCTCGACAAGGTGCTGTCGCGTGCGGACGTCGCGGCCAGCGTCAAGAAGAAGGTCACCGGTCACGGCGACGAATATGCGCGCGAGCAGGCATACACCGACATCGTGTCGGCCGTCATGCGCGACTTCTCCGAGCGCTACGACGCACGCCGGACCGCGATCGACGACGAGAAGAAGGCCGCGGAAGAAACGGCTGCCGAGAATGGCCAGACCGCGCGCTACGCGGGCGTCGCCGCGCTCGTCGCGCTGTATTCGTTCGTGTCGCTCGCGGTGCTGATCATCCTGATCCGCGTCGAGCGCAGCATCCGCTCGATCGCGCGCGCCACGCACACGACGACCTGATCCCGCGCATCGGCAGCCCGGCCCGTACGCCGGGCTGCGGCGGGCACTGCAACGGGCCCGCTTGGCGGCGCAAGCGGCCGGTTCCCGGCTGCATCTTCCCGAGTGGTGCCCCGCGCATTCGCGCACTTTCCGTTCCCGCCGCACCCTCACTCCGCCGTCGGCCGTCCACGCCGGCGCAGCGCCTGTTTCGCCGCCGCCACGTCAGCATCCGCCCGGGTGCGCGGCCGGGCCCGCATCGTGCTATGTTTTTATTATCGGCACCGGCCCATTGCAACCGGCGCCGCCCGGAATCGACGTATTTCGTGAGCGCTGCCATGTCCGACGCACCCCATATCCTCGGCTCGCAAGACCGCCTCGAGCTGCTTTGCTGGCTCACCTGCGGCAACCTCGGCGCGTTTTACCTCAACGAATCGTGGCCGGACGCCACGTTCCAGGTCCAGGCCGCGCACCGCTGGCTCGACCGCCACCACCGTCAGGCCGACTGGCTCGTGATCGCCAGGCTCGCGGCGCTCGCGCAGGACATCGCGAAGCGGCATGCCGGATTCGTCGATGCGTCGTGGGCACGCGACGCGGTCGAGGAAATCGTCGATACCGACGATCTCGACTATCGGGCGAAACTCGTGCAATGGGTCTACGAGGATTGCTGCAAGGCGCTCGCCGACAAGCGGCTGGCCGATTGAATCCATGCGTGCGGGCCGCGGCATCGCGCGGCCGCCCGTCTGTTCGTCGATGCGCGCGCGGCAGTCGCGACGATCGACGGGCGCGGCGCGCGTCGCACCGCCCCCTGCACCACCACGCGCCGAGACGCTTACAGCAACGACTTCGCCTGCGTCAGCACCTTGTCGCAGATCTGCTTGGTGACCTGCTGCTTCAGGCCGCCGCCGCTCAGGTCGAGCTTGCTGCCGTTGCCGGCATCGAGGACCCCGCTCGCGCCGCTGGTATAGCCGCTATCGGACGACGCGTTGCCGCCGAGCTTGCCCATCAGCGCGTCCTTCACCGACGACGCGCCGCCGGACGCCCCGCCGAGATAGTTGTTCTGGATGCAGAACTGCAGCAGGCCCGCGACGTTGCCGGTGCTGCCCGGCATCAGCGACGAACCGCCCCCGCCCGTCAATGCACCGCCGAGGCCGCCGAGATTGCCGAGCGCACCGCCCGCGCTACCGCCTGAATCGCCACCGCCGCCGACCTGCTTCAGGACATCGCCAAGCTGCGCATGCGCCACCGAAAACGGCGCGAGCAATCCGATCAGCGCGCCGGCAACGGTCGCGCGGTATAGACGTGCATTCATGTGAAGCCTCCCGGTTGTGATGGCATGAGTACCGCGAATCGAATCAAAGGATACTCAATCAACCCGTGCAATACAGCCTTCAGATGCGGCCTGAAACGTCAGGCATCGTGATATCGCCACAATTTGACAAAGCTTGACAGGTACCGGAAATCATACCAAGTGCTACTTTCAAGCTGACGAAGCGATGCTGCCAGCAGCACTAGCGGTCGGCATCTATGCAGATAGCCACGACTATTGCGGCCGTTACACCAAGACGCTGCTGCCCAGGACGGAAAACCAACCAGATTCCCATTGACGCTGCACCTTGCGCACTTGTTGTCAAATCAATGATGCCCGCATCAATTCACACTTACTCTACACCTTCATACGCTGACGCAAATTTACAACCATACACGTTGATTACTAGCTATACTTCACCACTCACAGCATCATTGATTCAAAAGAAAATTTATTCGAATAAATCGGTAAAAAACACACGCCAGGAGCCACGATGCACAAAATCATAAAATCCCACCTTGAAAGCTATGTCACAAGCTGCAGCTTAGAACAGCTTACAGAGTCCGAGCGATTTGAATCATTCTGTAATTACTCGATAGTATTTGATAGAGTAGGCGCAAGTTTCGATGCATCTGAAATAACCACTGGACCAGACGAAGATGGAATTGACGGAGTTTCCGTCATTATTAACGAGGAAATCTGCCTCTCCAAGGAAGATGCCGAAACTATTTTCGGATCAGATAAGCGAAATAACGATGTCGAACTCGTCTTCGTCCAATCAAAAACAAGCGAATCATTTGATCTGGGAGATTTCCTCAAGTTCAAAGAAGGTGTTATGCGATTTCTTGAAGCAGATCCTTACGAATCTGTGGACGACGTCCTAAAATCCGCGAATGAAACATACAATTTCTGCCTTTCCAAGGTACCAAAAATTCGAGGCGGAAAACCACGACTCACCGCCCGATATGCCGCCACTGGAAAATATGAAAAACCGATTGCCATTGAGCGCGCGGTAAAAAAATTTGAAACAGAAGCCATCGCTTTAGGCTATTTTGCAAATGTCGATATCAAAGTTATCGGTCGAGAAGAAATAACTACCTTATGGGTACAAACCTACTCTGGCGTATCAGCAGCACTTCCAGTATTTAGCAGCGCAGCCCTGCCACCAATTGCCGGCGTTGATGAGGCTTATTTGGTAGTCGCAAAAGCAAAAGATATTGTTGACGAGCTTTTGACTGCAAAAGATGGGGCACTTAGAACTCAGGTTTTCGATGAAAATGTTCGCGCCTTCTTAGGCCCCGACAATCCTGTCAACGCATCCATTGGCAGCACCCTTAGTGACGCAAAGGCTTCCACGCGCTTTCCCGTCATGAACAATGGGATCACAATCGTAAGCCCCGACGTTCGAGTACAAGGAAATGTAATACATCTCGAAAATTTTCAAATCGTCAACGGATGCCAGACATCAAACGTCCTCTTCGAACACCGCCACTCTCTAAACCAGAGCGTCATGGTTAATTTGAAAATTGTCGAGACAAAGAATGAAGACATATTTGCCGACCTAGTCCGCGCCACAAACAGCCAATCAAAAATTGACGACAATCAATTTTATTCACTTCGCCCAATCGTCAAAAGAATCGAGCAATACTTCAATTCGTTCGACGGCGACGAATCAAGACTTTACTTTGAAAGGCGTGACCGCCAATTCGTCGGCCTTGAAATTCCGGCGATTCGAATATTTTCTCTCTACATAGTCGCAAAATGCGTTTGTGCAATGCTACTACGACGCCCAGACCTCTCCTACAAGTACCCAAAGCAAATGTATGACCAACTTGGAGAGAAAATATTCTCGGAAAAGAACAAAGAATCAATTTATTATGCAGCCGCACTAGCCCTTTATCGATTTCACCTCCTGAGATCCAACGGGATTATCTCAAAAAATCTCGGAAAATTTAAATGGCACTTGATTTCCTTGGTAGCGGAATTGATCGCCGGAAAAGACATGCCCGAATTAAATTCAAAATCCGCAGACAAATACGCAGGGAAATTAATCGACACACTCTCTCGACACGACAAATCCGTCCCTTACTTCAAACGTGCAGCTGCGGCAGTTGAATCACTCGCACCAATTTCCGACGACAGGTTGAAGCGCGGGATAATTTTAGAGGAAATGCGAGGAAAGCTTTGAACCCGAACTGCCGCCCAAAGCAACATGCCACCTGCCGAAGAAAGAAAATTTTGATAAGAAATAAACCATTAAAATAGAATATTCACTCAAATTTTCACCGCAGATCATCGCAACGCCCATCCGCCTACACTGCGGATGGGTTTTTACATTACGTTGACCCAGGCCCCTTCCCTGGCATGCGGCCGCACCCTCAAGAGCACCTTCACTGACTCGTTGATGACGTCCGGCAAGAACAACAGTAAGTCCAGCTGTACCTCACCTGCTCTCGACCACTGATCTAACCTCTCGACGAGCTAAGCATCTTATGATCGTCATCACACGTCCTTGAGGTACATCGCTGTACGTACGGCTCAATTACACCGCATTCATTGCCGACGATCACATGACACTTAAATACATACTCCAGCTGATGGCCTGCGCATGGGCCGCGTTGATAGCCTGTTCCGAGGCTTCCCATGCGGCACCCGCAACGATGACCGCGGCTTGCCCGTCGCCATCGTTCGACCGCTATCCGGCACCCGCGGCAAGCGCGCCGCGCAAGCCGGCCGCAGCGCCCCGCCTGACCAGCAAGGAAGCCCGCCTCTACCGCACCGTCATTCGCGACGAATTCACGCAACCGGCCAATTTTGCCGGCCACTACCGGGTCGCGATCTGGGGTTGCGGAACGGATTGCCGGAATTTCGCGATCGTCGACAAGTACACGGGCGCGACGTACACGATGCCCGGCGTGCAGGCCATCGCGGGCGTGATGGGCAACGACGAGGAGCGCGTCGATTTCCGGCCCGGCAGCAGGCTGCTGATCGTCGCGGGCTGCTTCAACGACGATTGCGACGACAACAGCGCGAAGGCCGCCCGGTTCTTCTATGAGTGGACCGGCACGCAGCTGCATCGGATCGGCACCTGTCCGCTGGCGATCGAGCCGCTCCAGTAGCCGGCCGAAGGATGCGCCTGCCGCCGCTCGCCGCGACTTGCGCTATCGTTCCTCCGGTACACCTTGAACGGCGCACCCACCCGCGATGTCCATTCGCCTCAGTTTCGACGACGGCCCCGGCCCGTCGACGCCCCTCTTGCTCGATGTCCTGCACGCCGCGTCCTGCCAGGCGACCTTCTTCCTGCTCGGCCAGCATCTCGCCGGCGGGCTCGACGTCGCAACAAGAATGGCGAGCGAAGGCCATCGACTCGGCAATCACACCCATTCGCACGCGAAGCCCGGCGCACTGGCGGACGATGCGCTGATCGACGAGATCGAGACGACCGACGCGCTGATCCGCGAAGCCTATCGCCGCGCCGGCGTTCCCGTGCCGGACACGATTCCTTTGCGCCTGCCTTACGGATTGATGCCGCAGGACAATCGCGCCGGCGTGCTCGCGCGGCTGCAGCGCGAACACACGGGCTGGACCGCGATACTCGACGACTGGCAGCGGCCGGCGCCTTCGCCGCAGGCACTGTTCGACGCGATGTGTGCACATGTCGACGCCCGCGCGGCGCGCCAACAAGACGTGCTGTTCTGCATGCACGACGGATCGCGGCACGGCGACGCGCGGCCCAATACGGTCGAAGCGGTGCGCCTGTTCCTGCTGTCCCTGAATCGGCAGCGCTGACGCAGCAGCCGGCTAGCGCCCCGGCACCGCGCCATCCAGCAACTGCCACCAGCCGCCGAGAAAGCCGATGCCCGGCCCCGGTGTCCACAGGCCGCGCTGGGCGGCTTCGAGATGGATCAGTGTCTGGTCCGCGCAGAACAGGCCCATCAATGCATCGCGGCGGTCGTGCATCCAGTTCGGCACGTCATCGGCCCGCGTCGCGGCATAGGCTCGCAGGCCGGCGTCCCAGCGCTGCGCATCGAATACGAAGCGATCGTCCCTGCCCGCATCGCGCGACAGCGCGAACAGCGCAAAGGCCACTTCGAGCCACTGCGCGCCCTGCCCGACATCGTCGAAATCGAGCACGCCGCTCACCGCATGCCCCACATACAGCAGGTTGCCCGCGTGATAGTCGCCGTGCAGCCAGTGCACCGCCCCCGTCAGCCACTCTTCGGCAGCGTCGAGATGTGCACCGATCCGACGAATCATCGTCTCGTAGTGGCCGCTCAAGTCCCCCGGCAACGACGGCGCAGCTCGCGCTGCTACACGTGCGTGGCGCGCAGACAACCAGGCCAGCGGCGCCGATTCGGTCACGGGTATCACCACCATCGCCGCATGCAGATGCGCAAGCGCACGAATTCCATCGATCGCGCCCGCCTCCGCATCGTCCGGCAGGCCGGGGCTGCCGTCGATATGCTCGAACAGATGCAACCAGCTTCCATCGGGCAGCCGCACACCGGACTGTGCGTCCACGGTCGGTCGTAGTCGCGGCAGTGCAGGCAGCATCGGCGCCGTACGCGACGGGTCGAGATGGCCGAGTATCGCGGCCTCGCGATGCACCTGCTCGACCGGCTTGCCTGACCACGACACGCGCAACACCGCGCGCCCCGCATCGCACTCGACGAGATACGTTTTGTTAGTATGGCCCGACGCCAGCGCCTGCAGGCGCGCCGGCTCGATGTTCCAGTACCGGTGAAGCCACGGTTCCAGCGTTTTCACGTCACTCCTACTCGTTGCATTGACCATGTCAGAGCGTCCCTCGGCCCGCATGCGGGACATCAATATCGAATGGCTGACGCGCGCTGCCGAATTCGACCATCTGTTCCAGACGCGCTGGCTCGGCGAGCGCTTCTTCCACCTGCCCGGCGACATGCTCGCGCTCCAGGAACTGATCTGGCGCGAGCGTCCCGACTGCATCGTGCAGACCGGCATCGCGGCAGGCGGCGGCGTCGTATTCTCCGCGTCGATGCTGGAACTGGCCGGCGACAGCGGCCGGGTCATCGCGATCGAGCCGCGCCTGCGCGACGAGGTCAGGCAGCGCCTGCAATCGCACCGCCTCGCCCACCGCATGACGCTGATCGAAGGCGAATCGTGCGCGGCCGACACGCTCGCGTCGGTGCGCACACAGATCGATGACGGCGCGCGCGTGATGGCGATCCTCGATCTCACGCACACCCACGCGCACGTGCTGCGCGAACTCGAATGCTATGCGCCGCTCGTGACGCCCGGCAGCTACGCGATCGTGATGGATACCATCATGGAGTACCTGCCCGCGTCGATGTTCGACGGCAAGCCGTACGGCAAAGGCAACAACCCGGCCACCGCCGCGCATGAATTCCTGGCCCGCGACGACCGGTTCGAGGTCGACTACGACATCGAGGACCGCGTCCTCATGACGCTGTCGCCAGGCGGTTTCCTGAAGCGAGTGCGCTGATCAGGCGCGCGGCCTCGGCAGAACCGTTGCGCGATGCATAGCTCGTGCGGATCCGCGCCGCCCGCTCGCGCAACGTCCCGGGCCGCAACAGGCGTTCGAGCGCATCGGCAATCTCCGCCACGCCGGCCTGCTGCAGATCCAGCACGCACCCCGCACCGGCCCGCTCGACGAAGTGCGCCGAATGGAACTGGTCGTTGCAGAACGGCGACAGCAGCATCGGCACGCCGCACGCAAGCGACTCCATCACCGAATTCGCGCCGCCGTGGCTGACGAACGCGTGCGTGCGCTGCAGCAGCGCCAGTTGCGGCACGTAACGCACCGCGACCACACGTTCGTCGTCGGCCGGCAGCAGATCCGAATCGACCAGTTCGCCCACCGACAGCACCAGTTGCGCCGACGTCGCGCGCGTCGCGTCGATGACCTTCGCAAACACATCGGGATGGTAGTAAAGCTGGCTGCCGAGCGACATGTAGACGAGCGGACGGTCCGCATCGAGGCGTTCCCACGGGAACGGCGTCTCGTCGCCGCGCGGGCCGGACGGCAGCGCCGGGCCGACCAGCTCGACACCGGGCGGCGGCGCACCGACCAGCGCGTCGGTCGTGAACGCGAGCGTCAGGTGCGGTGAAAGGATGTCGCATCCGCGAAAACGCGCATCGAGCCCGTAGCGCGCGAACAGGCGCGTGCGTTCCGGCGCGAGCCATCGCACCGTGCGCAGCAGTTCCGAATCGAGCTCGTCCGGCAGCACCGGATTCAGAGAATTCGACATCGAGACCCACGGCAGCCCTTCCAGCTCCGCGGCGATCGCCGCCGCATAGAGCAGCGGATCGATCACGACCACGTCGGGCCGCCAGTCGCGCAGCACCGCACGGATGCCGTCCACCTGCGCGGGCGCGAGATCGATCAGCAGCGTGCGGATCCAGTGCCGCAGCCAGTCCGCGTCGCGAATGTTCGCGGCGAAGCTCGCGCCGCGCGACAGGTCGTGGCGCTCGGGCGTCTCGCGCGGCCCGACGAATTCGAAGCCGCCGGCACCGTCGAGCTGTGCGCTGATGTCCGCCGGCGCATAGAACGCGACGTCGCACCCGGCATCGCGCAGATGCTGGGCCGGGCCGATACACGGATTGACGTGCCCTTTCTCGGGCACCACGCAGAACAGGATGCGTTTCATGAACGACTCAGGTTGGGCGATGCGCGGCATCGAGGTGGTCGAAATGATCGAGGATCAGCGACAGCGTCGTCCACAGCACGCGTTCGTTGTCCGTCTGCAGCGTGGGTGTGGCCAGGCCGAGCTTGCCGGCCAGCGCGTGTGTGCGGTCGCGGTCGAGCAGCGCCGCGAGGTCCATCGCCGGGGCGAGCCGCCCGCGCTTGGGGCCGTGCACGAGCCGGTCCGGCAGGTTCAAGCGTGCACCGAGATCGCGCAGGCATTGCTTGTCCGGATCGGGCGCGATGCTCGTCAGATGCGCGACGACGGCCGCGTCGACGAACGGCGGATGCAGGTCGACCGACGCCGCGTCGAACAGCGCATGGCACAGCGGCAGATAGTTGGCCGACTGGTCGCGGCGCAGCACCTGGTCCGCGCCGTCGCCGGTGATGGCCACCTCGACGCCGTCCGCGGCCATCGCCTCGGCGAGCAGCAGCTTCGCGACCGGATGCAGGTTGAACATCGGCTCCTCGACCGCATGCGTCGTTCTCGGCAGCGCCGCGACGAAATCGGCCTCGTTCGCGCGCACGATCTTCACGTTCGCCTGCATCTGCGCGGCCAGTTCGAGTGCGGCATCGCGTTCGCAATAGTCGGGCATGTCGGTCACGAGGACGTAGGACGTCACGTGCCGCTGCGCGCCGAGTTCGCGCAACAACGCGAGCAGCAGCGCCGAATCGAGCCCGCCGCTCAGCGCCAGCGCGACGCGCCTGCCGCTGTCGAGCGCACGTTGCAGCGACGCGCTCAGCACGGTTTCCAGATCGGCATGCTGCGGCCGCTCGGGTGCCGGCTGCACGGTCAGCCCCTGCGGCGAACGAATCAGCGCATGACCGGGCGGCACCGCGCGCACGTCGCGCAACACGGTGCGGCCGACCAGCCGCTCGCCGTTCAGGTAGCCCGCGATGGCCGCCGCGTCCGGCTCGCCGGCCGGTTGCCCCGACGCGTGCAGGACGGCCCCGATACCGGACGCCGTCGCACCGCTGCGCGGATGGTAGTGAAGCCGGTCGAAGCCGAACAGGTCGCGCGTGCCGACGATCATGGATAACGAGGCTTCAAGGAGTCCACTTCAATGCGTTTGAGGATGCGATGCGGCGCCACCGGCGCGCTGCCGCCCTGGCAATGCAGGCACGCTTCGAGCGGCGCCTCGCGTTGCAGATAGGCGAGCATTGCGTCGAGCATGGCGGTGTCGTTACGCAACGGCAGGCCGTCGGATTGAAAATCCTTCTCGCCCTTGTAGAGCGTATGGAAATGCGCCGGACGCGTGCAGGTGTAGAACATGCCGTCGCGAATCATATGGCAGCGCTCGCGGATCCAGCAATCGTGATAAAGGCGCTGCGCTTCGTCGCGATCGGTTCCGGGCTCTACGCGATTCATCGTCGTGAACACGTCCTGCACCTTCCAGTTCAGGCGCACGTCGAAGCGTGCGGCCTGGCGCTCGATGTGCGCGACCAGATCGGGCGACAGCGACGGCTTCGGATAGCGCGAGATCGTCAGCGCATCCACCGCCTGCCAGAACGCGCACGTCATCTCGCCGAGCTTCAGGCCGTTCGTCGTGACGGAGATCACGGGCGCGATGCCCGTGGCGCGCACGCGCTGGACGAGTTCGACGAGCGCAGGATGCAGCAGCGGTTCGCCGCCGACCAGCTTGAACATCCGCGGGCGCAACACCTTCGCGGCCATGCGCAGATCGGCTTCGAGCGATTCGGGGCTCGCGTACCACTCGGGCAGCAGCGGCGACAGCGAGCAGCATTCCGCGCAGGTCAGGTTGCAGTGATCGACGATATGCGCTTCCAGCGAGCGCGTCAGCACGCGCCCGTCTTCGACGCGGTAATCGCGATCCAGCGGCGGCGGAAACACATGCTGCCGATCGGCCGGCGGCGACGGATTCGAAGTCCGGTTCAGATTCGCATTCACTTCAGCGTCCTGCTTCCATGCAACGGGAAAAGAAATCGACGAGACGATCGCGCGCATCCACCATCGCGGACGCCATCGTCACCGCACCGTTCAGATGCGATGCAAAGCGCGAAGGGTCGTCGAGCCAGCCTTGCACGATCCAGAGCTTGAGCGCGTGCTGCAGACACGCGGCATCGACCGCCCATGCAATGCGTGCGGGATCGATCCGTCGGGTCCGCCGATAGGCCAGCACGAACGCTTCCGCCAGGTGCGGCGCCTCCAGCGGCAGATGGTTCAGGCAACGCACCAGTTCGTACTCGCGCGGCGCGCCGATCGACGCTTCCCAGTCGAGGATGAGCGGCGGCAGCGTGCCCGTGAACAGGTAGTTGAACTGGTTGTAGTCGTTGTGGATCGGGTACTGCGGATCGTCGGCCGGAAACGCGTTGATGCTGCCCGGATAGTAGCGGTCGAGCATGCGCAGTGCGAGATCGACATAGCGGCGCAGGTTTTCGGCGCTGTGGTTCGAGCGGGCGCGATCCAGTGCGTCGAGCAGACTGCGGCGCACCGCGTCCGCGTTGATCGCGGTCAGCCGTGCGCGGATCGTTTCGACTTCGGGCAAATGCAGCTGCTCGAGGCTCAGATGCAACGCCCCCAGACTCGCGCCGAGTGCATCCCATTCGGCCGGCGAAAACGTGTCGTAGGTTCTGAACTGCCCGGTTTCCCAGCGCGTCAACATCGCGTGGGCATTTGCCCCCGTCCACAGCGGTTCACCGGTTGCCGTACGTTTCAACGCCTGCACATGGAAACGCGTATCGCCGTGCGTCTCGAAGTGCGCGAGCACGGCAGCTTCCTTGGCCGCACGCGCGTGATGCCCGCTCGCGTAGAGCTTGACCGCTACGCCGCCGTCATCGGTCGGCAGGTGCCACACGCGTTCGCCGACCTGGCGCGGCGGCCCGCTGCGGCCCAGCGCATAGGCATCGCGGATCTCGTCGAAGGTCGTGGCGAGCGAGTCCATTCAGATGTGCTCGGCCGGCCCGTATCGATACGGATGGCCGGTCAGGAAGGTGTTGTTCCCGACGTAGCGCACCTTGTACATCGCCGGGCGGAACAGCACCGAGGGAGCGTTGTTCGCGATGCCGAGCAGCGGATACAGGTCCTGCCGCACGAAGAACGCGTTGTTGCCCATGTCGTCGCAGCAGACGAGTTCATAGCCCTTCTGCCTGCCGAGATGGACGAGCGATTCGAGGCTCGCGCCGTAATAGGTCGAGCCGTCCCATTCGTGGTCGGGGTTGAAGCACATGACCCAACGCTCGGGCGGCGTGTAGTACGGGTTGTATTCGATCACGACGATGCGCGGCTGGAATGCCTGCAAGCCGCGCCACACCCAGTAGTCGTTGCCGTCGATGTCGATCGACAGGAGGTCGAAGTCGGCCGGCGTGTTCGCATCGGCGAGCAATGTGTCGATCGTGTCGGGCTGAACGCGATCGTGGTGCAGACTCACGCGCTCCGCTCCCGCGTAGTGGGCGGCAAGCTTGCCGAAGCGGTACGCGCTGCCTTCCACCAGCACGCCGGACCATTCCTGTTCGCGCAGCAACCGCGCGGTGTTGCTGTTGCGCAGGCCGTCGCTTGCGCCGATATCGACGCAGAAGCGGTTGGTCGGCGCGATCCGCTCCATCAGGCGTGCCAGGATGCCCTCCTCAGTGCCCTGCGCATACAGGCTTGGCGCAAGGCCGGACAGGTCGAGCGGGAAAGGATGGTCCTGCATCGAGGGGGCGGCTCCGGGTCGGAATTCAGGGTGGTATTTGGAGCGTAATTTACCCGAAGTCGAATGACGAAAGGAAACGGGAATGCGCGGCACGCCCGTGCTTCATCGGCACGGAAATGAAAAAGCCCGCATCGACAATACTGTCGATGCGGGCTCGATGCCTTTCTGGCTGCTTCGCGTTGCTATACGCCCAGGCTTCGTACCATTGCCTGGCCGCAACACATGAACGGAAGCGTCAGGACAATTACTCCTGCCCCTGACTTGTCAGGAACTCCTCGTAATTGCCACCGAAGTCGAACAGCGTGCCATCCGTACGCACTTCGATAATCCGGTTCGCCAGCCCGCTCACGAACTCACGGTCGTGCGAAACAAAGATCAACGTGCCTTCGAACTGCTCGAGCGCGATCTGCAGCGACTCGATCGACTCCATGTCCATGTGGTTGGTCGGCTCGTCCATCAGCAGCACGTTGTGGCGGCCGAGCATCAGCTTGCCCCAGATCATGCGGCCCTTCTCGCCGCCCGACAGCACCTTTACCGACTTCTTGATGTCGTCCGACGAGAACAGCAGGCGGCCCAGCGTGCCGCGCACCATCGTTTCGTCGTCGCCGTCCTTGCGGTACTGGTCGATCCAGTCCATCAGCGTGATGTCGTTCGGGAACTCCTCGTACGTGTCCTGCGGCATGTAGCCGACATTCGCGTTCTCCGACCACTTCACCGTGCCGTGCTCGAGTGCGAGCGCGCCGAGCAGCGAACGCAGCAGCGTCGTCTTGCCCGCGCCGTTCTCGCCGATGATCGCAATGCGCTCACCCGGCTGCACCGACAGGTTGAAGTTCTGGAAGATCGTGCGCTCGTACTTCTTCGTGATGTCTTCAGCCACGACCGCGACGTTGTGCAGCTTCTTCTCGAACTCGAAACGAATGAACGGGTTCTGGCGCGACGACGGCTTGAATTCCTCGATCTTGATCTTGTCGATCTGCTTCGCACGGCTGGTCGCCTGACGGGCCTTCGACTTGTTCGCCGAGAAGCGGCGCACGAAGTCCTGCAGTTCGGCGACACGTTCCTTTGCACGCGTGTTCGCCGCGGCCTGGCGCTCACGCGCCTGTGCCGATGCGAGCATGTAGTCGTCGTAGTTGCCCGGCCAGACCTTCAGCGTGCCGAAGTCCATGTCGGCCATGTGCGTGCACACCGCGTTCAGGAAGTGACGATCGTGCGAGATGATGATCATCGTCGAGTTGTACTCGTTGAGCGTGTGCTCGAGCCAACGAATCGAGTTGATGTCGAGGTTGTTGGTCGGTTCGTCGAGCAGCAGCACGTCCGGCTTCGAGAACAGCGCCTGCGCGAGCAGCACGCGCAGCTTCCAGCCCGGCGCGACGTCGCTCATCGTGCCGGTGTGGAATTTCTCCTCGATGCCGATGCCGAGCAGCAGCGCGCCCGCGCGCGCTTCGGCGTCGTAGCCGCCGTATTCGGCGAACTTGCCTTCGAGCTCGGCGGCGTGCATGTAATCGTCGTCGGTGGCTTCCGGGTTCGCGTAGATCGCGTCACGCTCGGTCATGGCGGCCCACATCTCGGTGTGGCCCATCATCACGACGTCGAGCACGCGCACGTCTTCGTACGCGAACTGGTCCTGGCGCAGCTTGCCGAGACGCACGTTCGGCTCCAGCGCGACGTTGCCGGCGCTCGACTCGAGGTCGCCGCCGAGGATCTTCATGAACGTCGACTTGCCACAGCCGTTCGCGCCGATCAGACCATAGCGGTTGCCCTCGCCGAATTTGACCGAGATATTCTCGAACAAGGGCTTCGGCCCGAATTGCATCGTGATGTTGGCAGTAGAAAGCACGGCAGGTCCCGTTAAAGGATAAATCGACGGAAAACCGTGTATTTTAGCAGGTGTCGGAGAAACTGCCGACCATGCCGTTCCGCCGGCGCATTTCAGGCTCCGTTGGCCCGCCGCCCTGTGGCCCGCCAACACGACGGCACGCGCCCCACCGCCGCCTCACCGGAATCCCGCATGCTTGCCAGCCAGCTTCGCGAACAACTCGTCGGCGCGTGGCGCCTCGTGTCCTACGAAGTCCGCCCCTGCGACGGCAGCGCGGCCGCCTATCCGCTCGGTCGCGACGTGCGCGGCTGGCTGCTCTATACGCGGGACGGCTACATGTCCGCCCAGCTGATGGCCGCCGGCCGGCCGGCCTACGCGATCGGCGACCCGCACCACGGCGCCGACGACACATGCGCGGCGGCCGCGCGCGGCTACATCGCCTATTCGGGCCCCTTTCAGGTTGCCGACGACGGCACACTGACTCACGAAATGGACGTCAGCCTGCTGCCGAACTGGGTCGGCAACATCCAGCAGCGCATCGCCGTGCTCGACGGCGATCGCCTGCAGCTCGGCCCCGCGGCACCGGTCCGGATCGGCGGCCGGGAGGTCGAAGTCCTGCTGCTCTGGGCGCGCGCGGGCCGCTGACGCCGTCACTTGCCGACTTTCGCCGCCGCCCGCTGTGCCGCCTTCGCATTCATCTGACCGAACAGCTCCGAGCACGGCACATCGCGGTTGTTGCTCGGCGCGATCAGCGGAATCAACGCCGCGAACGGGTTGATCAGCCCGAGGCCGACCATCGCGCCGGCGCGCAACGCAAGTGCGCCCGCATCGACGCCGACGTCCGGATTCTTGAACGTGCCCTTCGCATACAGCGGCGAGCGCAGCGAGAAGATCCGGAAACCCTTCGTGTGCGGGTGGATCTTCAGGTTCAGCGTTTCGTCGCGCAGGCTGATCGGGCCGTCGACGTTGATCAGCGCGTCGTCCGTATCAAGCGCGAAGACCTTCGGGTCGAGAATGCCGTTGGTCGCGACGAAGTCGATCGCCGCGCAGTTGATCTTCACGTCGTTGTTGCCGAACAGCTTCTCGTAGACGACGTTCGCGACGTTCAGCCCCGCCGCTTCCATCAGCAGGCGGCTGATGCGGCCGTCCGTCACGAGTGCCTTCACTTCGCCGGTCGACGTCGCGGCCAGCGCGGCCGGCGAGTTGCCGGTCGCCGACAGCGACGCATCGCCGTTGATCTCGCCGAGCGCCGACTGCATGACCTTCTGCGCCGGGAACAGCTGCTTGAGCTTCAGGTGCCGCGCCGCCACCGTGAAGCGGCCCTTCAGCGGCGCACCGCTGCCGTCGAGATGCGCGGTCGTTGCGAGTGTGCCGCCCGCGACACCGAACTGCAGCGGCTCGAGCGACAGCACGCCGTCCGTCATCACGATGTGCGTGTACAGGTTGGTGATCGGCAGGTCCGAACTCTTGACCAGCTTGCGGCCCGTGAACTTGACGTCCGCGTCGAGTGCGCGCCAGCGGTCGGTGCGGAACGTCTCGACCGGCAGCACGCGGCTCGACGGCTGTTTCGTCGTGTCGCCGCGCTTGGCTTTGCTCGCGGCCGTATCCGCGCCGATCACCGGCGCGAGATCGGAGAACTGCAGCAGGTTCGACACGAGCTCGCCCGACAGCTTCGGCCGCGGCTCGCGCTGCTCGTAGGCAAGCGTGCCGCCGAGATCGCTGCCGCCGACGCGGCCGTTGAAGTTCTCGTAGCGGAACGTGCTGGCCTTGCGCTTGAAGTTGCCGATCAGCCGGCCTTCCGTCGCGTAAGGCGGCGTATCGGGCAGCGTGATGCCGGTCAGCTGGTAAAGGTGCGACATCGACGTGCCCTGCAACCACAGCCGCAGGTCGATGGCCGCGAGATGCATCGGATCGGTCAGCGTGCCGACGATCGCGAGCCGCGTGTCGCCGGCCTTCACATCGGCCTGCAACGGGAACGGCTGCGACGCGTCCTGGATCGCGAGCACACCTCCCAGCTTGCCGGTGCCGCTGATCGGTACATTCTTGTAGCGGCCGTCGACTTTCAGCCCGAACGCATAGGTCGGGCCGGACGGCTTCGCGGGCGCCGCGACGCTGCTTGCGCCGCTTGCACCAGACGCGGCAGCAGCCGATGCCGAAGCGGTGGACGAAGAAGACGAAGCCGACACCACGGCAGACGCGGCCGAAGCCCCCGTTGCCGACGCCGCACTCGCAGCCTGCGCAGCGGAAGCGCTCGACGCGGCCTCCGCGTTGGCCTTCGCGCTCAACTGCGCAGCACCGTGCTTGCCGACACGCTGCGCCGATGCCGCGCGCGACGTCTGCTCCTGCTCCTTCAGCACGTCGCCGAGCGGAATCGGCTGCCCGAGCGTATCGATCGCGACGCTCAGGTCGGCCTTCGTGATTGCGTCGCGATACGTGACGGTGCCCTTCGCGAAGCCGAAGCTGTCGAGCCGCACCTTCCACGGCGACGGCTGCGACGATTGCTTGAACTGGAAGGTCCACGTGTTGCGGCCGTCGGCCAGCCGCTCGAGATCGACGGCCGGATTCACGACGTCGATCGACGGAATCACGATTTCATGCGCGAGCAGCGGCAGGATCGCGAGATCGAAGTGCGCAGCATCGAGCGTGACGAACTTGGGTGTCTTCGCCCAGTCGGGGTTGCCGATCTCGAGCTGCGTGGCCGTCAAGCTCGGCCAGGGCACCCAGGCGCGCCAGCCAGTTTCGCCGTCGGGGCGGCGCCAGCCGACCTTCAGGTCGCCGTTGATCGCGAACGGGCGGCCGAGTGCGGCCGTGACCTGTTCGTTGACCCACGGCTTCGCGCGATTCCAGTCGAAGGCGAAGAGAAAGACGCCGGCCGCCGCGATGAGCACCGCGACGATACCGACGATCCATGCAGCCGATTTGCCGATGGCTCGGGTTAGCGTCATGGCGGTTCCGTTGTTGTTCTGAAATGTAGCCGCACCATGCCGGGCCGCGTGCGTGGACGAACGGCGCACGACACCCGCGGCTTTTCAATCGGTATTATGACGCACGCCATGGTGACGTTTCGGCGCCATTAACGCTTTTTTTCATTTGTGACATGACAGCCCCCACCGGCCTCATCGATGCAGAGCGCATCACGCGTCGCGATGCCAGCAGCGGCAAGACCCTGCTCGCCCCGACCGATTTCACCCTCGCTGCGGGATCGCGAATTGCTATCACCGGGCCATCCGGGTCGGGCAAGAGCGTGCTGCTGCGCGCGCTCGCGCTGCTCGATCCGCTCGACGGCGGCCACATCCTGTGGCGCGGCAACCGGATCCGGCGCAATGCGATCCCGCGTTACCGGCGCAGCGTCGCCTATGTACGCCAACGCCCCGCGCAGATGGACGGCACCGTCGAATCGCAGTTGCGCTATCCGTATTCGCTCGCGATCTATCGCGACGTTGCGTTCGATCGCGCGCGCGCCGAAGCGCTCGCCGCGCAGGCCGGCCGCGGCCCCGACTTTCTCGACAAGCGCGCAAGCGACCTGTCGGGCGGCGAAGCACAGATCGCCGCGCTACTACGCGTGCTGCAACTCGATCCCGATGTATTGCTGCTCGACGAGCCGACGTCCGCGCTTGACCCCGAATCGGCGCGCGCGATCGAGGCGCTCGTCGGCGCATGGTTCGACGCGGCGCCCGACGCCCGCGCGTACATGTGGATCTCGCACGATCCGGCCCAGGCCGCGCGGATCGGCACGATGCGGCTCGTGATGCAGGCCGGCGTGATGCACGTTGCCAAGCCGACGGAGGCAACGCAATGAGCCCCACACTGCAGGACCTGAGCCTCGTCGACGTCGGCATCGCCGCCGCGCTCGTCGCGGTCAACGGCGCGATCTCGATGGCCCTGTCGCTCGGCCTCGGCCGCAAGCTCGCGCTCGCGGCCGTGCGCACCGTCGTGCAGTTGCTCGCGATCGGCTACGTGCTCGGCTGGGTATTCGGCCATCCTCACTGGTACGTCGTGCTGCCGCTCACCGCACTGATGACGCTGATCGCCGGTTTCGCCGGCGCGGGGCGCGGCAAGCGCACGTATCGCGGCCAGCGCATCGACAGCATTGCGTCGATCTGGTTCAGCAGCTGGTTCGTCGCGGCGGTCGGCCTGTTCGTCGTGATCCGCATCCATCCGTGGTACGCACCGCAATACGCGATTCCGATCCTCGGGATGATTCTCGGCAATACGCTCACGGGCGTGTCGCTCGGCGTCGAACGGATGATGGAAGAACTCACGGCGCGCCGCGACCGTGTCGAGACCGCACTCGCGCTCGGCGCGACGCGCTGGGAAGCCGCGCAGGACGCCGCACGCCAGGCCGTGCGCGCCGGCATGCTGCCGACGCTGAACCAGATGGCCGTCGTCGGCGTCGTGAGCCTGCCGGGGATGATGACGGGCCAGGTGCTGGCCGGCCAATCGCCGCTGCAGGCCGTGCGTTACCAGATCGTGATCATGTTCCTGATTGCCGCGGCCTCCGCGCTCGGCACGGTCGGCGCGGTGCTGATGACCTATCGCCGGCTGTTCTCGCCCGATCACCGCTTTCTCGCAGCGCGGCTCGAAGAACGCGCGCACTGACATGCCGCGTCACCGCGCGATGCATTCGCGCGGTTCGCCAGTCAGCGCACGCTGCGGCGCTTGCCGAGCGCCTGCCGCAACGCGGCCGCGATGTCCGCGTCCGGCGCGAGCCCTTCGACCGACGCGACGAGCCGCACCGCGCGCGGCGTCGTCACATAGGCCTGCGCGCCGACGTAGCCGCCGCTGCCGGCCGAGCGCGTCGTCACGACGAGCGCCTGCGGCGCGCGTGCACCGAGGTCGGCCGTGAATGTATCGGTGACCGTACCATCACGCGCATGCAGCACGCCCGTCACGTAATCGTCGGCATCGAAGCCGGGGGCGGCATGCGCGGTCGAATACACGCGCACCGCGTAGCTGCCGGTCGAGCACGGTTCGAGCGCCCCGCTCGACACGACTGCCACCTGCTGCCGCGACGGCAGCTCGACTTTTTTCACGAAACCGCAGTCGTCGGCCGCGTGCGCGTGCGCGGCGACGAATGCAATGGCACACAGCAACGCGCGCATTCGGCATTTCATCGGGATGTCGTGACAGGAAGGTGATGATGCGGGCGAGCATAGCGTGACATTCGCATGACGTCACGCGGTCCACCACGCGACGGTGCTGCACGTCGAACGGCTGCTGCCGTGCCGTTGCAGCAACACGGTTCCGTGCTGCTGATCGCGAGAAGGCACCATGACGGCGACACGATACGATCACGTGCCGCCGGGCCCGCCCGCGCGTCGAATCCGTTGCGCGCGCACCGGCTCCGACGCCGGTCCGCGCGCGCCGCTCAGCGCTTGATCGACACCGTCACCTTCGAGCCATCGCTCATCGTGACGGACTTCGACCCGCCGTTGGTCGGGATCGACACCCACTTCACCTGGCTCACCGACACGACGTCCGGACACTGCAGCGACTTGCCGCCGGCCGTCACGCTGCGCGTGCCCTTCGGCGCGGCCGCCTGGAAGCTCATCTGCACGTTGGCGATCCCCTTCGCGTCGATCGACGGCGCAAGCCGCACCTGGGTCTGGCGCACCATCGCGCCGTTCTCGTCGCGCGGCAGGCTGTCGGCGTTCGGGCACCCGTCGGGCATCGCGACCGCACCGCTCGGCGGCACCGACTTCCAGTTGAAGTCGTCCGTCTCGCCCGAGCGGATCTTGCGGGTCTCCTGCGTATTGCCGAAGGTCTTCGAATCGACCTTGACGGTGTATTCGAGCTGTCCGGTACCGCCGCCTTTCAGGCTGCCCTTGACCGGCGGCGCCGCGAATACGCTCGCGCTGACGCACGCCGCCGCGAACACGACCGACCACGATGCGGCGACTGACAAGCTGCGTTGGCTCATGCTGACCTCCTTGGTATGCGGCGGCACGCGCGTGCCGCGCGGTTTTCGATGCATGATGCGCTGCCAGTCTACCGCCAAGCGGCATGCAATGTGCCGCAAACGCATCGGGTGTTACCCCGCTTGCGTTCGCGGCACCGCAACCTTACGCGCGATGCCGGCTCAGAAGCCGCTCAGCACGAGCTTGCCGATCGAACGCCCGGCCTCGAGCAACTGGTGCGCGCGCCGCACGTTCGCGGCATTGATCGTGCCGAGCTGCTCGCCGAGCGTGGTGCGCAGCGTGCCGCCATCGACGAGCCGCGCGACTTCGCCGAGGATCCGGTGCTGCTCGATCATGTCCGGCGTCTCGAACATTGCACGCGTAAACATGAATTCCCAGTGAAACGCGGCACTCTTCGCCTTCAGCAGTTCGACCGGCACCGGCTTGTCGTTCTCGACGATCGTGCAAATGCCGCCCTGCGGCCGGATTACCTCCGCTGCGGCAGGAAAGTGACGATCCGTGTCGTTGAAAATCAGCACGTAGTCGACGTTCGGATGCCCGGCCTCGCGCAACTGCGCAGGCAGGTCGCCGAAATGGTCGACCACCGCGTCGGCACCCAGCGAGCGCACCCAGTCGGCCGACGCCGGCCGCGACGCGGTGGCGATCACGTGCAGCTTGCCGAGCGTCTTCGCGAGCTGGATCGCGATCGAGCCCACGCCACCCGCGCCGCCGATGATCAGCACCGACTTGCCGGCGTCCGCGCCCTGCGGCGACACGTGCAGCCGGTCGAACAGCGCTTCCCACGCGGTCAGCGCCGTGAGCGGCAGCGCGGCGGCGGCGGCGAAATCGAGCGTGCGCGGCTTCAGCGCGGCGATCCGCTCGTCGACCGTATGAAATTCGCTGTTCGCACCCGGCCGCGTGATGCTGCCCGCGTAGAACACCTCGTCGCCGGGCCGGAACAGCGTCACGTCGGCGCCGACCGCGACCACCGTGCCGGCCGCATCCCAGCCGAGCACGCGCGGCGTGTCCTCGACCTGCGGCTTCGGCGCGCGCACCTTGAAGTCCACCGGGTTCACGGAAATCGCCTCGACCTTCACGAGCAGGTCGCGCGGGCCCGGCACAGGCTGCGGCAGCTCCACGTCGAGCAGCGCTTGCGGGTCGTCGATCGGCAGATAACGGGTCAGTCCAACGGCTTTCATCACGACACTCCTTCAGGAAATCCTGTGGGCCGCGGCGCAGCCCCATGAACGTCATCGTAAGCAACCCGATCATTCGAGAAAACCGCTATATTTCCTGAAACATTTTCAGGATTTTCAGAATAATGGCCTCCGATCCGATTCCGGCCCCCGACAAGCCGCTCGACCTGCTCGACGTCGCGCTGTTCGTGCGCGCGGCGCTGCTTGCGAACGTCACCGCGGCCGGGCGCGAGTTCGGCGTGTCGGCCGCGGTCGCGAGCGCACGCATCGCGCAGCTCGAGCGCCAGCTCGGTGCGCGGCTGCTGCACCGCACCACGCGCCGCATCAGCCTGACGCAGGACGGCGAAGTCTTCATGGCGCACGCCGATACGCTGCTGTCGGCCGCCGACGCCGCGCGCGCGTCGGTCGGCCACGGCCGCACCGAGCCGTATGGGCGGCTGAAGGTGTCGATGTCGTCGTCGTTCGGCCGTCAGCATGTCGCGCCGGTGATTCCCGCGTTCCTGCGCCGCTATCCGTCCGTATCACTCGACCTGCGGCTGTCGGACGAGATCGTCGACCTCGTCGACGACGGCTACGACGTCGCGATCCGCCTCGGCGCGCTGAAGGATTCGACGCTCGTCGCGCGCAAGCTCGCCGCAAACCGCCGCGTGCTGTGCTGCTCGCCCGCGTATCTCGCCGAACACGGCACGCCGCGCCATCCGGCCGACCTCGCGCAGCACGAATGCGTGATCCTCGGCGACCAGCGCGACTGGTCGTTCACCACGCCGCAAGGCCCGCTCACGGTGCGGGTCGGCGGCCGGCTCGTCGCGAGCAACGGCGAGGCGATCCGCGAAGCGCTCGTCGACGGCTTCGGGATCGCGATCAAGTCGACCTGGGACGTCGGCCCGCTGCTCGCGAGCGGCGCGCTCGTCACGGTGCTCGACGACTATCCGTTCGCGGAAGACATCGCGATCTGGGCCGTCTACCCGAGCCGCGCGCACGTTCCGCTGAAGACGCTCGCCTTCATCGCGTTCATGGCCGAGCATTTCGGCGATCCACCGTACTGGGATCGCGCGGACGAGCCATGACCGCGGCGCCGCGCGCGGTTTCGCTTCGCCCCTGACCGCCGCGTGCGGCCAACCGGCTACAATGGCGCGTTCGCCACGCAAGGGCCCGACGCCGGACGGGGCCCGCATCGGCAGGCGGCTGCCCGTTGGCCGCATACGCATTTCATTCGCCTCCCAACCATCCCGTCATGACCCACAACCTCGTCATCCAGAGTCTTGCGCCGCTGTCGGACGCCCATCACAAACCGCTGCTCGCGCTGTCGCGCGGCACCCGCATCGTGCAGACCGACGATCACGCGCTGCGGATCGACAACGCGAACCCGGCGCAGCGCCTCGATATCGATGCGTACTGCGGCACGCACGCGCTCGACTTCGCGTTCGTCGAGGCCGGCCTCTCGCTCGGCGATTTCGGGCTCGCCGTGATGGACATGGATTCGACGCTGATCACGATCGAGTGCATCGACGAGATCGCCGATTTCTGCGGGCTGAAAACGCAGGTCGCCGAGATCACCGAAGCGTCGATGCGCGGCGAGATCCGCGACTTCAACGAAAGCCTCACGCGCCGCGTCGCGCTGCTGGCCGGGCTCGACGCGCACGCGCTCGAACGCGTGTACGAGGAGCGGCTGCAACTGACGCCGGGCGCCGAGAAAATGCTCGCCGGCGTGAAGGCTGCCGGCATGAAGACGCTGCTCGTGTCGGGCGGCTTCACGTTCTTCACCGAGCGACTGAAGACACGCCTCGGCCTCGACTACGCGCATGCGAACACGCTCGAGATCGTCGACGGCAAGCTGACCGGCAAGGTGCTCGGCGAGATCGTGAACGCCGACGTGAAGGCGCGCCTGCTGCGCGAGACGTGCGCGTCGCTCGGCCTCGAGCCGCGCCGTGCGATCGCGATGGGCGACGGGTCGAACGACCTGAAGATGATGGCCGAAGCCGGGCTGTCGGTCGCGTACCACGCGAAGCCCGTCGTACGCGACGCGGCGACGGTCGCGTTCGATCATGTCGGCCTCGACGGGCTGCTGCGCCTGTTCTGATCCTGCAGAATCCGAAATGAAAAACGCCGGTGCGATGCAACATCGCGCCGGCGTTTTGTTTTTCCGCGGAGCCTTCGCGGCCTGCGATCAGCCGAGTACGTCCTGCATCGCGCGCTCGATGTCCGCGCGCAAGTCGGCTTCGTCTTCCAGGCCGACATAGAAACGCACCAGCGTGCCGCGATGCGGCCAGTCCGGACGCATCGACGCGACGTCGTAAGGCATCGCGAGGCTGCACGCGCCGCCCCAGCTCCAGCCGATCGCGAACAGTTCGAGCGACTCGACGAAGCGGTCGATCTGCTCCGCGCTGTAGCGCTCGTCGAACACCACCGAGAACAGCCCGCCCGCGCCGGTGAAATCACGCATGAACGACGCGTGCCCCGGGCAATCGGCGATCTGCGGGTGCAGGACCGCCGCGATCTCCGGCCGCGCCTTCAGCCATTGCGCAAGCGCGAGCGCGCTCTTGCTGTGCGCGTCGAAACGCACCTGCATGCTCGGCAGGCTGCGCAGCACGAGCGAGCAATCGTCGACCGACACGCCGACGCCGCAGCGCATCCGTGCGAGCTTCAGCTTCGCGTGCAGTTCCGCGTTCGCGGTGATCGTCGCGCCCATCAGCACGTCGCTGCCGCCCGACTGGTACTTGGTCAGCGCCTGCACCGAGATGTCGACGCCGTGTTCGAACGGCTTGAACGCGAGCCCGGCCGAGAACGTGTTGTCGATGGCGGTGACGATGCCGCGCGCCTTCGCGGCCGCCGCGATCGCCTGCACGTCCGGCACTTCCATCGTCACCGAGCCCGGCGCTTCGATCCAGATCAGCCGCGTGTTCGGCTGGATCAGGTCGGCAATGCCGGCGCCGATCAACGGATCGTAGAAGCGCGCGGTGATGCCGAAATCCTTCGCGAGCCAGTTGCCGAAATCGGCGTTCGGCCCGTACACGTTGTGCGGAATCAGCACGTCGTCGCCGGCTTTCACGATCCCGAAGTAGACGTTCATGATGGCCGCGAGACCCGACGGCTGCAGCAGCGCATGCGTGCCGCCCTCGATCTCGGCGAGCCGCTGCGCAAGCGCGAGCGACGTCGGCGTCGCATGCAGGCCGTAGCGCCACTGGTTGTCGTTGTGCCAGACGAGCGCACGCATCGTCGCGAGATCGGGGAACACGACCGTCGACGCGCGCGCGACCGGCGGCACGAACGAACGGAAGCCTTCCGGGATCACGTCGTCGGGTTGAACGATGCGGGTTTGCAGCGCGCGCTTGGGAGTGGATGCAGTCATGACAGGAAGCCCGGCACGAGGCCGTTCGGTTGCGGAATATGCAGCTAGATTAGCCAAAATCGGCGCAATTGGCCCGGTACAATGCGCGCCGCGCGCACCGAGCCAGCGCGGGTTCAGTCGTCGGTGCGCAGGTTGACGACACCGCCCACCGTCTCGATTTCCTGCACGCGGCCGTCGCGCACCTGCAGCGCCGCGCGCTTGCCCGGCGCAAGACGCAGCACGACGGGCTGCGGATCCGACTCGTCCGAATTCATCCGGTCGGCCTTCAGGTCGCCCGTCGCGTCGAAGCGGCCGATCCACACGCCCGTGATGTTCGTGCCGTCGTTCGATTCCTCGATCTCGAGCGTGTCGCCGTCGCGATCGCCCGCGAGCAGCACGACCTCGCCCGTATCGGCGAACTGGTATTCGCCGTGCACGCCTTCCTCGTCCGTCTTCGGGCCGAGATGCACGACGATCGGCCGGTCGCCGAGCGTGCCTTCGTAGCGCGGCAGGCGGGCGAACTCGGGATTCGGCTTCAGCGGCCGCGCCATGGCCGGTTCATCCTGCTGCACGCCCGGCGCGACGGCCTGCGCCGCGACTACGCCCGGCATCGTCATGCCCGCCGCCAGCGCGCCCGCGACGACGAGCGCCCGTTGCCATTGCGAATATCGACCCACCTTGTGTTGCTCCTTGCTTCAGATTCGCTCGAAAATCGCGGCGATGCCTTGCCCGCCGCCAATGCACATCGTGACGAGCGCATATCGGCCGCCGACGCGCTGCAGTTCGTACAGCGCCTTGACAGTGATCAGCGCGCCCGTCGCGCCGATCGGGTGGCCGAGCGAAATGCCGGACCCGTTCGGATTCACCTTTGCCGGGTCGAGACCCAGTTCCTGCGTCACCGCGCATGCCTGCGCGGCGAACGCCTCGTTTGCCTCGATCACGTCGAGATCGGCCACCGTCAGCCCCGCACGCGCGAGCACTTTCTGCGTCGCCGGCACGGGGCCGATCCCCATGTAGGCCGGATCGACGCCCGCGTGCGCATACGCAACGAGGCGCGCGAGCGGCTGCGCACCGCGCTGCTCGGCAACGCTGCGCTCCATCAGCAGCACGGCAGCCGCCGCATCGTTGATGCCCGACGCGTTGCCGGCCGTCACCGTGCCGTTCTCCTTCACGAATACGGGCCGCAGCTTCGAGAAATCCTCCAGGCTCGCATCGTGGCGCACGTGCTCGTCGTGATCGAACACGACCGGCGTGCCCTTCTTCGAGCCGATCAGCTCGACCGGCAGGATCTGGTCCTTGAAGTAACCGGCCTTCGCCGCATGCGACGCGCGGCGGTGCGATTCGAGCGCGAGCGCATCCTGCGCGTCGCGTGAAATGCCGTACTTCGCCGCAACGTTCTCGGCCGTCACGCCCATGTGGATCGTCTGGAACGGATCGTTCAGCGCGCCGACCATCATGTCGACTGCGCGCATGTCGCCCATGCGCTGCCCGAAGCGCGCGGCCGGGATCGAATACGGCGCGCGGCTCATGTTCTCCGCGCCGCCTGCGATCGCGATGTCCGCATCGCCGAGCAGCACGCCCTGCGCGGCCGACACGATCGCCTGCAGGCCCGAGCCGCACAGCCGGTTCACCGTGAGCGCCGGCGCGTGCTGCGCGACGCCGCCGTCGATCGCGGCGACGCGCGCGAGATACATGTCCCTCGGCTCCGTGTGCACGACGTTGCCGAACACCACGTGGCCAACCTCGTCGCCCGACACCTGCGCGCGCTTCAGCACTTCGCGCACGACCTGCGCGCCGAGCGCGGTCGGCGCAATGTCCTTCAGGCTGCCGCCGAAATCGCCGATCGCGGTACGCACGCCGCTCACCACCACCACTTCACGTTGCATGTCGCCTCCTCATCCTTCTGATCGAATGAATCGTTCGTGCGGTGCCGTGGCCGGCGTGCGCATGCCGCGTCAGCCTTGCATCAGGCGCTCCACCGCATCGCGGTGCGGAATCGGCGCGACCGCGCCGTAGCCCGTCGTCGACAGGGCCGCCGCGGCGTTCGCATAGCGCGCTGCCGCGAACGGATCGTCGCCCGCGACGATCCGCGCGACGAAGGCTCCGCCGAAGCAGTCGCCCGCGCCCGTCGCATCGACAGCCTCGACCGCGAAGCCCGGCACGACGCGCCGCTCGTTCGGCGTTGCCACGTAAGCACCTTCCTTGCCGAGCTTCAGCGCGACGACCTGCGGCCCGTGTTCGAGCATCGCGTCGACGATCGCGTCGCGATCGTTCGCGCCCGTGAGTGCCGTCACGTCATCCCAGCTGGGCAGGCAGATGTCCGTCTGGCGCAGTGCTTCGCGCATCACCGCGCGGGCGCGCGGCAGCGGCCACAGCTTCAGGCGCAGGTTCGTGTCGAAGCTGACCTTCGCACCGTTGCGGCGCGCATGGTCGATCCCCGCGAACGCGGCATCGCACGCAGCCGTGCTGATCGCGAGGCTGATGCCCGACAGGTGCACGGCCTTCGCGGCGGCCAGCGCGTCGAGCGGCAGGTCGCCCACCGCATAGCGGCTCGCCGCCGAGCCCGCACGCAGGTAGTCGAACTGGTGACCGTCGGCGCCGTGCGTGACGAAATACACGCCGGTCGGCGCGCTGCGGTCGACCCGCACGTATGTCGTGTCGACCTGCTCCGCGCGCCACATGTCGGCCAGCAGGCGGCCGAACGGATCGTCGCCGATCGCCGACACGAAGCCCGTCGACGCGCCCTGGCGCGCCGCGGCGATGCAGAAGTTCGACGTGTCGCCGCCGAAGCCCTGCAGGAATTCAGGCCGGCCCGGCTGCGACTGGTTGAATTCGATCATCGCCTCGCCGAGCGCGAGGATCTCCGGAAATGCCGCGGTCATCGCTTACACCTCGCCCCACAGATCGTGGCCGTCGGCGCCCGTGATCTTCACGGACACGAAATCGCCGACCTTGTAGCGCTTCGATGCCTTCGCCGCCGGCTCGACATAGACGACGCCGTCGATCTCCGGCGCATCGGCCGCCGTACGGCCGATCCCGCCTTCCGCGCTGACTTCGTCGATCAGCACCTTGAGGGTCTTGCCGACCTTGCGCTGGATGCGGTTCGCCGACACTTCCTCGGCGACTTCCATGAAGCGTGCGCGGCGTTCCTCGCGAACGTCATCCGGCAGCGCGCCGTCGAGTTCGTTCGCGGTGGCGCCTTCGACCGGCGAATACGCGAAGCAGCCGACGCGATCGAGTTCCGCTTCGCGGATGAAGTCGAGCAGCGTTTCGAACTGCTCTTCCGTCTCGCCGGGGAAGCCCGCGATGAACGTGCTGCGGATCGTCAGGTCCGGGCAGATCTCGCGCCACTTCTGCACGCGCTCGAGCACCTTCTCGGCATTCGCCGGACGCTTCATGCGCTTCAGCACTTCCGGGTGCGCGTGCTGGAACGGCACGTCGAGGTACGGCAGCACGTGGCCCTTGAACGGGCCTTCGGCCATCAGCGGAATCACTTCGTCGACGCTGGGATACGGGTACACGTAGTGCAGGCGCACCCATGCGCCGTACTGCGCGGCGAGTTCGCCGAGCGCGGCGACCAGGTCGGTCATGCGCGTCTTGATCGGCTTGCCGTTCCAGAAGCCCGTGCGGTACTTCACGTCGACGCCGTATGCGCTCGTGTCCTGCGAGATCACGAGCAGTTCCTTCACGCCCGACTTGAACAGGTTCTCCGCTTCCAGCATCACTTCGGCGACCGGACGCGACACGAGGTCGCCGCGCATCGACGGGATGATGCAGAACGTGCAGCGGTGGTTGCAGCCTTCGGAAATCTTCAGGTATGCGTAGTGGCGCGGCGTGAGCTTGATGCCGGCGGCAGGCACGAGATCGGTGAACGGATCGTGCGGCTTCGGCAGGTGCGAATGCACGGCCTGCATCACTTCGCCCACCGCGTGCGGACCGGTGACGGCGAGCACCTTCGGGTGGACTTCCTCGATCAGGTTCGAGCCGCTGGCGCTCGACTTGGCGCCGAGACAGCCGGTGACGATCACCTTGCCGTTCTCGGTCAGCGCTTCGCCGATCGCGTCGAGGCTTTCCTGCACGGCTTCGTCGATGAAACCGCAGGTGTTCACGACGACGAGGTCGGCACCGTCGTAGGTGCCGGAGATTTCATAACCTTCGGCGCGCAGTTGCGTGATGATCTGTTCGGAGTCGACGAGCGCCTTCGGGCACCCGAGGGATACGAACCCTACTTTAGGGGATTGGGACATCTGGATTGTGGGGGCGTGGCAGCAAAAGCGTGAGTTTACAGCGATTTAGGGGCGACGAGCCAAAACAAACGGGGGAAAGCGGCCGTGGCGCGCCTGATCGGACCGGCGCCAGATCGGCGGCTGATCGGGGGATGGGGTGATCCGTCCGTTTCTCTTCGGGGTCAGGGCTGCTGGCCGCTCGCCAACGGTACGTCAGACAAGGCACGTGGCGCATTCCTGCGCGCCGATCGGCAGCGGGCATCTTCACGTGTCGTCGCAGCCAGCCTCTACACGAGAACAACGGCGCTTCGGCGCCGTTTTCGTCATGCCTTTCGCCTGGCGCGTCGAAGCGATCGAGGGTCTGCCGTTCATGGAATCGCGCTACGCCCGGACGGCGCAAACGCGTAATCGAGTGTAATGGATTCGGCGCATGAGCAAGGCTAATTTTATTGCACGTGAATTTTCAAATTTCACGTGCCGGCTTGAATATGCCGGCCAGCTCACCTCCATTAATAATCCAGAGGGCCATATCATGAATGACGAAAATCGCCTTGTCGAAGAAGAAAACGACCAAGATGTTTCCGTTGCCGCTGCGCAGACTACGAATTGGCCTGCAATCGCTACGCTCAACAACCAGCTATATCTGGTCTACAAAGACCAGAAAAGCACCAGGATTCAATACCAGACATACAACGGTTCGATCTGGTCGCGCCCCGCTCCAATCAACACCTATGACTCGACCAATCAGGCCCTGGCGTTAGCGGCATTCGGCACGAAATTATATTCGGCTCACAAGAGCTCGGGATCCGACACCCAGGTCTATTACGATTCGACCAGCGGTTCGAGCTGGGGGAGTGATCAGGCAGTTCCGAATTGCAGAAGCGATAACCCGGTCGCATTGGCCTCATTCAAGACGAAGCTGTACCTGGCGTTCAAACAGGCATCCAGCACCAATATTGCCATCACGAACTTCGACGGCACGACGTGGGCGTCATCGCCCACCACCATCCTCACCGGCGCTGCCAAGACTGCCCAAGCCGTCGCATTGGCCACGTTTGGTACCAAGTTGTTCCTGGCACACAAAGGCGCATCCGACTCGCTGGTTTTCTATACGTCGTCGTCCGATGGCGTTAACTGGGCACAAGAAAGTATCGTTCGACCCGACGTTGTCTCGACCACCGTGCCGGTCGCAATGGCCGCCTTCAAAGGCAATCTTTACCTGGCGTATAAAGGCGCCCCCGACGCCAACACCAATATCTACTATACGTGGACATCCGATGGTGTTAACTGGAGGTTTCCGGTCGAATTACTCTACGGCGTCGCTCAAACCAACGCGCCGGTTTCACTGGCAGTATTCAACAACAATCTTTACCTGGTGCACCAAAACGCCTCCGATTCGAGCATTTACTACACGTCGACGTCCGATGGCGTTACCTGGCAAGCGGATCTGGCAGTGCCTTATGCATCAATGAAAGAAGAATGATGCCGCCCAACGCCGGCGCGATAATGAGCAGTGGCTCCTCTTATCGCTGTCAGTCGGCTAACGCGCTTGATTGAATGGTCCGGCAGGCATACGGCCGATAACTGCAGCCGGGTTATCGGCCGACGCAACTCGCTATCTGTCCACCCGCCAGGCTGTGGGCGAGTCTCTGCGTGTTTAAACCGCCATACCGGGTGGGAGCGATATTTGCCAAGTACCGTGCCCCCGGAGGATACGGAGCCGTGCTTCGGGAATTGGGGAAATCCGGAGTGTGAGGGTGTCGTAGCGACCGCGTAGATTTGCGGCTCTTTGGTATCCGGCTATCCCAAAACGAGCGGTTGTTGGGCATCCGCTGCGCCAGCTCGACTATCCGCCGCGCTCTAGGTGCGTCGTTACGCCGGCTTTGGCATGCCCGTTCGTGTCGAGCGAAGTCGCGTTGCCGCTCAGCCTCGGCAACGCCCCGCAGCCAGCAAGCATCGCACCGGCACCGCCAGCCGCTATGCGAAAATCGAACCTTCTACCCTCTTCAATCGACCCAACGGGGCTCGCATGACCACTCACATCACTATCGAATTCACCGAGCACGCAGCGGAAGCCATCGGCGAGCAGACCAGCACCAGCTTTTCGTATGACCAGGGCGCGCACGTGCCGCAACCGGGCGACTTCGTCGAACTCGAGAATTCGCGCCAGACGTTTTTCGTGATCGGCCGCGTGTTTTCGCTCAAGGCCAACTACAGCGCGGTCAAGCTCGTGCTCGACCTTCCTCCGCCGGACGGCGAGCAGGATTTCGATCAGACGCACTGACCGACGACGAGACGCGTGACGCCGGCCTGAATCGATGACCATGCAGCGCATTCCCTGCGCTGCATTCAGCATCACAACCCGCGTCAATCCAGGCTGGCCGGCACATACCGGGCCTGCATCAACCCGCTGGGCAATCGCTTCGTATCATCGAGCCGCAGCAGCGTTTGCGGCAGGCCATTGCTGAACAACGGAATCCCCTTCCCGAGCAGGATCGGCACCCAGTTGAGCGTGATGCTGTCGACGACGCCGGCCGCGATACCTTCTCGCGCCGTCATGCCACCGTCCAGGTAGACGTGACGATGGCCGTCCTCTGCCAGCCGGCCAAGCAGTGTCGTGAGCGCCCCGTCGAACGGTTCTTCGCCATGGCGCGAAGCCAGTTTCCGATGAGTCATGACCACCATCCGTTTGCCGGCATAGGGCCACGGGTCGAACGCAATCACCGTATCGTATGTGTTGCGCCCCATCACGATCACGTCGATGTCGTTCATCAGCGACGTATAGCCGGTTTCATCCGGCGGATCCGACGAAAATGCCTCCAGCCATGACAAATCGCCGCTTTCACCGGCGATGAATCCATCGAGACTGAGAGCGAGAAATACGCTGACTTGAGGGCGCATACAGGATTCCTTTCGGAAATGTAAGGATGACGAGTATAGCCACAATCGCCACACGCGCCGCTACGCCGACAGGACGTCCTCGTTTGAGGCTGTGGCATTCGCTCGCATGCAGCGCGCCCGCCGCCCCGCTCTCCAGCGTCGAATTACGCAGCCATGATCGCGTTCGCTGCCAATCGCCCAAGCTGGGGCGCCAGGATCACGCCGGGGTGCGCGACAACGGCATAAACCCCTGCAACGCCCGGCAAAAATCCGTTGATCGGCACCGCGTCGTTCGTCATCGGCCGAAGCGCCGATTTCGCGGAGAGCAGCGTGAGGGTCGGCGGCTCGGCAAACAGCGCCGAAATGTCCGAGGCCGTACGCACTGCAAGCGCTGCAAGCCCGCTGTCGCCCTCTTCCGGAGGATCCGCGGCTGACAGCAGGCTACCCGATGGGCCAATCCGCACTTCGAGATCCCGCCCATAGAGCAAATGGCTGATGAGACCCGGCTCGACAGCGAACCGCATCAACACGGCCGGCTTCTCGCGAACAGACAACGACACACCGAGGTCCGCGGCGATGGCAACCGTAGAAGCAGCGTTCGCCAGGACGACGACATCCGCCGGTACATGCCCGTGCGCGGTACGGACGCCGACAGCGTGCCCATTGCGCGTTTCGACCGCTTCGACCGCGCAACCGCACCGGATCTCCGCGCCGGCCGCTTGTGCACCGGCCAGCAACTGATGCGTCAGGTCGATCGGCTCGACCACGAAGTCGTCCGGTGCCCACGCGATCAACTCGGGAAGCCGGGCAAGACGCGGCTCCATCCGGGCCACCTCTCGACGCCCCAACGCTTCCATTTGCACGCCCGCCGCACGCTGCTCGTCGATCAGGGCAGCGGTCTGCGCGTCCGTGTCCAGCCAGACAAGTGCTCCGCGCGTCGTCACCGGCAACGGACCGAGTTCACGCTCCAGCCGGGCGAACTCCGGGAGCGCTCCGAGCGTGCGAGAGAACCTGGACTGGTCTTCAGAAGGAAGCGCACTGCCGGTACCCACCCAGCCGAACGACCAGTGAGTCGCACCGCCTGCGGCCGTCGCCTGCTGTTCCAGCAGCGTGACCTGTGCGCCCGAGCACGCAAGATGCCATGCGGTGGATGCACCGACGATGCCACCGCCGACCACGACGACACGCAGCGAGTTGTTTCCCATGAGTGACATTGAACGTTGCGGGGTTCCGACTATACCGTCCGTCCCGCTTCGCCGCTGTGCGGTTGCCTGCCGCCCATTACCGCGAATCGTCGCGCCCTCTCGCGTCCGGCATCGACACGATCAATCGATCGACATCCAAGGCACTTGAGGTGTGCCGACGAAACAAAAAGCCCGCCGAGGCGGACCTTGATGAAACGCTGGACACGGCACTTCACCGCATGTCCGGAAACACCGATGCCTTCAGGCACCGATCGAACCACACAGCATCGTCGCCATCGCCGATCGGCCACATTTCCGCATCGAGCTGCGGCAACCCGGCAACCGGCGCTGACGCGCGGTTATCGGCACCAGACGCCCCTGCACGCATCCACGCCGATTGCGCTCCACCGTTGTCGCACGCACTCCCATGCGCCTGCGCCTCGCAGAATGCCACGGGTCGCACCTTCCCGCCGTCGGCCGTGCTCACCGACCGGTACTGATAAACCGCACCGGTCGCCCAGTCCTCGCTCTGGCTGCAGACCCGCGCGCGATGCTGCACATGGACCGCGCCGAAACATGCATAGGAAACGTGCGCGCCGGTCGCATCGTCGGGAATGAAGTCGCAGTTTGCATCGAAACCGGTGAGCGGGCCGCCCGTGTATTTCGCGAGCCATTGGCGCTCGGCCTGCGCACGCGCGATCAACCCCTTGTTCGATTGATCGGCCAGCACGGCGGTGCGCCGATCGATTGCCTTGCGCACTTCGTCGACGGCGAGCGGACGGCCTTCGTAATCGGCGTCGAGACGCTTGTTGCGCGCGTCGATCCAGCGGCGCTGGCTGCGCACCAGCATGTCGCGGATAGCCGTGTCCGGCGCGGCCTTCAGTGCGCCTGTGTACGCCGAATTCATCCGCGTGTCGGCTGCACGCAGCACCGGGCTCGCGCAGATGCGCTTCTCGATCGGCTGCACGGCTTTCGCGCAATCGATCGCAAAGGCAGGCACCGCCACGCCAACACCCATCATGAACATCGAAGCAAAACCAGCCAGCCGCCCGGCCGATGCCATTCGAATCCCACGCATGCTTTCTCTCAGTCGGTTTTTTCTTGGTCGCACTGCCTCGATGCAGCATCGCCGATTGCGGCCTGTCGTGCCCGGGCGCCGGTATCGCATTTCGCCGATGGCAGCTTCCACGCCACATCGCGCAGCGCCGCTCATGGTACGCGTGCCTGCACAAACGCGCACCATCGGGCGCAGCACGCCCCGGTGTTTCTGTACTGGTGACTGGATCTCGATCGACTGGACGACGATCATGCACGCCCGAACCCGGCACGCGCATTCGGTGCCGACGGTCATGAACGACCGTCGGCGAGAGGGTCCGGCAGGCGGTGGCCGCACCTCGTCGCGCCCGAATGCACGATCGGCCGACCCGCACCGCGTTGCTTCGCGGTACCGACGCCCGACGGGTTGCCCGCCGCGGTCGGCCCGCCACGAAACCGTTACTTCTTTTCCGGCTCCGACGCGCCCGGTTGCTTGAACGGGAACGTGCTGAACATCGACTTCGCCTGGTTCTGCATCTGCTCCTGCATCTGCACGAACATGTTCTTCGACTGCTCGATGTAGCTGGTCATCATCCCTTGCATCATCGGCGCCTGCATGTTCATGAACTGCGACCAGACTTCCGGATTCATCGCATTGCCTTCGTACAGGTTCTTCGACTGATCCGCGAGCTTGTTCTGGATGTCGATGAACGCCTGGATGTTCTTTTCCAGGTACGTGCCCATCATGCCCTGCATCGCATGCCCGTAGAAACGGATGATCTGCGACAGCATCGACGACGAGAACATCGGCACGCCGCCGCTTTCCTCTTCGAGGATGATCTGCAGGAGGATGCTGCGCGTCAGGTCTTCGCTGGATTTCGCATCGACGACCTTGAAGTCCTCCTGCTCCAGCACGAGCTGCTTCACGTCGGTCAGCGTAATGTACGTGCTTGTCTCGGTATCGTAGAGCCGACGGTTCGGGTACTTCTTGATGAGCCGTTCGGCCGTCTTCTTTGTAGTAGTCATGTAACGCCTTTGAGTGCAGCGTAGCGGAAGTGACGAATCCCCGCCGCCCGAATCCGGGAGGCGGGGGCCTTCGGAAAACGCCCGGCTGCGCGGCCACCCGGCCCGCGCAGCGCGGACGCTCAGCCCATGTGCAGGCCGCCGTTCAGCGAGAAGTCGGCGCCCGTCGCGAAACCGGAATCGTTCGACGCGAGCCACGCGACGATCGAACCGATTTCCTCCGGCCCGCCAAGACGACGCACCGGGATCGTCGCGACGATCTTCTCGAGCACGTCCGGGCGAATCGCCTTCACCATGTCGGTACCGATGTAGCCCGGCGACACGGTGTTGACCGTCACGCCCTTCGTCGCGACTTCCTGTGCGAGCGACATCGTGAAGCCGTGGATACCGGCCTTCGCGGTCGAGTAGTTGGTCTGGCCGAACTGCCCCTTCTGGCCGTTCACCGACGAGATGTTGACGATCCGGCCCCAGCCGCGTTCGACCATGCCGTCGATCACCTGCTTCGTCACGTTGAACAGGCTCGTCAGGTTGGTGTCGATCACGGCGGTCCAGTCTTCGTGCGTCATCTTGCGGAACACGACGTCGCGCGTGATGCCCGCATTGTTGACCAGCACGTCGATCTCGCCGACTTCAGCCTTGACCTTGTCGAACGCTTCCTTGGTCGAGTCCCAGTCGCCGACGTTGCCTTCCGACGCGATGAAATCGTACCCGAGCGCCTTCTGGTCCTCGAGCCATTTCACCCGGCGCGGCGAGTTCGGGCCGCAACCTGCGACCACCTTGAAGCCGTCTTTCAACAGGCGCTGGCAGATGCTGGTGCCGATGCCGCCCATCCCGCCCGTTACGTACGCAATTCGCTGAGACATAAATCTCACTCCATTTTTTGGTTTCGAGAGCTGCCGGAGGCCCCCTCTGACTTCACGTGACGCCGGCCGAAGCCGCAATCGGCCGGCACACGGATTCGGTTCGCTGGTCGCGAACGGCCGGTTACGAACGGCCGCTTACGGACGCTCGACCGCGAGTGCGACGCCCATCCCGCCGCCGATACACAGCGACGCCAGCCCGCGCTTCGCATCGCGCTTGGCCATCTCGTGCAGCAGCGTCACCAGGATCCGGCAGCCCGACGCGCCGATCGGGTGGCCGATCGCGATCGCCCCGCCGTTCACGTTCACCTTCGACGTGTCCCAGCCCATCTGCTTGTGCACCGCCAGCGCCTGCGCCGCGAACGCCTCGTTGATCTCCATCAGGTCCAGGTCGCCCGGCGTCCAGCCCGCGCGCTCCAGGCACCGGCGCGAGGCCGGCACCGGGCCCATGCCCATCACGCTCGGATCCACGCCCGCGTTCGCATACGCCTTGATCCGCGCCAGCGGCGTCAGGCCGAGTGCCGCCGCCTTCTGCGCCGACATCACCAGCACCGCCGCCGCACCGTCGTTCAGCCCCGACGCGTTCGCCGCCGTCACCGAGCCGTCCTTCGAGAATGCCGGCTTCAGCCCGGACAGCGATTCCGCCGTCACGCCGTGACGCACGAATTCATCGGTGGCGAACTGCAGCGGCTCGCCCTTGCGTTGCGGAATCGCCACCGGCACGATCTCGTCGTTGAAGCGGCCGGCCTTCTGCGCGGCTTCCGCCTTGTTCTGCGACAGCGCCGCGAAGGCGTCCTGCTCTTCGCGCGTGATCCCGTATTCCTTCGCGACGTTCTCCGCCGTGATGCCCATGTGGTACTGGTTGTACACGTCCCACAGGCCGTCGACGATCATCGTGTCGACCAGCTTCGCGTCGCCCATGCGGAACCCGTCGCGCGAGCCCGGCAGCACGTGCGGCGACGCGCTCATGTTCTCCTGGCCGCCCGCGATCACGATCTCGGCATCCCCCGCGACGATCGCGTTCGCCGCCAGCATCACGGCCTTCAGGCCCGAGCCGCACACCTTGTTGATCGTCATCCCCGGCACTGCCGTCGGCAGCCCGGCCTTGATCAGCGACTGCCGTGCCGGGTTCTGCCCGGAACCGGCCGTCAGCACCTGGCCCATGATCACTTCGCTCACCTGCTCGGGCTTCACGCCCGCACGCTCCAGCACCGCGCGGATCACCGTCGCGCCCAGTTCGGGCGCCGCAATCTTCGCAAGCGAACCGCCGAATTTGCCGACCGCGGTCCGCGCGGCCGATACGATCACTACGTCCGTCATTTCTCTTTCCTCCAGGCCCGCACGACACGGCGCATCGCTACCGGCCCTGTTAAAAAAACTGCGGTGCACCGGACAGCCTGCGCCGCTGTCCGGTTTTCGTCAATCGCGCTGCAACACGTAGCGGCCCGGCGCCGGCTCGATCACCGGGAACTGCGCGGTACCGGGCTGGGCGGGCGGCTCCACCTTGCGGCCGCCGTACTGGTCGAGCCATTCGGCCCAGGTCGTCCACCAGCTGCCCGGTTGCTCGGTGGCACCGGCGAACCAGTCGTCCGCCGATTCGGGCAGATCGCTGTCGTTGACCCAGTAGCTGCGCTTCTTCTTCGCCGGCGGATTGATCACGCCCGCGATGTGTCCCGACGCGCCGAGCACGAACTTCAGCGGGCCCGACAGGATCGACGTGGACGCGTAGGCCGTCTGCCACGGCACGATGTGATCCTCGCGCGAGCCGTAGATGAAGGTCGGCACGTCGATCAGCGTCAGGTCGACCGATTCGCCGCACACGGTCAGCGCGCCAGGTTCGCGCAGCTTGTTCTCGAGATAGGTATTGCGCAGGTACCACGCATACATCGGGCCCGGCAGGCTCGTCGAATCGCTGTTCCAGTACAGCAGGTCGAACGGCGCCGGCGTGCGGCCCTTCAGGTAGTTGTCGACGACGTAGTTCCACACGAGATCGTTCGGCCGCAGGAACGAGAACGTGTTCGCGAATTCGACGCCGCGCATCAGCCCCGGCTGCGTGCCGTTCTTGCCGCCGATGGTCTGCTCGCGCATCTGCACGTGCGCCTCGTCGACGAACACGTCGAGAATGCCGGTGTCGGTGAAGTCGAGCATCGCGGTGAGCAGCGTCATCGACGCAGCCGGATGTTCGCCGCGCGCGGCCAGCACCGCGAGCGCGGTCGCGAGCATCGTGCCGCCGACGCAGAAGCCGAGCGTGTTGATCTGTTCGCGGCCGCTGACCTGCTGCACGGCGTCGATCGCCGCGAGCAGCCCTTCGTTCATGTAGTCGTCCCACGTCTTGTGCGCGACCGATGCGTCCGCGTTGCGCCACGACACGAGGAACACCTGATGGCCGTTCGACAGCGCATGCGCGACGAGCGAATTCTCCGGCTGCAGGTCGAGGATGTAGAACTTGTTGATGCAAGGCGGCACGATCAGCAGCGGCCGCTCGAACACCTTGTCCGTCTTCGGCGTGTACTGGATCAGCTGGATCAGGTCGTTCTCGTAGACGACCGCACCTTCAGTACACCCGAGGTTCTTGCCGACCACGAACTGCGATTCGTCGGTCTGCGAAATCTTGCCGCGCTGCATGTCGCCGAGCAGGTTCATCATCCCCTGCCGCAGGCTTTCGCCCTGCGTCTCGAGGATCGATTTCTGTGCGTCGGGATTGAGTGCGAGGAAGTTGCTCGGCGCGGCCGCGGCCGTCCACTGCTGGACCGTGAAACGAATGCGCTCGCGCGTCTTCGGATCGGTCTGCAGCGCGTCGGCCAGTTCCTGCAGATAGCGCGCGTTGAGCAGATACCAGGCTGCCGCGAACGCATGTGCCGGCGACGCCTTCCACGCATCGCCGCTGAAGCGGCGGTCCTTCAGTTCGGGCGACTCGAGCTTCGCCGCGGCGGCCTGCTGCATCAACGCCATGCAATCGCGCGCGTAGTCGGCCTGCAGCGCCTGCAGCCGCTCGGGCGGAATCGCGGCGGCCGGCAGCTTCAACCCGGCGAACGGCGACGCCATCGCGCCGAAATCGGGCATCGACGGCATCTGGAACGGAAACGATGTCGGAAACTGGAATGTTGCGAACGGATTCACGGTGGCCGACGCAGTCGCGGCGCGTGCCGGATCTGCAAAACCGCGCCACGCGTTCAACCACGACTCGAACATCTGCTGCATCGGCTGGGCGGCCGGATCGAAACCAATGCTGCCCGTGGAAGTGCCCGCCTGAGCGGACGTCGACGATTTTTTCGATGCTGTCATTACCTGCCTTACCGGTGATTCGTGAGCGTCTATCGTGAAATCCTGCTCGCGCGCGGCATGCCGGCTGCGAGCCGGGCCGTCATGCTCTGGAGAGGCGTCTCCAGATTCTGCCGCAGTGCGGTATTTTTATCATTATCGTTTTCCCCATGTGAAGCGCCATGTCAAACCGCTGAACATTTCCGTACGGAGATAATCCTCGCACAACAGACGGGACAAGGGTTCCGGCGAAACATAAAACATTTTGATTGACTTGACTTCGGGATTTTTCATTCAATCGCGCATGCCGCGTGGCATGGCCGCCAAAATATCGAGATAACCCGATTTTGCGGCGCAGCAAACCCTGCGTGCATGCGCATCTCGTCAATCGGCCAGCCAGATCGCCGCCGCCATGCGGCCCGTCACGCGATCGCGCCGGTACGAATAGAAACGATCCTGTTCGGTGACCGTACAGGCCGTCCCGCCGCTCACGTGCGCAACGCCCGCACGCGCGAGACGCAGGCGCGCGAGCGCATAGAGATCGGCGAGAAACTTGCCCGGCGCGCCATCGATCGCGATGAACGCAAGCCGGGTTTCATCATGCTCCGAGTGCGGGGCCGTGTCGAGAAACGCGTCACGCACGTCGGCGCCAACCTCGAACGCCCGCGGGCCGATCGCCGGCCCGAGGTACGCATGAAGCGCGTCCGTCGCACCGCCCGCAAGTGCCGCGACACGCGCCGCGGTCTGCTCGACGATGCCGGCCGCCAGCCCGCGCCAGCCTGCATGTGCGGCGCCGACTGCGCGGCCCTGCGCGTCGCACAGCAGCACGGGCAGGCAATCCGCGACCATCACGACGCAGACGGCACCCGTCTGGTCGGTGACGCTCGCGTCGGCCTGCACCGGCGCCGTAGCCGCGGGTGCCGCCGCGATCACCTCGTCCGCACGCACGATCTGCGCGCCGTGAACCTGCTCGAGCCACGCAGCATTCGACTGGCCTGCCAGCGCCAGCAAACGCGCGCGATTCCCGGCGACATGGGCCGGGTCGTCACCAGTATGGAGGCCGAGATTCATGCCGCCCGGCAGCGCGTCTCCGCCCTGCCAGCGCCCGTACGGGCCTTCGCTCAGCCCGCCGTCGCGCGTCGTGACCAGCGCGCGCACGCGCGGCGACACCTGCCAGTCGGGCTGTACGCAGTCCTGCCACGTCATCGGCGCCAGGTTCGTCATCGGCACTCACTCCTCCTCATCGTCCAGGTACGGCTCGTCATCGTGATACTCGCCGCCGAAATCGTCATCGTCGTAGACACCGTCATCGTCGCCGAATTCCTCGTCGCCTTGCCCGAAGCCGAGCGCCGCGACCAGCGTGTTCATGTCGTCCGGCAGCGGGCAGCGCCATTGCATCGCCTTGCCCGTGACCGGATGCACGAGACCGAGCCGCCATGCATGCAGCGCCTGTCGCGCGAACCCGTCCGGCAGCGGCGTGACCGAGCGCTTGCCGCGCGCACGCCCGTACACGGGATCGCCGAGCAGCGGATGCCCGGCATGCGCGCAGTGCACGCGGATCTGGTGCGTGCGACCGGTCTCGAGATCGCACTGAATCGCCGAAACCGGCTGACGTTGCCACAGGCATGTGTCAACCGTGCGGAAATGCGTGCGCGCGGGCTTGCCCGATGCGCCCGTGACGACGGCCATGCGCGTGCGTTCTCGCGGATCGCGGCCGATCGGCGCATCGATCGTGCCTTCCTCGGGCATCGTGCCCCACACCAGCGCAAAATAGCGGCGCTTCACAGTGCGGGCCTGCAACTGGCGCACGAGGTCCGTCTGCGCGGCCAGCGTGCGCGCCACCACCATCAGGCCCGACGTTTCCTTGTCGAGCCGGTGGACGATCCCTGCGCGCGGCAGGCCGGCCGCAGCGTCGCCATAGCGGTGCAGCAGCCCGTTGAGGATCGTGCCGCTCCAGTTGCCGGCGGCCGGATGCACGACGAGGCCGGCCGGCTTGTTGATGACGACGAGCGCGTCGTCCTCGTAGATCACGTCGAGCGGCACCGGCTCCGGCGTAAAGGCGAGCTGCTCGGGGAGCAGGTCGGGGACGAGCTGGATCTTCGCGCCGAGCGGCACCGGCTGGCGGATCTTCGCGGGCGCGCCGTCGACGAGCACGCGCTGCGCCTCGATCCAGCTCTGCAGGCGGCTGCGCGAGAATTCGGGGAACAGTTGGGCGAGCGCCTTGTCGAGGCGTTCGCCCGCGAGCGACAGCGGCACTTCGACGACGCGCGGCGCTTCATCGACCGCTGCGGACGGCACGACGGGCGGCTGCATTGCGTCGCCGGTCAGATCGTCATCGAGGGAATCCCCCGAGGCAGCGTCGGCGGGCCGATCGCTTGGGCTATAATCTTCGCGATTTGGTGTGCCCGGCTGGGCATTCTGCGAACTTGAACGGGTCATTTAGACTGGGTCACCGAGACTTGAAGCTAGGACATGCGAGCATGATGAATTCGACCAAACGCACGGCCAGAACCGCCGCCGCCCGGGCTGCGGCGGTAGCGGCCGCGGCCCTCATCGCCGGCTGCCACGGCTTGCCGCAGAAGCAGGACGAGACGGCTACCTGGTCGAACAACAAATTATACTCAGAGGCCCAGGACGCACTGTCCGGAGGCGACTGGGGCAAGTGCGCGAAATATTTCGAATCGCTGCAAGGTCGCGATCCGTTCGGCCATTTCGCGCAACAGGCGCAGATCAACGTTGCATACTGCAACTGGAAGGATAACGAAGCGGCCGCCGCCGACCAGGCCGTCGATCGCTTCATCCAGCTCCACCCCGATCATCCGGATATCCCGTACGCGTACTACCTGAAGGGGATGATCCACTTCAACGACGATCTGGGCCTGTTCGGCCGCTTCTCCGGCCAGGACATGAGCGAGCGCGATCCGCAGGCACTGCGCGAATCGTACGATGCGTTCAAGGTCGTCGTCGACCGCTTCCCGAAAAGCAAGTACGCGCCCGACGCCGCCGCGCGGATGCGCTACATCGTCAACGCGCTCGCGTCGCACGAAGTGCACGCGGCCGACTACTACTACCGGCGCGGCGCCTACGTCGCGGCCATCAACCGTGCGCAGCTCGCGATCAAGGACTACAAGGGCGCCCCGGCGATCGAGGACGCGCTGCACATCATGATCCTGTCGTACGGCAAGCTGAACCAGCCGCAACTCGCCGAGGACACGAAGCGCGTGCTCGCCGGCACGTTCCCCGACAGCCCGTATGTCACGGGCCACTCGCGCCCGGGCGCGAAGAAGTCGTGGTGGCAGTTCTGACGAAAGCACCGTGCAGCCCTCGCTGCACGAACAAAAAACCCGGCCATCGAGCCGGGTTTTTTATTGGCGCCGCACTCAGGCGGCGCCGGTGCGATCGCGCGACGATCGCCGCGCGCGCCGTCACGTGCGCTTTGCCGAACGGTGATCGTCGAAGAAGTCCTGGACGACCGCGATCTCGCGGGTCCGCTTGAACGGCGGCAGGCTCTGCCAGATCCGGCGCCCGTAGGGCTTGTCGACAAGCCGCGTGTCGCAGATCATCAGCACGCCGCGATCCGTCTCCGCGCGAATCAGCCGGCCCGCGCCCTGCTTCAGCGTAATCACGGCCTGCGGCAACTGGTGCACGGCGAACGGGCTCAGCCCCTTCTTCGTCAGCGCGTCGAGCCGCGCGGCCAGCACCGGATCGTCCGGCGGCGCAAACGGCAGCTTGTCGATCACGACGAGCGACAGCGCGTCGCCGCGCACGTCGACGCCTTCCCAGAAACTCTGGCTGCCGACCAGGATCGCGTTGCCATACGCGCGGAAGCGGTCGAGCAGTTCGGTGCGGCTCGCATCGCCCTGCACGAGCAGTGGCGTGTTCCAGCCGCGCGATTCGATCACGTCACGCAGCTTCGACGCGATCCGGTCGACCGCGCGCAGCGTCGTGCACAACATGAACACACCGCCACCGGACGCCTCGATCGCCGGCAGCGCGGCGTCGAAGACGGCATCGGTAAACGCTGGCGAAGACGGTTGCGGCAGGTTGCGCGGCACGTACAGCAGCCCTTGCGACTGGTAGTCGAACGGGCTTGCGAGCGTCATCGAGCGACGCGAGCTGAGGCCCATCTGCGCCGCATAGTGCGTGAAATCGCCGCGCACCGACAGCGTGGCCGACGTGAACACCCATGCACGCGGCACGCCCGCGCGCTGCTTGGCAAAGATCGGCGCGACCGACAGCGGCGTTTCGTGCAGCTGGACCGTATGCGCGAACACTTCGACCCAGCGCACCTTCTCGTTCGGATCGCCGTCGGATGCCGCCTTGTCGCCGGCCGCCGTTGCGTCGGCCTTCGCCGCCGCTTCCGTCGCGCCGGGTGCGACCCAGCCGGCCAGCAGATCCTGCAGCTCGCGTGCGCGCCGCAGGCACGCGCCGAGCGATTCCGCCCGTTCGGCCTGGCTGGCAAGCGCCGACGCCAACGCGTCGAGCGCAGCCTCGAGCGCGTCGAGCGCGCCGAACATCGGGTGATCGTCGCCGAGCTGGGCGAGCGACATGCGGACGATCTGGTCGTTCGCGAACGCCAGGCGCAAGTCGCGCGCCGCGCGCTCGAGATCGCCGCCGAGCTTCACCCACTCGACCGCGTCGCGTGCATGGCTCAGGCCTTCCGCCACCGTGTCGCGGGCGAGCTCGAGAATCTGTGTCGTCGACAGCGTCTCGCCGAAGAACAGCGTCGCCGTTTCCGGCAACTGGTGCGCTTCGTCGAAGATGACCGTGTTCGCGTTCGGCAGCAGCTCGGCCATCCCCGTATCGCGCAGCATGATGTCCGCGAAGAACAGGTGATGGTTGACGACGACGACGTCGGCCTGCTGCGCTTCGCGCCGCGCCTGCATCACGAAGCAGTCCTTGTAATGCGGGCACTCCTGGCCGAGGCAGTTGTCGCGCGTCGACGTGACCATCGACCACACGGGCGCCGTTTCCGGCACGCTCGCGAGTTCGGCCTTGTCGCCGCTCTTCGTGATCTTCGCGAAACGGACGATTTCCTGCAGATAGGCCGTATCCTGCCGCGACGGCAACCGGCCGTTGTCGGCCGTGCGTTGCAGGTAGTAGTGGCACAGGTAGTTTGCACGGCCCTTCAGCATCGCGACCGACACCGGCACCGCGAGCGCGTTGCGCACGGTCGGGATGTCGCGCGCGAACAGCTGGTCCTGCAGGTGTTTCGTGCCGGTCGACACGATCACCTTGCCGCCCCACAGCATCGCGGGCACGAGGTACGCATAGGTCTTGCCGGTACCCGTACCGGCCTCGACGATCAGCGTGTTGTCGCCGGCATCGCTGTCGGCCTCGGTTGCGGCGGCATCCGCGCCCGATTCGGCCGCCTTGTCGCCATCGCCGAGGCGACGCGCCGGCCGCTTGCGGGTTTCGAAGATCTCGGGGTCGGGCATCCGGCGCGCGGACGCTTCCATCGCGGACGCGACCGCGCGCGCCATCTCGATCTGCGCCATACGCGGCCGATAACCGTCGAGCGCGCGCGCCAGCAAGCCACCTTCGCCGAAGATCGTGTCGAGTTCGTCGACGCGCTTGCGGCTCAGTTCAAAGGTGCCTTCAGGCGCACGAGCGCGCCCGGCGGGCGACACATCGCGCCGGGCATCGGGGGTGGCTTCAAGCGGTGAATTCAAGGCAAGCGTTCCTGTATCCAGCGCCCGGGCGGCGCCGGCGCTTGCCAGGCCGCGCTCAGGCGCGCTTATCCGGTTCCAGCTGCGATTGCAGCAAAATGATTTTGTCCTTGGCCGCCAGCTTTTCCTTCTTCAGCCGGTGCAGCGTGATGTCGTCGATGTCGGAGTGTCCTTCCTTCAGCTCGATCTCCCGAGCGAGCTGCTGGTGCTGCTCCTGCAATGCAACCAAACGGTTGTGCAATTCCTGCTGCTGTTCCGTAGGACGGTTTTGCATATGCGCCTCCTCATCGAAGCAGCGCGCCGGCTGGCGTGCCAGCGCGCACGAGACTGATTCCGGATCAATCCAACACGTTACTGCCCCTGCTGTTGCTTCTGCTGCGCCTTCTCGGCCGCTTCCTTCTGACGCTGCTCGACATCGGCCTTGTGCTGCACGGCTTCCTTCTGCTTCTGCTCGTAGCGCGCGGCGTTGTCCGCCCGCTCCTGCGCCTTCTGCGCAGCCTGCTGGTGCGCCTGGTCGAGCTTGCGCTGGAAGTCGCCCTGCTTCTGGTCGTATGCCTGCTTGCTCGCCGCGCGCTGCGGCCCTTCCGCGCCACGCTGCGCCTGCTTCAGAGCATTCTGCTCCTGCTTGTCGCGGAACGCAGCCGCGTTTGCCGCGTCGTTCGCCGCGCGCTGCGGCGCTTCCGCCGCGTTCTGCGCCGCCTTCAGCGCCTGCTGCTGGTCGCGCTGCTGCGCGCGCACTGCCCGCTGCTCGTCGTTGAGCGCGAGCTGCTCCTGGCGGATGCTCGCCCGCTCGTCGCGCATCTGGACACGCGCCTTGCCGAGACAGTGATTGACGAAAAACTTGCTGTAGCAATCGTGCTCGGCCACCGCATAACGATAATCGTTTTCTGCGGAGCGTTGATTGAGCACTTTTTGACGGGCGTCGAAATCCGGTGCGGCCGAGGCCATCACGGGCGCAGCCGCGGCGGCGGCCGGAGCGGTTGCGTCCGAAGCTTGCGCGAACGCGCCGGAAGGCCCGGCAGACAAAGCCGCGGCGAGCGCTGCGCCGAGCGCGACGAGAGAAATTCGGGAAGTTGGCAACGTCGTAGGAAAGCTGCGGGACATGTGTCAAATTCTATCACCCCCGGCTGGGCGCTCCGCCATTTATGGCAAAATGCCCCGCTTCACTCACCCGCGGCATCTGGCCCGTCGGGCCCGCCACGCAGCCCGCCGCTTCGGGCCTGCCGGCCCCGCCGCGATTTCAGCAGGCAGATCATCCACGACATGACGGAAACCGTAGCACTCAAGATCGTACAGCGCATCGCCACCGAACTGGCCGTCCAGCCGCGCCAGGTCGCGGCGGCAGTGCAACTCCTCGACGAAGGCTCGACCGTTCCGTTCATTGCCCGGTACCGCAAGGAAGTGACCGGCAACCTGGACGACACGCAGTTGCGCCAGCTCGAGGAACGCCTCCTGTATCTGCGCGAACTCGAGGATCGCCGCGCGACGATCCTGTCGAGCATCGACGAACAGGGCAAGCTGACCGACGAACTGCGCGCCGCGATCGACGCGGCCGACAGCAAGCAGGTGCTCGAAGACCTTTATCTGCCGTACAAGCCGAAGCGCCGCACGCGTGCGCAGATCGCCCGCGAAGCCGGCCTCGAGCCGCTCGCCCAGGCGCTCCTCGCGAACCCGCTGCTCGACCCGCAGGCCGAGGCCGCCGCGTACGTCGACGCCGACAAGGGCGTCGCCGACGTGAAGGCCGCGCTCGACGGTGCGCGCGACATCCTGTCCGAACAGTTCGGCGAAACGGCCGAGCTGCTCGGCAAGCTGCGCGACTACCTGCACAACCAGGGCGTCGTGTCGTCGGCCGTCGTCGAGGGCAAGGAAAACGAGGAAGGCGAGAAATTCCGCGACTATTACGACTACGCGGAAACGATCAAGACCGTGCCGTCGCACCGCGCCCTCGCGCTGTTCCGCGGCCGCAACGCGGGCGTGCTGACGGTCAAGCTCGGCCTCGGCGAAGAGCTCGACGCGCAGGTGCCGCATCCCGGCGAGGCGATGATCGCGCGCCATTTCGGTATCGCGAACCAGAACCGCCCGGCCGACAAATGGCTGTCCGACGTATGCCGCTGGTGCTGGCGCGTGAAGGTGCAGCCGCACATCGAGAACGAGCTGCTCACGCAACTGCGCGAAACGGCCGAAACGGAAGCGATCCGCGTGTTCGCGCGCAACCTGAACGACCTGCTGCTGGCCGCGCCGGCCGGCCCGAAGGCCGTGATCGGTCTCGACCCCGGCCTGCGCACGGGCGTGAAGGTCGCAGTCGTCGACCGCACCGGCAAGGTGCTCGCGACCGACACGATCTACCCGCACGAGCCGCGCCGCGACTGGGACGGCTCGATCGCGAAACTCGCACGCATCGCCGCGCAGACGCAGGCCGAGCTGATCAGCATCGGCAACGGCACCGCGTCGCGTGAAACCGACAAGCTCGCGAGCGAACTGATCGCGAAGCACCCGGAGCTGCGCCTGCAGAAGATCGTCGTGTCGGAAGCCGGCGCGTCGGTCTATTCGGCATCCGAGCTGGCCGCGAAGGAATTCCCGGAACTCGACGTGTCGCTGCGCGGCGCCGTGTCGATTGCACGCCGCCTGCAGGATCCGCTCGCCGAACTCGTGAAGATCGAGCCGAAGGCCATCGGCGTCGGCCAGTACCAGCACGACGTGAACCAGCGCGAACTCGCCCGCTCGCTCGACGCGGTCGTCGAGGACTGCGTGAACGCGGTCGGTGTCGACGCGAACACCGCGTCGGCCCCGCTGCTCGCCCGTGTATCGGGCCTGAACGCCACGCTCGCGCGCAATATCGTCGACTACCGCGATGCGAACGGCCCGTTCCCTTCGCGCGAGCACCTGCGCAAGGTGCCGCGCCTCGGCGACAAGACCTTCGAACAGGCCGCCGGCTTCCTGCGCATCAACGGTGGCGAGAATCCGCTCGACCGCTCGTCGGTGCACCCGGAGGCGTATCCGGTCGTCGAGCGGATGCTCGCAAAGATCAGCAAGCGCATCGACGACGTGCTCGGCAACCGCGAAGCGCTGTCGGGCCTTTCCCCGACGGAATTTGTTGACGAACGTTTCGGCCTGCCGACGGTACGCGACATCCTGTCCGAACTGGAGAAGCCGGGCCGCGATCCGCGCCCCGAATTCAAGACCGCGACGTTCCGCGAAGGCGTCGAGAAGGTGTCGGATCTCGTGCCGGGCATGACGCTCGAAGGCGTCGTGACGAACGTCGCCGCGTTCGGCGCGTTCGTGGACATCGGCGTCCACCAGGACGGCCTCGTCCACGTGTCCGCGATGTCGACGAAATTCATCAAGGATCCGCACGAAGTCGTGAAGGCCGGCCAGGTCGTCAAGGTGAAGGTGATCGACGTCGACGTGAAGCGCCAGCGCATTGCACTGACGATGCGCCTCGACGACGACGCGGCAGCGCCCGGCATGTCGTCGCGCGGCGGCCAGGATCGCGGCAACGCGGCGCGCGGCGCGGCCCGCCCGCAGCGTTCGCGCGAGCCGGAACCGGCCGGCGCAATGGCCGCGGCGTTCGCCAAGCTGAAGCGCTAAGCCCCCGCAAGCCTGCGCGACATACAAAAAAGCCCGCCGAAAGGCGGGCTTTTTTTATGGCTTCGGCGAACACGGCGCGCGGACGGACGGCCCGCACGCCACACCGCGATCAGATTTCGATCTTCGTCCCGAGTTCGACCACGCGGTTCGCCGGGATCGAGAAGAAGTCGGTTGGCTTCGCGGCGTTCTGGTGCATCCATGCGAACACGCGCTCGCGCCAGATCGACATCCCGGGCAGATGCGTCGGCACGACCGTTTCGCGTGCGAGGAAGAACGACGTATCCATCAACTCGAACGTCATGTCGTGCGTGCGGCCAAACTCTTCGAGCACGGCCTTCACGTCCGGCGTCTCGTTGAAGCCGTACTCGGCCCTGACGATATACAAACCGCCGCCCGCATCACGCGAGGTCTGGCGCTTGTCGTCGCGCACATAAGGAATGTCGCGCGTGACGAATGTGAGGAAAATGGTCCGCTCGTGCAGCACCTTGTTGTGCTTCAGGTTATGCAGCAGGCTCACGGGCACGAGCTTGTCGTTGCCGGTCAGGTAGATCGCGGTACCCGACACGCGATGCGGCGGATGCGCGAGCAGCCCCTGCAGGAACGGCTCGAGCGGGATACCGTCGGCCGCCGTGCGCTCCTTGACGATGTGACGCCCCTTGTACCAGGTCATCAGCAGGAAAAACAGCAACGCGCCGATACCGAGCGGCAGCCAGCCGCCCTGCGCGACCTTCAGCAGGTTCGCGCCGAAGAAGCCGAGGTCGACCGCGAGGAACACCGCGATGATCGCGCCGACCAGCAGCCGGTTCCAGTTCCACACCTTCACCATCACGACCGCGGCGAGCACGGTCGTGATCACCATCGTCGCCGTCACCGCGATACCGTACGCAGCCGCGAGGTTGTCGGAGCTCTTGAAGCCGATGACGATGCAGAGGATCACGAACAGCAGCAGCCAGTTCACGACCGGCACGTAGATCTGGCCGATCGCGAGTTCCGACGTATGCAGCACCTTCATGCGCGGCACGTAGCCGAGCTGGATGGCCTGCGACGTCAGCGAATACGCGCCCGAGATCACTGCCTGCGACGCGATCACGGTTGCGACCGTCGACAGTATGACGAGCGGCAGCAGCCCCCATTCGGGTGCCAGCAGGAAGAACGGGTTCTCGATCGCCTTCGGGTTCTGGATCAGCAGCGCGCCCTGGCCGAAGTAGTTCAGCACGAGCGACGGCATCACGAGCCCGTAGGCGGCAATGCGGATCGGCTTCGCGCCGAAGTGGCCCATGTCCGCGTAGAGCGCTTCCGCACCGGTCAGCACCAGCACGACCGAGCCGAGCACGACGTACGCCTGCAGCAGGTGGTCGGCCATGAACGACGCCGCGTAATACGGGTTGATGGCCGCCATGATGCCCGGCACCCGCACGATGTGGTACACGCCGAGCGCTGCGATCGCGACGAACCACAGCACCATGATCGGGCCGAACAGCTTGCCGACCAGTGCAGTACCGTGGCGCTGGATCCAGAACAGCGCGATCAGGATCACGATCGTGATCGGCAGCACGAGATGGGACAGGTGTGGCGTCGCGATTTCGAGGCCTTCGACCGCCGACATCACCGAGATCGCCGGCGTGATCACCGCATCCCCGTAGAACATGCACGCGCCGAAGATCCCGAGCGCCATCAGCGCGCCCGCGACGCGGGTCTTCGAGTCGAGCGGCCGCAACGACAGCGCCATCAGCGCGAGCACGCCGCCTTCGCCGTTGTTGTCCGCCCGCATCACGAACAGCAGGTACTTGATGCCCACCACCAGGATGATTGCCCAGAACAGCAGCGAAATCACGCCGAGAATCGATCCTTCGGTGAGCGGAATGCCGTGTGCGGGGCTGAACGCCTCCTTGAGCGAATACAGCGGGCTGGTGCCGATGTCGCCGAACACGACGCCGATGGCTGCTATCGCTAGCGCCCGCATCGAGTGTTGTTGCGTCGAATGCGGCGCGTGTGCTGCGTCGGTCGCGTGGATCGTGTCGTTCATATGAAGCGTAATAATCGGGTCCGGGTCGGACAAAACGAGCGCTATTCTACTCGCGCCCCCGTGAAACGCCGCCCTGCTCTGTTGCCTTGTAACCACGTGATCCACGCTACGCATGCAATCCGGCGCGAGCTGTGGCAGGGCTGCCAATCATAGCCGGGGCAGCGCCGTCTGCCTACCGGATCCACGGTACGCGCGGCGCCGGCACATATGGCGCCCCAATGAAAAACGGCGCCGCAAGCGGCGCCGTACAAGGCTTTCCTTCGATTGGCCGGCCGCTTACGCGCCCGAACCGTCGCGCTGTGCGCGACCACGCTTGATCCACGCCTCGAGGTTGTGCGGGCGAACCGTGTCCCACTCCTCGAACGGCTGATGAATCCACGGATTCGTCGGCAGAAACTGCGTGTGATAGTCGGGCTTGACCTTCGAGCAACCCTTGTACCAGAGCACCGCCGAGCGCACGGCCGTCACCGACGGATAGCGCTCCTTCAGGTGCTCCTGCACGCGCGCCAGCGTGACGCCCGAATCGACGAGATCGTCGACCAGCAGCACGTTGCCCGCCAGGTTGCCGCGCGTCATCGTGATGTACTGCGCGATGTCGAGGTCGCCCTGCTCCGTGCCGGCCGCTTCCCGATACGAACTCGTCGCGAGGATCGCGAGCGGCACGTCGTAGATGCGTGACAGTTGATCGCCGACGCGCAGGCCACCGCGCGCGAGGCACAGGATCTGGTCGAACTTCCAACCCGATGCATGCACCTGGAGCGCGAGCAGCTCGATGAGACGGTGATACTCGTCCCAGCCTACCCACAGGTTCTTGTCGTCGTTGCGCGGATCGGTCATCAAGTCTGCCGCCGTCATCGTGATTTGCTGCGTCATCTGGAAATTACACCTTGAACGGATGGCGGAGCAGAATCGTTTCGTCGCGGTCCGGACCCGTCGACACCATGTCGACCGGCACGCCAGCCACTTCCTGGACGCGGGTCAGGTAAGCCTGCGCGTTCGCCGGCAGTGCTTCCCACGTCTTGATGCCGACCGTGCTTTCCTTCCAGCCGGCAAACGTTTCGTATACAGGTTCGCAACGGGCCACATCAGCGGCACCGCGCGGCAGGATGTCCGCATCCTTGCCGTCGATCTTGTAGCCGACGCACAGCTTGACTTCGTCGAGGCCGTCGAGCACGTCGAGCTTCGTCATGCACAGGCCCGACACGCCGTTGATCTGGATCGAGCGGCGCAGCGCGGCTGCGTCGAGCCAGCCCGTGCGACGCGGACGGCCGGTGACCGAACCGAATTCCTTGCCGACGTTCGCGAGCGTGACGCCGACCTGGTCCTGACGCTGCGGATTGTCCGCATCGTACAGTTCGCTCGGGAACGGGCCCGAGCCGACGCGCGTGCAATATGCCTTCGTGATGCCGAGGATGTAGTTGAGCTTCTGCGGACCCACGCCCGCGCCAGCCGACGCCGCACCTGCGACGCAGTTGCTCGACGTGACGAACGGATAGGTGCCGTGATCGATGTCGAGCAGCGTGCCTTGTGCGCCTTCGAACAGCAGGTTCTGGCCCGCATTGTTCGCGTCGTACAGGCGGCGCGACACGTCGGCCACCATCGGCTTCAGGCGGTCGGCATAGCCGAGCATCGTGTCGAGCGTGGCCTGGAAATCGACGGCCGCGCCACCCAGGTACTGGGTCAGCACGAAGTTGTGGAAATCGAGGTTTTCGCGCAGGCGGTCGGCGAAGGTCTTCGCGTCGAACAGGTCCTGCACGCGCAGTGCGCGGCGGCCGACCTTGTCTTCGTACGCGGGGCCGATGCCGCGGCCCGTCGTGCCGATCTTGCCCGCGCCCTTGCGCGCTTCGCGCGCCTGGTCGATCGCGATGTGATACGGCAGGATCAGCGTCGTCGCTTCGGAAATGAACAGGCGGTCGCGCACGTTCACGCCGGCTTCTTCCAGCTCGCCGATTTCCTTGAACAGTGCTTCGGGGGACAGGACGACGCCGTTGCCGATGTAGCAGGCGACGCCTTCACGCATGATGCCCGACGGAATGAGGCGCAAGATCGTTTTCTTGCCGCCGATGATGAGGGTGTGGCCGGCGTTGTGACCGCCCTGGAAACGCACGACGCCCTGAGCGTGGTCCGTCAGCCAGTCGACGATCTTGCCCTTGCCTTCATCACCCCATTGCGTTCCCACGACGACGACATTGCGCCCGGGAGTCACGTTCACTGCGCTGGCAGACATGTTGATTCGTTAGCTGGTTAAAAACGTATTCTACCTATGTTCGCGGGCGATTCCGAATTTTTCCGTTTCGCTTCAACGATATGCATGCCGAAGCACGTCCCGCGAACGCCTGTTTATCGGGGTTCGACCACCCATGCGCCGTTGCGCTCGACGAGCGAACGGTCGCACGCGAACTCGTCGAGCACATGGTCGTGGCCCGGCAGTGCCTGGATCACGACCTCGCCCGCATCGCGCAGCGCCGCGACGGCCGCGCTCAGCGCGTCGTCCTGCGCCCACGGCGCGAGAATCGCGGTGCCGCGCGCCTCGACCGGCGAAATCCGCGCGAGCTCGCGCAGGTCGAGCGAGAAGCCCGTAGCCGGACGGGCACGGCCGTACGCCTGACCAACGTGGTCGTAACGGCCGCCCCGCGCAATTGCGTTCGGCACACCGTCGATGTAGGCGCTGAACATCGCACCGCTGTGATACGCATAGCCACGCAGGTCGCCGAGATCGATCGCCACCTCCGCACCCTTCGCCTGCGCCGCGAGTTGCGCGAGATCGTCGAGCGCGCGCGTGATTTCGGGCAGCACCGGCAAGCGCGTGCGCGCCTCGGCGAGCACGCTCGCGTCGCCGTAGAGGTGCGGCAGCGCGCGCAGCGCCGCGCGCGTATCGGCGCCGAGATCGTCGGTGAGCTCGTTCAGTAGCGGCACGTCCTTGCCCGACAGCGCGTCGTACAGCGACTCGCCGCGCTCGGCAGCCTGCGCGTCACGCGCCAGCAGCGCCGCGAGCACGCCCGCGTGGCCGAGGTCGAGACGGATACGCGACAGGCCTGCGAGATGCAGCGCGTCGAGCATCAGTTGCTGGATTTCGAGATCGGCTTCCAGCCCGGCATGCCCGTAGATTTCCGCACCGATCTGGATCTGCTCGCGCGTCGCGTGCAGGCCGCGCGGACGCGTATGCATCACGTGGCCCGCATAGCAAAGGCGCGTCACGCCCTGGCGGTTCAACAGGTGCGCGTCGATCCGCGCGACCTGCGGCGTGATGTCCGCGCGCAGGCCGAGCGTGCGGCCCGACAGCTGGTCGACCAGCTTGAAGGTGCGCAGGCGCAGATCGGCGCCGCCGCTCGTCAGCAGCGACTCGAGATACTCGAGCAGCGGCGGCATCACCATTTCGTAGCCATACGAACGGAAGCGGTCGAGCAGCCTGCGGCGCAGCTCCTCGATCTTGCGCGCTTCCGACGGCAGCACGTCGGCGATATTCTCGGGAAGTAACCAGGTCGACATCGGTACGGTCCTACGACGGGAAACAGCGCGCGACACGCGCGCCGCGATGTGAATCGGAAATTCTGAATTCGGGCGGAACGAACGGCGGATACGCCGTCTGGATCAGGTCCCCGGTCAGGTCGCGAGCAGCAGCAGTATGAGCCCGAGCACCATCACGATCAGCCCGCCGATCCGGATATGATGCGGCGGCCGCTCAGCTATTCTACGAAACGTGTCGCGCCAGGCGACGGGAAACACGAAGGGGAACGCCCCCTCGATGATCAGCATCAGCGCTACTGCGAGCAACAACGAGCCAGCCAGGTCCATGCGAGCGACGGCGCCGCTCGACGCGGCGCCCCAAGGTCAGTGTTTGCGGGGAGCAGGCGCCGCCGGTGCGGCACCGCCCGTCGGGCTGCGCATGAAGCGGAAGAACTCGCTGTCGGGATCGACGACGATGATGTCGTTGCGCTTGAACGTGTTTCGGTAAGCCTGCAGGCTCGCGTAGAACTGGTAGAACTGCGGGTCGCGGCCGAATGCGTCGGCGGCAATCGTGGCAGCCTTCGCGTCGCCCTCGCCCTTGATCGTCTGCGCGGACTTGTACGCGTTCGCGAGCACGGCCTGCTGTTCGCGTTCGGCGTCCGCCTTGATCTGCTCGACGTCGGCCGCGCCTTGCGCACGCACCTGCGCCGCCTGATCGCGCAGCGCGCCGATCATCCGCTGATAGACGGCGTCGGTCTGCGCGGCCGGCAAGTCGACACGCGTCAGCTGGACATCGACCACGTCGACGCCGAAGCCGGACGCCTTCGCCTTCACTTCGTCGCGCGCCGCATCGGCGATCGCACGCTGGCCGCCGAGCGCATCGTCGAGCGCGCGCTTGCCAAGCGCGTCGCCGAGTGCGCTCTTCAGCGCGCCGGCCAGACGGTCGCCGGCTGCCGACGGGTCGCCCCCCGTCGTCGTGAAGTACTTCATCGGATCGCTGATCCGGTACTTCACCGCGTAGGCGACGAGCAGGTCATGCTTGTCTTCCGTTGCCAGTTGCAGCGGATCCGACGACTCGAGCGATTGCAGGCGCGTGTCGATCAGCGTGGCCGTCTGCAGCGGCGGCGGCAATTTGAAATGGATGCCGGGGCCTGCCAGCTCGGGCTGCGCGCCATCGCGCCCCGACAGCACGGCCGCATGGCGCGGATCGACGGTAAGGACTGTCGACGATGCCGCGAAGGCAACGATCACGATTGCGACGACGAGCGCAATGATTCGGTTCATGTTCTGCGCTCCCCGTTACTTCAGATCGTCTTCGCGCGACCGGCTGCGAAACGCTTCGCGCGATCGCAGCACGTCGGTGCCCGACGCCGCCACGGCCGACGCCGCACTCGCGGGTGCCGCTGCGGCCGGCGCGACAGCCGCCGGTGCCGACGCCGCATCGGGCGTGGATGCGCCCGTGGACCCCGCGGCGTTTTGTCGCCCCTGCTCGACGAGCTTGTCGAGCGGCAGATACACGACGCTGTTGCCGCCCTTGTTGCCGACGAACACCTTCGTCGAGTTCGAATAGATTTCCTGCATCGTCTCGAGATACATCCGCTCGCGGATCACCGCAGGCGCCTTCGAGTACTGTGCATAGACCTGCTTGAAGCGGTCGGCATCGCCCTCGGCTTCCGTGACCACGCGATCGGCATAGGCCTTCGCTTCGTCGACGAGCTTCGCCGCATCGCCCTGCGCCTTCGGCAGCAGGTCGTTTGCATATGCCTGCGCGGCGCGCTTCGCGGCTTCACGCTCGTCGCGTGCCTTCGCAACTTCGCCGTACGCGGCCTGCGTCTGCTCGGGTGCCGCAACGCTCTGCATCGTGACGGCCGTCACCTCGAGCCCCGACTGATAGCGATCGAGATCGCGCTGGATCGCGGCGGAAAGCTGCTCGCGCAGCGCGTCGCGATCCTGGTTCAGCACGTCGGCTGCGCTGCGCGTGCCGACGATCGCACGTACCGCGGCCTGGGCGGCCTGCGAGACGCTGCGCTCGGGATCGACACTGCGGAACAGGTAATCGGTCGCGGAGCGGATGCGGTACTGGACGATGAAGCGCACGTCGACGATGTCGGCATCGCGCGTCAGCATCGCCGCTTCCTTCACGTTCGCGAGACGCACGACGTTGTTGCGGCCGATCTCGATCGAGCGGACCTGCGACGTATCGACGATCTCGTGCGACGCGAACGGATACGGCGCGCGCCAGTGCACACCCTGGCCGACCGTGCCCGACAGCTTGCCGAGCTGCAGCACGACGCCCGTCTGCCCTTCCTGTACGACGAACAGCCCGCTGCCCGCGTAGACCGCGACCAGCACGCCGATCACGATGCCGACACCGACTCGCGCGGCTCGCCCGTTGTCAGGACGGAAACCGTTGCCGCCCTTGCCGCCGAAAAGGCCGTTCAGCCGCCGGTTGAAGTTGCGCCACATCTCGTCGAGATCGGGCGGACCATCGCCGTCGCCGCCTTGCGGACGCTTCGATTCGTTCGGGCGGGGACGAGATCCGTCTTTGCCATTGCTTTCGCCGCGTCCCCAGCGGGGATCGTTGATCGACAGCAAGGCGCGCATCCGCCGCCAGGTACTCCGCTCGTTGTATTCGTTCACCAGAGTTTGTTCACCAGATTAGACGCCGGCGAACCGGCCGGGACCGGTTAGCGCCCGTGTTCGGAAATCGTGTGGTCTTCGTGTGGTTCAGCGGGAGCGCCGTCGAGCGCGCCGTTGGGTAACGTCGCGCTGGAAAGGTGTTCCGCGGAGGCGATTTCGGCGATGGCGGCACGCAACGTGTCGAGACCCTGACCGGTGCGCGCGCTCAAAAAGACGCGCGAAATATTACCATACTCGTCCCGCTCGACCGCGTCGCCGCGGGCCGCCAGCTCAGGCACGGCGTCGATCTTGTTGAACACCAGCACCTGCCGGATCGTGTCCGCGCCGATCTCGTGCAGCACGCCATTGACCTGCTCGATCTGTTCGAGCCTGACCGCGCTCGACGCATCGACCACGTGCAACAGCAGATCCGCGTGGATCGTTTCCTCGAGGGTCGCACGGAATGCGGCGACCAGCTGGTGAGGCAACTCGCGGATGAAGCCGACCGTATCCGACACGACGATCTGGCCCACTTCGTCGCCGAGGTACACGCGCCGCGACGTCGTATCGAGCGTGGCGAACAGCTGGTCGGCCGCGTACGCCTGCGCTTTCGTCAGCGCGTTGAACAGCGTCGACTTGCCCGCGTTCGTATAGCCGACGAGCGACACCGACATCGTGCCGCTGCGCGCGCGCTGGCGGCGTTGCGTGCTGTGTTGCCGGCGCAGCCGGTCGAGTCGCGACTTCAGCATCTTGATGCGTTCGCCGATCAGCCGGCGGTCGGTTTCGAGCTGGGTTTCACCCGGGCCGCGCAGGCCGATACCACCCTTCTGCCGTTCAAGGTGGGTCCACGCGCGAATGAGCCGCGTCGACAGGTACTGAAGCTGCGCGAGCTCGACCTGCAGCTTGCCTTCGTGGCTGCGGGCACGCTGTGCAAAGATGTCGAGGATGAGGCTGGTGCGATCGACCACGCGCCTGTTAAGTGCCTGCTCCAGATTACGTTGCTGGGCGGGCGCCAATGCGTGGTTGAAGATGACGATTTCGACGTTGTGCGCGTCGCAGGCGAGCCGGAGTTCTTCGGCTTTGCCGCTGCCGATGAACATCTTGGCATCGGGACTGGAGCGACGACCCGTGAGGGTGACTGCGGGACGGGCCCCCGCGCTGGAGGCGAGAAGACTGAGTTCTTCGAGACTGGCTTCGAAATCGGTCTTGCCGAAATCGATGCCGACGAGCGCTGCGTTGATCAAATTTTCAGGTGTCAAGATAAGGCGGCTGGCATCGGTCGCTCGCGGCGACCGGATGCCGGCCGCTGCGATAGGTTAGGACGAGGCTTCAGCGTCCGGGTGGAAATTCACCGGACGCGCCGGCACGACCGTCGAGATGGCGTGCTTGTACACCATCTGGGTCACCGTATTACGGAGCAACACGACGTACTGGTCGAACGATTCAATGTTCCCTTGCAGCTTGATGCCATTGACGAGGTAGATCGAAACGGGAACGTGCTCTTTGCGCAGTGCGTTCAAAAACGGGTCTTGTAACAATTGCCCTTTGTTGCTCATGGCGTACTCCATCTTTTTTTGCAGGTTGATCTGGACTGGCGGCGAAGAAAAAGAGATCCGGCGCCAATCGCTACACTATAGCCGATTTTGCCTGGCCCGCCCGGGGCATAGGCCTTGCGGCCAACCCCTTGCGTGACGCGTGTAACAGACGTCTTCAGCTCTTGTCCGCGTACGGATTGTTCGACGAACGGAACTCTATGCGCAATGGAGTCCCTGTCAGTGAGAAAGTTTCGCGGAACCGGTTTTCCAGGTAACGCTTGTACGTTTCGGTCACCGCATCGAGCGCGTTACCGTGGATGACAATCAACGGCGGATTCTGGCCGCCCTGGTGCGCGTAGCGCAGCTTCGGACGCACCGGGCCGCGACGGCGCGGCTGCTGGAACTCGACGGCCTCGATCAGCGCGCGCGTGAGCTTCGGCGTCGGCAGCTTCGCCATTGCCGCCGCGTATGCGTCGTCGACCGAGCGCATCAGCGCGCCGATGCCGGTCTTCTTCGCGGCCGAAATGTAATGCGATTTCGCGAAGTCGAGGAATTTCAGCTTGCGGGTCAAATCCGCTTTCGCGCGATCACGCGCATGCTCGTCGAGGCCGTCCCACTTGTTGACGCCGATCACGAGCGCGCGACCCTGTTCGACGACGAAGCCGGCGATGTGTGCGTCCTGGTCGGAAATGTCCTGCTGCGCATCCAGCAGAAGAATGACGACGTTCGCATCGGAGATCGACTGCAGCGTCTTCACGACCGAGAATTTCTCGATCGCCTCGAACACCTTGCCACGACGACGCAGGCCGGCCGTGTCGATCAGCGTGTATTTCTTGCCGTTACGCTCGAAGTCGACGTAGATCGAATCGCGCGTCGTGCCCGGCATGTCGAACGCGATCACGCGATCTTCACCGATCAGCGCGTTCACGAGCGTCGACTTGCCGACGTTCGGACGGCCGACGATCGCGATCTTGATGCCGCGCGACGGGTCGTCCTCGTCCGCTTCCTCCGGCTGACCGGCGTACGCGACTTCCAGCGCCTCGTTGATCATGTCGGTCACGCCGTCGCCGTGCGCGGCGGAGATCGCCCGCGGGTCGCCGAGCCCGAGCTCGTAGAAGTCCGTCGCGACCGCCGTGTACTTCATCCCCTCGGCCTTGTTGACGACGAGGAAGATCGGCCGGCCGGTCTTGCGCAGGTAGTCGGCGATCGACTTGTCCTGCGGCGCAAGGCCGTTGCGGCCGTCGACGATGAACACGACGACGTCGGCTTCCTCGACGGCCTGCCGCGTCTGGCGCGCCATCTCGTGCAGGATGCCGTCCTTCGCGACGGGCTCGAAGCCGCCCGTATCGACGACCAGGTAAGGCCGCTCGCCGACGCGCCCTTCGCCGTAATGGCGATCGCGCGTCAGGCCCGGCAAGTCGGCGACCAGCGCATCACGCGAGCGCGTGAGCCGGTTGAACAGCGTGGATTTCCCCACATTGGGGCGCCCAACAAGGGCAATGACCGGTTTCATCTGTGTTTTCTACGGTGATGCGCAGCAGCGGGAGGCCCGCTGCTGCGGGCGGCTGCGCTGAATGAAAATATCACGAATTCGCGCCGCGCCGGATGCGCGCGCCTGGCGCGCGTTGCGCGCCGTCGTCTTTCGTCTCGAACTGCCTTTCAAATACCGAGCGGCCGGGAGCACCGGCCGCCTTCAAGTCGCGCAGCCGCGGCGCGCGGGACAAGCCCGTCGCGCCGCGGCCGTGCATGTTTCCTGCGCGTCAGCGCGGACGAAATCCGTACAGGCCGCCGTCCTTCGTCTGCACGACGAGCGTATTGCCCGCGAGGACCGGCGCCGCCGTAATCGCGCTGCCGTCGGTCTTCATCCGTGCAATGAAGCTGCCGTCTTCGCGCGACAGGAAGTGCACGAAGCCCTTGTAATCGCCCATCACGACCGCGTGCCCGAGCAGATACGGCACGCCGACGTCACGGCTTTTCAGCTTGTCGTTGCGCCACAGCTGGTTGCCCGAAGCGGCGTCGTACGCCGTCACGACCGACCAGTCGTCGCCGCCGGCGACCACCGAATCATCCTGCGCGAGACCGCTGCGGCTCGAGAACGCCTTTTCCCACAGCGGGCGGCCCGAGTTCGCATCGAAGCAGCCCAGCTGACCCTGGAACGTCACCGCGCAGGCTTCCGCGCCCACGAGCGTCGGCGGACCGCTGACGTCGTTGATGCGCTCGACCTCGGTCACGCCCTTCGGGAACGACACCGGCGTCTGCCAGAACGGCTCGCCCGTCTGCAGGTTGATTGCGACCAGCCCGCCGCCGGGGAAGCCCGCCAGCACCGCTGCGTCACCCGCGAACGTCATGCCGGCCGACACGCGCAGGTTCAGCGGCACCGCGCGGTTGCGGTAGTTCCACTTCTGCTCGCCCGTCTGCGCGTTGAACGCGATCACCTGGCCGTCGATCGTGCGGACGACCACGAGGCCGTTGCCCACGAGCGGCGGCGAGAAGATCTCGCCCTGCACGCTGGTGTTCCACAGTGGCTTGCCGTCCGGGCCCAGCACGAACACGCCGCCCTTCAGCGCGCCGACCGCGGTCAGGTTGCCGTCGCTGCCGACACCGGCCGACAGGTCGGAGCCGACCTTCGCGCGCCAGAGCGTCTGGCCCGTCTTCGCGTCGATCTTCTCGACCGAACCGTTTTCGCCCGCTGCATAGACGGCGTCGCCCACGGCCACCGGCGAGAACAGGTAGCGCCCGCCCTTGCCGACGCTCGCCTTCCAGACCTGTTGCACGTCCATCACGGGCTTGAACTCGGTGAGCGGCGTCGGCACGCGGCGCGCGTCCTTCGACGACGAGCAGGCCGCCAGTGCGAGGACAGCCGCCGCGCAGGCAACGGGCACAGCGTAACGTTTCAGCAAATTCATCGGTTAGCGAAGCAGAGTTAAGAGGTTGAGGGGACCGGGGTTCAGCCGCCGAGCGCGTCCAGCTTGAACTGCACGAGCTGGCGCGCAGACTGGTCGTCCTTCGACAGGCCGTCGAGCGCGAGCTTGTAAGCCGCGCGCGCATCGTCGGTCTTGCCTTGCGCGGCAAGCAGATCGCCGCGGCGATCGGCCACGAGGCCCTTGAATGCATCGACCGGCGTACCCGACAGCAGCGCGAGGCCCGCATCGTACGCCTTCTCGTCGAGCAGCAGCGACGCGAGACGCAGCTTCGCGATCTGCTTGTACTCGTCATCCTTGGCGTGATCGACGGCCCATTGCAGTTGCGCCTTCGCACCGGCCGAGTCGCCGGCTGCGTACAGCGTCTTCGCAGCGGAAAGTGCGGCCATCTGCGCATACGGCGTGCTGCCGAACTTGTCTTCCATGTCGGCGGCCGCGCGAGCCATCGTCGCCTTGTCGTTCGCGGCGGCGGCCTTCTGGACCTGTTCGTACAGCCCGGACGCCTCGGCAGCCTGACGGCGCTGCCAGTAGTTCCAGCCGTTGAAACCGGCCGCGACGACGAGCGCCGCGAGCACGATCCACGTGGTGAGGTTGCCCCAGCGGGCCCACCACGCCTTGAGACTTTCAATCGATTCTTGTTCGTCGTGATAACTCATCGGCGAGCGATTCCTTCCTGTTCAGGCCGTTTTTGTCGAGCGGATGCCAGCGCGATCAGTCGTCGCCGTCTTCGGCGGATGCAACCATCGCATTGATTAGGAATTCGGTCAAGCCTTCGACCGGTACGGTCTGCTGAACGTTCTTTTCCCCGTCTCCGCCCGCACCGCGCAGCGCTTTGACGCCCACCGTGCCGTTTGCAACCTCTTCTTCACCGAAGATCACCGCGAACGCGGCGCCGCTTGCGTCGGCCCGTTTCATTTGCGACTTGAAGCTCGCCGGCGCGCCGTCGGCGCTGCAGTGGAAGATCACGTCGAGGCCCGTATCGCGCAGGCGCTCGGCCGCGATGAACGCCTGTTCGCGCGCGGTCTCGCCCTGATGCACGACGTATACGTCGACGCCTTCCTGCTCGGGAGCGAGATCGTCTTCCTTCAGCAGTTCGAGGATCCGCTCGATGCCCATTGCCCAGCCGCACGCGGCGGTCGGCTTGCCGCCGAGCTGCTCGATCAGCGGATCGTAGCGGCCACCGGCTGCGACGGTGCCCTGCGCGCCGAGCTTGTCGGTCACCCACTCGAACACGGTCAGGTTGTAGTAGTCCAGGCCACGCACGAGACGCGGGTTGATCTTGAACGGAATGTTGTTCGCGAGCAGCAGGCGCTGCAGCCCTTCGAAGTGCGCGCGCGACTCGTCGCCGAGGAAGTCGATCAGCTTCGGCGCGTTCTGCGCGATTTCCTGCAGCGCGGGGTTCTTCGTGTCGAGCACGCGCAGCGGGTTCGTATACAGGCGGCGCTTCGCATCCTCGTCGAGCACGTCGGCAAACTGCTCGAGGTACTTGATCAGTTCGACGCGATGCGCGGCACGCTCTTCGGCGAGGCCGAGCGAGTTGATCTCGAGCTTGATGCCGGTCAGGCCGAGGTCGTCCCACAGGCGCTGGCACATCATGATGATCTCGGCATCCGCATCAGGACCCGCGAAGCCGAGCGCCTCGACGCCGACCTGGTGGAACTGGCGATAGCGGCCGCGCTGCGGACGCTCGTGACGGAACATCGGGCCGATGTACCACAGGCGCTTCGGGCCGTCGTACAGCATGTTGTGCTCGATCGACGCGCGCACGACGGCCGCGGTGTTTTCCGGGCGCATCGTCAGGTTCTCGCCGTTCAGCGCGTCGGTGAAGCTGTACATCTCTTTTTCGACGATGTCGGTGACCTCACCGATGCCGCGCGTGAAGAGCTGCGTGTGCTCGACGATCGGCGTGCGGATGTTCTGGTAACCGTATGCGCGCAGCAGCGATTTCACCGTAGCTTCGAAGAACTCCCAAAGGCCGGCATCCTGCGGAAGGATGTCGTTCATGCCCTTGACGCCGGTGAGCTTCTCGATCTTGCGTTTTTGTTCAGTCATCGTGTGTGTGGACGAATTAGTTCGTGGCCTCAGCGCGGCCGTAGTTGCGTTCGACGTAGTCGCTGACGATCTGCTGGAATTCCTCGGCGATCCGCTCGCCGCGCAGCGTCTTGACCTTCTCGCCGTCGATGAAGACAGGCGCGGCCGGGTTCTCGCCCGAGCCCGGCAGGCTGATGCCGATGTTCGCGTGCTTCGATTCGCCCGGGCCGTTGACGATGCAGCCCATCACCGCGACGTTCATTTTCTCGACGCCCGGATACTCCTTGCGCCAGGCCGGCATCTGCTCGCGCAGGTAGGTCTGGATCTGCATCGCGAGCTCCTGGAACAGCGTGCTCGTCGTACGGCCGCAGCCCGGGCACGCGATCACCATCGGTGCGAACGAGCGCAGGCCCATCGTCTGCAGGATTTCCTGGCCGACGATCACCTCGCCCGTGCGCGACGCGCCCGGCTCCGGCGTCAGCGAGATGCGGATCGTGTCGCCGATCCCTTCCTGCAGCAGCACGCCGAGTGCAGCCGTCGACGCGACGATGCCCTTCGAGCCCATGCCGGCCTCGGTCAGCCCGAGGTGCAGCGCGAAGCCGCAGCGGCGGCTGAGTTCGCGGTACACGGCGATCAGGTCCTGCACACCGCTGACCTTGCACGACAGAATGATGCGGTCGCGGCCGAGGCCCAGTTCGACCGCACGCTCGGCCGAGCCGATCGCCGACTGGATCAGCGCCTCGTACATCACGCTCTGCGCATCCCACGGCTGCGAACGCGCACCGTTCTCGTCCATCATGCGCGCGAGCAGATCCTGGTCGAGACTGCCCCAGTTCACGCCGATCCGCACCGGCTTGTCGTACTTGGCCGCGGCCTCGATCATCTGCGCGAACTGCGTATCGCGCTTCGCGCCCTGGCCGACGTTGCCCGGGTTGATCCGGTACTTCGACAGCGACTCGGCGCAGCCCGGGTAGTCACGCAGCAGCAGGTGGCCGTTGTAGTGGAAATCGCCGACGAGCGGCACGGTCACGCCCATGCGGTCGAGCTGCTCGCGGATCGCCGGTACGGCGGCCGCGGCCTCGGGCGTGTTGACCGTGATGCGCACCAGTTCGGAGCCCGCGTTCGCGAGTTCCTTGATCTGGATGGCCGTGCCGATCGCGTCGGCCGTGTCGGTATTCGTCATCGACTGCACGCGCACCGGCGCGTCGCCGCCGATCGTCACGAGTTGCCCGCCCCAGCGGACATCCACCGCATGCGATACGCGGCGCGGCTGATGCCCGCCGAACACCGGCTCGGTTGAACAAATCTGACTGCTGCGTGGGGATTGAGCTTCGGATTGCATCGATAGATCCATTTACGCGGAATGCGCCGCGACGCGGCGCATGAATTGAAAAAGCGCCGTGTCCTCACGGCCTGTCGATATCGACGACAGGCCTTCGCCACGGCGCTTGACGTCAGGGCAACGTGAACCGCGCCACATTACCCCGCGCTGCCGAATATTTTGCCGGATCGACAGGTTTTCCGTCGAACGCGATCGCGTCGAGGCCCGCCTTGTTGCCGATCGTGACCTTGAACGGGCCTTCGCCAGCGACCTGCTTCGCCTCGCTGCTGTGCACCAGCCCGGAGAACAGCTCCTTGCCGTTCTTGTCGCGCACGCTGAACCAGCTGTCCTGCTTGACCTTCAGTTCCACCATCGACTGGCCGGCCGCGACCACGACGCTCGCCGGCTGTGCCGGTGCGGCGGCGCTGGCCGCCGTCGTTGCCACGACGGGCTGCGAAGCCGCCGCCGTCACGACCGGCGCCACGGGCGCAGGCGCCCGAACAGCCGATGCAACTGCCGGCGCCGGCGCTGCAGACGCAACAGCCGGGGCCGGAACCTCATTCGCGACCACGGCAGACGCACCACCCGAAGCCGCCTCTTCGACGGATGACGACGATGCTGCCGCCGGCACGCTCGCGGCCGACGCATGCTCCGCGTCGCCGCTCTTGAAGCGCGCGAGCAGGCTCGACGAATCGCCGCCAGTGTGCCACATCAGTACCGCAACCACCGCGACGACGACGATCCCCGTGCCCCACAGCCACGGGTGATGGCGCGACGATCCGCCCAGCGGAATCGACACGCGGCCGCGCGGCAGATCCGTCCCCGACGACGCGGGCATCGACAGGTCGACTTCCGGCACCCCGCGCTCACGGCGCAACGCCTGCGCGAACGGTTCCGGATCAACGCCGAGCATCTTCGCGTAGCTGCGCACGACGCCGAGCGCGAACGTCACGCCGGGCAAATGGCTGATGTCACCGGCCTCGAGCGCCCGAAGCTTCTGCGGTGCGACCTTGAGTCGCGCCGACACGTCGTCGACGGTCCAACCCCTTGTCTCCCGAAGCTGCGCCAGTCGGCTGCCGACTGCCGCAAGCGATTCCAACCCTGCCGGTGCCGGCTTCGCGCCATTCGTCTCTGCGCCGTTAGACGGCTGCGGCTCACTCATCCTTGTCCTCGCGTCGATTCTTCTTCACTGGCGGGCCGCCGCCGGTTCCCGCCGGCCGGCACCCGCAACTGTCCATACCATGCGCGACGCCGAGGCGCCGCGACCGATCGCTATTCGCGTGTTGTACCGCTTAAAGGTCCCCAGCATCCCCGGCTAGGCGTCCCCGTCAAATCGCCCGAACTTCGATGATTTTTCCTGCTGCGCCCGTACGTTCCGCGAGGCGCGTGCGGTCCTTCACTGCGCCGGCCAACTGGCCGCACGCGGCATCGATGTCGTCGCCGCGCGTCTTGCGCACGGTCGTGACGACACCCGCGTCGATGAGGACCTGTGCAAAACGCTTGATCTGCTCCGGCTTCGAGCGGATGAGGCCCGATTCCGGAAACGGATTGAACGGGATCAGATTGAACTTGCACGGCACGTCGCGCGTGACGGCCAGCAGTTCGCGCGCATGCGCTTCGGTGTCGTTGACGCCGTCCAGCATGCAGTATTCGAAAGTAATGAAGTCGCGCGGCGCGACTTTCAGATAACGCTGGCAAGCCGCCATCAGCTCGCGCAGCGGATACTTCTTGTTGAGCGGCACCAGCTCGTCGCGCAGCGGATCGTTCGGCGCGTGCAGCGAAACGGCCAGCGCGACCGGCAGCTCGGCACCGAGGCGGTCCATCATCGGCACCACGCCGGACGTCGACAGCGTCACGCGGCGGCGCGACAGGCCGTACGCGTTGTCGTCGAGCATCAGCCGCATCGCCGGCACGACCGCGCTGTAATTCAGCAGCGGTTCGCCCATGCCCATCATCACCACGTTGGTGACGACCCGTTCGGCCTTGCCGTTCGGGCCGGGCGCGCGGCCCAGTGACGCTCGCAATGCAAATTCGGCCATCCGTAGCTGGCCGATGATTTCGGCTGTCGACAGATTGCGGGAAAAGCCCTGCTTGCCCGTCGAACAGAAGCGGCAGTTGACCGCACATCCGGCCTGCGACGACACGCACAGCGTGCCGCGCGTCTCCTCCGGGATGAACACGGTTTCGACCGCATTGCCGTTTCCGACGTCGATCAGCCACTTGCGCGTGCCGTCGGTGGAAACGTGATCGCTGGCGATCTCGGGCATGCCGATCGACGCGCGGCCCTTGAGTTTCTCTCTCAAGGACTTCGCGAGATCGGTCATGCCGTCGAAGTCGCCAGCGTTGTACTGATGGATCCAGCGCTGCAACTGCTTGGCGCGGAACGGCTTCTCGCCGAGGCTGCCGCAGTACGCGACGAGACCCTCGGCATCGAAGTCGAGAAGATTGACGGTAGTTTCGCTCGTCATGATGTGCTGCCTTGCCGCGTGCGCTGAATCCTGCCTACTTGCTGCCAGCCAGGGCTTAGCGCGAGTAAACGTTCATTTCCGGGAAGAAGAACGCGACTTCGACCGCTGCCGTTTCAGCAGCGTCCGAGCCGTGCACGGCGTTCGCGTCGATGCTGTCGGCGAAGTCGGCGCGGATCGTGCCCTTTTCTGCCTTCTTCGGATCCGTTGCGCCCATCAGGTCGCGGTTCTTCAGGATCGCGCCTTCACCTTCCAGAACCTGGATCATCACCGGGCCCGAGATCATGAAATCGACGAGGTCCTTGAAGAACGGACGCGCTGCGTGAACCGCGTAGAACTTCTCTGCGTCAGCACGCGACAGGTGTGCCATGCGCGATGCGACGATCTTCAGGCCGGCGCCTTCGAAACGGCTGTAGATCTGGCCGATCACGTTCTTTGCCACCGCATCCGGCTTGATGATCGACAGGGTGCGCTCGATTGCCATAAAAACTCCAAAAAATTAAGAAGTTACAGGTTCAAATGAATCCGCTATTGTAGCACGATCCCGTGTATCATTGCGATTGAACCCTTACACGCATGAAAGGTTCAGAATCCAAATGTTTTGTGCCGCCCGGCCATTGAAACCTCCCGGCACGGAACGTATCTTAGCCATAGCTGCTCCGGTTTGCTGCGCCGCACACCGCGTGTGCCGAACCGGCCCCGAACGCCCATGCGTTCAATGTTAGGAGAAACCATGAACGACTATCCGTACAATTTCGGCCGCGGCGGTTCCGTCAGCACCGCCGAGGTTCGCAACCGCGTGCTGCGGAACACGTACTGGCTGCTCGCGCTGTCGATGGTGCCGACTGTGCTGGGCGCCTGGGTCGGCGTCGCGACGGGCTTCTCGCTGTTCGCGGCCACGAGCCCGATGATGAGCCTGCTCGCGTTCTTCGCGATCGCGTTCGGCTTCATGTTCGCGATCGAGCGGACCAAAAACAGCTCGGTCGGCGTGTTCGTGCTGCTCGGCTTCACGTTCTTCATGGGCCTGATGCTGTCGCGGCTGCTGAGCTTCATCCTCGGCTTCTCGAACGGCCCGTCGCTGATCATGCTCGCGTTCGGCGGCACCGGCATCATCTTCGCCACGATGGCAACGATCGCCACCGTCAGCAAGCGCGACTTCTCGGGGCTCGGCAAGTGGCTGTTCATGGGCGTGATCGTGATCCTGCTCGCATCGGTCGCGAACATCTTCCTGCAACTCCCGGCGCTGATGCTCACCGTGTCGGTGCTCGCGATCGCGATCTTCTCCGCCTACATGCTGTTCGACGTCCAGCGCGTCGTGAACGGCGGCGAGACGAACTACATCTCGGCCACGCTCGCGATCTACCTCGACCTGTACAACGTGTTCACGAACCTGCTCGCGCTGCTCGGCATCTTCGGCGGCAACCGCAACTGACGTTCGTCTCACCCCATGAAAAAACCGGCCCGCGGGCCGGTTTTTTTACGTCCGCCGCTTGGGCTCAGTCGCGCTCGAACAGTGCGATCGATTCGACGTGCGACGTATTCGGGAACATGTTCACGACACCGGCGCCCTTCAGGCGGTAGCCGGCCTCGTGCACGAGCAGGCCCGCATCGCGCGCGAGCGTCGACGGGTTGCACGACACGTAGACGATGCGCTTCGGCAGCGGGCCTTCACCGCTCTGCGCGATCTCGGCCAGCGCCTTCGACACCGCGAGCGCGCCTTCGCGCGGTGGGTCGATCAGGAACTTGTCGAATGCGCCGAGCGCGCGGATGTCGTCGCCCGTCACTTCGAACAGGTTACGGCACGCGAACGTCGTGTGGCCGTCGACACCGTTCTCGCGCGCGTTCGCCAGCGCGCGCGTCGTCAGCGTGTCACTGCCTTCGATGCCCATCACCTCGCGCGACAGCCGCGCGAGCGGCAGCGTGAAGTTGCCGATCCCGCAGAACAGGTCGAGCACGCGGTCGTCGCGCGACGGCGCGAGCAGACGCAGCGCGCGGCCTACCAGCACGCGGTTGATCTGGTGGTTGACCTGCGTGAAGTCGGTCGGCTTGAACGGCATGCGGATGCCGAATTCCGGCAGCGTGTAGTCGAGCGACACGTCCAGCGGATAGAACGGCGCCACCGTGTCCGGACCTTTCGGCTGCAGCCAGAACTGCACTTTATGCTCGTCAGCGAACGCGCGCAGCAGCGCTTCGTCGTCCGCGTTGATCGGCTCCAGCACGCGCAGCACGAGCGCCGTAACTTCCGAACCGACCGCGAGTTCGATCTGCGGCATCCGATCGCGGATCGACAGCCCCTCGACGAGCCGGCGCAGCGGCACGAGCATCGCCGACACGTGCGGCGGCAGCACTTCGCAGCTCGTCATGTCGGCGACGTAGCTGCTCTTCTTCTCGTGGAACCCGACCAGCACGCCGCCCTTCTTCGCGACGTTGCGCACGGTCAGGCGCGCGCGGTAGCGATAGCCCCACGACGGGCCGTGGATCGGCGCGAACATCGTTTCCGCACGCAGCTTCGCCAGGTGCCAAAGGTTGTCTTCGAGCACGCGCTGCTTGACCGCCACCTGTGCACGCATGTCGAGGTGCTGCATCGAGCAACCGCCGCAGGTGCCGAAGAACGCGCATTTCGGCTTCGTGCGCATCACGCTCGGGCGCAGAATGTCGACAACCGTCGCCTGCTCGTAGCTTGGCTTGCGGCGGAAGCTCGAATAGGTCACGCGCTCGCCCGGCAGCGCGCCTTCGACGAAGATGACCTTGCCAGGCTCGCCGTCCTCGGTGATCGTGCGACCGACACCGCGCGCTTCCATGTCGAGCGATTCGATCTCGAGAACCGGGGCGGGCCCGGGCGCGACGGGCGCATTTCTTGATTTGCGCGCAGAAGTGGGGACGGCTTCGGACACCAGCTTTTCCTGACAAACGTTGAAGAAGGCGAGATTGTAGACGACGCAGGCCCGCATCGCCCGCTTTGCATGCGGCAAGCGTCGATACTTGAGCATAGACGGCCCGACATTGCGCCGGAGCGGCCACACAGGCGGCCGAGGAGCACCGCGACCGGGTGTTCCCGTGGAGCCGATCCGGGAGCGTCCCTCGACCCGAAACCCGCCCGACAGGAGATTCAACCTTGCGACTGATCGACTGGAACATCCAATGGGGTCGGGACGCGGACGGCGCCGTCGATCTTCCGCGCACCGTCGCGGCGATCCGCGCGCTCGGCGACTTCGACGTGCTGTGCCTGCAGGAGGTCACGCGCGGCTTCGGCGCACTGCCCGGCCGGCCCGGTGCCGACCAGTTCGCCGAACTCGCGGCGCTGCTGCCCGGATATGCGATCGTCGAAGCGATCGGTGCCGACTTGCCACCGATCGAAACCGGCGCACCGCGCCGTCAGTTTGGCAATGCGATCGCGACGCGGCTGCCGGTCGGGCGCGTGCTCCGCCAGTTGCTGCCGTGGCCGGCCGACGCCGGCGCGCCGTCGATGCCGCGTATCGCGCTCGACGTCGAGTTGCAGGCGCCCTTCGGGCCGCTGCGGGTGGTCACCACGCATCTGGAATATTATTCGGCGCGCCAGCGGCTCGCCCAGGTCGACGCACTGCGCGACCGGCACCGCGAGGCCTGCGCGCATGCGGCACGACCGGCGCCTGCAGAAACCGCCGAGGGGCCGTTCAGCGCGACCGGCCAGCCGTGCGATGCGATCGTCTGCGGCGACTTCAACAGCGCGTTCGGCAGCGAGGCCTATCGCCGATTCATGGAGCCGATCGCAGACGCGCCGCGCTTTGTCGACGCATGGGTCGCACGGCACCCGGGCCGCACGCCGCCGCCGACGGCCGGTGTCTACGACACGGTGCAATGGTCGGAGGGGCCGCTCGCATGCGACTTCGTGTTCGTGACCGATACGCTGCTGCCGCGCGTTACGCGCTGCGAGATCGACGGCGATGTGCGCGCGTCGGATCACCAGCCCGTGCTGCTCGAACTGGCATGATCGCGCCACCGGCCGTGGGACACCGCGCCCGCGCTACGCGTCGAAACCGGCCAGGTATTCGGCCCAGTGCGACGCAGGCTCCTGCGCGAGCGAGTTCTTCACGAGCAGGATCTCGTCCGCATACTCGCTCGGCGTCAGGCCGCCGCGCATCAACTGGAACCGGCAATACAGCAGGTAGGTATTGACGACGTCGGTTTCGCAATAGTTGCGGATTTCCTCGATCCGACCGGCCTGGAACGCCGGCCACACCTGGCTGCCGTCCATCCCGAGCTTGCCCGGAAAGCCGCACATCTTCGCGAGCGCGTCGAGCGGCGCATTCGCACGCGCCTGATACATCGCGAGCACATCCATCAGGTCGGTATGCCGCGAGTGGTAGCGCGAGATGTAGTTGTTCCACTTGAAATCGCGGTCGTCCTCGCCGAGATCCCAGTAACGGGACGCGGGGACGCCGTGCACGAGCGCGCGGTAATGGAGCACCGGCAGATCGAAGCCGCCACCGTTCCACGACACGAGCTGCGGCGTGTATTTCTCGATCACGCGGTAGAACGACTGGATCAGCGTCGCTTCGTTGTCCTGCGGCGTGCCGAGCGAGCGCACGCGAAACCCGTTGTTGTCGCGAAACACGCACGAGATCGCCGCGATGCGCTGCAGGTGGTGCGGCAGGAAATCGCTGCCGGTCTTCTCGCGGCGGGCGGCGAACGCATGTTCGGCCACCGCGGCATCGTCGAGCGTCGCGGGCAGGTCTTCCAGACGGCGAATGCCGTCGACATCGGGAATGGTCTCGATGTCAAAAACAAGAATCGGAGTCATCAGTTACAGAACGGCGTCCTTGCGCACACCGTTGGAGGCGAAAAACCGCTTGAGGCGCACCAGCGCTTCCTGCTGGATCTGGCGCACGCGCTCGCGCGTGAGCCCCATCTCGTCGGCCAGCTCCTCGAGCGTCGCCGGTTCGATGTGGTTCAGGCCGAAGCGGCGCTCGATCACGTGCCGGTGCTTGTCGGACAGCCGAGACAGCCACGCGCGCGTCAGCGTCTCGAGCTCGCGGTGCTGCACCTCGGCGTCAGGCGACTGGCTCTGGTCGTCGGGCAGCAGGTCGAGCAGGCTGCTCGCGGGATCGAGGTCCAGCGGCGCGTCGAGCGACGCCGTGTGCTCGTTGAGCGCGAGGATGTCGGTGACTTCCTCGGCGGTCTTGCCGGTGAGATAGGCGATGTCGTCGATGCTGGCTTCGCGGCGCTCGGCCGCCTCGCCCGTCGACATCGAGTTCTTTTCGAGATGGCGCTTCGCGCGCAGCACCTGGTTCAGTTCGCGGATCACGTGCACGGGCAGGCGCACCGTGCGGGCCTGGTTCATGATCGCCCGTTCGATGCTCTGCCGGATCCACCACGTCGCGTAGGTCGAGAAACGAAAGCCGCGCGTCGGGTCGAATTTCTCGATCGCATGCATCAGGCCGAGGTTGCCTTCCTCGATCAGGTCGAGAAGCGGCACGCCACGGTTCAGATACCCCTTCGCGATGCTGACGACGAGGCGCAGGTTGCGCTCGATCATCACCTGCCGCGCCTCGAATTCGCCGGCCTTGGCCAGACGCGAATAACGCTGCTCCTCCTCGACGGTGAGCAGCGGCTTCACGCTGATGCGGTTCAGGTAATGCTGGATCGTGTCGGCCGTGAGTTCGGCCTGCAGCATCGTGCGGAAATCGTCGACGTCGGGCGCCGCCTCGGCACGGCCTTCGCGCTCGTCGTCGCCGCCTTCCGAGTCAGAGTCGCGTGCCTCGAGGTCACGCTCGTTGTCCGCGACGTCGTCTTCGTCGTCCGTCGAAGCACCAGCTCGCCCCACCGATGCTTGCGTGGCTCGACTGATTTTCTCAGACTCGGCTTGCGGCTCGTGGCGCTTCGATTTCGGCATGGTCGTCTCGGTTATTGAGGCGGCAAATACTTCAGCGGATCGACAGGTTTACCCTGCCGGCGAACCTCGAAATGCAGCATCACGCGGTCGGAATCGCTGTTCCCCATCTCGGCGATCTTCTGCCCCTTCGTTACCGCGTCCCCCTCTTTTACCATCAAAGCGCGATTGTGTGCATACGCCGTGAGGTAAGTTGCATCGTGCTTGATGATAATGAGGTTGCCGTAGCCGCGCAGACCATTGCCGGAGTAGACGACGCGACCGTCGGCCGCCGCCTTCACGGTCTCGCCGGCCGTGCCGCCGATATTGACGCCCTTGTTCTTCGCGTCGTCGAAACCGTTCAGCACGGGACCGCGCGCGGGCCACGCGAACGTCACGGGGCCGCTCGGCGCGGCTGCCGTATCGCTCGATGCGGCTGCCGCGGCAGGCGGCGTCGCGACCGACGACGTACCGGCGGCCGGCGTTGCGGGGCCGCTGCTGAGCGGCGCGGTCGCAACGGCGGCGCCCGCGATCGGCGCGGCGACCTGCGTGCCCGCTACGGCGGCACCGGCTTGCGGCGAAACACGCAGCAGCTGGTCGACTTCGATCTGATTCGGGTTCACCAGGTTGTTCCACGCGGCGATGTCGCGATAGTTCTGCCCGTTTTCGAGTGCGATCCGGTACAGGGTGTCGCCCGGCTTCACCCGGTAGTAACCCGGCGGCGCCGGGGGGAGCGGCGCCGCGGGCTGCGCGGTGCCGGTCGTGCCGAGCGAACCGGAGCGATCGACGACGGGCGCGTTGTCGAGCCGCGTCGCACAGGCGGCCAGAAGCGTGGAGAACGCAGCTACGCAGATCGCGCGCTGGGCGAGCGTGAGCGGTTCCCTGGAACGGTTGTTTTGCATCGCGCGCAACATACTCATCGGTTTCAAATTACTCCGGATTTTAAAGGGACAAAGAAAACGCGATCAAGCCGTGACTCCCGCCATTGCGCGTGCGCGACGCGCTCGACGAGCGTGAGCACCTGGTGCTGCCCGCTCTGCGCGCCGACCGGCGCGACGAGCCGCCCGCCGATCGCAAGCTGCTCGAGCAGCGCCTGCGGCACGTCGAGCCCCGCCGCCGCGATCACGATCGCGTCGAACGGGGCCGCGGACGGCAGGCCGACACGCCCGTCGCCGTAGTGCAGACGGATGTTCGGCACGCGCAGCGGCCGCAGGTTCAGCTTCGCGCGCTCGTAGAGCGGCTTGATGCGTTCAATCGAATACACGTCGCGTGCCACGTGACTCAGCACGGCGGCCTGGTAGCCGCAGCCCGTGCCGATCTCGAGCACGCGCTCGAGCGTGCGGCCGGCCATCGCGAGCTCGATCATGCGCGCGACGACCGACGGCTTTGAAATGGTCTGCTGGTGGCCGATCGGCAACGCCGAATCCTCGTAAGCCTGCGTCGCGAGCCCCGGATCCACGAACATGTGTCGCGGCACCGCGGCCATCGCTTCCAGCACGCGCGCGTCGGTCACACCGTTCGCGCGCAGCCGTTCGACCATCCGTTCGCGCACACGTTCCGACGTGAGCGCAAACGCGCCGGCCGGCGCGACGCTCGGCGCGGCCGGCTTCGGCATCGCGGGCTTCAGCGCGGTCGGCTTCGGTGCGGTCGCCGGCTTCGCGGCGGCGGAACCGGGCAATGCCGTACGCACCGCAGCAGGCTTCACCGCAACCGGCTTCAGCACGGCCGCGGGCTTGTCGGCGGCCTTCGAACCCGCGACCGCCGCATGGCGTTCGCCGGCCCGACCTTCCGACTTGCGTGGCGCTCGCTTGAGATCTTCGAGCGCGAGCGGGAACCGCTTCGCGCGCTCGCCGCTCATGAAGCCCGCCCTCCGGCGCGCGCCCATTCGCGCGTCGCGGGCAGCATCTGCGTATGCGTGAGGTCCAGCTGCAGCGGCGTGATCGACACGAAACCGTTTGCCACTGCGTGAAAATCGGTGCCGTCGCTGGCGTCCAGCGCTTCGCCCGCTGCGCCGATCCAGTAGATCGGTTCACCGCGCGGGTCGGTCTGGCGAATCACCGGCTGCGACGGATGTCGCTTGCCGAGGCGCGTGACCTTCCAGCCTTTCAGTTCGTCGTACGGCAGGTTCGGAATATTGACGTTCAGCAACGGCTGGCCCGGCAGCGGATGCGCGAGGTAGTGCTTGACGATTTCCGCGGCGACGCGCGCGGCGTCCGGCAGATGGGCCCAGCCCTTGTCGACCAGCGAGAATGCGATCGCCGGCACGCCGAACATGATGCCTTCGGTGGCGGCCGCAACTGTCCCCGAATAGAGCGTGTCTTCGCCCATGTTCTGGCCGTTGTTGATCCCGGAAACGACGAGATCCGGCCTGGCGTCGGCCATCCCCGTCAACGCGACGTGTACCGAATCGGTCGGCGTGCCGTTCACGTAGAAGAAACCCGTACTCGCCGCGCGCTGCACCGACAGCGGCCGCGACAACGTGAGGGAATTCGACGCGCCGCTGCAGTTCTGCTCGGGCGCGATCACCGTGAGCTCGGCCAGCGGCTGCAGCGCGTCGCTGAGCGCGGCGAGACCGGGGGCGAGATAGCCGTCGTCGTTGCTGAGTAGGATTCGCATCCGGCGATTGTAACCGAGGAAAGATGGCGCGAGAGCGACAGTCCGGCGACTGCGGATGGACAGCTGCGGGCACCCGGACACGCAGCGCCGTTGCGGTGCGGTGCGGCGTTCTGCGTGCTCAGGAAAGCGCCGCGCCGGCCCGGGTTTTCCCCCGCTAACGGAGCCCCGTTGGCGAACGCTCCGTTCCGGGAGCCTGGCGCGAAACGCCAGGCCCGAGGGTGCTCAAATCGCGCCCGCGTCGCGCAGTGCGGCAATCGCCGGCGCGTCGTAGCCGAGGCCACGCAGCACCTCGTCCGTATGCTCGCCGAGTTCGGGCCCGAGCCAGCGCGTTTCGCCCGGCGTGTCGGACAGCTTCGGCGTGATGTTCGGCAGCGGAATGTCGGTGCCGTCGGCCAGCTTGAAGCGCTGGATCATCCGCCGTGCGACGAACTGCGGATCGGTGAACATGTCGGCCGCGCTATAGATGCGCCCGGCCGGCACGTCGGCTGCATTGAGCACGACAAGCGCTTCTTCGATCGTGCGCGGCGCGAGCCACGCAGCGATCGCATCGTCGATCTCCTGCGTGCGCGGCACGCGCCCGTCGTTTTGCGCAAGCGCGGGATCGTCGGCGAGGTCGTCGCGCTCGATCGCTTTCATCAGGCGCTTGAAGATCGGATCGCTGTTGCCGCCGATCACGATGCTGCCGTCACGGCACGCGTACGTATTCGACGGCACGATGCCCGGCAGCGACGCGCCGGTACGCTCGCGCACCATCCCGTACACGCCGTATTCGGGCACCACGCTTTCCATCATGTTGAAGACGGCTTCATACAGTGCAACGTCGACCACCTGCCCCGCGCCGCCGTTGACCTTGCGGTGATGCAGCGCCATCAGCGCGCCGATCACGCCGTGCAGCGCGGCGATCGAATCGCCGATCGAGATGCCGATGCGCGGCGGCGGCAGCTCGGGATAGCCGGTGATGTGACGCAGCCCGCCCATCGATTCGGCGATCGCGCCGAAGCCGGGCCGATCGCGGTACGGGCCCGTCTGCCCGTAACCCGACAAGCGCACCATCACGAGGCCCGGGTTGTCGGCCGACAGCACGTCGTAGCCGAGCCCGAGCTTTTCGAGCAGGCCCGGGCGGAAGTTCTCGATCACGATGTCGGCCTCGCGCGCGAGTTGCCGCGCGATCGCCTTGCCGGCGTCGGCCTTCAGGTTGAGCGTGACCGATTTCTTGTTGCGCGCCTGGACGGACCACCACAGCGACGTGCCGCCCTGCTCCGGATGGAGCTTGCGCCACTTGCGCAGCGGGTCGCCGCCGTTCGGATCCTCGATCTTGATCACTTCCGCGCCGAATTCGGCGAACAGCCGCGACGCGAACGGTCCCGCGATCAGCGTTCCGAATTCGAGCACTTTGACGCCCGCAAGCGGGCCCTGGCTGGTGCTCATGTGTCTCCCTGGTATGAGGAACGGCGCCGCCTGGCAGCGGCGCCCGGCTTACATAGTGCGGCGGTCGAGCATCGCGCGGGCGATGGTGCCCGCGTCGACGTATTCGAGCTCGCCGCCCACCGGCACGCCGCGCGCGAGGCGCGTGACCGCGAGCCCGCGCGCCTTCAGCGTCTGGCCGAGGTAGTGCGCGGTGGCTTCGCCTTCGTTCGTGAAGTTGGTCGCGAGCACGACTTCCTTGACGACGCCGTCGGACGCGCGCCGCACGAGGCGGTCGAAATGGATTTCCTTCGGGCCGATCCCGTCGAGCGGGCTCAGCCGGCCCATCAGCACGAAATACAGCCCGCGGTAAGTCATCGTCTGCTCGAGCATGATCTGATCGGCAGGCGTCTCGACGACGCACAGCAGCGTCGGATCACGCTCTTCGTCGCTGCAGACCTCGCAGATCTGCGCTTCGGTGAACGTGTTGCACTTCTCGCAGTGCTGCAGGTGCTCGGTCGCGAACAGCAGCGACCGGCCGAGCCGCTCCGCGCCCTCCCGATCGTGCTGCATCAGGTGGACCGCCATGCGCTGGGCGGATTTCGGCCCGACGCCGGGCAGCACGCGCAATGCTTCGACGAGAGCAGACAGGGCGGACGGCTGTTTCATACGGCAGCAAAAAGTGGCACGGACGCTACGCTCAGAACGGCAGCTTGAAGCCCGGGGGCAGCGGCAGGCCCGACGTCATGCCGCTCATTTTTTCCTGCGACGTCGCTTCGGCCTTGCGCACGGCGTCGTTGAACGCAGCCGCGACGAGATCCTCGAGCATGTCCTTGTCGTCCGCGAGCAGGCTCGGGTCGATCGACACGCGACGTACTTCGTTGCGGCACGTCATCGTCACCTTGACGAGGCCGGCGCCCGACTGCCCTTCGACTTCGATCAGCGCAAGCTGCTCCTGCATCTTCTTCATGTTTTCCTGCATTTGCTGCGCTTGCTTCATCAGTCCGGCGAGGTTGCCTTTCAACATGGGAATACTCCTTCTTGATCGTGTGAAAACCGGCACGCGGCGCGTGCCGGCCAATGTGTGGGCGTGATTGTGCCTGTCGCGGGGCGGTCAGTTCAATGCAGCGTCGGCGGCGGGCCGTCCGGCGCCGCGTCGGCAAGCGGGCGCACCGAACCCTCGACGATGCGCGCACCGAAATCGCGCACGAGCTGCTGGACGAACGGATCGCCGTGAATCTCCTGCTCGGCCTCGCGCTGGCGTGCCGCGCGCGCGGCCGCATCGAGCGCCGCCGCCGTACGCCGTGCGGGCCCGACTTCGACGGCCACCTCGACCGGCTTGCCGAGCGCATCGGCCAGCGCGGCCTTCAGCTTCGCCACCTGCGCGGCGTCCGCATATTGCGGCACCGGCACGGAAAGTTTCAACGTCGTCGCATCGACGGCCGTCAGTTCGCTGTTGAACGCAAGCTGGTACGCGACGCCCTTGAGCGGCAGCCGTGCAGCCAGTGCCGGCCATTCGCCGTCGAAGCCGACCGGATCGAGTGCGATCGCGGGCGGCAACGGACGCGTGTCGACCGGTGCGGACGGACGGGTTTCCGCCGGCCTCGGCGTCACGCGCACATCGTCGGGGCCGCTGTCGAACACCGGCACGAAGCCATCGTCGGGCGGGCCGCCGAACATTTCGTCGGCGCTGAGGGGCACGTAGTCGTCGGGCGGGATGTCTTCCCACGGCGGCGAGGCCTGACGCGAATCGGCTGCCTGCGGCGCACGGGCCGCGGCGCGCGGCGTCGGCACCTGTACGGCAGCGGGACGCGGTGCGACCGGTTTCTCGGCAGCCGGCTGGGCTGCCGGTTTAGCGGCTGGGGCGGCACCTGCGCGCCCGCGGTCGGACGACACGCGCATCCCCGCATTGCGCAACACGTCGAGCGCGGCGGCAGCGCCTCCGGAACGCGCCGCCGGACGTGCAGCGGGCTCAGGCGGCGCAGCGCGCGGCGTCGGTTCGGACGGCGCAGCCGGCTCGTCGCTTCGCTGCTCAACGACGGCAGGCGACTCGGGCTCCTTGCGGACAGGCGCCGGGGTATCGCCGGCCGGCTCCGCTTGCGGTGCTGCAGCCGTCTGCGGCTGCGGCGTTTCGATGACTGGCGCGTCAACCGGGGCCGGCGCGGCGGCCTGGACGGCAGCCGGCTTTACGGCCGGCCGGTCCGTTTCGTCGCCGGACTGCACCGGCGCTGTATGCACAACCGGTGCCGCGGGTACCGCGGGCGCTGCCGGTGCAACGGCCTGCTGCCGCACTGCTTCGGCAGGTGCAGCCGATGCCGGCTTCGCCGCCGCAACCGATGCTGCCGCGACGCGCGGGCCCGGCACCGCACGCGGCACGGACGGCTGGCCGCCCGTCGCACTGCCGGCAGCAACCGCCGGCTCGAACGCGAGCATCCGCAGCAGCGTCATCGTGAAACCGGCGTACTCGTCCGGCGCCAGGCCGAGCTCGGCGCGACCGACCGTCGCGATCTGATAGAACAACTGGACCTGCTCGGGGCTTAACGTGTCGGCGAAGCGGCGCAGGTCGCCTGCTTCGGGCCATTCGTCGAGCACCGAGCCCGGCGCGAACTGCGCCCACGCGATCCGGTGCAGCAGGCTCGCGAGATCCTGAAGCGCGGTCGAGAACGACAGGCTGCGCAGCGACATCTCGTCGGCAATCGCGAGGATTTCCGGGCCGCCGCCTGCGGCAAGCGCGTCGAGCAGACGCACCATGTAAGTCTGGTCGAGCGCGCCGAGCATGCCCGACACGGCCGACTCGGTCACCTCGTTCGCCGAATAGGCGATCGCCTGGTCGGTGAGCGACAGCGCATCGCGCATGCTGCCCTGCGCAGCGCGCGCGAGCAGGCGCAGTGCCTGCGGCTCGAACGTGATCTGCTCTTCGCCGAGGATCCGTTCGAGATGCGACACGATGTGCCCGGCCGGCATCTGCTTCAGGTTGAACTGCAGGCAGCGCGACAGCACGGTGACGGGAATTTTCTGCGGATCGGTCGTCGCGAGGATGAACTTGACGTGCGGCGGCGGCTCTTCGAGCGTCTTCAGCATCGCGTTGAACGCGTGATTCGTCAGCATGTGCACTTCGTCGATCATGTAGACCTTGAAGCGCGCATCGACGGGCGCGTACACCGCGCGCTCGAGCAGCGCGGCCATTTCATCGACGCCGCGGTTGCTCGCGGCATCCATCTCGACGTAATCGACGAAACGCCCTTCGTCGATCTCGCGACAGGCTCGACACACGCCGCACGGCTGCGACGTGACGCCGGTTTCACAGTTGAGTGCCTTGGCGAAGATCCGCGACAGCGTCGTCTTGCCGACACCGCGGGTTCCGGTAAACAGATAGGCGTGATGGAGACGCCCGCCGTCGAGCGCGTGCGTAAGCGCCCTGACGACGTGCTCCTGGCCGACGAGCGAAGCGAAATCCTTCGGACGCCACTTGCGTGCGAGAACTTGATAGGTCATCGGGAAATTGTATCAGTAACGCTGCGTCGCGCCGACACGCGAAACGGTGCGGAAGACAGGCAACGGGCAGGCAAAACGGAGAGTGATGCGGAAATAAAAAACGCCCGGCGAATGGGGCGAGAAGGAAGGTGACGAGCCCAACCCTCGGCACTGGCGGAAAACGATTGTGGCTGCTTCGTTCCCGACCTGACCAGGTTCACCGCCCCACCATGCGAGGAGGCCCGTCACGGCATATTCTATCACCGCTTCCGGATGAATGCGACCGTTTGTTCGCACCAATACGCATATGACCCGACAAACCGACGCGCACCGGGCTGCATGAAGCTCGCCCGATGCGAATTGCATGCGCACCCACCTCTTGTAATTTGCGGGCCGGCCTCCACCTGCTGGACACAACGGTCGAACGTCGCGTCGTACCCCTACTCGCGTAGCGGCTACTATCGCCGCCCGCAGCAGATAGCAATTTAGGCTAATATGACGCCCGAACGACCCGCGAGCCGCGGCATGCAGCGCTTACACCCCTCCTTTCCGGAGAGCGGAGTGACCTGCCGCAGCGGCCGGCAGCCAACGGCAGCCGGTACGCCGCAACGCGCAAGCAGGCAGTCCCCGAACCGTAAGAGGTATTGACCCAATGAGCGAACAGATCAAACACATCAGCGACGCATCGTTCGAACAGGACGTCGTCAAGTCCGACAAGCCCGTGCTCGTCGATTTCTGGGCCGAATGGTGCGGCCCGTGCAAGATGATCGCCCCGATCCTCGACGAAGTCGCGAAGGATTACGGCGACAAGCTGCAGATCGCGAAGATCAACGTCGACGACAACCAGGCAACGCCCGCGAAGTTCGGCGTGCGCGGCATCCCGACGCTGATCCTGTTCAAGAACGGCGCGGCCGCCGCGCAGAAGGTCGGCGCGCTGTCGAAGTCGCAGCTCACCGCATTCCTGGACAGCCACCTGTAATACAGGCAGTTCCGCGGACGTGTTGTCAACCGGCAACACGTCCGTCGACAAGCCGCCGATCGCTCGCTCAAGCGCGAATCGGCCTATGCTAGAATTAAAAAACGTCGACAAGACGCATTTAAGTCTCTGAGCGCTTCCGCTCGCCCTCCTCCCTTTATTTCTTTCGTCGTCTCCTCCCTGGCGGGTTCTCCGTATGCATTTATCCGAGCTCAAGTCTCTGCACGTCTCCGAACTGATCGAAATGGCCAATGGCCTGGAGATCGAAAACGCGAACCGCCTGCGCAAGCAGGAGTTGATGTTTGCCATTCTTAAAAAGCGCGCCAAGACGGGTGAGACGATCTTCGGCGACGGTACGCTCGAAGTGCTGCCGGACGGCTTCGGCTTCCTGCGCTCGCCGGAAATGTCGTACCTCGCGAGCACCGACGACATCTATATCAGCCCGTCGCAGATCCGCCGCTTCAACCTGCACACCGGCGACACCATCGAAGGTGAAGTCCGCACGCCGAAGGACGGCGAGCGCTACTTCGCGCTGGTGAAGGTCGACAAAGTCAACGGGCAGCCGCCCGAGGCCTCGAAACACAAGATCATGTTCGAGAACCTCACGCCGCTGCACCCGAACAAGCCGCTGTCGCTCGAACGCGAAATGCGCGGCGAGGAAAACGTCACGGGCCGCATCATCGACATGATCGCGCCGATCGGCAAGGGCCAGCGCGGCCTGCTCGTCGCGTCGCCGAAGTCGGGCAAGACCGTGATGCTCCAGCACATCGCACACGCGATCAAGCAGAACCACCCGGACGTGATCCTGTTCGTGCTGCTGATCGACGAGCGCCCTGAAGAAGTGACCGAAATGCAGCGCTCGGTCGCCGGCGAAGTGATCGCATCGACGTTCGACGAACCGGCCACGCGCCACGTCCAGGTCGCCGAAATGGTGATCGAGAAGGCCAAGCGCCTCGTCGAAATGAAGCATGACGTCGTGATTCTGCTCGACTCGATCACACGTCTCGCACGCGCGTACAACACCGTGATCCCGGCATCGGGCAAGGTGCTGACGGGTGGTGTCGACGCAAACGCACTGCAGCGTCCGAAGCGCTTCTTCGGCGCGGCGCGCAACATCGAGGAAGGCGGTTCGCTGACGATCATCGGCACCGCGCTGATCGAAACCGGCAGCCGCATGGACGACGTGATCTACGAAGAGTTCAAGGGCACCGGCAACATGGAAGTGCACCTCGAGCGCCGCCTCGCGGAAAAGCGCGTGTATCCGTCGATCAACCTGAACAAGTCGGGCACGCGTCGCGAAGAAATGCTGATCAAGCCCGAGATCCTTCAGAAGATCTGGGTGCTGCGCAAGTTCATCCACGACATGGACGAAGTCGAAGCAATGGAATTCCTGCTCGACAAGATCCGCCAGACGAAGAGCAACTCCGAGTTCTTCGACCTGATGCGCCGCGGCGGCTAATCACCCCCGCCCCGCACCAGAAAGACGGCCGCCCGCGCATCCTGCCTGGCGGCCGTTTTTTGGTTCCAACCTAAACGTGAACGTACAGGTTGATCTATAATCGCATCATCGCCCACACCGAATCTCCCGCCTCCCGATGCCGAACGACGCCTCCACCCCGCTGCTGACCGTGAGCGATGCGGCTTCACGGCTCGGCGTCACGCCGCGCACGCTGAAGTATTACGAAGAGCGCGGGCTCGTCACGCCGTCGCGCAGCGAAGGCCGCTACCGCCTCTACGACGAAGCCGACCTCGAGCGCTTCGCGCGCATCCTGCGGCTGCGCGCGCTCGGCTTCTCGCTGCACGGCATCACCGAAATGCTGAAGCGCCCGCTGGAAGAAACGGGCGACGGCCGGCGCCGCTACTCGGACGCGTCGCTGCGCGACATTCGCACCGGCCTTGCCGAGCAGATCGACACACTCGACCGGCGGATCGCGGCCGTCCAGCGCGAACTGAAGGAAGCCGTCACGTTGCGCAAGGAGCTGCAGCACGACATCGACTACGTCGATCGGCGTCTTGCCGGCGAAAACGCCGATGCGCTGATCGCGCAGCGGCAGGCGGAAGCCGGCACGCGGCGCTCGCGCAAGGCGCGCGAATGAGTGCGATGCCCGGTCGCTCGCCGCTGTGGAGCCGCGCGAACCTGCGCGCGGACCTGTTCCCGTGGGCGCTCGCGCTCGTCACCGGCATCGACTATTTCGACAACGCGGTCTTCTCGTTCTTCGCGAGCTACATCGCGGGCGGCATCAACGCATCGCCCGACGAACTCGTGTGGTCGTCGAGCGCCTACGCGGTCACGGCCGTGCTCGGCATCCTGCAGCAGCAATGGTGGGTCGACCGGCTCGGCCATCGCCGCTACGTCGCCGGCTGCATGCTGATGTTCTCGTTCGGCGCGATCGCAGCCGCGCTCGCCGACACGTCGCTCGAACTCGCGTTCGCGCGCGGTTTCCAGGGGTATTTCATCGGCCCGATGATGGGCGCGTGCCGGATCCTGATCCAGGTCAGTTTCAAGCCGCAGGAACGGCCGCCCGCGACGCGCGCGTTCCTGATCATGATCCTGCTCGGCAGCGCGCTCGCGCCGATCGTCGGCGGCCTGCTCGTCGCACATTCAACGTGGCGCGCGCTGTTTGCGTGCTCGGCGCCGGCCGGCATCGCATTCGCGATCCTCGCGCTGCTCACGCTGCCCGATTCGGGCCGGACGCCCGACGACGAACGCGGCTCCGGGCACTTCTGGCCGTATGTCGTGTTCGCGCTCGCGCAAGGCGCATTGCAGATCGTGCTGCAACAAGTGCATTACCAGCTCTACAGCGGCTCGCCGATGCTGATCCTGCTGACGATCGCGGGGGTCGGCGCGCTGGCGTGGTTCGCGTATCACCAGTGGAACCATCCGACGCCGCTCGTGCGCCTGCACGCGTTCCGAGAACGGACTTTCCAGGTCGGGCTGCTGCTGTACATGTTCTATTACTACGAGTCGACCGGCTTCAGTTACCTGACGTCGCGGTTTCTCGAAGGCGGGCTCGGTTACCCGGTCGAGAACGCCGGGCGGCTGGTGGGCACGATGTCGCTGATTTCAGCCACCGCGCTGTTCGCGTACCTGCGTTACGCGAAATTCGTCACGCACAAGAAGTGGTTCGTCGTGCCGGGGTTCGCGATCGCCATCACGGCCGCGCTGTGGATGACGCGGATGACGCCGCAGGTCGGCGAAGCTGCGCTGATCGTCCCGCTGCTGCTGCGCGGGCTACTGCTGCTCTTCATCGTGCTGCCGGTGGCCAACCTGACGTTCCGGATCTTCGCGATCGACGAATACACGCATGGCTACCGGTTGAAGAACATTGTGCGGCAACTGACGATCTCGTTCGCGACGTCGTCGGTGATCATCGTCGAACAGCACCGCGTGGCCCTGCACCAGACGCGGCTTGTCGAGCGCGCGAACGTGTTCGACCCGGTGTTCCAGCAGACCGTCGACACACTGACGCGCAGCTATGCCGCCGCCGGCCACGCGCTGAACGAGGCGCACGGCCTCGCGATCGCATCGATCGCGCGGATGGTCGCGCAACAGGCGTCGTTCCTCGCATCGCTCGACGGCTTTTACTTCCTGGCGGGTGTGGCGCTGGTCGGCGGCCTCTTTGCGGCATGGCAAAAAGAGATCGATTGAGTTAAAAGACAGGCTTTGGATTTCCGCGAGCCGCCTTCATGCTCTCGAAACTGACCCGCTGGTTCGACGACCGCCGCCGCGACCGCGCGCTGCGCAGCCACCCGATCCCCGACGCGCTGTGGCAGGACACCGTCGAGCGCCTGCCGTTCCTCGCGGCGCTGTCGCCCGACGCGCTCGGCCGGCTGCGCGAGCTGACGAGCCTGTTCGTCGCGAAGAAATCGTTCTCGACCGCCCACGGGCTGGAGCTGACAGACGCGATGATCGTCGCGATCGCCGCGCAGGCCTGCCTGCCCGTGCTGAATCTCGACTTGTCGCTGTACGACGGCTGGGTCGGCGTCGTCGTGTATCCGGGCGAATTCGTGATCCGCAAGACGGTGCAGGACGAGGACGGCGTCGTCCACGAAGTCGAGCAGGATGCGAGCGGCGAGGCCTGGGAAGGCGGCCCCGTGATCCTGTCCTGGGAAGACGCGCAGATGACGGACGGCCGTGACGCGTACAACGTCGTGATCCACGAGTTCGCGCACAAGATCGACATGCTCAACGGCGCGGCCGACGGCTATCCGCCCCTATTTCGCCGCTGGCACGCGCCGCACCTCGATGCGCAGGCCTGGGCCGACGTGTTCGAGCACGCGTACGACCAGTTCTGCGCGCGCGTCGACGCGGTGCCGGACCGCGCGTGGGCGCGCTTCGAGCGGGATTCGCTGATCGACCCGTATGCGGCCGACCACCCGTCGGAATTCTTCGCGGTATGCAGCGAGGCGCTGTTCGTGCGGCCGAAAGCGTTCGAGTCCGAATTTCCGGAGCTGTACCGGCTGCTCGCGCGCTACTACCGGCAGGATCCGGCCGGCACCGGCGCACTCGACGCAGCGTGAAAATTATTCGTCAACCATCTGATTTTCTGGCATAATCGCCGTTTTTCGACCTTAGGCAAGTGGCTCGCGCCGGGCTTGGCGTCCTCCGGTTTGCGCAATGTGCGCGCTCCGGCACGGCAAGCGGCGGGTTGGCTACCGCTCTCACCAAGGAAAGACCATGAAAGAAGGCATCCACCCGAACTACCGCGAAGTCGTCTTCCAAGACATGTCGAACGGCTTCAAGTTCATCACGCGCTCGACGATCCAGACGCGCGAAAACATCGAACTCGACGGCAAGACCTACCCGCTCGCCAAGATCGAAGTGTCGTCGGAATCGCACTCGTTCTACACGGGTCAGCAAAAGATCATGGACACGGCAGGCCGTGTCGAGAAGTTCAAGAACAAGTTCGGCGTTCGCGCCAGCGGCAAGGCGAAGTAAGCTTCGCATTGCATCCGGTGGTTGCATTGCACCGGTACCGCACAAAAGGGCAGCCCAGGCTGCCCTTTTTTGTCTCTGCTCGCCCGGCAGGCGCCAGCCGGCGCCCGGGCAACGACCTGACGCGCAACAGCGGGCGCGTCTACAATGCCGGATGCTCGAAACCGGCTCCACCGCGCGCATCCGCGCCGGCCACCCGCCCATAACAAATCGCTCATCTGCATGAAGCCTGTCGTCCGTCTCACCGCCTCCGCCACGCGCGCGCTACCGCGCTGGCTGCTGCTTACGCTCTGCTTCGTCTACGCAGCGTTCGGCCTGTTCGGCCGCGACCCGTGGAAGAACGAGGACGCGGCAGGCTTCGGCGTGATGTGGACGATGGCCAAGGGCGGCTGGCACGACTGGCTGCTGCCGAACCTGGTCGGCAAGTTCATCACGACCGACGGGCCGCTCGGCTACTGGCTCGGCGCGCTGTCGATCCGCGGCCTGGGCCCGTGGGTCGACGCGAGCAACGCGTCGCGCGTCGATACCGGCGTGCTGTTCTGCGTCGCGTGCGCCTTCGTCTGGTATGCAGCCTACCTGCTCGGCCGGCGTGCCGAGGTCCAGCCGTTCAAATACGCATTCGGCGGCGAGCCCGAGCCGCGCGACTACGGCCGCACGCTCGCCGACGGCGCGCTGCTGGTACTCGTCGCCTGCTTCGGCCTCGCGGAGCGCGGGCATGAAACGACGCCGCAACTCGCGCAGTTCGCGTGGATCGCGATGCTCGTCTACGGGATCGTGCGCGGTATCGACAAGCCGATGCAGGGCGCGCTGTGGTGGGGCCTCGCGATGGGCCTCGTCGCACTGTCCGGCAATCCGGTGCTGGTCGTCGCCCTGCTCGCCGGCACGGCCGTGCTGTGGCTCGTCACGCCCGAGATGCGCAACCTGCGCCTGCCGCTGGTCGGCGTGCCGCTCGCGGCCGCGATCTTCGCGCTGTGGCCGCTGGCCGCGTTCGTCGCGGCGCCCGACGACGCCGCATGGTTCTTCAACCAGTGGATCCACGGCAGCCTGATGCGCTTTTCGGGCCCGCCGACCGCCGTGCTCGGCTATGCGGCGAAGAACCTGCCGCTGTTCACGTGGCCCGCATGGCCGCTCGCGATCTGGGCATGGTGGAGCTGGGCCGGCATGCGCCGCCGGGCGCACATCGCGATTCCGCTGTCGGTCGCCGTGCCGCTCGTCGCGCTCGTGATCCTGCAGAGCCAGCAGTCGAACCGCATGTACATGCTGCTGCTGCCGCCGCTCGCGGTGCTCGCGACGTTCGCGCTGCCGACCCTCAAGCGCGGCGCGATCAACGCGATCGACTGGTTCGCGGTGCTGAGCTTCACGATCCTCGGCACCTTCGTGTGGCTCGTGTGGCTCGCATCGATCACGGGCTTCCCGCATCCGCTCGCGCGGAACCTCGCCCGCCTCGTGCCCGGCTACGAGCCGCACTTCAAGATCCTGTCGTTCATCTGCGCGGTGATCGCCACCGTGTGCTGGTGCTTCCTCGTGCGCTGGCGCATCTCGCGGCAGCCGAAGGTGCTGTGGCGCAGCGTCGTGCTGTCGGGTGCGGGCACCACGCTGATGTGGGTACTGCTGATGACGCTGTGGCTGCCGATCGTCAACTACGGCCGGACCTATCGCGATGTCGCGCAGCAGATCGCGGTACACCTGCCGTCCGACTACGAGTGCATCTCGCCCGTGCGGCTCGGTGACGCGCAGATCGCGACCTTCGCGTATTTCGGCAACATGCGCTTCGATTTCTCCGGCGATTGCGACGTGATCCTGCGCCAGGACCGCGCGGACTTCGGCGAGCCGAGCTCGATGTCGCAATATGTGTGGCGTCTCGTGTGGGAAGGCCGCCGCGCCGCCGACCGCGACGAGCGCTTCCGCCTGTACGAGCGCATCGAACGGCCGAAGACGCCCGTCAAGCGACGTCCGCCGCGCCGTCAGCCGGCCGATTGACGATGTTCGGCGACATCCGCCGGATTGTCGGTCTCGCGTGGCCGGTGCTCGTCGGCCAGCTCGCGATCATCGCGTTCGGCGTAATCGACACCGCGATGGTCGGGCGCTACTCGGCCGTCGACCTGGCCGCGCTCGGCCTCGGCTCGTCGATCTACATATCGATCTATATCGGCCTGACGGGCATCCTGTCCGCGCTGCAGCCGATCACCGGGCAGCTGTACGGCGCGCGGCGCTATGCCGAGATCGGCGAGGAAGTGCGCCAGGCGCTGTGGCTCGCGTCGCTGCTCGCGGTGCCCGGCTTCCTCCTGCTGCATTTTCCCGAGCCGCTGCTGCGCGTCGCGCACACGCCCGCCGCGCTGCACGACCGCACCGTCGACTACCTGCGCATCCTGTCGTACGGGCTGCCCGCCAGCCTCGTCTTCCGCATCTACAACGCGCTGACCAACGCCGCCGGCAAGCCGCGCCTCGCGATGATCCTGCAGATCGGCGCGCTGCTGCTCAAATTTCCGCTCAACGTGTGGTTCATCTTCGGCGGGTTCGGCGTGCCGGCCCTCGGCGGCCCCGGCTGCGGGCTCGCCAGCGCGCTGATCAACTGGGCACTCGCGGTGATCGGCTACACGCTGCTCGCGAAGCTCGACGTGTTCGCGCCGCTCGCGATCTTCTCGCGCTTCTGCTGGCCGGTCTGGGAACGCCAGAAGGCGATCCTGAAACTCGGCGTGCCGATGGGCCTGTCGTACCTGATCGAGGTCACGTCGTACACGTGCATGGCGCTGTTCATCGCGCAGTTCGGCACGACGACGCTCGCCGGCCACCAGATCGCCGGCAACATCGGCGCGGTGCTGTACATGACGCCACTGTCGATCGGCGTGGCGGCGTCGACGCTGGTCGCACGCACGCTTGGCGCCGGACGGCCCGAGGAAGCCCGGCTGCTCGGCCGGCACAGCGTGATCTTCGCGTGCGGCATCGCCGCGACCTACGGCCTGCTCGTGTTCGTGCTGCGCCCGCTGATCATCGGCGGCTATACGCCGAACCCGGCCGTCGCCGCGGCCGCGATGCCGCTCGTCGCGATCGTCGCGTGCTACCACGTCTTCGATGCGCTGCAAGTCACGTCGGCGTTCGTGCTGCGCGCCTACAAGGTCGCGGTCGTGCCGACCGTGATCTATGCGGTCGCGCTGTGGGGCGTCGGGCTCAGCGGCGGCTACGCGCTCGGTTTCGACGTGGGCGGCATCGCGCCCGCGTGGCTGACCGGCGCGCGCGGCTTCTGGTTCGCGAACACGATCAGCCTGATGCTCGCGGGCGCCGGGCTCGTGCTGTACCTGCGCCGCGTCAGCCGTGCGCATGCCGCCGTGTCCACGTCCGCCTGACGCGTTGCCCGCTACTTCTCCTCAAGCACGTCGGCCGCGTGATACGACGACCGCACGAGCGGGCCGGCGACGACTTCCCTGAAACCGAGCAATAGCGCTTCGTCGCGCCACGCGGCGAATGCGTCCGGGCTCACGTAGCGTCGCACCGGCAGATGATGCGCGGACGGCGCGAGATACTGGCCGAGCGTCAGCACGTCGACGTCATGCGCGCGCAGGTCGCGCAGCGTGTCGCGCACTTCGTCGTCGCACTCGCCAAGGCCGAGCATCAACCCCGATTTCGTCACCAGCCCCGGCCGCGCCCGCTTCGCCTGCGCGAGCAGTTCGAGCGAGCCGCGATAGTCGGCGCCCGGCCGCGCCGCGCGATACAGCGACGGCACCGTCTCGATGTTGTGGTTGAACACGTCGGGCCAGGCCATCGACAGCGCATCGAGCGCGCGGGCCACGCGACCGCGGAAGTCCGGTGTCAGCACTTCGACGCCGATGCCCGGCACGCTCGCGCGCACCGCCGCGATGCAAGCGGCAAAATGCGCGGCGCCGCCGTCGCGCAGGTCGTCGCGATCGACCGACGTGATCACGACATAGCGCAGCCCGAGCGCCGCAGCCGCATCGGCCAGTCGCGCGGGCTCGTCCGGATCGAGCGGTTCGGGACGGCCGTGCGCGACGTCGCAGAACGGGCAACGCCGCGTACACAGCCCGCCCATGATCATGAAGGTCGCCGTGCGCTGCGCGAAGCATTCGCCGATGTTCGGGCACATCGCCTCCTCGCAGACGGAATGCAGCCGATGGTCGCGCAGCACGGCCGCCATATCGGCAACCGCCGCGCTCATCATCGGCCGCGCGCGCAGCCACGGCGGCTTCGGCAACGCCGCACCGGCCGCGGGCTCGACGCGCACCGGAATGCGCGCGAGCTTGTCGCGGCTTCTCGCGCCCGGCTGGCCGAGCGCCGTGAGGCTGGGTCGTTCGAGCGCGGCGGCCATCGTCAGTCTCCGAGAAACGCGACGATCAGGCGGTTCACGTCGGCGGCGGCCTCCATCTGCACCATGTGCCCGCTGCCGGCGATCACCTCGGCACGCACGCCGTCAGGCAGACCCTGCGCGTGCTGCGCCGGGATCACCTGGTCGCGCTCGCCCCAGATCACGAGCGTGCGCGGCGCAAGCGTCGCGAGCCGGTCGCGGAACACGCGCCGCTGTGCGGCGCCGTCGAACGCGGCATTCGCGATCTTTTCGAGCGCGGCCTGCACACCTTCGAGCCGCTTGTACTTGACGAGATCCTCGACGAGCTGCCGCGTGACCAGCGCGTTGTCCGCGAACAGCGCGCCGAGGTGCGGCTTCAGCGTGTTGCGGCTGTTGCCGGCGACGAAGCCGTCGATGTAAGCGCGGTTGATGTCGGTGCCGAGCCCGGCGCTTGCGATCAGCGTCAGCGACGCGACACGTTGCGGCGCGCGCTCGGCCGCCGCCATCGCGACCGCGCCGCCCATCGAATGGCCGATCAGGTGGGCGTGGTCGATGCCCTTCGCATCGAGCAGCGCAAGCACCGCGTCGGCCAGTTCATCGAGGCTGCCCGTCTCGACCGCCTTGCCCGACTCGCCGTGACCGGGCAGGTCGAGCGCCCACACCGGCCGGTGCGCCGCGAGATCCGCGTGATTGAACAACCAGTTGTTGAGGTCGCCGCCGAAGCCGTGGATCAGCACGGCGGGCGTGCCGCTGCCGTCGCCGAGCTTCAGGAAGCGCACGGTTCGGCCGCCGATCTGCGCCTTCTCGGGCTGCGGGCCCGCGGCTTCGTCGGAAGCCGCGCTCGGTACGAAATCGCGCTGGAAATCGGCAATCGCCGCATCGATGTCGGCATCGCTCGCATCGGCGGCCGCGACGACGCCGAGCAGCGCGCCGACCGGCAGCGTCTCGCCTTCCTGCGCGACCTGCCGGCGCAGCGTGCCGTCGAACGCGCATTCGACGCCCGACGAGATCTTGTCGGTCTCGACGTCGAGCACTTCATCGCCCTTCGTCACGCGTTCGCCGAGGGCCTTCAACCAGCCGTTGACCTGCCCCTGCTCCATCGACAGCCCCCACTTGGGCATCGTGATCATGTGAATCGACATCGTGTCAGCTCCTCGTCTTCAGGACCGCCTGCGCAATCGCATCGGCGGACGGGATATACAGGTCTTCCAGCACGCTCGCGAACGGCGCAGGCGTATGCGGCGCAGTGACCAGCTCGATCGGCGCCTTCAGCGCATGGAACGCGCGCTGCGCGACGAGCGCGGCAATGTCGGTCGCGATCGAGCAGCGCGGGTTCGCTTCGTCGACGACCACCACGCGCCCGGTGCGCTCCGCGCTTTCGAGAATCGTTTCCTCGTCGAGCGGCGACGTCGTGCGCAGGTCGATCACGTCGACCTGGATGCCGTCCTTCGCGAGCTTCGCGGCCGCGTCCATCGCGAGATGCACCATCCGGCCGTACGTGACGATCGTCGCGTCGTCACCGTCGCGCATCACGTTCGCCTCGCCGAACGGAATCGCATAGGACTCCTCCGGCACGTCGCCTTCGCGGGTATAGAGCAGCTTGTGCTCGAGGAAGATCACCGGATCGTTGTCGCGGATCGCCTGGATCAGCAGCCCCTTCGCGTCGTACGGCGTCGACGGGCACACGACCTTCAGCCCCGGAATGTGCGTGAACAGCGACGTGAGCATCTGCGAATGCTGCGCGGCCGCGCGCAAGCCGGCACCGTACATCGCGCGGATCACGACCGGCGTCACGGCCTTGCCGCCGAACATGTAGCGGAACTTGGCGGCCTGGTTGAAGATCTGGTCGAAGCACACGCCCATGAAATCGATGAACATCAGCTCCGCGACGGGCCGCATCCCGCACGCGGCAGCGCCTACCGCCGCGCCGATGTAGCCGCCCTCCGACAGCGGCGTATCGAGCACGCGGCCCGGAAACTTGTGGAACAGCCCCTTCGTCACGCCGAGCACGCCGCCCCACGCGTCGTCCTCGCCCGGCGCACCCGCGCCGCCTGCGTTGTCCTCGCCCATCACGATCACGCTTTCGTCGCGCGCCATTTCCTGTGCGAGCGCTTCGTTGATCGCCTGCGAATAAGTGATCTTCCTTGCCATGTCTGTCTCCTGGAATGTTCGGTTCGCCGTGTCGGCCGCAGTGTCAGGCCGCGCTCACGGGTACGACACGTAGACGTCGGTCAGCAGGTCGGCGGCATCGGGTACCGGCGCGGCCTTGGCCTGCGCGACCGCATCGTCGATCAGCGCCTTCACCTGGGCATCGACCGCGCGCAGGTCGGCGGTCGTCAATGCTTCGGCCCGCACGACGCGCGTTTCGAAATGCTTCAGGCAGTCCTTCTCGTCGCGCAGCTTCTGCACTTCACCCGGTGCGCGATAGGTTTGCGCATCACCTTCGAAGTGACCGAAATAGCGCGTGAACTTCACCTCGACGAGCGTCGGGCCGCCACCGTTGCGCGCACGCTCGACGGCTTCGCCAAGCGCTTCGTGCACCGCGAAGAAGTCGAAGCCGTCGACGATCACGCCCGGCATCCCGAACCCGTTCGCACGATCGGCGATGTTGTCGGTGGCGACCGACCAGCTCGACGACGTCGCTTCCGCATAGCCGTTGTTTTCGGCCACGAAGATCGCGGGCAGCCGCCACACCGACGCAAGGTTCATCGATTCGAAGATCACGCCCTGGTTCGATGCGCCGTCGCCGAAGAAGCACACGCCGACGCCGCCGGTCTTCTTGTGCTTCGCCGCGAGCGCCGCACCGCAGACGAGCGGGCCGCCCGCACCGACGATCCCGTTCGCGCCGAGCATCCCCATCGCCAGGTCGGCGATGTGCATCGAGCCGCCCTTGCCGTGGCAGACGCCCGTCTTCTTGCCGTAGATCTCGGCCATCATCCCGTGCACGTCGACGCCCTTCGCGATGCAATGGCCGTGGCCGCGGTGCGTGGTCGCAACGTAGTCGTCGAGGCCGAGGTGCAGTATCGTGCCGACCGCGGACGCCTCCTCGCCCGCATACAGGTGAACGAAGCCGGGGATCTCGCCGGTCGCGAATTCGACGTGCAGGCGTTCCTCGAATTCGCGGATCGTGCGCATCAGCCGGTAGGCGTCCAGCAGCTTGTCCCTGCTGAGCTGTGTCGAAGCGGTCATGTGTGTCTCCTGGGTAGGTCTGACTGCGAATGCCGCCGCGGCCGGGCCGTGGCGACGGATTTCACGGCCTGCGGCCGTCAGTGGAACGTGAAGCCGCCGTCGACGTTCACGGCCTGGCCTGTCACGTTGTCCATCGTCGCGAAGAACAACGCGAGCCGGCCCATGTCCTCCGGCGTCTGCGCGCGGCCCTGCGGAATCAGCGTCAACTGGTGCCGCTGCCACGACTCCTCGACCGATTCGCCGTCGGTCTTCCATTCATCGGACAGCCGGTCCCACATGTACGTCCGCACGATGCCGGGGCAGATCGCGTTGACGGTCACGCCGTCGCGCGCGAGCTCCTTCGCGAGCGCATTCGTGAAGCCGACGACCGCGAATTTCGATGCGCTGTAGTGCGCGAGATTCGGAAAGCCTTCCTTGCCGGCGATCGACGCGACGTTGATGATTCGGCCGTGGCCCTGCGCCTTCAGCGGCGCGAGCGCCGCGCGGCAGCCGAGGAACGTGCCCTTCGCGTTCACGTCCATCACGAAATCCCAGTCGCGCTCGGTCAGTTCGCCGACCGGATGAATGCTGATCACGCCCGCGCAGTTCACGAGGATGTCGAGGCGGCCGAGGTCGGCGAGTGCCTGTGCAACCATCGCATCGACCTGCGCGGCCTGCGTGACGTCGACCTTCGCGATCGCCGCCCGGCGGCCGAGCGCGCGTACTTCGCGCGCGGTGGCGTCGAGTGCGTCGTCGAGCAGGTCGGCGAGCAGGATGTCGGCGCCCGCGCCGGCGAGCGTCAGTGCAATGCCGCGGCCGATGCCGCGCGCGCCGCCGGTGACGATGGCGACCTGTCCTTCGAGTGGGGCTGTCATGGCGATGTCTCCTGGATGATCGTTATGGATGTCGAAATGTCACTCGGTAAAACGGCGCCTCAATAGCGCCACTCGCCGGCATCGCGCAGCAGTTGCCGCGACGACGCGTAGCGCAGCGTGCGGCCGACATCGACCGTCAGCGGCCCGCGCCAGTCGAGCGAGATCTCGTAGCGATCGCCGCGCGCGACCTCGATCTCGCGCTCGCCGTCGAACGCGAGCGTGCCGTGCTCGAACGGAATCGTCTGCCAGGCACCCGGCTCGAGCCGCTCGCAACTGCGCATCACGACGCGATCGACGCGGCCCGGTGCAATCGGCGCGACGAGCGGCGTGCCGGCCGTCTTGCCTTCGCCCGCGAAACGCATCGCGAGCCCGTGCGGCGCGCTGCGTTCGAGCGGCGCCCACGCGCCGCCGAGCGCGGACAGGCCGATCCCGTCCGGTTCCGCAAACGTCAGGTAGAGCGAATCGATGTCGTCGGAACCCGAGATCGCGCGGGCGCCGATGAAACGCTGCCGCGCAGCGCACACGTCGACGAGCGCGATCTCCTCGCGCCCCGGCTGCGCGCCCGCCACGCAGCGCACGACGAGCCGCTTGTTGCGCGTGAACGCGACTTCGGCCGGCACCGCGCCGGTCGCGGCGAGTCCTGCCGCGACGCCGGCGACGGTGGCTTCGCGATGTTCGGGAAATGCGTTGTTGGTACCGGTGGACAGCGCGACGAGCGGCGTCGCGCCGCAGTGCGCGGCCACGGCGCGATGGGTACCGTCGCCGCCGAGCACGACGATCAGCGCGACTTCCATCCGGTGCAGGTAGGCAGCACCGGCCTGGGTATCGGCGACGGAGTCGGTGATCGGCAGGTCGACGAATTCGACTTCGGGCCAGCGCTCGTGCCGCGCGACCGCCCGATGCGTGTCGATCGCACGCAGCAGCAGCGTCGCGATGCCCGTCCGGTCGCGCAGCGTCAGCACGCGCTCGACGCCCATCGCGCCGAGGCCGGCCAGCAGGCGCACGATCATGTTCGCCTTCTCGGCCGTCGGAAACACGGAGGCATGCGTCGTAAGGCGGCGGATGTCGCGCCCCGATGCGGGGTTCGCGATCACGCCAACGGTAACGGGCGTCGTCACGGGTTTGTCTCCATCCAGTTGGCCGGCCGCGGCGCGTTGGCGTGCCGCGGCCCTGCCTGTCTCGTCCGCTGCCATCATCGGGTGGCGGATCGTCGTCATCGACGCGACCGCGCCGACTTGCCCGTGATATCTGCAAGCGGCGTGCCATCGTGCGTGCGATGAACGTGAAACCCTTGTGAATGCTGACGAGACGGGGATGCCCGTGTTTCGGATTCGCTGCTGGAAGGACCGAGAGTGCGGCCATTCGGCCCGCTCGTCTCACATCGCCGATTCAACGAAACGGCCGCCGCGACGCCGGTGCAAGCGCACCACTGCGCCCGCAAACCCCGCGGTATCGCGGCGGCGCGCAGGCCGCGTCATGCCGGACGATCGCCGCAGCGCGCACATGAACGTGTCTCAACGACACGAGACGGCCCGCGATACCGGTGAGACGAACGTCTCACGCCCGCCGCGTGCTGCGATGCAATGTGATCCGTCGAACCGGATGTGCTACAAGAACATCGCATCCCCCGCCGTACGGAACCGGAGCCGACCATGCCTTACGCCGTCCCCCAGGCCCAGCACGCCGACCGTGTGCTCGGCGCGCTCGCCGGACGCCTGCCCGCGCCGGCCGAATCCACGCGCCTCGTGTCGTCGTGGCAACGGTCGCTGGAGCGCTACTGTCTCGACCCCGCTTCTTCGATCGGCCCGCGCGTGCTGACCGCGGCCGAGCTGCGTGAAGTGCGCGACAAGGAGGAAGCCTTCCTGCGTGCGTCGGGCCAATGCCTGACGCGGCTGCACGACATGATCCGCGTCGCCGACTACTGCGTGATGCTGACCGACGCGCACGGCGTGACGATCGACTACCGGATCGACCGCGAGCGCCGCAACGACTTCCGCCATGCCGGGCTGCACATCGGCTCGTGCTGGTCGGAAAGCGAGGAAGGCACATGCGGTGTCGCGAATGTGCTGACCGATCTCGCGCCGATCACCGTACACAAGACCGATCACTTTCGCGCGGCATTCACGACGCTCACCTGCAGCGCCGCGCCGATCTTCTCGCCGGGCGGCGAACTGATCGGCGTGCTCGACGCGTCGGCCGTTCATTCACCCGACGGCCGCGACAGCCAGCGTCTCGTCTATCAGCTCGTGCGGCAGAGCGCGGCGCTGATCGAGGATGGCTACTTCGTGCACAGCACCGCGCAGCACTGGATCCTGTTCGGGCATCCGAATCGTCACTACGTCGAAGCGCAACCGGAGTGGCTGATCGCGTTCGACGAATGCGGCAACATCGTCGCCGCGAACCGGCAGGCGCGCGACGCGCTGCCGGCGCTGCGCGAACCGCGCCATATCGACGAGATCTTCGATGCGACCGAGATGCCGCTGCGCGATGCCGCGCGGCTCGATGCGATCGTCGCGCTGCGGCTGCGCGCAACCGGTGCGCCGCTCTATGCGCGGCTGCGTGCACCGCTACGGCGCCCCGGCCGCGAACCCGGCACGGCCTCGCGCCGCCCGGGCACCGCGCAACGCCACGTCGGCGCGCTGACGCCGTTCCTGCACAGCAACGACGCGCATATCGCGCAACAGGCCGAGCTCGCGCTGCGCGTCGCGAGCAAGCGGCTGCCGATTCTCGTGCTCGGCGAAACCGGTGCGGGGAAGGAAGTATTCGCGCGCGCGATCCACGATGCCGGTGCGCGGCGCGCTCGGCCGTTCGTCGCGGTCAACTGCGGCGCGCTGCCGGAAGCGCTGATCGAGAGCGAACTGTTCGGCTATGCGGCCGGCGCGTTCACCGGCGCACGCAAGCATGGCGCGCGCGGCAAGATCGCGCTCGCCGACGGCGGCACGCTGTTCCTCGACGAAATCGGCGACATGCCGCTCGCGTTGCAGACGCGCCTGCTGCGCGTGCTCTCCGATGGCGAAGTCGTGCCGCTCGGCAGCGACACGCCCGTACGCGTCGATCTCGACGTGATCTGCGCGACGCACCGCGATCTCGCACGCATGGTGGCCGACGGCACGTTCCGCGAGGACCTGTACTACCGGCTGAGCGGCGCGACGTTCGAACTGCCGCCGCTGCGCGAGCGCGCCGATGTGCGCGACGTGATCGCCGCCGTATTCGCCGAAGAGGCGCAGGCAACCGGCCACGTGCTGACGCTCGATGCGACGCTCGCCGAACAGCTCGCCGCGTATCCGTGGCCCGGCAATGTGCGGCAATTGCGCAACGTGCTGCGCTATGCGTGCGCGGTGTGCGACGCCGCGCGCGTGACGCGGCAGGATCTGCCGGCCGATATCGCCGCGCAGCTCGGCGGCACGTCGCCCGGCATGCTGCCCGACGACGAACGCGGCCGCATCGTCGCGGCGCTCACCGCACATCGCTGGCGGCCCGACGCGGCCGCGCAGGCGCTCGGCATCTCGCGCGCGACGCTGTACCGACGCATCGCGAAGCACCGGATCGTCGCGCCACATCGCGCGTGACGCGCTGGCGCGCGCTTCGTCATGCGGGCTGCCCGGCCGCTTCGTTCACGTCTGCCGCATTGCCGGCCGCTTCATCACGCCGCGTAAACACTTCGTGCGCGGCGAACAACGCGTTGAGTGCGGCCGGCATACCCGCGTACACGGCCATCTGCATGAACACCTCGACGATCTCGTCGCGCGTGCAGCCGACGTTCAGCGCGGCCTCGATATGCACCTTCAACTGCGGCTGCGCGTTGCCGAGTGCGGCCAGCGCCGCGATCGTCGCGATTTCTCGCGCTTTCAGGTCGAGCTGCGGCCGGCTGTAGATGTCGCCGAAGCTGAACTCGACCAGGAGCCGCCCAAAGTCCGGTGCAATCGGCGCCAGCGCCGCGATCACGCGCTCGCCCACTTCGCCGTCGATTTCCTTCAGTTTGTTCCAGCCGCGCGTGTAGCGGTCTTCAACGAGTCGTTCCATTGTGTCCATCCTGTTCCGATAGGGAGTGAGAAGGTCTTGCCCGTCGTGCCATCTCCCGCTCCTGCGCCTCGTAGTTCACGATCTTGTCGCTGATCACGTCGAGGCTCGCCTGCAGCTCCGCGATATGCGCGCGCACCGCGTCGCGATGCGTGATCAGCAGGTCGCGCCGCGCACCGAAGGTCGACTCGCCTTGCGCGCGCAGCGTCGCGAATGCCTGCATCTGCGCGATCGGCATGCCGGTCGCCTTCAGGCGCATCACGAAGGCCAGCCAGTCAAGGTCGGCCGGTGCATAGAGCCGGTGCCCGGCCGCCGTGCGCGAAATCGCGCGCAGCAGGCCGGCCTGCTCGTAGTACCGCAGCGTATGCGTCGACAGGCCGGTCATTTCGGCGACCTGGCCGATCGTCAGCGGGCCAGTGGCGTGAGGTTGGGATACGGTTTTCGACATGGCAGGAACAAGGTTAGGAGTTAGAGTTCACTCTAAGTCAAGGCCTATCGAACAGCCAGTGCAACGATTGTCGGCGACACCCCGGCGACACCGTAAAGAATGGTCAAAACCGCCGCTCGACGCGGGTTTCTGTCTTTACAGCGCCGCAAGCCTTCAGCAAGATTCGGTCAGCCTGTCTTAAAAAGGGCACGCATTTGTCCTATGCTTAACGGCGACGCCCGGCCACGCCTCGCCCCGCCGTCCGTTGCAACAGCCATTCATCCGTCAGAACCAGGGAGCCTTTGCCATGCTGAAAAAGCTGCTGATGCTGTTCGTCGCGCTATCGCTGTCGCTCGCCGCGGGCCTTGCCGCAGCCGTCGAAGTCAACACGGCTGACCAGGCCACGCTCGAATCGGTGAAGGGTCTCGGGCCCGTGAAGTCGAAGGCGATCATCGACGAACGCACCAAGAACGGCCCGTTCAAGGACGCGGACGATCTCGCGAACCGCGTGAAGGGCCTCGGCACGAAGTCGGTCGGGCATCTCGAGGAAAACGGCCTGACGATCGGCGGCTCGGCGACGCCGCCGAAGGGCGTGAAGCTGTCGAAGCCGGCCGCGACGACATCGGCAACGACGTCGGCCACCACGTCCGCAACGACGTCGGCAGGCACGGCGTCGACGTCCACGACCGCGACGGCCGGCACGACGGCCACGGCACCGGCACCGGCGGCAAGCGCGCCGGATGCGGCGACGAAGCCGGCCAAGGCCAAGCGCATGACGAAGAAGGAAAAGGCGGCCGCAGCAGCGGCGGCATCCGCCGATGCGGGTGCGAGCGCACCGGCCGCCGCATCGTCGGCAAAAGCGACGAAGGGTTCGAAGAAGAAAAGCAAGAAGGACAAGGCAGCCTCCGCCGCCGCGGCGTCGGGCGCCTGATGTGCGCCGCGCGCGCGACGGCGTGCGCGCGGCATTCGTTCAACGGGCGCCCACAGCGTGGCGCCCTTATCGGTAAAGGTGAAGAACCATGGGTCTCCTCGACATCGTTGGCGGTCTGCTCGGCGGCCAGGCCGGCGGCAACTCGCAAAGCGCGCTGATCACGACCGCGCTCGAATTCATCAACAACCAGCCGGGCGGCCTGAACGGCCTGATCGAGAAGTTCAAGGCCGGCGGCGCCGGCGACGTCATCGGTTCGTGGGTCGGCACCGGCCAGAACCAGCCGATTTCGCCGGACGCGCTGCAGAACGTGCTGGGCTCGGACGCGATCGGTGCGCTCGCGAGCAAGTTCGGTGTCGATCCGTCGATGGCCTCGACCGTGCTCGCGCAAGTGCTGCCGCACGTCGTCAACCACGCGACGCCGGACGGCGCCGTGCCGGCCGATGGCCAGGCACAGGTCGACCCGTCGAACGTGCTCGGCTCGCTGTCGCAGATCGCCGGCATGTTCGGCGGCAACAAGCAGGGCTGATTCGAACCCTGCATCGTTGCGACACCCCATAAGCAAACACCCCGCCTGAGCGGGGTGTTTGTTTTGGTGCGCCCGGTACGAGCCGGGCGGCAGGCAGCGATCAGTGAACGACGCGGTCGAACACGAACTTGCCGTCGTGGATATCGACCGGAATCACATCCTTCGGACCGAAGCGGCCCGCGAGGATGAGCTTCGCGACCGGGTTCTCGATCTCCTGCTGGATCGCGCGCTTCAGCGGACGCGCACCGAACAGCGGATCGTAGCCGACCTTGCCGATCTGTTCGAGCGCCGCTTCCGACACGTCGAGCGCCATGTCGAGCTTCGCAAGCCGGTCGTGCAGGCGTGCGAGCTGGATCTTCGCGATCGACTCGATGTTGCTGCGGTCGAGCGCATGGAACACGACGACGTCGTCGATCCGGTTCAGGAACTCGGGGCGGAAATGCTGCTTCACCTCGAGCCACACGGCATCCTTGATCTCTTCCTGCGGCGCACCCGTCATCGCCTGGATCACCTGCGAGCCGAGGTTCGACGTCATCACGATCACCGTGTTCTTGAAGTCGACCGTGCGCCCCTGCCCGTCCGTCATGCGGCCGTCGTCAAGCACCTGCAGCAGCACGTTGAACACGTCCGGATGCGCCTTCTCGATCTCGTCGAGCAGGATCACGCTGTACGGCTTGCGACGCACGGCTTCCGTCAGGTAGCCGCCTTCCTCGTAGCCGACATAGCCCGGCGGCGCGCCGATCAGCCGCGCGACGCTGTGCTTCTCCATGAACTCGCTCATGTCGATGCGGATCAGGTGCTCTTCCGAATCGAACAGGAACGACGCCAGCGCCTTGCACAGCTCGGTCTTGCCGACACCCGTCGGGCCGAGGAACAGGAACGAGCCGTACGGACGGTTCGGATCGGCGAGACCCGCGCGCGAACGGCGGATCGCGTCGGCCACCGCACTGATCGCCTCGTGCTGGCCGACCACGCGCTCATGCAGCTTTTCCTCGATGTGCAGCAGCTTCTCGCGTTCGCCCTGCATCATTCGCGACACCGGAATCCCGGTCGAACGCGACACGACTTCCGCGATTTCCTCGGCGCCGACCTGCGTGCGCAGCAGGCGCGGACGCGTCGGGTTGTGCTGCTCCTGCTCTTCGGCCTGCGTGACCTGCTTCAGTTGCGCCTCGAGCTGCGGCAGCTTGCCGTACTGCAGCTCGGCAACCTTCTCCAGCTTGCCGTCACGCTGCAGCCGTGCGATGTCCGCACGCACCTTCTCGATCTCTTCCTTCAGCTGTGCGCTGCCCTGCACCGCGGCCTTCTCGGCGGTCCAGATCTCTTCCAGATCCGCGTACTCGCGGCCGAGGCGTTCGATCTCTTCCTCGATCAGCTGCAGGCGCTTCTGCGACGCTTCGTCCTGCTCCTTCTTCACGGCTTCGCGCTCGATCTTCAGCTGGATCAGACGACGATCGAGCTTGTCCATCTCTTCGGGCTTCGAATCGATTTCCATCTTGATCTTCGAAGCGGCTTCGTCGATCAGGTCGATGGCCTTGTCCGGCAGGAAGCGATCGGTGATGTAGCGGTGCGACAGCTCGGCCGCGGCGACGATCGCCGGGTCGGTGATGTCGACGCCGTGGTGCAGTTCGTACTTCTCCTGCAGCCCGCGCAGGATCGCGATCGTCGCCTCGACGCTCGGCTCGTCGACGAGCACCTTCTGGAAGCGGCGCTCGAGCGCGGCATCCTTCTCGATGTACTTGCGGTATTCGTCGAGCGTGGTCGCGCCGATGCAATGCAGCTCGCCGCGCGACAGCGCCGGCTTCAGCATGTTGCCCGCATCCATCGCGCCTTCGGCCTTGCCTGCACCGACCATCGTGTGGATTTCGTCGATGAAGACGATCGTCTGGCCTTCATCCTTCGCGATGTCGTTGAGCACCGCCTTCAGGCGCTCCTCGAATTCGCCGCGATACTTCGCGCCGGCGAGCAGTGCGGCCATGTCGAGCGACAGCACGCGCTTGCCCTTGAGCGTCTCGGGCACTTCGCCGTTGACGATCCGCTGCGCGAGCCCTTCGACGATCGCCGTCTTGCCGACACCCGGCTCGCCGATCAGCACCGGGTTGTTCTTGGTGCGGCGCTGCAGGATCTGGATCGAACGGCGGATTTCGTCGTCGCGGCCGATCACCGGATCGAGCTTGCCCGCCCGGGCGCGCTCGGTCAGGTCGACCGTGTATTTCTTCAGTGCCTCGCGCTGACTTTCGGCGTCCTGGCTGTGCACCTGCGAGCCGCCGCGCACCGCGGCGATCGCGGCTTCCAGCGCCTTGCGCGTGAGGCCGTGCTGGCGCGCGAGCTTGCCGGCGTCGCCCTTGTCGTCGGACACGGCGAGCAGGAACATCTCGCTCGCGATGAACGTGTCGTTGAGCTTCTGCGCTTCCTTGTCGGCCTGGTTCAGCAGCCCGGAGAGTTCACGGCCGATCTGGATGTCGCCGCCCGTGCCCGTCACTTGCGGCAGGCGCGAGATGGCTTCGTTCAGCGCGCCTTGCAGCGCCTGAATGTGAACGCCCGCGCGCGACATCAGCGAGCGGGCGGAACCGTCCTGCTGCGCGACCAGCGCCGCGAGAACGTGAACGGGTTCGATGTATTGATTGTCGCGGCCTGCTGCGAGGCTTTGCGCATCCGCGAGTGCTTCCTGGAACTTGGTGGTGAGCTTGTCGATTCTCATTTAGTCGAGACCTCCAATTTTCGATTAACACCAAGATGAGGATGGTTATGCGGCTTTCAAGCGAAATTCGGGTTGATTCAGCGCAAAAATCGATGGATATCCATGAAGCGGCCCCGGGACGGGCCGCGGCCGGCTCGGGAAGCGCGGCGAGCGCGTATCAGCCGGCGGTCGACGGCGGTTCGACGGACACAGGGGCGTCTTCCGGCGACGGCTCGGCACGCATGCGCACGATCGGGCGGATGCCGAGCAACGCGACGAGCGGCGCAGCGGGTTCGACCAGTTCGCCGAGCGTGTGACGGTCGAGTTCGGCGAAGAACGCATCGCGCGCGGCCGCCAGCACGCCCTTCAACCGGCACTGCGGCTCGATCACGCAGCCGCGCGACTCGCCCTCGGCCGAGAAGCAGCCGACCAGCGCAAAATCGCTCTCGGTCGCGCGCACGACCTGGCCGACGGTCAGTTGCAGCGATTCGGGGAACAGCCGCAGCCCGCCATTGCGGCCACGGACGGTATCGACCCACCCCAGCTCGCCGAGCTGCTGCACGACTTTCATCAGATGGTTCTTCGAGATGCCGTAGGCGTCCGAGATCTCCTGGATCGTTGCGAGTCCCTCGCCACGCACGGCCAGGTACAGCATCACGCGCAGCGAATAGTCGGTGTAGTCGGTGAGTCTCATGGGCGAATACGGAAAAGATCGATCGTGCCCCGATTACGTGAGCCGGGCCGATCGGGTTGCGCACGGGGCCGGTTGACGGCCCTGTTCCGCGGCCCCGGGTTGCCGGGATGGCGCGCGCGCAATAAGATGCGTGACACTTACACGTTTTTCAGGGGTTGTTGGACGCTATTTTGCGTCAAAATCCGGCCGGCGTCCTGCACGATGCCCGCGCCGCCGCCCCGTCGTTGCCTATTTCTCCGGCCCTTTTGCCATGACTGCCCTGCCCGCCTCGCCCGATTCCGCACCGGCCCGCCCTCGCGACACCGAGCCGACCGAAGAGAACATCCGCGATCTCGTCTACGCGTTCTACGACCGCGTGCGCGCCGATCCGCTGCTCGGGCCCGTGTTCGACGCGAAGCTGGAAGGCCGCTGGGACGACCACCTGCCGAAGATGGTCACGTTCTGGTCGAGCCTCGTGCTCGGCACCAAGGGCTATCGCGGCAACGTGCAGCAGGCGCACCAGCCGCTCGACGGGATCGAGCCCGCCCATTTCAGCCGCTGGCTGTCGCTGTTCCTGAAAACGGTCGAGACGCGCTACGCGCCGCCCGCAGCGATCCGCTTCATGGAGCCGGCGCTGCGGATCGCGCAGAGCCTCCAGTTGAGCCGGTTCGGCTGGGACTATCAGATTCCGCCCGAGCAGCAGGCACTGCTCGACGCAATCGCACCGCGCCGTCGCGACGCAGCTGACGATCCGCATGCGCTGCCCTCGCGTGCCCGCGGCGAGCCGTTTCCGACGAAGATCATCGGGCGCAGCAGCGATCCGGACGCGTAACGGGCAGCCGTGACGCGCGACGCTTGCGCGCACGCGGCACCTCGCCGCACCACCCTCACGCCGTGCTCAGCGCCGCGTATTGCCCGATTCGATGCCCCAGCGCGCGAGCGCGGCATCGTCGGTGCTGCGCGCATCAACCCAGCGCTCGCCGTCCGGCGTGGTTTCCTTCTTCCAGAACGGCGCCTCGGTCTTCAGGTAGTCCATCACGAACTCGCACGACGCGAACGCATCGCCGCGGTGCGACGCAACCGTTGCGACCATCACGATCTGGTCGAGCGGCAGGAGCTTGCCGACGCGATGCACGATCGCGACGTCGATGCCCGGCCAGCGTCGGCCGGCCTCGGCGGCAATCTTCTCGAGCGCCTTCTCGGTCATCCCCGGATAGTGCTCGAGCTCCATCGCCGCAACCGATTCGCCTTCGTTCAGATCACGCACCGTGCCGACGAAGCATGCGACTGCGCCGATCTTCGGGTTGCGTGCGCGCAGTGCCGCGACTTCCGCGTTCAGATCGAAGTCGTCGGTCTGGATTCGTACCGTTGCCATCGCCCGTGCCTCAACCGCCCGTCACCGGCGGAAAGAAAGCGACCTCGCAGCCTTCGGTGAGCCGCGTGTCGGGATCGGTCATCTCGTGATTGCACGCCATGCGCAGTGCACGCCCTTCGGCGAGCGTCTCGGCCCATGCACCGCCGCGCACGCGCAGCCACGCGCGCACGTCGCCCACGGTCGTGACGCTGTCCGGCACGTCGGCCTGCTCGTCGGCGACACCCAGTGCCTCGCGTACGCTTGCAAAAAATTTCAGTTGAATCTTCATGGTTCGGGAAGCCGTCGCGTTACGACAGCAGTTCGGAAAACGGAATGAAACGCACGGTCTCGCCGGCGCTGATCGCGTGCTGCGGCGGGTTGTCGATCAGGCCATCGCCCCACACCGTCGACGTCAGCACCGCCGAGCTCTGGTTCGGGAACAGGTCGAGGCCGCCGGCCGCGTTGACGCGCGCGCGCAGGAATTCGTTGCGCCGGTCGCCCTTGTTTTGCGAAAAGTCGGCACGCAGCGACAGTGCGCGCGGCGCGACGTCGCGCACGCCGGACAGGCGCAGCAGGAACGGCCGCACGAACAGCAGGAACGTGACGAAGCTCGACACCGGGTTGCCGGGCAGCCCGATGAAGTGCGCATCGGCGCGATCGTCGCCGCGGCGCACCGCGCCGTAAGCTAGCGGCTTGCCGGGCTTCATCGCGATCTGCCACAGCGCGAGCCGCCCTTCGGCCTCGACGGCCGGCTTCACGTGATCCTCGTCACCGACCGACACGCCGCCGCTCGTCAGGATCACGTCGTGATCGCGGGCAGCCGCGCGCAGCGTATCGCGCGTCGCGGCGAGCGAATCGGGCACGATCCCGTAGTCGGTCACGTGGCAGCCGAGCCGTTCCAGCAGCCCGCGCAGCGTGAAGCGGTTCGAGTTGTAGATTGCGCCGGGCTTCAGCGGCTCGCCGGGCATCGTCAGTTCGTCACCGGTGAAGAACACCGCGACACGAATCCGCCGCGCGACCGCCAATTGCGCGCAGCCGACCGACGCGGCCAGGCCGAGCGCCTGCGGCGTGAGCCGCGTGCCGGCCGGCAGGATCACCGAGCCCTGCCGGATATCCGCGCCCTGCGCGGTGATCCATTCACCGGCCTTCGGCGTGTGCAGGATCTCGACCGCATCGCCGTCGGCCGCCGTCTGCTCCTGCATCACGACGGCGTCGGCGCCGGGCGGCACCGTCGCGCCGGTGAAGATCCGTGCGGCCGTGCCAGCAGCGAGCGGCGCGGCCGGGTGACCGGCCGGAATGCGCTGCGACACCGGCAAACGCCGGTCGCCATGCAGCAGGTCGGCGACGCGCACCGCATAGCCGTCCATCGCGCTCGTGTGCATCGGCGGCACGTCGAGCGGCGAGCTCACGTCGGCCGCCAGCACGCGGCCGAGCGCGTCGAGCGTGGCGACGGTTTCGGCGCCGGGCAACGGCTTCGCGGCATCGAGCAGCGCGGCGAGTGCCTCGGCGGTCGACAGCATCGGCGCACGCGGCGCCGCGGGATTCGGGTTCGACATCGATGGAATCGGGGATCGTTGGATTCAATACGTCATTGTAGCGACGCCGTCGCGCGGGCGCGCGATATGGCCGACATGCGGAAACTGTGATTCGCGCGAATGCGCCGGTCTGACACTTGTTTCGTACGCGTGGTGACGACCGCTGCCTGGCAGCTGCCAAACGAAACGGCCGGAATCCCGATCCGTTCGACGAATCGGCATTCCGGCCGTTGTGCGCAGCCGGGCCCGTGGCCCGGCCGTGCGTCATGCGCCCGTATGGGCGGCGATGAAGTCCTTCACCTGCTGCGCATCGGCGTTCACGACCTCGAAACGCTGCGGCAGCGCCTCGAGCCCGTCGAATGCAGCCGGACGCTCGGCTTCGCGATCGAGTGCTTCGCGAATCGTCTCGCCGAACTTGATCGGCTGCGCCGTCTCGAGCACGACCATCGGCACACCCGCGTCGAGATGCTCGCGCGCGACCTTCACGCCGTCGGCCGTATGCGTATCGATCATCGTGTCGTAGCGCGAGAACACGTCACGGATCGTCGCGATGCGGTCCGTGTGGCTGCTGCTGCCCGACACGAAACCGAACTCGGCGACGCGCGAGAAATCGCCGCTCGCCGCGAGATCGAAGCCGCCCTTCTCCTCGACGTCGCGGAACAGCTGCATCACGCGTGCCGGATCGCGGCCGAGCAGGTCGAACACGAAGCGCTCGAAGTTCGACGCCTTCGAAATGTCCATGCTCGGGCTGCTCGTGTGATAGGTGTTCTCGGCGCTGCGCACGCGATACGCGCCCGTGCGGAAGAACTCGTCGAGCACGTCGTTCTCGTTGGTCGCGACCACCAGCTTTGCGATCGGCAGCCCCATCATCCGCGCGATGTGGCCTGCGCAGACGTTGCCGAAGTTGCCCGACGGCACCGTGAACGACACGCGTTCGTCGTTGGACTGCGTCGCTGCGAAGTAGCCCTTGAAGTAGTACACGACCTGCGCGACGACGCGCGCCCAGTTGATCGAGTTGACCGTGCCGATCTTCTGCTGCGCCTTGAACGCGTGATCGTTCGACACGGCCTTCACGATGTCCTGGCAGTCGTCGAACACGCCTTCGACCGCGAGGTTGAAGATGTTCGGATCCTGCAGGCTGAACATCTGGGCCGTCTGGAACGCGCTCATCTTCTTGTGCGGCGACAGCATGAACACGCGCACGCCGGCCTTGCCGCGCATCGCGTATTCGGCCGCGCTGCCGGTGTCGCCGGACGTCGCGCCGAGAATGTTCAGCGTCTGCCCGTGCTTTGCGAGCGTGTACTCGAACAGGTTGCCGAGCAGCTGCATCGCCATGTCCTTGAACGCGAGCGTCGGGCCGTTCGACAGTTCGAGCAGCGAGATCGGCGCGCCGTTCTCGGTGCCGAGCGTCTTCAGCGGCGTGATGTCGGACGCGTTCTCGCCATGGCGCGTGTTGCGGTACACGTCGGCCGTGTACGTGCGACGCGTGATCGCGCGCAGGTCGTCGGCCGGCACGTCGTCGCAGAACTTCGACAGGATCTCGAACGCCAGATCCGCGTACGACAGCGAGCGCCAGCGTGCGAGCTCGTCGGCGGACACCGTCGGATACTCGGCCGGCAGGTAGAGCCCGCCGTCCTTCGCGAGACCGCCGAGCAGGATGTCGGAGAACGTGTGGCGCTCGCCGATGCCGGCGCCGCGCGTGGAGATGTAATTCATGTCGTCCTCAGCTCAGTTCAGCGCTTCCATGCGCAGCTTCGTCACCTTCGATACCACCGTCGCAAGGCTCTCGATCTGCGCGATCGCCGCATTCACGTTCTTCTCGACCGTGACGTGCGTGATCAGGATGATGTCGGTTTCGCCCTTCGCGTCGTCGACCTGCTCCGATTCCTTCTGCAGCAGCGCGTCGATCGAGATACCCGATGCGGCGAGGATGCGCGTGATGTCGGCCAGCACGCCGGTTTGATCGGCGACGCGCAGGCGCAGGTAGTAGCCGCTCGTCACTTCCTCGATCGGCAGGATCGGCGTGTTCGACAGGCTGTCCGGCTGGAACGCGAGGTGCGGCACGCGATGCTCCGGGTCCGCCGTGTGCAGGCGCGTGACGTCGACGAGATCCGCGACCACGGCCGATGCGGTCGGCTCCGCGCCCGCGCCCTTGCCGTAGTACAGCGTCGTGCCGACCGCGTCGCCGTGCACGACGACCGCGTTCATCGCGCCCTCGACGTTCGCGAGCAGGCGCTTCTCCGGGATCAGCGTCGGATGCACGCGCAGCTCGATGCCGTTTTCGGCGCGGCGCGTGATGCCGAGCAGCTTGATCCGGTAGCCGAGTTCTTCCGCGTAGCGAATGTCGGTCGCATCCAGCTTGCTGATGCCCTCGACGTACGCGCGCTCGAACTGCACCGGCACGCCGAACGCGATCGCGCTCATGATCGTCGCCTTGTGCGCGGCGTCGACGCCTTCGATGTCGAAGGTCGGATCGGCTTCCGCGTAGCCGAGCTCCTGCGCGGCCTTCAGCGCGGTCGCGAAGTCGAGCCCGCGATCGCGCATTTCCGACAGGATGTAGTTGGTCGTGCCGTTGATGATGCCCGCGATGTACTGGATGCGGTTCGCGGTCAGGCCTTCGCGCAGCGCCTTGATGATCGGGATGCCGCCGGCGACGGCCGCCTCGAACGCGACCATCACGCCCTTCGCGCGCGCGGCCTCGAAGATCTCGGTGCCGTGCACCGCGAGCAGCGCCTTGTTGGCCGTCACGACGTGCTTGCCGTTCGCGATCGCGCGCAGCACGAGCTCGCGTGCGATGCCCGTGCCGCCAATCATCTCGGCGATGATCGCGATCGACGGATCATCGACGACTGCGTTGAAATCGTCGGTGATTTGCGCGGCGCCGGCGTCGCCGCCGAGCGCAGCCAGCGCCTTGGCCGGGTTGCGCACCGCAATGCGCGTCACCTCGATGCCGCGCCCCGCGCGTCGCTTGATTTCTTCCTGGTTGCGGCCCAGCACCGTGAAGGTGCCGCTGCCCACCGTGCCGAAGCCCAACAGGCCAACTTTGATCGGTTCCATGCTGCGTGTGATCGATGAGTAAGAATTAGTGAGTGCCGTGTGGCCCTGCCGCTCAGGCCGAATGGCGCTTGCGGTAGCCGTCGAGGAAACGTGCGATCCGGTTGATCGAATCGGTCAGGTCGTCGAGGTTCGGCAGGAAGACCACGCGGAAGTGATCCGGCGTCGTCCAGTTGAAGCCCGTGCCCTGTACGAGCAATACGCGCTCCTCGAGCAGCAGGTCGAGAATGAACTGCTGGTCGTTCTGGATCGGATAAAGCTTCGGGTCGAGGCGCGGGAACATGTACAGCGCAGCCTGCGGCTTCACGCAGGTCACGCCCGGGATCGACGTGAGCATGTCGTACGCGAGCTCGCGCTGCTTGTACAGGCGCCCGCTCGGCACGATCAGCTCGTTGATGCTCTGGTAGCCGCCGAGCGCCGTCTGGATCGCGAACTGTCCGGGCACGTTCGCGCACAGGCGCATCGACGACAGGATGCCGAGCCCCTCGAGATAATCCTTCGCGCGCCGGCGGTTGTCGCCGCCCAGGCCCGACACGGCCATCCAGCCCGCGCGGTAGCCGCACGAGCGATAGCTCTTCGACAGGCTGTTGAACGTGACGGTGATCACGTCCTCCGACAGTGAACCCAGCGCCGTGTGCTCGAGACCGTCGTAGACGATCTTGTCGTACACCTCGTCGGCGAACACGATCAGCCCGTGCTCACGCGCGATCGCGAGCAGCTCGAGCAGCAATTCGTCTGAATAAAGCGCGCCCGTCGGGTTGTTCGGGTTGATCACGACGATCGCCTTCGTGTTCGGCGTGATCTTGCGGCGGATGTCGTCGGGATCGGGCATCCACGCGTTCTGCTCGTCGCAGATGTAGTGCACCGGCGTGCCGCCCGACAGGCTGACCGCCGCCGTCCACAGCGGGTAGTCGGGCGCGGGCAGCAGCACTTCGTCGCCGTCGTTCAGCAGCGCCTGGGTCGCCATCACGATCAGCTCGGACGCGCCGTTGCCGATGTAGATGTCGTCGAGGCCGACGCCCACGACGCCCTTTTCCTGCGTGTAGTGCATCACGGCCTTGCGCGCCGAGAACACGCCCTTCGAATCCGAATAGCCGGACGACGTCGGCAGGTTGCGGATCATGTCCTGGATGATTTCGTCCGGCGCGTCGAAACCGAACGGCGCGAGATTGCCGATGTTCAGCTTGATGATGCGGTGGCCTTCTTCCTCGAGGCGCTTCGCGTGCTCGAGCACCGGGCCACGGATGTCGTAGCAGACGTTGAGCAGCTTGTTCGACTTCTGAATCGGTTTCACGACGACACGGTTCCTGGGTTGGCCTCGCGGCCGGGGGGACGGGATCAAAACTGGAAAGCGGCCGGTCTGTGCGCGCTGTCTAGACTGGGAAAAAGCGGGCGGTCGGGCGCGGCTTGTGGCGACGCGCGACGCAAGTGGCGCCCGGGGGCGACCAAAAAGTTATAATTTAGCGGATTTTGGCCAACTTTCGCAATGCACCATAGCCGCGCCGGGCCCACGCCGTCAGGCGTCCCGCGTGCTCAGGCGAGCGAAACCGGCCATCCGGGCCCGTGTGGCCCTGCGATACATTCCCCTACGGACCCGCGGAATACCGATTTGAAACTGCACCAGGACGCGAGCGGCGCGCTCAACACCGTCACCGGCTACGGCCCCGATTATGTCGACGTCAATCTCGAACGCCATGAAACGAGCGTCATCGTGCTGCCCGGCGCGCCGGTCCAGGCATGGCCCGTGTCGTCGTTCGACGCGCTCGCGCCCGAGCATTTCGCGATGCTGCTCGACCCGACACCCGAACTCGTGATCTTCGGCAGCGGCGCGCGGCTGCGTTTCCCGCACCCACGGCTCGTCGCGGCGCTCACGGCGAAGCGGATCGGCGTCGAGACGATGGATTTCCAGGCCGCCTGCCGCACCTACAACATCCTGATGGCCGAGGGCCGCAAAGTCGCCGCCGCGCTCTTAATTGAACGTTAATCCCCGATGCGGTAAAACTCGGGCCGGCGCAGCGGGTCGATCCCCCGGATCGGCCCGGCCAGGCCGCCCGCCCCCGGCGCAACCCGCCGGCGGCCCGTCACAATAACCAACAGGCTGAAAATCCATGAACGATACGCCGTCGAGGCTACCGCTCAATCGCATCACGCTCGTCCTCCTCGTCGTCGCACTCGCGATCGTCTGGTTCGCGCCGCTCGGGCTGCGCCACCTGATCCCGAGCGACGAAGGCCGCTACGCGGAAATGGCGCGCGAGATGTTCGTCACCGGCGACTGGATCACGCCGCGCTACAACGGCTACAAGTATTTCGAGAAGCCGCCGCTGCAAACCTGGCTGAACGCGCTCACGTTCGCGTGGTTCGGCATCGGCGAATGGCAGGCGCGCCTCTACACGGCCGTCGCGAGCTTCGCCGGCATCCTGCTGGTCGGCTACACCGGCGCGCGCCTGTTTAACCCGCTGTCGGGCTTCCTCGCCGCCGTCGTGCTCGCGTCGTCGCCGTACTGGAACCTGATGGGCCACTTCAACGCGCTCGACATGGGGCTCGCGTTCTGGATGTCGCTGTCGCTGTGCTCGCTGCTGCTCGCGCAGCGGCCCGGGCTGCGCCCGGCCGCGGCACGCGGCTGGATGTGGGCGTGCTGGGGCGCGATGGCGTTCGCGGTGCTATCGAAGGGCCTCGTCGGCCTGATCCTGCCCGGCGCCGTGCTCGTGCTCTATACGCTGATCGCACGCGACTGGGCGCTCTGGAAGCGCCTGTACCTGGTGAGCGGCCTCGTGATCTTCTTCGCGATCGTCACGCCGTGGTTCGTGCTCGTCCAGCAGCGCAATCCCGAATTCTTCAACTTCTTCTTCATCGTCCAGCAGTTCCGCCGGTACCTGACCCCGGAACAGAACCGCCCGGGCCCGGTTTACTACTTCGTGCCCGTGCTGCTGGTCGGCTTCCTGCCGTGGCTGTCGGTCGCGTGGCAGAGCCTCCGCCATGCGCTGCGGATGCCGCGCCAGCCGAATGGCTTCGCGCCGATGCTCGTGCTGCTGATCTGGAGCGCATTCATCTTCCTGTTCTTCAGCGCGTCGCATTCGAAGCTGATCTCGTACGTGCTGCCGATCGCGCCGGCGCTCGCGCTGGTCATCGGCGCGTACCTGCCGCTGATCAGCGCCGACCGGTTCCGCCGCCACCTGCTCGGCTACCTCGTATTCATCGTCGTCGCGGCGTTCGGGATCATCTTCCTCGCGTACCAGGGCGATGCCCGCACGCCGAACGCGCAGTACCGCGCGTTCCAGATGTGGCTGTACGGGGGCCTCGCAGTCGCAGCCGTACTGACGCTCGCGGCCGCCTGGCTGAACCGCCGCACGGGCGTCGCTGCCGCGCTCGCCGCGTTCGGCGCCGCCTGGCTCGCGTTCGGCACGATCGGCGGCACCGGTCATGACGAATTCGGCCGCTACAGCTCGGGCGCGCTGCTCGCACCGGCCGTGCGCGCCGAACTGGCGAAGCTGCCGCCCGACACGCCGTTCTACTCGGTCGAAATGCTCGATCACACGTTCCCGTTCTATATGGGCCACACGACGATCATGGTCCAGCGCCAGGACGAGCTCGCGTTCGGGATCTCGATGGAGCCGAACAAGTGGATTCCGACCGTCGACGAGTGGATCACGCGCTGGAAACAGGAAACCCATGCGCTCGCGATCATGTCGCCCGGCCAGTACGACACCCTGGTCAAGCAAGGCGTGCCGATGCGCGTGGTCGCGCGCGACAACCGCCGCGTGATCGTCGAGAAACCGCAATCGTAAGGACGCCTGCCGCATGAATCCCGTTTCGTTCGTCTGCATCATCACCGGCGTGATGCTCAACGCCTGTGCGCAACTTCTGCTGAAAGCCGGCGTCAACGCCGTTGGACACTTCGAATTCAGCCGTGCGAACATCATCCCGGTCGGCCTGAAGATCGCGACCCAATTGCCGATCATCGGCGGTCTCGGCTGCTACGTGCTGAGCGTCGTGGTCTGGATCGTCGGGCTGTCACGGGTCGACGTGTCGATCGCGTACCCGATGCTGTCGCTCGGCTACGTCGTCAACGCGTTCGCGGCCTGGTACCTGTTCGGCGAAGTGCTGTCGGTCCAGCGGCTCGTCGGCATCGGCATCATCCTGATCGGCGTGCTGGTGCTCGCACGCAGCTGAGCCGGCCCCGCCGCGCGCATTAAGCGTCCGCCTACAAAAAATCACGGTGCGATTCCGCCAACCGGTGTTTAATGCCGGTTTCGGCCGGGATCGCCCGACCCTTTTATTACACGCCATTACAGGCCAACGCGTTCATGAGCCAGACTACCGCTCCGTTTCTGCCGTTCACCCGCCCCGAGATCGATGAGGAAACCATCCAGGGCGTCGTCGAAGTGCTGCGCTCGGGCTGGATCACCACCGGCCCGCAGAGCCAGAAATTCGAAGCGGCGCTGTCCGAGTACTGCGGCGGCCGTCCGGTCCGCGCGTTCAACTCGGGCACCTGCACGCTCGAGATCGGCCTGCGCATCGCGGGCGTCGGTGCCGGCGACGAGGTGATCACAACGCCGGCGTCGTGGGTCTCGACCAGCAACGTGATCATCGAGACCGGCGCGACGCCCGTGTTCGCCGACATCGATCCTGTCACGCGCAACATCGACCTCGACAAGCTCGAGCAGGCGATCACGCCGCGCACGAAGGCGATCATCCCCGTGTTCCTGTCCGGCCTGCCGGTCGACATGGACCGTCTGTACGCGATCGCACGCGCGCACAAGCTGCGCGTGATCGAGGATGCGGCGCAGGCATTCGGCTCGACGTGGAACGGCAAGCGCATCGGCGCGATCGGCGACATCGTGTCGTTCAGCTTCCACGCGAACAAGAACCTGACGACGATCGAAGGCGGCGCACTCGTGCTGAACAACGAGGAAGAAGCGACGCTCGCGCAGAAGTACCGGCTGCAGGGCATCACGCGCACGGGCTTCGACGGGATGGACTGCGACGTGCTCGGCGGCAAGTACAACCTGACCGACGTCGCCGCACGTGTCGGCCTCGGCCAGCTGCCGCACATCGACCGCTTCACCGCGCAGCGCCGCGCGCTCGCACGGGCGTATTTCGCCGCGTTCGACGGCAGCGCGGCCGTGAAGCTCGGCGTCGGCCTGCCGGTTGCCGACTTCGAGAACAGCAACTGGCACATGTTCCTGATCACGCTGCCGCTCGAGCGGCTGACGATCACGCGCGCCGAATTCATGGCGCAACTGAAGGAACGCGGCATCGGCACGGGCATCCACTACCCGGCGATCCATCTTTTCACGCTGTACCGTGCGCGCGGCTTCAAGGAGGGCATGTTCCCCCACGCCGAACGGTACGGCGCGTCGACCGTCACGCTGCCGCTCTTCACGCAGATGACGGAAGGCGACGTGCGTCGCGTAGTCGACGCCATCAACCAGATTTGCGAACAATACGGAAAATAAGCGTACATGAGTCACCTTGAAGCACGCGCCGGGCATCCGGTCGCCGGGCAGCCCGAAGTTTCGGTCATCATCCCCGTGTACAACGAGGAAGACGGCCTCGCCGCGCTGTTCGCGCGGCTGTATCCGGCGCTCGACGCACTCGACACGTCGTACGAAGTGATCCTGATCAACGACGGCAGCCGCGACCGCTCGGCCGCGATGCTCGCCGATCAGTTCCACGTACGTCCCGACACGACGCGCATCGTGCTGCTCAACGGCAACTACGGCCAGCACATGGCGATCCTCGCCGGCTTCGCGCAATCGCGCGGCGAGATCGTCATCACGCTCGACGCCGACCTGCAGAACCCGCCCGAGGAAATCGGCAAGCTGATCGCGAAGATGCGCGAGGGCTACGACTATGTCGGCTCGATCCGCAAGCAGCGCCAGGACAGCCTGTGGCGGCGCAAGGCGTCGCAGATGATGAACCGCCTGCGCGAGCGCATCACCCGCATCAAGATGACCGACCAGGGCTGCATGCTGCGCGCGTACAGCCGCCGCATCATCGACACGATCAACGTGTGCGGCGAAGTCAACACGTTCATCCCCGCACTCGCCTATACGTTCGCGCAGAAACCGACCGAAATCGAGGTCGCGCACGAGGAGCGCTTCGCCGGCGAGTCGAAGTACTCGCTGTACAGCCTGATCCGGCTGAACTTCGACCTCGTGACGGGCTTCTCGGTCGTGCCGCTGCAGTGGCTGTCGTTCATCGGCGTGATCCTGTCGCTCGGCTCCGCCGCCCTGTTCGTGCTGCTGCTCGTGCGACGCTTCATCGTCGGCGCGGAAGTGCAAGGCGTGTTCACGCTGTTCGCGATCACGTTCTTCCTGCTCGGCGTGATCATCTTCGCGCTCGGCCTGCTCGGCGAATACGTCGGCCGCATCTACCAGCAGGTGCGTGCACGGCCGCGCTACCTGATCCAGGCCGTGCTCGAGCAGCACGACGGCGTGCCGGCGGTGCCGGCCGGCGCGAACCGCACGGGGGCCGCGCAATGAAGCCGCGCGCAGTCGTCTTCGCGTATCACAACGTCGGCGTGCGGTGCCTGCAGGTGCTGCTCGCGCGCGGCGTCGACGTCGCGCTCGTCGTCACGCACGAGGACAACCCGAACGAGAACATCTGGTTCGGCAGCGTCGCATCCGTCGCGACCGAGCACGGCATCCCGGTGCTCACGCCGTCGGATCCCGCCGATCCGGCGCTGCGCCGCGCGGTATCCGACGCGCAGCCGGACTTCATCTTCTCGTTCTACTACCGGCACATGCTGCCGGTGGACCTGCTCGCGATCGCGCCGAAGGGTGCGTACAACATGCACGGTTCGCTGCTGCCGAAATACCGGGGTCGGGTACCGACCAACTGGGCGGTGCTGAACGGCGAAACCGAAACCGGCGCGACGCTGCACGAGATGGCCGCGAAGCCCGACGCGGGCGCGATCATTGGCCAGACCGCGGTGCCGATCCTGCCGGACGACACGGCCACGCAGGTGTTCGACAAGGTCACCGTCGCCGCCGAGCAGACGCTCTGGCGCGTGCTTCCCGCGCTGCTCGCGGGCGAAGCGGCGCACCTGCCCAATGACCTTGCCACCGGCAGCTACTACGGCGGGCGCAAACCCGAGGACGGCCGCGTCGACTGGTCGAAGCCGGCCGCGCAGGTCTACAACCTGGTGCGCGCGGTCGCGCCCCCGTATCCGGGCGCGTTCACGGACGTCGGCGGCACGCGTTTCGTGATCGCGCGCGCGCGCCTGGCGGCGCCCGGCAGCGCGGCAGCGGCCGCCGCGGCAGATTTGCCGCCCGGCCTGCACGTAAGCGATAATGCGCTATTCGGCGTCTGCGGCGACAGCCGCGCCCTATCCATTCTCGAGCTGTGGCAGCAGCGGGACGGCAGCGAAACCGTCGTGACGCCCGCGGAATTCGCGCAGTTCATTCATTCTTCCCGTCATTCATGAAAGCAAAAAAAGTCCTGATCCTGGGTGTGAACGGCTTCATCGGCCATCACCTGTCGAAGCGCATTCTTGAAACCACCGATTGGGAAGTGTTCGGCATGGACATGCAGACCGATCGGCTGGGTGACCTCGTCAACCACGAGCGGATGCATTTCTTCGAAGGCGACATCACGATCAACAAGGAGTGGGTCGAGTATCACGTGAAGAAGTGCGACGTAATCCTGCCGCTCGTCGCGATCGCGACGCCCGCCACCTACGTCCAGCAGCCGCTGCGCGTGTTCGAACTCGACTTCGAGGCGAACCTGCCGATCGTGCGTTCGGCCGTCAAGTACGGCAAGCACCTCGTGTTCCCGTCGACCTCCGAGGTCTACGGCATGTGCTCGGACGAGCAGTTCGACCCGGATGCATCGGCCCTCACCTACGGCCCGATCAACAAGCCGCGCTGGATCTACGCGTGCTCGAAGCAGCTGATGGACCGCGTGATCTGGGGCTACGGGATGGAAGGCCTGAACTTCACGCTGTTCCGCCCGTTCAACTGGATCGGCCCGGGCCTCGACTCGATCTACACGCCGAAGGAAGGCAGCTCGCGCGTGGTCACGCAGTTCCTCGGCCACATCGTGCGCGGCGAGAACATCAGCCTCGTCGACGGCGGCTCGCAGAAGCGCGCATTCACCGACATCGGCGACGGCATCAGCGCGCTGATGAAGATCATCGATAACAAGGACGGCGTCGCGTCGGGCAAGATCTACAACATCGGGAATCCGAAGAACAACTTCTCGGTTCGCGAACTCGCGCACAAGATGCTCGAACTGGCAGCGGAATTCCCCGAGTACGCGGATTCGGCCAAGCAGGTGAAGCTCGTCGAAACGACGTCCGGCGCCTACTACGGCAACGGCTACCAGGACGTGCAGAACCGCGTGCCGAAGATCGACAACACGATGCAGGAACTCGGCTGGGCGCCGCAAGCGACGTTCGACGACGCGCTGCGCAACATCTTCGAAGCGTATCGCGGCCACGTCGCCGACGCGCGCGCGCTCGTCGAACAGCAAGGCTGATCGGGACGTTCGCTTGGCTCGCATCGTCCTCAAGATCGACGTCGACACGCTGCGCGGCACGCGCGAAGGCGTGCCGAACCTCGCGCGCATCTTCGACCGCTTCAGTGCGCGCGCGACCTTCCTCTTCAGCCTCGGGCCCGATCACACGGGCTGGGCGCTGCGGCGCGTGTTCCGCCCCGGCTTCCTGAAGAAAGTGTCGCGCACGTCGGTGGTCGAGCACTACGGCGTGAAGCAGCTGATGTACGGCGTGCTGCTGCCGGGCCCCGACATCGGCCGCCGTGCGATCGCCGACATGCGCGCGATTCACGAGGCCGGCTTCGAATGCGGAATCCACACGTGGGATCACGTGTACTGGCAGGACAACGTCCGCGTGCGTGATCGCGACTGGACCGCGCATGAAATGCAGAAGAGTCACGCGCGCTTCATCGAGGTCTTCGGCGCGCCGCCCGTCACGCACGGCGCGGCCGGCTGGCAGATGAACGATTCCGCATTCGAGCAGATCGACGCATGGGGGATGCGCTACGCATCCGACGGCCGCGGCCATTCGCCGTACCTGCCCGTCGTCAACGGCCGCACGCTGTCGCACGTGCAGATGCCCACCACGCTGCCGACGCTCGACGAAGTGCTCGGCATCGACGGCGTCGACACGCACAACGTCGCCGCGCACATCCTCAAGTTCACCGAAACCAATCCGCACGACCAGGTGTTCACGCTGCATGCGGAACTGGAAGGCCAGAAGCTCGCGCCCGTGTTCGAGCAACTGCTCGCCGGCTGGCGCGCGCAAGGCCACACGTTTGCGACGATGGGCGACTACCACGCGACGCTGGACCGCGACTCGCTGCCATCGTACCCTGTCACGTGGGGCGAAATCCCCGGCCGCTCCGGCGAACTGATCGTCCAGCCCGACTGAGTTCGCACGAGCCGGCGTCGCCCGCTCCGCCCTTGCGGCGCGCTGCCGCGACGCCCTGCCGAACCGCGCCGCCGCAGCGGCGCCTTTCCATAACAACAGGAGAAACACGTGTCCGTCGAAGTTGACCGTCAAGTTCCCGATTTCACCGCACCGGCTACGGGCGGCGACATTTCGCTGTCCGACCTGAAGGGCAAGAAACTCGTGCTGTACTTCTATCCGAAGGACAACACGCCGGGCTGCACGACCGAAGGGCTGCAGTTCCGCGATCTCTATCCGAAGTTCAAGAAAGCCGGTGCGGAAGTCATCGGCGTGTCGCGCGACAGCCTGCGCTCGCATGACAATTTCAAGGCAAAGCTCGAGCTGCCGTTCCCGCTGATTTCCGATGCCGACGAAGCGCTGTGCGCGCTGTTCGATGTCATCAAGATGAAGAAAATGTATGGCAAGGAAGTGCGCGGAATCGAGCGCTCGACGTTCCTGATCGACGCCGACGGCGTGCTTCGCCAGGCATGGCGCGGCATCAAGGTACCGGGCCATGTGGACGACGTGCTAAGTGCTGTACAAGCGCTTTGAGGCGCGTTATATTGGGCCGCAATGAATGCCAGTTCGCCCCATATTTCTCGTAGCTGCGCCGGTGCTCGTTGCGATGCTTGCCGGCACCTGACGCGCATTACGACGGTATCAGCCGAGCCGCATGCCTCTATCGACGAGGCAGCGGCTTTTTTTATGGATTGCGCGCCGGCCCTCGGTCCGGCCCTCACCGCGTCAAGGAGCTGATCGACACTTAGGCGAACCGGCTAGACGAACTTCCTGTGCGCCACCGCGCGCAAACTGCATGCGTCTACGTCACGCAGGATGCGATCAGCGGCGCACGCCATGCGACACGATTCCTCCCGAGGGACACCATGCCTTTGCCTACTCCCCCCAGCAAGCTCGGCAGCCTGCTGCCGCCCGACGAATACAAGGCGAAAGCGCGGCCCGCGAAAGCCGCGAAGAAATCCGCCGAAGGGGACGCATCCACAGCCGGTGACTTTGGTCCGGCGAGCGTGGCCCAACCGATGACCGAAGCCGCGAACACGGCAGCGCCACTGCGCGCCGTCGCGTCTTCGACGCAAGATGCCGCAAGCACACCCGCACGTGGCCGCAAGACGAAACAGACGGCTGCACTGCTGCAGCCGATGCCGGCGCCCGCCGAACCCGCGGCACCGGTCGTTGCACGCAACGATAAACCGGCTGCCGACAAACCGGCCGCCGCACCCGCGCGCGATACCGGCGCCGCGACGAAGTCGCGCAGCCGCAAGCCCGCCGAAGCCGAACTGCAGAAACTGTTCGTGCTCGACACCAACGTGCTGATGCACGACCCGAGCAGCCTCTTCCGCTTCGAGGAACACGACGTCTATCTGCCGATGATGACGCTCGAGGAACTCGACAACCACAAGAAGGGGATGTCCGAAGTCGCGCGCAACGCACGCCAGGTCAGCCGCACGCTCGACGCGCTCGTCGCCGATGCCGGCGCGATCACGGCCGGCATTCCGCTGTCGCGCCTCGGCAGCCGCGAGGCGCTCGGCCGCCTGTACTTCCAGACGAAGCTCGCCGACATCGCGCCCGTCGAAGGTTTGCCTGAAGGCAAGGCCGACAACCAGATCCTCGGCGTCGTGCGCGCGCTGCAGCGCGACCGTCCCGATCGCCAGGTCGTGCTGGTGTCGAAAGACATCAACATGCGGATCAAGGCGCACGCGCTCGGCCTGCCCGCGGAAGACTACTTCAACGACCAGGTACTCGAGGATTCGGATCTCCTGTACAACGGCGTACGCGAACTGCCGCAGGACTTCTGGACCAAGCATGCGAAGGGCATGGAGAGCTGGCAGGACACGAAGACGGGCACCACGTACTACCGCGTGACCGGCCCGCTCGTCGCGTCGATGCTCGTCAACGAGTTCGTCTATCTCGAGCCGCAGAACGGCGAGCCGACGTTCCATGCGATCGTCCGCGAACTGAACGGCAAGACGGCGCTGCTGCAGACGCTGCGCGACTACAGCCACCACAAGAACAACGTGTGGGGCATCACCGCGCGCAACCGCGAGCAGAATTTCGCGCTGAACCTGCTGATGAACCCCGAGATCGACTTCGTCACGCTGCTCGGCCAGGCCGGTACCGGCAAGACGCTCGTCGCGCTCGCGGCCGGCCTCGCGCAGGTGCTCGACGACAAGCGCTACAACGAGATCATCGTGACGCGCGCGACCGTGCCTGTCGGCGAGGACATCGGTTTCCTGCCCGGTACCGAGGAAGAGAAGATGCAGCCGTGGATGGGCGCATTCGACGACAACCTCGAAGTGCTGCAGAAGACCGACGACGCTGCCGGCGAATGGGGCCGTGCCGCAACGCAGGAGCTGATCCGTTCGCGCCTGAAGGTGAAGAGCATGAACTTCATGCGCGGCCGTACGTTCGTCGACAAGTACCTGATCATCGACGAAGCGCAGAACCTGACGCCGAAGCAGATGAAGACGCTCGTCACGCGCGCGGGCCCGGGCACGAAGATCGTGTGCCTCGGCAACATCGCGCAGATCGACACGCCTTACCTGACCGAAGGCAGCTCGGGGCTCACGTACGTCGTCGACCGCTTCAAGGGCTGGGGCCACAGCGGCCACGTGACGCTCGCACGCGGCGAACGCTCGCGACTCGCCGACTACGCGTCGGACATCCTGTAACGCGACAGGCCGGCCCGTCGGCCGGCTTCGACGCAACGCAAAGCGGCGCTCCTTTCCGGAGCGCCGTTTTTATTTGGGGTCGAAAACGCAAGTAACACATCGTCACGCAACAACCCGGTTTACGCGCGAAACTTCAAGTAAATTCTCAAGAATGGTTGCTTAAGCCCCGCCGGAGCGTCTACCATCGGGTCTGTCTGTTGTCATACGATTCGCGAGCGCGCCGCGCTTGCCCGCCTTGCCATGCTTCGAATCTGGGTTCCCGTTGCTGTCGTTTCACTGCTTGCGGCCTGCTCCAGCGTGCCGCCGCAGTCGGCATCGCGCCCCGCCTCGGGCATGAAGATCACGACACCGCGCGCATTCCCCGCCCCCGCCAATTTCCCGAAGTTCGTCGATCACAGCGTCGGCCAGGAAGAAATCTCGATCCAGGCGATGAGCCTCGTCGGCGTCCCGTATCGCTGGGGCGGCAACACGCCGACCAGCGGCTTCGACTGCAGCGGGCTCGTGCGCTACGTGATCGGCCGTGCGGCCGACGTGAACCTGCCGCGCACGACGGCCGACATGAGCGGCCGCGGCGTGTCGATCGATCCCGACCAGATCGCGCCGGGCGACCTGATCTTCTTCAATACGACCGGGCGGCCGCATTCGCACGTCGGCATCTATGTCGGCAAGCTGCGCTTCGTCAACGCACCGTCGACGGGCGGCACCGTGCGGCTCGACTACCTGACGAATCCTTACTGGGCCAAGCGTTTCGACGGCATTCGCCGCGTCGTGCCGCCGCGCGGGGCGCCTACGCCGTTCGATGCGCCGACCTATGAAGCCAAGCGTGACGAGCCGCGCAGCGCGCCCGTCGTGGCGCCCGCCCCGGTGGTCGTGACTGCCGCCGCGCCGCGGCAGCCGGCCTATACGTCGTCGCAAGCTGCTGCGACCCAGGCACCTGCACCGGTCATGCCGTCCCCGCAGGTCGTATCGACCGCAGCGGTTGCCCCCGCAGCCGCGTCGGCCGACCCGTATGAACCACCGCCGCCGCGCATGCAGGCGGCCCAGCAGCAGGCTACGTCCGTGAATGACGGTACGGGCAGCGCCGCGATGACGGCGAATGCCGCACCGGCCGGCCCGGCTGAGGCCGGCACACAGATTCCGACGACGGCGCTGACTGCCGCCCAGGCTGCTGCTTTCGATGCGGAGCCGCCGTCCGCCGCCGCCGCGGCGTCACCGCGCAGTGTCGAGCCCGCCCCCGTTCAGGTACTACGTGCGTCGACCCAATCCGCGCCCGCCAGCCCGCGCACCGCCACCGCTGACGATCCGATTGCCCGGTTCGCGAACGGAAGTTACTAGCCCGCTTCGCCCTCGCCTGCGGCCACCCGCGACCGCAGCCGCTCTTCGCCGCACCTTCCCGCACCCCAAAAGAAAATGCGCCGCAGCCTTTCGGCTTGCGGCGCATTTCATGTCCGTTCGACAGTATCGAATCGGCGATCAGAAGATCTGGTGACCGAGCCACCATCCACCGGCCGCGAACAACGCAGCCGCGGGCAGCGTCAGCACCCACGCCCACACGATGTTGCCGGCCACACCCCAGCGCACGGCCGACAGCTTCTGCGTCGCGCCGACGCCGACGATCGCGCCGGTGATCGTGTGCGTGGTCGACACAGGAATGCCGAGGAACGACGCGAGGAACAGCGTCATCGCACCGCCGGTTTCCGCACAGAAGCCACCGACCGGCTTGAGCTTCGTGATCTTCTGGCCCATCGTGCGCACGATGCGCCAGCCGCCGAACAGCGTACCGAGGCCCATCGACAGGTAGCACGCGCCGATCACCCACGCCGGCGGTGCATCGGCGGTCGCCGACGCATAGCCCGACGCGATCAGCAGCATCCAGATGATGCCGATCGTCTTCTGCGCGTCGTTGCCGCCGTGGCCGAGGCTGTACAGCCCGGCCGACAGCAGCTGCAGCCGGCGGAAGCGCCGGTCGACCTTGCTGGGCGCGGTACGGAAATACAGCCACGACACGCCGAGCATGAACAGCGAGCCGAGGATGAAGCCGAGCAGCGGCGAGATGAAGATGAACGCGATGGTCTTCAGCAGCCCGTCGATGTTCAGCGAGCTCCAGCCCGACTTGGCGAGCGCCGCGCCGACGAGGCCGCCGATCAGCGCATGCGACGAGCTCGACGGGATCCCGTAGTACCACGTGATCACGTTCCAGCCGATCGCACCGACGAGCGCACCGAACACGACGTAGTGGTCGACGATCTCGGGATCGATCGTGCCTTTACCGACGGTCTGCGCGACTTTCAGGTGAAAGATGAAATACGCGATGACGTTGAACGCCGCCGCGAACACGACGGCCTGCTGGGGTTTCAGCACCCCGGTGGACACGACGGTGGCGATCGAGTTCGCCGCGTCGTGAAAGCCGTTCATGAAGTCGAATACGAGCGCGACGAGCACCAGCGTCGCGACCATCCATAGGGCGAGTTGTATCGAATGCATCGTGGTCCGCTCAGGCGTTTTCCAGCACGATGCCTTCGATGATGTTCGCGACGTCCTCGCACTTGTCGGTGATCTCTTCGAGCAGCTCGTAGATCGCCTTCAGCTTGATGAGCGTCTTCACGTCGTCTTCCTCGCGGAACAGCTTCGACATCGCCGCGCGCAGCACGCGATCGGCTTCCGACTCCCAGCGGTCGATCTCCTCGCACTGCTTGAGGATCTGCGCCGACTGCTTCATGTCGGACAGCATCGCAACGGCCTGCTGAACGTGCTGGGCCGACTGCGTGACGATGTGCGCGAGCTGGCTCGCTTCCGACGTGACGGCACGCACGTCGTACAGCGACACGGCCGTCGCGACGTCCTCCATCAGGTCGAGGATGTCGTCCATCGTCGTGATCAGCTTGTGGATCTCGTCGCGATCGAGCGGCGTGATGAAAGTCTTGTGCAGCAGATCGATCGCTTCGTGCGTGAGCTTGTCGGCGGCCTTCTCGGCGGTTTGCACGTTTTGCTTGTGAATCTCGGCGTCGGCGAGATTGTCGATCAGCAGTTCGAGCTCGCGGCCACCGGAAACGATGTACTTCGCGTGCGCATTGAAGAGTTCAAAGAACTTGCCCTCGGTGGGCATGAATCGACCGAACATGGGATTCCTGAGAGATTGTCAAACTACTGTCACGAAAACGGGCGACATTGTACCGTTATTCGGTCGTGCCGCGACGCGCGCACATGCGCGCGCCGGGATTGGATACAACGTTTGGCGATTTAGGGCTTTACAAACCGGCGTTACTCGCCGTAGAACGTCTGCGCCCCTGCAAAGTTGTCGAACTTCGTGTATTGCCCCAGGAACGTGAGGCGAACGGGGCCGATCGGGCCGTTACGCTGCTTGCCGATGATGATCTCGGCCGTGCCCTTGTCGGGGCTGTCCGGGTTGTAGACTTCGTCGCGGTAGATGAACAGGATCACGTCCGCGTCCTGTTCGATTGCGCCTGATTCACGCAAATCCGACATCACCGGACGCTTGTTCGGACGCTGCTCGAGGCCGCGGTTCAGCTGCGACAGCGCGATCACCGGCACGTCCAGTTCCTTCGCGAGACTCTTCAGCGATCGCGAGATTTCCGAGATTTCGGTCGCGCGGTTCTCGCCCTGCGACGAACCCGACATCAGCTGCAGGTAGTCGACGATGATCAGGCCGAGCTTGCCGCATTGCCGCGCAAGACGCCGCGCGCGCGAGCGCAATTCCATCGGGTTCAGGCCACCGGTTTCGTCGATGAAGAGCTGTGCCTCGCTCATCTTCTGCACCGCGTGCGTCAGCTTCGGCCAATCCTCGTCCGTCAGGCGCCCCGTCCGCATCCGGTGCTGGTCGAGCCGGCCGATCGAGCCGAGCATACGCATCACGAGCTGGGTGCCCGGCATTTCCATCGAGAACACCGCGACCGGCAGCCCGTACTCGACCGCCACGTATTCGCCGATGTTCATCGAGAACGCGGTCTTACCCATCGACGGACGCCCTGCGACGATGATCAGTTCGCCACCGTGCATCCCGGACGTCATCCGGTCGAGGTCGACGAAGCCCGTCGGGGTGCCCGTGACGTCACTCGGATTTGCCGTGTGGTACAGCGTATCGATGCGCTCGACGACCTGCGTGAGCAGCGGACCGATCTCGAGGAAGCCCTGGTTGCCGCGCGCGCCATCCTCGGCGATCGAGAACACCTTCGACTCGGCCTCGTCGAGCAGCTGACGGACTTCCTTGCCTTGCGGGTTGAACGCATCGGCCGAGATTTCGTCGGCGACCGACACGAGCCGGCGCAGCACCGCGCGGTCGCGCACGATTTCCGCATAGCGGCGGATGTTCGCCGCGCTCGGCGTGTTCTGTGCGAGGGCATTCAGGTACGCGAGCCCGCCGACGTCGTCGGCCTTGCCGGACGTGGTCAGCGCTTCGTACACGGTCACGACGTCGGCCGGGCGCGTCGACGCGATCAGGCGGCCGATGTGCTCGTAGATGATCCGGTGGTCATAGCGGTAGAAGTCGCCCTGCGACAGGAAGTCGGCAATCCGGTCCCAGGCCGCGTTGTCGAGCAACAGGCCGCCGAGCACCGACTGCTCGGCTTCGACCGAATGCGGCGGGACTTTCAGCGATTCGATTTGAGGATCTTGCGGCGCGTTCATGGGTTGGGATTATCGCGAATTACACAGGACGGCGCCATACCGGCCACCAGCGAGCGGGCAATAAAAAAGGCAGGCCCCGGTTGCCCGGGCGCCTGCCCTTGTCCGGACGGCGGAAGCCGCCCGGAAAGCTTGCGTACGCTTACGCGTGGTCGCCGATCACGTTGATCGTGATGTCGACGACGACGTCCGTATGCAGCGCAACCTGGACGCTGTGCTCGCCGATCATCTTCAGCGGGCCTTCCGGCATGCGAACTTGCAGCTTCTCGACTTCGAAACCTGCCTTCTTCAGCAGTTCCGCGACGTCGCCGTTCGTGACCGAGCCGAACAGACGGCCGTCAACGCCCGACTTCTGCGTGATTTCGAACGACTGGCCGTTCAGCTTCTCGCCGACTGCCTGCGATGCTGCCAGCTTTTCAGCGGCGATCTTTTCGAGTTCAGCGCGGCGAACTTCGAATTCGGCGATCGCTTCCTTCGTTGCACGGCGAGCCTTGCGGTTCGGGATCAGGAAGTTGCGAGCGTAACCGTCCTTGACCTTGACGATGTCGCCGAGGTTACCCAGATTGGCGACTTTTTCCAACAGAATGATTTGCATTCGAATTCTCCTTATTGCGTCGCCTGATTACGCCTTGTGCTGATCGGTGTACGGCAGCAGCGCGAGGAAACGCGCACGCTTGATGGCCGTATCCAGCTGACGCTGATAGTGCGCCTTCGTACCCGTCAGACGAGCCGGCGTGATCTTGCCGTTTTCGCCGATGAAGTCCTTCAGCGTTTCCGTGTCCTTGTAGTCGATCTGCTCGACGCCTGCAGCCGTGAAACGGCAGAACTTCTTGCGCTTGAAGAGCGGGTTTTGTTGCTGACGACGCTTGTCGAATTTCTTACCAGTCGGGCGGGGCATGATTTCAGTCCTTTCCAATGTCCTGCAATGCTGTGATGTGAAACACCAAGGTTCTCGCGTTGCGGCTTTTCTTTGCCAGGAAGCCCGTGAACAGCGTTTCGACGCCCATTTCACGACTTTCCAGCTTGCCGCTCGCCTCACCGGCCGCCACCGCCTCGATCGTCATTTCGACCTGACGGGGAATGCCTGCTTCGACGACTTCCGTGCGGTGATGCAATGTGGCGCTTGCGATCGGAACACCAGCCGGCGTATATCGCACCGGCGCGCGTTCGACGACGCTTGCCGTCAATTGCAACCTGTTCACGTGAGTGACGCGCTCCTTGATGGCTTAATGAATGACGAACTTAAGCCTGCGCTTCGGTCGGCTGAGCTGCAGCCGCCTTCTTGGCTTCTTCGCGCTGAACTTCCTTCATCATCGGCGACGGGCCGGTTTCGGCCTTCTTCATCTTGACGATGAGGTGACGCAGCACGGCGTCGTTGAACTTGAACGCGTGTTCGAGTTCGTCGAGCGTCGTCTGGTCGCACTCGATGTTCATGCAGACGTAGTGAGCCTTCGCGAGTTTCTCGATCATGTAGGCCAGTTGGCGACGGCCCCAGTCTTCGACACGGTGGATCTGACCGCCGTGCGACGTGATCGTGGTCTTGTAACGCTCGATCATCGCGGGCACTTGCTCGCTTTGATCGGGGTGCACGATGAATACGATTTCGTAATGACGCATTACACACTCCTTGTGGATTAAAGCCACCCGGGCGTCTGAACCGGTGTGGCAAGTGAGAAGCCGAAGATTCTAACCCGGATACGGGGCGCATGCAAGACCAATCGACGATTCGCGTGCGGATTCGGCCGTGTTTTCAAAGACTTGAAGGGGGCGCCCGGCAAGCGGGCCACCTTTCGGCCCGTTTTCCCGGTCAGGGTCGGAACAGAGATGCGCGGCGGGCCCGCAGCCCGCGCCGCCATGCCGTCACTCGGTGCGCGTGACGCCGAGCCGCGCATCGAGCGCGGTCCTGAACGCCGCGAGCGCCGACGGCTCGGCATCGGTCACGGCCCACCACGTCATCCCGGCCGCGTCCCAGCGGTCGAGCGCATAACCCTGCGACACGGTCGAGTACGGCGCCCCCGGCCCTTCCCCGGCCGGCCGCACGTAGACGTCGATCACGTGCTGCCGGTAACGGTAGACGAGCACCGCGACGCGACGCCGCCCGACGTAGTCGAGCCGGCCGCCGACCAGCGCGAAGCCGTCCGTCGCAAGATCCTCGACCGGCGGCGCATAGTCGATCCGGCCGTTGAACCACGGCTTGACCGTGTGCCGATCGGTCGAGATCACGTCGATGTCGCGCGCCGACAGGTCGGCCCGCACATGGCTCGACACGAGTTCGTCGACCGTGCGGTCGGTGTCGGCGTGACGCGCCGACAATGCCATCCCGCCCGCCGCGGCAACCGCCACCAGCAGCGCGACGCCCCAGCCGAGTCCCGGCAGCGCGGCGACCCGCGGCCCCGTGCCGGCCGACGCCGGGCGTGCCGACCCGCCTTGATCGGTCAGCCACGAGAACCAGCGGCGACCACGCGGACGCGGCTGCGCCTGCGGCTGTGACCGCGGTTCGGGCTGCGGCTCCGCCCGCGCGGGTTCGCGCACGGGCGCATCGGCCGCGGCCGGCAGGCTCGCGAGAATGCGGGCCCGCAACGCATCCGGCGCACGGTGATAGTCGGCCTGACGCACGGCCTGCACCAGCGTGACGATCCGCGCGCGTTCACGGCGGCACGCTTCGCACCCTTCGACATGCTGCTGGACCCGCAACGCATCGGGCGCCGACAGCTCGCGGTCGACGTCCGCGTCCAGCAACGCTCGCGCTTCGTTACAGTCCATCGATAGCCTCCGATGCGGTTCCGCCAGCCGGCGTACGGCCCGGCCTGCCTTCGGCCGCCGGTGCCGGCGGGCCACCCAGCAGCGCGGCAAGCTTGCGCCGGCCGCGTGCGAGCCGCGACATCACCGTGCCGACCGGCACGTCCGCGATCGCCGCAATCTCGCGGTAACTCAGGTCCTCCATCTCGCGCAGCACGAGCACCTCGCGGTATTCGGGCGGCAGCTTCGCGAGCGCTTCATTCACGAGCCGCACGTTCTCGCCGCGCAGCAGGTGCGCGAGCGGATCGTCGGTCGCCGGTTGCCAGTCGTCGGGCACGTCGGTGTCGTCGAGCGTGTCGGGCAGCGCAACCTCGTGCGCATGCGTGCGGCGCCTCCACTCGGTGTACCAGGTGTGGCGCACGATCGTCAGCAGCCACGGCCGCGCGTTGTCGCCGCGACACGAATCGACGAAGCGCAGCGCGCGCATGCACGCGTCCTGGACGACGTCGTCCGCATCGCCGGCGCTGCCGCTCAGCCAGCGCGCGAGGTTGTACGCGGCGTCGAGATGCGGCAGCACGAGCACGCGAAACCGCTCGCCGCGCGCAACCGCGTCGTCCGCCGACCGCTCATCGACTGCCTGTCCGGCTTGCCCCACATGGCCTCCCTGGTCCCGGCGGCCGAAGCCGCGCCCGTTCCGGGCACGGTGCCCGGACAGACCGGCAACGTGCGCGCTCGATGACCTTACCGTCGTTGCGTCGAGTTTATTCCCGCGCCGCGCGCCCGAAGCGTAAATAAATCGTCGAACAGCCCGGTGGCCGGGCCGTCCGCGCCGGTTACGGCGTGGTGCTCCAGTAGCCGGGGCTCGCGTAAGCGGCGCGCAGGTAGTCGATGAAGTAGCGCACGCGCGCCGGCACGTAGCGCTGCTGCGGGTAGACCGCGAGGATGTCGTAGTCGGGCAGCGCATACTCGTCGAGCACGGTCTCGAGCGCGCCCGTCTCGAGCTGCGCGGCGATTTCCCACGTCGAGCGCCAGCCGAGCCCGAGACCCTCGGCGACCCAGCGGTGCAGCAGCTCGCCGTCGTTGCAGTCGAGATTGCCGGCCACGCGCATCGTCGCGATCTTGCCGTGGCGCTGGAAATACCAGCCGCGGTTCTGCCCGCCCTGCAGGTTGAACGCCAGGCAGTTGTGCTTGAGCAGATCGTCGAGCGACTTCGGCCGGCCGTGCCGGCGGAAATACTCGGGCGTGCCGCATACGACTCGCCGGTTCGACGCGAGCTTCACCGCGACGAAGTTCGGATCGACGGCCCCGCCGATCCGGATCGACAGGTCGTAGCCCTCGCGCACGAGATCGACGACGCGGTCGGTCAGGTTGAACGACAGCTGCATCTCGGGCTTGTCGACCAGAAAGCCGGGGGCGTGCGGCGCGACGTGCTTGCGCCCGAACGCAGCCGGTGCGGACACGATCAGGTGCCCGCTGACCGCCCGCCGCCCGGCGGCCAGCTCGTTCTCGGCCTGGTCCCATTCGGACAGGAGGCCGCGGCAGCGCTCGAGGAACGCGGCGCCCTCCTCGCTGACCACCAGCCGCCGCGTCGAGCGGTACATCAGCTTCACGCCAAGACGCTTTTCGAGCGCGTCGATGCGCCGCCCGAGCACCACCGGCGACACGCCCTCCTCGAGCGCCGCCGCCGCGAGGCTGCCGGCATCGGCCACCCGCACGAACGTCTCGATCTGCTTGAAGCGATCCATCTCCTGTCTCCGTCTCTGTTCCGGCACCGGCGGAAAGCCCCGCCCGGCCGTCATTCCATACTTTTAGTTTCGAAAAAAGCGACTCCGGCTGATCTTATCAAACCTTTCCTGCATCCCTAAAGTGTCCTCAACAGACCCATTTGCAAGATCCACCCCATTCAAGGAGACATTCATGGCCAAGATGAGAGCCGTCGACGCAGCTGTGCTCGTGCTCGAGAAAGAAGGCATCCAGACCGCGTTCGGCGTGCCGGGCGCAGCGATCAACCCGTTCTACTCCGCCATGCGCAAGTCGGGTGGCATCAGCCACGTGCTGGCACGCCACGTCGAAGGCGCGTCGCACATGGCCGAAGGCTTCACGCGTGCCGCCCCGGGCAACATCGGCGTGTGCATCGGCACGTCGGGCCCCGCCGGCACCGACATGATCACAGGCCTCTACTCCGCATCGGCCGACTCGATTCCGATCCTCGCGATCACGGGCCAGGCACCGCGTGCCCGCCTGTACAAGGAAGACTTCCAGGCCGTCGACATCGAATCGATCGCGAAGCCCGTCACGAAGTGGGCCGTCACCGTGCGTGAGCCGGCACTCGTGCCGCGCGTGTTCCAGCAGGCATTCCACCTGATGCGCTCGGGCCGTCCGGGCCCGGTGCTGGTCGACCTGCCGATCGACGTGCAGCTCGCCGAAATCGAATTCGACATCGACACGTATGAACCGCTGCCGGTCTACAAGCCCGCGGCCACCCGCGCGCAGATCGAGAAGGCGCTCACGATGCTCAACGACGCGGACAAGCCGCTGATCGTGTCGGGCGGCGGCGTGCTCAACGCAGCGGCCGAAGACCTGCTCGTCCAGTTCGCCGAAACGATCGGCGTGCCGGTGATCCCGACGCTGATGTCGTGGGGCGCGATTCCGGACGACCACCCGCTGATGGCCGGCATGGTCGGCCTGCAGACGTCGCACCGCTACGGCAACGCCACGATGCTCGCGTCCGACTTCGTGCTCGGCATCGGCAACCGCTGGGCGAACCGCCACACGGGCAGCGTCGAGGTCTACACGAAGGGCCGCAAGTTCGTGCACGTCGACATCGAGCCGACGCAGATCGGCCGCGTGTTCGGCCCGGATCTCGGCATCGTGTCGGACGCGAAGGCCGCGCTCGAGCTGTTCGTCGCCGTCGCACAGGAATGGAAGGCCGCCGGCAAGCTGAAGGACCGCAGCGCATGGGTCGCCGACTGCCAGGAACGCAAGCGCACGCTGCAACGCAAGACGCACTTCGACAACGTGCCGGTCAAGCCGCAGCGCGTGTACGAAGAGATGAACAAGGTGTTCGGCCGCGATACGTGCTACGTCAGCACGATCGGCTTGTCGCAGATCGCCGCCGCGCAGTTCCTGCACGTGTTCAAGGCGCGTAACTGGATCAACTGCGGCCAGGCCGGCCCGCTCGGCTGGACGATTCCCGCCGCGCTCGGCGTGCGTGCAGCGGACCCGAGCCGCCCGATCGTCGCGCTGTCCGGCGACTACGACTTCCAGTTCATGATCGAGGAACTGGCAGCCGGCGCGCAATTCAAGCTGCCGTACGTGCACGTCGTCGTGAACAACTCGTACCTCGGGCTGATCCGCCAGGCGCAGCGTGCGTTCGACATGGACTACTGCGTGCAGCTCGCGTTCGACAACGTGAACGCACCGGAACTGAACGGCTATGGCGTCGACCACGTGGCCGTCGCGGAAGGCCTCGGCTGCAAGGCGCTGCGCGTGTTCAAGCCGGAAGAGATCGAGCCGGCGCTGCGTCAGGCGCAAACGCTCGCGGAAGAGTTCAGCGTGCCGGTGGTCGTGGAAGTGATCCTCGAGCGCGTGACGAACATCTCGATGGGCACCGAAATCGACGCGATCAACGAATTCGAGGATCTCGCCGAAAAGGCCGAGCACGCACCGACCGCAATCTCGATGCTCGACTGAACCGCACGACATTTTTGACTGACCGACCGAAGAGGCTTAGCTCATGCCGAAGTTTGCTGCAAACCTGACCATGCTGTTCAACGAAGTGCCGTTCCTCGACCGCTTCAAGGCGGCCGCCGACGCGGGCTTCGACGCCGTCGAGTTCCTGTTCCCGTATCCGTACGCGAAAGAGGAACTCGCCGAGCGGCTCGAGACGCATCGCCTGCGCCTCGTGCTGCACAACCTGCCCGCCGGCAACTGGGACCAGGGCGAGCGCGGCATCGCGTGCCTGCCCGATCGCGTCGGCGAATTCCAGGAAGGTGTCGGCCGTGCGATCGAGTACGCGAAGGCGCTGAAGGTGCCGCAGCTGAACTGCCTCGTCGGCATCCCGTCGGCGAGCACGGCGCGCGACAAGACCTTCGTCACGATCGTCGACAACCTGCGCTTTGCCGCCGACGCGCTCAAGCGCGAAGGCATCCGCCTGCTCGTCGAGCCGTGCAACTGCTTCGACATCCCGGGCTTCGCGCTGAACCGCTCGTCGGAAGGGCTCGACGTGATCCGCGCGGTCGGCTCGGACAACCTGTTCCTGCAGTACGACATCTATCACATGCAGCGCATGGAAGGCGAACTGGCCGCGACGATCGAACGCAACCTCGCATCGATCGGCCACGTCCAGCTCGCGGACAACCCGGGCCGTAACGAGCCGGGCACGGGCGAGATCAACTACGCGTTCCTGTTCGCGCTGCTCGACCGGCTCGGCTATGCCGGTTACGTCGGCTGCGAGTACAAGCCCCGCACCACCACGACGGAAGGCCTCGGCTGGCTGCAAAGCGTCGCCGGCTGCGCACCGGGCTCGGCGCGTCGCGCCGCCTGAGTCACGCCCTTCCCGTTTTCAGCCCTATAGGAGACATTTACATGGCAACCATCGGTTTCATCGGCCTCGGCATCATGGGCGCGCACATGGCGCGCAACCTGCTCAAGGGCGACCACCAGCTCGTCGTGAACGGCGCGTTCCCGATCCCCGACGACCTGCGCACGAGCGCAAAGGTCGTCGCGAACTCGACCGAAGTCGCGCAGAACGCGGACATCATCGTCGTGATGGTGCCGGATACGCCGGACGTGCGTAACGTGCTGTTCGCCGACGACGGCGTCGCGAAGGGCCTGACGGCCGGCAAGCTCGTGATCGACATGAGCTCGATCTCGCCGCTCGACACGCAGGAATTCGCGAAACAGATCAACGCCCTCGGCTGCGACTACCTCGACGCACCGGTGTCCGGCGGCGAAGTCGGCGCACGCGAAGCGTCGCTGACGATCATGGTCGGCGGCCCGGAAGCGGCATTCGAGCGCGCCAAGCCGCTGTTCGAGAAGATGGGCAAGAACATCACGCTCGTCGGCGACAACGGCGCGGGCCAGACCTGCAAGGTCGCGAACCAGATCATCGTCGCGCTGAACATCGAAGCGGTCGGCGAAGCGCTGCTGTTCGCCGCGCGTTCGGGCGCCGATCCGGAGCGTGTGCGCCAGGCGCTGATGGGCGGCTTCGCCGCATCGCGCATCCTGGAAGTGCACGGCGCGCGGATGACGAAGCGCACGTTCGATCCGGGCTTCCGCATCGAGCTGCACCAGAAGGACCTGAACCTCGCGCTCGACGGCGCACGCAAGCTCGGCCTCGCACTGCCGCACACGGCCAGCGCACAGCAGCTGTTCAGCGTGTGTGCATCGCACGGCGGCAAGGCATGGGACCACTCGGCACTCGTGCGCGCGCTCGAGATCATGTCGAACTTCGAGATCGGCCAGACGCCGGCCGCGTAACACGGCTGCAACGATGCGCGTTTCCGCTGCGATGGCGGACGCGCACGACAGACACACGTGACCGGCACGGCCGGTCGCATCGATGCGCGATGCACCACGCACTCGCGCATCACGGTGGGGCGCCCCGCCCTGTACTGCCGAACGGCATGCGGGACGGGGCGAAAAACGCCGCTCTGGGCTGAGAGCGGCGTGGTGGGGTCCGCAGCGGCACCCGGCGACGCCGGGGAAGCCTTGGTCGGTCAGACGTCGTCGTCGGGTGTCCGCCTGTCGGATTTCGCGTATTACATTTCTTTACGTTCAAGCGTGCGATTTTTCATGCAATCGTCGTCATGAACGCCTACACTTTCGCCACGCCTTTCGAGAAAACCGCCGCGCTTGCGCTCACCTCCGGTGACCGCGCCCAGCGCGGTGTTTTTTTCGCCACTTCACGGCGCGTTTTCTTTTCAACCACCTAAGGAGTGCAACGATGGGTCTTCTTTCGTTTATCAAAGAGGCGGGTGAAAAACTGCTGGGTCATGCCGATGCGCAAGCAGCGGAAGATCCGAATGCCGCAAACCAGACCGCGGCCGATGCGATCAAGAACTACATCAACACGCAGGGTCTCGATACGTCGAACCTGACCGTCGCGTTCGACGGCGCATCGCGCACCGTGACGCTGTCGGGCAGCGTCGCCGACCTCGACACGAAGGCCAAGGTCAAGGTCGCGGCCGGCAACGTGCAAGGTGTCGCGGGCGTCAACGACGACGATCTGCAGCCGGACGATCCGGAAGTGCAGTACCACGACGTGAAGTCGGGCGACACGCTGTCGGCCATCGCCAAGGAAGTCTATGGCGACGCGAACAAGTACCCGGTGATCTTCGAGGCGAACAAGCCGATGCTGTCGAGCCCGGACCGGATCTACCCGGGCCAGAAGCTCGTGATTCCGCCGCAGTCCTGAGCATTGTTGCCGGACTGACGGACGCAAAAAAGGCAGGCCGATGGCCTGCCTTTTTTTCATGGTGACGCGCGCGGCCCGCGCCGCACGTATCGGTCAGCCGGTTACAGCGTATCGAACATGCGTTGCAGCGCGTCGCGACCGTCGATGCCGTTCGCGAGCGCGAGCATCAGCAGCACGCGCGCCTTGTACGGGTTCAGCGACCCCGCGCTCACGAAGCCGAGCGCATCGTCGCTCGCGGCGCCGTTGCGCATCACGTGCCCCGACCCGACGCGCGACGCGCGAACCACCGCAACGCCTGCGTTTACCGCATCGGCCAGCGCCGCCTGCAGCGTCGCATGGATCGAGCCGTTGCCGGTGCCCGCGACGACGAGACCGCGCACGCCGGCTGCAACGAGCGCATCGACGGCCGTACGCGTCACGCCCGCGTAGCTCGCGACGACTTCGACGGGCGGCCACACGGCGGCGATCGCCAGTTGCGTGTCGCGCGAACGCGTCACGCGGCGTGCGAATTCGACCCGGCCGTCCTGCACCCAGCCGAGCGCGCCGAGCTCCGGCGACTGGAATGCATCGACCGCGTAGGTGCTCGTCTTCACGACGTCGCGCGCGCCGTGGATCCGGTTGTTGAACGCGACCAGCACGCCCTGCCCGCGCGCGGACGGATGCGCAGCCACCGTCACCGCGTTCAGCAGGTTCAGCGGGCCGTCGGACGACAGCGCGGTCGCCGGGCGCATCGCGGCCGTCAGCACGACCGGCTTGTCGCCATTAACGACCAGATGCAGCGCATACGCGGTTTCCTCGAGCGTGTCGGTGCCGTGGGTGATCACGATGCCGTCGACCGCAGGATCGGCCATCAGCGCGTCGATCCGCGCGGCGAGCGCATTCCACAGCGGCAGCGCGAGATCCTTGCTGTCGATGCTGGCGATCTGCTCGGCGTCGATGCGCGCGACGGACGCGAGCGCCGGCACCGCGTCGACCAGGAAATTGACGCCGAGCGCACCGGCCTGGTAGCCGGCCGTGCTGGCCGCGTCGGGTGCGGCGCCGGCGATCGTGCCGCCGGTAGCGAGCACGGCGATGCGCGGCAGGGCCGCCGCGGACGAAGGAGATGCGGAATTCGGAGTATTCATGGCCGCGATTGTAAAGGCTTGCGGCCGGGATCCGGCAGGTTCCGGCGCGGCGATCGGGGCTGGCCGCCGCACATCATGGTTTGTCCCGATCGTTCGGCCGCACGTGCCGTCAACGGCCGTGGTGTCCGCAACGTTATAGAAAGTGCCGTTTTGGTGTTTTCACATTGATTTGCCATAATCGGAACGCGCTGTGCGATGCGGCCCTATCCTCATCGCGCGGTGCTTCGTGACGGCGTCGATAACACGCAATTCACCCCATGGGAGTGTCGAAATGAAAATCCAATCGCTCGTAGCCGCAGTGCTTCTCGGCGGCATGCTGGCTTCCCCCGCGTTCGCGGCGAACAGCCAGCAGGACAAGATGAAGGCCTGTAACACCCAGGCATCCGGCAAGACGGGCGACGAACGCAAGGCGTTCATGAAGGACTGCCTGTCGGCAAAGCCCGCGAAGGCCATGTCGCAGCAGGAAAAGATGAAGGCGTGCAACACGCAGGCCACCGGCAAGAAAGGCGACGATCGCAAGGCGTTCATGAAGAGCTGCCTGAGCAACGCGCCGGCCGCCTGAGTTCCGGCGCTCCCGTATCGAATGCCGCGCACCGCTTCGGCGGGCGCGGCATTTTTGTTTTCGTTGCATGCGCATCGACGCGCCCCGCCCCCCCGCGCTTCTGCCGCGCTTTAGCCACGCCTCCCGCCCCGCTTTCCCGCCTTGCCGTACCGGCGCCGCCACATGGTGCGGCAATTCGCCGCGTTTTCTTCTATGATGGCTGCAACGCGGCCCATCCAAGTACAAGAAGCGCCATCGGGCCGCCCTCGAGACAGACGCGCACGCGCGTCAAACGGAGGCATGGATGGCATGGAGACAACACCGCTGGTTCCGCCGCTGGCTGATCGTGATCGTATTCTGGGCCGTGCCCGTTGCGATCGTCGCCGTGCGCGAGATCCGCGAGGAAATGGCGTACAACAAGGCGGACCTGCAGCTCGCGCTGACCACCTGGCAGCTCACCGACGCGCAGCAGGCAGCCGGCACCGCCGCGAAGTGCCACGGGGATCCTGACGAGGCGCGCGCGGCCGGCTGCCCGGCCGACGTGCTCGCCGCCAATGCGCCGCGCCAGCAGGCAGCCCGCGACGAATACGTGGTGCGCCGCAGCACGCTCGCGAGCTACCTCTGGCACGCGTTCGTCGGCTACTGGGTCGTGCCGGCCGCGTTCCTGTTCGCCTGCGGGGTCGTGATCGCGCTGATCCGTCGCGCGCTGCGCCGCCCCCCGATCAAGCCGCCTGTTCCGCCCGTCACGCACTGATGCGCGCGGCAGGCGCCGCCGTCCGATCGACCACCGTGTTTCCCGCATGCCGACGCGACGTCGACGCGCGGGCGCCGGTGCGTCCGTTGGCGCGCCGCGACATCCCCGAGCGATTTGACGCTTTTTCACGCCGCAACGAAAAGAGGCCGTAATCCGCTGTGATATAACTGCCGACGTGATCCGCTCCCTGAGCGAGACTCACTCCGAACATCATCCGATGGAGAAGAACGATGCAAAAACGGAATCTTGTGCTGAAAGCCGCCGCTGCGCTCATCGTCGGTAGCCTCGCGCTCACCGGTTGCACCACCACCCCGGACAAGCCGGACAACGCCGCAACGAACGCGTCGAAGCGCCAGGCAATCGACTCGAGCGTCGACGCCACGCTGTCGCGCATGTACTCCACGGTCAAGGGTTCGCGTGAACTCGTCGCGAAGTCGCGCGGCGTGCTGGTCTTCCCGGACGTCATCCAGGCCGGCTTCATCGTCGGCGGCCAGTCCGGCAACGGCGCACTGCGCGTCGGCGGCAGCACGGTCGGCTACTACAACACGTCGTCGCTGTCGGTCGGCCTGCAGGCAGGTGCGCAGTCGAAGGCGATCGTGTTCCTGTTCATGACGCAGGAAGCGCTCGACGAATTCCGCGGCTCGGACGGCTGGGCTGCCGGCGCCGGCGCGTCGGTCGCGCTCGTGAAGATGGGCGCGAACGGCGCGGTCGACACGACCACGGCCACCGCACCGGTCCAGGTCGTCGTGCTGACGAACGCCGGCCTGATGGGCGACGTGTCGATCAACGGCACGAAGGTCTCGAAGCTGAAGATCTGACGCTCGTGCACCGCCCGTGCGCACGGCGCGCGGACCATGCACAAACGGCGATGTCCTTGCGGGCATCGCCGTTTTTTTATCCGCGCGCGTCCTGCGCCTCGCGCATCAGGTCGTCGAGTCGATCACCTTGAAACGCGAGCGTTTCTGCGCACGGATCACCGACTGGTAGACGTCGACATACTGCTGCGCCATACGGCGCGACGTGAAACGTTCCTCGAAGCGCTGCCGCACGCGCGCGCGCGGCAACAGGTGCAGCCGGTTCACGGCGGCCACCGCACTGATTTCATCCTCGACGATGAAACCCGACACGCCCTCGTCCACCACTTCGGGCACCGCGCCGCGATTGAACGCGATCACCGGCGTGCCGCACGACATCGCCTCGATCATCACGAGGCCGAACGGTTCCGGCCAGTCGATCGGAAACAGCAGTGCATGCGCGCCCGACAGGAATTCGGCCTTCTGGTGATCCGCGATCTCGCCGATGAATTCGACGTGCGGCAACGCGAAGAGCGGCTTGATCTCGCGCTCGAAGTATTCCTGGTCGGCCGCGTCGATCTTCGCGGCGATCTTGATCGGCAGCCCGCACTGGCGGGCAATGCGGATCGCCGTGTCGACGCGCTTCTCCGGCGAGATGCGGCCGAGGAACGCGAGGTAGCGCGGCTCGACCGGCTGCGGCATGTACAGCGTATCGGGCAGCCCGTGGTAGACGGTCGTCAGCCATTTCGCCTGCGGCAGCGGCTGGCGCTGCGAGTTCGAAATCGAGATCACCGGCGCCGTGTTGAACGTGTCGAACACCGGCTGCTGCTCGGGCAGGTCGAGCCGGCCGTGCAGCGTCGTCACGTAAGGCGTTTCCTGCCGGTTGAAGACCGAGAACGAGTAGTAGTCCATGTGGAAATGGAGCACGTCGAAGTCCTTCGCGCGGCGCGCGACCGTCTCCATCAGCAGCATGTGCGGCGCGACCCGGTCGCGGATCGACGAGTCGAGCCGCAGCGCGCGCGGCCAGACCGGCTCGAGCTTCGCCCGCGTCGTCGAATCGCCGCTGGCGAACAGCGTCACATCATGGCCGAGCTCGACGAGCGCCTCGGTGATGTAGGACACGACGCGCTCCGTGCCGCCGTACAGCTTCGGCGGTACCGATTCCGTCAGCGGCGCGATCTGGGCAATTCTCATGGTCCACGTCTCCTGTGTCCTGTCCGTTGCGGCACGGCCGGCGGGCCTTCGGGCTGTCGCGCCCTGCTCGCCCCCATGCAGCGCTGGCCGGTTCGGGGCGCCGGCCGGATATCCCTTCATTATTCGCGATCCCGCTGCCCGGAGCCGCCCGTCTTTCATTTTATGGGTGTTGTTACAGGCAGGATACATTCCGCCTGTCGGGCCGATCCGGCCCCATGTTGACGATCACGCCAGAGTGCAGGCCGCCGCGCCCGTCAGCGCGACGGCCACTTCCATGCGGGCAGGTCGCGCGTATCGGCATCGACGAGCCCCGTCGCGCCGAGCTGTTTGTCGAGCACCAGCGATTCGCAGCCGGCCTCGCGCTCGAGCGTCGCGATCAGCCGCGCCGCGTGCGACACGACGAGCACCTGGGAACGCTGCGCCGCCTGCGCGATCAGGCGGCCGAGCGCCGGCAGCAGATCGGGGTGCAGGCTCGTCTCCGGTTCGTTCAGCACCATCAGCGCCGGTGGCCGCGGCGTCAGCAGCGCGGCCGCGAGCAGCAGGTAACGCAGCGTGCCGTCCGACAGTTCGGCCGCCGCGAGCGGCCGCAGCAGCCCCGGCTGGCGCATCAGCACGTCGAAGCGGCCACGGCCGCCCGGATTGTCGATTTCGACCGACGCGCCGGGAAACGCGTCGTCGAGCGCCGCATCGAGTGCGGCGCCGTCGCCGATTTCGCGGATCGTCTGCAACGCGGCGGCCAGGTCGGCGCCGTCGTCCGCGAGCACCGGCGTATGGGTGCCGATGTGCGACTGCCGCGCCGGCGCCTGCGCATCGGTCCGGAAATGGTCGTAGAAGCGCCACGAGCGGATCCGTTCGCGCACCGCGATCATCTCGGGCGCGCCGGTCGGATCGGCGAACTCGGTCATCATGCTGTCGAAGCTGGCCACCGGCTGCGGAATCGTCTGCCAGTCGCCCGATGCGGTGCGCGCGCGGATCTGCGCGCCCTGCCGGTCGACCAGCAGCGTCGACGGGCGCAACATCGCACCGCCCCAGATGCATTCGCGCTTGACCACCGGATCGAGCGAGAACTGCGAGCTGCTCGGAATCGGCATGCCGAGATCGATCGCATAGCCGAAATCGTCGCAGGCGAAGCCGAGCTTCAGGCTGACCGGCCCCTTGCGCACCGTGCCGGTCACCGGCGTGTCGCCGTCCAGCATCGCCCGCGAGAAACGCTCGGGGCCGGCCCACAGCGTCGACGGCAACCCGCCTTCGCGGGCGAGCGACGGGATCACGCGCCCCTGCGCGGTGTCGGCGAGCAGCCGCAGTGCGCGGTATACGCTCGACTTGCCGCTGCCGTTCGGCCCCGTGACGACGTTGAGCGCCGCGAGCGGCACGATCAGCTCGCGCAGCGAGCGGTAATTGGCGATGGCGAGCGTGTTCAGCGCGGTCATGACGATGGAGGAGGCATGCGGGCCGCTGTCAGCGGCCTTCGGCAGTTTGCGGGTCGGCCGCGGTATTGGCCGCCGTACTGGCGGCAAGCGACCGCGCGTGCGGCCGTTCGGGATTCGGTGCATCCGGCGCGGAATCGTGCGGATACAGTTCCATCCGGCTGCGCGGCAGGCATTGCGGATAGCGGTCCTGCAGGTAGGCGATCAGCCCTTCGCGCACGCGACAGCGCAGGTCCCAGCACGACGACGAATCGGCCGCGCTGACGAGCGCGCGCAACTGCATCGTGCGTTCCGTCGCGTCGGTCACCTGCAGTACCTGCACGCGGCCGTCCCACTCGGGTGCCGCATGAACGAGCCTCGCGAGCTCCTCGCGCAGCGGCGCGAGCGGCGTGCGGTAATCGACCGACAGATAGACCGTGCCGATGATTTCCGAGCTGCTGCGCGTCCAGTTCGTGAACGGGTTCTCGATGATCCACTGCAGCGGCACGACGAGGCGCCGCTGGTCCCACAGCCGCACCGACACGAACGACCCGGTGATTTCCTCGATGCGCCCCCACTCGCCCTGGATCACGACCACGTCGTCGAGCCGGATCGGCTGCGTGAGCGCGATCTGCAGCCCGGCGATCAGGTTACCGAGCACCGGCCGCGCAGCGATCCCGGCGACCAGGCCCGCGACGCCGGCCGAAGCCAGCAGGCTCGCGCCGACCTGGCGCACGTTCGGGAACGTCATCAGCGCCGCGCCGGTGCCGATGATCACGATCAGCACCATCACGGTCCGCACGAGCACCCTGGCCTGCGTATGGATCCGCCGGGCCTGGAGGTTGTCGGCCGTATCGATCGGATGGGCCTGGATGATGGCGTCGCCGACGCCGGCCGCGAGCCGCACCAGCAGCCACGTGAGGGAAATGATGGAGCCGACCGCCGCCGCCGTGCGCATGCCGCGCACGAACGACATGCCGTCGTCCGCCTGGACCCACAGGAATTCAAGCGCCAGCAGCGCGAGCACGACGAGCGACGGTCGGTCGATGTAGCGCAGGATCGCGCTCATCAACGGATACGGCTGCGCGATGCGCTTGACGATGCGTGCGCCGAGACGGTGCACGACCGTGACGACCAGCAAGACAATGACGGACACGGCCAGCGTGCCGAGCCACGAATGCAGCGGCGCATCGGTGATGCGCTGTAGTTCCTCGATTGAAATCATCGGCGCCCGTGGGTGATGAGGCGCGCACGCCTCGTCCTGGATGCGTCGGCGACATCCGGGCCACGCGCGGGCCCGGACACGGCGTCAGGTCAGTTGCCGCTCCTGCAGGGGAACGCCTTGCCGAGACCGAGCGACACCGCGGTGCTCGCGTTGTAGTCGGCCAGCTTCGGATTTTCCGCGATGTACTTGCGCACCGCGTCGGTCATCTGCTGCGCCCGGATGTCGGGCGGCAGGCAGAAATACTGGCCGACCCGCGGCCCCGTCGTCCCGCCGATCGCATCGATGGTGTTGTAGACGCCGTCGGCGGCGCCTTCGATGTAGGCCGCGCACGACGCCCGCGACTTGACGTCCGTCTTCGCGCACAGCCGGTCGAGATCAGCGCCCGTGAAAGCCGCCGCCGACAACGGCACGGCAAACGCCGCGGCACAAAACATTGCGCGCAACATGGTGTTCCTTATGTCAATGCGGCCCGAGGCCGCCTGCTGCCTTGGCCGGCGCGGCGCCCGGACGCCCTGCTCCGGCCGGAATCCGGCCGGGCGGGCATCGTCTGCCGCACCGAAAACCGTCATTTTGCACTCTTTTGCGCATCTGCCGGCGTCGATGCCCCGATGCGCGTCGTCCGCTTGCTCAGGATCTCGATCGCGTCCGGCGCGTTGTAGTGCTTCGCGAATTCGAGCGCGGTGATGCCGAGCTGGTTCTTCACCTGCGGATCGGCGCCCTGGTCGAGCAGCAGCGTGACCGTCGACGGATGGTTGCCGCGTGCGGCCATCATCAGCGGCGTCGTGCCGTTCGGCGATGCGGTATCGATGTACGCGTCGTGGTCGAGCAGCAGCTTCACCACGGCGTCCTGGCCGTTGGTCGCCGCGTAGTGCAGCGGCGCCCAGCCCTTCTTGCTGACTTCCGCGCCCTTGTCGATCAGCAGTTTCGCGAGGCCGACGTCGCCGTTCAGCGACGCGAGCATCAGCGCGGTTTCGCCGGCCTTGTCCTCCTTCTCGAGGTCGACGTTCGGCGTCGTGGCGAGCGCCGCCGCAACCTTGTCGGACTTCTCGCGCGCGGCGATCACGATCAGCGGGTCGCCGTTCGGCGCGATCGTGTTCGGGTCGAGCTTGCCGCTCTTGAGCTGCTTGCCGATGTCGGCGATGTCGTCGAACTTGACGGCCTTGACGATCGCATCGAGCGATTCGGCATGCGCGCCGGCTGCCGCGAACAGGCCGCTCGCGACGAGCGCGGCAGCAACGAGTGCACGTTTCGGCAGATGATTGGTCGGCTTCGTCATTGTTGTGGGCTCCTTCCCTGGGTTGTCGGCTGCGCGCACGTCGTTAGCGGGCGATCTTGAACAGCCGGAAAAAGTTCTGTGTCGTCGCATCGGCGAGCGCCTCGACGGCAATCCCGCGCTCGGATGCGATAAAGCGTCCGACATGGCTGACGTACGCAGGTTCATTCGGCTTGCCGCGATACGGCACCGGCGCGAGGTACGGCGAGTCGGTCTCGATCAGCAGCCGGTCGAGCGGCACGCGCCGCGCGACGTCCTGCACGTCGGTCGCACTCTTGAACGTGACGATGCCCGACAGCGAGATATGGAAGTTCTGCGCTAGCGCCTGCTCGGCCACCGACCACGGCTCGGTGAAGCAGTGCATCACGCCGCCCGGTACGTCCGCACGCTCCTCGGCCATGATCCGCAGCGTGTCTTCCGACGACGAGCGCGTGTGGATGATCAGCGGCTTCATCGTCGCGGTCGCCGCGCGGATATGCGTGCGAAAGCGTTCGCGCTGCCATTCCATGTCGTCGATCGAGCGGCCTTCGAGACGGTAGTAGTCGAGGCCCGTTTCGCCGATCGCGACGACCTTCGGGTGCGCGGCCAGCTCGACGAGCTCCGCGAGCGTCGGCTCGTGCATGTCCTCGTGATCGGGATGCACGCCGACCGACGCATAGACGTTGTCATGCGCGTCCGCGATCGCAAGAACCTCCGGCAGCGTCTCGAAATCGACCGACACGCACAGCGCGTGCGTGACGTCGTGCTCGCGCATGTTCTCGAGAACGGCCGGCAGGCGGTCGGCCAGGCCCTTGAAATTGATATGGCAGTGAGAGTCGACGAACATCGTGTTTCCTGAATACGTAAGGCGGGTGCTCATGCGCGCGCCGGCATGCGGCAACGGGCGGCGTTCGCGGGCCGGACGGCCACGGTCGCGTCGCGGCGTGCGCCGGTCATCGTTTCGCAACCCACACGAAACAATGCCGGATCACGCGAACATTTCCCGGTATCCGAGAAACAATTCCTCGAATACGAGCCGCGCGTTGAGCGGATGGTTCTCGACCGTCCGCTGCCGCGTCACGGCCTTCATGAAGCGGGCGAACGCGTTCGCGTCGACCGCTTCCGCACAGCGCGCGAGCGCCGCCGCGTGCGCCGGGAAGTAGCGCGGCGCGCCCGCCATCCGCTGGGCAAGCAGGTCGTACAGCCAGCGCTGCAGCCAGCCGAGCACCAGCGGCACCGGCAGCTTCTGCAGCGTCTCGCCGCACGCGAACGGGTCGCAGGCCGCACCGGCCGCGAGCTGCCCGAGCGTGTAGTCGCGCAGCGGGCGGTTCTCGTCGCTCGCGAGCGCCAGCGCAGCGAGCGGCGCACCACCGACCTCGGCGAGCAGTGCAGGCGCATGATCGACGCCCTGTGCGGCGAGCCAGGCCGCGGCCGCGTCGGGCGCCGGCACGGTCATCGGCCACTGCCGGCAGCGGCTGATGATGGTCGGCAGCAGGCGGTCGATGCGCGCCGACACGAGCAGGAACACGACGCCGGACGGCGGCTCCTCCAGCGTTTTCAGCAGCGCGTTCGACGCGGCGACGTTGAGTGCCTCGGCCGGATACAGCACGACGACGCGCGCGCCGCCGCGATGCGAGCCGACCCCGCAGAAGTCGAGTAGTGCGCGCACCTGCTCGATCTTGATCTCCTTGCTCGGCGCCCGCGTCTTCTTGCCGCCTTCGTCCGCATCGGCCGCCTTCGCGTCGTCCGCGGCGCCCGGCGCCTCGCCCGCCAGCGCTTCCGGCAGCACGATCCGGTAGTCCGGATGGTTGCCCTGCGAGAACCAGGTGCAGGCCGCGCAGGTGCCGCACGGCTCGCCGTTCGGCTGCGGCGATTCGCACAGGAAGCCCTGCGCGAGATGCTGTGCGAACTGCAGCTTGCCGATCCCGGCCTGACCGTGCAGCAACAGCGCGTGCGGCCATTGCGCACGCAGTTGCTGCAGGCGGTTCCAGTCGTCGGTCTGCCACGGATAGATCATGTGGTGCGTTCCTTGCGAATTACAGCGCGGCGAGCACGCGTTCGAGCTGATGGCGAATCTCGGGAATCGTCTGCGTCGCATCGACGATCGCGAAGCGGTGCGGCGCCTCTTCCGCGCGCCGCAGGTATTCGCTGCGCGTGCGCGAGAAGAACGCGTCGGATTCGCTTTCGAACTTGTCGGGCATGCGCGCGGCGCCGCGACGCTCGCTCGCGACTTGCGGCGCGACGTCGAACAGCACCGTCAGGTCGGGCTGGAAGCCGCCCTGCACCCAGCGCTCGAGCGTCTCGAGCTTGTCGCGCGGCAGCCCGCGGCCGCCGCCCTGGTACGCGAACGTCGCGTCGGTGAAGCGATCGGACACGACCCAGTCGCCGCGCGCGAGCGCCGGCTCGATCACGAGCGCGAGATGCTCGCGGCGCGCGGCGAACATCAGCAGCGCTTCCGTCTCGAGATCCATCGGCTGGTTCAGCAGGATCTCGCGCAGTTTCTCGCCGAGCTGCGTGCCGCCCGGCTCGCGGGTGACGACGACCTGCCGGCCGGCCGCGGCCAGCTTGCCCTGGAGGCGTTCGCAGAACCATTGCAGGTGGGTGGTCTTCCCCGCCCCGTCGATGCCTTCGAACGTGATGAATTTACCGCTCGCCATTATTGACCTCGTATGTACTTGTCCACGGCCTTGTTGTGGTCGCCGAGCGTGTCCGAGAACACGCTCGTGCCATCGCCTTTCGCGACGAAATAGAGCGCGCTCGTCTGTGCCGGATTGATCGCCGCCTGCAGCGCGGCCACGCCCGGCAACGCGATCGGCGTCGGCGGCAGCCCGCGTCGGGTGTAGGTATTGTAAGGAGTGTCCGCTTGCAGGTCGCGCTTGCGCAGCCGGCCGTCGTACGCATCGCCGAGCCCGTAGATCACCGACGGATCGGTCTGCAGCGGCATGCCGATGCGCAGCCGGTTCGCGAACACGGCCGCAACGAACGCGCGATCGGCCGCGTGGCCCGTTTCCTTCTCGACGATCGACGCGATCGTCAGCGCTTCGTAAGGTGTCTTGTACGGCAAGCCCGGCACGCGCGCGGCCCAGGCCTCGTCGAGACGCGTCTGCATCAGATGGTACGCGCGCCGGTAGATGTTCAGGTCGCTCGTACCCTTGTCGAACAGATAGGTATCGGGAAAGAACAGCCCCTCGCCGCTGCCGCGCTGCACCGCGTTGTCCGACGCGCCGATCGCGCGCAGCAGCTCGGCGTCGCTCATGCCGGCCGTCGCGTGCGCAAGATCGGGGTTCGAGTCGAGTTCCGCGCGCATCCGCTTGAAGGTCCAGCCTTCGATGACCGTCGCGACGTACTCGTTCACGTCGCCGCGCGCGATCTTCTGCAGGACCTCGTATGGCGTGATGCCGGTCTTGAATTCGTAGTTGCCGGACTTGAGCCGGCTCGACAGCCCGAGCACGCGCGTCATCGCGACAAAGCCGAGCGGCTCGACCGGCACGCCGCCGCGCTTCAACTGGAGCGCAACGCTCTTCACGCTGCTGCGCGGCTTGATCGTGACGTCGAGCGATGCCGAACCCAGCAGCAGTGGCCGGGTTGCCCAGTAATATCCGCCGCCCGCGCCGGCAGCGGCCACAACGACGGCCAGCGCCACGATCGTCGCGGCGCATTTCTTCAGTAGGGACATGGAAACGTGACTCAGGTAAGACCCATATAATACTTGCTCGCCTCCGTCAAAGTCAGGGTTGACTGTTCCCTCATTCCATGAGCACACCGTTCGCTTCACCGGCAGTCCAGGCCGCACCCGCCTCGCTCCCCGTTTTCCCCCGCCCGTCCGCCGCCGATTTCGATGCGCCGGGCGCCTGCATGCCGTTGCCGCAGTTCGGCGTGATCGACGTGGCCGGCGATGATGCCGCGACGTTCCTGCACAGCCAGCTCACCAACGACATCGAACATCTCGACGCCGCGAGTGCGCGGCTGTCCGGCTATTGCTCGCCGAAGGGGCGCCTCCTCGGCTCGTTCCTCACGTGGCGCGCCGGCCACGGCGTGCGCCTGCTGGTGTCGAAGGACGTTCAGCCCGCCGTGCAGAAGCGGCTGTCGATGTTCGTGCTGCGTGCCAAAGCGAAGCTGACGGATGCGAGCGACACGCTCGCGGTGGTCGGCTTCGCGGGCGACGTGCGCGACGTGCTGTCGGGCATCTTCGATGCGCTGCCGGACGGCGTGCACGTGAAGGTCGACGGCCCCGCCGGCACGCTGATCCGCGTGCCCGATGCAGCCGGCCGCAAGCGCTACCTGTGGATCGGCCCGCGTGCGGAAGTCGATGCACGCCTCGCCGCACTCGGCAGTTCGCTGCCGGTCGTGTCGCCGGCCGTCTGGGACTGGCTCGACATCCGCGCGGGCGAACCGCGCATCACGCAGCCTGCCGTCGAACAGTTCGTGCCGCAGATGGTCAACTTCGACGTGATCGGCGCCGTTAACTTTCGCAAGGGGTGCTACCCGGGCCAGGAAATCGTCGCGCGCAGCCAGTACCGCGGCACGATCAAGCGCCGCACCGCGCTCGCGCACGTCGCCGGCGAGACCGATACCGTGCATGCCGGCGTCGAGCTGTTCCACAGCGACGATCCCGGCCAGCCGTGCGGGATGATCGTCAACGCCGCGGCCGCGCCCGCGGGCGGTGTCGACGCGCTCGTCGAGATCAAGCTCGCCGCGCTCGACAACGGCACGGTGCACCTCGGTTCGGCCGACGGCCCGGTGCTCGCGTTCGATACGCTGCCGTACGCCTGGCCGACGGAAGCGTGATGCACTGACAACCCGTTCGCGCGCCGGCTCGCGAGTCGCAGCCGGCGCCCGATGTTTCCTGCGAGAGATTCGCCCGATGTGTCTGATTGCCTTTGACTGGCAGCCCGATGCCGCCGCCGGTCCCGTCTTTACCCTCACCGCCAACCGCGACGAGTTCTTTCGTCGGACAAGTGCACCGCTCTCGTGGTGGGAAGATGTACCGGGCGTGCTGGCCGGCCGCGATCTCGAAGCGGGCGGCACGTGGCTCGGCGTATCGCGCGACGGCCGTTTCGCTGCACTGACGAACTACCGCGCGCCGTTCGATATTCGCGCCGGCGCGCCGACCCGCGGCAAGCTCGTGTCCGATTTCCTCGGCGGGCCGTCCGTCGCGCCGCTCGACTACCTTAGGCAGTTGGCCGAGCATGCGGCCGTCTACAACGGCTTCAACCTGCTCGTCGGCGACTGGCGGCGGCGTGAACTCGCGTGGTTCTGCAATCGCGCGCCCGAGGGCGAAAGCGCTGTTGCCGCGCCCGTCGCGATCGCGCCCGGCGTGCATGCGCTGTCGAATGCGCGGCTCGATACGCCCTGGCCGAAGGTGGTACGCAAGCGCGCGGAGCTCGGCACGCTGCTCACCGACAATCCGACCCCGTCGCTCGACGAGCTGATCGCGCTGATGCGCGACCCGCATGTCGCGGACGACGACGCACTGCCGCACACGGGCATTCCGATCGAGCGCGAGCGTGCGCTGTCGGCCGCATTCATCGAGACGCCCGAATACGGCACGCGCGGCACGACCGCGCTGCGCGTCACGATGAAGGAAGGCGTGCGGCTGACGGTCGAGATCAAGGAACGCTGCGACGACGACGGCTCGCACCGCACCGTCCGCCCGGGCACGTTCGAGCGCGCGTTCACGTTCGACCTCGACGCAACACCGCCGCGCTGAGCGCGCGAGCAGGCGCCGCGCTACGGCGCGCGCGCCATCTCGACGTGCGGCACGCCGGCTTCGACGAACGGTTCACCGACCGCCGCGAAGCCGTGCCGCAGGTAGAACGACACGGCCGAATCCTGCGCGTAGAGCCGCACGACAATTTCGCCGCGTCGCCGCGCCGCTTCCAGCAGTGCGTTGAGCACGGCTGACCCGACGCCCTGCCCGCGCGCGTCGGCCAGCACCGCGACGCGCCCGATCGTGCCGGACGGCAGCAGCCGCCCCGTCGCAACCGCGCGTCGTCTGCCGGTCGCCGCATCGACCCGGTACGCCACCGCATGGAGCGACAGCGGATCGTCGTCGTCGAGCTCCCATTCCGGCGGGATCTGCTGCTCGCGCACGAACACCGCGTCGCGAATCCGCGCGGCGTCGCCGCCCAGTACCACCCAGTCGCCCGTTTCCACCACGCCGTCCGTCATCGCAGCTCCCATGCGGCGCGTCCGCCGCTCAACAACCGCCGTCAAACGTCGTCGAATGCGGCCTTCAGCGCCGCGACCGCATCGGCATGCGCGGCCCGTACCTCGGGCACGTAGCCGCCCATCTTGAAGAATTCGTGGATCATCCCCGGATAGCAGACCAGCGTGACCACGTTGCCCGCCGCACGCAACTTCTCCGCATACGCGGCGCCTTCGTCGCTCAGCGGATCGTATTCGGCCGTCGCGATCCACGCCGGCGCGACACCCGCGAACGACGGTGCATCGCGCGTGCCGTCGAGCGGCGCGAAACGCCAGTCGTCGCGGTCTGCCCGATCGCGCACGTATTGCGTGAAGAACCACTGGATCGTGTCCTGCGTCAGCAAGTAGCCGTTCGCGAGCCGTGCGTGCGATTCGGTGTCCTGGTAGCCCGTCACGCCCGGATAGATCAACATCTGCAGCGCAAGGCGAATGCCTGCGTCGCGTGCGAGCACCGCGCAGACGGTCGCGAGCGTGCCGCCCGCGCTGTCGCCGCCGACGGCCAGCCGTGCGGCGTCGATGCCGAACGTGGCGGCCTCGCGATGCAGCCATTGCAACGCATCGTCGGCGTCGTTCACCGCGGTCGGGAATCGATGTTCCGGCGCGAGCCGGTAACCGACCGAGAGCACCGCGCATTGCGCATCGCGCGCGAACATCCGGCACAGCGCATCATGTGTATCGACGCTGCCGACCGTGAAGCCGCCGCCATGGTAGTAGACGAGCGCGGGCAGCGGCTCCGCGAGGCTCGGCTCAACCGGCAGGTACAGCCGTGCACCGATCGTGCGGCCGTCGCGCGTCGGCACGACGCATTCCTCGACCGAATGCATCGGCGCCGATGCGACGTCGAGGATCGGCGCGCTCTTCTCGTACGCGGCGCGCGCCTGCTGCGGCGTCTGGTGGTGATAGGACGGACGTTTCGCACGCTCGATCATGTCGAGCACCTGGGCGATCTTCGGATTCAGCGGCATCGGTTAGGACGGCGCCTGCGGGGCGCCGTGAACGGACAAGCGTGCATGATGCCATGCGCGCGTCAGGTGAGCGTTATGCGCCGGGCGTATCGAAAATCCCGCCCCGCAAAACAAAACGGCCCTGCCGGTGAAGAGGCAGGGCCGTGGGTCCGGGCGCTTACGCGTCGCTCGGGCCGGGCTGGGCGTCCGGCGCGGTGCGCGAGCGTTGCCGCTTGATGTCGCGGCCCACCGCGAGCCGCCGCATGTACTTGAACGTGCCGAGCGCCTTCGCGACGAAATTGCCGTCGCTGTCGCGCACTTCGCCTTCGCAGTAGGCCATCGTCGTCGAGCGATGCATCACGCGCCCGTAAGCGCGCAACTCGCCGCGCCCCGGCTGCATGAAGTTCACCTTCATCTCGACCGTCACGACGCCGACGCCGTCATCAGTCAGGCTGCGTGCGGCCATCGCGAGCGCGATGTCCGCGAGCGTCATCGTCACGCCGCCGTGCGCAATGCTCCACGTGTTCATGTGCCGCTCTTCGAGCGGCAGCACGAGCTCGCTCGCGCCGTCCTTCGCGGACACGAGCTGCACGCCGAGCAGGTCGACGAACGGGCTTTCGATCGACGGGCCGTCCGTCGGGGTTGCCGCGTCGCTCATCGCGGGCTGTCGACGATGTAGTCGACGCACTCGCGCGATTCAGCCACCGCGACGACGAATTTCTTCACTTCCTGGTGAACGGGGTGCACCTGGTACGCATCGAGCGCGGCCTTGTCCGCAAAATCGGACACGAGCACGATGTCGGCGGTCGCGTCGAGGCCGGGCGTCGCCACGCCGACGTCGATCTGCAGCGTGCCCGGCACGAGGTCGCGGCAGCCTTCGAGCTTTTCCTTCAGCTTCAGCGCGTTCTGCGCGCGCGTCGCGCCTTCGGCCGATTCTTTCAACTTCCACATGACGATATGACGGATCACTTCGGTTGCTCCTGTTCGTTCTGGTTCGGCGACTTGCCTGTCACCCTTCTTGCCAGTCGGGCATCTTACGCCCTTCCACCGTTCGCTCGCGTTCGTCGGGAATTGCGTCTAGCCGAGAAAGATGCGGGTAACAAAGCGGGTATCGTTTCGATCACGCGAAGACGATACCCGCTTTTTCACCGTGTCACTTGATGCCGTCAAGATCCGACAAGCAAAGGCAGGCGATAAGCGTACCAAACTTGCCGACTTCGATGGACTGGATCTGTTGGTGAGTCCGCCCGGCTCCAGGCTCTGGCGATACAAGTGCAGAATTGCCGGGAAGGAGAATTTCTTTGCTGTCGGCGAATATCAAAGCATCACCCTTCAAGACACGCGTGGCGAATTTAGCGAGCGATGCCCACCTACCCGGTGCTACAACCGCCAACGACTTGAACCGTCGCACCGATCGACCGAATCCGCACCGGAAGCATCACCGTCATATAGAATGGTGCGCTTTGCCCGTACTCCTATGTGGTTCAAGAACCTTCAGCTTCATCGTCTTCCGGCACCTTGGGCCGTTACCCCCGATCAGATGGAAAAATGGCTGGCGCCCCACGCGTTTCAGCCGGGCAGCAGCGTCGAGATGCAGAGCCACGGATGGGCGTCGCCGCGTGACGACGGCGCACTGGTGTATTCGATCAACCGGCAAATGTTGCTGACGTTTCGTGCCGAAAAGAAGCTGCTCCCGGCGTCGGTCGTCAATCAGGTGACCAAGGAGCGAGCGCTCGAAGTCGAGGAGCAGCAGGGCTTCAAGGTAGGGCGAAAGCAGATGCGCGAACTCAAGGAGCAGGTGACCGACGAACTGCTCCCGCGTGCGTTCACCATTCGCCGCGACACCCGCGTGTGGATCGATACGGTGAACGGCTGGCTCGTCATCGATGCGGCTTCACAGGCTGTTGCCGACGATGTTCGCGGCCTGCTCGTCAAATCGATCGATCAGTTGCCGCTCGCCGGTGTTCAGGTGGCACATTCGCCGGTCGCCGCGATGACGGATTGGCTGTTGTCCGGCGAGGCGCCGGGCGGATTCACCGTGGACCAGGACGCCGAGTTGCGCTCGAGCGGCGAAGGCGGCGCCACGGTGCGATACGTCGGCCACGCGCTGGAAGCGAACGACATGCGCCGGCACATCGAGGCCGGCAAACAATGCATGCGCCTTGCGATGACCTGGGACAACCGGATCTCCTTCGTGTTGACGCCGTCGTTGACGATCAAGCGCGTTACGCCGCTCGACGTAATCAAGGAAGCGGCGGATCCGACCGCGCAGAACGACGCTGAACGCTTCGACTCGGATGTCACGCTCATGACCGGTGAATTGGGGCGGATGCTCACCAGTCTCATCGATATCCTGGGTGGCGAGCAGCACAACTCGCTTCATCAGGCGGCAGCAGCCTGAACGCCGTCGGCAGCCGCGAAACCTCCCCGCGACGGCGAGGTTTCGCGCCGGCGCGACAGTACAACGAGGACTGTCGTCGCCCTGTCGGAGGGTCACGACCGGGCGCTCGCGCACGATGCCCGATTCTTCTCCGTGTCGGCCGCCGACGCGAGGATCCCGCCCGCGACCGCCGGCAGCCAGCCTGCCAAACCTGCCGGCGCCAATGTCCGGCATCCCGAGATTCACGCCTCCGGCTCCAGCAACGCTGTTTCCGTCAGCGCATCCGGCACCTCGAGTCACTTGATCAGGCGCAGCACATCGCGAAAACGCGGATGCCGGCTGGAGCCCAGCCATTCGAACGCGATCATCTCGACCGTCGCGATTTGCACCCCCGCCGCCCCGAGCCGAGCGATCCCCGCGTCCCGGTCGATCGTCCTGCGCGACCCCACGGCATCGCTGACCACCGTGACTTTGCGGCCGCTGTGCAACAACCCGAACGCCGTTTGCAACACGCACACGTGCGCCTCGCAACCGGCGACGATGACGCTATTGCGCCCGGCCGGCAATGCATCGACCAGGCCCTCCGCGCACGCGTCGAAATGGTCCTTGACGACGGTGTTCGAACACAGCTCCTTGATCTCCGGTACGTTCCGGCCCAGCTGGACTGGGCTCTGCTCGGTACCCATCACCGGCACATCGAGTATCTGCGCAATACGGGCCAGTCGGACAGCCTGCGTGACAACGGCTACCCCGTCGTGAATCACCGGCATCAGCCGCGTCTGAAAATCAACCAATACGACCACTGAATCGTCGGACACGTGCAGCACGGCGCATTCTCCGAAGTGAAGGCGACGTCAACCACCATCGACCATCGATGAATAGTCGCTCAGTCGCAAAATCGTCAGCCCCGCAAGAGACGAATATCGAATCGCATCAGTGACCGACTGCGTCAATTCGGTAAACGGAGGCGAGCCCCAAGCCTACCAAACTTGCCGACGCCGTAGGTGCGATCGCGTGACGTCCGGTTCTCGGGATCACTCGCCGGTCCGGTCGCAGGAACGCCGTTTGCTCACCGCTCCGGATTGCCTAATCCACCGCATTCCGCGCCTTCCGTTTGCACCACCCGGGATACAGCGACGGGCGAACCGTCACGATTCAATCCCGGTTCGGAATCAATCGCCAATACGGACATCGATTGCCAATCTAATTTCACCAACCTCAATAATCAGCGCACTACCTCCTCATTAATTCGCATATTTTACCGATTCGGTAAGCAATAATTGCAACCTCATTTCAGAACACTATTCGAAATCCATAAAATCATTATTGACTTCGACTTTATCCGAACTTTAGAATCCCCTACGACGGCTTACGTTTTGTTTATCACGCCGCACACGCACCACCGCCGGCACTACCCCGGGACCTCAACCGAGAAGTCTTTCATGCCTGGCCGGGGCAGCGCCTCCTTTTGTTTTCAAATCGAGAATTAACCATCAATCGGTTATTTCCCATTCAATTCACCCCCGAATCACGCCCGGATTAATTCCACCATTCCCAGGAATTCCGCAATACCGGATGAAGCAAGCCGAGCAGCCGCTCACTCGATAATTCTCATAAAAATCGCCAGTCATCAGGAGGGACATCAACATGCATCGCCTTGCGAAGTCGCTGTGTCTCGGATTCATCTGCGCCGGCCTGCTCGCGGCCTGCAACGACGACGACGTCAAATCGAGCAACCCGCCGTCGAACACTGCCGCGCTGTCGTTCCGCATGGACACCGGCGGCCAGATCAACGCGTTCTACCGGCAGGACAAGGTCGCCGCGCACCTGCTGGTGCGCTCGTCGACGAAGCCGCGCCTGCTCGTCGTGTTCCCCGCCGGCAACAGCGGCACCGGGCTGTGGTTCGACGACACTGCACAGCCGGTGAACTGGAGCCTCGATACGTCGCCGTCTGCGCTATCGGCTCCCGACGCGCACGGCCGCCCGCTGTACGGCATCGGCGCCGACGTGTCGGTCGACACCGCCACGCTGACGATCCGCCAGGGCGTGCTCAGCAACGTGCGCTTCCTGCGCGACTTCAACGGCGGCGCGACGATTCCGCAGCAGATCCTCACCGCGCCGACGGTCCAGGGCAGCGCCGCGCAATGGCAACGCGACCGGATCGACGGCGCGCCCGGCTATTCACTGCGCATCACGCTGCGCGACGGCGGCGGCAGCATTACGCCGGCAGCGGACGGCAAGCTCGTCCTGAGCGCACCCGCGGGCTCGCATACGCTGCGGCTGCATATCGATGCGCTGTCGGGCGAGACGCCGTTGTCGCCGATCACGCACGCCGACCTGCTCGCGCCGTCCGTGAACCCCGACCCCGTGAGCCAGAACGTGCTCGAGTTCCTGAGCTTCCACGACAAGCTGCTGGCCGGCTCGTGGCAGTACGACACCTACTTCGGCCGCGACACGCTGATCTCGGTGCGCATGCTGATGCCCGTGCTCGAACCCGCGGCGGTCGAGGCCGGCCTGTCGTCGGTGCTGAGCCGGCTGTCGACCGACGGCAAGGTCGCGCACGAGGAAGGGATCGGCGAATTCGCCCTCGTCGACAACCAGAAGAACGGGCGGCCGAACGATCCGACGCCGACCTACGACTACAAGATGATCGACAGCGACTATCTGCTCGCGCCGATCGCGGCCGCGTGGCTGATCGACGATACGCGCGGCCAGGCCCGCGCGGCCGCGTATCTCGCGCAGCGCGGCAGCGACGGGCAGACCAATGGCAGCCGCCTGGTCGTCAACCTGCTGCACGTCGCGACGACCGCACAGCCGTTCGCGCAGCAGCCGTCGGTCGCGAACCTGATCCACCTGCGGCCCGGCGAGATCGTCGGCAACTGGCGCGACAGCACCGACGGGCTCGGCGGCGGCGTCTACCCGTACGACGTGAACGCGGTGCTCGTGCCGGCTGCGTTGCGCGCAGCGAACGCATTCCTCACGCGCGGCCTGCTCGATCCGTATCTGGATGCCGGACAGCGCGCGACGCTCGCCAACACGGCGAACCAGGCGGCGACGTGGGAAACGCAGGCACCGCCGCTGTTCCAGGTCAGCGTGCCGGCCGCGCAGGCAGCCACCGACGTGTCGGCCTATGCGCCATCCGCTGGTGTGCCGACCGGCGCCGCGCCAGGCACGCCGCTGGCGTTCTACGCGCTGTCGCTCGATCAGCAGGGCAACCCGATTCCGGTGATGAATTCGGACGGCGGCTTCGCGCTGCTGTTCGGCACGCCGCCGGACAACGAACTTCAGCGGATCGTCGCCGACGTCACGCGGCCGTTCCCGACCGGGCTCGTGACCGATGCCGGCATGCTGATCGCGAATCCCGCGTATGCCAGCCAGGCGCTGTGGCCGAAGTTTACGAGTTCCGCATATCACGGCACGGTGATCTGGTCGTGGCAGCAGGCGATGTGGGTAGCCGGGCTCGATCGCCAGCTCGCGCGCCAGGACCTGTCGGCCGCGACACGCACGCTGCTCACGCAGGCGCGGCAGACGATCTGGCAGGTGATCTCGAACGGACGCGACATGCGCACGTCGGAGATGTGGACGTGGTCGTACGTGAACGGCAAGTACCAGACCGATGCATTCGGCACGCGCAGCGCGGACGCCACCGAGGCGAACGCGGCGCAGCTCTGGAGTACGACGTATCTCGCGATCCGCGATCCGCAGCAGCGCGCGGGCAAGTACTGGTGGCAGGCGTCGCAGCGGATGCAGGATGCGCAGCCGAAGCAGAGCGCGGCGGCCCTGGCATCGCGGTAACGCATCACCGGACGCGTGCTGATCGGGCATGCAAAAGCCCCGGGGGCGTTACCGCCTCCGGGGCTTCGTTAGAGATCGAGGCGCGCGACACCGCCGCTGTACGCCCGAGTTGCCGAATGTCCCGCGCCCGGTCACCGGTACCTGCGTGCCGCGCAAACCGCTGTCACCGCGACACGACCCGGTTCCGCCCTTCACGTTTCGCCTGATACAAGCGTTCGTCGACCACGCGCAGCAACGCATCCACCGTGCTGCCGTCGGCCCCGTATTGCGCGACACCCACGCTGACCGTCACCTGTACGCGCTTGAAATCGAGCCCGAATGGCGAGCTCGCGATCGACGAGCGCACGCGCTCGGCCGTCATCCGCGCGCCTTCGAGCGGCATATCCGGCAGCAACGCCATGAACTCCTCGCCGCCGACGCGTGCCAGCCCGCCCGCCGGCCGGATCGCATCGAGGCACTGGCGTACGACGCCGCGCAGCACCTCGTCGCCGATCTGGTGCCCGTACGCATCGTTGATGTTCTTGAAATTGTCGAGATCGAGCGCGAGCAGGCAGAACGGTGTGCCGTCACGCTCGGCCCGCACCATCTCGCGCTCGACCTGCGCGATGAACTGCCGGCGGTTCGACGCACCCGTCATCGGGTCGGTCGCGGCCATGTATTCGAGCTTCTGGTTCGTGCGCCGCAACTCCTGCAGCGCGCTCTCGGTACGCGCCATCGATTCCGACAGCCGGCTCATCAGGTCTTCCTGGCTGTAGATCGCCGAGAATGAGCGCGTCGTCTGCAGCGCCTGCACGACACCGTAGCTGAGCAGGAAGAAGCCGCCGGCGAAAATCGCATGCGCGAGCCACCACATGTGATTCCACGGCTTGCCGAGGATGAACGCGAGCGACGACAGCGCGAACGCCATGATCGACACGCCGTAGATCACCATCAGCGGCGAGCGGATCCGCCGCGCGAGCAGCACGGCGACGTTCAGCAGCGAGAACACGAGCGCACCGCCCTCCATCGACAGCCGTGTGCCCAGCGCGCCCGCGACCGGTGAATACGCGATGTACGCGACGACCACGTTCACGATCACGAAAAACACGATCCACGGCAGCCACGTGCGCACGCTGGTGCGCCTCTCGATCCGATCGGGCGGACGCGAATACGACAGCAGGCCCGTGAGCAGCAGGATCGACATCACGAGCCGCGACGCGGGGCCGTACAGCAGGAACAGCCAGATGTTGTGATGCGCCATTCCGGTGAACGCACCGTGCAGCGCGTAGATCATCGCGAAGCCGAGAAAGCCAAGTGTCAGCCAGCGCAGCAGCGGCTCGCCAGATGAGCGGTAGCACACCCACGTCACGTAGGTGACGAACGCGCCTTCGAGGGTCGCGGCAGCGATTGCGATTTCATGGAACGCGTGGCTCTCGAACACGACGTGCGGGTCGCTGAAGAACCACAGATAGGCGATCAGATAGGCTGGCAGCAACGCGAATCCAATCAGCAGGCATTTCGCGTAGAGCCTCGCGGCCGCGCTGACGACGCGCGGCGGTTCCCCGGCTGCATAGGTCGTACTCATTCGGTCCCCGGTCGGTCTGCTGCGTTGGTTCGAACCTTCGCGGCACGGATCGCGCGACGCATGATCCGGCCCATCGTGCCGAAAGGCAAATGTCAGAGCAAGTATAGGTGGGGCAATTCGTTTGACAAGTAAGGGGAAACGGCATTGCCGGGCGCATGCCTTTTGCTTCCCGATTGTTTCGAATGGTGGTTCAGTCGCACCGATTCGCGTCGCGGCCGCCTGCCTCGCCGAAGCGAAACCGCGGCCGCCATCTGCCAAAGATCAGAGGATTTCGAACAGGCCGGCTGCGCCCTGCCCGCCGCCGATGCACATCGTGACGACCACGTACTTCACGCCGCGTCGCTTGCCTTCGATCAGCGCATGGCCCGTCAGGCGTGCGCCCGATACGCCGTACGGATGGCCGACCGCGATCGCGCCGCCGTTCACGTTCAGTCGATCCTCAGGAATCCCGAGCGTGTCGCGGCAGTACAGCACCTGCACCGCGAACGCTTCGTTCAATTCCCACAGGCCGATATCGTCGACCTTCAGCCCTGCCTGCTTCAGCAGCTTGGGGACCGCGAACACGGGACCGATGCCCATCTCGTCCGGCTCGCACCCGGCCACCGCGAAGCCGCGGAACACGCCGAGCGGCTGCAGCCCTTCGCGCTGCGCGGCGTCGGCGCTCATCACGACGCAGGCCGACGCGCCGTCCGAGAACTGGCTCGCGTTGCCGGCGGTGATCACGCCACCCGGCACGGCCGACCGGATCTTCGACACGCCTTCGAGCGTCGTGTCGGGGCGGATCCCTTCGTCGGCCGAGACCGTCACTTCCTTCGTGAACAGGCGGCCCGTTGCCTTGTCGGCGAGGCCCGCGAGCACGGTGATCGGCGCGATCTCGTCGCGGAAGCGCCCGGCTTCCTGCGCGGCCGCGGCCCGCAGTTGCGACTGCACGCCGTACTCGTCCTGCCGCTCCTTCGAGATGCCGTAGCGCTTCGCGACGTTCTCGGCGGTCTGCAGCATGTTCCAGTAGATCTCGGGCTTGTGCTGGACGAGCCAGCCTTCCTGGATCATGTGGTGGTTCATCTCGTTCTGCACGCACGAGATCGATTCGACACCGCCCGCCACATACACTTCGCCTTCACCGGCGATGATCCGCTGCGCGGCCAGTGCGATGGTCTGCAGCCCGGACGAGCAGAAACGGTTCACGGTCATCCCCGGCACCGTCACGGGCAGCCCCGCGCGCAGTGCGATCTGCCGCGCGATGTTCGCGCCGGTCGCGCCTTCGGGGTTCGCGCAACCCATGATCACGTCCTCGACGCGTGCGGGGTCGAGCTTCGAGCGTTCGAGCGCGGCCGCGACCGCGTGGCCGCCGAGCGTCGCGCCGTGCGTCATGTTGAAAGCACCGCGCCAGGATTTCGCCAGCGGCGTGCGGGCGGTCGATACGATTACGGCTTCGGTCATGCGAGTCTCCTTCGGTCCTGCATCATGTCCTGAATCGGATGGGGAATGCGCTACGCCTGCGGGCGCGCGCCCGCGGACGTCACATGCGCGACGCCCGCTGCCTGCATCTGTTGCCATGCGTGGGCGAGCGACCCGTTCAGGTCGATCGCGCGGCACGCATCGTTGATCACTGCGGCTTCGAAACCGGCCGCGCGCGCATCGAGCGCCGACCACGCGACGCAGTAGTCGGTCGCGAGCCCGCAGCACCACACGCGCTTCGCGCCCAGCTCGCGCAGATAGCCCGCGAGCCCGGTGCGCGTCGTGCGGTCGGCTTCGACGAACGCGGAATAGCTGTCGACCTGCGCGTCGCCGCCCTTGCGGATCACGAGCCGCGCGTGCGGGATGTCGAGGTCGCGATGCAACGCCGCGCCGTCGGTGTCCTGCACGCAGTGCACGGGCCACAGCACCTGCTCGCCGTACGGCAGCGCGAGCGTGGAGAACGGTTCGCGGCCCGGGTGGTTCGCCGCGAACGACACGTGCTCGCGCGGGTGCCAGTCCTGCGTCAGCACGACCTGGTCGAAGCGTTGCGCCAGCGCGTTGATCACCGGCACGACCGCGTCGCCGTCGGGCACCGCGAGCGCGCCGCCCGGCATGAAGTCGTATTGCACGTCGATCACGAGCAGTACGTCGTCGGTGCGTTTCATTGCATTTCTCCGGGTGTGCGTCGCGCCGCGATCCGGCGCGTCAGCCGTTGAACCCGCGGCCCGCCTTCGCGAGCTCCGCGATCGACGGCGCGAGCTGCCATGCGTCGCCGTTCGGTGCCGCCGCGTAGCGGCGAATCGCGCGCTCGACGTTGTAGAGGCCGACCGCGTCCGCGTACAGCATCGGGCCGCCGCGCCACAACGGGAAGCCATAGCCGGTCAGGTAGACCATGTCGATGTCGGACGCCTTCGACGCGATCTTCTCTTCGAGGATCTTCGCGCCTTCGTTGGCCAGCGCGAACACGAGCCGCTCGACGATCTCGTCGTCGCCGATCTTGCGTCGCTCGACGCCGCGTTCCTTCGAATACGCGACGACCATCTCGTCGACGAGCGACGACGGCTTCGCCTTGCGATCGCCCGGCACGTAGTCGTACCAGCCGGCGCCCGTCTTCTGGCCGAAGCGGCCCTGCTCGCACAGGTGGTCGGCAATCTTCGAGTACTGGAGATCGGGCTGCTCGATGTAGCGGCGCTTGCGGATCGCCCAGCCGATGTCGTTGCCGGCGAGGTCACTCATCCGGAACGGGCCCATCGCGAAACCGAATTTCTCGATCGCACGGTCGACCTGCGCGGGCAGCGCGCCTTCCTCGAGCATGAAGAGCGCCTGGCGGATGTACTGCTCGATCATCCGGTTGCCGATGAAGCCGTCGCACACGCCCGACACGACCGCCGTCTTGCGGATCTTCTTCGCGACGGCCATCACGGTGGCGAGCACGTCCTTCGCGGTCTGCGCGCCGCGCACGACCTCGAGCAGCTTCATCACGTTCGCCGGGCTGAAGAAGTGCATGCCGACGACGTCCTGCGGGCGCTTCGTGAACGCCGCGATCTTGTCGACATCGAGCGTCGACGTGTTCGACGCGAGGATCGCACCCGCCTTCGCGACTTCGTCGAGCTTCTTGAACACCTGCTCCTTCACGCCGAGTTCCTCGAACACGGCCTCGACGATCAGGTCGGCGTCCTTCAGGTCGTCGTAGGACAGCGTCGGCGTGATCAGCGCCATGCGCGCATCGAGCTTCTCCTGCGTGAGCTTGCCCTTCTTCACCTGCGCGTCGTAGTTCTTGCGGATCGTCGCGACGCCGCGCTCGAGCGCGTCCTGTTTCGTCTCGAGCAGCGTGACGGGCAGGCCCGCGTTGACGAAGTTCATCGCGATCCCGCCGCCCATCGTGCCCGCGCCGATCACGCCGACGCGGCGAATCTCGCGCAGCGGCGTATCGGCCGGCACGTCGGGAATCTTGCTCGCGGCGCGCTCGCCGAAGAACGCATGCCGCAGCGCGCGGCTTTCCGGCGTCATCATCAACGCGACGAAACCCTCGCGCTCGGCAACGCTGCCCTTGTCGAAGCCGTGCAGCACGCCGGCCTCGATCGCGTCGATGCACTTGTGCGGTGCAGGGAAATTCGGTGCGGCGGCCCGGGCCGAATTGCGCGCGAACTGGATGAAGCCCGCGGCGTTCGCGTGGACGATCTTGCGATCGCGCACGCGCGGATGCGGCCCCTTCTGCGCACCGACCTTGCGGGCGAACGCGACGGCCGCGTCGAGCAGGTCGCCGTCGGCCATTTCGTCGAACAGCCCGCTCTTCGCGAGCTGCTCCGACGGCACCGGCGCGCCCGACACGATCATGTTCAGCGCGGTTTCGAGCCCCACCGCACGCGGCAGGCGCTGCGTGCCGCCCGCGCCCGGCAGCAGGCCGAGCTTCACTTCGGGCAGCGCGACCTGCGCGCCCGGTGCCGCGACGCGGTAGTGCGCGCCGAGCGCGAGCTCGAGGCCGCCGCCCATCACGACGCTGTGCAGCGCCGCGACGACGGGCTTCGCGCTTGCCTCCACCGCGTGAATCACGGTGTGCAGCGTCGGCTCCTGCAACGCCTTCGGCGTATTGAATTCGGTGATGTCGGCGCCGCCCGAGAATGCGCGTCCCGCGCCGGTCAGCACGATGGCCGTGACCGACGGGTCCTGCACGGCGCGATCGAGCGCGTCCATGACGCCCTGACGGGTCGACAGGCCGAGCCCGTTGACGGGCGGATTGTTGAGTGTAAGGACGGCCACGCCGTCGCGAGTCGAGTAATCCACTGCCATCTGCCTGCCTCCATGCATCGCGCGCCGGGGTGGCTGCGCTTCATTGTGCGCGGTCGAACAGCCGCATGTCCGGATGAACGGAGGCAGCATACAACGAAAAAGCACGGTCGTTCAATTTGAATTTTGCTCCCGATGCCGGTCGCCCGATCCGGGGACGGATCGGGCGACCGCTTCACGAGCCGCTTCGGGCCCGGGCCCGGCGTTACGGCTCGCAGACCGCCGTCGGCAACACGTAATCGCGGAACGTCTCGCGCAGCTTCAGCTTCTGCAGCTTGCCGGTCGCGGTGTGCGGCAGCGATTCGACGAATACGACGTCGTCGGGAATCCACCATTTCGCGACCTTGCCTTCGTAGAACGCGAGCAGCGCGTCGCGGCTCAGGCTCGCCCCTTCGCGCGGCACCACGACGAGCAGCGGGCGCTCGGTCCATTTCGGGTGTGCACAGGCGATGCAGGCGGCCTCGGCCACGCCCGGGTGCGCGATCGCGACGTTCTCGATGTCGATCGAGCTGATCCACTCGCCGCCCGACTTGATCACGTCCTTGCTGCGGTCGGTGATCTGCAGGAAGCCGTCGGGGTCGATCGTCGCGACGTCGCCGGTCGGGAACCAGCCGTCCGACAGCGGCGACGCCTCGCCGCGAAAGTAGTGGTCGATCACCCACGGGCCGCGCACCTGCAGTTCGCCGAACGCGACGCCGTCCCACGGCAGCTCGTGGCCGTCGTCGCCGACAATGCGCATGTCGACGCCGCAGATCACGCGCCCCTGCTTCTCGAGCAGCTTGCGCTGCGCGTCGAGCGGCCGCTGCGATTGCGCCCAGTTGAGCTTCGCGAGCGTGCCGAGCGGCGACAGCTCGGTCATCCCCCATGCGTGGATCACGCGCACGCCGTATTCGTCCTCGAAGGTGCGCAGCATCGCGGGCGGGCACGCGGAGCCGCCGATCACCGTGCGGTTCAGCGTCGAGAAGCGCACGCCGGCTTCGCGCATGTAGTTGAGCAGGCCGAGCCACACGGTCGGCACGCCCGCAGAGAACGTCACGCGCTCGGCTTCCATTAACTCGTACAGCGATTTCCCGTCGAGATCCTTGCCGGGCAGCACGAGCTTGCCGCCCGTGAGCGGTACCGCGTACGGCAGCCCCCACGCGTTGACGTGGAACATCGGCACGACGGGCAGCACGGCGTCCATCGCGGACAGGTTCATCGCGTCGGGCAGCGCGGCGCCGTACGCGTGCAGCACGGTCGAGCGGTGCGAATACAGCACGCCCTTCGGGTTGCCGGTCGTGCCCGACGTGTAGCAGAGCCCCGACGCCTGCTGCTCGTCGAGGCGCGGCCAGTCGTAGTGGCCATCCTCCGCTTCGACGAGCGTTTCGTAGCAGAGGAACGGCGTCGTGCCGGACGGCAGGTGCGCCGCGTCCGTCATCGCGACCCAGCCCTTCACATGCGGACATTGCGGCGCGATGGCCTCGACGAGCGGTGCGAAATTGATGTCGAAGAAGACGTAGCGGTCTTCCGCGTGATTGACGATGTACGCGATCTGCTCGGGGAACAGGCGCGGGTTGATCGTGTGGCACACGGCGCCCATCCCGCCGATCCCGTAATACGCTTCCAGATGCCGGTAGCCGTTCCACGCAAGCGTACCGACGCGATCGCCGGATTCGACGCCGAGCCGCGTGAGCGCCTGCGCCAGCTGCTTCGCGCGGCGTTCGCAATCGCGGTACGTGTAGCGATGCAGATCGCCTTCCACGCGCTTCGACACGATCTCCGTATCGCCGGCGTGCCGCGCGGCATGAGAAATCAGCGAGGACACCAGCAACGGCATGCCCATCATCTGGCCCAGCAACGGCTTACCCATCGTCTTGTTCTCCGTGAGGATGCGAATCGGTGCCTCTGCGGCGCGCCCGTCAGCGGCCCCGGACGGGCGTGGCGCACGGTGCGCGCGCCACCATGCGGGCGGCGCGGCGCCGCCTTACAATATCGGCTTACCCAGAGGCGCTCAACATGTCGTTTTCCCGAAGCGCAGCCGATGCGGCTGACACCCTCCCCGACCTCGCCGCCACGCTCGGCGAGCCCGCCGTTGGCGCATTCGTCACGCTCGGCGACGCGTTTCATACACGGCTGCCGGCCGCGCCGCTTGCGGCGCCGTACGTCGTCGGCTTTTCCGGCGAAGTCGCGCAACTGCTCGACCTGCCGCCGTCGATCGCCGCGCAGCCCGGCTTCGCCGAGCTGTTCGCCGGCAACCCGACGCGCGACTGGCCTGCCAACGCGATGCCGTATGCATCGGTGTATTCCGGCCACCAGTTCGGCGTGTGGGCCGGCCAGCTCGGCGACGGCCGCGCGCTGACGATCGGCGAGCGCACCGGCACGGACGGCCGCCGCTACGAGCTGCAGCTGAAAGGCAGCGGCCGCACGCCGTATTCGCGGATGGGCGACGGCCGCGCGGTGCTGCGCTCGTCGATCCGCGAATTCCTGTGCTCGGAAGCGATGCATCACCTCGGCATCCCGACCACGCGCGCACTGACGGTGATCGGTTCCGACCAGCCGGTGGTGCGCGAAGAGATCGAGACGTCGGCCGTCGTCACGCGCGTGTCGGAGAGCTTCGTGCGCTTCGGCCACTTCGAGCACTTCTTCTCGAACGATCGCCCCGACCTGCTGCGCCAGCTCGCCGATCACGTGATCGACCGCTTCTATCCGGAGTGCCGCCGCGCCGACGATCCGTACCTCGCGCTGCTCGAAGCCGCGACGCTGCGCACGGCCGATCTCGTCGCGCAGTGGCAGGCCGTCGGCTTCTGTCATGGCGTGATGAACACCGACAACATGTCGATCCTCGGCGTGACGATCGACTACGGCCCGTTCGGCTTCGTCGATGCGTTCGACGCGAACCACATCTGCAACCACTCGGATACGAGCGGCCGCTACGCCTACCGGATGCAGCCGCGCATCGCGCACTGGAACTGCTATTGCCTCGCGCAGGCGCTGCTGCCGCTGATCGGCCTGCAGCACGGCATCGACGACGACGATGCGCGCGCCGAACGTGCAGTGGAGGATGCGCAGGCCGTGCTCGCGAAGTTCCCGGAACGGTTCGGCCCCGCGCTCGAACGTGCGATGCGCGCGAAGCTCGGCCTCGAGCTCGAACGCGAGAGCGATGCCGAGCTCGCCAACAAGCTGCTCGAGACGATGCATGCGAGCCATGCGGATTTCACGCTGACGTTCCGCCGGCTCGCGCAGATCTCGAAGCACGACGCGAGCCGCGACGCACCCGTGCGCGACCTGTTCATCGACCGCGACGCGTTCGATGCGTGGGCGAACCTCTACCGCGCGCGCCTGTCCGAGGAAACGCGCGACGATGCGGCACGTGCAGCCGCGATGAACCGCGTGAACCCGAAATACGTGTTGCGCAACCATCTCGCCGAAGTCGCGATCCGGCGCGCAAAGGAAAAGGATTTTTCGGAAGTCGAGCGGCTCGCGCAGATTCTGCGTCGGCCGTTCGACGAACAACCGGAGCATGAAGCGTACGCGGCGTTGCCGCCCGACTGGGCCGGGTCGCTCGAAGTGAGCTGCTCGTCCTGAGCCCCAACCCGCGCGTATCGACCGACCGATCAGGAGAACCCCACATGTCCCACGATTCCGACGACAAGACCTTCCCGTACGAGAAGGACGACGCCGAGCTGCGCCGCCGGCTCACGCCGATGCAGTACGAAGTCACGCAGCATGCGGCCACCGAGCGTGCGTTCACCGGCGAATACACCGACACCGAAGACGACGGCATCTACAAATGCGTCGTCTGCAGCACGCCGCTGTTCGAATCCGGCTCCAAATTCCACTCGGGCTGCGGCTGGCCCAGCTACTTCAAGCCGCTCAACGGCGAGGTGATCGACGAAAAGGTCGACTACTCGCACGGGATGGTGCGTGTCGAGGTGCGCTGCAACCACTGCGGCGCGCATCTCGGCCACGTCTTCGAGGACGGCCCGCGCGACCAGACCGGTTTGCGGTACTGCATCAATTCGGCTGCGTTAAACTTCGAGTCCCGACCCGAAAACGAATGAGCGGCGCCGGGCGGATCCGCGGGGCGCCCCTCACGCCGCCCGATCCGCTCCGGCGGTGCCTGGCGGGTCCCTACAACGGTGAAAGGCCGCGCAAGCGGCCTTTTACGCAGCTGCGAGCGCCATGAAATTCCTGTTCGATCTGTTTCCGATCATCCTGTTTTTTGCCGCCTTCAAGGTCTGGGGCATCTTTACCGCTACCGCCGTCGCGATCGTCGCGACGCTGGCCCAGGTCGCATGGGTTGCCTTCCGGCACCGGAAGGTCGACACGATGCTGTGGGTCAGCCTCGGCGTGATCGTCGTTTTCGGTGGCGCCACCCTCGTCCTGCATGACGAGAAATTCATTCAATGGAAACCGACTGTGCTGTACTGGCTGTTTGCGATCGGGCTGCTCGCCGCGCGCTATGCGTTCGGCAACAACCTGATCGAGAAGATGATGGGCAAGCAGCTCACGCTGCCGCACCCCGTGTGGGACAAGCTGAACGTCGCCTGGGCGCTGTTCTTCGCGGTGCTCGGCGTCGCGAACCTGTACGTGGTGCACAACTTCACCGAATCGCAATGGGTGAACTTCAAGCTGTTCGGCACGACGGGCGCGATGGTCGTATTCATCATCCTGCAAAGCCTGTGGCTCACGAAATACCTGAAGGACGAGTGACATGACGGACGCCTTTCTCCACGCGTCGCCCGACGAACGCATCGCGCTGATCGAAGCGCGCCTCACCGCGGCGCTCGCGCCCGAATCGCTCACCGTGCGCGACGATAGCGCGCAGCACGCGGGCCATGCCGGCGCGTCCGCCGGCGGCCACTTCACGGTCACGATCGTGTCGGCCGCCTTCGCGGGCAAGCCGCGCGTCGCGCGCCACCGGCTGGTGTATGATGCGCTCGCTGATGCGATGCAGCGCGGCATTCACGCGCTCGCGATCGTGGCTTACACGCCCGAAGAATTCAACGAATCTTCAATCTAGTCTCATTAGGAATTCCCGATGATCCTGAAATCCCCCCGCCTGTGGGTCGCGGCGGCTGCTTTTGCAGCGGCACCGGCATTTGCCCAGAACATCGCCGTCGTCAACGGCACGCCGATTCCGAAGTCGCGCGCCGACGCGATGGTTGCTCAGCTCGTCCAGCAAGGCCAGACCGACAGCCCGCAACTGCAGCAGGCCGTTCGCCAGGAACTCGTGAACCGCGAAATCCTGATGCAGGAAGCGATCCGCGAAGGCATCCCGAACCGCCCGGACGTGAAGGCGCAAATCGCCGTCGCGCAGCAGACCGTCGTGCTGCGTTCGATGATCGAGAGCTTCCTGAAGAAGAACCAGCCGACCGATGCCGAAGTGAAGGCGCGTTACGACGACCTCGTCAAGGGCGCCGGCGGCAATCGTGAATACCACCTGCACCACATCCTCGTCGACAACGAGCAGCAGGCGAAGGACCTGATCGCGAAGATCAAGGCCGGCGCGAAGTTCGAGGATCTCGCGAAGCAGTACTCGAAGGATCCGGGTTCGGGCAAGAACGGCGGCGATCTCGACTGGTCCGACCCGAAGGCGTACGTGCCGGAATTCGCGGCGGCCGCGCAGAAGCTGCAGAAAGGCCAGATGACCGACACGCCGGTGAAGACGCAGTTCGGCTGGCACATCATCCGTGTCGACGACATCCGCGACATCGCCCCGCCGCCGTTCGATCAGGTGAAGGCACAGATCGCGCAGCAACTCGTGCAGCAGAAGCTGCAGGCGTTCGAGGAAGGTCTGCGCCAGCAGGCAAAAATCCAGTAACGCTGGCGCTCGTCGCCCGTGTATCGAAAAGCCGCTCTTCGGAGCGGCTTTTTTATTGCTCGCAAACTGACTGCCGGTGCATCACGATGCGCTCGCAGCCCGGCAAAAGAAAAAGGCCGCTCCAAAGAGCGGCCCTTTCCGTACCGGATTCACGCACACCGCAAGCGCCGGCTACGCGGGATAGAACACGTCGTGATAGCGAACGTCACCCGACGGCCGCGGCGCCGAATCGTCGAGCGACAGCGCGAGGAAATACTCGGGCGGCACGCCCGGGAACACGATGTCACCGGATGGCGCAAAGCCGAACCGCGTGTAATACGCGGGTTCGCCGAGCAGCACGCAGCCGCGCGCGCCAATCCGGCGCAACGCGTCGAGCCCCGTGCGCACCAACCCTGCACCGATGCTCTGCCGCTGGCAGTCGGGCAGCACCGCGAGCGGGGCCAGCCCGTACCAGCCCTGGCTGCCGGACAGTTCGCCGCCGATCGACACCGGCGAGAACGCAACATGCCCGATCAGGCGGCCGTCGCGCTCCGCGACGAGCGAGACGCTCAACGCACCGTCCGCACGCAGCGTATCGACGATCCGCCGTTCGAACTGCCCGCCTTCCGGCTCGCCCGCGAACGCCGCGACGATCACGCGACCGATCGCGTCGCCCTCGCTTGCGCGCTGGTCGCGCAGCGTGACGACCTCGACCGGTGCGTTCGGGTCGAACATCATCCCGATCAGCCGATCCAGCGGCGCGCGTTGCGGAACACGCGCATCCACGGGCTCGCTTCACCCCAGCTTTCCGGGTGCCAGCTCATCGCGACCGTACGATGCACACGCTCCATGTGCGGCATCAGCACCGAGAAGCGGCCGTCGGCCGTCGTGACCGACGTGATGCCGGCCGGCGAGCCGTTCGGGTTGAACGGATAGCCCTCGGTCGCTTCGCCGCGGTGGTCGACGAAACGCATCGCGACCGCGACGCGATCGATGTCGCCCTGCTGCGAGAAGTCTGCATAGCCTTCGCCGTGCGCGACCGCGACCGGAATCCGCGAGCCTTCCATCCCCGCGAAGAAGATCGACGGCGACTTTTCCACTTCGACGAACGAGAAGCGCGCCTCGAACTGCTCGGACTTGTTGCGCGTGAACTTCGGCCACGCTTCCGCGCCCGGAATCATCGACGCGATGCTCGACAGCATCTGGCAGCCGTTGCAGATGCCGAGGGCGAACGTGTCCGGACGCGCGAAGAACGCCGAGAACATGTCGGCGAGGTTCGCGTTGAAACGGATCGTCTTCGCCCAGCCTTCGCCCGCGCCCAGCACGTCACCGTACGAGAAGCCGCCGCAGGCGACCGCACCCGCGAAATCGGCGAGCGTCGCACGGCCCGCGAGCAGGTCGCTCATGTGCACGTCGTGCGCATCGAAGCCCGCGCGATCGAACGCGTAGGCCGTTTCCAGGTGAGAGTTCACGCCCTGCTCGCGCAGGATCGCGACGCGCGGCCGTGCGCCCGTCGCGATGAACGGCGCGGCGATGTCGTCGGCCGGATCGAAGCTCAGCACCGGCGAGATGCCCGGATCGGCCACGTCGAGCAGCGCGTCGTATTCGGCATCCGCGCATGCGGGGTTGTCGCGCAGGCGCGCGATGCGCCAGCTCACTTCGCTCCATGCGCGATGGAGTTCGGTGCGCGGTGCGTCGAAGACCTTCTTCGCGTCGCGATACACCTCGATCACGTCGCGATCGTTGACCGAGCCGATCACGTGCGAGCACGCCGACAGGCCGAACTCGCGCAGCGCGCCGAGCACCGCGTCACGATCGGTCGCACGCACCTGGACGACAGCGCCGAGTTCTTCGGAGAACAGCGCGCGCAGCGTGCGATCTTCGCGACGGCCGCTCGTCTGCTTCGCCCAGTCCTTCGCGTCGCCGTAGTCGGATTCGTGATTCGGGTCGAGCGTCAGCATGTCGACGTTCAGCGACACGCCCGCGTGGCCCGCGAACGCCATTTCGCACACCGTCGCCCACAGGCCGCCGTCCGAGCGGTCGTGGTATGCCAGCAGCTTGTCTTGCGCATTGAGCGACTGGATCGCGTTGAAGAAACGCTTCAGGTCTTCTGCGTCGTCGACGTCCGGCGTCGTGTCGCCGACCTGCTGCGTAACCTGCGCGAAGATGCTGCCGCCCATCCGGTTCTTGCCGCGGCCGAGATCGATCGCGATCAGCACGCTGTCGCCCGCGTCGGCGATGCGGCGCAGTTGCGGCGTCAGGTGACGGCGCACATCCTCGACCGGCGCGAACGCGGAGATGATCAGCGACACCGGCGATACCACTTCCTTCGCGACGCCCTGCTCGTCCCACTTCGTCTTCATCGACAGCGAATCCTTGCCGACCGGGATGCCGATCCCGAGTGCCGGGCACAGTTCCATGCCGATCGCCTTGACCGTGTCGAACAGCGCGGCGTCCTCGCCGGCCGTGCCGCATGCAGCCATCCAGTTCGCCGACAGCTTCAGCTTGTCGAGCGACGCAATCGGCGCGCTCGCGATGTTCGTGATCGCCTCGCCGACCGCCATGCGGCCCGATGCCGGTGCATCGATCACCGCGAGCGGCGTGCGCTCGGCCATCGTCATCGCTTCGCCCTTGAAGCCCGCGTAGTCGAGCGCGGTGACCGCGCAGTCGGCCACCGGCACCTGCCACGGGCCGACCATCTGGTCGCGCACCGACGTGCCGCCAACCGAGCGGTCGCCGATCGTGATCAGGAACGACTTGCTGCCGACCGTCGGGTGCTTCAGCACGTCGACCGCGACTTCCGACAGCGCGATGCCCGTCACGTCGACCGGCACGCGCTCGGTCGCCACGCGCGTGACGTCGCGATGCATGCGCGGCGGCTTGCCGAGCAGCACTTCCATCGGCATGTCGACCGGGTATTCGTCGGCGCCCGTCGCTTCGTCGTCGACGAGCTTCAGCTGGCGTTCGTCGGTTGCGACACCGACCACCGCGAACGGGCAGCGCTCACGTGCGCAGATCGCCTCGAAGCGCGGCAGGTCGGCCGGCGCGATCGCCAGCACATAGCGCTCCTGCGCCTCGTTCGACCAGATTTCGCGCGGCGACAGGCCCGATTCCTCGAGCGCGACCTTGCGCAGCTCGAAGCGCGCGCCCTTGCCCGCACCGTCGACGATCTCGGGGAACGCGTTCGACAGGCCGCCCGCGCCGACGTCGTGGATGCTCAGGATCGGGTTTTCCGCGCCGAGCTGCCAGCAGCCGTTGATCACTTCCTGCGCGCGACGCTCGATTTCGGGGTTGCCGCGCTGCACCGAGTCGAAGTCGAGTTCGGCCGTGTTCGCGCCGGTCGCCATCGAGCTCGCGGCGCCGCCGCCCATCCCGATCCGCATGCCGGGGCCGCCGATCTGGATCAGCAGCGAGCCGGCCGGCACGTCATGCTTGTGCGTATGTTGGTCGGCGATGTTGCCGAGGCCGCCCGCGATCATGATCGGCTTGTGATAGCCCTGCACCTTCCCGCCGACGTTCTGCTCGTACACGCGGAAATAGCCGCCGAGGTTCGGACGGCCGAATTCGTTGTTGAACGCGGCGCCGCCGAGCGGGCCGTCGATCATGATCTGCAACGGCGAAGCGATGCGGTCCGGGCGGCCGTACGGGCCGTGCGCGTCGTTCGGGTTGCGCTCGCCGACCGGCTGGGCCGCGTCGCGTGCGTTTTCCCACGACTGGCGTGCGTCGGGCAGATCGAGGTTCGACACGGTGAAGCCCGTGAGGCCGGCCTTCGGACGCGCACCGCGGCCCGTCGCGCCTTCGTCGCGGATCTCGCCGCCCGCGCCGGTCGCCGCACCCGGGAACGGCGAGATCGCCGTCGGGTGGTTGTGCGTCTCGACCTTCATCAGCGTGTGCGTGAGCTCGGTGTGGCGGCCGTAGCGCTCGCCCGGCTCGCCGGCCGCGCCCGCGTTGCGCGGGAACCAGCGTTCGGCTTCGGCGCCGACCATGATCGACGAGTTGTCCGAATACGCGACGATCGTGCCCTGCGGGTTCAGCTTTTCGGTGTTGCGGATCATCGCGAACAGCGACATGTCCTGCGCTTCGCCGTCGATCGTCCACTGCGCGTTGAAGATCTTGTGGCGGCAGTGCTCGCTGTTCGCCTGCGCGAACATCATCAGTTCCACGTCGGTCGGGTTGCGTTCGAGCTTGCGGAACGCGTCGACCAGGTAGTCGATCTCGTCGTCGGCGAGCGCGAGGCCCAGCTCGACGTTCGCGCGTTCGAGCGCACCACGGCCGACGCCCAGCACGTCGACGCTCGCGAGCGGCTTGGCCGGCAGTTCGTCGAACAGGTGCTTCGCGTCGTCACGCGCCGCGACCACGCTTTCGGTCATCCGGTCATGCAGCGCGGCTGCGACGGCCGCGCGAGCGTCGTCCGACAGCGCCTTCTTGCCGCCGAGCAGGCCCGACTTCAGCGTGACCGTGAACTCGACGCCGCGCTCGATGCGGCGCACCTGCGTGAGGCCGCAGTGCTGCGCGATGTCGGTCGCCTTGCTCGCCCACGGCGAGACCGTGCCGAAGCGCGGCAGCACGACGAAGGTCTCGGCCGTGCCCTTCTCGGTCGCCGGCTCGAACGGCGCGCCGTAGTGCATCAGCGCGTCGATGCGCGCGCTGTCGTCGGCCGACAGCGGCTCGGCCGCATTGACGAAGTGCAGGAACTGCCCGCGCACCGCGACGATGTTGGCGTCGATTTGCTTGAGCGTGTCGAGCAGACGGGTTTGACGGAAATCGGAGAGGGCCGAAGCGCCGGGAAAACACGAGAAGTGAGCCATGGGCTGGACTGACGTCGATGAGTCGCGCGAGGTGGCGACGTGGGGCGAAAGGAAGGCCGTAATTATACCCGGAAGTCGGTCGCCCCAGACCGGCCAATCGGTAGCCCGCATGCACCGCAACGGTGCCGCGGTGTGCGCCGCCCACGGGCCGCCCGCCAGGCCGCCCCGCGCGGGCGCGGCAGCCGGCGGCCGTGGCGCGGCCGCACGGTCCGTGCTCGCCCGGCGCCGGTTCCCGCGATTTTGGCGCTATCATTCCGGGTTCACCGGGCCGGGGCCCTCAGCGAATTCTCACCGGGTGGCGCACACGCGCCGCCCGTCATCGAAGCAATCCATGGATGTCATCGTCATCGGCGGCGGAATCAGCGGCGTCGCCACCGCCTACCAGTTGCGCGCGGCCGGCCATCGCGTGTGCGTGGTCGAACGCCACGCGACCGTCGCGCAAGGTGCAACCTACGGCGACGGCGGCGCACTGCTGCCGAGCCCGCTCGACGTCTGGTTCGGCCCGACCTTCATGCGCCAGCGCCAGCCGCGCGACACCGGCATCGTCTACAAGCCGGGCTTCAACGGCGGCGTGCGCCGCTTCGTCAAGCAGCTCGGCACGCTGCGCGAGCCCGACGCGTTCGCCGCCCAGTACGCGCGGCTGCGCCCGCTGATCGACGCGTCGCGCGACACGCTCGCCGACATCGAGACGCGCCTCGAGCTCGAATTCGAACAGAAGCCCGGCATCCTGCACGTGGTGCGCGACCCGCGCGACTGGGACGCGATGCAGCCCGCGCTCGACCTGCTGCGCACGCTCGACCAGCCGTACCGCCTGCTCTCCGCCGACGAATGCGCGGTGCTCGAGCCGTCCGTGCCGGCCGAGCCCGGCTTCGCCGGCGGCGTGCTGCTCGAAACCGAACGCACCGGCAATTGCCCGCTGTTCGCGAAACTGGTCAAGCAGACGCTCGACGAGCATGGCGTGCAGTTTCGCTTCGGCGCGGAAGTCGCCGCGATCCGCGTCGATACCGGCCGCGCCGCGGTCGAGCTCGTCCCGCCCGGCGACCGGCGCGCGTCGAACGCTCGCGAGGTCGACGTGATTTCCGCCGATGCGATCGTGGTCGCCGCCGGCGCCGGCAGCCTGCCGCTGCTCGACCGGCTCGGCTGGCGCCTGCCGCTGCACCCGGTGCGCGTCCATACGCTCACCGCACCGGTCGCCTACGAAGAACACGCACCGCACCTGAACGTCATCGATTCGATCAAGCGGATCTCGATCACGCGCACCCACCAGCGGCTGCGCGTCGGCGGCGGCGCCGTACTGCAAAGCCTGCCCGACACCGCGAAGCCGCTCGCCGAACCGCTGTCCGAGGCCGCACTCGCGCTGCTCGGCCAGGCCGTCCACGACTGGGTGCCCGGCGCCGCGCGGATCTCGGCCGCGCTGTCGTGGCAAGGCACGCAGTTGCTGTCACCGGACGGCCTGCCGGTCGTCGGTCCGACCCCGCATCCGCGCGTGTTCGTCAATTTCGGGCACGGCCCGGCCGGCTGGGGGCTCGCATGCGGGTCTGCTAAAGTGGTGACCGACTACCTGGGCGGCGACGTGCAGCACTGGCCCGCCGACACGCTCGCCGCGCTGCGCGCCGGGCGCTTCACGACCTGACCGCCGCGGGCCCGTCCGCGGCGGCCTCCTTGCCAGCCGCCACGACCCCGCGATGACCGTTACCCGCCCGCTCCCCGATTCCGATCCGATCGCGCTGCTGCGCGTCGCCGACCTGCGCACGGCCGAAGCCGACGCCGCGGCGGCGCTGCCGCCGCATACGCTGATGGGTCGCGCCGGCGCCGCCGCCGCGCACTGGCTGTCCGAGCGCATGGCCGGCGACGACCGCCCCGTGTGGTTCGCGGTCGGCCCCGGCAACAACGGCGGCGACGCGCTGGTTGCCGCCGCTCACCTCCAGCAGCTTGGCGTCGCCACGCAAGCATGGATGCCGGTGCCGGTGAAACCGGACGACGCCCAATGGGCGCTCGGCCTCGCGCGCGCAGCCGGCGTGCCGCTGTCCGCCTCGCCACCTGCTTCACTCGACGGCTATGCATGGGTCGTCGACGGGCTGTTCGGCATCGGTCTCGGCCGCGCGCTCGACGGCGCGTTCGCGGAGCAGGCCGCGCGCATCGCCGCGCATGCGCGCAGCGGCGGCCATGTGCTCGCGCTCGATGTCCCGAGCGGGCTCGACAGCGATACGGGCCAGATCGTGGGCGCAGGCGTCGCTGTCGCCGCCACCCATACGCTCACCTTCATCGCCGCGAAGCCCGGCCTCTACACCGGCGAGGGCCGCGATCTCGCCGGCGAGATCGACGTCGCATCGCTCGACGTCGCGCCACCCGCCGCGCCGGCCATCGTGCTGAACGCGCCCGCCCGATTCGCCGCCGCCCTGCCCGCGCGCGCATTCGCGTCCCACAAGGGCACGTTCGGCAGCCTCGCGGTGCTCGGCGGCGACACAGGCATGTGCGGCGCGCCGATCCTGGCCGCCCGCGCCGCGCTGTTCGCCGGTGCCGGCAAGGTGCACGTCGGCTTCCTCGGCGCCGGCGCACCGCCGTACGACCCACCGTTCCCCGAACTGATGCTGCATCCGGTCGACGGCCTCGATCTCGATGCGATGACCGCCATCGCGGCCGGCTGCGGGCTCGGCACGCGCGAAGCTGCGGCGACGCTCGTGCGCGACGTGCTCGCGCACGATGCCGCAACGCTGCTCGATGCCGATGCGCTGAACCTCGTCGCGACACATGCCGACCTCGCGACCGCCGTCGCCACGCGCGGTACGCGCGGCAATCCGTGCGTGCTGACGCCGCATCCGCTCGAAGCCGCCCGGCTGCTCGGCAGCGACACGGCGACGATCCAGCGTGACCGCGTCGCGGCCGCGCAGGCGCTCGCGGCACGTTATGCGGCGCACGTCGTACTGAAAGGCTCGGGCACGGTGATTGCGGCGCCCGACGGCCGCGTGACGATCAATCCGACCGGCAACGCCGCGCTCGCTACGGGCGGCACCGGCGATGTGCTCGGCGGCCTGATCGGCGCAATGCTCGCGCAGCGCGTCGCACCATACGAAGCGGCGCTCGCGGGCGTCTACCTGCACGGCCTCGCGGCCGACACGCTGACCGCACACGGCACCGGCCCGGCCGGGCTCACGGCCGGCGAACTCGCGCCGATGGTGCGCACGCTGATCAATCGCCTTTTTTATGCGTCGCCGCGCGCCGACACGTAACGCCGCTATACTGACTGCCCCGCCGCACGGCGGGCCCTCTCGTCCGCCGGCCTTCCGATCCCGATGAGCCGGCGCGGCATTCCTCCCGATTCACGCTTCACTCGAACCGCCATGACGCTGAATTCGCTCCCCGCCTGGACTGCCCTTCAATCCCACTTCGAGCAAATCCGCCACGCTCGCCTGCGCGACTGGTTCGCGCCGGAAAACGACCACACGCCGACGCGTGCCGAACGCTTCACGATTCCGGGCGGCGGTATCGCGGCCGATTTCTCGAAGAACCGCATCAACGACGACACGCTGCGCCTGCTCGTACAGCTCGCGCGCGACGCGGGCGTCGAAGCCCGCCGCGACGCGATGTTCGCGGGCGAGATCGTCAACCCGACCGAAGGCCGGGCCGCGCTGCACACCGCACTGCGCGCGACCGATCCGCAAGCACCGTTCCACGCACAGATCAGCGCCGAGCGCGCGAAGATGGCGACCTTCGCGCGCGCCGTGCGCAGCGGCACGTGGACGGGCTACACCGGCAAGCGCATCCGCCACGTGATCAATATCGGCATCGGCGGTTCCGACCTCGGGCCGAAGATGGTCGTGCATGCGCTGCACCACGTCGCGACGCCCGAAATCACCACGCACTTCGTGTCGAACGTCGACGGCGCCGATCTCGCGCGCGTGCTCGAACAGGTCGATCCCGAGGAAACGCTCGCGATCATCGTGTCGAAGACCTTCACGACGCTCGAGACGATGACGAACGCACGCTCGCTGCGCGACTGGTTCGTCGCGCGCGGCTGCCCCGAGGACGCGCTCGCGAAGCACTTCGTCGGCGTATCGGCGAATCCGGCCGAAGTCGTGAAGTTCGGCATCGCCGCGGACAACGTGTTCGAAATGTGGGACTGGGTTGGCGGCCGCTATTCGCTGTGGTCGGCTGTCGGCCTGTCGATCATGATCGCGATCGGCCCCGAGCAGTTCGACGAGCTGCTGGCCGGCGCGAACGACATGGACCGTCATTTCCGTGAAGCGCCGCTCGAGCGCAACCTGCCCGTGCTGCTCGGCCTGATCGGCATCTGGTACCGGAATTTCTTCGGTTCGCAAAGCTATCTCGTCGCGCCGTATTCGGAAGCGCTGCACTACCTGCCGTCGTACCTGCAGCAGCTCGAAATGGAGAGCAACGGCAAATCCGCGCGCCTGGACGGCACCTTCGTCGACTACCCGACGTCGGCCGTCACGTGGGGCGAACCGGGCACCAACGGCCAGCATGCGTTCTTCCAGATGCTGCACCAGGGGCCGACGATCGTGCCGATCGACTTCATCGCGGTGCTGACGCCCGAGCATCCGCTCGCGAGCCATCATCCGAAGCTGCTGGCGAACTGCTTTGCGCAGAGCGAGGCACTGATGCTCGGCCGCACGCTCGACGAAGCGCGCAAGGTCGCAGGTCCGGGCAAGGAAGCGCTCGCGCCGCACCTGACGTTCCCGGGCAACCGCCCGACGACGACGCTGCTCGTCGATGCGCTGACGCCGCGCACGCTCGGCGCGCTGATCGCGCTGTACGAACACAAGGTGCTCGTGCAGGCAACGGTGTGGGACATCAATCCGTTCGACCAATGGGGCGTCGAGCTCGGCAAGATTCTCGGCAAGGTGGTGGAAGCCGACCTGTCGGCCGAGTCGATCGATCCGGCGAAGCACGACTCGTCGACCACTGCGCTGATCGAGCGCGCCCGCGCAGCGTTGAAGCGCTGACGCAACGGCGACATGCCGATGCCGGCCGCGCAGCCCTGCCTGCGCGGCCGGCCGCTAAATTCAGGTGCCGCGTTGCTCCGCATGCGGCTCGACGATGCGTCCCGCGTCGATCGTCACAGTCGTCGCGCAGCGGCGCGCGAGCTCGACATCGTGCGTGACGAGCACGAGCGTGGCACCATGCGTGCGGTTCAGTTCGAACATCAGGTCGATGACCGCATGGCCCGTAGCCGCATCGAGGCTGCCGGTCGGCTCGTCGGCGAACAGGATCGCCGGGCGCGTGACGAATGCGCGCGCAAGCGCGACACGCTGCTGTTCGCCCCCGGACAACAGCTTCGGATAATGCGCGGTGCGCTCGCCGAGACCGACCTGCACGAGCAGCGCCCGGGCACGATCGGCGGCGTCACGCGCGCTGATACCGCCCTGCAGCTCGAGCGGCAGCATCACGTTCTCGAGCGCCGTGAGGTGCGGCATCAACTGGAACGACTGGAACACGAACCCGACTGCGCCGTTGCGCAGTGCCGCGCGCGCATCCTCGTCGAGCTGGTCGAGCGCGCGACCGAGCAGGCGAACCGTGCCGCTCGTTGCGCTGTCCAACCCTGCAAGCAGGCCGAGCAGCGTCGATTTACCCGACCCCGACGCGCCGACGATCGCGAGGCTGCTGCCTGGCTGCACGGCGAGCGTGATGCCGTCGAGGATCGTCAGCTCGCCCGTTGCATCGGCGACCCGCTTGCACACGTCATGGACTTCGATGATCGGATCGGTAATCTTGAACATGGACACGACATTTCGCTGGAAAAGACGCGCGGCGTTCGCCGCGCTGCTGGGCACCCTGCTGGCCGCCACCGTATCGGCACGCGCTGCGACGACGCCGGCCGCGACATCGGGCCAGCCCGTGATCGTCGTGCTCGGCGACAGCCTGTCGGCCGAATACGGGTTGCCGCGCGACACCGGCTGGGTGGCATTGCTGCGGCAACGGCTCACGACCGAGCGAATCGATTATAGCGTCGCGAACGCCAGCGTCAGCGGCGACACCACGAGCGGCGGCCGAGCGCGGCTGCCCGCGGTGCTGCAACGGCTCAAGCCGTCGATCGTCGTCGTCGAGCTCGGGTCGAACGATGCGCTGCGCGGCGTGCCGCTCGCCACGACCGAGCAGAACCTGCGCGACATCATCGCCGGCGCGCGGCAGGCGCGGGCGAAGGTCGTGCTGGTCGGCATGTACGTGCCACCCAATTACGGCCCCGACTACACGCAGAAGTTCCACGCCGTCTATACGCGGCTGTCGAAGGATCTCGGCGTGCCGCTCGTGCCGTTCCTGCTGGCCGGCATCGAGAACAAGCCGGAGTTGTTCCAGGCCGACCAGATGCATCCTGCGCAGCAGGCGCAGGGCATTCTGCTCGACAACGTCTGGCCGGCGCTGAAACCGCTGCTCGGCAAGCCGCGCGGCTGACGCCACCGCCCCGCCCGGAAAACAAAAAGCCCCGCATGAAGCGGGGCTTTTTTTGTTGCGTGCGAAACGACGCTCAGTTGTCGCCGTCCTGCGACTGGCCGGCCGTCGAGCCGTACAGCTTCACCTTCGAGCGATCGCGCAGCGCGGCGAGATACGCTTCGCCTTCGCTTTGCGCGTCGACCTGCGCCATCTGCTGCTGCGCGGCCGCCAGTTGCTGCGGATCGACCGCCGAACCCGGGATCACCGCGTTCACACGGTAGATCGCGTAGCCGTCTGCGCCGAGATCGACACCGACGTACGCGGGCAGCGTCTTCGCGTCGACCTTGTACACAGCGCTCAGCGCAGCCGGCGTCAGGCCCTGCGACTGCGTGCGCGAGACCTTCTGCGCGGCGGCGAACCCGTCGGCCGACTTCGACTTCTGCAGTTCGGCGAGCTTCGCCACGCCGTCCTTCTTCGCGAGTTCAGCAGCCTGCTCGGCGACGACCTTCTGGCGCACGACGTCCTTGATCGCGTCGAGCGCGGGCACGGCAGCCGGCTTGTAGTCGGTCACGCGCGCCGAGATCAGCGTGTTGTTGCCGATGTCGATCGCCTGCGTGTTGTTCTGGCTCTTCACCGAGTCGTTGGCGAACACGGCGGCCAGGAACTTCGGATTGTTCAGCGGGCTCGTCGGCGGCAGCTGCGGATTCGGCGTCGGCGTGACGGTGGCCGTCTGGATCGTCAGCTTGTACTTGTCCGCGGCAGGCTGCAGCGTCTTCGCCTTTTCGTAGACGGTGGACGTGAAGCCTTCCGCGTTGTCCGTGAACGCCTTCGATGCGTACTGCTGCTTCAGTTCCGCGGCGATCTGGTCCTTCACGTCAGCGAACGGCTTGACGGCCGCCGGCTTCACTTCCGTTGCCTTCAGGATGTGGAAGCCCAGATCCGACTGCACGACACCGCTCACGTCACCCTGCTTGAGCGCGAACGCGGCATCGTCGAACGCCTTGCCGCCCGCCGTCGAGCCGCGCGTGATGAAGCCGAGGTCGCCGCCCTTCGCCGCCGACGGTGCGTCCTGCGAGCTCTTCTGCGCGACCTGCGCGAACTGGTCGGGATGCGCCTTCACGTCGGCCAGCAACTGCTCGGCCTTCGTCTTCGCTGCCGTCTTGTCGGCCGCGCTTGCGCTGCCCGGCGCAGCGATGAAGATGTGGCTCACGCGAACCTGCGCTTCGGTGCGGAAGTGCGTCGGGTTGTCGTCGTAGAACTTCTTGATGTCCGCATCGGTCGGCTGTGCGCTCGCAGCCGCTGCGGCCGGCGAATAGACGAGGTACTGGATCGTCGCGGTCTCCGGCGTCGCGAAGCTTTGCTTGTGCGCGTCATAGTACGCGGCGAGTTGCGCATCGGTCGGCTGGACCTTCGCTGCGAAGTCGCTCGTCTTCAGCACAAGCGCCTGCACTTCGCGCTGCTGCGCGGCGAGTTCGGACAGGCGTTGCGCAAGGCTCTTCGGCGTGAATGCGCTCGATACGATGCTGGCCGGAATCTGTTGCAGCGAGAGGCTGTAGCGCACGCGTTCCTGATACTGCTCGGGCGTCATTCCCTGGAACGACAGCAGTTGCGCATAGCGTTCGACGTCGATCGAGCCGTCGGGCTTCTTCAGCGACGCGATCATCGGGTCGCTCATCAGCGCGTCGCGCACGGCGTTGTCGGATGCGGTCAGGTGCAGACGTTGAGTCTCGTCGGCCAGCACGCGTTGCTGGATCAGGCCGTCGAGCACTTGCTTGCGGTGCTCGGGCGTATCGAACATCTTGATGTCGAACTGCCCGCCGAGCGCCTGACGCGCCTGGTCGATCTGCTGGCGGAACGCGCCGTCGAATTCGACCCGCGTGATCTTGTGCCCGTTGACTGCCGCGACGTTCGCGCTATCGTCGAAGAAGCCGCGGAAGCCTTGGATCCCGACGAAACCCAGCCCCGGCAACACGATCAGGAGCAGGAGCGCCATCATCAGGCGCTGGTGATTACGGAAGAAATCGAGCATGCGTGACGGGAAAATTGGACAAAACGACCGATATTACAACATACGGGGTGGGACGGGAGAAAAGCAGACGTGCTGCGGGCGAGTACGACACGGCAAGCAAGCGCAGAAAACAAAAATGCCCGCATTGCGCAGGCATTTTTGCGTGAGCGGCGGAGCGGACGGAAGTCGCCTGCATCCTGGCGGTCACATCCCCCACTCCGCGGTTGCGTGCCCGATAGCGCGTCAATCGGAAACGAAAATAAAAAAGCCCGCACAAGGCGGGCTTCTTCATTTTCTGGCGGAGCGGACGGGACTCGCCTACATCCCGCAGGCCGCGGCTGCGCTTGCAAGCGCAGCCCTTCGAGTCCCGCCGGAAGCCGCGCAGGCGGCTTCCTCCACTCCGCAGTCACGCGCCCGCAAGCGGGCGCAACGAACGATACAAATGAAAAAGCCCGCACAAGGCGGGCTTCTTCATTTTCTGGCGGAGCGGACGGGACTCGAACCCGCGACCCCCGGCGTGACAGGCCGGTATTCTAACCGACTGAACTACCGCTCCTTGGTCTGGCTGAATCGTGAAACTGGTGGGTGCTGAGGGGTTCGAACCCCCGACCTACGCCTTGTAAGGGCGCCGCTCTACCAGCTGAGCTAAGCACCCGTTTCCGATTCGTTCTGGCTGCGATCTGCGTTTCGGCATCAACAACCAGCGAGCCCGCAAGTTTAATTCATCCCCGATCATTTTGCAAAGCCCTGACGTGAATTTTTTTAACACTCGCGCGCACGATTTCAAGACGCATAAAAAAACCCGCGGCCATGCCGCGGGTTTCGTGAACAACCGTCAGGAAGGACGGTGTTCCGATGCTTAGTGCTTGACGAATTCCGTCGAGCCGGCATCCTTCGCCGCATCGGCGACCGGTGCCGCCGCCTTCGCCTCTTCTTCCGGCGGCAGCGGGGTCGGCGAACGCTCGAGCGCGAGTTCCAGCACCTTGTCGATCCAGCGGACCGGCACGATCTCGATCGCGTTCTTCACGTTGTCCGGAATCTCGGCGAGATCCTTCACGTTCTCTTCCGGGATCAGCACGAGCTTGATGCCACCGCGATGCGCTGCGAGCAGCTTCTCCTTCAGGCCGCCGATCGGCAGGACTTCACCACGCAGCGTGATTTCGCCCGTCATCGCGACATCGGCACGCACGGGGATACCCGTCAGCACCGATACCAGCGCGGTCGTCATCGCACCACCGGCAGACGGACCGTCCTTCGGCGTCGCGCCTTCCGGCACGTGGATGTGGATGTCCTGCTTCTCGAACGCTTCGTCCTTGATGCCGAGACGACGCGAACGCGAGCGCACGACCGAACGTGCCGCCTCGACCGACTCCTTCATCACGTCGCCGAGCGAACCCGTACGGATCACGTTGCCCTTGCCCGGCATCACCGCGGCTTCGATCGTCAGCAGATCGCCACCGACTTCCGTCCACGCGAGGCCCGTCACCTGACCGACCTGGTTTTCCTTCGCCGCGAGGCCGAAGTCGTACTTGCGCACGCCGAGGAACGTGTCGAGGTTTTCGCCGTCGACCTTGATCGCGCCCGATGCCTTCTTCAGCAGCAACATCTTCACGACCTTGCGGCAGATCTTCGACACTTCCCGCTCGAGCGAACGCACACCGGCTTCACGCGTGTAGTAGCGGATGATGTCGCGGATCGCCTGCTCGGTGACCTCGATCTCGCCTTCCTTCAGCCCGTTGTTCTTCTTCTGCTTCGGCAGCAGGTAACGCTGGGCGATGCTGACCTTCTCGTCTTCCGTGTAACCCGACAGACGGATCACTTCCATCCGGTCGAGCAGCGGCGGCGGGATGTTCAGCGAGTTCGACGTCGCGACGAACATCACGTCCGACAGGTCGAAGTCGACTTCGATGTAGTGGTCGGCGAACGTGTGGTTCTGTTCCGGATCGAGCACTTCGAGCAGCGCCGACGACGGATCGCCGCGGAAATCCATGCCCATCTTGTCGACTTCGTCGAGCAGGAAGAGCGGATTGCGCACGCCGACCTTCGTGAGGCTCTGCAGGATCTTGCCCGGCATCGAACCGATGTACGTACGGCGGTGGCCGCGGATCTCGGCTTCGTCACGCACGCCGCCGAGCGCCATCCGGACGAACTTGCGGTTCGTCGCACGGGCGATCGACTGGCCGAGCGAGGTCTTGCCGACGCCCGGAGGCCCGACGAGGCACAGGATCGGTGCCTTGACCTTGTCGACGCGCTGCTGGACCGCGAGATACTCGAGGATCCGTTCCTTCACCTTCTCGAGGCCGAAGTGATCCTCGTCAAGCACCTGCTCGGCGTTCGACAGGTCGTTGTTGACCTTGCTCTTCTTGCGCCACGGCAGGCCGATCAGCGTGTCGATGTAGTTGCGCACGACGGTGGCTTCCGCCGACATCGGCGACATCAGCTTCAGCTTCTTCAGCTCGGCGTCGGCCTTCTTCTTCGCTTCCTTCGGCATGCGCGCAGCGTTGATGCGCTTCTCGAGTTCCTCGAGATCGGCACCCTCTTCGCCTTCGCCCAGTTCCTTCTGGATCGCCTTGACCTGTTCGTTCAGGTAGTACTCGCGCTGGCTCTTTTCCATCTGGCGCTTCACGCGCCCGCGGATGCGCTTTTCGACCTGCAGGATGTCGATCTCGGCTTCGAGCTGCGCGAGCAGGTGCTCGAGGCGCTCGATGACCGGGAACATCTCGAGGATGTGCTGCTTCTGGTCGAGTTTCAGCGGCAGGCGCTCGGCGATCATGTCGGCGAGGCGGCCTGCTTCGTCGATGCCCGACAGCGACGTGAGGATCTCCGGCGGGATCTTCTTGTTCAGCTTCACATACTGGTCGAACTGCGACACGATCGCGCGGCGCAGCGCTTCCGTTTCAGCGCTGTCGGCGTGATCGGGCTCGAGCGGCATCACTTCGCAGGAGAATTGCGTTTCCTGCTCTTCGATCGACAACGCCTTCGCGCGCTGCAGGCCCTCGACGAGCACCTTCACGGTGCCGTCCGGCAGCTTCAGCATCTGCAGGATGTTGGCGATACAACCGACCTCGTACATGTCCTTTTCGGTCGGTTCGTCCTTGGCCGCGGTTTTCTGGGCGACGAGCATGATGTGCTTGCCGCCTTCCATCGCTGCTTCGAGGGCCTTGATCGATTTCGGCCGGCCCACGAAGAGCGGAATCACCATGTGCGGGAAAACGACGACATCCCGCAGCGGCAGCAGCGGGAGCGTGATGCGTTCCGGCGGGAGAAGTTGGGTGCCTGACATTTCATTTCCCCATGAGTGGAATCAATTGTTCGGTAATTGAGGCCGCCACAACGAATTGCAAGCCTTCAAGTGCGGGAAATATTCGGTAAGAAAGTAACCACCGCGTGTCGAGTCAGAGTTACCCACAAGATAAACGAAAAAAAGCCGCCCACGGTCTCATGAACGGCCTTTTTCGCAGAACATCGTCGGCAAGCCGGTCAGTTCGAACCCGCCACCTTCGGCGTGTCCTCGTAGATCAGCAAAGGCTTGCCGTCTCCATCGATGACGTTCTCGTCGATGATGACTTTGCTGACCCCTTTCATCGTCGGCAGCTCGTACATCACGTCGAGCAAGGCCTGTTCGATGATCGAACGCAAACCGCGCGCGCCGGTCTTGCGGCGGATCGCCTTGCGGGCGACTGCCTGCAGTGCGCCCGGCCGGATCTCCAGCTCGACGCGCTCCATCGCGAACAGCTTGTGATACTGCTTGACGAGCGCGTTCTTCGGCTCGACCAGGATCTTCATCAGCGCGGCTTCATCGAGCTTGCCGAGCGTCGCGACCACCGGCAGGCGGCCGATCAATTCGGGGATCAGACCGAATTTGATCAGGTCTTCCGGTTCCGTTTCGCGCAGCACTTCGCCCGCGTCGCGTTCCTGCTTGCTCTTGACCGTCGCGCCGAAGCCGATACCGGTTTTCTCGGTACGATCGGTGATCACCTTCTCGAGGCCGTCGAATGCACCGCCGCAGATGAACAGGATGTTGGTCGTGTCGACCTGGATGAAATCCTGGTTCGGATGCTTGCGGCCACCCTGCGGCGGCACCGACGCCATCGTGCCCTCGACGAGCTTCAGCAGTGCCTGCTGGACACCCTCGCCCGACACGTCGCGCGTGATCGACGGGTTGTCCGACTTGCGGCTGATCTTGTCGATTTCGTCGATGTAGACGATCCCGCGCTGGGCCTTGTCGACCTCGTAGTTGCAGTTCTGCAACAGCTTCTGGATGATGTTCTCGACGTCCTCGCCGACGTAGCCGGCTTCGGTCAGCGTCGTCGCATCGGCGATCACGAACGGCACGTTGAGCAACCGCGCGAGCGTCTGCGCGAGCAGCGTCTTGCCGGAGCCCGTCGGGCCGATCAGCAGGATGTTGCTCTTCGACAGCTCGACGTCGTCCTTCTTGTCGAGATGCTTGAGGCGCTTGTAGTGGTTGTACACGGCCACCGCGAGGATCTTCTTCGCGCGCTCCTGGCCGATCACGTACTGATCGAGGATGTCGCGAATTTCCTGCGGGCTCGGGAGATCCGACCGGGACAGGCTGGCCTCGACGCCGGCGGCAGCCGCCTCGTCGCGAATGATTTCGTTGCAGAGGTCGATGCACTCATCGCAGATGAACACCGACGGGCCCGCGATGAGTTTTTTCACCTCATGCTGGCTCTTCCCGCAAAACGAGCAATACAACAGCTTCTCGCTGTTCGAACCTTTTTTGTCCGCCATGAATGTAGAGCCTCCGGACAGGTAAATGACATGATACGCCGAATGCTCCGAGCGCCGCGCCTAGGGCGCGACCGGAGCCGGCTGGATGCGCTTGCCGCAGATGCTCAAGGCGTTCGGGACGTCGCAGGGGCGCCGCACGAATCGGGGCGGCACCCCACTTAAGCTCACGGACGCTTCAACAGCACCTGATCGATCAGCCCGTACGCCTTCGCATCCTCGCTCGACATGAAGTTATCACGGTCGGTGTCGCGCGCGATGCGCTCGACGTCCTGGCCCGTGTGCTGCGCGAGCAACTGGTTCAGCCGCTCCTTCAGGTAGAGGATTTCGCGTGCCTGGATCTCGATGTCGGATGCCTGGCCGCGCGCGCCGCCGAGTGGCTGGTGAATCATCACGCGCGAGTTCGGCAGCGCGAAACGCTTGCCCTTCGCACCCGACGCGAGCAGGAACGCACCCATGCTGGCCGCGAGGCCCATGCACAGCGTCGACACGTCCGGCTTGATGAACTGCATCGTGTCGTAGATCGCCATGCCGGCCGACACCGACCCGCCCGGGCTGTTGATGTACAGGCTGATGTCCTTGTCGGGATTCTCGCTCTCGAGGAACAGCAGCTGCGCAACCACGAGGTTGGCGGTCTGGTCGTTCACTTCGCCGACCATGAACACCAGGCGCTCCTTCAGGAGGCGCGAGTAGATATCGTACGAACGCTCGCCGCGGCCGCTCGTTTCGACGACGATCGGCACCAGCCCCAGCGCTTGCGCCTCGAAACCCTGCGGCGCGTTCGAAGCAAGCATGTCCAGCAATTCAGCGCGAGTGATCATTCAATGAACCTTGTTCGAATGGAAAATTGAACGGAAGGAAGACGCCCGCTCAATCGCCATATTAATGGCAACCGTGCGCTTGACGTAAAAACGGCGTGCGGGCCGTCGCTCCGACAGCCGGCACGCCGCTAGAGCAACACTTACGCTTGCGCCGATGCGCTCGCGAGTGCTTCGAAGCTCACTTCCTTGTCCGTCACCTTCGCCTTGCCCAGCACGAAATCGACGACGTTGCTTTCAACGACGAACGCTTCCATCTCGGCGAGGCGCTGCTGGTTCGAATAATACCAGCGGACCACTTCCTTCGGGTCTTCGTAGCTCTTCGCGAACTCGTCGACTTCCGCGCGGATCTGTTCCGGCTTCGCTTCGAGGCCGTTCGACTTCACCAGCTCGGCCAGCACGAGGCCCAGCTTCACGCGGCGTTCTGCCTGCTCGGTGAACATCTCGGCCGGGATCGGTGCGTCCTTCGCGTTCGGCACGCCGCGCTGCGCCAGATCCTGGCGAGCCATTTCGACGAGGCGTTGCTGATCCTGCTCGATCAGCGCCTTCGGCACGTCGAGTTCGGAGATCTTCAGCAGCGCGTCCATCACCTGGTTCTTGACGATCGACTGCGTGCGGCGCTTCGCTTCACGCTCGAGGTTGTCCTTGATCTCGCCGCGCATCTTCGTGAGATCGCCGTCTTCGATGCCGAGCGACTTCGCGAATTCACCGTCGATTTCCGGCAGGTGCGGCCACTCGATCTTCTTCATCGTGACCGTGAATTGCGCCGTCTTGCCCGCGACGTCCTTGCCGTGGTAGTCCTCCGGGAACGCCAGGTCGAACGTGCGCGATTCACCGACCTTCAGGCCCAGTGCCGCGGTTTCGAATTCCGGCAGCATGCGGCCTTCGCCGAGCACGAACGGGAAATCTTCAGCCGTGCCGCCCTGGAACGCGACGTCGTCGATCTTGCCGACGAAGTCGACCGTCACGCGGTCGCCGTTCTTGGCTGCCGTGTCCGCACCGCCGTCGCCGTGTTCGCCGGCTTCGCCGCGTGCGTGGAAGTGCACGCGCTGCTTGCGCAGGATGTCCAGCGTACGGTCGATTTCGGCGTCGCCGATCGACGTCGTCGAGCGCTCGACTTCAGCCGTCGCCAGATCGCCGATCTTGACTTCCGGGTAGACCTCGAACGTCGCGTCGAACGCGTATGCACCTTCAGCCTGCTCCTGCTTCGGCTCGAAGCTCGGCTGGCCAGCGACGCGCAGGTTTTCCGCGCGGCTGATCGTGAAGAATTCCTGGCCGATCTTGTCGCTCAGCACTTCTGCTTCGACCTGACCCGCGTACTGTTGCGCGACCATCTTCACCGGCACCTTGCCCGGGCGGAAACCCGGCATGCGCACGGTCTTCGCGAGTTTCTGGATACGGGCGTCGATTTCCTTCTGCACGGTGTCTTTCGGCAGGGAAATCGTCACGCGGCGTTCAAGCTTGCCGAGGTTCTCAACAACGTTAGCCATGGCTTCAATCGTCCTAAAATTATTCGAGCGAATCGGGTTTTCCTTGCCGTGCCTGCCTGCGGCGTGATGTGCGTCACATCCACTCGCCGCGCCGGAGCGCCACGCCATCCCTGCACGCGCCGGATGGCTAGCGCAAGCGGCTCGGAGCACGGCTTTGGCCGGAAGAATCGACTATTCTAGCAAACAATTTTCATCACACCGCCAGATCGGCGCGACGCGCACGCGTCTGCACCGCCTCGACAGCCCTCTGCACGGCAATGCACGCGGATCGCCGCTATGCCGAACGCCGTATCCACCACGGGCCCGCCATCCTGTAAGCTCCGATTGAGGGTAGGCCGCCGTCGCGACCCCAATATTCTTCACACCAATCACGCCTTCCGGAGACACCATGCCGCAACACCCGTCCGCGCCTGTCGTCGTCATCGCGCCCGATTCGTTCAAAGGCTCGCTTTCCGCCGAGCAGGTCGCGGACGCGATCGCCACCGGCATCCGCCGCGCCCGCCCCGACGCTGTCGTGCGCTGCTGCCCGATGGCCGACGGCGGCGAAGGCACGCTCGACGCGATGCTGGCGGGCGGCGGTACGCAGCGCGCGCTGCGGGTGGCCGGCGCGTCGCTCGCGGCACGCGACGCGGCGGTCGGCGTGATCGACGCGCGCACCGCGATCGTCGAGACGGCCGAGATCGTCGGCATTACGGATCCGGTCGGCATGAGCGTGCCGGTCGACGCACGCAGCACGCGCGGGATGGGCGAGGCGATCCGCACGCTGCTCGACGAAGGCGTGCGCCGCTTCTTCGTCGCGCTCGGCGGCAGCAGCACCAACGACGCAGGCGCCGGGCTGCTCGCGGGCCTCGGCCTGCAGTGCTTCGACGCGGCCGGCCAGCCGGTCGAGCCCGTGCCGTCGCGGCTCGCCGACATCGCACACATCGACGCGTCGGGGCTCGACCCGCGCCTGAAGGAAACGGAATTCATCGGCATGTCCGACGTCGACAACCCGCTGACGGGCACGCACGGCGCGACCGCCGTGTTCGGCCCGCAAAAGGGCGTGACGCCCGAGCAGGTTGCGACCCTCGACGCGGCCCTCGCCCGCTTCGCCGACCTGCTCGAAGCCGCGCTCGACCGTCGCAGCCGCGACCTGCCGGGCGCAGGCGCCGCGGGTGGCCTCGGTTTCGCGTTGCACATGCTCGGCGCGCAGTTCGAAGCAGGCGCCGAAGTGGTCGCGCGGCAGGTCGGCCTTGACGCCGCGCTCGCCGGCGCCGACTGGCTGATCACCGGCGAAGGCCGCTCGGACGTACAGACGCTGCACGGCAAGGCGCCGTTCATCGCGTGCCGCCACGCGCAGGCCGCCGGCGTGCCCGCGTCGCTGCTGTCGGGCGCCGTCGACCCGGCTGCGCTGCCGCGCCTGTCCGAACATTTTTCCGGCTGCTTCTCGCCGGCTCCCGGGCCGATCACGCTCGACGTCGCGATCCGCGACGCGGCCAATCTGCTCGCGAACGAAGCGGAGCAATTGACACGCCTGAAGTACGGCGCACACTGACCGTTGACCCGAGCGCGCGATACAGGAACAATCGGGCCCGCCCTTTTTCTTCAGGATTCGACATGAAAGGCCGTCAAGCCGGGCTCGATCAGTTTCTGACCTATCGCCTCCACGCGCTCACGAAGCGATCCGACCGCGGGATCGGTGAGATGTACCGGCACAAGCTCGACATCTCGCTGCCCGAGGCACGCGTGATCGCCGCCGTCGGCGCCTTCGGCCCGTTCTCGATCATGGATCTCGCGCGCCACACCAATCTCGACAAGAGCCAGGCGAGCCGGGCAGCCGAGGCGCTGCTGCGCCAGGGGCTGCTCGAACGCAGCGCAAGCGAGGAGGATGGCCGGATCGTGCTGATCGCGCTGACCGCCGACGGCCGCGCGCTGCATCGCAAGATCATGCCGATCGTGCGCAAGTGGAACGACGGCTTGCTCGCGTGCCTGTCCGACAGCGAACGCCAGACGTTCGAACGGCTGCTCGACAAGGTCGTCGCACACGCGACCGAGCGGGACGACTGAGCGGCAGCACGGGCACGGTGCCCGCAGTATTGATCCGACGAATTCGACGGGCCGCCCCGGTCGCCTCACCAGCGACGCGGGCGGCCCGCTTTGCGTCATACGGCGCTACGCGTTGAAAGCGGATCGCAGCGCTTCGCCTCACCGGCGTCGCGCATGCAGCGGCCCCGCCCGTGCTTATAACCCGCTGTTCGCCGCGCGCTGCCGGAGCAGCCCGAGCACCGCGTCGCAATACGGGGTCGGCACGCCGAGCTTGCGCCCGAGTTCGGGAAACACGCCGAGGATCGGCCCGATCTCGAGCGCGCGCCCCGCTTCGAAATCCTGCAGCATCGACGTCTTGAACGCGCCGAGCTTGCGCGTGACCGCGATCCGCTCGGGCCCGCTCATCCCCGTCGACAGGCCGAGCTTCGCGCCGATCGCGGCCGCCTCCTCCATCATCCGCAGCGCGAGATCCTGCGTGAACGGATCGTCGAGCAGCTGCTCGGCCGTCGACCCCGTCAGCGCGCTCAGCGGATTCATGTTCATGTTGCCCCACAGCTTCGTCCAGATCTCGGTCCGGACCGCAGGCGTCGACTCGACATCGAAACCACCCGCCGCCAGCGCCGCGGCGAAGCGCGCCGTGGCAACATCGAGCCGCGCATCGGGCGCACCGACGATCAGCCGGTTGCCGCGCCCGCGGCGCACGATGCCCGGCGCGTCGGTGCTCGACGACAGGTGCACGACGCAACCGATCGCCTGCGCGGGCGGCAATGCCGCCGACACCGCGCCGGCCGGATCGACCGCATCGAGCGGCACGCCGTCCAGCGCCCCTTCGAGCCCGTGCGTGAACCACCACGGCAGCCCGTTCATCGCCGCGACGATCACGGTATCCGGCCCGACCAGCGGCGCGATGCGCGCGGCCAGCGCCGGCAGCGCCTGCGCCTTCAGCGCGATCACCACGTAGTCCTGCACGCCGAGCGCGGCCGCATCGTCGCTCGCCCGCACCGGAACCGACGATGTGACGCCCGCCTCGTCGATTACACGCACGCCGTGCGTGTTCAACGCGTCGAGCGTCGCGCCGCGCGCATACGCGCTCACGGTCATGCCGGCCCGCGACAACGCGGCCGCGAGCAACCCGCCGATCGCGCCGACCCCGACCACCGCCGCGCGCACCGACCCTGAATTCGTGTCGTTCATGATGGAATTCCGTCTCCTGGGAGCTGACGAGCATAACGCTCAATGGTTGCGGGCACAACCATTCACGCGACCGCGTGCAACGCGCGGCGGTCGTGCGACTCAGCGCGGCTCGCCACCCGCTTCCACCGGCTCGTCGTCGGCCGCGCCGCCCGTCGCGCCGAGCACGCCGGCGATCTGGCTCTTGTCGTGCATGCCGAGCTTGCGGTACGCGCAGCGCAGGTAGTGGCGCACGGTCGTCGGCGAAATCGCCATCTGTTGCGCGACTTCCTTGTGCGAACGCCCCGCGCCGTAATAGCGGATCGCCGCAAGCTCGCGCGGGCTCAGGCGGTCGAGCAGCGAGCGCGGCCGCGCCTCGATCTGGAACAGCCCCGCAACCGGCACGCACTGGATCCGCAGCGCATCGCCGACGAACGGCTGGCCCGACTGGCGCCGCAGGTGCGCGACGAGCGGCTCCGGCACGCGGGCACCGGCCCATGCCGGCCATTCGGTACGCAGCACGTCGTCGAAACCGTGATCGGCGTGGTGAAGCACGCCGAAGTTGTCGCACAGTGCGCGCGCCGCCGGCGCCACCGTATCGCTGCGTTCGCGCGTGAGCTGCGCGGCGCGATTGATCGTCAGCGCCGCCGCGAGATGCGGAATCACTTCCTCGAAACGGCGTGCATCGTCGTCGCTGAACGGGCGATTCAGGCCCTGGCGGTAGATCGACATGAACGTCGTCAGGCCGAACCGGCGATCGAGCGTGCACACGCACATCAGCTGCGCGAGCCCGTACTTCACGCACCAGTCGCGAAACCGGGCATCGAGCCCCGGCTCGACGACCGACAACCGCACCGCGTGGCCGTGCGCGCCGCGCAGCGTGCGGTGCGCAAGCGGGTCGCAATCGCGCACGCGCTTCCAGTCGCTGAAGAACGCGTGCGGCAGACGGTACAGGAAGCTGTTGTGCATCACCGGGCCAGTCGGCACATGAGTCGCGACGCCTGTCCATGCGGCGTCGAACGGAATGAGCGCCTGCAGCAGCGAAAAGAACCGGTATTCGAATTCGCCGATGCCGGACCGTGCGGCAACCGCGTACAGGTCGAGCAGCATCAGCCCGAGTTCGCGCTGCGATGCGTCGCCGCGCGTCACGCCGTCGAAATCGGCGCGCCGGGACGGCAGCGGCGGCCAGGCGAAATCGTCGAGCACGATGGCGGCCGGCACGTCGCGCAGCGCATCGAGATCCTGCCCGAAATCCGTCGTGATCCTCACCTTCCGCTCCCCTGCCCGATCGGGCTGCTGATGTGCGCAACGACACCGGCCGATTATAGCGATCGGCTTTTTTGACGGGCCACGGTGCCGGAACGGGCGCCAGCCCCATCCATTTGAACGGTGCACGGCACGTTGCTGCTTCGCAGCACGCCGCGTCACGGCAGCCCGCCGCGTGCATGCCGCGCACCGCGGGTTTTCCACACCGTTCATCTGTACGACTGTTCGAAGGTTTTCCCGCTGCGGACACTGCGTCGCGACAACACCAACGACAAACCGATGCAGGACGGTATGGAGAACCCCACGTGACGAAACCCCGCTTCATCCGCACGGCCACGGCCGTCGCGACACTTGCCGCGTGCAGCGTTGCCGCGCACGCGCAGTCGAGTCTCACGCTATACGGTGCGCTCGACGCCGGCGTGCAATACCTGACGCACGCCGACGGGCGCCACTCGGCCGTGCAGTTGCAGAACTACGGCATCCTGCCTTCGCAGGTCGGGCTGAAAGGCCACGAGGATCTCGGCGGCGGCTGGCGCGCGCTGTTCAAGCTCGAACAGGGCCTCAACCTCAACAACGGCACCGCGACCGTGCCCGGCTATGCATTCTTTCGCGGCGCCTACGTCGGCATCGCCGGGCCCGTCGGCACCGTCACGCTCGGCCGGCAGTTCAGCGTGCTGTTCGACAAGACGCTGTTTTACGACCCGCTCTGGTACGCGTCGTACAGCGGCCAGGGCGTCATCGTGCCGATGAACGCGAACTTCATCGACAACTCGGTCAAGTACCAGTCGCCGACGTTCGCCGGCTTCGACGTGGAGGCGCTTGCCGCGACGTCCGGCGTCGCCGGCAATACGCGCGCCGGACGCGTGCTCGAACTCGGCGGCCAATACACGAGCAACGGCCTGTCGGTCAGCGCGGTGCTGCATCAGTCACATGGCGATGTTTCGGCGGCCGACAACACGTCGGCGCGCCGCCGCGAACTCGGCACGCTCGCCGCGCGCTATGCGTTCGCCACATTGCCGCTCACCGTCTATGCGGGGGTCGAACGCCTGACCGGCGACCTCGACGCGGCACGCACGATCGTCTGGGGCGGTGCGCGCTACCAGATGTCGAGCGAGATCGGCCTGAACGCGGGCGTCTATCACACCGATTCGCGCACGCCGGCGATCGGCCACCCGACGCTGTTCATCGCGAGCACCACGTACGCGCTGTCGAAACGCACCGTCGCCTACGTGAACCTCGGCTACGCGCGCAACAGCGGCCAGAGTTCCCAGACCGTCTACGAATACGACCCGACGCCGCTCGCCGGCGCATCGCAGTTCGGCGCGATGGTCGGCATGTACCACCTGTTCTGATTTCCCACACGAGATCCCGCCATGAAAACCCTTTCTACGGATGCCGCACTCCCGCCAGACGGCCGTGCATCGACCTTCGCGCGCTCGACGCTCGTCGCGCTCGTCGTGTTCGCGGCCATCACGCCGCTGCTGCTGCTCGTGGCACCCGCCGTCGCGGGCCAGCTCGCGATGCAGCTCGGGTTGTCCGCGTCGCAGATCGGCACCTACTTCTTCGTCGAGCTCGGTGCGTTCAGCCTCGCGACCGTGCCGTCGTACCTGTGGCTCGGCCGGGTCGATGCGCGCCGCGTCGCCGCGCTCGCCATCGCGCTGTTCGGCGCGGGCAACCTGCTGACCGCGCTGTGGATGCCGGGCTTCGTCGCGCTGCTCGCGCTGCGCGCCGTCACCGCGCTCGGCGGCGGCTCGCTGATGGTGCTCTGCATGACGAGCGCCGCGACGAGCGAGAACAGCGACCGCGTGTACGGCCTGTGGGTCGTCGGCCAGTTGATCGCGGGCGCGATCGGCCTGTTCGTGCTGCCGCATGTGTTCGCGGCGTTCGGGCTGCGCGCGCTGTATGTCGCGCTCGCCGCGCTCGCACTGCTCGCGGCGCCGCTGTCGCGCGGCTTTCCGTCCTCGCTGGGCGCACGAACCGCACCCGCGCAGAACGCACGCGGCGCGGCGGCGCCTGCGCCGCAAAGTTTCGTCGTGCTCGCGATCGGCGCGGTGCTGACGTTCTATCTCGCGATCGGCAGCGTGTGGACGTTCGCAAGCCGCGCCGCGACCGAAGCCGGGCTCGATCCGCAGTCGACCGGCAACGTACTCGCGATCGCGAGCGTGATGGGCATCGCCGGTGCGGCGCTCGCGTCGTGCGCGGGCGGCAGGCTCGCCCGGCGCGCGATGCTCGCGGCCGGTTACGCGCTGCTGGCGGCCTCGCTCGTCGCGCTCGCGGTGATGCGACACGCCGGCGGCTACAGCGCTGCGATCTTCGCGTTCAAGTTTGCGTGGACGTTCGTACTGCCGTTCATCCTCGCGACCGTCGCGCAGATCGACACGTCGGGCCGCCTCGTGGCCACACTCAATTTCGTGATCGGCGCCGGCCTCGCGGCCGGCCCGCTGCTCGCCGGACTGATGCTCGACGCCGGCGGCACGATGCGCGTGCTGTTCACGGCCGCGACGGCCGTCGCGATCGTGTCGTTCGCCGCGCTGCGCCACATCGATCGCCGCACGCGCCCCTCCGTTTCCACCCAACCGTGACAGGTCACGCACATCCATGAATCGCACTGCCTTCTTCACCGACGAACGCACTTTCTGGCATACCGGCGGCACGCACGCGCTGTTCTTCCCGGTCGGCGGCTGGGTCCAGCCGCCGTCGAGCGCGGGCTACGCGGAATCGCCCGATTCGAAACGCCGTTTCCTGTCGCTCGTGCAGGCCTCGGGCCTGGCCGCGCAACTCGACCTGCGCGGCGCCGAGCCGGCCTCGACCACCGACCTGTTGCGCATTCACCCTGCGCACTATCTCGACGCGTTCCGCGCACTCAGCGATGCGAACGGCGGCGACCTCGGCGATCTCGCGCCGTTCGGCAAGGGTAGCTACGAGATCGCCGCGCTGTCCGCCGGCCTCGCGATCACGGCCGTCGATACGGTGCTCGGCGAACGTGCGGCGAACGCTTTCTCACTGTCGCGGCCACCCGGCCATCACTGCCTGCGCGACCGCCCGATGGGCTTCTGCCTGCTGGCGAACATTCCGATCGCGATCGAAGCCGCGCGCGCGAAACACGGCATCGAGCGCATCGCGGTGATCGATTGGGACGTGCATCACGGCAACGGCACGCAGTCGATCTACTACGACGATCCGGACACGCTGACGATCTCGCTGCATCAGGATCGTTGCTTCCCGCCCGGCTACAGCGGCGCGGACGACCGCGGCGAAGGCGCTGGCGCGGGCGCGAACCTGAACGTGCCGCTGCTCGCGGGCAGCGGCGACGATGCATATCGCTACGCATTCGAGCGGATCGTGCTGCCGGCGCTGGAGCGTTTCCGGCCCGAGCTCATCGTCATCGCGAGCGGCCTCGACGCGAGCGCGGTCGATCCGCTCGCGCGCATGCAACTGCATACCGACAGCTACCGGTTCATGACGCGTGCGGTGAAGGAGGCCGCGCAACGCCATTGCGGTGGGCGCCTCGTGATCGTTCACGAAGGCGGCTATTCGGAAGCGTATGTGCCATTCTGCGGGCTCGCGATCGTCGAGGAACTGGCGGGTGTTCGCACCGACGTCGCCGATCCGATGCTCGACCTCGCGATCGCGCAGCAGCCGGGCGAGCGGTTCGTCGCGTTCCAGCGCGAACTGCTCGACGAACTGGCGGCGTCGTTCGGGTTATAGCGCGCGCCGGGAGACGCGACGAAGGGTCGGCCTGAGCCGGCCCTCTTGCGCGATCGGAGCGAATGGGGTTTCCTGTGCTTTTACCCCCGTTCCGGCGCAAAGCCCCACTCTTCCGATGAAATCGTCCCCGCGCGATAACAATGACGATGCCAAGACGCGCCGCCAGCCTTCGAAGCTGGTCCTGAACATCGCCGCCGTGACGGTCGGCCTCATCACGTTCGCGATCGGCGCGGCGTGGGTGATCTATAGCTGGGTCGTCGATCGCGAAGCGCAGTATTTCGCGATCCCGCTGGTGTTCTCGGTGCCGGTGATCGTCGCGGTCGCGATCCGGAGTTTCTGGGAATAGGCGCGCCTGACATGACGAAGCGCCGCGGGTCGGGCGACGCGCGGCGCTGGGTGTCTGGCTTGTTTCAGATGAAGCGGGGATTCCCGCGGTTCGCTTGCGGGCCGGTCACAGGCCCGGACGCGCACACGGATTGGGGGCTGCGCCCTGATATCCGCCTGTGACGGCGCCCAGCGCGGTGCCGGCCAGCGACGTGCCGAGCGCTTTCAGCACGTTTTCCGTCGATAATGTCTCGCCGCTCGACATCACGCGCCCTGAATACGCAGAGCACGCCGACGACGTCGATGCCACCGTCTGCACGGGCCTGGCGCTCCACGCAATGTTCTCGGCAGGCGTATTGGCAAAAGCCGGCGCGACCAGCATCAGTGCCAGTACGGAAATCGGAATGCGTACGGTGTGTTTCATCGGTGGTCCTCGGCGCAATTGTGTTTCTAATTTGAGCGGTGAACACGATATTACCCGCAGCACGAATATTCGCGCACCGCTTGCCCAGGCTCGTGCGCCCGGAAAAGCACCGACATCAACAAAAAAGCGCTGCGGCCAATCGACCGACAGCGCTTTTTGGTGAACGGCCCCTGTCAGAGGCGCATTCGACTTCTGGTGTGAGGCCGACATCACACCGGGAGCATAAATGATTGTTATAAAACAACATTCTTGAGTTCGAGTTTTCCGAATGCCCCCGGATGTGCCCCCTTGATGATTTCACTGAGGTGGACGCTTGGACCGGAAATCGTTATCTCCCGATCCGCTCGCCTGTATCTTTCGCGCAACAGGCTAAAATTGGTGACCGCACGCCAGTTATCTATCGGGGACGCATAATGGACGAGCAGACCGCACGAACCATTCTTCGCCAGGCCGACGGGCGCATTGATTGGAATAACGCCCGCGATTGCCCTGCGTGGTATCTAAGCAAGATCTATCTCGACGGACGATTTACTGCAGACGAGTTGCGAGCAATCATCGAGTTTGAGCGAAAGGTAAAATAAGCTACGCAAAGATACATCTGCCCCAGCGCCTTACAAGTTCGTCGTTCCCTACATTAACAAAGACACCAATATGAACCAGACCTACGATCCCTCAGAGTACCGAATCACCTTGGAAGTCGACCCGCGTCTCCCGCTCGAAGCGCAAATTGATTCCATGTTTAAGCGCTTTGCCGAAGCGGAATGGGGCCCGGGGAGCAGCATCACATACACGACTCCGATGCACATCGATACGGGAAACAACTACACGTCTGTTGTACAGCTCCGCTCCTTATTCCCTCACATCACAAAGATGAAGGAAGAAGGCTGGGTCGATATTGTTGACAATGTAGTCATTTTGACCAAGCTCGGATATGACGAAGCCCAGACCCGCTACGGGGAAAGCAAAAAATAAGGGCTTCAGCCGTCTTGTAATCCACGGCTCAGGGCGTGCCGTCGGCAACCGTCGCGCTCGCCCGGCATCAGCTACGCCTGATTTTGCCGGACGAGGCCCGGCTCGCCGCGGATTGACTGCGCGTTAATCACGCGCGAGTTGGGCCCCAACATATTCCAAATGCGATGGCCTCGCGCGTTGGCACGTACGGCCAACGCAACTCCCTGCGAAGGCGCGATGACGCGATTCGCTGCCGTCAGCGTATCGTAGCCTCGCTCCCACTGCTCGCCGGCGATTCGATTTCAGGGAGCGCCATAATCACCCGCGCAATCGCATGATCGGTCACGTTTGGGAAAGGTAAGGCCGCATGGCCGATCGGCTGGATCGCGCCGGCGTGATGCCAGTCGGGCGGCAAGTCTGGAACGATGTCGTTCCCGTTCTTGAATAGATGCAGCGGCACCTTCCCGAGCATCGCCGCCACGCTCCCGTTTGTGCTCACCCTTGGCGGCTCGAAGCCGTAGACGGCCGCTGGCGGCTTGCCGCCGACCACCATAGCCGCGGCGGCTATGATCGCGATCGCGGCGCCGAGCGAGTGCCCGACGAGCGTCACCGGCCGACCGTCGATCGCAGCGAGCACGTCGACGGCGATTGCGCCCCATGCTTTCCAGAACCCGTGGTGCACGTGCCCGATGCCGATCACGTCGATCGGATGGGCGTACAGATCGGTGGCGACGCAGTCGAGGTTGTCGGTGCCCGGAAAGGCAACGACCAGGCCGGCTGCCGTCTGGCGCACGATGGCGCGCGAGGCGCTGTCCGCCTTGCCGATGTCCGGCTTGGCGGAATACGCCTCCTGCGCGAGCAGGGCGTAATCGCGCGGAGTCATTGCAGCGGGGCGCCCGCGAGCGGCGTCGATACGGCGGCCGGCGCGGCCGGAGCCGCCTTCGCTGCCTGCAGTGCGCTCTCGTACCTGCCGACCAGATTCGCAGCGAGTTCGGCTGCGGCGAAACCGGTCTGGATGGCCGCTTGAGTGGCGGGCGGCAGCGGCAGCGCCGCAACGACGCCGGCGATCGCCGAAATTCCCTGCGTGATCAGCGCCTGAACGCTGGTCGACGTGATCGTCGCGCCCGCGGCACAAACGCCATTGACGATCGGCTTGACGGTCGTCTCGATCGTGGCATTCGCCGAGGCGGCAGCGGGCAATGTCGGCGCCATGGCCGCATTGAACGCCGTGATCTGGGTGATCGCGCTGTTGGTAGCCGGGCACAAGACTGCAGCGACCTGTGCCGGCGATTGGTGAATGCTGCCGAGCGACTGACAACCAGCAACGAGGAAAGCGGACGCGGCAATGCCTGCCGCGAGCAGCATGAACTTCTTCATGGAGGATCCTTCAGGAGTGGTGCCGCGGCGCGCGGCAGGTGGTTATTGCGGTGTGGCGGCTTGCGGAAAAAAACGATCGACGATGGCATGACCGATCGTGATCAGCCCTGCAGCGATTTGCAGTTGTGCATCGAGCGGGATCTTCACACCCATCGCGGATGCGGCCCAATCGATGAGCGGGACGAACGACGACGCGGTGAACGTGACAGCGCCGGTTTGCAGAATGGATCTCGGCATAGCTACTCCTTCTTGGACTGGACGAGCTCGTCCGGGGTGAAGACGAACCCGGCCTTGCGCGGGAACGCCTGGAATACGTAGGTCGGGAACGACCGGTGATGGATGCCATGCGTCGGCGACCGATGAAACTTCGCCGAGAGCGGCAGCATGTTCACCATCGCGTCGACGAAGGTCTCGGGCTTCGCCGGGTCGAACGCATGCCAGTCGAAGCCGCGCAGCTCGACCAGCTTGCAGATGAGCCAGATGAAGGATTCCTCGGCGGGATACAGTTCCTTCGTCGGCTGGTCGGTCTCGGGATCGAGCACGGGGATTTCCTTGATCTGACCGAGCGCGATGCCGCGCACGGTCGCCCAGTCGACGCCATCGGAATCCGCCCACGCGCAAAACAGGTGGTGATACTCGGGTGCGGGCTGACCGCTGATCGAGCAGCGCAGGCCGGCCGCGTGCCCGACCTTCTTCGTGTGGCGGAACGTCGCCGACTCGGTGCGCGGAGCAGCGTGGTCCGGGTAATACTCGATCTCGACGTCTGTCACGCGTACGGCATGCTCGCCGGCGATCTTCGGGAGGCTCGCGAGCCCCTCGGCCGTGCACTTCTCGCAGCGCTGCTCGAGCGCGACGTCATGGCTGCATCGGGTCATGTCTTGTTCCAAAAACGAAAAAGCCCGGCGCGCGGCCGGGCGATCAAATGACGATCAAGAGCGGAACCCCTTGTCAGAAATGGATTCCCACCAAGTCGAATAAGTCGGGCCGATGTGATGACAAGAAGACCCAAGTCAGGCTGCCCTCACCACCTGCCTGCGGAAAATCTGTCGCTCCACTAAAGTTCCCTGGCGCCGAAGCCGATATTTCATTTCGCTGTCGCGCCGATCACAAAGGCCCGCATGCGATAAGATGGTCGTCTCACGCGCCACCGCAACGAATTGCAACTGCTTACAGGTACACCAGGAAGCTATCGAAGAATATGAAAGAAATCCTCCAGATACTTGATTCGATCGACTGGCCAACGAGCGTTACTCGACCTGACATAGAGAATCACTATGACGTTTATCTAGTGGACGACAAGGCCGTTGACGAACTAAACAGCAAGTACGGCATTTCAATTTTCGGCAGCAAAGACAATAACCGCATCGCAATCCATCGAAACCACACACCCCAACCCGGGGAACATCATTTTGTTTTCAATGGGTCTAACAACATTGCCGTTTTAGACGAAAAATCCGCTTTTCGCGGAAAAGTTATTTTTGAGAATAATTGCCGGTGCGTCCTGATGGGCCATCAGCACGCACTGACCATTCACGCCCACCTTTAGAAGAAGGCACCCTGATATGGGGACGAGGGGCGCGAACTTACGACTGCAGGATATGGGTGCATGGAGGGCGCACGGTATCAATTGGAGATGACTGCCTATTTTCCGAGGCCATCACCATTCGAACCAGCGACCATCACTCTGTTGTCGACCTTGATACGTACGAGGTAACAAATCGTCCGGAGAATGTTGCTCTCGACCGCCACGTCTGGATTGGGCCAAGCGTGTCAATTACGCGCGGCGTCACTATCGGAAAAGGGTCGATCGTTGGAATAGGCTCGGTGGTTACAAACTCCATTCCAGAAGCTGAGTTATGGGCCGGAGTACCGGCTAAATGCATCCGCAAAAATGTCTCGTGGGTAGATTCTCATCCCGCCAACAAATCCAATATTGAAGATTTGAAATCGCTCATGGGCGTATCGACTGCATCTGATCGATCTAACTGACGTTCAATGCCTTTTTGCAGGAATCCCACAGCGCCAATCGATCCGGCATGCCGTTCGGAGTGGCTGCTGATCGAGGGTTCCCGCGCAAGCACACGTGCAGACTGGGGCGAACGCCGGATCATCCTGACGATGGACTCGTCGACCTTTGCTGCCGGATGATCTGTGCCGCGTAGACGCGCGGCGCGCCCTTTCGCGACCTTGTCCTGGACGTTCTGATCGTTGGTTCCGAGCCAAAGATGGTTAGGATTCGCGCAGCACGGAACATCACACCGGTGCAGCACATGCAAGCCGCTGGGAATATCGCCGTTGAACAGCATGTACGAGACGCGATGGGACAGTTGCATGGATCCGTTGAGCCAGAACATGCCGTATCCCATCTCTGCGTCGACGTAGCCCTCCCACGCCCAGCACCCGCACATCGGGATCGGCTGAATCTTTTCGAGGAAACGTTCTCGCGCGCTCATGCCGGCGCTCCTTGCCGTACACCGTTGGCCCAGAGATGCGCCGATCGATCGCTGCAGCCCGCGTTTGTGGCCTGCCACTGGTACGTGAAGCCCGCCGCCTTCCACCACGGAACCGCGCCACCATCGAAGAGATCACCCTTCGCTCCAGGCTTCGCGTATTCCTCGAAGTGCCGATCACGTCCGAAGAACGTCGACGCCTGCTTCACGTACGGCGTGCCGATGTTGCCTGCAGCCTTCATGGCCGCTGCGTAGGCGACCACTGCCGCGATCAGCACATCTGGATCGATGCCTTCACGGACCCGAGCGTTCCATGCCCACTGAGCAGCCTGCTTCGAATTCGAGCCTTCACGGTTCGGATATTGCCGCCATGCATCATCGAATTTCGAATCGCACGAACGAGTAGGTTTACTTCCTGGTTTAACTTCCTGTTTTGTGGTGCTGTCAGCACCCACCCCTCCCTGCTGTGAGCACCTACCGTAGGTGCAGTGTGCACATACCCGTCGGTGCTATCAGCACCTACTACCCCCACGGATGCCCCCACTCTCAGGAGGTACTGATTCGGAAGGTTGACGCCATTTTGCGTCTGGCGACGAATCTCGATCAGCACGCACTCTTTGGCGAGTCGGTCATGCGACGGATCGCAACGACCCGTATGCGCATTGCAGCAATTCGCCAGCATGAGCAGGACGAGCTTCTGGAGGGCCGGCAAGTCCTGCTCGACAGCCCAGGTCATTGCCTGGAAGCTCATCGCATGGACTCCTGGATCGCCAGTTCCATGACCAGTCGTTGATCGGCGCTGCGCGCACGGATCTCGCTGTACATCGCGTGTTTGCAGACGCGCCGCCAGAGAGGTGTTGCAACGGGCGACAGCATTAGGGCGCCGAGTGCGCTGATGCGGAGCTCACGCTCGTAGTCGGCTCGAGCCTGCCCGGTCAACTCAGTCACATCGGCTTGGTCGATCGACCAGATTCGAATGTCCGGACAGAAAAACCGCCGGCTCCTCCAAATGGATCGATAACCCTGGCACGGGGGATTTCCATACACGACGTCAAGTTCGATACGATTCATTCTTACCATCCCTGCCCAATACTTACTAAGTAGTACGAATCATGCAAAACAAAGCCCCGCCTTTGTGGAAAGCTGCCGGCGGCCAAGCCGGTTCGGTTTGCCGGAGGGTTCGGCTTACCTCAACTCTCCCCAAAAACGGGGCTTCCCTCTTTGCCCATCGATTGGCAGTCGACAGACATAAGCTAACTCAGTTTCCCGTCGGTTTCTGGCGTCCACCAGCCATATCGACGGCGAAGACCGCCGGACGGGCTTCAAAGCCCACCACAAAGGCCGCCACTACCAGAAAAGAAGTCGCCCAAAGCCTTGACGCAGACAGCGATATTGCGCGAACTGTGTAGCCCCGAGCACCGCACGGCGAGCGGACCTGGCGAAGTTCACCATCACGTGCTCGATCACTTCATCCATTCCGTGGAACTCACGGAATTCCGGATACACCTTGATGACCTTGTTCGCGAAGATCACCATGTTCACGAGCATTCCCGGTGTCGGCTTGTTGACGTTCTCGGCGATCTTCGGCGGCTCGCTACCCTCGATGATCGGTGCCATTTTTTTGTTTGCGCAAGGGCAATCACGCCGCCTCCTGCCCTTCGTGAGGCGCCATGGCATAGCCAAGCGGATGCTGCAGCCACCAATGCACCTCGGCGTTGCTGTAGCAGGAGTGCGTGCGGCTCATGCGGATCGGCTGGGGCGCCTTGCCGGCGAGCCCCAGCTTCCTCCAGGACTCGCGGCACATCGGAATAAAGGGCGCGATCTGAGCCCATTTGGAGAGGCCGACCCTCGGGAGGATCGGCTCGATCGGCTTGCCGGAATCGGCTGGCGCTGCTGTTTTCTTCACTTTCGCTCACCGCTGGAGGTGTTGGTGAGCTAATGCTACGGATTCGGTACGCTCGATGTAACGGCAGTATTTCTATGGTTTTGGTTCGTCTACCGCCGTTGCGCTCGACAATGAAAATGGATCGAATGGGCGTCCCCATTGAGCAACGTACTTCTCTATGTTCCTGTCATCTAATGTTGTCCGAAAGCCCTCGAACCGCATAAGTTCAGAAATGATCCAACTGTGAGGTTTCCCCAAGCGCAAACGATTAATTTGGTCGATCCGATACGCAAAAAGCCGTTCTTTCGCCGTTTCGTCGAAACGCGAAATCGGATAGACCTGTTGAGCGCCCATCTGTCGTAGTGCCGCGAGCACCCGAGCCAAGTCCTCGAAGTCATCCGCTTCTCTTTGCCGTCGATGCGATACTTCAATCGCCAGTACTTCGACCCGTTCGGCATGACCTCAAGGTACATGCCTTGGCCGTCGGCCAGCTTGTAGGATTTTTCGCGAGGCTTGGCCGCACGAACGGCGACATCGGTAAGGGGCATTTGAGCATGGCGGCATTTCGATGCCCTTGATCAGGAAAACTGCCCCCCTACGATGCCCCCTGATTTCGTGGGTGTCAATGAGAAACACTGGGCAACGCTGGTAGCAAAAAGCCCCGCAAGTCATTGACTGGCAGGGCTTTTTGGGCAACGACGGTTGTCGTTGGGAGTATCTGTGGTGCGTGAGGCCGGACTCGAACCGGCACACCCTTGCGGGCGTCAGGACCTAAACCTGGTGCGTCTACCAATTTCGCCACTCACGCGCATTTCTGTCGCCTGACCACGCGGCACGCAAGATGCGTTGCCACGCGCCCGGGACATCGCGCCGGCTTGTAACCGGCACGCCCGATCAGGCGAGCGCGAGATTCTACCCGATCCGTACGAGCTTGTCTCGCCCCCGCCGGCACCCATCGTGCAGCGATGCTAGAATGCCGCGCTCGACGTTTCGGCACCGCGCCGCCGCGCGTCCCCCGAACCCGCCCCCACACGATTCCGCCCGTGAACTTCGACGACTACTGTCAGCAAAAGGCCGCCCCTGCGGGCTCCAGCGTCTACTACGCGCTGCGCCAGGCGCCGCTCGCCACGCAGCCGCGCCTGACCGCGCTGTTCGCGCTGCGCCGCGAACTCGAGGAAACCGTCAAGGAAACCAGCGACCCGACCGTCGGACACACGAAGCTCGCGTGGTGGCACAAGGAACTCGCGGCGCTGGCCGACGGACAGCCTTCGCACCCGGTCACGAAGGCGCTCGCCAAGCATCACCCGGCGATCGCCGCCGAAGCCGATGCGTTGCGTACGCTCGTCAACGGTTACGGGATGGATCTCGAACAGGCGCGCTACCTCGATCTCGCGAACCTGCAGCGCTATATCGCGCAGGTCGGCGGCACTTTCGCGTCGCTGGTCGCGCGCGCAAGTTCGGCAAACCCGGCGGACCCGCAACCGTGGGCCGCGGACGCCGGCCGCGCGCTGATGCTCGCGCAATTCGTGCAGGACCTCGGTAACGATGCGCGCCACGGCCGCATCTACCTGCCGATCGACGAACTGCAGCGCTACAACGTGACCGCGGCCGATCTGCTGAACCGCCGCTACAGTCCGGCCTTCACCGAATTGCTGCAATTCCAGACGGCCCGCGCGCGCGAAGCACTCGTGGCCGCCGAAGCGGCGATCCCGGCATCCGAACGCCGCGCCCAGCGCACGCTGCGCGCGCAGCTCGCACTGGCCGCTTCGCTGCTCGACGAAATCGAACGCGACGGCTACCAGGTGCTGCATCAGCGCATCGCGCTGACGCCGATCCGCAAGCTGTGGATCGCGTGGCGCACCGCGCGCCGCCGCTGATCCTCGCTCCTCACGCCTTCAACAACGGCAGCGTATCGAAGCGCTGCTGCAGCACGCGGGTCGCGTCGAGCCCCCACCACGGCCCGAGCACGGTCGCGTAGAGCTGGCGGAAATCGACCGCGACCGGCAGATTGCCGTTGCCGTCGAGCCGCCCAAGCGCCGGCGGCGCACCGTACAGCCCGCCGGCCACGCGGCCGCCCATCACGAAATGCGGCGCGGCCGTGCCGTGATCGGTGCCGTTGCTCTGGTTCTCGCGCACGCGCCGCCCGAATTCCGCATACGTCATCACGAGCGTCTGGTTCCAGCGGCCGAGCTCGATCAACGCGCCGCGCATCGCGCTCATCCCTTCCGCGAACTGCTTGAGCAGTGCAGCCTGCTGCCCCGGCTGGTTCTGGTGCGTATCGAAGCCGTTGAGCGTCAGACGCAGCACCGCGACACCATCCTGCGCGCCGGGCCCGGACGCTTCGCATGCGGCCAGCACCTGCATCGCGGTCTTGACCGACGTGCCGAACGCGCCGGCCGGAAAGGCTGTCCGGAATTCACGCATCCCGCCGCGCGGGCGCAGCCGGTCGGCCGCCTTCACGATGTCGTTCTCGACGTCGATGATGTGGGCGAGCGCAGGGTTCTGTTCGCGCAGCGACGACGGCTCGGCAAGCCGGGCCGCACGGATGAACTGCGCGGGATTGACGAGCGCGATCGCACGCGCACCGTTCGACAGCGGCCCCATCTCGGCGCTGCCGAGCACGACGCCGTCGGCCGCGAAACCGGGCGGTACGGGTGCTTGCGCGAACGTGCGCGTGAGCCAGCCTTCGTGCAGGTATTGATCCGAGCGCGACGCGGTATCCCAGATCTCGATCGAGCGAAAGTGCGACAGGTTCGGCTGCGGATAGCCGACGCCCTGCACGACCGCGACCTGCCCGTCGCGCCACAGCGGCATCAGCGGCGCAAGCGACGGATGCAGCCCCGTGTGTGCGTCGAGTTGCAGCACCTGCTCGCGCTTGATGCCGATGCTGCGCCGGAACTGGTAATACAGCGGGTCCGCATACGGCACCACCGTGTTGAGGCCATCGTTGCCGCCCTTCAACTCGACGAGGATCAGCACGTTCGCATACCCGGGCGCCGGTTGGCGCCCCGCCTGCGCCACGGAAGCCGCCATCGCAGGCGCCTGCCACATCGACACGCCGGCCGCGGCCGCAGCGCCCGTCAGCGTCAGAAAATCACGTCGGTTCATCGCGCATCCTTTGGTTCGCCGTCCGGCACCTTTGCCGCACCGGCTCCCCGCTTCATCGTCGTTCGAATCATTTCAGTTGATAGGCCGGATCCATCAGCAGCGCCTCGAGATACGCGCTGCCGGTCGAATCCGTGTCGATCGCCGCGACCGGCGACAGTTGCAGCACCGCGTGCTGCAACTGAAGCTCGGTCGACAAGCCCGCGATCGCCTGCGGCCGTGCGCGATATTGGGCAAGCCAGCGTTCGAGGTCGAAACGCAGGCCGGCGCGCGCGGGCTTGGCGGGCGTGCTGCGCATGCCGGCGGCGGACGCCGTATCGACCACCGGCATCGCATGCGCGCGGACATTCGGCGCCGGCGACATCGCATGCGCCGGCGGGTGCATGCCGGCTGTCTCCGTCGCGCGAAACAGTTGCTCGACGAACTGCTTGCGCGCGAGCAGCGTGGTGCTGTTGATCCACAGCGCGCCACCGGGCCAGCCCTTCACGTTCGGCGGGTAGAACAGGTTCTGCCCGAGCGTGCGCACGGTGTTCGCGAGCATCTGCGGATCGCCGTATGACACGTCGAACAGCCGCACCGACCCGACGACGAATTCCGCCGGCGACTTGACGAGCACGCCGCGGTTGCGTGGATCCCAGAAGGCGTCGGTCGACCACAGCGCGGCGAGCGCCGCGCGAATGTCGTAGCCGCTCGACCGAAACCGTTCGGCCACCGCATCGAGCGCGCCCGGATCGGGCGTATCCGACACGAACTCGCGCCACAGCTTGGCGGCGATGAAGCGCGCGGTGCCGGGCCGCTTCAGCAGGATGTCGAGAAAGCCGTCGCCGTCGAACGGCCCCGTTTCGCCGAGGATCGTCTTGTCGCCCGCATCGTGCAGATCCGGCCGCACCTGGAAGCGATAAGTATCGGGATCGACGGTCCAGCCCGTCATCGCGCGTGCGGCTTCGGTCACGTCGTATTGCGTGTAATGCCCTTCGCCGAGCGTGAACAGCTCCATCACCTCGCGCGCGAAATTTTCGTTCGGGCGCCCCTTGCGATTGCTCGCGCCGTCGAGGTACTGCAGCATCGCCGGGTCCTTCGCGACCGCGTGCAGCAGCACGCCGAAATTGCCGAGCGCCTCGCGGCGAAACAGTGCGTTCTGTGCCGCCATCGTCTGCGGGTAAGGCACCTTGTCCTGCCCCGACGTGAAGTGCCCGTGCCAGAACAGCGTCATGCGTTCGGTGAGCGGCGACGGCGTCACGATCATCTCGTTGACCCACGCCGCGCGCAGCGCATCGTAACGAACGTTGCGCTCGCGCTGCTCGTCGCGCCGCATGTCGGGGGTCAGCGCCTGGCGCTGCGCGCGCGTCGGCGGCAACTCGGCGATCCAGTCGGGCCACGTCGTGACGGGGTCGCGGCGAACGTTGCCGAGCGTGTCGGCCACGACCTGCGCGCGCGTCATGCCGACGACGCGCGCAACATCGGCGGGCGCGGGAGAAAAACCGGTACGACTCAGGAAAAACAATGCATCGTCGGCATCGAGCGGCGACTGCATCGCGGGCGACGGCGCCGGTGCGGCAACGTTCGCTTTCATCGTCATGGACTCCCGGAACGCACCGGCGGTGCGGATGCCGGTACAACGGCAATCGGCAGGCGAAAGTTGACGGAAAAATTGCTACGAATCTTTTCCGCGCGGCATGTTCCGCGCAAGGCGAAGGACGGCGTGTCAGCGCTTGTACAGCTCGCGAACGGCGTCCTCGATGTGCTGGCGCAAAAGGTGGCGCTCCTCGGGCGTCATGTGCCCGTCGCGGCGGCGCTGTTCGAGATCGGGAGGCACGGCGGAACGGACCGTCATTTCGGCGGTACGATCGGACTGCGGCGCTTTGCCGCGCGGCAGCTTGCGCGACGATGCGCCCTGCTCGGGGCGCTGCGCATACGCGAAGTTCGACGCATACGGACCGGCAAGCGCGATCGTCAGCATCAGTGCAATCCGGGCAGATCGCATGACCGTCCTCGCTTCTTTGGTCGATTTGTTCCCTTCGTCACGCGGCAACCGGTTACCTCTGGTACTTGAAAAACCCTGCGGAATTCGGGTGTGCAAAGATGAAAGATGGAGTGCAGGGGAGTATCTACCGAATTTCGGCTTCGAGTAAAGGAATCTCTATAGCCTGCCTTTACTCGGCGCGACACTACGGGTAAATTTTGTAACCGACTGTAACGCCCGAAAATACGCGGCCGTGCGTCAATTCCCATTCGCGATAAGATGCCGATCATGGAAACGAAAAACCCCTCCAAGATTCTCGTCGTCGACGACGACCCGCGCCTGCGCGATCTGCTGCGCCGCTATCTCGGCGAGCAGGGTTTCAATGTCTACGTCGCCGAAAACGCGACCGCAATGAACAAGCTCTGGGTACGCGAGCGTTTCGACCTGCTCGTGCTCGACCTGATGCTTCCGGGCGAAGACGGCCTGTCGATCTGCCGCCGCCTGCGCGGCAGCAACGACCGCACGCCGATCATCATGCTCACCGCGAAGGGCGAGGATGTGGATCGCATCGTCGGCCTCGAGATGGGCGCCGACGATTACCTGCCGAAGCCGTTCAACCCGCGCGAGCTCGTCGCACGCATTCATGCGGTGCTGCGCCGCCAGGCGCCGGCCGAACTGCCGGGCGCGCCGTCCGAAACCACCGAGGTGTTCGAGTTCGGCGAGTTCTCGCTGAACCTCGCGACGCGCACGCTGACGAAGTCCGGCCAGGAAATTCCGCTCACCACCGGCGAGTTCTCGGTGCTGAAAGTGTTCGCGCGTCACCCGCGCCAGCCGCTGTCGCGCGAGAAGCTGATGGAACTCGCGCGCGGCCGTGAATATGAAGTATTCGACCGCAGCCTCGACGTGCAGATCTCGCGCCTGCGCAAGCTGATCGAACCGGATCCGGGCAGCCCGCGTTTCATCCAGACCGTCTGGGGCCTCGGCTACGTGTTCATCCCGGACGGCGCCGCCTGATCTTTTTTCTTTCCGGTTTCGCCCGCCCACGGCCCGTCCCATGCGTATCGACCGGCGCCTCCTGCAGCTCGCGTTCGGCGGGCTGTTCTGGCGCACCTTCCTGCTGATCGCGCTGCTGATCTCGGTCAGTCTCGCCGCGTGGTTCCAGAGCTTTCGCGTGATCGAGCGCGAGCCGCGTGCGCAGCGCGTCGCGCTGCAGCTCGTCGCGATCGTGAAGCTCACGCGCACCGCCCTGCTCTATTCCGATCCCGATCTGCGGCGCGCGCTGCTTCAGGATCTCGAGAGCAACGAGGGCGTGCGCGTTTACCCGCGCGAGAAAACCGACAAGTTCAAGCTGCAGCCCGACGAATCGCTGAACCGTCTGATCGAACACGACATCCGCAGCCGCCTCGGCGACGATACCGTGATCGCACAGTCGGTCAACGACATTCCCGGCGTATGGATCAGCTTCAAGATCGACGACGACGATTACTGGGTCGCGCTCGACCGCGACCAGCTCGACAACGTCACGGGCCTGCAGTGGGCCGGCTGGGGGCTGTTCGCGCTCGCATTGTCGCTATTCGGCTCCGCGTTCATCACAAGCCTCGTGAACCGGCCGTTCTCGCGGCTCGCGCTCGCCGCGCGCCAGGTCGGTTCGGGCCAGGCGCCCGACCCGCTGCCCGAGCGCGGGATGGGCGTCGCGGCCGACACCAACCGCAGCTTCAACCAGATGGTGCGCGACCTCGAGCAGCTCGAGGCCGACCGTGCGCTGATGCTCGCGGGCATCTCGCACGACCTGCGCACGCCACTCGCGCGGCTACGGCTCGAAACCGAGATGAGCCCGTCCGACCAGGCGACCAAGGATGCAATGGTCGACGACATCGAGCAGATGGACCGCATCATTGCGGCCTTCATCGACTACGCGCGCCCGTCGCAACGCAAACCGGAGCCCGTCGACCTGTCGTCGATCGCGCAGGAAGTCGCCGCACGCTTGTCGGGCGAGGATGGCGTCGAGATCCGCACGCGGCTCGCGCCGAGCGCGATCATCGAAGCCGACGAGACCGACATGCGCCGCGTGATCGGCAACCTCGTCGAGAACGCGCGCAAGTACGGGCAAAGCAAGCAGGACGGCGTGTCGCGCATCACGCTCGAGACACGTGTGTCGCACGCACGCGTCGAGCTGTCGGTGAGCGACGAAGGCCCCGGCATCCCCGAGGATCAACTACCGCTGGTGATGCGGCCGTTCTACCGCGTCGACACCGCCCGCACCAAGGCGGACGGCACGGGCCTCGGGATGGCGATCGTGCTGCGTCTCGTCGGCCGTTATCGCGGCGCGCTGCGCCTGCGCAACCGCAACCCCGAAGCGGGCCTCGAAGTCACGCTCGAATTCCCCGGCGCCGGCAAGGCGCGTGCGACTGCGTGACGCGCTCGCGCACGCTTCTTGCACTGCACACTATCGATCCGGTTGAAAAAAGCTATGAAGGTCGTTAGTCAAAATCTATTGAAGTGACTAACTAATAGTGTTATAGTTTTGCCCATGCTGTCACATCATCGTTGCAGCACCGAGGTAGCTTGACTCAGTCTTCTTCCCAACTCATACAGGAGTATCCGCATGAAAACCGTGGGCGATAAACTCGAAGCTTTCACCGTCGTAGCCGCGAAGCCGGGCTTCAATCATCACGAGGAAAACGGCCAGTCGGCATTCGAGACCGTCACTGAAGCGTCGTTCCCGGGCAAGTGGAAGATCATCTACTTCTATCCGAAGGATTTCACGTTCGTGTGCCCGACGGAAATCGTCGAGTTCGCGAAGCTCACGAAGCAGTTCGAAGAGCGCGATGCCATCCTGCTGGGCGGCAGCTCGGACAACGAATTCGTCAAGCTCGCATGGCGCCGTGAGCACAAGGACCTCGACAAGCTGAACCACTACGCGTTCGGCGACGTCAAGGGCGAGCTGATCGACCAGCTCGGCGTGCGCGACAAAGAAGCCGGCGTGGCCCTGCGTGCAACGTTCATCGTCGATCCGGACAACACGATCCAGCACGTTTCGGTGAACAACCTGAACGTCGGCCGTAGCCCGGAAGAAGTCCTGCGGATTCTGGACGGCCTGCAAACGGACGAACTGTGCCCGTGCAACCGTGCAGTCGGCGGCGCAACGCTGTAAGCGCATCGATGCACGAAGCCCGCGGCGCACGTCCTGCCTGCGGGCTTTTTTAACGGCCAACCCATAGGAGATATCAATGGAATTCATCGATTCGATTAAGGCGCGTATTCCCGACTACGCGAAGGACATTCGCCTGAACCTCGACGGCACGATCTCGCGCTCGTCGCTCGAAGGCACCGACGCGGTCGGCGTCGCGCTGGCGGCGGCCATCGCGGCGAAGAGCACGGTGCTCATCAAGACGATCCGCGAAGCCGGCGTCCTGTCGCCCGAAGAGACGAACGCCGTGCTGACGGCGGCCGCGCTGATGGGGATGAACAACACCTGGTATCCGTATGTCGAGATGGCCGACGATGCCGACCTGAAGACGCAACGCGCCGAGCTGCGGATGGGCGCGTATGCGACGCACGGTGGCGTCGACAAGCGCAAGTTCGAGATGTACGCGCTCGCCGCGTCGATCGTCGGCAAGTGCCACTTCTGCGTGAAGTCGCACTATGCGCTGCTGAAGAACGAGCAAGGGATGACCGTCACGCAGCTGCGCGACGTCGGCCGCATCGCGTCGGTGATCAACGCCGCCGCGCAAGTGATCGCCGCGGAAGGCGAATGAGCGGTTGCACCACCGGGCCGGCAGCCATGCCGGCCCGGTAGCCGCTCCAAAAAAAGAAAATGCCACGCATTCGCGTGGCATTTTTCATTTCCGCTGCACAGCGCGACGGGCGAACCGCGCGCCGCAGCCGGGCGTCAGCCGCCCTGCTTCACCAGCAGCGCGGCGGCCTGCGCCTCGATCCCCTCGCCGCGGCCGAGATAGCCGAGCTTCTCGTTGGTCTTCGCCTTCACGTTCACGCGATCGAGCGGCAGCCCGAGATCGGCCGCGATGTTCGCGCGCATCCCGTCGATATGCGGTGCCAGCTTCGGTGCCTGGGCGATCACGGTGCTGTCGACGTTCTGGATCGTGAAACCGGCCGCGTTGATGCGTGCAACGCACTCGCGCAGCAGCACGCGGCTGTCGGCGCCCTTGAATGCCGCGTCCGTGTCGGAGAAATGGCGGCCGATGTCGCCGAGCGCCGCCGCGCCGAACAGCGCGTCGGTGATCGCGTGCAGCAGCACGTCCGCGTCCGAGTGGCCGAGCAGGCCGCGTTCGTACGGAATCGTCACGCCGCCGATGATGAGGGGGCGCCCCTCGACGAGCTGGTGCACGTCGTAGCCTTGTCCGATTCTGAAATCCATGCGTATTCCGATTGTGAGGGGGTGAAAGTCAGGAAGCGTTCGTGGAACGCGCGAGGATCGCTTCCGCGAGCGCGAAATCTTCCGGGTACGTGACCTTGAAATTGCGCAGGCTGCCCTGCACGACGCGCGGCGTATGGCCGGCCCATTCGATCGCGCTCGCTTCGTCGGTCAGGTCGTGCCCTTCGCGCTGCGCGCGCAGGATCGCCTCGCGCAGCATGCCGATGCGGAACATCTGCGGCGTCTGCGCCTGCCACAGCGCGTCGCGCGACTCGGTGCGCGCGATCGCGTCGCCGCCGGCCGGCACGCGCTTGAGCGTATCGGCCACCGGCAGCGCGACGATGCCGCCGACCGGATCGTCCTTCAGCGTCGCGACCAGCGTGCGGATCAGCTCCGGCGTGATGCCCGGGCGCGCGGCGTCGTGCACCAGCACCCAGTCGTGGTCGGTCGCGCCGAATTCGGCCAGTTCGAGCAGCCCGTTCAGCACCGACGCCTGGCGCGAGCCGCCGCCGCAGCGGCGCACCGCGAAGCGCAGGCCCGCGAAGCGGCGTGCGTCGAAATGGGAATCGTCGGGCGCGAGGACGACGAGCGTCTGTGCGAATTCGCTGCACGCGTCGAACGCGGCAAGCGTGTAGTGCAGCAGCGCGCGGCCGGCCAGCGTGCGGTATTGTTTCGGCACGGCCGAGCCGGAACGGCTGCCGGTACCGGCACAGGGAATCAGGGCGAAAAGTCGGGGAGTCACGAAAGGAAACGCCGGAAAGATGAAATCGAGAAGCGGATTTTATAATAGGTCTTTCGTCTCGACCGGCGCACCGCGATGCGCCCGTGCACGCCACCCCTGTCGTCCCTATGCCAGATAACGCTTCCACCCCGTCCGCCTCGCCCGTTGCCCGCGTCAAGCCCGGCCAGCGCTTCGCCTTCGACGGCGCGCATGGTTCCGCCGACGCGCTCGCCATCGCCCGTTATCTCGCCGACAACCGCCAGGACGTGCCGCTCCTTGCGGTGATCTGCGCGAACGCGGTCGACGCGCAACGGCTCTCGCAGGAAATCCGCTACTTCTCGCCCGACGCGCGCGTGCGCCTGCTGCCGGACTGGGAAACGCTGCCGTACGACACGTTCTCGCCGCACCAGGATCTCGTATCCGAGCGGCTCGCGACGCTGCACGACCTCGGCGAGGGCCGCTGCGACATCCTGCTCGTCCCCGCGACCACCGCGCTGTACCGGATGCCGCCCGCGTCGTTCATGGCCGCGTACACGTTCGCATTCGCGCAGGGCGAGCGGCTCGACGAGGCGAAGCTGAAGGCGCAGCTCACGCTGGCCGGCTACGAGCACGTGAGCCAGGTCGTGCGGCCCGGCGAATACTGCGTGCGCGGCTCGCTGATCGACCTGTACCCGATGGGCTCGCCGCTGCCGTACCGGATCGACCTGTTCGACGACCAGGTCGACTCGATCCGCGCGTTCGACCCGGACACGCAGCGCAGCCTGTACCCGGTGCGCGACGTGCGCCTCCTGCCCGGCCGCGAGTTTCCGTTCGACGAAGCCGCGCGCACGGCCTTCCGCAGCCGCTGGCGCGAGACCTTCGAAGGCGACCCGAGCCGCGCGCCGATCTACAAGGACATCGGCAACGGCGTGCCGTCGGCCGGCATCGAGTATTACCTGCCGCTGTTCTTCGACGAAACCGCCACGCTGTTCCACTATCTGCCGCAGGATGCGCACCTCGTGTTCACCGGCGATCTCGAAGCGTCGATCCGACGCTTCACGGCGGATACGAAGCAGCGCCACGCGTTCCTCGCGCACGATCGCGAGCGGCCGATCCTCGAGCCGCAGCGCCTGTTCCTGTCCGACGAGGATTTCTTCGCGTTCGCGAAGCCGTTCGCACGGGTCGTACTGCCCGCGCAGCCGGCCGGCGGCTGGGCGACGGCGCTGCCCGAGCTCACCGTCGATCGCCATGCCGACGATCCGCTCGCGTCGCTGCGCACGTTCGTCGAATCGTCAGGCAAGCGCGTGCTGCTGACCGTCGAATCGGCCGGCCGCCGCGAGACGATCCTGCAACTGCTCGCCGAACACCATCTGCGCCCCGCGTCGAACGACCACTTCGCCGGCTGGCTCGAGAGCGACGAACGCTTCGCACTTGGCGTCGCGCCGCTCGCGAACGGCTTCGCGGTGCCGGACGAAGGCTATGCGGTCGTCACCGAAACCGAGCTGTACGGCGCGCTCGGCCGCCGCGCGGGCCGTCGCCGTCAGGAACAGGCGAGCAACGTCGACGCGATGGTGCGCGACCTGTCGGAGCTGAAGGTCGGCGACCCGGTCGTCCACGCGCAGCACGGCATCGGCCGCTACATGGGCCTCGTGTCGATGGATCTCGGCGAAGGCGAAACCGAATTCCTGCATCTCGAATACTCGGGCGACAGCAAGCTCTACGTGCCCGTCGCGCAATTGCACGTGATCTCGCGCTACAGCGGTGCCGATCCCGACAGCGCACCGCTGCACGCGCTCGGCTCCGGCCAGTGGGAACGCGCGAAGCGCAAGGCCGCGCAGCAGATCCGCGATACGGCCGCCGAGCTGCTGAACCTGTACGCGCGCCGCGCGGCCCGCGAAGGCCACGCGTTCTCGCTCGATCCGCGCGACTACGTGAAGTTCGCGGAAAGCTTCGGCTTCGAGGAAACGCCCGACCAGGCGGCCGCCATCGCGGCCGTGATCGGCGACATGACGAGCGGCAAGCCGATGGACCGCCTCGTGTGCGGCGACGTCGGCTTCGGCAAGACCGAGGTCGCGCTGCGCGCCGCGTTCATCGCGGTGCTGGGCGGCAAGCAGGTCGCGCTGCTGTCGCCGACCACGCTGCTCGCCGAGCAGCACACGCAGACCTTCGCCGACCGCTTCGCGGACTGGCCGGTGCGGATCGTCGAGCTGTCGCGCTTCAAGACCGCGAAGGAAGTCAACGCGGCGATCGCGCAGATCAACGAAGGCAGCGTCGACATCGTGATCGGCACGCACAAGCTGTTGTCGTCGGACGTGCAGTTCAAGCGCCTCGGTCTCGTGATCATCGACGAGGAACACCGCTTCGGCGTGCGCCAGAAGGAAGCGCTGAAGGCGTTGCGCGCGGAAGTCGACGTGCTGACGCTCACCGCGACGCCGATCCCGCGCACGCTCGGGATGGCGCTCGAAGGGCTGCGCGATTTCTCGGTCATTGCAACCGCGCCGCAGAAGCGGCTCGCGATCAAGACCTTCGTGCGCCGCGAGGAAGAAAGCGTGATCCGTGAGGCGATGCTGCGCGAACTGAAGCGCGGCGGCCAGGTGTACTTCCTGCACAACGAGGTCGAGACGATCGAGAACCGCAAGGCGATGCTCGAGGCGCTCGTGCCCGAAGCGCGCATCGTGATCGCGCACGGCCAGATGCACGAACGCGAACTCGAACGGGTGATGCGCGATTTCGTCGCGCAGCGCGCGAACGTGCTGCTGTGCACGACCATCATCGAAACCGGCATCGACGTGCCGAGCGCGAACACGATCATCATGCACCGCTCGGACAAGTTCGGTCTCGCGCAGCTTCACCAGCTGCGTGGCCGCGTCGGCCGCTCGCATCACCAGGCGTACGCATACCTGCTGGTCCACGATCCGCAGGCGCTGACCAAGCAGGCGCAGCGCCGGCTGGAAGCGATCCAGCAGATGGAGGAACTCGGCTCGGGCTTCTATCTCGCAATGCACGACCTCGAGATCCGCGGCACCGGCGAGGTGCTCGGCGACAAGCAGTCGGGCGAGATCCACGAGATCGGCTTCCAGCTCTATACGGACATGCTGAACGACGCGGTGAAGGCGCTGAAGAACGGCAAGGAGCCCGACCTTACCGCCCCGCTCGCGGCGACGACGGAAATCAACCTGCATGCGCCCGCGATCCTGCCGGCCGACTACTGCGCGGACGTGCAGGAGCGGCTGTCGCTGTACAAGCGTCTCGCGAACTGCGAGCACGGCGACGCGATCGACGGTATCCAGGAGGAGCTGATCGACCGCTTCGGCAAGCTTCCGCCGCAGGCGCACGCGCTCGTCGAAACGCACCGGCTGCGGATCGCCGCGAAGCCGCTCGGCATCGTGAAGATCGACGCGAGCGAGGTGGCGATCGGGCTGCAGTTCGAGCCGAATCCGCCGATCGATCCGATGCGGATCATCGAGATGGTGCAGAAGCATCGGCACATCAAGCTCGCGGGCCAGGACAAGCTGCGCATCGAGACGCGCTCGCCCGATCTCGCGATCCGCGTGTCGACGATCAAGGAAACGCTGCGCGCGCTCGGACCCAGGCAGGGAGCAGCTGCCGCGGCGCGCTGACGCGATAGTGACGGGTGTGGCGTTGCTGCACCGCACTGCACCCGGCGCGGGCGGGCCGACGCGTTTTTGAGTATGATTTTCCCATTCATCAGACGGAGTTTTGCCATGTCCACTCTCGACGCGACAGCGCCGTCCGCCGCAACCCAAGGCGACGCGTCGCTCGTCAGCCTGCCCTGGATCAAGCAACTGGTGTCGATGGACACGACGAGCCGCGTGCCGAACCTCGGCCTGATCGAAACGGTGCGCGACGCGCTCGCCGCGAAAGGCATCGCATCGACGATCACGCACGATCCGCGCGAAGGCTGGGCGAACCTGTTTGCGACCGTGCCCGCGCACGACGGCTCGACGAACGGCGGCATCGTGCTGTCGGGACATACCGACGTCGTGCCGGTCGACGGCCAGCAATGGGACAGCAACCCGTTCGCGCCGGAAATCCGCGACGGCCGCCTCTACGGCCGCGGCACCTGCGACATGAAGGGCTTCATCGGCACCGCGCTCGCGCTGCTGCCCGAAATGCAGGCGACCAAGCTCGCGAAGCCGATCCATTTCGCGCTGTCCTACGACGAGGAAATCGGCTGCGCCGGTGCGCCGCTGATGATCGCGGATCTGGTCAAGCGCGGCGTGCAACCGTCCGGCTGCATCGTCGGCGAGCCGACCAGCATGCGGCCGATCATCGCGCACAAGGGCATCAACGCGTACCGCTGCTGCGTGCGCGGCCACGCGGCGCATTCGTCGCTGACGCCGAAGGGGCTGAACGCGATCGAGTATGCGGCGCGCCTCATCTGCCACATCCGCGACATCGCCGACCGCTTCCGCGCCGAAGGCCCGTTCGACGCACTCTACGACGTGCCGTTCACCACCGCGCAGACGAGCACGATCCAGGGCGGCAACGCGATCAACACGGTGCCGGCCGAATGCCGGTTCGACTTCGAGTTCCGCAACCTGCCGACGCTCGATCCCGAGCAGATCTTCACGCGCATCGAAGCGTATGCACGCGAAACACTGCTGCCGCAGATGCTGCGCGAGCATCCGAATGCCGCGATCGAGTTCTCGAAGATCGCCGCGGCGCCCGGCCTCGACGCAACCGAACAGGCCGCAATCACGCAGCTCGTGCGCGCGCTGACGGCCGACCAGGACAAGCGCAAGGTCGCCTACGGCACCGAGGCCGGCCTGTTCGAACGCGCGGGCATCCCGAGCGTCGTGTGCGGGCCCGGCAACATCGAGCAGGCGCACAAGCCGAACGAATATGTCGAGCTCGCGCAGCTCGCCGGCTGCGAGCAGTTCCTGCGCAAGTTCATCCGCAGCATGTCGGTCGACGCGCACTGACTGCCCCCCGCCACGCCGGCCCGCGTGTGCGGGCCGGCCCACTCCGCCACCCGCCACGTCATGTCGACTGAACAACAGGGCACCGCCCATCCGACGATCGACGGCGAGCCGATCCCGACGCTCGACGAAATCGCCGCGCAGCATTTCGCGCTGTCGCCCTGGGTCGCGCGCACGCCCGTGTTCGAGCGCGCCGACCTGCCGTCCCTCGAGGGCACGCACGTCAACTTCAAGTTCGAGTTGCTGCAGGTCAGCGGCAGCTTCAAGGCGCGCGGCGCATTCACGCACCTGCTCGCGCTCGACGAGGCGCGCAAGAACGCCGGCGTCACCTGCGTGTCGGCCGGCAATCACGCGGCGGCCGTCGCGTATGCGGCGATGCGGCTCGGCAGCAGCGCCAAGGTCGTGATGTTCCATACCGCGAGCCCGTCGCGCATCGCGCAGTGCAAGCAGTACCGCGCGGAAGTCGTGCTGGCCGGCAGCGCGTCGCAGGCGTTCGACCTGGTCCGGCGGATCGAGGCCGAGGAAGGCCGCTTCTTCATCCATCCGTTCAACGGGTATCACACGATCCTCGGCACCGCGACGCTCGGCTACGAATGGGCGACGCAGACGCCCGACCTCGACGCGGTGATCGTGCCGATCGGCGGCGGCGGGCTCGCGGCCGGCATGGCGACCGCGCTGCGGCTCGCGAACCCGCGCGTGCACGTGTACGGCGTCGAGCCGGAAGGCGCCGATGCGATGAGCCGCAGCTTCGCGGCGAATCACACGATCAAGATGAGCGCGATGCAGACGATCGCCGATTCGCTGATGGCGCCGCATACCGAGGAATACAGCTACCAGCTGTGCCGGCGCCACGTCGACCGCATCGTCACCGTGTCCGACGACGCACTGCGTGCCGCGATGCTGTTCCTGTTCTCGCAACTGAAACTGTCCGTCGAACCGGCGTGCGCGGCCGCACTGGCCGCGCTGCTCGGCCCGCTGCGCGAAACGCTGCAGGGCAAGCGCGTCGGCGTGCTGCTATCCGGCACCAATACCGACCCAGGCACACTCGGCATGCATCTCGCACACGCGAAATTGCAGCCCTGACCCCACATCGGGCCCACGCGGACAAACCTAGGGTTATCCCCAGATTATGTTGACAGCCCTGTTGATAACCCGCCGGACAAGCACGCAAGTGGTTGAGCGCGCAGCATTTTGCGCGCGCGGAGGTCGATCGTCACGAAATGGGCAAATGCGGTCGCTGGCCGCATGCACGATGGCGATCGCGCTGCTCGCCGGTTGCGCGGCACCGCCCTCGCCCGTCGCCGGCGCGCCGTCGGCCTGCACGCAACCGGGCGAAAGCGCCATGCTGCAGGCCGACCTGCTGTTCGGGCGCGACATCACGGGGCGCGGCCCCGTCACCGATGCGGAGCGCGCGGCCTTCCTCGCCGACACGGTCACGCCGCGGTTCCCCGACGGCCTCACCTACTGGGACACGCACGGCCAGTGGCGCGACCGGGCAAGCGGCGGGATCACGCGTGAAGACAGCTTCGTGATCCGTATCATCGCCGACGATACGTCCGACACACGTGCGCGGCTCGCCGCGATCCGGCAAACGTACATGCAGCGATTCCACCAGCAATCGGTCGGCATGACGGTCGTAGCGGCCTGCGCGTCGTTCTGATTCCCCTTCTCTCCGCCGACAATTCGCGCAAAAAAAACGGGCGCCCGAAGGCGCCCGTCGCATGCCGGAACTGCGGCGTGCCGCTTACTTGCTCTCGAACATGTCCATGATCTGCTGCTTCTCCTGCGGCGTGACGGGCGGCGGCGCCAGCCCCGCCGCGCCGGCCGAACCGAGTGCGTCGTTCGCGCTGATCGAATTCTCGGCCGGGTTGATGTCGACGTTCGCGACGAAGCCATTGCCCGGCGTGCGATCGGCGTAGTACAGCTCGCCGTCGATCGAAGTCAGGCCGTCCGGCATCGGCATCTGCTGTTCGGGTACGCCGTTCAGCGCGGTGCGCATGTAGTTCACCCAGATCGGCAACGCGAGCTGTGCGCCGAATTCGCGGCTGCCGAGGCTCTTCGGCTGGTCGAAGCCCATCCACGCGACCGCGACGAGCGACTGCTGGTAGCCGGCGAACCAGCCGTCCTTCGCGTCGTTGGTCGTACCCGTCTTGCCCTGCAGGTCGCTGCGGCCCAGTGCATTGGTGCCCGCGCCGGTGCCGGCCGTCGCGACCGAATGCAGCAGGCTGTTCATCACGTACGCGTTGCGGCCTTCGATCGTGCGCGGTGCCGTGCTGCCCGCGAGCACCGGCTGCGACTTCTGCAGCGCCTGGCCGCGTGCATCGTCGACCTCGGCGATCAGGTACGGATCGACCTTGTAGCCGCCGTTCGCGAACACCGCATAGCCGGTCGCGAGCTGCAGCGGCGTCACGAGGCCCGCGCCGAGTGCCATCGGCAGGTAAGGCGGCGTCTTCGCGGGATCGAAGCCGAAGCGCTGCGTCACGTACTGCTGCGCATACTGCGTACCGATCGACGCGAGGATCCGGATCGACACGAGGTTCTTCGAACGCTGCAGGCCGGTGCGCATCGTCATCGGGCCATCCGGCTGGTCGTCGTCCTTCGGCTCCCATGCGGTGCCGCCCGGCACGCTCGGCGGGAAGTACAGCGGCGCGTCGTTGATCATCGTCGCCGGCCCCATGCCCTTGTCGAGCGATGCCGAGTAGATGAACGGCTTGAACGACGAGCCCGGCTGCCGCCATGCCTGCGTCACGTGGTTGAACTTGCTCTTGTTGAAGTCGAAGCCGCCGACGAGCGAGCGGATCGCGCCATCCTGCGGCGCCATCGCGACGAGCGCGCCTTCGACCTGCGGCAGTTGCACGACCTGCCAGCCCGTCTTGCCGTCCTTCAGCACGCGCACGACCGAGCCCGGCTTGATGCGCAGCGTGTCGTTCGCGCGGGGGCTGAGCGCGCCCGCCACGAAGCGCAGCCCGGCCGGGCCGATCGTCGTGGTCGCGCCGCCGACGAACTGCACCTCGACCGCATTCGGCGACGCCGACAGCACCACTGCCGACTGCAGGTCGCCGTTGTCCGGGTGATCGGCGAGCGCGTCGTCGATCGCCTCGTCGCGGTCGTCGCCGGCCGCGGGCAGCTTGATCGTCGCTTCCGGCCCGCGATAGCCGTGGCGGCGCTCGTAGTCGAGAATGCCGCGACGCACGGCCTGGTACGCGGCTTCCTGGTCGGACGAGTTGATCGTCGTCGTGACGGTCAGCCCGCGCGTATAGGTTTCATCCTTGTACTGCTGGTACATCATCTGCCGCACCATCTCGGCGACGTACTCGCCGTGCACCGCGTACTGGTTGCCCGGCGTGCGCACGTGGATCTCTTCCTTCACGGCTTCGTCGTACTGCGGCTGCGTGATGTAGCCGACCTCGAGCATGCGCTTCAGGATGTATTCCTGGCGCACCTTCGCGCGCTTCGGATTGACGACCGGGTTATACGCGGACGGCGCCTTCGGCAGCCCCGCGAGCATCGCCGCTTCCGCGAGCGTGATGTCCTTCAGGTCCTTGCCGAAATACACGCGCGCGGCGGCCGCGAAGCCGTACGAACGCTGGCCGAGATAGATCTGGTTCATGTACAGCTCGAGGATCTGGTCCTTCGTCAGGGCCCTCTCGATCTTGTACGCGAGCAGCATTTCGTAAATCTTGCGCGTGTAGGTCTTCTCGCTCGACAGGAAGAAGTTGCGCGCGACCTGCATCGTGATCGTGCTCGCGCCCTGGCGCGCGCCGCCGTGCATCAGGTCGGCGACACCCGCGCGCAGGATACCGACGAAGTCGACGCCGCCGTGTTCGTAGAAGCGGTAGTCCTCGATCGCGAGCACAGCCTTCTTCATCACGTCCGGGATTTCCTGGAAGCGCACGAGGCTGCGGCGCTCTTCGCCGAACTCGCCGATCAACACGTGATCGGCCGTGAACACGCGCAACGGTACTTTCGGCTGGTAGTTGGTCAGCGCATCGAGCGACGGCAGCTGCGGCGCCATCACGACCAGCGCGTAGCCGACGATCAGCGCGCCGACGATCGCCAGCGTCACGAACAGGCCGGCGAACCACAGCATGACGCGCGAGCCGAACGAGCGACCGCGCCCTCCGCCGCCGCTGCGCTGGGTGCGGCGGTCGTCGTCGCGATCGTCGTCATCGGGGTAATAGGCTCCGGACGGTGAACGGCGCAGCGTGTAGTGGGGTTCGTTCCTGTCGGAAGAAGAAGGCGGTCGTTTGATAATTGGCATGTCGGAATGGCGGGCGTACGTGGCGCCCTCGGACGCATGCGGAAATGCAGGCGAATGAATCAGAGCGGATACAGCGTGATGCGGCTGTCACGTCGACAGACCCCGCCGCGCGGCGATCCGTTCCCGCGACGTGACAGCGCATTTTAATGAAATCGACCGGGTGCCTTCGCGATTTTTTGTAAAAATTCCCGCAATGCCGTGATTTAAGGAACGTATTGTCGGCATCCTCTGCCTATCATGGACACGCAATATGACGCGCACCGTCGATTTTCTTTCAATCGCGAAAGGTTCGAAATCCTGATGCGCAAGCCGCTTGAACTCGCGCGTTTAAGCCGTATTTAAGTGAACCGGTGGTGTAATATCCGCCGGCTCATGCGGGTCGGAACCGGCTCGCAACGGGCACTGCCGCTCTCACGCGGCGCCTTTCAACCACGGAGGATTTCATGTCGCTTTTCGACTCTGTTTCGCGCACGATCAAAGGCCTGCTGAACGATGCGGCCGATTCGGTACAGGATCCGTCGCGCGACGCACGGCAGATCGTGCGGGAGCTCGACGACAGCATCGGCCGTGCCGAGAATTCGCTGATCGAGATCGAGGCACAGGTCGCGACCCAGCGCAGCAAGCGCGATGCGGCCGACGACAAGGTGAAGAAGTACGAGGACGGCGCGAAGCGCGCGCTGCAGTCCGGCGACGAAGCACTCGCACGCGAGGCGCTCGGCGCGCAGTCGAACGCGGAAGCCGAGCGTGACGCGCTCGCGGCCGAGCTGTCGACGCTCGAACCGTCGGTCGACAAGCTGAAGGGGCAGATCGCCGACATGCGCCAGCGCCGCAACGACCTGAATGCCCGCTCGAACATCCTGCAGGCCAAGCAGGAAATCGCGCAGGCGAAGGATGTCGCGGCCAGCGCCTTGGGCGGCATCGGCGGCAAGAACCTGTCCGAGGATTTCCAGAAGCTCGAGGACAAGGTCGCGCTGCAGAACGCACGTTCGGACGCGCGCCTGAATTCGGCCGACACGTCGAGCGGCAAGGCGCTCGACGACAAGCTCGCCGCGCTGAACAAGGGCCCGTCGGTCGAGGACCGCCTCGCCGCGCTGAAGAAGCAGCTCGATACGCCCGCGCAGTAACGGCCACCGCGGGCAACCGCGCCGCTGCCCGCCCCGGGCGCGGCGCGAACCGATCGTCAGGAGACGGGCGCCTGCGCCCGGTTCGACCATGAAGAAATCTCTCGCCGCACTCGGCCTCTCGCTGATGTTGCTGTCGTCCGCCGCGTTTGCGGTCCCGTCGCTGCAGCAGGTCGAGCAATCGATCGCGCAACGCAACTGGCAGCAAGCCGACACGCAGCTGTCGCAAGTCATCGACGCTCATCCGAACAATGCGCATGCGCGCTACCTGTATGCACAGGTGCTGGACCGCGAGGGCCGCGCATCCGACGCGCTCGAGCAACTGCAGCGCGCGAAGTCGCTCGACCCGCAACTCAAGTTCACCGACGCATCGCGCTTCGCGCAGACGGAGTCGCGCATCCGCGCCGACGCGGCACGCGTGAGCGGCAATGTGCCTTCGGCCACGCAGTCCGGCACGTTGCAATCGTCGCTCGCGCCCGCCGTCGCGCCGGCCGAAAAACATGGCCCGTCGACCGGCATGTGGATCGGCCTCGGACTGATCGTCGCGGTGATTGCGCTGGTGCTGCGCTGGACGCTGCGGCGTGCCCGCACGGCCGACGACAGCCGCGCCGACGACGAACGCCGCACGCAGCTCAAGCGCGCCACCGACGTGCTGAACGACATCCGCCCGCTGAAACTCGACGCGAAGCTGTCGACAGCGCCCGGCGCCGCGGCGCTCACGGGCGAACTCGAAGCGATCGAGACCGATGCGCGCACGCTCGTCGAAACGCTGTCGAACGGCAAGAATCCGGTGCCGCCGTATCGCGTCGACGAACTCGAACAACGCCATGCAAGCGTGAAGGCACGCGTCGAAGGCCGTCCCGATCCGGCCGCACAACCCGCGGCACCGGCGAACGGCAGCGGCTCCGTGTATGCGCAGGAAGCCGACCGCATGACGGGCGCGCAAGGCCAGCCGTATCCGAAGCAACAGCCCTACCCGCAGCAGCAACCGCCTGTCGTGATCCAGCAAGGCGGCGGCGGTTTCGGTGGCGGCATGGGCGGGCTGCTGACCGGCGTATTGCTCGGCGAAGCGATGTCGGGCGGCCGCGAGCGCGTGGTCGAACGCGACGTGATCGTCGACGGCGAGCGCCGCCGTCAGGAGAACGACCCGGGCTTCGACCTCGGCCGCGGCGACAATTCGAACTGGAGCGACGGCAACGGCGGCGGCGGCATGGATCTCGGCAGCAACGACGACGGCTGGACCGACGACAACACCTGACGCTACGCAGCGCGTCGACGCACCCGCGACGCGCTGCAACGCACGCCACGCTCCCCAGCAGGCCGGCCGCGCCGACGCGCGGATTTGTCAATCATTTCAAGATGGGCTACCGGCAATGGGGAGCGTTCGCTATCATGCGGCCATCGGCGTGCCACCGACCCTCATTCGACGCTCTGCATCCCTGCGCGTCGCGGCACGCCTCCCCTCGCCCCAACCAGGAGAAAGCCGCTCATGAGCATCATCAAGGAATTCAAGGAGTTCGCCGTCAAGGGCAACGTCATGGATCTCGCCGTCGGCGTGATCATCGGCGGCGCGTTCTCGAAGATCGTCGACTCGGTCGTGAAAGACCTCATCATGCCGGTCATCGGCGTGCTGACCGGCGGCCTGGATTTCTCGAACAAGTTCGTTCTGCTCGGCACCATCCCCCCGACGTTCAAGGGTAATCCCGATTCGTTCAAGGACCTGCAGGCCGCAGGTGTCGCCGCGTTCGGTTACGGCTCGTTCATCACGGTGGCAATCAATTTCGTCATCCTCGCGTTCATCATTTTCCTGATGGTGAAATTCATCAACAAGCTGCGCAAGCCGGAAGAAGCCGCACCGGCCGCGACGCCGGAAGACACCGTGCTGCTGCGCGAGATCCGCGATTCGCTGAAGCAGCGCTGATCGCCAAGCGCCCCGCCAGCCAGGCCCGCCCCGTGCGGGCCTTTTTATTGCGCGCGCGATGCACCGCCGCATGCGGCCTATCTCACTTTTTTGTGACGGGCGAATGCACGCGCGGGGAAAGCAGGTCTATGATGGAGACTAAACGACAGTACGGGCGCCAAGACGCTGGCTGTGTCGATCATGGCGAGCAGGTCGACGGGAGACATTGATCGTCGTACTGCACGAAGGCAGCATTTTCGTGTGCTATAAAGGATCGACATGCGGCGTACATAGCCGGGAGTGGGTCGCATGAAAGTGCCGCATTTCTTGCAATTGTTTTTGAGGCGAGTGTTTATGTCCTTCCCGAAAAAACGTCGGCGTGCCCAGCAGGATGGCCAGGAGTCATTCCTCGCGGTATTGCGCCACTCGAAACCGTTTGCCCAGCTCGACACCAAGATTGCCCGCGCCCGTGCGCAGGACGAACCCGTCCTGTACGCGCATGTGCTGCCCGGTCTCGACGTGCTCCTGTGCAGCGTGCGCGGCGCCCAGCCGCCCTATCCTGCCATCGCCGAACTGCGCAAGCGCTGCATCGAATCGATCGCCAACGCGCTCGAGCAGCCGCTGGACGGCCTCGAGAACGGCGGATACTGGTATGAAGCAAACGGCTTCGGCTTCCTCGTGTTCGCCAGCCGTGCGCGTGCGCGCATCCTGCCCGAGTTTGGTGCAGGCACGAAAGCGAGCCTGCGCGGTGGGCTCGGCCGCCAGAACGCCGGCGATACGACACCACGCTCCCTCGGCTGATCTACCTGCCATTCGATGGGCCGCCTCCGGGCGGCCCATCTGCCATTCACGCGCCCCGCTTGCCCGTCACGACGCCTGCTGACGACCGTTGCCGGGCCGCACGATGTCGATGAACGCGGCGAAATCGGCGCCGGCGAGCCCTTGCGCAGCGCCGAGCCGCAACACCTGCTGCACGGTGGCCGATACCGGCATCACCGCGCCGGTGTCGCGCGCTGCGTCGGCGATCGCATCGACGTCCTTCTGAAACGTGCTGAGCGCGCCGATCGGCGGATGACCGCCCGACGTCATGCGCGGCACGAACGTCTGCAACAGTACCGAATCGGCCCAGCCGCCGGCCAGCGCTTCGGCCAGCCGCGCGGCATCGATGCCGCTCGCCTGTGCAAGACCGACGGCCTCGGCAATCGCGGTCACCGTCGCGGTGACGATCGCCTGGTTGCACAGCTTCGCCGTCTGCCCCGCGCCCGCGTCGCCCATGTGCGTGATCCGCGACGCATACGTGTCGATCAGCGGCCGCACCGCGTCGAGATCGGCCGCCCGGCCGCCGGCCATCACCGCAAGCGTGCCGGCCTGCGCGCCGGGCACGCCGCCCGACACCGGCGCATCGACCCAGCCGACGCCGAGTGCGGTCGCACGCGCCGCGTAATCACGCGTCGCGGCAGGCGGGATGCTCGAATGATCGACGATGCGCTGCAGGCGACGCGCAGCGGCGTCGCCGGAGAGCAGCCCGTGCTCGCCGAACACGACATCGCCCACCGCACGGCCGTCGAGCACGCACACGAATACCGTATCGACGCGCTCCGCCAGTTCGCGCGGCGTGCCGACCACCTGCGCGCCGTCCTTCACGAGCGCCTCGGCCTTGTCGCGCGAGCGATTCCACACGCTGACCCGATGCCCGGCCGCCAGCAAATGCCGAATCATCGGCGCGCCCATCAATCCCGGTCCGCAAAATCCGACTTCCACGATGTTCCTCGTCTCCGATATGGGTTGAACTTGCCGCCCATCATACCTATCACTCAAGAAGCCGGGCACGCGCGGCGCCGCTTCGGGACCACGGCTTGCACCGGCCATCCATACCGATATCCCAGGGAGCGCATCATGAGCGACCACGTGTACAAGATGATCGAGCTGACCGGTTCGTCGAAGCAATCGAGCGACGACGCCATCCGCAACGCGATCTCGAAAGCCGGCAAGACGCTGCACAACCTGCACTGGTTCCAGGTGACCGAAACGCGCGGCCACATCGAAGGCGACCAGGTCGTGCACTGGCAGGTCACGCTGAAGGTCGGCATGCGCATCGACGACTGACGCGCCCGTCGCATCACACGCCACGCCGCGATCCGGATCCGCGCAACGCGCGTCCGCGCGGCGCCGCACGCTTCACCTCACCCCCGTTCGGACCCCTTGTCGCGGCCCGGCCGGCGGGTGCCTGCGGGTATCCATCTCTTGACGCTGGCCCAGCTTCATATTAAAAACGATATACCCCTATGCCCCCTCGATCAGCCCAGACATATAAAACGGAGATATCATGAGTCAGCAACGCGAGGCGATCGACACGTACCTCTTGCGCGTCTTGCACACCTTGTTGATGGAGCGCAGCGTCACGCGCGCGGCCGTCAAACTGAACCAGTCGCAACCGGCGATCAGCGCCGCGCTGCGGCGCCTGCGCGACATCACCGGCGATCCGCTGCTGGTGCGCGGCAAATCCGGCATGGTGCCGACCGAATACGGGCTGCGCCTGCTCGAGCCCGTGCAGAATGCGCTGCGTGAAATCGAGCGCATCAAGTTCCAGCAGCACAACTTCGACCCGGCCACGTCGATCCGCTGCTACCGGATCGGCTGCCCCGACTACCTGAACGTGCTGTTCGTGCCGACCGTCGTCGAGCGCTTCCGCCAGGCCGCGCCGAACGCGACGCTCGAATTCCATTCGCTCGGCCCCGCGTTCGACTACGAGCTCGCGCTGGAAGACGGCAAGCTCGACATCGTCGTCGGCAACTGGCCCGAACCGCCGGAGCAACTGCACCTGTCGAACCTGTTCGTCGACGAAATCGTCTGCCTGATGAGCAACACGCACCCGTTCGCGAAGCGCGGCGGGCTCACGCTCGACCAGTACCTGAACGCACCGCATCTCGCGCCGACGCCGTACTCGGTCGGCCAGCGCGGCGCGATCGACGTGCATCTCGCGCGTGAACGGCTCAAGCGCCACGTGGTCGTCACGCTGCCGTACTTCAACCTCGCACCGTACGTGCTCGTGAAGTCCGACCTGATCTTCACGACGACGCGCCTGTTCGCCGATCACTACGCGAAGTTCCTGCCGCTGTCGGTCGTGCCGGCCCCGCTCGACTTCCCGCCGATGCAGTACTACCAGCTGTGGCACGAGCGCTGCCACTACTCCGACGAAGTGCGCTGGCTGCGCGGCCTCGTCGCCGAAGCCACCCGTACGCTGATCGAGCCGTAACGGCATGCGCCGCCCGCGCCGTCCCGGCGCGGCGTGGCGACAGCTGGCGGCAACACGGCCGCCGGATGGCGTCAGCCTTCCTTCAGCGCGATGCCTCGACCAGTGCCTGCGCGAGCGCGTTGTGACGCGCGATAACGGGCGGCAGGTCGAGCGTCGCCAGACGCCCTTCCCGCACCACCACCTTCCCGTTCACCACCGTGTACGCCGTCTGCGACGGCGCGCAGAACACGAGCGCCGCGACCGGATCGTGCAGCGCGCCCGCGAACAGCGGCTGGCGCAGGTCGAATGCGGCGAAGTCCGCGGCCATGCCCGGCTTCAGCGCGCCGATATCGTCACGGTTCAGCACCTTCGCGCCGCCGAGCGTCGCGATTTCGAGCGCTTCACGCGCGGTCATCGCATCGGGCCCGAAACCGACCCGCTGCAGCAGCAGCGCCTGCCGCACTTCCGCCACCATCTGCGCGCCGTCGTTCGATGCGGAGCCGTCGACGCCGAGGCCGACCGGCACGCCCGCGAGACGCATCTTCTTCACCGGCGCGATACCCGACGCGAGCCGCATGTTCGAGCACGGACAGTGCGCGACGCCCGTACCGGTGCGCGCGAACAGGCTGATGCCCGCATCGTCGAGCTGCACGCAGTGCGCATGCCACACGTCGTGGCCGACCCAGCCGAGATCTTCCGCATATTCGGCGGGCGTCATCCCGAATTTCTCGCGGCTGTACGCGATGTCGTTGACGTTCTCCGCGAGGTGCGTGTGCAGCGACACGCCGTATTCGCGTGCGAGCACGGCCGCGTCGCGCATCAGGTCGCGGCTCACCGAGAACGGCGAGCACGGCGCGACGACCACGCGCAGCATCGCGTAGCGGCCTTCATCGTGATAGGTCTCGATCAGGCGCTGTGTGTCGCGCAGGATGTCGGGCTCGCGCTCGACGACCGAATCGGGCGGCAACCCGCCATCGCGCTGGCCGACGCTCATCGCACCGCGGCTCGCATGAAAACGCATGCCGATCCGCTGCGCGGCGCCGATGCTGTCGTCGAGGCGGCTGCCGTTCGGGTAGATGTACAGATGATCGCTCGACGTCGTGCAGCCCGACTGCAGCAGCTCGGCCATCGCGGTGAGCGTCGACACTTCGATCATCTCGGGCGTCAGGTGCGCCCAGATCTTGTAGAGGTTCGTGAGCCAGCCGAACAGCTCGGCGTTCTGCGCCGCAGGCACCGCGCGCGTCAGGCTCTGGTACATGTGGTGATGCGTGTTCACGAGGCCCGGAATCACGAGGTGGCCGCGCAGGTCGAGCACTTCGTCCGCCGTATCGGGCAGCTCAGCGGTCGGGCCGACCGCGACGATCCGGTTGTCTTCGATGTAGAGCCCCGCGTCGCGCAGCTCGCGGCGCGTGTCGTCCATGGTCACGAGCACGTCGGCGTGCTTGACCAGCAGGGTTTTCGGGCGGGATGAGGAAGTGTTCGGCGCGCGTGCGCCAGCGTGCTGCTCGAGGTTCATGCGTTCTCCGCGTCGGTCTGCCCCCAGGGGCGGATCCTGGGGACGGTCACACACGTTCGAACGTTGAATCGCGGCACGCTCCGGTGCCTGCGTCCGTTCGAACGCCCTGGCCCGGTTACCCGGCGTGCTCGCCGTCTTCGGGGTACGCGCGGGCCACAGGCCGACGCGCACGGCGGGAGGATCGCCCAAGCGCTCGCCGCACACAATGCGCGATCCGGAATACCGCGTTTCACGGTTTCGATATGGTACGCCGCGCGACGCCCGAACGGAGGCCCGAAATGCCCGCCGGAAGCCGTATCCGGCGTGCCGTCGACAGCCGCTCATGCGCGGCGCATTATCTTTGATATCGCGCCCGTATTTGCGCGGGGAACCTTTTTACAATGCCTGCACGGCGCTCGCTTCAATCTCGCCGACGGGTATGTAGCCACGTGACGTGGAGCCTCGATCCGCCGCACAGTCAATGGATCGAGTCGCCGCCGAACCTCGCATTCACACAAGGACAATTGCGAATGGGAAAGCTCACTACCCACGTACTCGATACGGCGCACGGCCGTCCCGGCGCTGCAATCAAGGTGGACCTCTACGCGCTGGACGGCGAATCGCGCCGCGCGATCAAGACCGTGCTGACCAATAGCGACGGCCGCTGCGACGAACCCCTGCTCGAAGGCGCCGCGCTCGCCGCCGGCGAATACGAACTCGTGTTCCATGCCGGCGACTACTTCGCGTCGCTCGGCGTGAAGGTGCCCGAACCCCGTTTCGTCGATCGCGTCGTGCTCCGCTTCGGCATCGCCGACACCGGCTCGCACTACCACGTGCCGCTGCTCGTGTCGCCGTGGTCGTACAGCACCTATCGCGGCAGCTGACATTCGAATCAGCGCCCGCATCAAACAAACGATTTGAGTCTGGAGGAGTTTCATGGAAGGCTTCATCACCGACTGGCTGAACCTCGCGCTGCGATGGCTGCACGTCATCGTCGCCATTGCGTGGATCGGCGAGTCGTTCTATTTCGTCGCGCTCGACAACAGCCTGAAACCGCCGACCGACCCGAACCAGCGCAAGCGCGGTGTGTTCGGCGAACTGTGGCACGTCCACGGTGGCGGTTTCTACAACATGCAGAAGTACACGGTCGCTCCGCCGGAAATGCCGGATGACCTGCACTGGTCGAAGTGGCCGTCGTACACGACCTGGCTGTCGGGTTTCTCGCTGTTCTTCGTGCTGTACCTGCTCGCGCCGAACACGTACCTGATCGACAAGAGCGTGCTCGACATGGGCCCGGTGGTCGCCGTCGCTTCCGCACTCGGCTTCCTCGCCGCCGGCTGGATCGTCTACGACTCGCTGTGCCGCATCCTCGGCACCAATGACCGCGTGCTCGGCATCTGCGTCGGCATCTACGTGGTCGCCGCCGCCTACCTCGCGTGCCACATCTTCGCGGGTCGTGCTGCCTACCTGATCGTCGGTGCGATGCTCGCGACGATCATGTCGGCGAACGTGTTCTTCGTGATCATCCCCGGCCAGCGCAAGATGGTCGACAAGATGCTCAAGGGCGAAGAGCCGAACCCGATCTACGGCAAGCGCGGCAAGCAGCGCTCGGTGCACAACACGTACTTCACGCTGCCGGTCGTGTTCGCGATGCTGTCGAACCACTACGCGATGACCTACACGAACAAGTTCAACTGGGTCGTGCTCGTGATGATCATGCTGGCCGGCGCGCTGATCCGCCAGTTCTTCGTGATGCGTCACCGCGGCAAGCAGCTGTGGTACCTGCCGATCGGCGGCGTCGCTCTGCTGTCGGCCGCGCTGGTCTGGACGATGCCGAAGCCGGTCGCACCGGAAGCGCAAGCCGCGAACGCACCGAAGGTCGTGATCGCCGACATCATGCCGGTCCTGCAGCAGCGGTGTGTGGAGTGCCACTCGGCGAAGCCGACGCTGATGGGCAGCGCGCCCGCGGGCGTGATGTTCGACACGCCGGACGAAGTGTCGAAGAACGCTCAGCGTATCTACGAACAGGCCGTGCGCCTGAAGGCGATGCCGATCGGCAACGTCACGCACATGACCGACGACGAGCGCACGAAGCTCGCCGCGTGGTTCGAGGGTGGCGCGAACAAGTAAGCCGCCGTGCGCCGGGATCGTTTTCCCGCGCAATCCTTTCCGTTCGCGGGCCCGGTGACGGGCCCGTTTTTTTTGCGTGTCCCGGACACCCTTCGCGCTTCAGCCGCGCATCGCGTCGCGCTGGAGCGCGACGAGCGCATCGAGTGCGCGCGGGCCGTCGTCGAACGGCACGAAGATATGATCGTGGTACGCAGCCGCCATCACGTTGCAGCTGATGCCGGCCGCGCCGAGTGCCCGTGCGAATGCCGCGGTGAGGCCCACGGCCGCAAGATCGGAATGCACGGTCAGCGTGATCCACGCGGCGCGGAACAGCACGGGCCAGCCGTGCCGCGCAGCCACTCCCTCTTCGACCACGACCGTCAGCCCTTCCGCTTCGCGAAACGTTGCGACTACTTCGGATAACGATACGTCTGCATCGGATGGCAGCGATACGAATGCGAACGCACCCGGATGCAGTTCGGGCTGCATCGTGCTCAGCAGGATCGCGAGGTTGTTTTCAGGTTGGCTCATCGAAGGAACACACCCGGAACCGGGCATCGTACGGTGGAGATGCGGGCACGATAGCACGCGCCACCGGCACCGGCACCGCTACGCGCGCATCGTCGCAACTTCGTCCGCAAGCCAGTCGCACAAGGCGACGATGCGCGGGTCGTCCTGCGTGCGCGCCGGATACACGACGTGATACGCAAGGCCCGGTGCCACCTCGACGTTCACGTCGAACAGCGGCACGACGCGTCCTTCCGCGAGATCGCGCGCGATCATGTGCGGCTCCGCCAGGCCGACCGCCGTACCGTCCGTCACGGCCTGCACGACGTGGCTCGAATCCGGAAACGCGACGCACCGGCTGTCGTCGAAACCGTCGACGCCGGCAGCGGCCATCCACGCCGACCAGCGCGGCCAGGTCACACCGTCGACTTCACAGTCTGCGTGGCAAAGCGTGTAGCGCAGCAGATCGCGCGGCTTGCGCAACGGCGGCCCGGCCGACAACAGCGCCGGGCTGCAGACGGCAACGACCGACGTATCGAACAGGTGCTGCGCGCACACGTCGCGATAGCGCCCGGTGCCGAAGCGGATCGCCACATCGACATCGTCGTCATCGAAGTCGCGCAACCGGTCGGTGATATCGAACGACAGCTCGAACGCCGGATGCGCGGCCCTGAAACGCGGCAGGCGCGGCAGCAGCCAGTGCGTCGCAAAGCGCGCGCCGACCGACACGCGCAGCTCCGTCTGTTCCCGCGCGATGCGCCGTGCCCGGGCAGTCGCGCGCTGCATCCCCGCCAGCGCCTCGGCGGCCGCAGCAGCCAGCACGACGCCGGCCGGCGTCAGCCGGATGCTGCGGCTCGTGCGGACGAACAGGTCCATGTCGAGCCGCGCCTCGATTTCCTTGATCTGGTGACTGACAGCCGCCGGCGTCAGTCCGACCTCGTCGGCCGCCCGCGAGAAATTCAGGTGCCGCGCCGCCGCATCGAACGTCCTCAGCGCGCGCGTACCGGGCCACATGCGTTCCATCGATCTTCAAACCGGATTTGATGACCGTTCCAAAACTACTCGTTTTTCAAGACACCATCAATCGGCAAACAATAGGCTTTCTTGAAGATGCCGCGAGCCGCCCCGCGCTCGCGGCCGAACCCGGAGATCCATCGATGACCGCTGCCCCGTTCCCGTCCGTCGCCCAGCTCAACGGCGTCGCCGCCACCCCGGATGCGCTCGCCGCGCTCGCGTTCGCGGGCCATGCGCATTTCACCGCGATGCAGGTACGCGACGGCCGCGTGCGCGGCCTCGACCTGCATCTTGCACGGCTGCGCGATGCGTCGAACACGCTGTTCGGCCAGGCATTGCCCGACGACCGGATCCGCACACTCCTGCGCGCAGCGCTCGATCGCGCGCCGTCGGCGCTGTCGCTGACGGCGACCGTGCATGCGACGACGGGCGAATTCGTCGCGCCGCGCGACGATGAAACGCTCGACGTGCTGGTCCGCACCGCCGCGCCGTCGTCGGGGCCCGCGGGCCCGCTCGATCTCGCGCTGTTCGAATACGAGCGCGTGCTACCGGACATCAAGCACGTCGGCGAAGTCGCGAAGACGCACTTCCTGCGCCGCGCGATCACGCAGGGTTTCGACGATGCGGCCTTCATTGATCGCCACCGACGCATCAGCGAAGGCTCGATCTGGAATCTCGCGTTCTGGACCGGCGACGCGGTCGTGTGGCCGGTGGCCGGCATGCTCGGCGGCGTCACGATGCGTATCGTGCGCCGGCAACTGGCACGCCTGGGCATCGCGCAGCACGATCGCGAACTGACGCCGGCCGACCTGCCGTCGATGGCCGGCGCCGTCGTGATGAATTCGTGGACGCCCGGGATCGCCGTGCGCCGGTTCGGCACGGCGACGCTGCCCGATTCGTCATCGTTCGTCGCGCTGCTGCATCGCGCGTACGAACAGGAGCCGCCGGTCGCGCCGTGACGCGCACCGCCACGGACCGCAAGCGCCCTTCAACGGTCAACCGTCTCCGGCAGCCGCGCGATCGCCTTGATTTCGAACTGGAACCCATACAGCCAGGTCACGCCGACGGCGGTCAGCGTCGGATGCGGCGCGTCGCCCCAGTATTCGGGGACGATCGCCCAGATCCGCTCGAACGTCGCTTCGGGATCGACGAGGAACACCGTCACGTCGACGACGTCGTCGAACGTGCAGCCGGCCGCACGCAGCACCGCATTCAGGTTGTCGAACGCGCGACGGACCTGCGCGCCCAGTTCCAGCTCGGGCGAGCCGTCCTCGCGGCTGCCGACCTGCCCGGACACGAACAGGAAGCCGTTCGAGCGCACTGCCGGCGAATAGCGGTTGCGGTCGTACAGTGCCTGGCGACCGGGTGGAAACACCACGCTACGCTTTACCATCCCCTACCTCCTTCGGTTTGTGGGGCGAATCCGCCCCGGCATCAACGATGAAGGCACTTTAAGGTCCGTTGCACGGCGAATAAACCGGCAACCCTGTCCAACACTGTTTGGACATCCCAAACAATTCCGACCGACGCGGAGCCCTGACCCGATGGATCGATTCGACGCAATGCAGGCGTTCGCCCGCGTGGTGGAAGCCGGCAGTTTCACGAAGGCAGCCGAGACGCTGCACATGAGCCGCACCACCGTCACGCAGCTCGTACAGCAGCTCGAAGCGCGGCTGCGCGTGAAGCTGTTCAACCGTACGACGCGCAAGGTCGTCGTCACCGCGGACGGCGCCGCGTACTACGATCGCGTCGTGCGGCTGCTGGCCGACATGGACGATGCCGAAACGAGCCTGTCCGCCGCCTCCGCATCGCCCCGGGGGCGGCTGCGCGTGGACGTGCCGAGCCCGTTCGCGCGCCTGATCCTGATCCCCGCGCTGCCCGCGTTCCATGCGCGCTATCCGGACATCCAGCTCGACATGGGCGTGAGCGACCGCGTGGTGGACGTGATCGGCGAGAACGTCGACTGCGTCATGCGCGGCGGCGAGCCGACCGACCGCGCGCTGGTCGCGCGTCGCGTCGGCGACCTGCGGCTCGGCGTGTACGCGTCGCCGGCCTATCTCGCACGCGCCGGCATGCCGACGCATCCGGACGAGCTGGAGGACACCCACCACCGGATCGTCGGTTTTCTGTGGGCGCGCACCGGTAAGGCATTGCCCTTTGCGATGACATGCGACGGCGAGCAGGTCACCGTGCGCGGACGCTACGTGCTTGCGGTCGACGACGGCAATGCGTACCTCGAGGCCGGCCTCGCCGGGCTGGGTATTCTGTGGCTGCCCGACTACATGGCCGGCGTGCATCGCGCTCGCGGCGAACTGGTACCGCTATTCGAGCAGTGGCAACTCGAACCGATGCCGATGTACGTCGCGTTTCCGCCGAACCGGCACGTCAGTGCGAAGCTGCGGGTGTTCGTCGACTGGGTCGCCGAGCTGATGGCGCAGCATGCGCCGGTCACGAACCGGCGGCGCCGAGTCGGCAGCTCGCGCGACACGCGCAAAACTGCCGCGACCTGAATCGCGCCGAATCGACCGCACATAAAAAAACCCGCGCATCGTGCGCGGGTTTCGTCAGACGCTGGCAGAAACGCCAGCGACTCAGGCCGTCAGCGCGTGCAGCGCCTCGTCGGTGAGCCACAGCGATTCCTGCAGGTCCTGCTCGTTCAGGTTCAGGCCGTCACCGCCCCGATCGACGACGATGAAGTCGCTGACGCCGCCCAGCGCGATCAGCGGGTGATGCCACACGCCCTTCGCATAGTTGACGCCCTGCCACCCGCTCGTCACGAACGCGCGGATCTTCGCCGGATCGAGATCGCCAGCGGGCGCCACGACGACGAGATACGGCTGGTCGTTCAGCGGCACGAAGGCCTGGCTGCCGAGCGGGTGCCGCTCCAGCATCTTCACTTCGAACGGCAGCGTGCGCGGCTGGCCGCGGAACAGGTTGACGAGCGTGCGGCCGTCTTCATCGGTCACGTCGACTTTCGCGAGATCGTGAAAGCGGATCGTCGTGCCGAGGTTGATCGGGATCTGCTTCGCCCCTTCCGTTTCGATCACGTCGCCGAACGGCGCGAACGATTCCTTGGTCAGCGGTTCGATGGCAAGCGTCTTCATTTGTCGAGCGTCCCCCACAGACGCAGGCGCGACACGCCGCCGTCCGGAATGATGTTCAGTCGCACGTGCGTGACGGGGCCGAGCGACGCGATGTCCTGTTCGAAGTAGTGCTGCTTGTCCATCTGCAGCTTCTGTTCGCCGAGCAGCACGGGCCAGAACATCGACTGCGTGATCAGCGAGCTGTCGGTGCCGCCCGACACGTACGCCGCCTGGATCGAGCAGCGGTCCGGGTAGTTGCCCTTGAAGAACGCGGTATCGACTTCGATCTTGCGGATCACGCCCGGCTGCGCGAGCGCGATGATCGCCCAGTCGTTGCCCGGTTCGCGGCGGCGGCGGGTTTCCCAGCCGTCGCCCATGTTCACGCCGCGGCCCGGCAGCAGCAGGTTCGACGCGACGCCGAAGTGCTGGTTGTTCGCGGCCACCACGTAACCGCCGTTTTCCATCGCCGCGAGATCGAATTGCTCGGTCGCGCTCGCGCCGGCCCAGTCGAGCTGCGGCTGGCCGTACACGCGCAGGCGTGCAATGCCGCCATCCGGGTAGATGTTCACGCGCAGGTGCGTAAACGCGCGCGCATCGCTCGCTTCGACGTAATGATGGCTGTTGCCCTGCAGCGTCGTCGACGGCACGATCTCGACCCACTCGGTCGCATGTGTCGGTGCGCCGTCGGCCACGAACGCGGCCTCGATCGACGCAGCCGGCGGGAAGTTGCCGGTGAAGTGGCTCGTATCGATGTCGAAGCCCTTGATCACGCCCGGGCGCGCGAGCTTGACGATGCACCAGTCGTAGCCCGTCGTGCGCTTGCGGCGCGTTTCCCAGCCGTCCATCCACTTGCCGTGGTCGTCGTACTTGCCGGGGATGAAAACGGCCGGCTCGGGGTTCAGCATCCGATCCTTCGGCGCGAAGAAATCGTCGCTGGCTTCGAGCGCCTGCGCACCGAGACGCGGGTCGGCAAGATTCACGTAGCGCCGCGTGAAGTCGGGTGCGTTGGGATCGAGAAGCGGAACAGCCATGATGTTTCCTTGTTTCAGTGAGGCGATCAGGCCGCTGCGACGCAGCAGGCCGTATTGCGGTGTCAGGCGTCGATCAGGTCGTCGAGGCGGAAGCGCGCGATCCGGTAGATCTGGTCGAGGCTCGCCCGCAGTTCCTCCGTGCGCGAATGATTCACGCGCGACTCGAAGTTCGCGATGATGCCGTGCCGGTCGTAGCCGCGCACCGCGAGGATGAACGGGAAGCCGAACTTCTCGCGATACGTGCGGTTCAGCGTCAGCAGCTTGTCGAACTCTTCCTGCGTGCACTGGTCGAGGCCCGCGCCGCTCTGCTCGCGCGTCGACTCGGCGGTCAGCTCGCCACGCACGGCAGCCTTGCCGGCCAGCTCCGGGTGAGCGTTGATCAGCGCGAGCTGGCGCACTTCGCCGCCCGTCTCGACCGCACCCGACATCGTCTTGTGCAGCGCGTCGATACTCGCGAACGGCCGCTCGCCCGCGGCGACTTCGGCCACCCACGGCGAATGTTCGAAGATCCCCGACAATGCCGCGACAAATGCGCTCGGCGCCATCGTGTTCAGTTGTTCCAACGTGTAGCGCATCGCCTTCATGCTTTCCCTTCGTTTCGATGATTGGGCTGATACGGATGATGTTCACGCCAGTGACGCGCGATATCGACACGGCGCGTCACCCATACGCGATCGTGCTTCTCGATGTGATCGAGGAAACGCTGCAGCCCGCGGAACCGGCCCGGCCGGCCGAGCAACCGGCAGTGCATGCCGATCGACAGCATCTTCGGCGCTTCGTCGCCTTCCGCGTACAGCACGTCGAATGCGTCGCGCAGGTAGTCGAAGAAGTGATCGCCGGTGTTGAAGCCCTGCGGCGTCGCGAAGCGCATGTCGTTCGTGTCGAGCGTGTACGGCACGATCAGCTGCGGCGATTTCTTGCCGCCGGAGACTTCGACGTCCATCCAGAACGGCAGGTCGTCGCCGTAGTTGTCGGAGTCGTACAGGAAACCGCCGTATTCCGCGACGAGGCGGTGCGTATTGGGGCTGTCGCGGCCGGTGTACCAGCCGAGCGGGCGCTCGCCCGTCACACGCTCGATCGCTTCCATCCCGAGGCGCATGTGCTCGGCCTCGAGCTCCGGCGTCATGCTCTGGTAGTGGATCCAGCGCCAGCCGTGGCACGCGATTTCATGGCCCAGCTCGACGAATGCGCGCGCGAGCTCCGGGTGGCGTTCGATTGCCATGCCGACGCCGAATACCGTCAGCGGCATCCCGCGCTTCTCGAATTCGCGCAGGATGCGCCACACGCCGGCCCGCGAACCGTATTCGTAGATCGACTCCATGCTCATGTGGCGGTCGGGATACGCGGCCGCGCCGACGATTTCCGACAGGAACTGCTCGGAGCCCGGATCGCCATGCAGCACGCAGTTCTCACCGCCCTCCTCGTAGTTCAGCACGAATTGCACGGCGACGCGGGCACGCCCCGGCCAGTTCGCCTGAACGGGATGGCGGCCGTAGCCGATCAGGTCGCGAGGATAGTTGGGATCGAGTGACATGGTTCGAAGTGCGGCGAAAGCTCGCTGAAATAATGGGTTCGCATCGACTGCGCGGGTGCCGGAGGCCGGCTGCGCAAGCCGATGCGATGACGGCCCAGTGTAGCGAAAACGTTCATACGCGCCCATACAGCGACGCAGATAGTGCGTGTCAGACGGTGTGTATGTGCGGTTGCGGCAAATTCGGGACCGGTTCCGCCTCATCCCCGTCCGGCGGGCTGAAGCGGGCGAACGCGCCGTCGTAGCGCTTCGGCAGCGGCCGCGCGTAGTCGCCGCGCTTCGCGGTCGCGAGGCGCAGCGCGACGAGCGCCTCGGCCCATTTGACGGCCGCGGTGACGCCCTCGACCACCGGCGCGCCGATCTGCTGCTCGATCTCGTGCGCGAACTCGGCCATCCCCGCACAACCAAGCACGATCGCGTCGGCGCCGTCCTCGTCGAGCGCGCGCCGGCATTCGTCGACGATGATCCGGCGCGCGGCCGAGCCCGGCCGGTCGAGCTCGAGCACCGCGACGTCGGTCGCGCGCACGTTGCGGCAGAACCGCTTCATCCCGTAGCGCTCGGCGAGGTGCCATGCCATCCCGCAGGTGCGCGCGAGCGTCGTGACGACCGAGAAGCCCGGCGCGAGCACGCTCGCCGCATGCATCGCGGCCTCGGCGATGCCGATCACCGGCCCGCGTGCGAGCTCGCGCGCCGCGTAGAGGCCGGGATCGCCGAAGCACGCGATCACGTACGCGTCGCAGCCGTCGCGCTCGCCCTGCACGATCTCGGCGAGCAGCCCCGGCGTCGCGAGCGCCTCGTCGTAATACCCTTCGATCGACGGCGGCCCCATCGGCGGGCTCACCGCCACGATTTCCGTGCCGGCGGCCGCGACCTCGCGCGCGCAGCGGCCCATCGCGTCGGTCATCCGCTGCGTCGTATTCGGATTGATCAGTCGAATCTTCATCGCACGCTCCTCAGGCCTTCGTGCTCACGAGCAGCCGGTAGAAGACGAAGCCGAGCCCCGCGCCGATGAACCACGAGAAGTTCGCGACGCCCTGCCAGCCCGGCATCATCACGCAGACGATCGCGATCACCGCGGCCGGCAACAGCGCGGCAAGCGCGCGGCGGTTCACGCCGCCCGTGTACCAGTACGTGCCGCTTTCCGACATCGTGTACAGGTCGTCGCGCACGAGCCGGCCGCGCTTGACGAGGTAGAAGTCGGCGATCAGCACGCCGTACAGCGGGCCGATGAACGCGCCGAGCACGTCGAGCGTGTAGTGGATCACAGCCGGATTGTTGAACAGGTTCCACGGCGTGATGAAGATCGACGCGACGGCCGCGAGCATCCCGCCCGCGCGCCAGCTGATCAGGCGCGGTGCGACGTTCGAGAAGTCGAACGCGGGCGACACGAAGTTCGCGACGATGTTGATGCCGATCGTCGCGATCGTGAACGTCAGCGCGCCGAGGATCACCGCGGTCGGATGGTCGATGCGGCCGACCGTCTCGACCGGATCGGTGATGAGTTCGCCGAACACCGGCAACGTCGCGGCCGTCGTGATCACCGTGACGAGCGAGAACGCGAGGAAGTTGACCGGCAGCCCCCAGAAATTGCCGCGCTTCACTTCGCCGAACGAGCGGCAGTAGCGCGAGAAATCGCCGAAATTCAGCATCGGCCCGGAGAAGTACGACACGACTAGCGACACGGCCGTGATCATCACCGGAATCACTTCCGCGCCGTGGTATTTCACGCCGCCGAGGTTGATGCCGATGTTGCGCCAGCCCGCGCGCCACACCATGTAGCCGGCGAGGATGAACATCACGACGTAGACGGCCGGCCCCGCGAAGTCGATGAACTTCTTGATCGTCTCCATCCCGTTCCAGAACACGAGCGCCTGGAGCACCCACAGCAGCATGAAGCCGGCCCAGCCGACCGCCGACAGCCCGAGGAAGCCGTAGCGATGCACGTCCGCGTAAGGCAGCCATTGCGGGAAGAATTTCAGCACGACGATCACGAGCGCGCTCGATGCGAGATAGGTCTGGATGCCGTACCACGCAATCGCGATCAGCCCGCGGATCACGGCCGGTACGTTCGCACCGAGCACGCCGAACGTCGCGCGGCACGCAACCGGATACGGCACGCCGACCTGCTGGCTCGGCCGCGCGATCAGGTTGCACAGCAGGTTCACAAAGCCGATCCCGACGATCAGCGCGATCAGCACCTGCCAGCTCGTCAGCCCGAGCGCGAACAGGCTGCCCGCGAACACGTAGCCACCGACGCTGTGCACGTCCGACATCCAGAACGCGAAGATATTGTATGAACCCCAAGTCTGATTTTTCAGGGGTGCCAAATCTTCGTTGTACAGACGTTCGCTATAACCATTCGGCAGTGCCGGGTCGCCGCCCTCGCCGCCTTCTTCTGCCGGATAGGCGCTGTCGTGCGCCACACTGAACTGAGCCATGACTTCTCCTTGACGCGGCCGGGCGGCCGCTCCACCGTCATCGATATCGCTCCGGATCGACGCCCGGAGTCGGACCAGCGGCCCGCGGCAAACGCCGCGGGCCTGCATTTCGCTCGTTCTTGTGGCGCGCGGCCGGGTTCGCGTCGCCGCTCAGGCGCCGCCGAACACTTCGCGCAAATCGACCTGCCCTTGTGCGGGCCGGTCCAGCATCTTCAGTTCGACATGCTGCAGGTGGTGCGCCATCAGCGTCACCGCCCGCTTCGGATCGCCCGCCTCCAGCGCGCCGAGGATCTCGTCGTGGTCGTCGCACGAGCACGGGCTGCGGCCGTGCGACTCGTACAGCGCGGACATCAGCGTCGAGCGTGCGACGAGCCCGTCGAGGCACTCGCTGAGCGTCGCATTGCCCATCAGCGTGGCGAGCGTCGTATGGAATTCGCCCGACAGGCGGATCCAGGCCGCGAAGTCCTGCCGCTGGAACGCCTTGCGTTCCTTCTCGATCAGCGAGGCGACGCCCTTCAGCCGCTTCGCGCCGGGCCCGGTCGCGAGCCGCTCAACCACGGCGAGCTCGATGATCCGGCGCATCTCGAACACCTCGTGCACGTCCTGCAGCGTCGGACTCGCGACGAACGCGCCACGGTTCGGCTCGAGATCGACGAGCTTGTCGGTCGCGAGCTGCGCGAGCGCCTGGCGGATCGCCCCGCGCTTCACATTGAACACGTCGCAGAGCTGCGCCTCCGTCAGCTTCGCGCCCGGCGCGAGCCGATGCTCGAGGATCGCCGTGCGGATCCGCTCGGCGATCGCTTCGGGGCTGGCTGCACCGGACGGGTGGGATTCGGGCTCGTTCATGATCGGCATCGTGTGATGATCCTCATCCTAGGGCGGACATAAAGATTGTCAACAATTCTTTTCCGGTATTGCGCACAATCGGCGTGCATCGATGCGACCCCGTTCGGTGCACGATGCGTCGAATCCATGCATGACAAGGCTGAGGCGTATGGCTGAGGCCATTCTCGTCGTATACCCTCCCGGCCATTTTGTTGACAAAACTGGTGCAAGATCTGGCGCAGACCCTGTTTGCGTCGACAAAAAATATAGACCGTTAGTTGCGTGTTTACATAAAGAAAAAGGCGGGAAACCCGCCTTTCGACCGACTGCGTCAGCCTCATCCGAGGTGCGGATAGTCCGACAAAGTGAGGCGGAAACCATGCGCGTTCGCGACCAGTTGCGCCTGCGCGCCGAACGGCAGCGTCAGCAGATCGGGCACGTGGCCGAACTGGAGCCCCGTCACGACCGGGATGCCGACCACCTCACGCACCTGGTCGATCATCGCCTGCATGTCGTAGCCGTTGTCGTACTCGAACGGCCGCGCGCCGGTGAACTGGCCGAGCACGAGCGCCTGCTGGCGCGCGAGCAGCCCCGACAGGTGCAGTTGGTAGATCATCCGTTCGATCCGGAACGGCTGCTCGTTCACGTCCTCGATGAACAGGATGCCGCCTTCGATGTCGGGCATGTACGGCGTGCCGACCAGCGACGTGAGGATCGCCAGGTTGCCGCCCCACAGCGTGCCCGTCACGTTCACGCTCTGCACTTGCGGCGCTTCGGCGATGATCGTCGTGCTCGGCTGCGTCAGCGTCTGCCAGAAGTGCTGCATCGTGAAATCGCTCGGCGTTTCCGCGCCGAAGTCGGCGGACAGCATCGGGCCGCCGAACGTCTTGATGCGCGCCTTCGCGTACAGCGCGAGCTGGAGCGCCGTGAAGTCGCTGTGGCCGACGAGCGCGACCGGCTGGTCGCGGAGCCTGCGCTCGAGCCCGCGATAGTCGAGCCCGTGCAGGATGCGCGCGGCGCCGTAGCCGCCGCGCACCGCGAGCGCGATGTCCGGCAGCGGCCGCTCGGGATCGGCAAGGCGGTTCAGGTCGCCTGCCCGCTCGCCGTCGGTGCCGCCGAACCGCTGGAAGCGCCGCTGCGTCGCTTCGATGTTCTCGATGCGGTGCTGTGCGGTGCTGAGGCGTTCGAGCGCGCGATTGATTGCGTCCGGGTCGTGCGGATAGCCGGACGGCGCAAGCAGGCGGATGGTGTAGGACGCAGCGGGCTGGAAGGACATGGCGAAGAGAGGTGTCGGGTCGTCAAACCTGCTTAGAGGGTCCGAACCGTCTCCGGTTCACGGAACCGTGCGCGCCCCGCTCGCACCGTGCGACGGGCGCGGCGGACGCGCCTATGACGCGCCGGATTCGGCGTCGCGGGCGAGCCGCGCTTCGCGCAGCGCGCGACGACGCTCGGCGAAGAACGACTTCAGCGCGGCGCCGCACTCGTCGGCGAGCACGCCGCCGGTCACTTCGGTATGGTGGTTCAGTTGCGGATTCGCGAACGCGTCGATCACGCTGCCGCACGCGCCCGTCTTCGGATCGGCGGCACCGTAGACGACCCGTGCGATGCGTGCATGCATGATCGCGCCCGCGCACATCAGGCACGGCTCGAGCGTCACGTACAGCTCGCAGCCGGGCATCCGGTAATTCTGCAGATGCTGCGCGGCCATGCGCAGCGCGGCCATTTCCGCATGGGCCGACGGGTCGTGCCCGCCGATCGGATGGTTGAAGCCGCGTGCGATCACTTCGTCGCCACGCACGAGCACCGCCCCGACCGGCACTTCGCCGGCCGCGCGCGCCTCTTCGGCGGCAGCCTGCGCAAGACGCATGAAATGCAGGTCGCGCGCCGATACGGGCGCGGCTTCGGGAACCGGGGAATCGGCGGCGGATTCGGCCGCCGGGGCGGCTGCCGACCGGGCTGCGTCGTGCAGCGCGTCGGACGTCACATCGGCCCCGCTTCGGCGGACGCTTCGTCGAGCCCGCGCTCGCACAGCCGCTCCGCGATGCGCCGGCAGTAGTCGCGCGGCATCACCATCGGGCCGCCGCGCAGCGATTCGAGCGCCATGTCGAGTGCGAGGATCTTTGCCTGCAGCCGGCACCGCGCGGCACGGTCGCTGACCGCCTGCACTTCGTCATGCAAGTTGCGCAGCGCGCGCAATTGCTCGACGGCCGGCGGCACGAAGCCCGCATTCTTCAGGATACGGTTGGCCACCCGCACCTCCTCGGGCACGAGCAGGTCGTCATCCAGCGCCTGCGGCGCGCCGGTACCCGGCAAATCGTCGAACTCGCCCCGCGCGGCGGCGGCGGCAATACGTTGTTCGACCAGGGCGTCAAGCAATCTCATCAGTCAATCGGAACAATGCGGCAGGCCGAATTCTAGCAGGGTGACGCGGGTATGACAGGCCCTTCGAATATATGCTCGATATTGCGTTTTTTAGGGGCCGAATCGCGACGCATGCGTGCCGATCGGTCTCATTTGCCGCTCTGCTGCGCCGCAGCGGGCTGCGGGCCGTTCGGACACCACCTAACGCGCACGGTGTCGGGCCCTGTTTTTTTCTTCTGCAGCGCGGACCAAACCGCGCCGATCCGGTGAAACGGAAGCCGCCCCACCTCCGTCGCCGGGTCACGCGGTCACCGTTTCCGGTCGCGCTTTCGCGAACGGGCGGAACATCGTCGCCATCAGGAACGCGCCTACGCCGATCGCGAACGAACCGACATACAGCCAGCCGTAGCTGCCGAACGTATCGACGATCAGGCCGCCGGCCACAGGGCCCGCAGCCATCCCGAGGCTGCCGGCCATCGCGCAGCCGCCGATCACGGTGCCCATCATCCGCAGCGGGAAGTTCTCGCGCGCCAGCACCGAATACAGCGGCATCACGCCCGCGTAGATGAAGCCGAACACGACCGCGACCGCGTAGAACCCGTCGAGCGTGCGCACGAAGTCATACCCGAGCGCACCGAGCGCCTGCGCGAACAGCCCGGCCACCAGCATGCGCTTCGCGCCGATGCGGTCGCCCAGGATCCCGAACGCGATCCGGCCGCCCATGCCGGCAAGCCCTTCGACGCTGTAGATCGACACCGCGACGATCAACGGGATTCCGCACGTCACCGCGTAGCTGACCGTATGGAAGATCGGGCCCGAATGCGTGGCGCAGCAGAAGAAGTTGGTCAGCAGCAGCACGATGAACTGCGGCGAGCGCAGCGCATCCGCGACCGACATCGACATCGCCGCAGGCTCGCCGGCGGGCGCCGATACCGCTGGAGCCGCATGCGCGCCTTCTAGCGCGGGTGCCCGGCGCACCAGCAGCGACACCGGGATCATCACGGCGGCCGCCAGCGCCGCAATCAGCAGCATCGACGTGCGCCAGTCGCGCACCGACACGAGCCATGCGGCCAGCGGGGCCATCGTCATCGGCGCCATCCCCATGCCGGCCGACACGAGCGACACCGCGAGGCTGCGGTGCGTGTCGAACCAGCCCGTCACGCAGGCCATCATCGGCGCGAATATCGCAGCCGTCGCGCCGCCGACGGCGAGGCCGAACGTGAGCTGGAACGCGAGCAGCGACGGCGCGCGGCTCGCCAACGCCAGGCTCGCCGACAGCAGGACGGCACCCGTGATGACGACCGGACGCGTGCCGATGCGGTCCGACAGGCTGCCCCACGCCATGCTCGCAAAGGCCATCGCGATGAAGCCGACCGTCATCGCGCCGGAAATGCCGGTCATCGACCAGCCCGTGTCGCGCGCGATCGCACGCAGGAACACCGGCAACGAAAACATCGCGCCGATCGCGATGCAGCCCATCAGGCCGCCCGCGGCGACGATGACCCAGCGGTATCGGGAATCCGGCATGGGGTGCCTCCTTGTCGTGACGGCAATCCTCGGGAACCGGGTGCCACGTGCGTGGCGCAATACCCGGTCGACATGGATACGACGGGCGACGCATCGAGAAATCGACATGCGCGACGCACGCGCCGCTGCAATTTTCATTGTCCGCCGATCCGCTCTGCCCGCAACAGGCGGATCGGGCCGACACCCCATGCCGGATCGTTCGTTCGGTCTGCCCCTTGTCGCCGCGCTTTTCCGGAATCGGAAAGTCGAAATCAGAAATAGTTGGTTGGGGCGTGCAATCGCGCTCACTACACTCGAGCGATCTTGTCATAACAAGTTGATCGATGACCTCCCCCAACATCGTGCCGCTGTCGGCGGCCCCACTCTACGTGCAGATCAAGGACACGCTGCGCGCGCGCATTCTCGACGGCACCCATGCGCCGCACAGCCGGATGCCGTCCGAGCACGAACTCTGCGCGATGTTCGACGTCAGTCGCATCACGGTGCGCCAGGCGCTCGGCGATCTGCAGAAGGAAGGACTGCTGTTCAAGCTGCACGGCAAGGGCACCTTCGTGTCGAAGCCGAAGGCATTCCAGAACGTGACGTCGCTGCAGGGCTTCGCCGAGGCGATGTCGTCGATGGGCTACGAGATCGTCAACCAGGTGCGCAGCTTCCGCACCGTCAAGGCCGATCGCCATCTCGCGACGAAGCTGAACGTGCCCGAAGGTGCGCCGCTCGTCGAAATTCATCGCGTGCGGCTGCTGAATCGCGAGCCCGTGTCGCTCGAACAGACGTGGGTGCCCGAAGCCGTCGGCAAGCGTCTCGCGGGCGCCGATCTCGCGACCCGCGACATTTTCCTGGTTCTGGAAAACGACTGCGGCATCCCGCTCGGTCATGCCGATGTGTCGATCGACGCGATCCTCGCCGACGACGAAATCGTCGATGCGCTGCACGTCGAGGAAAGCAGCCCCGTGCTGCGCATCGAGCGCCTCACGCACGACGCGTCGGGCGCACCGATCGACTACGAATACCTCTACTTCCGCGGCGACGCCTTCCAGTACCGGCTGCGCATCGACCGGCAGAAGCCGCGCAAACCTGCAAGGAAACAGCGATGACTACCCATGTGCTCGAATACGACATCGTCGTGGTCGGCGGCGGCACCGCCGGCCCGATGGCGGCGATCAAGGCAAAGGAGCGCGATCCGTCCCTGCGCGTGCTGCTGCTCGAAAAAGCCAACGTGAAGCGCAGCGGCGCGATCTCGATGGGGATGGACGGCCTGAACAACGCGGTGATCCCCGGGCACGCGACGCCCGAGCAGTACACGCGCGAGATCACGATCGCCAACGACGGGATCGTCGACCAGGAAGCCGTGTACGCGTATGCGGCGCACAGCTTCGCGACGATCGAGCAACTCGACCGCTGGGGCGTGAAGTTCGAGAAGGACGGCACCGGCGACTACGCGGTGAAGAAGGTTCATCACATGGGCTCGTACGTGCTGCCGATGCCGGAAGGACACGACATCAAGAAGGTGCTGTACCGGCAGCTGAAGCGCGCACGCATCGCGATCACGAACCGGATCGTCGCGACGCGCGTGCTGACCGACGCGCAAGGCCGCGCGAGCGGCGTGCTCGGCTTCGACTGCCGCACCGCCGAATTCCACGTGATCCGCGCGAAGGCCGTGATTCTCTGCTGCGGCGCGGCCGGCCGCCTCGGGCTACCGGCCTCGGGTTACCTGATGGGCACGTACGAGAACCCGACCAACGCAGGCGACGGTTATGCAATGGCGTATCACGCCGGTGCCGCGCTCGCGAATCTCGAATGCTTCCAGATCAACCCGCTGATCAAGGACTACAACGGCCCCGCGTGCGCGTACGTCACCGGCCCGCTCGGCGGCTTCACCGCGAACGGCAAGGGCGAACGCTTCATCGAATGCGATTACTGGAGCGGCCAGATGATGTGGGAGTTCTACCAGGAACTGCAAAGCGGCAACGGCCCCGTGTTCCTGAAGCTCGACCATCTCGCGGAAGAAACCATCCAGACGATCGAGCAGATCCTCCATACGAACGAGCGGCCGAGCCGTGGCCGCTTCCATGCGGGGCGCGGCACCGACTACCGCAGCCAGATGATCGAGATGCACATCTCCGAGATCGGTTTCTGCAGCGGCCACAGCGCATCGGGCGTGTACGTGAACGCACGCGCGGAGACGACGGTGCCCGGGCTCTACGCGGCCGGCGACATGGCGGCCGTCCCGCACAACTACATGCTCGGCGCATTCACGTACGGCTGGTTTGCCGGGCAGAATGCCGCCGACTACGTGGCCGGCCGAGAGCATGCGCCGGTGGACGACGAACAGGTCGCCGCCGAACGCACGCGCGTGCTCGCGCCGCTGCTGCGCGAGCGCGGCCTGGCACCAGCACAGGTCGAATACAAGCTGCGCCGCATGGTGAACGACTATCTGCAACCGCCGAAGGTGACGCGCAAGATGGAAATCGGGCTGCAACGCTTCGACGCCATTACTGAGGATATCGAAGAGATCAAGGCGAGCCACCCGCACGAACTGATGCGCGCCGCCGAAGTGCGTGCGATTCGCGATTGCGCGGAAATGGCCGCGCGCGCGTCGCTGTTCCGCACCGAGAGCCGCTGGGGGCTGTACCACCATCGCGTCGACTTCCCGCATCGCAACGACGCCGAATGGTTCTGCCACACCTGGCTGCGCAAGGACGCCGACGGTGCGATGCGCAGCGAGAAGCGGCCGGTCGAACCGTACCTCGTGCCGCTTGCCGACGACGATCGCGCCGCCTACACGAATCTGCGCATCCGCGAACCGGCCGCGCTCGCGGCCGCCCTTTGAGGAACCCGCCATGTCCCATACCTCGCACGACATCTTCCAGCGCAGCAGCGCACCCGTCACGATCGACGAGACCCTGTGCATCGCCGACAAGGGCTGCACCGTCTGCGTCGACGTGTGCCCGCTCGACCTGCTTGCGATCGACGTGTCCAAAGGCAAGGCCTATATGCAGTTCGACGAATGCTGGTACTGCATGCCGTGCGAGCGCGATTGCCCGACCGGCGCGGTCAAGGTCGACATCCCTTACCTGCTGCGCTGACCGCGCCCCTCAACGCCCTCTCCCGTCACTCATGACCGATTCCTCCTTCGCTGCCGCGTTGCCCCGCGCACACGCCCCCGACGAAGCCGCACTCGTCGCCCGCCTCGCCGCGCCCGATGCCGCCGTGCGCCGAGTCGCACTGTTCGAACTCGCCGATCTCGAGGACCCCGGGTTCGTGCCCGCTTTCATCGCCGCACTGCGCGACGATCCGTCGGCCGACGTGCGCGGCGAAGCAGCCCGGGTGCTCGGTGCGTGGGAGCAGCCCGACGTCGTCGACGCACTCTGCGGTGCACTGCTCGATCCGGACGACGACGTGCGCACCGCCGCGGCGCAAAGCCTGTCCGAACTGAAGGACACGGCATCGGGCGCGGTGCTGTGTCGATGGGCCGCCCGGCCCGAGCCGATCGTGCGCCGCGCCGTGCTACGCGGATTGCGCGAGTTGCGCGACCCCGATGCGTTCGCGCCCGCGCTGCACGCGCTCGACGCCGAACACGCCGCGGTGCGCGCCGAAGCCGTGGCGGTGCTCGGCTGGCTCAAGGATCCGCGTGCGCTGCCGCCGCTCGCACGCATCGCGACCACCGATGCCGCAGCGGACGTGCGACGACTCGCGGTCGGCGCAATCGGTTTCGCGGCGCCCGACGATGCGCCGACCATCCACGCACTGTTCGTCGCGCTACGCGATCACGAATGGCAGGTGCGCGAGGAAGCGGCCACGACGCTCGGCAAGCTGCGCGTTGCGACCGCACGCGAACCCCTCGTCGCCGCGCTCGACGATGACTACTGGCAAGTGCGCTTGCGTGCCGCACGTGCGCTCGGGCAACTGCGCGATGCGGCTGCGGCGCCTGGCGTCGTCGCGCTGCTGTCGCATGCGATCAGCAACCTGCGCAAGGAGGCCGCGCTTGCGCTCGGTGAATTGCGCGACCGCACGACATTGCCCGCACTCACGCACGCACTGGAAGATCACGATCCGGAAGTACGAAAAGCCGTGCGGATCGCGATCCGGCAAATCGACGAGGCACCGCGATGATCTCCCCGACCGAAATCGTGCTCGATCATCCGGCGCGGACGTTGACACTCAGCTGGCCGGACGGTCACACGCAACGCATCGGCTATGCACAATTGCGCGTTGATTGCCCGTGTGCGGAATGCCGAAAGATCCGGCTCGACGGCGGTCGTGTCGATGCGCGGCCCGACCTGACGCTGGACAGCCTCGAAGCAGCCGGCTACGGCATCCGCGCGGTGTTCGGCGACGGTCATGCCCGCGGCATCTATCCGTGGCCGTATCTGGCGGACATGACGGCACGGCCGTGACGTGGCGCGCGCGGGTGCGCGGACGAAATAGCGGGCGTGCAGAAACGCTGCGATACTGACGCCCACGATCGTCTCCACCCACCGTGGGAGCCAGAACATGCAAACCGCAGTCGGATTCATCGGCCTCGGCGTGATGGGCACGCCGATGGCGCTCAATCTTGCGCGGGCCGGCACGCCGCTCGTCGTGTGGAGCCGGTCGCACGGCAGCGACGATGCACTGCGCGACGCCGGCGCGCGCGTGGCCGAGCACATCGACGACGTGTTCGCGAGCTGCCGCACCGTGATCCTGATGCTCGCGAACGACGCGGCGATCGACGCCGCCCTCGCGCGCGGCACGCCCGGTTTCGCCGCCCGTGTCGGCGGGCACACCATCGTGAACATGGGCACGAACGCCCCCGAGTATTCGCGCGCGCTGGCCGATGACATCGCTGCCGCGTCGGGCCGTTACGTCGAAGCGCCCGTGTCGGGGTCGCGCAAGCCGGCCGAAGCCGGGCAACTCGTCGTGATGCTCGCCGGCGCACCGGACGACGTCGACGCCGTCCGCGCGCTCGTGAAGCCGCTGTGCCGCGACAGCTTCGTGTGCGGCGACGTCCCGTCGGCGCTGACGATGAAGCTCGCCGTGAACCTGTTCCTGATCACGATGGTCACCGGCCTGACCGAAGCCACGCATTTCGCGCAACGCCACGGCATCGATCTCGCCCGTTTCGCCGACGTGCTGAACGCGGGCCCGATGGCGAGCGACGTGTCGCGTGTGAAGCTCGGCAAACTCGTCACCGCGGATTTTTCCGTGCAGGCCGCGATCACCGACGTGCTGAAAAATGCACGCCTCGTCGCCGAAGCCGCGCGCGGCATCGGCATCGCGTCACCGCTGCTCGACATCTGCCATGCGCTGTACGGCGAGACCGAGCGGGCCGGACATGGCGCGGACGACATGGTCGCCGTGATCCGCGCGATCGAGCAGCGCACCGACGACGCGCGATGAATCGTCGCCGGCCATCCCACTCACTCGAACGCACCCGCGCGTAGATCCATCATGTCCGATTCGCCCCGCCCACCGACCGACGTCACCGCTTCCGTCCGCCCGGTTCCCGCCGTGATCGGCATCGTCCTGCGGGAACGCGACGTGCTGCTGGTACGCCGCGCCAATCCGCCCGATGCGGGCTGCTGGGGCTTTCCTGGCGGCAAGATCGAAGCGGGGGAATCGATTGCGAACGCGGTCGTACGCGAGATCGCCGAAGAAACCACCGTCGACGTCGAAGCGCTCGACGCCTTTACCGCGCTGGATGCGTTCGATTACGATGCCGGCGGCGACGTGCGTCAGCATTTCGTCATGGTCGCGGTGCTGTGCCGATGGTTGCGCGGCACGCCTGCTGCCGGCGACGATGCGCTCGACGCGCGCTGGTTCGATCTCGCCGAGCTCGATCGCGATGATTTGCCGATGAGCGCAGGCGTTCGCGATGTCGCACGACGCGCGATCGAGCGTGCGGCGGACCTTGGCGACGCGCGGCGTCCGGCCAGTTCCTGAATACCCGAAACGCCACCGTCTTTCTCGCAGCCCTTGCGAGCAGCCCGATCGGGGCCATGACGGCGTCGGCTACCCGCCGAACTTTCCATTACAAATCAAAGACGGGCCAATCCATGATCAGAATTCGCAAGTCCACCCAGGCCGACGGCGCACGCGTGCTGGATATCTGGCGCAACGCGGTCGACGCCACGCACCACTTCCTGAGCGACGACGACCGTCGCGCGATCGAATCCGAAGTCGTCGCGTTCCTGCCTGGTGCACCGCTCGATCTCGCCGTCGACGATACCGACCGCGCGATCGGCTTCATGCTGCTCGACGGCAGTCACATGGAAGCCTTGTTCGTCGATCCCGCTTACCACGGCGCGGGTGTCGGGCGCCTGCTCGTGGAAGAGGCACTCGAGCGTCACCCCGACCTGTCGACCGACGTGAACGAACAGAACGAATCGGCAGCGGGATTCTATGAGCGGCTCGGCTTCGAGCGCACCGGGCGATCGGCGCTCGATGGACAAGGGCGCGCCTATCCGCTGATTCACCTGCGCTATCGCGCTGCGCCGCCGTCGTCGCCGCAGCACGCATGACCGTCGCCGGCGCGGGGTATCGCGCCGCGCTCCACGTCATGCGCACCGGGCACGCGAACTCGGCTGCCTGATACCGGGCCCGCTCCACGCATGCAGCATGCACACCGGTACGCGGCCACGTGACACGTCATGTGCGACGCATCGGCAGCACACGTTCGGCCATTGCAACCGCGCGCTGCATGAAGCCGTTGAACCGGCCGGCGTCGCGCCGCAGCCCGGCCTGTTGTCCGCCGATCAGGCACAAGTGCACGGCCTGCCCGACGATCTCCGCCTCGCCCGACGTGCGCACCAGCCGGCGCGACGTCTCGATCGCAAATGCGAGCCGCGCCGCGTCGACACGCTGCTGGAATTCCGCGACGAGCGGATCGTGCAGCGCCCACGCGCGGATCGCGATTTCACGCCCGGGCCGCTTCTCGGCCGCAATGCGCAGATAGCGCGCCAGCGTGTCGCCGGCACCGCGGCCGCCCGCCGCATACGCAAGCATGCGCGCGGTGTAGTCGTCTTCCCACGCGGTCAGCAAGGTCGTGACGAAGTCCTCGCGATTGCGGAAGTGGTGATAGAACGATCCGCGGGTCACGTTCAGCCGTCGCGCGAGACTCTCGGCCGAAATACCCGCATACCCTTCCCCGTCGAGGGCGTCGAAGCCCGCTGCAATCCAGTCGTTTCGCGTCAGTGTGCTCATCGTCATCGCCATACAGGCTGTGTATGGTGCGGCATGGACAGATAGGCTGCGGACTCTATCACGGCCGCCGCTTCCGCTGCGCGCCACTACGCATGGAGTCCACCTTGAAAGACATCGCGCTCGTCGCATTCGACCGCTTCACAGACATCGACCTGTTCCTGATGTGGGACATTCTCGGCCGCAACAACCGGGACTGGCGCGTCCGGATTCTGGGCGCACAACCGGTGCTGCATTCCGCCCATGGCCTGGCCATCCCGACGCACGGTCCGCTCGCCGACGCCAATCACGCCGACGCTGTCCTCTTTTCGAGCGGCAAGGAAGGCGTCCCGGCCGCACTCGCCGATCCGGATTTCCTGCCGTCGTTCGATCTCGATCCCGAACGCCAGCTTGTCGGGTCGATCTGCGGCGGGGCCTTCATTCTCGAGCGGCTCGGGCTGCTGCCGCAGCGCCGCGCCACGACGCATCCCGACGCGCGGAAGGGTTTGCAGGCACTCGAGCTGGACGTGCCGGAGCAGCCGCTGGTGTGCCACGGCAACGTCGCGACCGCGGGCGGGTGCCTTGCGTCGGTCTATCTGACAGGATGGCTGGTGGAATCGCTGTTCGACGCGGCCAAGCGCCGCGAGACGCTGCTGCCCGTGCTGCCTGCCGGGCAACGGGCGATTTACGAAGATCTGATCGAGTTCAGCATCAGGCAGGGTGCGGGACAAGCCACCGGTCCGATCCGGATGGTTGAAGGTGAAAACGGGCTTGCGGCGTGACGCGCGGACCCATGCGCGGCCGATAGTCGGCAGCCAGCACCCTGTTGCATCGTCGTGCGTGCTGCCGAGCCTGCGGCGGACCGCGACGTATTCGCGGGCGGCCCGGATCATCGATCGGGCCGGCGTCCGCCGCACGGATGGCCGTTTCCCGGGCTGAACGAGCCTGTCGCGGGCCGGGAGATGCTACCCTCTCGGCCACTCTAACGACACCGCGTGAAGCAACAGGATTCAACCATGCAAACCGTTGCGGTACTGGACTTCGAAACAACCGGACTGTCGCCGAATATGGGCGACCGAGCGACCGAAATCGCCGTCATCCTGCTCCGGGACGGACAAGTCGTCGACCGTTTCCAGAGTCTGATGAATGCAGGCAGACGGATACCGTCGGATGTCGTCGCGCTGACGGGCATCACGAACGAGATGATCGCAGCGGCGCCGCCGGCGTCGAACGTCATGAAGGAAGCCGCGGCGTTCGTCGGCAAGCATGCCGTCGTCGCCCACAACGCTGGTTTCGACAAGCGGTTCTGGCAGTCGGAACTCGGGATTCTCGGCATGTCGGCCGAGCATGCCTTCGCGTGCACGATGCTCGTGGCGCGACGTATCTACCCGGATGCCCAGAGTCACCGCTTGTCGAGCCTGGTGGATATGCTGCGGTTGCCCAAATCGGGCCGTGCGCACCGGGCGATGGTCGATGCCGAGATGGCCGGTCACCTGTGGTGCCGGTTGCAGCACGACATTGCGCGGACTTACGGACTGGATCGCATCGATCACGCGCTCATGACGCGTGTGCAGGCCACGGCCAAGGCAAAAGTGCCGACGTACCTGCGTTCGCTCGTGGGCTCGCACGCGTGAATATCCGAGTCGCGATGGTTCTGACTCGCGCAATCCATTGATGCAAAACGGCTTGGCAACCTGCCAAGCCGTTTGCTTGTCGCGACAGTCTTCCGGTTGATTCCGTCGTGCCCTGCCACCAGGCTGACCAACTGAGTCGCGACTTATTTTTCGTACTATGCAAGGCCGATAAGGAGCACCTTGAGGGCACCGCCATGCTTGAGGTCGCCCAGATAGGCCACGACCTTCTGCTTCTGCCCAAGCGCTGTGAGCGCGTTTCCGATCTGGATCAGCAACGCCGTGTTCGAGGCGTTCACGAAAAACGAATTCCCGCCCTCGTTGTTGAGCATGAAAGGAAGGTTGTCCTGATTGTCCCAATAGCCCAGCTGAATTGACTCAACGTCTACCCGTTTCAAATCGTCCGCCTGCTCCGCGAACTTCTGAATTTCGCTGACATTTTCGTTCGACATGACAATTTCTCCTGCAGTGAGTTGAAAGAAAGCCGAAAACCAGGGTCGTATAGACCGAATCTGGCTTGCGCGCATCACGCATCGATAACGTTCATCACCCTCTCCGCGGTGGCTTGGATCCGCCATCCACGAAGCGTCCTGCCGGGAAGAAATTAGGCTGAGCGCGCGGAGCAATCAATTACACTCGATTACACGCGCGGCGAAATTGGGGAGTGGCAGCACGTCGTTTTCCGACGGCGCCATCAAGCGGCGTCGCTACGCACGCGGACGCTGTTTCAAATCCGCACCTTTTGCGCCGCAATGGATTGCGGGTTCCGATCGAGCACGGCATGGTGCAGTCGATGCGCGGAGCCGCTGGTTGAACGAGCGCGGAAATAAAGGCATCCGCGACACCTGATGGCGCACGAATGTTGTCGGTGTGTTCCAGTCGATGAAACACGCAATCCGCGTAATGCTCCAATCCTGCCAAAAACAAAAAAGCCCGCTGTGAAGCGGGCTTTGATGTGTTCTGCTGTCAGGTCGTACCGGCACGTGCCGGACGCCGAATTACTCCCACTCGATCGTCGCCGGCGGCTTGCCCGAGATGTCATACACCACTCGGTTGATCCCGCGCACCTCGTTGATGATCCGGTTCGACGCGCGGCCGAGCAGCGCGTACGGCAGATGCGCCCAGTGTGCGGTCATGAAGTCGGTCGTCTGCACGGCGCGCAACGACGTCACGTAGTCGTACGTGCGGCCATCGCCCATCACGCCCACCGACTTGACCGGCAGGAACACCGCGAACGCCTGGCTCGTCAGGTCGTACCAGCTCTTGCCGACATCGGCTTCGCCGCACAGGCCGGCAGCCGCATCGTGCGCGGTCGCGGTCGTGTTGCGCAGTTCCTCGATGAAGATCGCGTCCGCGCGGCGCAGCAGATCCGCGAACTCGCGCTTCACTTCGCCGAGAATCCGCACGCCGAGGCCCGGGCCCGGGAACGGATGGCGGTACACCATCTCCGGCGGCAGGCCGAGCGCGACGCCCAGCTCGCGCACTTCGTCCTTGAACAGGTCGCGCAGCGGCTCGAGCAGCTTGAGCCCGAGCGTTTCCGGCAGGCCGCCGACGTTGTGGTGGCTCTTGATCGTCGTTGCCTTCTTCGTCTTCGTGCCGCCCGATTCGACCACGTCCGGATAGATCGTGCCCTGCGCGAGCCACTTCGCCTTCGACAGCTTCTGCGCCTCGGCCTGGAACACCTCGACGAACTCGCGGCCGATGATCTTGCGCTTCGCTTCCGGATCGGTCACGCCCGCCAGGTGGCCGAGGAACTGTTCGGATGCGTCGACGTGCACGACCTTCGCATGCAGGCGGCCCTCGAACATGTCGAGCACCATCTTGCCTTCGTTCAGGCGCAGCAGGCCGTGGTCGACGAACACGCAGGTGAGCTGGTCACCGATCGCGCGATGGATCAGCGCAGCGGCGACGCTCGAATCGACACCGCCCGACAGGCCGAGAATCACTTCCTCGTCACCGACCTGCTCGCGGATCTTCGCGACGGCTTCCTCGATGTGGTTCTTCATGATCCAGTCGGGCTTCGCGCCTGCGATCTGCAGCACGAAGCGCTCGATGATCTGGCGGCCCTTCAGCGTGTGCGTGACTTCCGGATGGAACTGCACCGCGTAGTAGCCGCGCGCCTCGTCGGCCATGCCGGCGATCGGGCAGCTCGGCGTCGACGCCATCAGCGCGAAGCCCGGCGGCAGCTCGGCAACCTTGTCGCCGTGGCTCATCCAGACCTTCAGCATCCCGTGGCCTTCGTCCGTCTTGAAGTCCTCGATGCCGTCGAGCAGGCGCGTATGGCCGTGCGCGCGCATTTCCGCGTAACCGAATTCGCGGTGGTCGCTCCACTCGACCTTGCCGCCGAGCTGCACGGCCATCGTCTGCATGCCGTAGCAGATGCCGAGCACCGGCACGCCGAGATCCCACACAGCCTGCGGCGCGCGCAGCTGATGGTCTTCGTACGTGCTCGCGTGGCTGCCCGACAGGATCACCGCCTTCGGCGCGAACTCGCGGACGAAGTCGTCGGACACATCGTTCGGATGGATTTCGCAGTAGACGTGCGCTTCGCGCACGCGTCGCGCAATCAGTTGGGTGACTTGCGAACCGAAGTCGAGAATCAGGATTTTGTCGTGCATGGCTGCGGACGGGATGAAGAGAATAAGAAAAGCAGCGCATCATTTGCATCATGCGCTGCGTCAATAGCATGGACAACGGCGTCGGGCGGAAGGCAGCACGCTCGACGCATGGCCGGTCATTCCTGCATCGGCGGGCGCTCGTCGAGTGCGACGGTGCCAGACGACGATTGGCCGGATGCGGCCGGTGACGACGCCGCGGCGGGCGCTGCGGGACGGCTGACGACGGGCTCGGCACGCTGCGGTGCAGGCGACGACGCGCGCGCCATCGCCGGCTCGGCCGGACGCTGCGCGGGCGCGCTCGCCTCGAGCGCCTGCGCTTTTTCGCGCCGGCGTACCGCCGATGCGAGCCGCACGCCGCCGAGGCCGAGCACGATCAGCGCGGCACCGGCCACGGCCGACAGCACCCTACCGGCGGCCGCGAGCGCGGGACCGCTGCCGGTGCCGATCGACCAGACGATCGTCAGCGCGCCGGTCAGCCAGACCACATGGCCGACCGACCGCGCGACCGGTGCCGTCAGATCCCCGTTGAACGCTGCGTGAAACGCGAGCCACGCGAGCCCGAGCAACGCGATGCCGAACGCCTGGCCGAGCATCGCCGGCTGGACGTTCGCAAGCTGCAGCGCGTTGAAGAGCGACTGCCAGGGCGTCAGCACGAACAACACGCCGAACGCCAGCAGCAGTACGGCATCGACAATCAGCACGGCTCGCAGCAGCGGTTTCATCGGCAATTAGTCCACGTGGTAGTTCGGCGCTTCCTTCGTGATCTGCACGTCGTGCACGTGCGACTCGCGCATGCCCGCCGCGGTGATCTGGACGAATTCAGCCTTGTCGTGCAGCTCGTCGATCGTCTTGCAGCCGCAGTAGCCCATGCTCGCGCGCACACCGCCGACCAGCTGGAACAGGATCGCGTTGACCGAACCCTTGTACGCGACACGGCCTTCGATGCCTTCCGGCACGAGCTTGTCGATGTTCGCCGAGTTGTCCTGGAAGTAGCGGTCTGCCGCGCCGTCCTTCATCGCACCGACGGAACCCATGCCGCGATACGACTTGTACTGACGGCCCTGGTACAGGAACACGTCGCCCGGCGCCTCTTCGGTGCCCGCGAACATGCTGCCCATCATCACCGCGTTCGCGCCGGCCGCGAGGGCCTTCGACACGTCGCCCGAGAAGCGCACGCCGCCGTCGGCGATGCACGGCACGCCCGTGCCCTTCAATGCTTCCGCGACGTTCGCGATCGCGCTGATCTGCGGCACGCCGACACCGGCGACGATCCGCGTCGTGCAGATCGAGCCCGGGCCGATACCGACCTTGACTGCATCCGCGCCGTATTCGACGAGCGCCTTCGCGGCGGCGGCCGTCGCGATGTTGCCGCCGATCACTTCGACGTGCGGGAAGTTCTGCTTGACCCAGCGAACGCGCTCGAGCACGCCCTTGCTGTGGCCGTGCGCGGTATCGACGACGATCACGTCGACGCCGGCCTGCACCAGCAGCTCGACGCGCTCTTCGTTGTCGGGACCGACGCCGACCGCCGCGCCTGCGCGCAGCTTGCCGTGTTCGTCCTTGCACGCGTCCGGGTGCTCGGTTTGCTTCGTGATGTCCTTGACGGTCATCAGGCCGCGCAGTTCGAACGCGTCGTTGACGACCAGCACGCGCTCGAGACGGTGGCTGTGCATCAGCGCCTTCGCTTCGGCGAGCGGCGTGCCTTCCTTGACCGTGACGAGGCGCTCGCGCGGCGTCATGATCGACTTGACCGGCTCATCGAGGCGGGTTTCGAAACGCAGGTCGCGGTTCGTGACGATGCCGACGAGTTGCGGGCCTTCGACGACCGGGAAGCCCGAGATGCCATGCTGGCGCGACAGCGCGATCACGTCGCGCACCTTCATTTGCGGCGGCACCGTGATCGGATCGCGGACGACGCCCGATTCGAAACGCTTGACCTTCGCGACCTCGCGGGCCTGTTCGGCCGGCGTCAGGTTCTTGTGGACGATACCGACGCCACCCTGCTGTGCCATCGCGATCGCAAGGCGACCTTCGGTGACCGTGTCCATCGCGGCGGACACGAGCGGCATGTTCAGGGAGATGTTGCGGGTCAGCTTGGTCTTGAGGCTGGTGTCGCGCGGGAGAACGTCGGAAAAGGCGGGAACGAGGAGCACGTCATCGAAAGTGAGTGCTTTTTGGATCAGACGCATGGCAAATCCTATGGGCGCAAAAGCGAATTATACGCGAAGCGCCGCGAATTTTCACAACACGAACAACGGCTTAGCCGGTTTCAGCCGTTCGGGGGCCGAATCGTTCGGATCGCCGTTCGGTTCGTTTTCGATCGCCTTTCGTTTCACCGCCGCATCGAGCCATTCGCGCAGCCGGCGGCCAGGCGGTCGATCCGTCTGTTGCGAACAGGTCACGCGACGGTAATGGCCACGAAGAAGCAGGGCCCGGCAACGTGTCGAATCGGCCTGCCTACCCTCTGTTATAGCAGCCCGGCCGCGCGCGCGATCATCGCGATGCCTGCGCCGGCCGCCACGCAGCCGGCGATCCGCGCAACCCGCCCGCCGGACGGCGCGAGGCGCTCCGCGGCAATCGCGGCCGTCACGGCGGCCATCACGCGCAGGTCCATCATGCCGGCCGCGAGCGCGATCGCCATCAGGTTTCCGCAACAGGCACTGCAATGCATGGCGGCCCGCACGCCGTGCCGCCATGCTGCGTCGGCCCCCGCGCGCGGCGGGACCACACAGGTCGCGGCGTGCCGGCAGCACGCCAGCCGCCGCGCCTTCCATGCGGAGAATTGCAGGGCGCCTGCCGCCAATACGACCGCGCCAGCTGCGAACGGCATCGCACGGGCGAGCGCCGGCAGCCGTGCGGCGGCGCTCGTCAGGGCGGCGCCGGCCGGAAACACGAGCGCGCCAACCGCCATCCACACCGCGAAATACCCGGCACCCGCGACGACGACGAGCCCGGCCGAACGCAGCGCGGCCTGCTGACCGACGCGCTGCCGGTATCGCCAGAGTACCGGCGCCAGCACCGGCAGCATCATCGTCACCGTCATCGCGCCCCACATGCCCGCGAATGCCGCGAACGTGCGTCCTACGCCCCATCCGCACGGCCGCTGCCAGGCGGCCGACGTCATCCAGCCGCCGGAGACGGGCGCGCCGCCCATCGCGACCATCGACGCGTGCTGCGCCACGGTCGCGATCGCGGCGGCGGCGAACACGGCCGTGAGCGCTACCGCAAAGGCCCGCGGATCGGGCCCCGGAGCATCGGTCGCCGGCCGTGTCATCGCCCGCCCCCGCCCGTCGCCGGTGCGCTCAGCCGCGTGCGTACTCGTCATGACGGCGCCACCACGGGCCGGTCTCGTTGCGCCCGAGCGGCGCGCGATCGAGCCACTGGTACATCCCCCACAGCCCGTCGAGGCCGCGCGCATAGGTCGAGTACGTGTGATAAACCGCGCCGTCCTCGCGCACGAACGCACTCATCCCCGGCCGGTCGAGCGAATACGTGACCGCGTCGGTCCCGCACGTCGCCGCGAACGCCACGACGGGCGCCGGCGGCGGATCCATGTCCATCGCGTGCCCGGCCCGTGCGTAGTTGTACTCGACATCGCCAGCGCGCTGCTGCGTCTCGGTGAACGACACATTGAAGTCGAAGTTGAAATCGCTGCCGACCGACGACGCCCACGGGAAGTGCCACCCCATCCGCTGCCGGTAAGCGAGCAGCTTCGTGAGCGGCGCACGCGACACGGCGGCGAGCGTCACGTCGTGGTTCGCCAGGTGCACGGCGAAGCCGTCGAAACCGTCGGCGATCGACGAACACGACGGGCAGCCGGCCTTGTAATCGGGGCCGAACATGAAGTGATAGACGAGCAGTTGCGAACGGTCGAGAAACAGGTCGTCGAGCGTTGCCTGCCCTTGTTCGGTGTCGAACCGGTATGTCTTGTCGACGCGCACCCAGGGCAGCGCCTGGCGTCGCCGCGCGAGTTCGTCGCTTTGCCGCGTCAGCGCCTTTTCCGCGTCGAGCAGTGCATGGCGCGCGGCCAGCCATTCGTCGCGCGTTCCGGTGAGATGGGTCGTCATGGCGGGTTCCTCCTTCCGATGGGTATCCGGGCACGGCGTCCGGTGCCGTGTGCGTGGTGCTAGATTAGCGGCGGGTATCGGACCGAAGGGAGTGACAAGTGTGTCGGGATTCGGATGGATTCGCTGATCACGGCTGCCGCGCGCGCGCTCGCGGCCGGTGACGCGCTCGGCGCGCTGAACCGCGTCGCGCTGCGTGACGATGCGCCGGCGCTCGCGCTGCGCGGGATCGCGATGGCGCAGCTCGGCGATTTCGAACGCGCGCGCACACTCGTGCGCGCCGCCGCCCGTGCGTTCGGCGCGAAGGAGGCCGTGGCGCGTGCGCGCTGCGTCGTCGCGGAAGCGGAGATCGCGCTCGCGTCGCGCGACCTGCGCTGGCCGACGCGCGCGCTCGATGCCGCGTGCGCGACGCTCGACGCGCACGGCGACCGCGCGAACGCCGCGCATGCGCGCTATCTCGGCGTGCGCCGGCTGCTGCTGATCGGCCAGCTCGACGATGCCGAGCGGATGCTCGCGAATCTCGATCCCGCACCGCTGCCGGCTGCATCGCGCGCCGCCCATGAGCTGATCGCGGCCGGCATCGCGATGCGCCGCATCCGTACGCACGCGGCCCGCGCTGCACTCGCCCGAGCACGCGCAGCGGCCCGCGACGCCGGCATCGCCGCGCTGACGGCCGAGGTCGACACCGCGGCACGGGTGCTCGACGCACCGGCCGCCCGCCTCATCGCGCGCGGTACATCGCGGCTCGTGCAGCTCGACGAAGTCGAGACGCTGTTCGCGTCGAATGCGCTCGTCGTCGATGCGTGCCGCCACACGGTGCGCGACGCGCGCACGACCGTGTCGCTTGCGCGGCGGCCCGTGCTGTTCGTGCTCGCCCGCGCGCTCGGCGAGGCATGGCCGGCCGACGTGTCGCGCAACGCGCTCGTCGCCGTCGCGTTTCGCGCGAAACACGCGGACGAATCGCATCGCGCGCGCCTGCGTGTCGAGATCGGCCGGCTGCGCGCGGTGCTGCGGCCGCTCGCGAACGTCATCGCCACGCCGCGCGGCTTCGCGCTCGAACCGCTCGGCATACGCGAGACCGTCGTCCTGGCGCGCCCGGTCGACGATCGCCACGCGGCCGTGCTCGCGCTCCTCGCCGATGGCGAGGCATGGTCGAGCTCCGCGCTGGCACTGGCCCTCGGCACGAGCCAGCGCACCGTGCAGCGCGCACTCGACGCGCTCGCCGAAGCCGACAAGGTCCAGGCGCTAGGCCGCGGCCGCGCGCGCCGCTGGATGACGCCGCCGCTGCCCGGTTTCGCGACGACCTTGTTACTCCCTGCCCCGCTGCCGGGCGATTAGGATGACCTCACCGAACGACGAGGTGACGAACATGAAACGCTCCAGTGCAGACATCCTTCGCGAATACGGCCCGTTTCCGGGCGTCGACGGCGTACACGGCGTCACGTACGACGGGCAGTACGTGTGGTACGCGTCCGGCGACAAGCTGAATGCGCTCGACCCGGAACGCGGCACGACCGTCCGCTCGCTCGACGTCGCCGCGCATGCGGGCACGGCGTTCGACGGCCGCCACCTGTACCAGATCGTCGAGGACCGCATCGAGAAGATCGATCCCGAATCGGGCCGCGTGCTCGCGACGATTCCCGCCCCCGGCAACGGCGGCGATTCGGGGCTGGCGTGGGCCGAAGGCGCGCTGTGGGTCGGCCAGTACCGCGAACGCAAGATTCATCAGGTGGATCCGCAATCGGGCGCCGTGCTGCGCACGATCGAATCGAACCGCTTCGTCACCGGCGTGACGTGGGTCGACGGCGAGCTGTGGCACGGCACCTGGGAAGCCGACCAGGCCGACCTGCGGCACATCGATCCGCGCACGGGCCAGGTGCTCGAGCAGATCGACATGCCGGCCGGTGTCGGCGTATCAGGGCTCGAATCCGACGGCCACGACCGCTTCTACTGCGGCGGCGGCAACAGCGGCACGCTGCGCACGGTACGTCGGCCCGCGCGGGCGTCAGGCAACAACGCGGGAGCCGCGCCCGATTCGGCCGACGAATGATCCGCCGCCTGCCGTGATCGCTCCCGGGCGCAGCACGCCTGCGCCCCGCCCTGCGCCGAGTGCAGGAATGAACAAGACGACGCCGCGACCGCGTGGCTAAGATGCGCGCTCGTCAGTCATGTGTTCGGAGCGGTCGATGCAGCGCGGTGTGGTCTATGGTGTTCTGGCAGGTGCCCTGTGGGGCATGGTGTTTCTCGTTCCGCGGCTGCTGACCGACTTCTCGCCGCTGCTGCTGAGCGCCGGCCGCTATGCGATGTACGGCCTCGTGTCGCTCGCAGCCGCGCTGCCGGCCGCCCGCTCGCTGCTCGCGCGGCTGACCCGCGAGGATCTCGTCGCGCTGGTCAGGCTCGCGGTCGTCGGCAACGTCGCGTACTACATGCTGCTGTCCGGCGCCGTGCACCTGATCGGCATCGCGCCCAGTTCACTGATCGTCGGCGTGCTGCCCGTCACGGTCACGCTCGCGGGCCTCGGCGACCACGGCGCCGTGCCGTTGCGGCGGCTCGCTGCCCCGCTCGCGCTGGTGATCGCGGGCATCGTCTGCATCAACATCGACCTGTTCACGTCCGAAGCCGCGCATGCGACGACGCTCGGCCAGAAGCTCGCCGGCATCGCCTGCGCTGCGGGCGCGCTCGCGAGCTGGACCTGGTATGCGGTCGCGAACGCACGCTATCTGCAGCGCCATCATCATTTCGGCGGCAACGAGTGGTCGGTGCTGTGGGGTGTCGTGACGGGCCTGATCGGCGGGCTCGTCTGGATCGCGATCCTCGCGCTGCCGGCCGGCACCGTGCAGGCAGCGGTCCCGGCGTCGCGCTGGCAGCTGTTCTGGCTGCTGAACCTCGTGCTCGCGATCGGCGCATCGTGGCTTGGCAACGGGCTGTGGAATGCCGCGTCGAAGCGGCTGCCGCTCACGCTGTCGGGCCAGTTGATCGTGTTCGAAACCGTGTTTGCGATGCTTTACGCATTCGTGTACGACCAGCGGATGCCGCATGCGCTCGAGATCACCGCGCTGGTGCTGCTGCTCGCGGGCGTCTACGGATCGGTGCGGCAGCACGGCGACACACCCGCCGGCGGCGATACGCCGGGAAGCGCGCCGGCAAACGCGAACGCCGCGGCCCACTGAGCGCCGCGGCGTTTGATCAGACGAATCGGGGCGAAAGACGCGGATCGGCCCGCGTCAGCGCGCGTCCTTGTGCATCCACTTGCGGCCCTCGATGGAGCCGTCGCGGCGCGACTTGTCGACGCGACGCTGGCGCGCGAGCTTCGGATCGACGATCAACGGGCGGTAGATCTCGACGCGGTCGTGGTCGGCGAGCGGTGCGTCGAGCGGCGCAAGCTTGCCGTACACGCCCGTCTTCGCGTTCGCGAGATCGATTTCCGGGTGCAGCGCGAGTACGCCGCTCGCATCGATCGCCGAACGAACGGTCGCCCCGTCGGGCAGCGACAGCGGAATCAGCGTCTGGCGGTCCGGCAGCGCGTAGCAGACTTCGATCGACAGCATCGCGTCACCCCTTCCCGTAGCGCTGGTCGGCGCGCTTCACGAACGAATCGACGAACGTGTTCGCGATATGGCTGAACACGGGCCCGATGATCTTCTCAAGCAGGATGCTCGAGAACTCGTAGTGCAGCGCGAATTCGATCTTGCAGGCATCGGCACGCAGTGCCGTGAAGCGCCACGCGCCCGTGAACTTCTTGAACGGGCCGTCCGTGAACTCCATGTCGATCCGCGTCGGGCGCTGCTGCGTGTTGCGCGTCGCGAAATGCTGCTTGATGCCTTTGAAGTTGATGTCGATGCGCGCTTCCATCCCGCTCTCGTCCTGACGGCGAACCTCGACGCCGCCGCACCAGGGCAGGAAATTGGGGTAGTCGGCCACGTCGGTGACGAGGTCGAACATCTGTTCCGCCGAATGACGGATCAATACGGTTTTCTGGACATCTGCCATAAATCGCGCGGCATCGCTTAAGGTGAGAACGCAAGCCGGGCGATTCCCGCCCCGCTTTGCTAAAATCGTGATTTTAAACGAGTTGGCCCGATCCTTTCATGAGCATCATCGACAACAGGAAAGCGCACTTCGATTATCACATCGAGGAACGCTACGAGGCGGGGCTCGTGCTCGAGGGCTGGGAAGTCAAGGCGCTGCGCGCCGGGCGCGGCCAGATCAGGGAAGGTTACGTCGTGATCAAGCACGACGAGATCTTCCTGATCGGTACCCATATCAGCCCGCTGCCCGAGGCTTCGACCCACATCACGCCCGACCCGGTTCGCACGCGCAAGCTGCTGCTGCACCGCGAGGAAATCAAGAAACTGATCGGCAAGGTCGAGCAGCGTGGCTACACGCTCGTGCCGCTGAACTTCCACTACAAGGGCGGTCGCGTGAAGTGCGACATCGCGCTCGCGAAGGGCAAGAAGCTGCACGACAAGCGCGAAACCGAGAAGAAACGCGACTGGGAACGCGAAAAGGCACGCATCATGCGCGCCGGCACCTGACCTGCGCGACACGCATCACAAACGACACGGCCCGCTCGAAGCGGGCCGTGTTGCTTTGGGCGATGTGAATCTGGCAGGCCGGCTGCCCGGCAGCGGCCGGATCGGCACGCTGCGCGCCCACCGCCCGTTTCGACTGAAGAAAGCTACCGATGACGGCGCCACACGGGTATCTCCCGCGCCCCGGTTACGCGACGATTCGCCGCACGCCGATTGCATGCGGCGACCGCCTGCGCACCGCGCAGGTCCGACTCAGGCCTTCCCGCCCGAAGCCGCCCCCGCGCTCTTGACGATCGTCAACGCCGACGAGATCGCGGTGCCGAGATCCGACAGGTTCGCCGGCACGATCAGCGTGTTGCCCTGCTTCGCGAGATTCGAGAATGCACTGACATACTGCTCGGCAACCTTCAGGTTCACCGCGTCCATCCCGCCCTGCGATTGCATCGCGCTCGCAATCTTCTGGATCGCTTGCGCGTTCGCTTCAGCCACCGCCAGAATCGCAGCGGCTTCGCCCTGCGCCTGGTTGATCGCGGCCTGCCGCTCGCCTTCGGATTTCTGGATCGCCGCTTCGCGCGCGCCCGACGCGAGGTTGATCTGCTCCTGCTTGCGGCCTTCGGAGGCCGCGATCAGCGCGCGCTTTTCACGCTCCGCGGTGATCTGCGCCTGCATCGCGTGCAGGATTTCCTTGGGCGGCGTCAGGTCCTTGATCTCGTAGCGCAGGACCTTCACCCCCCAGTTCGCCGCGGCCTGATCGAGCGCCGACACGATGTTGTGGTTGATGAAATCGCGCTCCTCGAACGTCTTGTCGAGTTCGAGCTTGCCGACCACCGAGCGCAACGTCGTTTGAGCGAGCTGCGTGATCGCGAGCACGAAGTTGCTCGACCCGTACGACGCCTTCATCGGATCGGTCACCTGGAAGTACAGCACGCCGTCGACCTGCAGCTGCGTGTTGTCGCGCGTGATACAGACCTGGCTCGGCACGTCGAGCGGAATTTCCTTCAGCATGTGGCGGTACGCAATGCGATCGACGAACGGCAGCACGATATTCAGGCCGGGCGACAGTGTCGCGTGATAGCGACCGAAGCGTTCGAGCACCCACGCATGCTGCTGCGGCACGATCTTCACCGTCTTCGACACGATCACGATCGCGATGACGAGCAGGACAACCCAGATGATCAGCGAATCCATGAAGTATTCCCTCCTTGTTGTATCGGCGGACGATCAGCCCGCGGGTTTCGCCACGACCACGAGACAATTACCGCGCACGGCACTCACCTGATACACGTGCGCATCGTCGCGCTCGCCGTTCTCGAGCTCGACGTCCCAATCGGCGCCGCGATACTGCACGCGCGCGCGGCCGTCACGCCACGCGTCGACCGTGACGGTCGCGCCGATATCGAGATTGACGTCGGGATTCATCGACGTGTCGCGCTTCTGCTTGCGGCCGAGCCCCGAACGCCGCAACACGACCATCGCTACGATCGCGACCACCGCCGCCGCACCGAACTGCACGTGCGGTGCGAAACCGGCCAGTTGCAGCAACCCGCCCGCGAGAAAGCCGAGCGCGATCATCAGCAGGTAGAACGTGCCCGTCAGCAACTCGGCCACGACCAGTACGCCCACCGCGACCCACCAGAACAGATGCCCCGACATCATTGTGGTCTCCAGAAAAACATCTCCCACGTTCACTTGCGTGGCATAGAACCAGAATACGCGCTGAAGCGCTGTTCCGGATCGATTTGTTCGCGGCTCCCGAGAGAGCGGTCGGCACGCTTGGGGCGGCCCGGTTCGTACCGACAAACAAAAACACCCCGGTATCTACCGGGGTGTTTATAGCATGAACCTTGCAATTTGCCTTCACTGAAGGAGCAGCAGCGCCGCTCCTTCGTCGATGGCAAGTTACCGACCGTTACTTCCGGTTGGCGGCGAGCGCCTGCCACGTATCGATGATCGTGTCGGGGTTCAGCGAGATCGACACGATGCCTTCGTCCGTCAGCCATTGCGCGAAGTCCGGGTGATCGGACGGGCCCTGGCCGCAGATACCGACGTACTTGCCCATCTTGCGGCAGGTGTCGATCGCGCGCTTCAGCAGGAACTTGACCGCCGGGTCGCGTTCGTCGAAGTCGACAGCCAGCAGTTCCATACCCGAATCGCGGTCGAGGCCGAGCGTGAGCTGCGTGAGGTCGTTCGAGCCGATCGAGAAACCGTCGAAGAACTGCAGGAAGTCTTCGGCGAGGATCGCGTTGGTCGGGACTTCGCACATCATCACGAGGCGCAGGCCATTTTCGCCGCGCTTCAGACCGAACTTCTCGAGCAGACCGACGACACGCTCCGCCTGCTTCACGGTACGCACGAACGGCACCATGATCTCGACGTTGGTCAGGCCCATCTCGTCGCGCACGCGCTTCAGTGCACGGCACTCCATTTCGAACGCCTGCGCGAAGTCTTCAGCGATGTAACGCGACGCGCCGCGGAAGCCCAGCATCGGGTTTTCCTCGTCCGGCTCGTAACGCGAACCGCCGATCAGCTTCTTGTACTCGTTCGACTTGAAGTCGGACAGACGCACGATGACGGGCTTCGGATAGAACGCCGCCGCGATCGTCGCGACACCTTCCGTCAGCTTGTCGACGTAGAACTGACGCGGCGATGCGTGACCGCGCGCGACGCTCTCGACGGCCTTCTTCAGGTCCTGGTCGATGTTCGGGTACTCGAGGATCGCCTTCGGGTGAACGCCGATGTTGTTGTTGATGATGAACTCGAGACGCGCGAGACCCACGCCGCCGTTCGGCAGTTGCGAGAAGTCGAACGCGAGCTGCGGGTTGCCGACGTTCATCATGATCTTGACCGGGATTTCCGGCAGTTCGCCGCGCTGCACTTCCGTGACTTCCGTCTCGAGCAGGCCGTCGTAGATCTTGCCTTCGTCGCCTTCCGCGCACGACACGGTAACCAGCGCGCCGTCCTTCAGGATGTCGGTCGCATCGCCGCAGCCGACGACTGCCGGCACGCCGAGTTCACGCGCGATGATCGCCGCGTGGCAGGTGCGGCCGCCACGGTTCGTGACGATCGCGGCTGCACGCTTCATCACCGGCTCCCAGTTCGGGTCGGTCATGTCGGCCACCAGCACGTCGCCCGGCTGCACGCGTTCCATTTCCGACGGATCCTGGATCACGCGCACGGGGCCCGCACCGATCTTCTGGCCGATCGCACGACCCGTCGCGAGCACCTGCGACTGGCCCTTCAGCTTGAAGCGCTGTTCGGCCTTGCCGGTCGCCTGGCTCTTCACGGTTTCCGGGCGTGCCTGCAGGATGAAGATCTTGCCGTCGCGGCCGTCCTTGCCCCACTCGATGTCCATCGGACGCTGGTAGTGCTTCTCGATGATGACCGCGTACTTCGCCAGCTCGATCACGTCTTCGTCGGTGATCGAGTAGCGGTTGCGCTGCTCGTGCGGCACGTCGACCGTCTTCACGCGGCCCGGCTCGCCCGGCTGCGTGAATTCCATCTTGATCAGCTTCGAGCCGATCGAGCGGCGGATGATCGGGTACTTGTCCTGTGCGAGCGTCGTCTTGAACACATAGAACTCGTCCGGGTTCACTGCGCCCTGCACGACGGTTTCGCCCAGGCCGTAGCTCGACGTGATGAACACGGCGTCCTTGAAGCCCGATTCGGTGTCGATCGTGAACATCACGCCGGCGGCGCCGACGTCCGAGCGGACCATGCGCTGCACGCCGGCCGACAGGGCGACTTCCGCGTGCGTGAAGCCCTTGTGCACGCGATACGAGATCGCGCGGTCGTTGTACAGCGACGCGAACACGTGCTTCATGCGGTCGAGCACGTCTTCGATGCCGACGACGTTCAGGTACGACTCCTGCTGGCCGGCGAACGATGCGTCGGGCAGGTCTTCCGCGGTCGCGGACGAACGCACGGCGAACGACAGCTCGCCCGGCGAGCTGTTCTTCAGGATTTCGAACTGTTCACGGATTTCCTGCTCGAGACGTGCCTGCATCGGCGCATCGACGATCCACTTGCGGATTTCGGCCCCGGCTTCGGCGAGCGCCTTCACGTCGTCGATGTCGAGCGACTCGAGACGCTTGGCGATGCGGTCGGTAAGGTCGTTGTGCGTGAGGAAATCGCGGAACGCGAGCGCGGTCGTGGCGAAACCGGTGGGTACGCGAACGCCTGCTTCGGAAAGCTGGCTGATCATTTCGCCAAGCGACGCATTCTTGCCGCCGACGATCTCCACATCGGTCATCCGCAACTGCTCGAACGGAATTACATACGCCTGGTCCTTTGCGACGTTTGCTGCGTTAGTCATACAAGCCCCTAAGTGTGAAAAAAATGCTCGATTGCGCAAGTGGGCTTGGACGCGGGCGCTTGCAAAAAGGCGCGACGCGTCTTGCGCAACCTGTTGGAGAAACAATCGCAGCGGCAGATAATCTTCCGACCCGATTTGCAAAAATCCCGGCAGAAGGGCGATATTTGCAGACAAATCGCCAAACTTGCCGGGAATTTTGGAATCGAGCGGCGAAGCCTGGGGCGCCGTTCGCGCCCTGCCCCCGCAATTGCTTATCCAACAGGTTGCCGCTATTCTACCGTGCCGGCTGCCGGATGTGGCGCGACCTTGTCACTGCGTCTGGAGGCGAACCTCCAGCCGCCCGCGCAACCGCCCTTCACGTTCGACGCCCAGATTCATGCTGCCTACCGTATTCATCGTCTCCGACGGCACCGGGATCACTGCCGAAACCTTCGCGCATTCGATCCTCTCCCAGTTCGACCAGAAATTCCGTCTCGTGCGCGTGCCGTTCGTCGACTCGCTCGACAAGGCCTATGCGACCGTCGAGAAGATCAACGAGGCCGCCGTGCACGACGGCCGCCGCGCGATCGTGTTCACGACGCTCGTCGACAGCGAGTCGAACGACATCGTCAAGCGCTCCAACGCACTCGTGCTCGACATGTTCCAGCGCTTCGTCGAACCGCTCGAGCAGGAGCTCGAGCTCAAGTCGAGCCACGCGATGGGCCGCGGCCACCAGAACGCGGATACCGAGGAATACAAGACCCGGATCGAGGCGATCAACTTCTCGCTCGCGCACGACGACGGCCAGTCGAACCGCAACCTGTCGGAAGCCGACGTGATCCTCGTCGGCGTGTCGCGCAGCGGCAAGACGCCGACGAGCCTCTATCTCGCGATGCAGTACGGCGTGAAGGCAGCCAACTATCCGCTGATTCCGGAAGATTTCGAGCGCGGCAAGCTGCCGTCGGCGCTCGCCGCGTACAGCGAGAAGCTGTTCGGGCTGTCGATCGACCCGCAGCGCCTGTCCGAGATCCGTAACGAGCGCCGGCCGGGCAGCAAGTACGCGGCGCCCGAGAACTGTCGCTACGAGATCAACGAAGCCGAAGCGATGATGCGCCGCGAGGGGATCAAGTGGTTGTCGTCGACGCACAAGTCGATCGAGGAAATCGCGACGACGATCCTGCAGGAAATCCGCCTCGACCGGCAGTCGTACTAAGACTGGGCGCTGGCGGCCGCAGGGCCGCCGCCGGAAACAAAAAGGCCGCGTCGAACGCGGCCTTTTTCATGGTGCGGAGCAAGACGCGTGCGGCGTCACGCACGCCGCTGCTGACGCACCTGCTCGAACAGGCAGACCGCAGCCGCGGCCGCGACGTTCAGCGACTCCATCCCGCCCGGCTGCGGGATCGTCACGCGATGCGTGGCCGCGTCGCGCCAGAACGCCGACACGCCGGCCCCCTCGTTGCCGAACACCCAGGCAACCGGCCCCGACAGGTCGCAGTCATAGACCGCCTGCGCGCCGTGCGAGTCGGTCAGCGCGACCGGCACATCGAGGCGCTCGGCGAGCGCGCCGGCTTCGACGTCCTCGTGGATCGACAGCAGGAAATGCGCCCCCATCCCCGAGCGCAGCACCTTCGACGACCATGCGTACGCGGTACCCGGCGCACAGAACACGTGGCGAACGCCTGCGGCCGCCGCGCTGCGCAGGATCGAGCCGACGTTGCCGGCGTCCTGCACGCCGTCGAGCACGACCGACGACTGCGTCACGCGCGCCGGCAGCGGCTGTACCGGCCGGTCGACGAGCAGCAGGAAGCCGACGCCGTTGACGACGTTCGACAACTGCCCGAACAGCGCGTCGGGCAGCGTGACGATCCGTTGCGCATCGACGCGCGCGACGATCGCCTGGGCCTCGGCGTGGCCGAGTGCACCTTCGGTCGTGACGCACAGCTCGGGCGTCGCACCCGTGTCGAGGTACGCGCTTGCGAGATGGAATCCTTCGAGCAGCGCCTGGCCGCCGCGGCGCTGATGGGACGTCGAACCCGCGAGCGCCTTCAGGCGCTTGTACAGCGGGTTGTCGCGGGAAGTAATGCTTTTCATCGAATCAGGTCGAGTGCCGCACGAACCGGCGCGAACGAGCGCCGATGGGCTTCGCACGGGCCGTGCTCGCGCAGTGCGGCAAGGTGTTTCGCGGTGCCGTAGCCCGCATGCACGTTGAAGCCGTACACGGGGAAGCGTTCGTGCAGGTCGACGAGCATGCGGTCACGCGTGACCTTCGCGAGGATCGACGCGGCCGAGATGCTCGGCACGAGCGCGTCGCCGCTGACGATCGCCTCGGCGCGTACCGTCAGCGTCGGGCAGCGGTTGCCGTCGATCTGCGCGAGCGTCGGCAGGACCGACAGCCCTTCGACCGCCCGCTTCATCGCGAGCATCGTTGCGTGCAGGATGTTCAGCGTGTCGATCTCGTCGACGCTCGCCGATGCGACGCAATACGACAGCGAGCGCGCGACGATCAGCTCGTACAGCGCATCGCGCTTCTTCGCGGACAGCGCCTTCGAATCGTCGAGCCCGTCGATCGGCTGCGCCGGATCGAGGATCACCGCGGCGGCCACCACCGGCCCCGCGAGCGGGCCGCGGCCCGCTTCGTCGACGCCGCAGACGATCTCGTCGGGACGGCTGAAATCGAACCCGCCCTGCTCGTCGCTCGACGCGCGACGGCGTGGTGCACGTACTGCGGTCATGCGCGCCCCTTGCGTTGTTCGAGCACGCGCACGACGGCTTCGGCCGCCTTCGCGGCCGTGTTCTGCCGCAGCGAAAGATGCATTTCGGTAAATATTTCGGTCAGCGTGCGGCGGTTCGCGTCGTCGCGCAACTGCGTGAGCGTCGCATCGGCGAGCGCCTCGGGCGTCGCGAAATGCTGCAGCAGCTCGGGCACGACGAAACGCCCCGCCAGGATATTCGGCAAGCCGACGTACGGCAGGTAACCCTGCCGGCGCATGATCTGCCCGGTCAGCCAGGGCACCTTGTACGAGATCACCATCGGCTTCTTCAGCAGCGCGGCTTCCAGCGTGACCGTGCCGCTCTTCACGAGGATCGCGTCGGCAGCCGTCATCGCGACCTGCGAGCGGCCGTCGGTGATCGTCAGCGCGAGCTTCGGATGCGCGTCGACGAGCGGCTGCAGCAGCGCGCGCAGCGCGGGCGTCGCCGCCGGCATCACGAACCGCACGCCGGGCTCGCGTTGCTGCATCAGCGCCATCGCCGCGAAGAACGTCGGGCCGATCAGCGCGATTTCCGAGCGCCGGCTGCCCGGCAGCACCGCGATCACCGGGCCGTCGGCCGGCAGTCCGAGTGCGATGCGCGCACCGTGCGTGTCGGGTTCGAGCGGAATCTCGTCGGCGAGCGGGTGGCCGACGTAGGTCGAGGCAACGCCTGCCTTGTCGAGAATCGCCGGCTCGAACGGGAACAGGCACAGCATGTGGTCGACGGACTTCGCGATCTTCTTGATCCGGCCGCCGCGCCATGCCCAGATCGACGGGCACACGAAGTGGATCGACGGGATGCCCGCGTCGCGCGCGGCCTGTTCGACGTTGAAGTTGAAGTCGGGCGCGTCGACGCCGATGAACGCGTCCGGCCGCTCGGCGAGCAACTGGCGCTTCAGCTCGCCGCGAATCCGCAGGATCTCGGGAATCTGGCCCAGCGCCTCGACATAGCCGCGCACGGTCAGCTTGTCCATCTGCCAGTGCGAGTCGAAGCCCTGCGCGATCATCCGCTGCCCGCCGATCCCGTAGTACTGGGCCGATTCGGGCAGCCGCTCGCGCAGCCCGCCGAGCAGCGACGCGCCGAGCAGGTCGCCCGACGGTTCGCCGGCCACCATCGCGAGCCGGAGCTGAGAGGTCGGAAGCGGCATCGCTTAGCGGATGATGCCGCGTTGCGACGCGTCGATGAACTCGACGAGCGTCTTCACGGCTGCGTCGCCCTCGCCGCCCGCGGCGGCCAGCTCGCGCAACTGCACTTTCGCTTCCTCGAACGACAGGCCGTTCTTGTACAGCAGGCGGTACGCGCTGCGCAGCGCGGAGATCGCGTCGGGCGAGAAACCGCGCCGGCGCAACCCTTCGACGTTGATCCCGTGCGGCTCGGCCTTGTTGCCTGCCGCGATCACGAACGGCGGAATGTCCTGCACGAGCGCGGACGCACCGCCCAGCATCGAGTGCGCACCGATGCGCACGAACTGGTGGACGCCCGACATCCCGCCGACGATCGCCCAGTCGCCGATCTCGACGTGGCCGGCCATCTGTGCGTTGCTCGACAGGATCACGTGGTTGCCGACGGTGCAGTCATGACCGATGTGCACATAGGCCATGATCCAGTTGTCGTCACCGAGCGTCGTCACGCCGACGTCCTGCACGGTACCCGTGTGGATCGTCGTGAATTCGCGGATCGTGTTGCGGTTGCCGATCACGAGCTTCGTCGGCTCGTCCTTGTACTTCATGTCCTGCGGACGACCACCGACCGACGCGTAATGGCCGATGCGGTTGTCCTCGCCGAGCGTCGTATGGCCTTCGATCACGCTGTGCGAGCCGATCGTCGTCCGCGCGCCGATCGTGACATGCGGACCGACGATCGCGTACGGACCGATCTCGACCGATTCGTCGATCTGCGCGCCCGGTTCGACAATCGCGGTGGGATGAATCCTGGTCATGCGCCGTTGCCTCTCGATGTGATGTGTCGCGTTGCGTTGCCTGTCCGTGCCGCGTCGCTCAGGGCGCCACGTCGGTCGTCTTGACCGTGCACATCAGCTCGGCTTCCGCCGCCACCTTGCCGTCCACTTCCGCCACCGCCTTGAATTTCCAGATGCCGCGGATGTAGCGTTCGAACGTCACGTTCAGAATCAGTTGGTCGCCCGGCTCGACCGGACGCTTGAAGCGCGCGCCGTCGATCCCGACGAAGTAGTACAGCGTGTTCTCCGGATCCTTCGGCTGCTCTTCCGAGAAGGTCAGCAGCGCCGCGGCCTGCGCAAGCGCTTCGAGGATCAGCACGCCCGGCATCACCGGCCGCTTCGGGAAATGCCCCTGGAAGTACGGCTCGTTGATCGACACGTTCTTCAGCGCTTTGATTCCCTTGTGCGGTTCGAGTTCGAGCACGCGATCGACGAGCAGAATCGGGTAGCGATGCGGCAGCAGCGTGAGGATCTTGTGGATGTCGAGATTGATTTTTTCAGTGCTCATGATGGTTCGTCTCACGCAGAGGCTGCGCGGTGGTGATGCAAAGGCTGAAGCGGGCCGCCGTGCGGCCCAGTCTGGCAAACCGGGCCGGTTGCGCTGGCCGTACCCGGTTCGAGGTCTCGCATGATGCGCTCAGGCGTCCGTGCCGCCCTGGGCGGCGAGCGCGGCTTCGAGCGCCTTGATGCGCTCGCGCAGCTTGTCGAGGTTGCGCACGAGCGCGGCGCTCTTGTTCCATTCGCCGTGGTCGACGGCCGGGAACGCGCTGGTATAGATGCCGGCCTTCGGCAGCGACTTCGATACGCCCGATTTTGCGGTGATGATGACATAGTCGCCGAGCGTCACGTGGCCGGCGATCCCCGCCGCACCGCCGATCATGCAGTGGCGGCCGATCGTCGTGCTGCCCGCGATCCCGGCGCTGCCGGCGATCACCGTGTAGGCGCCGATCCGGCAGTTGTGGCCGATCTGCACCTGGTTGTCGATCTTCACGCATTCTTCGATGACGGTATCCGCCATCGCGCCGCGGTCGATCGTCGTGTTCGCGCCGATCTCGACGTCCGGCCCGATCGTGACGCCGCCGACCTGCGGGATCTTGACCCAGCTGCCGGTGCGCGCGTCGCCGTCGCCGACGAAATCCGGCGCGAAGCCGAAGCCGTCGGAGCCGATCACGGCGCCCGCATGGATGATCGCGCGCGGGCCGACCTTGCAGCCGTGGTACACCGACGCGTTCGGATACAGGTGCGAGCCCGCGCCGATCGTCGTGCCGCGGCCGACGAATACGTTCGCATCGAGCTGCACGCCGTCTTCGATCACAGCACCGGCCTCGACCGTCACGTGCGGGCCGATCACCGCGCTCGCGGCGACCTGCGCGGCCGGGTCGATCGTCGCGCTCGGATGCACGCCGGCGGCACGCTGCGGCGTAGCCAGGTCGATGAACATCTGCGCGACGCGCGCGAAGTACGCGTACGGATTCGGCGTGACAATGAAGTTGCGGCCGCCAGCGGCCGCGCCGAGCTTTTCCAGATCCTTCGGCGCGATCAGCACCGCGCCGGCGCGGGTCGACTCGACCTGCGACAGGTACTTCGGATTCGCGAGGAACGCGAGTTGCTGCGGGCCTGCCTGGTCGAGCGGTGCGAGCCCGCCCACCTTGCACTGTGCGTCGCCGGCGATCTCGCCGCCGAACCGCTTTACGAGTTCCTCAAGCGTCAATGCCATTCGTCGTCTGCTCCGTTCAGTTCGTCGAGCCGGACGCGAGCGCCTTGAGCACCTTGTCGGTGATGTCGATGCGCGGGCTGACGTACACGGCTTCCTGCACGATCAGGTCGTAATTCTGCTGCTCGGCGATCTGCTTGATGACCTTGTTCGCACGTTCGAGCACGGCCGCCAGTTCCTCGTTGCGGCGCTGGTTCAGGTCTTCGCGGAACTCGCGCTGCTTGCGCTGGAAGTCGGTATCGAGCTGGGCGAGATCGCGTTGCTTCTGCGCGCGGTCGGCCGCCGACAGCGACGCGCCGTTCTTGTCCAGCGAATCGGACATCGACTTCAGGCGCGCCGCCAGATCCTGCAGATCCTTGTCACGCTTCGCGAACTCGGCTTCGAGCTTCGTCTGCGCCGCCTTCGCGGGCACCGACTCGCGCAGGATCCGATCCGAATTGACCGCCGCGATGCGGGCGACGTCCTGTGCGTGCACCGTTGCCGCGCCCAAGGCCAGCGCAACGGTCAGCGCGCACATCACTCGTTTCGAAAACTTACCGGTTAGCAAAATTACCCTCTCGTTGCTGTTGTCATGCGTTCGGTCAGAACGCCGTCCCGATCTGGAACTGGAATTTCTGGTACTGGTCGCCTTCGTGCTTCTGCAGCGGGAAGCCGAGGCTCAGCTTCAGCGGGCCGATCGGCGAGATCCACGCGAGACCCACACCGTAGCCGTAACGCAGGCCGTTGGCGCCCGTACTCGTGCCGCCCGGCGCGTTGCCCCACACGTTACCGCCGTCGAGGAACGTGAACACGCGCAGCGTGCGGTCGTAGCCCGTGCCCGGCAGCGGGAACGTCAGTTCGATGTTGCCGACGAGCATCTTCGAACCGCCGATCGGGTCGTTCGTCTTCGTGTCGCGCGGGCCCAGCGAGCTCGGCTCGTAGCCACGCACGGAGCCGATACCGCCCGCGTAGTAGTTCTTGAAGATCGGGTACGGGTTGCCGATACCGTTACCGTAGCCGCCCTGCAGGTTCATGCCGAGGATGAAGCCGCGCGAGAACGAATAGTAGTACTGGGCCTGCAGGTCGGCCTTGTAGTACTGGATCTTGCCGACCGGCACGCCGTACTCCATGTTCGCCTGCGTGAAGTAGCCGCGGCTCGGAATCAGCGCGCTGTCACGCGCGTCACGCGACCACGCGATCGTCAGCGGCACCGTGTTCGACACGCGGCCGAACTGGTTCACGTAATCCTGGTAGCTCTGCGGCGTGTTCGAATCGACGTCGAGGCGGTTCTGCTCGAAGCCCGCGCCGAAGTAGACGGTGTCGACTTCCGAGAATGGGATGCCGAACTTCAGGTTGCCGCCCGCGCTGATGATCCGGAAGCTCGAGCTCGTCGAATAGTAGAGCGGCTGGTACGTGCGGTAGTAGACGTCCGTGATCCGCTTGATGCCGTCGACCGTGAAGTACGGGTCGACCTGCGTGACGGTCAGCGTACGGTAGCTCTTCGCGGTGTTGACGTTCACCGACAGGCTGGTACCCGAACCGAACACGTTGTCCTGCGACACGCCGGCCGACAGCACGACCTTGTCCGTCGACGAGAAGCCGGCACCCAGCGTGATCGCGCCGGTCGGCTTTTCATCGACCTTCACGTTCACGTCGACCTGGTCGTTCGTACCTTCGACCGGCACCGTCGTCACGTCGACGTTGGTGAAGTAGCCGAGACGGTTCACGCGATCCTTCGACAGCGCGAGGCGGTTCGAATCGAACCACGAGCTTTCGAGCTGGCGCATTTCGCGACGCACCACTTCGTCGCGCGTACGCGTGTTGCCGACGACGTTGATGCGGCGCACGTACACACGGCGGCTCGGATCGACGACGAGGTTCAGGTTCACCTTGTGGTTCGCCTGGTCGATGTCCGGCTGCGCGTTGACGGTCGCGAATGCGTAACCGTACTCACCGAGCTTGTCGACGATCGACTTGGTGGTCTGTTGCAGCTTTTCGGCCGAGAAGCGATCACCCGGCTTGATCTTGATCAGCTTGTTGAGTTCGGCTTCGCGATCGAGCAGGTTGCCCGACAGCTTGATGCCCGACACCGTGTACGGCTCGCCTTCGTGCAGCGTGACCGTCAGGTACATGTCCTTCTTGTCGGGCGAGATCGACACCTGGGTCGAATCGATGTTGAACTCGAGATAGCCGCGGTTCAGGTAGTACGAGCGCACCGCCTCGAGGTCGCCCGTGAGCTTTTCCTTCGAGTACAGGTCGTTCTTCGTGTACCAGGAGAACCAGTTCGGCGTCGACAGCTGCATCTCGTCACGCAGCGTGCTCGTCTTGAACGCCTTGTTGCCGATGAAGTTGATCTGGCGGATCTTCGCGCTCGGACCTTCGGCCACCGCGAACAGGATCGACACGCGGTTCGCGTCGACCGGCGTGACCGTCGTCTTGACCTCGGCCGCGTAGAAGCCGCGCGTGAGGTACTGGCGCTTGAGCTCCTGCTCCGCCTTGTCGACGAGCGCCTTGTCGTAGTAGCGGCCGTCGGCGAGGCCGACTGCGCGCAGTGCCTTCGTCAGGTTGTCCTTGTCGAATTCCTTCGTGCCGGTGAAGTCGATCGACGCGATGGCCGGACGCTCCTGCACCTGCACGATCACGACGTTGCCCTGGGTGGCGATGCGTACGTCGTTGAAGAAGCCCGTCGCGTACAGCGCGCGGATTGCTTCGGATGCCTTGTCGTCCGTGAAGGTATCGCCCTGCTTGATCGGCAGGTAGGCGAACACCGAACCCGCTTCGACGCGCTGCAGCCCCTCGATCTTGATGTCTTGCACCACGAACGGTGCCGCTGCATGCGCCGCGAGGCCGTGCGCGGCGAGCGCGGCCGCTGCAACTGTCTTAGGTACAAAGCGATGAGGTTTGAACAACATGCATCCCCAATATTTAGCTGCATCAAATCAGGCGGCTGCCCAGCGGCCGCCGCCTGACGCTTCAGAAATGGATTAACCGAGCCAGATCGTTGAACAGCGCGATCGCCGACAATGCGACGATGCAGATCAACCCGGCTCTTTGCAGAATCAGCTGCCAGCGCTCCGAGACGGCTTTCCCGGTCGCGGCTTCAACCGCATAATATAACAGATGCCCCCCGTCCAAAACGGGAATCGGCAACAAGTTCAGGACGCCAAGGCTAATGCTGACAAGGGCGAGGAACGACAGGAACGCCGACGGACCGAGCCGCGCACTCTTGCCCGCGTAGTCCGCGATCGTCACCGGGCCGGACAGGTTCTTCAGCGACGCATTGCCCGTGATCATGCGCCCGAACATCTTCAGCGAATACACGGAGATGTCCCACGTGCGGTGCGCGCCGAGCCGCAGGCTGTCGATCGGCCCGTATCGCACGTCGACCGACGGCGCATGCATCGACAGCGCCGCGCCGATCCGGCCGATCTGCTGCCCCGATTCGTCGTCGCGCTGCATCTGCGGCACGATTGACACCGTCTGTGCGGCGCCATTGCGCTCGATCTGCAGGTCGAGCGGCTTGCCCGCATGGTGTTTCACGAAATCGATGAAGCGTGACGCGCCGCCGATCGGCTTGCCGTCGAGCGCGACCAGCTTGTCGCCGGACTTCAGGCCCGCCTGCTCCGCCGCGCTGCCGGGCTGCACCGACTCGACCGACAGCGTGCCGCCGCCGGCCTCGAAGCCCAGATGGGCCATGAAATCGTCGTCGAGCTGACTTTCGGGAACATTGCGGAGGTCGACGCGGAAATCGAACGTCGTGTTGCCGTCGCGCGCGCCGAGCACGATCTCGCGGTGGTCGAACGCAGCCGCCAGCAGCTTCCAGCGCAGGTCCGACCACGATCGCACCGGTTCGGACTCGCCGCCCTGCGCGTTGCGGATCGACACGATCTTCTCGTTGCCGTCGAAGCCCGCGCGCGCCGCCACCGTGCCGGCGGCCGGCGGTGCGACGATCGCGGTCGGCTCGGTTACACCGGTGGCAAATACGATGGAAAACAGCGCAATTGCCAACAGGAAGTTGGCAATCGGGCCCGCCGCGACGATGGCGATGCGCTTGTAGACGGACTGCCGGTTGAACGCCTGGCCGAGCTCCTCGGGCGGGATGCCGGGGCCGGGATCGCGCTCGTCGAGCATCTTCACGTAGCCGCCGAGCGGCAGCGCCGACAGCGTCCACTCGGTGCCCGTCCTGCGGCTGACCCAGCGCGCGACAGGCTGGCCGAAGCCGATCGAGAAACGCAGCACCTTCACGCCGCACCAGCGCGCGACGCGATAGTGTCCGTACTCATGCACGACGACCAGCACCCCGATCGCCACCGCAAACGCGATCAGTTCGACCAGCACGTTCATGAGCACCCCATTCAGACAGTGCGCTCCACGCGTGGCGCAGGCGCTTTCGCAATGATCTCGGCGGCGAGGCGGCGTGCCTCGGCATCCGCCGCCAGGACGTCCTCGAGCCCATCGGGCGTACGGTTCGGCAACGTGTTGAGCACGGCGTCGACCGTCGCCGCAATCGCCATGAAGCCGATGCGGCGCTCGAGAAACGCTTCGACCGCAACTTCGTTCGCCGCGTTCAATGCGGCGCTCGCGATGCCGCCTTCCTCAAGTGCCTTCAGCGCGAGCGCGAGGCACGGGAAGCGCGCGTAATCGGGCTTCTCGAACGACAGCTGGGCGATCTGCGCGAGGTCGAGCTGGTCGACGCCCGCATCGACACGCTCGGGGAACGCGAGCGCGTACGCGATCGGCGTGCGCATGTCGGGGTTGCCGAGCTGTGCGAGCACCGAGCCGTCGCGATACGACACGAGCGAATGGATCACGCTCTGCGGGTGGATCAGCACGTCGATGCGGTCGCCCGGCAGCCCGAAGATCCAGTGCGCCTCGATCACTTCGAGGCCCTTGTTCATCATCGTCGCCGAATCGACCGAGATCTTGCGGCCCATCACCCAGTTCGGATGCTTGCACGCCTCGTCCGGCGTCACGTCGACGAGCGTGGCCGGCTCGCGCGTGCGGAACGGGCCGCCCGACGCGGTCAGGATGATCTTCGAGATCCCGCCGTGCTCGGCCGCGTCGCGCGGCATGCACTGGAAAATCGCGTTGTGCTCGCTGTCGACCGGCAGCAGGATCGCGCCATGGTCGCGCACGGCGTCCATGAAGATCGCGCCCGACATCACCAGCGCTTCCTTGTTCGCAAGCAGGATGCGCTTGCCGGCGCGCGCGGCCGCGAGGCTCGGCGCCATGCCGGCCGCACCGACGATCGCCGCGACCACCGTGTCGCAGCCATCGCTCTTCGACACGTCGACGAGCGCCTGCGGCCCGTGCAGCACGGTCGTCTTGCTACCCGCCGCGCGCAGTTTCGCGTCGACGTGCGCGGCCGTCGCGGCATCGCCGACCACCGCCACTTCGGGCGCGAAGCGCAGGCATTGCTCGACCAGCTTGTCGCCGTTGCGGTGTGCGGTCAGCGCATAGACCGAGAAGCGCTCGGGATGGCGCGCGACCACGTCGAGCGTGCTGTCTCCGATCGAGCCCGTGGAACCGAGCAATGTCAGACGTTTTTGCATAACAGAAATAATGGTTTAACCAAGCAGCAGCATCGCGAGCGGCAGCACCGGCAGCAGCGCGTCGACACGGTCGAGCACGCCGCCATGGCCAGGCAGCAGTCCGCTCGAATCCTTCACGCCCGCCTGCCGCTTCAGCAGCGACTCGAACAGGTCGCCGATCACGCTATACGCGACCAGCAGCGTCAGTGCGGCCCATGCGCCGGGCATCCCGTAGCGCACGGCGAACGCGGAAAACAGGGTCGGCTCGAACGCATGCGCGGCCATCGCGACACCGGCGACGACCATCACGGCGAGCCAGCCACCGATCGCGCCTTCCCAGCTCTTGCCGGGGCTGATCGTGATGGCCAGTTTACGCTTTCCAAAAGCCTTGCCCGCGAAGTATGCACCGATATCGGCGAGCCAGACGACCAGAAGCAGCGACAGCACGAACGGCACGCCCTGCGCACGCGCCGCGACGAGCGCATGCCAGCAGGCCGCAAAGACCACGAGGCCGGCCGCGAGCAGGAACGGCCGCCATACGCCGCCCGCAAGCGCCGGCTTGCGCCGCAGCGTGAACGGGCCGACCAGCAGCCAGAACACGCCGGCTGCCATGAAAAGGGGACGGGACGAGGCCGCATCGACGCCGAGCGGCGCCGTTGCCGCGAGCGCCAGCGCCGCGACGACTGCATAGATGACCGGGCCGGCGCCGCCGAGCTTGAGCAGGCGCGCCCATTCCCACGCGGCAAACACCAGCACGACGCCAATCAGCGCGCCGAACGCGGTGAGCGGCGCGAACAGCGTCACCGGCAGCAGGACCGCCAGCATCACGATCGCCGTGATCACACGGGTTTTCAGCATGAAAGGGAGTCGGCGTTCTGCGATTGCGGTTCGAGCTGTGCGCTCGTGCGGCCGAAGCGGCGCTCGCGCTCCGTATACGACGCCATTGCGTCGGCCAGTGCCGCGCCGTCGAAATCCGGCCAGTATTTGTCGGTGAAATAGAATTCGGCGTACGCAAGTTGCCACAGCAGGAAGTTGCTGACGCGCTGCTCGCCACCGGTACGGATGAAAAGATCGGGCTCCGGCGCATAGGCCATCGCCAGGTGCGGCGCGAACGCGTCCTCTGTCACTTCGACCTCGCGCCCCTCGCGCACGGCCTGCTCGATGAGCTTCTTCGTCGCCTGCAGGATGTCCCACCGGCCGCCGTAGTTGGCCGCGATGGTGAGCGTAAGACGGGTATTGCGCGCCGTCTTGGTTTCGGCGCGGCGGATCAGTTCGCGGATGCGCGGCTCGAAACGGTCGAGATCGCCGACGACACGCAGGCGGATCCCGTTTGCGTGAAGCTTGCCGACCTCGCGCTCGAGCGCGGTGATGAAGAGGCGCATCAGGAACGACACTTCGTCGTTCGGACGGCGCCAGTTCTCCGAACTGAACGCGAACAGCGTCAGGTATTCGACGCCGGCACGCGCGCAGCCTTCGACCACCGCCCGCACGGCATCGACGCCGCGGGTGTGCCCCGCGACGCGCGGCAAGCGGCGTTCGGTCGCCCAACGGCCGTTGCCGTCCATGATGATCGCGATGTGACGCGGCACGACGCCGACGTCAGGCACGCGAACGGTAGAGCTGGTATAGGTCATGGCCGTTGAGACAGTAATGCGGGAAGAAGGCGGCGCGCGAGGACGGTCGTCAGACCGTCATGATCTCGGCTTCCTTGCTCTGCACGAGCTTGTCGATTTCGGCAACGTGCTTGTCGGTCAGCTTCTGCACGTCGTCGCTCGCGCGGCGCTCGTCGTCTTCCGAGATTTCCTTGTCCTTCACGAGCTTCTTGAGCGCTTCGTTCGCGTCGCGACGCAGGTTGCGGATCGCGACCTTGGCCGTTTCGCCTTCGCTCTTGACGACCTTGGTCAGCTCGCGGCGGCGCTCTTCCGTCAGCGCGGGCATCGGCACGCGGATCTGGTCGCCGGACGTTGCCGGGTTCAGGCCGAGATCGGCTTCGCGAATGGCCTTCTCGACCTTCGCAACCATCGGCTTTTCCCACGGCTGCACACCGATCGTGCGCGCGTCGACGAGCGTCATGTTGGCAACCTGCGAAATCGGCACCATCGACCCGTAGTAGTCAACCTGCACGTGATCGAGCATGCCGGTGTGCGCACGGCCCGTACGGATCTTCGCCAGATCGCTCTTGAATGCATCGATCGAGCGCTGCATCTTCTGCTCGACGCCCTTCTTGGTATCAGCGACACTCATTTCAACCTCCGAACCTTCAAACCTTCAAAGAACGCGGACCCCACCTGGCGCATCTGGCGCGCCGCGGCCGATGGCCCGCATCCGCGGGAGTTTACACGTGGACGAGCGTACCTTCGTCCTCGCCCAGCACGATGCGCTTGAGCGCGCCCGGCTTGTTGATCGAAAACACGCGAATCGGCAGCTTCTGGTCGCGGCACAGCGCAAAGGCCGTCGCGTCCATCACCTGCAGGTTGCGGCTGATCGCCTCGTCGAACGTGATCGTCGTGTAGCGCGTGGCCGACGGATCCTTCTTCGGATCGGCAGAATATACGCCATCGACCTTGGTCGCCTTCAATACGACCTCGGCGCCCACTTCCGAACCGCGCAGCGCGGCGGCCGTGTCCGTCGTGAAGAACGGGTTGCCCGTACCGGCCGCGAAGATCACGACGCGGCCTTCCTCGAGCTGACGGATCGCGCGGGGCCGGATGTACGGCTCGACGACCTGGTCCATCCGCAGCGCGGACTGCACACGCGCCTCGATGCCGGCGTGGCGCATCGCGTCCTGCAGCGCCAGCGCGTTCATCATCGTCGCGAGCATCCCCATGTAGTCTGCAGTTGCGCGATCCATGCCGGCCGCGCCACCTGCGACACCGCGGAAAATATTACCGCCACCGATCACGACCGCGAGCTGCGTACCGAGACGCACGACTTCGGCGATATCGGCCACCATCCGTTCGATCGTCGCGCGATTGATGCCGAAGGCATCGTCGCCCATCAGCGCTTCGCCGGAGAGTTTGAGAAGGACGCGTTTATAGGCATTGGACATAGGGGCTTCCGAGCGACGAGAGGATGACAACCACGAACTGTAGGGGCGAAATACTGATTCGGGCAAGCGCCGACGGTCGGACCGGGTTTCCCGGCCGGCCGGCGGCGGCGCCGACCGCGGCGGAGCGGACGCCCGCCGCGGATACTGCCTGACTGCTTACGGCTTACTGCTGCTTTGCTGCTGCGACTTGCGCGGCCACTTCGGCGGCGAAGTCGTCCTGGCGCTTCTCGATGCCTTCGCCGACGACGAACAGTGCGAACTTCTGCACTGCGGCATTCGCTGCCTTCAGCATCTGCTCGATCGTCTGCTTGTCGTTCTTCACGAACGTCTGGTTCAGCAGCGACACTTCCTTCAGGTACTTCTGGACGCTACCGTCGACCATCTTCGCGACGATTTCAGCCGGCTTGCCCGATTCCGCAGCCTTCTGCTCGGCCACGCGGCGTTCCGTGTCGATCAGTTCTGCCGGCACGTCAGCCGACGACAGCGCGACCGGCTTCATTGCCGCGATGTGCATCGCGACGTCCTTGCCGACCTGCTCTTCCGCGCCCGTGTACTCGACGATCACGCCGATACGCGCGCCGTGCAGGTACGTTGCGATCTTGTTTGCGGTTTCGAAACGGACGAAACGGCGGATCGAGACGTTTTCGCCGATCTTGCCGACGAGTGCCAGGCGCACTGCGTCGACCGTCGAGCCTTCGAGCGGCAGTGCCGACAGCGCAGCCACGTCAGCCGGGTTTTGCGTCGCGACGAGTTCTGCAACCGTCTTCGAGAATGCGAGGAAATCGTCGTTCTTCGCGACGAAGTCGGTTTCGCAGTTCAGTTCGACGAGCGAACCTGCGTTGCCGCCGACGAACGATGCGACGACGCCTTCTGCCGTCACGCGCGATGCCGCCTTGCTCGCCTTGTTGCCGAGCTTGACGCGCAGCAGCTCTTCAGCCTTGGCCAGATCGCCGTCGGCTTCCGTCAGCGCCTTCTTGCACTCCATCATCGGTGCGTCGGTCTTTGCGCGCAGTTCTGCCACCATGCTTGCGGTAATTGCCGCCATCATTCGCTCCTTGAGTCTGTATTCACAACGCCGCCCGCTTGGACGCGAACGGCCGAGATTCGGTTCCGGACCCGCGCCGATTCGGCGCGATCAGGTCCGGCGCACAAGCTTAAAAAAAGGGGGCCTGTTGAGAGCCCCCTTTTTGCGCCGGCTCGGGGCCAGTTACGCGTTTTCCTCGACGTACTCGTCGTCGCCGCGTGCGGCCTGGACCACTTCGTTGACCGCGTTCGCACGGCCTTCGAGGATTGCGTCGGCCACGCCTTCAGCGTACAGCGCGACTGCCTTGCTCGAGTCGTCGTTACCCGGGATCACGTAATCCACACCTTCCGGCGAGTGGTTCGTATCGACCACGGCGATGACCGGCACGCCCAGCTTGTTCGCTTCGGTCACGGCGATCTTGTGGTAGCCGACGTCGACGACGAAGATTGCGTCCGGAATGCCGCCCATGTCCTTCACGCCACCGATCGACTTCTGCAGCTTGGCGATTTCGCGTTCGAACAGCAGCGCTTCCTTCTTGCTCATCTTCTCGGTTTCACCCGATTCGACGGCCGCTTCCATGTCCTTCAGGCGCTTGATCGAAACCTTCAGCGTCTTGAAGTTGGTCATCATGCCGCCGAGCCAGCGTGCGTTGACGTACGGCATGCCTGCGCGCTGCGCTTCCTGGGCGATCGTGTCACGCGATTGACGCTTCGTGCCGACGAACAGGATCGTGCCGCGGTTTGCTGCCAGCTGGCGCACGTACTTCTGTGCGTCCGTGAACATCGGCAGCGTCTTTTCGAGGTTGATGATGTGAATCTTGTTGCGGTGACCGAAAATGAACGGAGCCATCTTCGGGTTCCAGAAGCGCGTCTGGTGACCGAAGTGGACACCCGCTTCCAGCATTTGGCGCATCGTAACTGCCATGTAAATTCTCCACGAGGGTTGGGTCTTAAGCCGGCCGCCGTACCGCCGCGCGATCCCACCCCGAAGGGCGCGAATTCCGCGCGGCCGGCACCCTGGTTGCGCCGGCTTGCGATTCGACACGTGCAAAACGCCCGTGCCGTAAGCCTTCTATCCGCCACACCGCCCCAACATGGGGCAAGTTCGGCAATTGGATATCGACTTAGCCAAAGAGTATAGCACGCCGATTTGTCCGCTCTCAAGTCGCGCACCACTTTCGCTTGCCGCGCGGCAGCCGGCCGGACAATCCGCGAAAACCCGCATTCGCGCCGCCGGCAGGGGCTGCGACGCCTGCCAGAAGGTGCGATAATCCATCAATTCACCGCATTCCAGGCATACCTCGATGGCTATTACGCTCAAAAACGAACACGATATCGCCGAGATGCGCGTCGCCTGCCGTCTCGCGAGCGAAGTGCTCGACTTCATCACGCCGCACGTCGTCGCGGGCGTCACGACCGCCGAACTCGACCGCCTCTGCCACGAGTTCATGCTCAACGAGCAGGGCACGATCCCCGCGCCGCTGAACTACCAGCCGCCCGGCTACCCGCCGTACCCGAAGGCCACCTGCATTTCGGTCAACGACGTGATCTGCCACGGCATTCCCGGCGAGAAGGTGATCAAGAACGGCGATGCGCTGAACATCGACGTCACCGTGATCAAGAACGGTTACTTCGGCGACACGAGCCGCATGTTCATCGTCGGCGAAGGTTCGATCCTCGCGAAGCGCCTCGTGCAGACCACCTACGAATGCATGTGGCTCGGCATCGACCAGGTCAAGCCCGGCGCGCACCTCGGCGACATCGGCTACGCGATCCAGAAGCACGCGGAAGCGCAGGGCTACAGCGTCGTGCGCGAATACTGCGGCCACGGTATCGGCACGGTGTTCCACGAAGATCCGCAGGTCGTCCACTACGGCCGCCCGGGCACCGGCATCGAACTGAAGGCCGGGATGATCTTCACGATCGAGCCGATGATCAACGCCGGCAAGCGCGACATCCGCACGATGCCCGACCAGTGGACGGTCAAGACGCGCGACCGCAGCCTGTCGGCGCAGTGGGAGCACACGGTGCTCGTCACCGAAACCGGCTACGACGTGCTGACCGTGTCCGCCGGCACGCCGGCGCGCCCCGTGTTCGCGCAACCGGCAGCCGCCGTCTGAGCGCCGTCGCGCCAGCCCGCCCCACCCGCACCTGAACGGCCGCCCATGAGCGCTCACGCTGCCCCCTCGCCCGAAGCGCTGTCGCGGCGCGCCGAATTCAAGGCCGCCAAGACGGAGATGCTCGAGCGCTTTCGCCGCGCGGCGAACGTCGCGTCGCTGATGCACGCGCTGTCGAAACTCACCGACGAAGCGCTGAAGCGCGTGTGGGACGACTGCGGGCTGCCCGCGACGCTCGCGCTCGTCGCCGTCGGCGGCTATGGGCGCGGCGAGCTCGCGCCCTATTCCGACGTCGACATCCTCGTGCTGCTGCCCGATGCGCACGACCCGGCGCTCGACGCGCGCATCGAGCGCTTCATCGGCATGGCATGGGATCTCGGCCTCGAGATCGGCAGCAGCGTGCGCACGGTCGCGCAATGCATCGAGGAAGCATCGCAGGACGTCACGGTGCAGACCTCGCTGCTGGAAGCGCGCCGCATCGTCGGCAGCACCGCGCTGTTCGAGCGCTTCACGGTGCACTACCACGAGGCGCTCGACGCCCGCGCGTTCTTCACCGCGAAGGTGCTCGAGATGCGCCAGCGCCACGCGAAATTCCAGGACACGCCGTACAGCCTCGAACCGAACGTGAAGGAAAGCCCGGGCGGGCTGCGCGACCTGCAGACGATCCTCTGGATCGCGCGCGCGGCCGGTTTCGGCAGCAGCTGGCGCGAACTCGACACGCGCGGGCTCATCACCGACCGCGAGGCGCGCGAGCTGCGCCGCAACGAAGGTTTCCTGAAGACGCTGCGCGCGCGGCTGCACGTGATCGCCGGCCGCCGCCAGGACATGCTCGTGTTCGACCTGCAGACGCAAGCGGCCGAGAGCTTCGGTTACGAGCCGACGCAGGCCAAGCGCGCGAGCGAGCAGTTGATGCGCCGCTATTACTGGGCCGCGAAAGCCGTCACGCAGCTCGCGACGATCCTGATCCAGAACATCGAGGCGCAGCTGTTCCCCGCGACGAGCGGCATCACGCGCGTGCTGTCGCCCGACCGCTTCGTCGAGAAGCAGGGCATGCTCGAGATCGTCGACGACGGCGTGTTCGAACGCCACCCCGACGCGATCCTCGAAGCGTTCCTGTTGTACGAGACGACCCGCGGCGTGAAGGGCCTGTCCGCCCGCACGTTGCGCGCGCTGTACAACTCGCGCGAGATCATGAACAACACGTGGCGCCGCGATCCGCAGAACCGCGACACGTTCATGCGGATCCTTCAGCAACCCGAAGGAATCACGCACGCGTTCCGGCTGATGAACCAGACGAGCGTGCTCGGCCGCTACCTGCTGAATTTCCGCCGCATCGTCGGCCAGATGCAGCACGACCTGTACCACGTGTACACGGTCGACCAGCACATCCTGATGGTGTTGCGCAACATCCGCCGCTTCGCGGTGGCCGAGCATGCGCACGAATATCCGTTCTGCAGCCAGTTGATCGGCAACTTCGAGCGCCCTTGGGTGCTGTATGTCGCGGCACTGTTCCACGACATCGCGAAGGGCCGCGGCGGCGATCACTCGACGCTCGGGATGGCCGACGCACGGCGCTTCTGCCGCGAGCACGGTATCGCCAGCGACGACGCGGCGCTGATCGTGTGGCTCGTCCAGCATCACCTGACGATGAGCCAGGTCGCGCAGAAGCAGGACACGAGCGACCCCGAAGTCATCAAGCGCTTTGCCGAAGTCGTCGGCAACGAACGGTACCTCACCGCGCTGTACCTGCTGACCGTCGCCGATATCCGCGGCACGAGCCCGAAGGTGTGGAACACGTGGAAGGGCAAGCTGCTCGAGGACCTGTACCGCATCACGCTCGCGGTGCTCGGCGGGGCCAACCCCGACGCGCATTCGGAGCTGAAGTCGCGGCAGGAGCAGGCGCTCGCGCTGCTGCGCCTCGAGACCGTGCCCGACGACGCGCATCGCACGCTGTGGGATCAGCTCGACGTCGGCTTTTTCCTGCGTCACGACGCGGCCGACATCGCGTGGCAGACACGCGTGCTGTACCGGCATGTGAATGCCGAAACCGCGATCGTCCGCGCGCGGCCGTCGCCGATCGGCGATGCGCTGCAGGTGCTCGTGTACGTGAAGGACCGCCCCGACCTGTTCGCAGGCATCTGTGCGTATTTCGACCGCAACGGGCTGTCGGTGCTCGACGCGCGCGTCAGCACGACGCGGCACGGCTATGCACTCGACAACTTCATCGTCACGCAGACCGAGCGTGACGTGCGGTATCGCGACATCGCGAATCTCGTCGAGCAGCAACTCGCGTCGAGGCTCACCGAAACCGCGCCGCTGCCGGAGCCGTCCAAGGGCCGCCTGTCGAGGCTGTCCCGGACGTTTCCGATCACGCCGCGCGTCGACCTGCGGGCCGACGAGCGCGGCCAGTACTACATCCTGTCCGTGTCGGCCAACGACCGGCCGGGCCTTCTCTATTCGATCGCGCGCGTACTCGCCGAGCATCGGATCGGCGTCCACGCGGCGCGGATCAATACGCTCGGCGAACGCGTCGAGGACATCTTCCTGCTTGCGGGTGCCGGCCTGTCCGACAACCGCCTGCAGATCCAGCTCGAAACCGAATTGCTGCGTGCGATCGCAGTCTGAATGAATTCCAGCGTTTATGCGCACCAAATTAACCGTCAAGAATCCGAAGCCGGCGTCGCCGACCCGCGCCCCTGTCCGCTCCGGCAGCCTCGTCGCACGCAAGGCGGTACGCCCCGCTGCCCCGCCCGCGGGGGACAAGCCGGCCCGCCCGAAGAAGGCGTCCCCGGCCGCCGCCGGCGACCGCCCGTTCAAGCCGCGCGCCGCCGCGGGCGCCGAACGCCCGGGCGCGGATCGCGCCCCGGCCAAGCGTGCGCCGCGTGACGGCGGTGCCGAACGCGGCACGCGTGCCCCTTATCGCGACAACGCGGCCGGTGAAGGCGCGAAGCGCAGCTTCGGCGATCGTCGCACGTCGTCCGATCGCCCGCCGCGTCGCGATGACGATGCACGTCCGCGTCGTGCGGGCTCCAGTGAAGGCGGCGCACGCGCACCTTATCGTGACAACGCATCCGGCGAAGGCGCAAAGCGCAGCTTCGGCGACCGCCGTACGTCGTCCGATCGCCCGCCGCGTCGTGATGACGATGCACGTCCGCGTCGCGCAGGTTCCAGTGAAGGCGGCGCACGCGCACCTTATCGCGACAACGCCGGTGGCGAAGGCGCAAAGCGCAGCTTCGGTGACCGTCGCCCGTCGTCCGATCGCCCGCCGCGTCGCGATGACGACTCACGGCCGCGTCGCGCGGGCAGCGAAGGCGGTGCACGTGCACCGTATCGCGACAACGCAGGCGGTGAAGGTGCAAAACGCAGCTTCGGCGACCGCCGCACGTCGTCGGATCGTCCGCCGCGTCGCGATGACGACTCACGGCCGCGTCGCGCAGGTTCCAGTGAAGGCGGCGCACGCGCACCTTATCGCGACAACGCAGCCGGCGAAGGCGCAAAACGCAGCTTCGGCGACCGCCGCACGTCGTCCGATCGCCCGCCGCGCCGCAACGACGATGACCGACCGCGCCGCGCAGGCGCCGACGACGGCAAGCGCCCGTCGTATCGCGACAAGCCTGCCGGCGAAGGTGCGAAGCGCAGCTTCGGCGACCGCCCGGCCCGCCCCGCACGCGACGGCGAGCGTCGCTCGTTCGGTGCGGTCAAGACCGCGCAACCGGTCAAGCGCGCCTCGGCCGACGTCGACTACGGCGACGAAACGGGCCTGATGCGCCTGTCGAAGCGGATGTCCGAGCTCGGCATGTGCTCGCGCCGCGAAGCTGACGAATGGATCGAAAAGGGCTGGGTGCTTGTCGACGGCGAACGCATCGACACGCTCGGCACCAAGGTCCGCGCCGACCAGAAAATCGAGATCGACGAACGGGCCAGCGCCGCGCAGGCCGCGCAAGTGACGATCCTGCTGCACAAGCCGGTCGGTTACGTGTCGGGCCAGGCGGAAGACGGCTACGAGCCCGCCGCCGTGCTGATCACGCGCGCGAACCGCTGGAGCGGCGACCATTCGCCGGTGCGCTTCTCGCCGCAGCACCTGCACGCACTCGCACCGGCCGGCCGCCTGGACATCGATTCGACCGGCCTGCTCGTGCTGACGCAGAACGGCGTGGTCGCGAAACAGCTGATCGGCGAGCAGTCGGACATCGACAAGGAGTACCTGGTGCGCGTGCGCTTCGGCGAACGGCTGATCGACATCGACCAGCACTTCCCCGCGGAATCGCTCGCGAAGCTGCGTCACGGCCTCGAGCTCGACGGCGTCGCGCTGAAGCCCGCGATGGTGAGCTGGCAGAACGGCGAGCAGTTGCGCTTCGTGCTGCGCGAAGGCAAGAAACGCCAGATCCGCCGCATGTGCGAACTGGTGGGCCTCGACGTGATCGGCCTGAAGCGCGTGCGGATGGGCCGCGTGATGCTCGGCGCGCTGCCGCAGGGACAATGGCGCTATCTGTCGGCCGACGAGACGTTCTGACCGCGAGCGCACACACGTGCGCCACGCAATGAAAAAGCCCGCGCAAGCGGGCTTTTTTGTTTCCTGCGAGAGACCTGGAACGCCGGGCGATCAGTCGTCGGACGCCGGATCGAGCCCCGGGAACAGCACTTCCGTGAAACCGAAGCGCGTGAAGTCGGTGATCCGCATCGGATACAGCTTGCCGATCAGGTGATCGTATTCGTGCTGGACGACGCGCGCGTGAAAACCGTCGGCGACGCGATCGATCTTCTCGCCGTACTGGTCGAAGCCGCTGTAACGCACCTTCGCGTAGCGGCTGACGACGCCGCGCATGCCCGGCACCGACAGGCAGCCCTCCCAGCCCTCTTCCATGTCCGGCGGCATGTACTCGACCTTCGGGTTGATCAGCACGGTCTCCGGTACCGGCGGCGCATCCGGGTAGCGGTTGTTGTTGCCGAAGCCGAAGATGATGAGCTGCAGCCCGATGCCGATCTGCGGCGCGGCCAGCCCGGCGCCGTTCGCATGGTGCATCGTCTCGAACATGTCCGCGACGATCTCGTGCAGTTCGGGGGTATCGAACCGCTCGACCGGCTTGGCGACTTCGAGCAGGCGCGGATCGCCCATCTTCAGGATCTCGCGAATCATGGCGTATTGCCCTCCAGGAGTTGGTGCAGACCGTCTTCGTCCAGCACGGGGATGCCGAGTTCCTCGGCCTTCACGAGCTTGCTGCCGGCTTCGGCGCCCGCGACCACGTAATCCGTCTTCTTCGATACCGAACCGGCGACCTTCGCGCCCGCCGCTTCGAGCATTTCCTTCGCGGCATCGCGCGTGAGCGTCGGCAGCGTGCCCGTCAGCACGACCGTCTTGCCGGCCAGCACGCCCTGCGGCGCCTTCGGCGCAGGCGGCCCTTCCGGCCACGTGACCTTGCCCGGTGCGCGCAACTGCTCGATCACGGTCCGGTTGTGCTCTTCCGCGAAGAACTGATGGAGCGACTCGGCGACAATCGGCCCGACGTCGTTGACTTCGAGCAGTTCTTCGATCGATGCGTCCATGATCGGCGTCAGCGAGCCGAAATGCTTCGCGAGATCCTTCGCGGTCGATTCGCCCACATGACGGATACCCAGCCCGTAGATGAAGCGCGCGAGCGTCGTATGCTTCGCCTTCTCGAGCGAGTCGAGCAGATTCTGTGCCGACTTCTCGGCGAACCGGTCGAGCTCGGCGAGCGTCGCAAAGCCGAGATTGAACAGGTCGGCCGGCGTGCGCACGAGATTCAGCTCGACGAGCTGGTCGATGATCTTCTCGCCGAGCCCGTCGATGTCGAGCGCGCGGCGCTGCGCGAAGTGCCACAGCGCCTGCTTGCGCTGTGCCGGGCAGAACAGGCCGCCCGTGCAGCGCGCGATCGCCTCGTCCGGCAGGCGCTCGATCTTCGAACCGCACACCGGACATTCGGTCGGCATCACGAATTCGGCCGCATCGGCCGGGCGCCGGTCGAGCAGCGCGCCGACCACCTCGGGGATCACGTCGCCCGCGCGGCGCACGATCACGGTATCGCCGATCCGGATGTCCTTGCGTCGTACTTCGTCCTCGTTATGCAGCGTCGCGTTTGTCACGGTCGCACCGCCGACGAACACGGGCTCGAGGCGCGCGACCGGCGTGATCGCGCCCGTGCGGCCGACCTGCACGTCGATCGCGACGAGCTTGGTCAGCGCTTCCTGCGCGGGGAACTTGTGCGCGAGCGCAAAGCGCGGCGCGCGCGACACGAAGCCGAGGCGCTCCTGCTCGTCACGCCGGTTGACCTTGTAGACGACACCGTCGATGTCGTACGGCAGCGATTCGCGCTTCTCGCCAATCTTGCGGAAGAAACCGAGCAAGCCTTCGGCGCCTTGCACGACCTCGCGCTCGCGGTTCACGGGCAGGCCGAGCGACTCGTACCAGTCGAGCAGCGCGCTGTGCGTATCGAGCATCGGCATCCCGTCGAGCACGCCGATCCCGTACGCGAAGAACGACAGCGGACGCTGCGCGGTGATCTTCGAGTCGAGCTGGCGCAAGCTACCGGCCGCCGCGTTGCGCGGGTTCGCGAATTCGCGCTGCTCGGCCGCGCGCTGGCGTTCGTTCAGGCGCGCGAAATCGCGCTTGAACATCAGCACCTCGCCGCGCACGTCGAGTACGGCCGGCACATGCTTACCCTTCAGCTTCAGCGGAATCGAGCGGATCGTGCGCACGTTCTCGGTCACGTCCTCGCCCGTCGTCCCGTCACCGCGCGTCGACGCCTGCACGAATACGCCCTGCTCGTAGCGCAGCGAGATCGCGAGGCCGTCGAACTTCAGCTCGCACGCGTATTCGACAGGCTCCGTCACCGAGCCGGCGAGATCGGTCGTCTTGTCGAGCGCGTCGGCGACACGCTTGTCGAATGCGGCGATGTCCTCGTCGGCGAAGCCGTTGTTCAGCGACAGCATCGGCGCGTCATGGACGACCGGCGTGAAGCCGCCGGCCGCCTCGCCACCGACGCGTTGCGTCGGTGAATCGGGCGTCACGAGTTCGGGATGGTCGGTTTCGAGCTGCTGCAGTTCGCGGAACAACCGGTCGTATTCGGCGTCGGGCAGATCCGGCTGGTCGAGCACGTAGTAGGCGTAGTTCGCCCGCTCGAGTTGATCGCGCAGCCACGCGGCGCGCGCGTCGGGCTGGCTGGCTGGCGGTTCGGCTTGGGTTCGGGCCATGCTGGCGGCAGAGTCGTTCTGAGAAAATCGGATGCCCGATTATCTCAGTTTGCCGCCGCGGCGGGGCGTGCAATGCGCGCCCGATGCGCGTGCTGCAGCGCAAACAGCAACGTGTGCGCTGCAGCGACGAACGGCGGGCGTCGACGCCCGCCGTCCGCGCGTTCGCGTTACTGGCTGAAGAGGCGGCGCGTGACCGGCGAACCGGCCGGGATACCTGCTTCCTCGAGCTTCGCGTACAGCTTCATCAGTTGCTGATCGATCGCGACCAGCGTCGATTCCGGCAGCGGCCGGCGCGAATCGTCGACCACGCGTGCGCCGATCCGTTCGGACAGCGATTTCGCGTAGTCGCACATCAGCCGGAACGGCAGGATGTCCTCTTCGGCGACCGGCACGTCGAGCACCAGCGTGATCATGTTGCCGCCCTTGTACGTGAGATCGTCACGCAGGAAGTTCGTGTCGCCGAACTGCAGCATGAACACCGGGTTCTGCTTCGCGTCGAGCTTCACGAAACGCGTGCCGTCGCGCGACAGCAGCAGCCCGTCCTGCGACGCGACCGCCTGCACGTAGTTCGCCGACCACGGCGCGCCGTCCGACATCACGTTGATCGACAGTTGCGCGTCGCATTGCGCGGCGAACGCGTCGAGCTCGCGCGCCATCGCGACCGTTTCCATCATGTCCGGGAATTCCGGCGCGCCGTCGATCGCGTCGGCGAACTGCTGGACGCCCGTCACGAATTCGGAGAACTCGAGCTCGTTCAGTGCACCGCTGCGGTTCGCGAGCTGCGCGGCCGCACGCAGTTCCTCGTAGCGCACGCCGTTCTGCAGCAACTCCCACTGGCCGCCCTCCGGCTTGCCTTCGATATGCACGGGCTTGCTGCCCGCGCGGCGCAGCCGCTGCGCAGCCGGCAGGATCTTGTCGCCCGGCAGCAACCCGCCGAGGCGGATCGGCACGATGCAGTCGATCCGGCGGTCGACGATCGCCGGCGGTGCCGACGAGATCGTCGTGGCAGCCGGTAGCACGGGTTCGGCCAGCTCCGCCGGTTCAGCATGCGTTTCGTGCGTGGAGGCCGGTGCGGCTTCCTCGCCGGCAACCGGCTCGACCGACTCGGCCGGTGTATCGACACCGGTCGCCTCGGCCTGCAGATCGGCCGGCATGTCGGCCGGCGCTACACCACCGAACGTCGGCTCGACGCGTGCGACTTCGGCCGGCGTGCCGGCTGTGGCGGCCGCCGGAGCCGGCGCCGCGGGCTCGCGCCGCACCGGCTGACGCACCGGCTCGATGAACGGCAATTCTTCTTCGCGTTCGGGGCGATTCATCGCCTCGGCCGCTTCTTCCGGCATCGGGCGCGGCATCCTGCGCCGCACCTTCGCGCCCTGCCATGCGTTGTAAACCACGACGCCGCCCACCACGACGGCGCCCGCGCCGATCAAACCGAGTGTCAACTCGTCCATGCACGCTCCATCAGCAATTCTTGTTCGTCGGAACCGCGAACGGGCGCCCATGCGCCGCGCGAACGCGGTCCGGTTTCGTCAAACGTCAATTCTGGGCAAAACCCGCGGCGGTTTCCATGTCCACCGCGACGATCCGCGACACGCCCTGCTCCTGCATCGTCACGCCGATCAGCTGCTGCGCCATTTCCATCGCGATCTTGTTGTGCGAGATGAACAGGAACTGCGTCTTGTTGGACATCGCGCGCACGAGATTCGCGAAACGCTCGGTGTTCGCGTCGTCGAGCGGCGCGTCGACCTCGTCGAGCAGACAGAACGGCGCAGGGTTCAGCTGGAACATCGCGAACACCAGTGCGGTGGCCGTCAGCGCCTTCTCGCCGCCCGACAGCAGGTGGATCGTCGCGTTCTTCTTGCCCGGCGGCTGCGCCATCACCTGCACGCCGGCATCGAGGATTTCGTCGCCCGTCATGATCAGCTTCGCCTGGCCCCCACCGAAGAGGCGCGGGAACAGGTCGCTGAAGTGGCGGTTGACTTCGTCGAAGGTGCCCTGCAGCAGCGTGCGGGTTTCCTGGTCGATCTTGTGGATCGCGTCCTCGAGCGTCGTGATCGCGTCGATCAGGTCGGCCGACTGCGCGTCGAGGAACACCTTGCGCTCGCTCGCGGCCTTCAGCTCGTCGAGCGCGGCCATGTTCACCGGGCCGAGCGCGTTGATCGCGTTGTTCAGGCGCGTGACTTCGCCCTGCAGGTACGACGGTTTCAGATCCGGCGTGAGCTTCTCGCGCAGCGCTTCCTCGTCGACCTCGGCCGTCGTCAGTTGCTCCGCGAACTGCTCGACCGACAGGCGCGCGGCCTGCTCCTTCAACTGCAATTCGGTGATGCGATCGCGCAGCGGCTGCAGCGAGCGCTCGGCGACGAGCCGCTGCTCGTCCGACGCGCGCAGTTTGGCGGTCAGGTCGTCGAGTTCGATCCGCGCGGCCTGCAGTGCCTCTTCCTTCACCGCGCGAATCTCGAGCGCGTCCTGCAGGCCCGTGTGCGCGGTCTGCTCGTTGATCGTCTCGAGCTCGGCGCGCGCGTCTTCCAGCGATCCGGCGACGCGCTCGCTCTGCTCGTGCGCGACCTGGATGCTGCGCTTGAGCTCGTCGATCCGCGTCACTGCATTGCGTGCTGCGAAGCGCGCGTCGTTCGCGCCGCGCTCCAGGTCACGCGCTTCCTGACGCGCCTGCGTCAGCGATTCGTCGAGCGCCTCGAATGCGAGCTGGTTGTCCTCGAAGCGCGCCTGCAGTTCTGCAAGTTCGCCGTCGAAACGCTCGAAATTCGCTTCCGACTCCGCGCGCATCGCGCGCTGCTCTTCGATCTGCGCGCCGATTTCCTCGAGTTCCTCGCGGATCTGCGTGCTGCGCTGCGTGTAACGTTCGTGCGCCTGCGCGAGCTTCAGCACGTCCATCTGCAGCGCGTGCACGCGCTGCGTCGCCCGCTCGGCCTGTGCACGCACGTCGCCGAGCGCCTGCGTGGCCTGCGTGTGCGCGGCTTCCGCACGCACGGCGGCCGTGCGCGCCTCGTCGGCGAGCAGCGCCTGCGCACGCACCTGGCGCGTCAGGTTTTCGATTTCCTGCTGGCGGGCCAGCATCCCGGCCTGCTCCGAATCGGCGGCATACAGCTGCACGCCGACACGCGTGACGATATGGCCGGCCTTGACGACGAACGAGCCGCCTGCCGGCAGTTGCCTGCGCGTTGCAAGTGCCTGCGCGATGTCGTCGGCGACGTACACGTTGCCGAGCCAGTCGTTCAGCACCGCGCGGATGCCCGCATCGTCGATGCGCACGAGCGACAGCACCGGACGCAGGCCGGCCACGGCCGCCGGCGGTTCGCCGGCCGCGGGCGGCGCGTAGAACGCGAGCTTCGCGGGCGGTGCATCGGTGGCGAATGCCTTCACCCAGTCGAGATTCGACACTTCGAGCGCGGCGAGGCGCTCGCGCAGCACGGCTTCGAGCGCGGCTTCCCAGCCCGCTTCGACATGCAGCTTCTTCCACAGACGCGGCAGCGCACCGAGTTCGTGCTTGTCGAGCCACGGCTGCACCTTGCCTTCGGTCTGCACGTTTTCCTGCAGCTGCTTCAGCGCGGCGAGGCGCGCCTCGAGCTGGTGGATCTGCGCGGCTTCGGCCTGCACGCGCTCCTGCGCGGCACGGCGTTCACCATCGAGGCGCGGCACGGTTTCCTGCGCGTCGGCGAGGCGCGCCTGCGCTTCGGCCAGGATCTCTTCCTGCTCGGCGAGCTGCATGCGCAGCTCCTCGAGCTGCGCTTCATCCGGCGCATCGAGCCCGCCCGCTTCGCTCTTCAGGCGCTCATGGCGCTGCTGAAGCTGCTGGAGCTGCTGGTCGGCGTTACGCTGGTGTGCCGCTTCGAGCTTCAGCGACTGTTCGGTCTGCGCGATCCGCGCGCGCTCGTCGTTGAGCTGCGCCTGTGCATCGCGGAATTTCGCTTCGAGCGCCGGCAGCGCGTCGTGCTTCGCGGCGGCGTTGTCTTCGGCGAGCGCGGCCTTCTCGTCGGCCATCGCGCGCGCTTCTTCGGCCTCTTCGAGCTCGTCCTGCGCCTTCTCGGCCTGCGCGCGCCATTGCTCGCGCTGCGCATTGAGTGCGGCGATCTGCGCCTGCACGCGATTGCGCGATTCGACGATGAACTTGATCTCGGCTTCGAGGCGGCTCACCTCGGCGTTCGCTTCGTAAAGCGAACCCTGTGCGCCCTGCATCGCGTCGCTTGCCGAGTAGTGCGCCACGCGCAGCGTCTCGAGTTGCGCCTCGACCTCGCGCAGCTTTGCCGTCTGCGCCTCCAGGTCGATCTGCGCCTGTTCGATCGCGCGCTGCTGCTTCTGCTGCTCGCCGGCGGCCTCGTTCTTGCGCAGCAGCCACAACAGGCGCTGCTTCTCCTCGCCATCGGCGACGAGTTCCTTGTACTTGGTGGCCACGACGGCCTGCGCCTCGAGCTTCTCGAGGTTCGCGCCGAGTTCGCGGACGATGTCCTCGACGCGCGTCAGGTTCTCGCGCGTGTCGTGCAGGCGGTTCTCGGTTTCGCGGCGGCGTTCCTTGTACTTCGACACGCCCGCGGCTTCCTCGAGGAACACGCGCAGCTCTTCCGGCTTCGCCTCGATGATCCGCGCGATCATGCCCTGCCCGATGATCGCGTACGCACGCGGCCCGAGGCCGGTACCGAGGAAGATGTCCTGGATGTCGCGGCGGCGCGCCGGCAGGTTGTTGATGTAGTAACTCGACGTGCCGTCGCGCGTGAGCACGCGCTTCACGGCGATCTCGCCGTACTGGCCCCACTGGCCGGCCGCGCGGCCGTCGGAGTTGTCGAAGATCAGTTCGACACTGGCCCGGCTGCCGGGCTTGCGGGCGGTCGAGCCGTTGAAGATCACGTCCTGCATCGATTCGCCGCGCAGCTCGGACGCGCGCGACTCGCCGAGCACCCAGCGCACGGCATCGATGATGTTGGACTTGCCGCACCCGTTCGGGCCCACCACGCCGACAAGCTGGCCCGGAACCTGGAAATGCGTGGGATCGACAAAGGATTTGAAGCCAGCGAGTTTGATCGAGCTCAGACGCACGGCGGTATCGGATGTGAAGAAGGTGTGAAACGGACGGAGCCGCACTGCGCGAGGCCGGACGGCCCATGCGCGCGATGCGCCCCGGAATTCAAAAGCGGGGCCGCGCGCATACAGCGTTGGGCCCCGCAAACGGCTTCCATCATACCATCGCGCGTGCGCCGTCCCGACCGTCGCCGGGTTTATCCGGTGCCGGCGCGGCGCGATGGACCCGGCTCGACAGCAGCGTCGCCAGCACGATGCACGCGCCGCCCGCCCACTCGCGCGCGGTCGGCAGCTCGTTCGCGAACACCCACGCCGACAGCGCGGTGATCACGATCTCGAACAGCATGATGATCGACGCACGGTTCGCCGGCACGCGCGCCAGCCCGTACTGCACGAGCAGGTTGTTCGACGCCATCGTCACGCCGATCGCGACGATGATCAGCGCGGCCGTGCCGAGGTGGCCGCCCGCCGGCGCAGCCGGTATCCCCTCGAACAGCGACGCGATCGCGCCGAACACGGCCGCGCCGCCGAACAGCGTCGCGGTGCGCATCTCGGCGCGCATCTCCGGCAGCTCGCGGCTCGCCTTGATCACGAGCACGTTGCTCATCGCGAAACTCAACCCGGCCGCGAGACCGGCCCATTCCGCCGGGCTGGCCGGCAGCGGCAGGCCGAGCTTCGGCGACCACAGCATCAGCATCGCGCCGCCGATCGACAGCGCCGCGAGCCCCGCGCCGGCCCAGGTCAGCCGCTCGCGCAGCAGGAAATGTGCGTAGATCGCGGTCCACGCGGGGGTCAGGTAGAACAGCAGCATCACGCGCAGCACTTCACCGTGGATCGTGCCCCACACGAACCCGAGGTTCGTCACGCCGGCCGTCACCGCGATGCCGGGCAGCACCCAGTGCCAGCGCAGCGTCGCGATCGTGCGGTGTCGCGCGACGATCACGAACAGGAAGGCGACGAGGCTCGTCAGCGCGCTCGCCAGCGTGCCCGTCACGCCGAGCGATGCCAGAATCCGCAGCGGATACCAGATCAGGCCCCATACCGATGCGCCGATCAGGATGGCCAGCGTCGGCAGGCTGCCGCGTACCGCGTTATTCATTTGGTTCAATACCCTTTATTCGACCGGCCCGGCCGCCGTTCCGGCAGGCCGTGACCGCATTCCGTCACGCTATAATCGTCCGTTGCGACCCGCGCGCCATCGGCGCCCGTTCGCAGCCGCGCGGCGCGCCCGCCGCTTCTTTCGCTCCAACCGGCCGCGATGGCCGCTTCGCCCGTGAACCCTCGACTCGACTCGCTCCAGCCCTATCCCTTCGAAAAGCTGCGCGCCCTGTTCAAGGACGTGACGCCCTCCGGCGCCCTCAAACCGATCAGCTTCGGCATCGGCGAGCCCAAACATGCCACCCCGGCGCTGATCCGCGACGCCGTGGTCGCAGCGCTCGACGGTCTCGCGTCGTACCCGGCCACCGCCGGCTCGGACGCGCTGCGCACGTCGATCGCGCACTGGCTCGAGCGCCGCTACGGGCTGCCGGCCATCGATCCGGCCACGCAGGTGCTGCCCGTGTCGGGGTCGCGCGAGGCGCTGTTCTCGCTTGCGCAGACGGTGATCGACGCACGCCCGTCCGAACAGGGCGAGAAGGCGATCGTACTCTGTCCGAATCCTTTCTATCAAATTTACGAAGGCGCCGCGCTGCTGGCCGGTGCCGAACCCTATTTCGCGAACAGCGACCCGGCCCGCAACTTCGCGTGCGACTACGCGTCCGTGCCGGACGCGGTCTGGGCGCGCACGCAACTGCTGTACGTCTGCTCGCCGGGCAACCCGACGGGCGCCGTGCTGACGCTCGACGACTGGCGCGAGTTGTTCGCGCTGTCCGACCGCCACGGTTTCGTGATCGCGTCCGACGAGTGCTATTCGGAAATCTATTTCGACGAAGCGGCGCCGCCGCTCGGCGGCCTCGAGGCCGCGCACCGCCTCGGCCGCGGCTTCGAGCGGCTCGTGATGCTGTCGAGCCTGTCGAAGCGCTCGAACGTGCCGGGCATGCGCTCGGGCTTCGTCGCCGGCGACGCGGCGCTGCTGAAGAAATTCCTGCTGTACCGCACGTACCACGGCGCGGCGCTGTCGCCGGTCTGGCAGCACGCGAGCATCGCCGCGTGGAACGACGAGGCGCACGTGCGCGAGAACCGCGCGCTGTACCTGCAGAAGTTCAATACCGTCACGCCGCTGCTGGCCGACGTGATCGACGTGAAGCTGCCCGACGCGGCGTTCTACCTGTGGGCCAACGTGTCGCGCACCGGGCTGTCGGACACCGAGTTCGCCCGCCGCCTGTACGCCGACTATAATGTGACGGTTCTGCCCGGCTCGTACCTGGCGCGCGACGCGCACGGCACGAATCCGGGCCGCGATTTCATCCGGATCGCGCTCGTCGCGGGCACCCCCGAATGCGTCGAGGGCGCGCAACGCATCGTCGATTTCTGCCGCTCTCTCGCGCGGTAATCGTCCATCCGATCAATTCCATCCATCTCCTGCGAAAACGAACATGTCGCAACAACTTCAGCAAATCATCGATACCGCCTGGGAAAACCGCGCCGAGCTGTCGCCGAAGGCCGCACCGGCCGACGTCCGCGAAGCCGTCGCGCACGCGATCGAGCAGCTCGACAAAGGCGCGCTGCGCGTGGCCGAGAAGATCGACGGCAACTGGACCGTGCACCAGTGGCTGAAGAAGGCCGTGCTGCTGTCGTTCCGCCTGGAGGACAACGCACCGATGCCCGCCGGCGGCTACTCGCAGTTCTACGACAAGGTGCCGTCGAAGTTCGCGAACTACACGGCTGAAGATTTCGCCGCGGGCGGCTTCCGCGTCGTCCCTCCGGCCATCGCGCGCCGCGGCTCGTTCATCGCGAAGAACGTCGTGCTGATGCCGTCGTACACCAACATCGGCGCGTACGTCGACGAAGGCACGATGGTCGACACGTGGGCAACGGTCGGTTCGTGCGCGCAGATCGGCAAGAACGTGCACCTGTCGGGTGGCGTCGGCATCGGCGGCGTGCTCGAGCCGCTGCAGGCGAACCCGGTCATCATCGAAGACAACTGCTTCATCGGCGCGCGCTCGGAAGTCGTCGAAGGCGTGATCGTCGAGGAAAACTCGGTGATCTCGATGGGCGTGTACCTCGGTCAGAGCACCAAGATCTACGATCGCGAGACGGGCGAAGTCAGCTACGGCCGCATCCCGGCCGGCTCGGTCGTGGTCGCCGGCAACCTGCCGTCGAAGGATGGCTCGCACAGCCTGTACTGCGCGGTGATCGTCAAGAAGGTCGACGCGAAGACCCGCGCGAAGGTCGGCCTGAACGAGCTGCTGCGAGGCGACTGATGGCAAAGCCGCACACCGTGGTCGTCTACGGCATTCCGAACTGCGACACCGTGAAGAAGGCCCGCGTGTGGCTCGACGATCACGGCGTCGAATTCGAGTTTCACGACTTCAAGAAGCTCGGTGTCAGCGCACCGCTCGTCGAGGACTGGCTGAAGGACGTGTCGCTCGACGCGCTCGTCAACAAGCGCGGCACGACGTGGCGCGGCCTGGACGACGCGATGAAGGCGGCCGCCGAAACGAAGGCCGGCGCGGTCGCGCTGATGATCCACAAGCCGTCGGTCATCAAGCGCCCCGTGCTGGTGGTCAACGGCCGCGTGAAATCGCTCGGCTTCGCGGCCGATCAATACGCGGCGCTGTTTGCCGCATAGGGCTGCCCGCGCTGCGCCTGTCGGCGCAGCCCGACGTCTTGTCGCTGCCGGCCACCGCGCCGGCATTTTTTATCGAAAGTGGTCCGAACCATGTCCGCCACCCTAGCCCTTACCGAACAGCTGATCGCCCGCGCGTCCGTGACGCCCGACGACCAGCATTGCCAGCAGATCATGACCGAGCGCCTCACCGCGCTCGGCTTCGAATGCGAGACCATCGCGTCGCACGGCGTGACCAACCTGTGGGCCGTCAAGCGCGGCACCGACGGCCGCGACGGCAAGCTGCTCGCGTTCGCGGGCCACACCGACGTCGTGCCGACCGGCCCGCTCGAGCAGTGGAGCTCGCCGCCGTTCATCCCCGCCCATCGTGACGGCAAGCTGTACGGCCGCGGCGCGGCCGACATGAAGACATCGCTCGCGGCATTCGTCGTCGCGTCCGAGGAATTCGTCGCGGCCCATCCCGGCCACCGCGGCACGATCGCGTTCCTGATCACGAGCGACGAGGAAGGCCCCGCCACCGACGGCACCGTGAAGGTCGTCGAGCTGCTCGAAGCGCGCGGCGAACGCATGGACTACTGCATCGTCGGCGAGCCGACGTCGACCACCGAGCTTGGTGATGTCGTGAAGAACGGCCGCCGCGGCTCGATGTCGGGCGAACTGGTCGTCAAGGGCGTGCAGGGCCACATCGCGTATCCGCACCTCGCGAAGAACCCGATCCACCTGCTCGCGCCGGCGCTCGCCGAGCTCGCCGCCGAGCAGTGGGACGAAGGCAACGAATACTTCCCGCCGACCACCTGGCAGGTGTCGAACCTGCACGCCGGTACCGGTGCGTCCAACGTGATTCCCGGCCACGCCGACCTGCTGTTCAACTTCCGCTTCTCGACCGCCAGCACGGTCGAGGGCCTGCAGGCACGCGTGCACGCGATTCTCGACAAGCATGGCCTCGAATACACGCTGAAGTGGTCGGTGAGCGGCCTGCCGTTCCTCACGCCGCGCGGCGAGCTGTCGGGCGCGCTGGAAAACGCGATCCGCACCGAAACCGGCATCACGACCGAACTGTCGACGACGGGCGGCACGTCGGACGGCCGCTTCATCGCGCGCATCTGCCCGCAGGTGATCGAGTTCGGCCCGCCGAACGGCAGCATCCACAAGATCGACGAGCACATCGAAGTGCGCTTCGTCGACCCGCTGAAGAACGTGTACCGCCGCGTGCTCGAACAACTGATCGCCTGATGGAGCCTCGCATGACGACACCTTTTGCCACTGTTCGCGACCTGCTGCGCTACGCGGTCACGCGCTTCTCGAAGGCGAAGCTCGCGTTCGGCCACGGCTCCGACAACGCGTACGACGAAGCAGCCTACCTCGTGCTGCGCACGCTCGACCTGCCGCTCGACACGCTCGAGCCGTTCCTCGACGCGCGGCTGCTGCCCGACGAAATCGCGGCCGTGCTCGCGGTGATCGAACGGCGCGCGACCGACCGCGTGCCGGCCGCGTACCTCACGCATGAAGCGTGGATGCACGGCCACCGCTTCTACGTCGACGAACGCGTGATCGTGCCGCGCTCGTTCATCGGCGAACTGCTCGACGACGGGCTGCAGCCGTACGTCGCCGATCCCGAGCAAGTCGGCGCGGTGCTCGAGCTGTGCACGGGCTCCGGCTGCCTCGCGATCCTCGCGGCGAGTGCGTTCCCGAACGCCGAGATCGATGCGGTCGACCTGTCCGACAAGGCGCTCGAAGTCGCCGAGATCAACGTGCGCGACTACGGCCTCGAAGACCGCGTCGGGCTGCATCGCGGCGACCTCTACGCGCCGCTGCCCGCGTTCCGCACCGACCCGGGCTCGCGCTATGACGTGATCCTGACGAACCCGCCGTACGTGAACGCGTCGTCGATGGCCGCGCTGCCGCCCGAATACCGGCACGAGCCGGAGATGGCGCTTGCCGGTGGCGATGACGGGATGGACATCGTGCGACGCATCGTCGCCGAGGCCCATCGCTGGCTGCACGACGACGGCGTGCTCGTCGTCGAGATCGGCAACGAGCGCGAAAACGTCGAAGCCGCGTTCGGCGGCCTCGAGCTCACGTGGCTGCCCACCAGCGCGGGCGACGACGCCGTATTCCTGATCCAGGCGTCGGATCTGCCCCGCAAGGCCTGAGCGTTCCCGGCTCGCCCACCGTGCGGTGCACCGTTGCGCCGCACGGTTGGGTAAGATGCGCGTAGGCGGCCGCCCGGCCGCGCGACCTCAGGAGTCCGTCACGCGCCCATGACCCTCGACTGGCTACATCTCGGCACCCTGATCCTGACCATCCACGTGCTCGGGATCGTCGCGGCGTGCCACGCGATCATGAACACGCGCACGTCGCAAGGCGCGATCGCGTGGGCCGTCTCGCTCGCGGCCATGCCGTACCTGACGCTCATTCCGTACCTGTTCCTCGGCCGCAGCAAGTTCTCCGGCTACGTCGACGCCCGGCGCCACGAGCTGGAAATGTTGCGCATGCACACACCGCGCTCGCCGTGGCTCAGCACCGATGCGACCGACGGGCCGGCCGCCGATGCAATCGGCCAGGCCGCGGTGCTCGCGCTCACGCGGCTCGGCGGCATGCCGTTCCTCGGCGGCAATTCGGTGCGCACGCTGGTGAACGGCGACGCGACGTTCTCGGCGATCCTGGCGGCCATCGACGCCGCGCGCGACTACGTGGTGGTGCAGTTCTTCATCGTGCGCGACGATGCGCTCGGCCGGATGCTGCGCGACTCGCTGCTCGCGCGTGCGGCAGCCGGCGTGCGCTGCTGCCTGCTGTACGACAGCATCGGCAGCTTCGACCTGCCGCACAGCTACGTCGACACGTTGCGCCGGGGCGGCGTGGAGGTCCACCCGTTCGCGACCAACCGGAAGTTCGTCAACCGCTTCCAGCTCAACTTCCGCAACCACCGCAAGATCGTCGTCGTCGACGGCAATCGCGCGTTCGTCGGCGGCCACAACGTCGGCGTCGAGTATCTCGGCGCGAAGCCGCGCCTGTCGCCGTGGCGCGACACGCACATCGAGATCCGCGGGCCGGTGGTCGCGAGCATCCAGTACGTGTTCGCCGAAGACTGGCACTGGGCGACGCAGAAGCTGCCGCCGCTCGCGTTGCCGCCGCCCGCGCAGCCCGGCGACAACATGCATTGCCTCGCGGTGCCGATGGGGCCGGCCGACAAGCAGGAGACGGGCTCGCTGTTCTTCGTCGAGGCGATCAACGCCGCGCGCGAGCGGGTCTGGATCACCACGCCGTACCTCGTCCCCGACGAAGCCGTGATCTCCGCGTTGAAGCTCGCCGTGATGCGCGGCGTCGACGTGCGCATCCTGATCCCGAGCCGGCGCGATCACTACGTGGTGTTCGAAGCGTCGAAGCTGTACGCACGCGACCTGGTCGATGCGGGCGTCAAGGTGTTCCGCTACCGGCCCGGCTTTCTGCACCAGAAGGTCGTGCTGATCGACCGCATCGCGGCGGCGATCGGCAGCGCGAATCTCGACAACCGCTCGTTCCGCCTCAATTTCGAGATCATGGTGCTGACCGTCGACCGCACGTTCGCCGACGAGGTCGAGAAAATGCTCGACGCAGATTTCGCGCAGGCGTACGAGGTCGATGCGAGCGAATACCGCCGGTCGCCCGCCTGGCGGCGCATCGCGATGCACGTCGCGCGGCTGTTCGCACCGATCCTCTAACGGCCGGGACGGCGGCGGCGGCCGTGCGATCCGCACCGGCGCCGCGAACGCCGCCGGCCGCCGTCACAGCAGCTTGTCGATATCCGCGGCGATTTCGTCCGGCTTGGTCGACGGCGCGTAGCGCTTGACGATGCGCCCTTCGCGATCGACCAGGAATTTCGTGAAATTCCACTTGATCGCCTTGAGGCCGAGAATGCCGGGCGCCTCGTCGGTCAGGTAGCGGTACAGCGGATGCGCATGGTCGCCCTTCACGTCGATCTTCGCGAACATCGGGAACGTGACGCCGTAATTGCGCTCGCAGAACGCGCCGATTTGCGCGGCGTCGCCGGGCTCCTGCTTGCCGAACTGGTTGCACGGGAAGCCGAGCACATAGAAACCGCGCGCCGCGTACTGGTCGTACAGCTTCTGCAGGCCCGCGTACTGCGGCGTGAAACCACACTCGCTCGCGGTGTTGACGATCAGCAGCACCTTGCCGCGATACGCGTCGAGCGAGGCCGGCGCGCCGGCAAGCGTCTCTGCGCTGAACGAATACAGGGTGGACATCGGGCACTCCTTTTACGAAACCGGATCGACGTGGAGTCTAGGCGAAATTGCCCCGTTGCGGCATCCGCCGAACGGCCAATGCCCGGCGCGAGCGGCGCGCAGTCTAGAATAGCGGTTTTGGCCAGTCATTTCCGCCGTGATCCGTTTCAATCAGTTCAGCCTTGCGCGCGGCACCAAGCCGCTGTTCGAGTCGACCTCCTTCGTGCTCAATCCCGGCGAGAAAGCCGGCCTGATCGGCGCAAACGGCGCCGGCAAGTCGACCCTGTTCTCGGTCCTGCGCGGCGAGTTGCACTCGGACGGCGGCGATTTCTCGATGCCGCCGTCGTGGCGGATCGCCCATGTGTCGCAGGAAACGCCCGCGGTCGACCGTTCGGCGCTCGACTACACGCTCGATGGCGACGCCGCGCTGCGCGAGATCGAGGCGCGTATCGCCGCCGCGTCCGCCGCACATGACGGCGCCGCCGAAGCCGACGCGCACGCGGCGTTCGCCGACGCCGACGGCTACACCGCACCTGCCCGCGCCGAGGCGCTGCTGCTCGGCCTCGGCTTCACGCTCGCGCAGACGCGCGAATCCGTCGCCAGCTTCTCCGGCGGCTGGCGCATGCGCCTGAATCTCGCGCAGGCGCTGATGTGCCGTTCCGACCTGCTGCTGCTCGACGAACCGACGAACCACCTCGACCTCGACGCGATCGTCTGGCTCGAAGACTGGCTGCACCGCTACCCCGGCACGCTCGTCGTGATTTCGCACGACCGCGAATTCCTCGATTCGATCTGCAACGTCACGCTGCACCTGGAAAACCGCCAGGTGAAGCGCTATGGCGGCAACTACTCGCAGTTCGAAGTGCTGCGCGCGCAGCAACTGGCGCTGCAGCAAAGCGCCTACGAAAAGCAGCAGAAGACGATCGAGCACCTGCAGAGCTTCGTCGACCGCTTCAAGGCCAAGGCGACCAAGGCCAAGCAGGCGCAGAGCCGGATGAAGGCGCTCGAGAAGATGGAGCTGATCGCGCCCGCGCACATCGCGTCGCCGTTCACGTTCGAATTCCGCATGCCCGATGCCGCGCCGAACCCGATGATGGTGATGGAAGACGTCCGCTGCGGCTACCACGCCGACGGCGGAGCGGAAATCCCGATCGTCGAGCGCGTCGCGCTGTCGATCCAGAACGGCCAGCGCATCGGCCTGCTCGGCGCGAACGGCCAGGGCAAGTCGACGCTGATCAAGACGCTGGCCGGTACGCTCGCGCCGCTGTCGGGGCACGTCCGCGACGGCAAGGGGCTGACGATCGGCTATTTCGCGCAGCACCAGCTCGAAACGCTGCGCGAGGACGATTCGCCGCTCGCGCATCTGGCGCGGCTCGCGCCCGACACGCGCGAGCAGGAGCTGCGCGACTTCCTCGGCGGCTTCAACTTCTCGGGCGACATGGCGACCACCCCGGTCGGGCCGTTTTCGGGCGGTGAAAAGGCTCGCCTCGCGCTCGCGCTGATCATCTGGCAGAAGCCGAACCTGCTGCTGCTCGACGAACCGACCAACCACCTCGACCTCGAAACCCGTCATGCGCTGACGATGGCGCTCGCGCAGTTCGAAGGCACGCTGATCCTCGTCTCGCACGACCGCCACCTGCTGCGCGCGACGACCGACCAGTTCATGCTGGTCGCGAAGCACCGGCTGCAGCCGTTCGACGGCGACCTCGACGACTACCGCGACTGGCTGCTGCAGCACGCGGCCGAGCAGCGCGCCGCCGCGAAGGCCGACAGCGCGGCTTCATCGGGCGCGGGCGCCGCGGCCAATCGCAAGGACCAGAAGCGTCAGGCCGCCGAGGAGCGGCAGCGCCTGTCGGTGTTGAAGAAGCCGCTGCAGACGCGCATCACGAAGCTCGAAAAGGAAATGGAGACGCTGCACGCGGAGAAGGCGCGCCTCGACACATTCGTCGCCGATCCAGCGAGCTACGAAGCCGAGCGCAAGACGGAACTGACCGATGCGATCCGCAAGCTCGGCGACGTCAACACGCGTCTCGAAACGGTCGAGGCCGACTGGCTCGCCGCGCAGGAAGAGCTCGAGCAGATCGGCTGACAGCCGTCGCGGTGCGGCCGGCCGATACCGATGCGCCGGTCAGCCCGGCATCCCGGCTGCCTTGGAGCAGCGGTACCTTGGTATCGCTGCCCCTCGACAGACCATCGGGCCCTTTGCGGGCCCGGATACGACAAGGCCGGGCGCAAGAGCCCGGCCTGTTCATTCATTACCGTCGTCACTCGGTTCCGCGGCAGTTCGCCAAACCACCGGCTCAACGTCGCGGCAACGTGTCGCGCGGCATCTGCTCGTCGTCGCCCATCAGGTGCCGGCGCCCTTCGGTCGGCCGGCGGATCGCCGCGGCGACTTCCGCTTCCGTCACGTCCTCGGACACGACCTTGCGCGCCAGGCGCCCCTCTTCGTCGATCCATTCGACGATCCGGCATCCGCCGCCCCAGGGCTGGCGAATCGGCTCCGACACGCGGCAGCCACGCAGGTTGTAAAGGCTTCCGCTCGGCGCTTCCCCGTACGATTTCAACATAGGATCCCTTCGCATTGCGCGGTTCGACAATCCGGCAAAGGATAGGGAAAAGCGATGTCCGGCGGGTTACAGAACCCTACATCTTCTTTACAACGAATTACGCGACAGATCGCCCGCGCGCTTGGCCCGGGCGCCTGCCGGGCCGGTTACTCGAGATCGCGCACGCGGTCGATCGCCTGTTCGAGCCGATCGACCGCCATCACGTTCAGCCCTTCGATCGGCTGCTTCGGCGCATTCGCCTTCGGGATCAGCGCGGACGTGAAGCCGAGCTTCGCGGCTTCGCGCAGCCGCTCCTGCCCGCGCGGCGACGGCCGGATCTCGCCCGCCAGCCCCACTTCGCCGAACACGATCAGCCCTTTCGGCAACGCCTTGTTGCGCATCGACGAATGGATCGCGAGCAGCACCGCGAGGTCGGCGGCCGGCTCGGTGATCTTCACGCCGCCAACCGCATTGAGGAACACGTCCTGGTCGAAGCACGCGATGCCCGCGTGCCGGTGCAGCACCGCGAGCAGCATCGCAAGCCGGTTCTGCTCGAGGCCGACCGCGAGCCGGCGCGGGTTCGGCACGTGCGCCGTATCGACGAGCGCCTGGACTTCGACGAGCAGCGGGCGCGTGCCTTCCTGCGTGACGAGCACGCACGAGCCGGGCACGACCTGCTCGTGCTGCGACAGGAACAGCGCGGACGGATTCGCGACGCCGCGCAGCCCGCGCTCGGTCATCGCGAACACGCCGAGTTCGTTGACCGCACCGAAGCGGTTCTTGAACGCACGCACGAGCCGGAACGACGAATGCGTGTCGCCTTCGAAGTACAGCACCGTGTCGACGATGTGCTCGAGCACGCGCGGGCCGGCCAGGTTGCCCTCCTTCGTCACGTGCCCGACCATGATGATCGCGGTGCCCGACTGCTTCGCGATGCGCGTGAGCTGCGCCGCGCACTCGCGCACCTGCGCGACCGAGCCCGGCGCCGACGTGAGCGCTTCCGAATAGACGGTCTGGATCGAGTCGATCACGGCGACATCCGGCCGCTCCGCATCGATCGCGGCCTGGATCTTCTCGAGCTGGATCTCGGCGAGCAGCTTCAGTTCATCCGCCACCGCACCGCCGTCGAGCAGCGCCAGCCGTTGCGCGCGCAACGCGATCTGCGCGGCCGATTCCTCACCGCTGATATAGAGCGCGCGCCGCTCGCTCGCGATGTCCGCGAGCGACTGCAGCAGCAGCGTCGACTTGCCGATGCCCGGATCGCCGCCGATCAGCACGACGCCGCCCGGGACCAGCCCGCCGCCGAGCACGCGGTCGAATTCGCCGATGCCGGTCGAGAAGCGCGGCACGTCGGCCGCTTCGATGTCGACGAGACGTTGTACCGGCGCCCGCTTCGCGAGCGACTGGAACCGATGGGCAGCCGGCGCCTCGGCGACCGATTCAACCAGCGTGTTCCAGGCCTGGCACGACGGGCATTGGCCCTGCCACTTCGGGGTCTGTCCGCCGCACTCGCTGCAGACGTATACGGTTTTCTGTTTGGCCACGCGCGACGCCCTTATTCCGCGCGCACGGGCACGCGGCCGGCGACCGCGCACATCAGCTCGTAACCGATCGTGCCGCAATGGCGGGCGACGTCGTCGATCGGCAGCGCGTTGCCCCACAGCTCGACGCGCGCGCCGACACCGGCCTGCGGGCACGGGGACAGGTCGACGGTGATCATGTCCATCGATACGCGACCGACGATCCGCGTGCGGATGCCGTCGACGATCACGGGCGTGCCTTCGGGCGCGACCCGCGGATAGCCGTCCGCGTAACCGCACGCGACCACGCCGATCCGCATCGGCGCCTGCGCGGAGAACGTCGAGCCATAGCCGATGGCCTGGCCCTTCGCGATCGTCTGCACCGCGATCAGCTCGGACGCGAGCGTCATCGCAGGCTTCAGCCCGGTATCGGCGATGTCGGACGACAACCCGGACGGCGACGCGCCGTACAGCACGATCCCCGGGCGCACCCAATCGAAGTGCGTGTCCGGATGCCACAGCACGGCTGCGGAGTTCGCGAGGCTGCGCGCACCGGCAATGTTTTCCGCGCCGCGCTCGAACGTCGCGAGCTGCTCGGCGACGCCGCGCTCGTTGTCCGCATCCGAAAAATGGGTCATCAACGTGATCTGGCCGATGCCGTGGCACGCGCGGGCGCGCTCCCATGCGGCGCGGTATTTTTCCGGCAGGTAGCCGAGCCGGTTCATCCCGCTGTTCATCTTGAGCTGCACGTTGACGGGCTTCGACAGCCGCGCCGTCTCCAGCATCCGCATCTGCTCGTCGTTGTGGACGGTCGTCGTCAGGCTGTAGCGGTCGATCACGTCGATGTCAGTCGAGCGGAAGAACCCTTCGAGCAACAGGATCGGGCCGGCCCAGCCGAGCTCGCGCAGCTTGACGGCCTCGTCTAGGTCGAGCAGGCCGAAGCCGTCGGTGCCGCGCAGGCCAGGAAACGCGCGGGCGAGACCGTGACCGTACGCGTTGGCCTTGACGACCGCCCAGACCTTGGACGGGCCGGCAAAGCGGCGGACGACGGAGAGATTGTTCGCGAGAGCGGCGGTATGGATGGTGGCGGAGATCGGGCGCGGCATGGGAAATTTACGTAAAGACGCTTGCGAATCATCAGCTTACCGCGCCTTTTGAGCACTGAAGCCGACAATTTGCGGAACGATCGGGGAATCTTGCTAGTCCGAATTGGCGTATTTTCATGTTATAAAGCCGTGCGCACAACCCATTTCGAACGGAATAAGCCGATCGCATACCAGGCGGCCTACGCGGCCCTGCCGCAGCGACGAAAGCATCGCATCAGATGAAAAAAGGTTTTTACACCATCATGGCCGCGCAGTTTTTCTCGTCGCTGGCCGACAATGCGCTCCTCATCGCCGCCATCGCCCTGCTGAAAGACCTCCACGCCCCCAACTGGATGACACCGCTGTTGAAGCTGTTCTTCGTGTTGTCCTATGTGGTGCTGGCGGCCTATGTCGGCGCCTTCGCGGATTCGCGCCCGAAGGGCCGCGTGATGTTCATCACCAATTCGATCAAGGTCGTCGGCTGCATGATCATGCTGTTCGGCGCCCACCCGCTGATCGCGTACGGGATCGTCGGTTTCGGCGCGGCGGCCTACTCGCCCGCGAAATACGGCATCCTCACCGAGCTGCTGCCGGCCGACCGGCTGGTCGCCGCGAACGGCTGGATCGAAGGCACGACCGTCAGTTCGATCATTCTCGGCACCGTGCTGGGCGGTGCGCTGATCAGCCCGCACATCGCGTCGCACGTGATCGCGCACACGCCCGCCTGGATCGGCACGCCCGCCGAAGCGGCGATGGCGATCATCATGGCGATCTACGTGATCGCCGCGCTGTTCAACCTGCGCATCCCCGATACCGGCGCCCGCTACCCGAAGCAGGAACGCGGCCCGGTCAAACTCCTCACCGATTTCGCCGACTGCTTCATGGTGCTGTGGCGCGACAAGCTCGGCCAGATCTCGCTGGCAGTCACGACGCTGTTCTGGGGTGCGGGCGCGACGCTGCAGTTCATCGTGCTGAAGTGGGCTGAAGTGTCGCTCGGCATGTCGCTGTCGGAAGGCGCGATCCTGCAGGCCGTGGTCGCCGTCGGCGTCGCGGCAGGCGCAATCGCTGCCGCCGCCCGAATCCCGTTGAAGAAGTCGCTGTCCGTGCTGCCCGTCGGCATCATCATGGGCATCGCGGTGATGCTGATGGCGTTCTACACGCGCGACCTGTTCCCGTCGCACTGGGCCGTGCACATCGGCCACCTGCGGATGCCCGTGTACCTGATCATCGCGTACATCTTCCTGATGTGCGTCGGCGCGCTGTCCGGCTACTTCGTCGTTCCGATGAACGCGCTGCTGCAGCATCGCGGCCACGTGCTGCTGTCGGCCGGCCACTCGATCGCGGTGCAGAACTTCAACGAGAACCTGTCGGTGCTCGTGATGCTGTGCCTGTACGCGGTGCTCGTGTGGCTCGACGTGCCGGTCGGCGTCGTGATCGTGCTGTTCGGCACGTTCGTCTGCCTGACGATGTGGCTCGTGATGCGCCGCCACCAGGCGAACCAGCGTCAGTTCGACTCGGTCGCGCTGATCGGCGAATCGCGGCACTGACGCTACACTTCCCGTTTCCGTCCGCCGGCGCCGGTCCTCGAACCGGCGCGTTGCCCTCATGACGCACCCGATACCCAACATCCTGACGATCGCCGGCTCCGATTCGGGCGGCGGCGCAGGCATCCAGGCCGACCTGAAGACCTTTTCCGCGCTCGGCGCGTACGGCGCGAGCGTGATCACGGCGCTGACCGCCCAGAACACGCGCGGCGTGACTGGCGTGCATGCGCCGGATGCGGCATTCGTGACCGCGCAACTCGACGCGGTGTTCGGCGATATCCGCATCGACGCGGTCAAGATCGGCATGCTCGCGAACGCGGCGATCGTGCACGCGGTCGCCGACGCGCTGCGCCGATACGCGCCGCGCTTCGTCGTGCTCGACACGGTGATGATCTCGAAGAGCTCCCACGCATTGCTCGCACCCGACGCCGTCGACGCGTTGCGCGATGCGCTGCTGCCGCTCGCGACGGTCGTGACGCCGAACCTGCCCGAAGCCGCCGCGCTGCTGAACGATGCGCCCGCAACCACCGAAGACGACATGGTCCGGCAAGGTCAGGCCTTGTTACAGACCGGCGCGCGCGCCGTGCTGATGAAAGGCGGCCACCTGCCCGACGTGTCCGCGAGCCCCGACTGGCTCGTTGAATCGACACGCACCGTGCGGCTCGACGGCGTACGCGTGCCGGTCAGCAACACGCACGGCACCGGCTGCACGCTGTCGTCGGCGATCGCCGCGCTGCTGCCGCAGCAGCCCGACCTCGAAAGCGCGGTGCGCGAAGCCAAGACCTACCTGACCGGCGCGATCGCCGCGAGCGGCCACCTCGACGTCGGCCACGGCGTCGGCCCTGTCCATCACTTCCATCGCTGGTGGTGAGCGCCGGCTGACGCGGCGTCAGTGATCCTGCGCCGCGAACGCCTGGGCGCGTACCGGCCAGTCGTCCGGCACGACGAAGCCGCGCGCCATTTCGCGCCACGTGCCGTCACTGCCCTTTTCATGAATGCCGATCAGCGCGGGCGCCTCACGTGCCGTCAGCACGGACGGCAGTTCCAGAGCGGCCGCCAGCGGCTCGGGTTCGAATCCGCTACCGGCGGCAGCCCGTCGCGGCGCGAGCCACGCCAGCCGCGGCAACACGCCCCATGCGACGCCGGCACGTTGCGCGGCCGCCCAGGCCGGCCACTGCGCATGAGTCAGCCAGAAGCCGTGCGGGTGATCCGGCGCGATTTCCGCGGACACCGACGGCAACGGCACGCCGTGCGGATAGAACAACCAGCCCTTGATGAACATCTGCGCATCGGACGGCGCGCCGTAGCCGAGCCGCGCGAACCCGTCGCGATCGCCGAGCCGCAGCTGGTGCTCGAGTAACCGGCGGCGCTTGCGGTCGAACCGGTCGACGAGATTGGGGCCGACGAAATCGGCGAGCGATGCGCCGGCTTGCACCGGCGCGCACAAATAGCACTTCACCGCGAGTTCCCAGTGCAGGCGCTGCCCGTCCGGTGCATCGACGAGAAAATCGACTTCGCCGAGCGTCTTGCCGTTGCTGCGCAGCGGCAGATTGGCCGCGACGAGCCGCAGCGACGGCCCGTGCGTCAGGAAATACTCGAGCAGGCATTCGGCGTAGCGGCCGAGCCGGGTGGGCCGGAAGCCGTCGAGCGCGCGATGCAGCGGCTCGGGCTGCGCATCGAGCGCGGCGAGCCATGCTTCGACGGCCGCCTGTCCGGCCGCATCCAGCCACGGGCGCGCAAGCGGCGCGTCAGGCACCGCGGTGAGCAGGCTCGGGCTGGCCAGCAGCCAGCCCAGATCCCGAACCGCGACGTCGTGCAGCGTATCGACGAATGCGAACGCCGCGCCGGTCGTCATTGTCCGGCCGGTCCGTTCGCGTCGGCGCCCTCGGCACGCTGGAACGTATCGCGCGCGAGGCACAGGTCGGCCCATGCCTTCGACTTGTCCTGCAGGCTGCGCAGCAGGTACGCCGGGTGGTAGGTCACGATCACCGGCACGCCTTCGTACGCATGCACGCGGCCGCGCAGCGACGCAATGCTCGCGTCCGTCTTCAGCAGCGTCTGCGCGGCGAAGCGGCCGAGCGCGACGATCAGCTTCGGCTTCACGAGCGCGACCTGGCGCTGCAGATAGGGCTCGCAACTCGCGACCTCGTCCGGCTCCGGATTGCGGTTGCCGGGCGGGCGACACTTGATCACGTTCGCGATGTACACGTTATCGCCGCGCTTGAGCGACAGCGACTGCAGCATGTTGTCGAGCAGCTTGCCGGCCTGGCCGACGAACGGCTCGCCCTGCTTGTCCTCGTTCTCGCCCGGCGCTTCGCCGATCAGCATCCAGTCTGCTTCACGGTCGCCGACGCCAAACACGGTGTTGGTCCGCTTCTCGCACAGCCGGCAAAGTGTACAGTCCGACACGCGCGCGGCCAGCGCGTCCCAGTCGAGCGCGGCAACCGGCGTACCGACGGGGCGCGATTCGGCCACCGGCACGGGATCACCCGGCGGCGCCGCATCGAACCACGCGAAATCGTCGGGTCCGGCAGGCGGCATGTCGTCCATTGGCGGCATCGTGTCGGTCGACGCGACCGGTGTGGCCGGTGCTGGCGCGCGATCGCCGTCATCGACGCGGCGCGACGGGGCGGCGGCCGGCTCGCGAGCCGGTGAAGCATCGACGCTTCGCGCCACTGCCGGCGGCGCCTCATCCTGTACCGGTGTACGTGCGATCCGCGCAGGTCGTTCGGCCGTGACGGCCGGTGCGGCGTGCGCTTCGGCTGCCGCGTCCTCGTCCGTGCCCGCCTCCGCGCCTTTCCCGCGCCGCACCCAGATCTGCGCGAGGCCCATTTCCTCGAGCGCCGCTTCAGCCCATGCCATGCGCGTCCCCTTCGTCCTTGTTCAACGTCAGACGCATCACGATTGCGTCCTCCCGGCTGCGATGCTTCGCCGGGTAATAATTCTTGCGCCGGCCGATCGTCAAGAAGCCGAAACGCTCGTACAGATGAATTGCGCGCGGATTGGACGGCCGCACCTCGAGCAGCACGCCGTCGAGCCCTTCCGCGCGAGAAATGCGCACGGCCTCGCGCAGCAGCGCCAGGCCCGCGCCCGCGCACTGCGCGGCCGGCGCGACGCACAGGTTCAGCAGGTGCATCTCGTCGACCACGGGCATCAGCACGCAATAGCCGATCAGCGAACCCGTCACGTGCCGCAGGCACACGCCCTGGTAGCCGTTGCGCAACGAATCCTCGAAATTGCCGCGGCTCCACGGAAATTCGTACGCGACGTGCTCGATCGCGACGACCTCGTCGAGATCGGCATCCGTCATCGGCGCCAGATAGCGATCGCTCAGCAGTACACCCGTCATCCCTTCGCTCCGCCCGTCTGCGCGGCCCGTGCCGCGACGCGCTCGGCGGTGGTCTGCGCAACCTTGTCGCGCACGTACTCCGGCGCGGCCTGATCGGCCGGCACCGTGCGGCCGGCGCGGAACGCGCGCAGGGCGGCGTGGGCGACCGCCAGCGCATGCGGCATTGCGTCGCTGTCGATCACGGCCGCGTGCGCCGCAGCCGGCAACTGCGCGCCGAACGCGGCGGCCGCATTGCCCGCGAGCGTGAACGGCGCATCGGGCACGCCGACGGCGCCCGGCGCATCGAGCGAAGCCGGATGCAGCGTGCGCCAGTCGCCGGTGCTGTCGTCCCACGCGAAATCCGCCCAGTAGGCTTCATCCATCCGCGCATCCAGCGCGGCCAGCACGCGGGTCGTGCCGGGCGCGCGCAGCCGCGCGTGCTCGGCGCACGCGAGCAGCGTGCCGATCGGCACGACCGGCAGCCCGCCCCCGAACGCGAGGCCCTGGGTAATGCCCGTCGCGGTGCGCAGGCCCGTGAACGAACCGGGGCCCGCGCCGAACGCGATCGCGTCGCAATCGGCGAGCGTCAGCCCCGATTCGGCGAAAAGCGCCTGGATGGCCGGCAGCACGCGCGTGCTCGACACGGCGCCCGTCAGCTCGTGGCGGACCCAGGTTTGCGGGGTGGAAACGGCGTCATCGGCGTGGGCCGAGCGCAGCAGCGCGACCGAGCAGTATTCGGTCGACGTATCGATGGCGAGGAGCACTGTTTGCGTCATGGACGACATTGTAATGCGGCGCCCCGCTCCCACGGGCGATCGGGCCCGATCCGTGCGTGCGCGCTTAGCCGGGTGGCGGTTTGGAAGGATCGCTCGACCCCGCGCGGCGGTCCGCTTGTTAAGATCGCCCGACCTGAAACCCTTACGGAGACACCCGATGAGCGAACTCACCGCCCAATTCGACCAGGCCCAGATCGACGTCAAGCAACTGACGGAACGTCCGGGCAACCTGACCCTGCTGCGCCTGTACGCCCTCTTCAAGCAGGCGACCGACGGCGACGCCCACGGCGACAAGCCGGGCTTCACCGACATCGTCGGCAAATACAAGTACGACGCATGGGATGCGCTGAAGGGCACGTCGCAGGATGCGGCAAAGCAGCAGTACATCGAACTCGTCGAATCGCTGAAGAACGGCACGGCTTCCTGACCGAATTGCCCCCTGCCGCAATAGGCAATCAAATCAGTGGCGCGGCGCAGCAAATCTCTTTATAATGCTGGCTGCGTCACCCCCGCGCTCGGCTCGCAAGCCGTTCCGGCCTGACGCCTCGTAGCGTTAAGCTCCAATCCGGTTTAGAACCTGTCCCCTCCTGCTTCGACCTTCGCGGTCGTCACTTATCAGGCTGGCGGCCCCGCTCCTGAAGCGCGCCGCACCCAAAACAGCTTCTAACGCCTCATCCGCCGACGGTTCGGCGGATTGCACCCCCGTTTCCCGATTTGCTCGCTGAATCCGACGACTTGGGTATGCGCGATTGGCGCCGACGTTTCACCCACTGTGTTTCAAGGATTGTTATGACTTCGAGCATCAACTCCAGCCCGCTCAACGCGATCGCCGACCAGGCGCTCGGTCTCGACGACGCCGCCGTACCGGCCGCGGTCGAACCGGCGTCGGACGAGCCGAACTTCGCGTCGCTCGGGTTGTCGCCGGAGATCGTCTCCGCGCTGCAGGCCGCCGGCTATGTGAAGCCGACGCCGGTCCAGCAGCGCGCGATTCCGGCCGGCATCGCCGGCCGTGACCTGCTGGTCTCGAGCCCGACCGGTTCGGGCAAGACTGCTGCATTCATGCTGCCCGCGATCGAACGTTTCGCGCAGCTCCAGAAGACGCAAGCGCAGCAACCGCGCGCGCCGCGTGAACCGAACCAGGGCGACCGCCGTGCGCGCCGCCCGCAACCCGTCGCGCGCCCGGGCCTGCTCGTGCTGACGCCGACCCGTGAACTCGCGATGCAGGTCACCACGGCCGCAACGACCTACGGCAAGCACCTGAAGCGCCTGCGCACGGTCAGCATTCTCGGCGGCGTCGCCTACGGCCAGCAGCTGATGCTGCTCGCGAAGAACCCCGAAATCCTGGTCGCCACACCGGGCCGTCTGCTCGACCACCTCGAGCGTGGCCGCATCGACCTGTCCGAGCTGAAGATGCTCGTGCTGGACGAAGCCGACCGCATGCTCGACATGGGCTTCATCGACGACATCGAAACGATCGTCGCCGCCACGCCCGAGTCGCGCCAGACGATGCTGTTCTCGGCCACGCTCGACGGCAAGATCGGTTCGCTGACGAGCCGCCTGCTGAAGGATCCGGAACGCATCGAGATCCAGCAGCGCCTCGAGTCGCGCGCGAACATCGCGCAGACCGTGCACTACGTCGACGACCGCGACCACAAGGATCGCCTGCTCGATCACCTGCTGCGCGACGACGCGCTCGACCAGGCGATCATCTTCACGGCGACCAAGATCGACGCCGACCAGCTCGCCGGCCGTCTTGCCGATGCAGGCTTCGAATCGGCTGCGCTGCACGGCGACCTGCCGCAGGGCGCGCGTAACCGCACGATCCGTGCGCTGCGCGAGCGCCGTGTGCGCGTGCTGGTGGCCACCGACGTCGCGGCACGCGGCATCGACATCCCGGGCATCACGCACGTGTTCAACTACGACCTGCCGAAGTTCGCGGAAGACTACGTGCACCGTATCGGCCGTACCGGCCGTGCGGGCCGTTCGGGCACGGCAGTGAGCCTCGTGCACCACGCCGAGCAAGGCGCGCTCAAGCGCATCGAGCGCTTCGTGCGCGCGCCGCTGCCGGTCAACGTGATCGAAGGTTTCGAGCCGCGCAAGGCGCCCCCGCGCAACGGCGGCAACGGCGGCCGCGGCCGTCCGGGCGGCGGTAACGGCGGTCGTCGTTTCGGCGGCAAGCCGGGCGGCGGCTATGGTGGCAACGGTAACGGCAACGGCCGCAGCTACGGCGGCGGCAATGGCGGTGGCTGGAGCGGCAAGCCGGGCGGCAGCCGTGACGGCGGCCCGCGTCGCGACGGCCAACGTAGCGGCGGCCCGCGTCGCAGCAATTCCGCGTCGTAAGCACGCACGAGCGGCCACTACGGCCGCTCACGGAGGGCAGACCCGCGGATAACCGCCCCTGCCCGTCCAGCCAACCGGCGCATCTGCGCCGGTTTTTTTTCGCCCCGCCCCACATTTCACGATGCGGAAAATTTTTTTGTGTCGTAAAAAATCATGCTGCGCGGCACAACCCGGACGATTGCGGGATGGGAAAAAGCATTTCTTATCCCGAAATTACAATTTCAAGATATTGATTTAAAACAACTAAAAATTTACCCCACTCCCCGGAAAGCCCCCTGTCCCGCTCCGGTCGATTTGCCTAGACTCTTATACAAGACCTCACGAACCGGAATCCACCGCTCCCGGCTTCGAGAACAGCGTCACCACCGTCAGATTCAATCCATCAGGCATCGCACCGCATCAAGGAGCTCATCATGTCGCGTCAGCAACAGGCACAGGAACTGCAACAGCAATGGGAATCCGATCCGCGCTGGAAAGGCATCAAGCGCAGCTACACAGCTGAGGACGTGGTCCGCCTGCGTGGTTCGATCCCGATCGAGCACACGCTCGCCAAGCGCGGTGCGGAAAAGCTGTGGAGCCTTGTCAACAACGAGCCGTTCGTCAACGCACTCGGTGCACTGACCGGCAACCAGGCGATGCAGCAGGTGAAGGCCGGCCTCAAGGCCATCTACCTGTCCGGCTGGCAAGTGGCCGGCGACGCGAACGTCGCGGGCGAAATGTACCCGGACCAGTCGCTCTACCCGGCAAACTCGGTGCCGCTCGTCGTGAAGCGCATCAACAACACGCTGACGCGCGCCGACCAGATCCAGTGGTCGGAAGGCAAGAACCCGGGCGACGAAGGCTACGTCGATTTCTTCGCACCGATCGTCGCTGACGCGGAAGCCGGTTTCGGCGGCGTGCTGAACGCATTCGAACTGATGAAGGCGATGATCGAATCCGGCGCATCGGGCGTCCACTTCGAGGACCAGCTCGCGTCGGTGAAGAAGTGCGGCCACATGGGCGGCAAGGTGCTCGTGCCGACGCGTGAAGCGGTCGCGAAGCTGTCGGCTGCACGTCTCGCGGCCGACGTGATGGGCACGTCGACCCTGCTGGTCGCCCGCACCGACGCGGAAGCAGCCGACCTGATCACGTCCGACGTCGACGACAACGACAAGCCGTTCCTGACGGGCGAGCGCACGGTCGAAGGCTTCTTCCGCACGAAGCCGGGCATCGAGCAGGCGATCTCGCGCGGTCTCGCGTACGCGCCGTACGCCGACCTCGTCTGGTGCGAAACGGGCAAGCCGGATCTCGAGTACGCGAAGAAATTCGCGGAAGCGATCCACAAGCAGTTCCCGGGCAAGATGCTGTCGTACAACTGCTCGCCGTCGTTCAACTGGAAGAAGAACCTCGACGACGCGACGATCGCGAAGTTCCAGAAGGAACTCGGCGCGATGGGCTACAAGTTCCAGTTCATCACGCTGGCTGGCTTCCATGCGCTGAACTACTCGATGTTCAACCTCGCGCACGGCTATGCCCGCACGCAGATGAGCGCGTTCGTCGAACTGCAGCAGGCCGAATTCGCGGCAGCGGACAAGGGCTTCACGGCCGTCAAGCACCAGCGCGAAGTCGGCACCGGCTACTTCGACGCCGTGACGCAGACGGTCGAGCGCGAAGCATCGACGACCGCGCTGCACGGCTCGACCGAAGATGAGCAGTTCTTCGACGGCAAGAAGGTCGCGTAAGCAGAACAGCACGACGCGCCACGCGTCATGCCGATGCCCGCCCCGCCTCGCGACGGCGCGGCATCGGCCACCGGACAACAATCAGGGAGGAGACGGCAGGCGCGCGATACCGATCGCGCGACCGGCCGCGCGGCCTGCGGGCCGCCAGCAACGACGCGCGCCGGCTCCGTCCGGCGCGCCCTTTTTCCAGGGCGCCGCCCTACCGATAGACGATCACCGGAATTTTCGTATGGGTCAGCACGCGCTGCGTCTCGCTGCCGATCAGCAAGCTGCCGAGCCCGCGGCGTCCGTGGGACGCCATGAAGATCACGTCGCAGCCGCCGCGTTCGGCCGCCTCGATGATGCCGAGATACGGCGACGGATGCACGCTCGTCCAGGTATCGCAATCGACGCCAGCCGCCTTCGCGGCCGATTCGACCTCGTCGAGGTGAGTGCGCGCCTCGCGTTCGCTGCGCGCCCGGAAATCGGCGGGCGGCTCGATGATCACTTCGGAAAACGGCGAGTACGGATACTGCGGCAGGCACGCATAGGCCGTGACCCGCGCGCCGACCGCGCGCGCCAGGTCGATCGCACCGTCAATCGCCTTCTGCGACAGTTCGGAACCGTCGGTTGGAACGAGGATGTGCCGGAACATCGCGCCCTCCTTCGTCAATCGCACTCCGCACGTCGCGATCCCATCCGAGCCGGCCGCGACGCGTCGGACATGCCTCCTACGAGTGTAGTGCGCGAAACCGCCCAACCGGCGCCGGCAGCGGGTTCGCCCTCATATCGGAAACGCGCGGGCATGCACGACTTACTCGCCCCAATATCCGGGCTGTTCGTAGGTGTGCTTCAGGTAATCGAGAAACAGCCGCACGCGCAACGGCAGATGCCGGCGTTGCGGAAACACCGCATGGATGCCGATCGGCGGGGCCGCGAATGCGTCGAGCACGCTGACGAGCCGGCCGGCCGCGATGTCGTCGCCGACCTCCCACCACGAGCGCCATGCGAGCCCGTGGCCGTCGAGGCACCACTCGTGCAGCACCGCGCCGTCCGAGCATTCCATCGTGCCGTTCACGCGGATCGACACGACCTTGTCGTCCTCCTGGAACGCCCAGCCGCGTTGCTGGTTCGCGTTTGCCGCGAGCGCGAGGCAGTTGTGCCTCGCCAGCTCGGCGAGCGTGGCCGGCGTGCCGCGCCGTGCCAGGTACGCGGGAGAAGCGACGCACACGCGGCGATTCTCGCCGAGCTTCAGCGACACGAGCGACGAGTCGGGCAGCTCGCCGAGCCGCACCGCGCAATCGAACCCCTCGTTGACGAGGTCGACCATCCGGTCGGACAGGTCGAGCGTGACCGACACGTCCGGATGGCCGACGCTGAATTCGGGCACGAGCGGTGCAACGTGCCGCCGGCCAAAACCGGCCGGCGCGGAAATGCGCAGGTGGCCGCTCGCCTTGACGCCGCCGGCGGACACGCTCGCCTCCGCGTTCTGCATGTCGTTGATGACGCGCTGGCAATCCTCCAGGAACGCCGAGCCCTCGAACGTCAGCGTGAGCTTGCGCGTCGTGCGCACCAGCAGCTTGACGCCGAGCCGCTCTTCAAGTGCGTCGAGGCGGCGGCCGATGATCGCCGGTGCGACGCCTTCCGCGTGCGCGGCCGCCGACAGGCTGCCCTTCGCCGCGACCGCGGCGAACGTTTCGATCTGCTTGAACCGGTCCATGACTCGCAGGGGCGGCATTGCCGCCCTTCAAATAGCTTAAACCGCTCAAGATTAGGTATATGAAAGTAAAAGATCAAGTGATGTTTAGCGTCTTTTTTAGCACATACGATCACGAATAGAATTCACCTGACCTCTGAAACTGGAGCGCAAGGCTATGTCGGCCACAACGACACTCTCCTCTCCCGACGCAATCCTCTTCGACGCATTCGGCACGTTGTTTGACGTGCGTGCGGTCCTGGCCGCGGCGGAGCAGATGTTTCCCGGTCACGGGGAACGGTTGTCGCAGCTGTGGCGACGCAAGCAAATCGAATACTCGCAGTTGCGCACGCTCGCCGATCCGGCCGGTGCGCGCTATCGCCCGTTCCGGGACATCACGCTCGATGCGCTGCGGTTCGCCGCGCGCCGGCTCGGGCTCGCGCTGAACAGCGCGGCCGAGAAGCGGTTGATGGACGAATACGCATGCTTGTCCACCTATCCCGATACGGTGCCCGCGCTGCGCAAGCTGCGCGCGCTCGACCCGCGCCCGCCGCTCGGCATCCTGTCGAACGGCACGCCGCAGATGCTGGACATCGCGATCAAGAGCGCCGGCATGTCCGGACTGTTCGATCGCGTGCTGTCGGCCGACACCGTGCGCGCGTACAAGCCGAGCCCGGCCGCCTACGCGCTCGGCACCGACGCGTTCGGACCGAACCGGCGCGGCATCGTGTTCGTGTCGTCGAACGCTTGGGACGTCGCCGGCGCCGTCTGGTTCGGCTACACGACGTTCTGGCTCAACCGCACGGGCGCGCCCGCCGAAGAACTCGGCGCGCCGCCCGACGGCACCGGCACCGGCATGGCCGACCTGCTCGCATTCCTCGCCACCCCGGCTCCGTCCGGCAGACCCGCAAACCGCACGCGCCCCAGCCCGGGTGCATGACGTTCGCAGCGCTGCCGCCTTCCCCCTTCACCGAAACCGCAACTGACCGACCAAGGAGATGAGACTCATGAGCACCCCGATCACGCTGCCGCAAGGCATGGCGATCACCGGCGAAATCAAGCCGGGTTACGAAGCAATCCTGACGCCTGAAGCGCTCGAACTCGTCGCAGCGCTGCACCGCACGTTCGAGCCGCGCCGCCAGGCGCTGCTGCAGGCGCGCGTGGAGCGCACGAAACGCCTCGACGCGGGCGAACGCCCCGACTTCCTGGCCGAGACGAAGGCGATCCGCGAAGGCGACTGGAAGGTCGCGCCGCTGCCGGCCGACCTGCAATGCCGTCGTGTCGAGATCACGGGCCCCGTCGAGCGCAAGATGATCATCAACGCGCTGAACTCGGGCGCGGATTCGTACATGACGGACTTCGAGGATTCGAACGCGCCGAGCTGGACGAACCAGATCGACGGCCAGATCAACCTGAAGGACGCGGTGCGCCGCACGATCTCGCTCGAGCAGAACGGCAAGTCGTACCAGCTGAACGACAAGGTCGCGACGCTGATCGTGCGTCCGCGCGGCTGGCACCTCGACGAGAAGCACGTGACGGTCGACGGCCAGCGCGTCTCCGGCGGCATTTTCGATTTCGCGCTGTTCCTGTTCCACAACGCGAAGGAACTGCTCGCGCGCGGCTCGGGCCCGTACTTCTACCTGCCGAAGATGGAGAGCCATCTCGAGGCACGCCTGTGGAACGACATCTTCGTCGCCGCGCAGGAAGGCGTCGGCGTGCCGCGCGGCACGATCCGCGCGACGGTGCTGATCGAGACGATCCTCGCCGCGTTCGAGATGGACGAGATCCTGTACGAACTGCGCGAACACAGCTCGGGCCTGAACGCCGGCCGCTGGGACTACATCTTCTCGGCCATCAAGAAGTTCAAGAACGACCGCGACTTCTGCCTCGCCGAGCGTTCGAAGATCACGATGACCGTGCCGTTCATGCGCGCGTATGCGCTGCTGCTGCTGAAGACCTGCCACAAGCGCAACGCGCCGGCGATCGGCGGGATGAGCGCGCTGATCCCGATCAAGAACGATCCGGAAGCGAACGACAAGGCGATGGGCGGCGTGCGCTCGGACAAGCAGCGCGACGCGACCGACGGCTACGACGGCGGCTGGGTCGCGCACCCGGGCCTCGTGCCGATCGCGATGGAAGAGTTCGTCAAGGTGCTCGGCGACAAGCCGAACCAGATCGCGAAGCAGCGCGACGACGTGCAGGTCGAAGGCAAGAACCTGCTCGACTTCCAGCCCGAAGCGCCGATCACCGAAGCCGGCCTGCGCAACAACATCAACGTCGGCATCCACTACCTCGGCGCATGGCTCGACGGCAACGGCTGCGTGCCGATCCACAACCTGATGGAAGATGCGGCCACGGCCGAAATCTCCCGCTCGCAGGTGTGGCAATGGATCCGCTCGCCGAAGGGTGTGCTCGACGACGGCCGCAAGGTCACCGCCGAACTCGTGCGTGAACTCTCGAAGGCCGAGCTGGACAACGTGAAGCGCTCGGTCGGCGGCAACACGCAGCCGTACGAGCGCGCCGCGGCGATCTTCGAGCAGATGTCGACGTCGGAAGGCTTCACCGAATTCCTGACGCTGCCGCTGTACGAGGAAATCTGACGTCGCTGCCCGCTACGATCGGAGCCGGCCCTGCGTCGGCGCCGGTCGGATGCGATGACGGCATCAAAAAAAGCGCCCCGAGGGGCGCTTTTTCATTTGCGGCAGGATCGGATACCGCGGCTGCCACGCGACCGGTCAGATGGCTTCCCGCTCGCGCCGGTGCTGAACCCAGTCGCCCGACGCAATGCGCGGATGCCCGGCTATCGCGTGCGCGGCGACCGGATAGTAAAGGCACGCGTACTGCCGGCCGCCGAGCTCGACGGTCACGTCTTCCGGCTTGAACAGCGAGTCGACGCCCGGATACACGCGCTCGATCTCGTCGAGCACGGGAACGAGCAGGTCGTCGACTTCGTAGACGTCGCCCCAGACCAGCGACTTGCCGGCCGACCCGGCAATCATTCCCGGATACGTACCGAAATCGTACAGTTCGCCCAGCAACGCGGCGGCGCCGAGCAGCGTCGGCGCGGCGATCCCGTGCCTGGCAGCCGCGTGGCCGATGTCGTTGGCCTCCCCGTTTCTCAGGGTGCCGTAGACGAATACGTAACGCATCGTGGTTCTCCTCTTTGATTCGTATGTTGCCGTGCTCGCGCGCGATTCGTGGCGAAATCGCCCGCGCATCGATAGACCACGATACCGGCCCGATGGTTCGAACCCGCACGCGCGCCCGGCCCCGCGGCGGTCCCGAAATCGCCTGGTGCCCACACAAAGTTCATTTGAACGCGGCATGATCGCCCGACAAACCGCCGCATGCGCTTTCGCGGCGCCTTCTACAATAACGGCATCGCCGCCGCGCTGCCCGAATCGTTCATGAACCCGCCGTTCCAAGCCGACGTACCGAATCCGTACGTCATCGACATTCCGCCCGAATTCGCGCCGACCGCCGTCCATCCGATGCGCGTGCGCGCACGGCAGGTCAATACCGGGTATCGCATCCCGCTGCATACGCATGCGTGGGCGCAGCTCGCGTACGCATCGCGCGGCGTGCTGCGCGTCGCGACCACCGGCACGACCTGGATGGTGCCGCCGTCCCGCGCGATCTGGGTGCCGCCGCGCGTGACGCACGAGGTCGTGATCGTCGAAGAGGCGTATCTGCGCACGCTGTATATCGATGAGTCGATCGTGCCGGAGGGGCTCGACGCGTGCCGCGTCGTCGAAGTGACGGGGCTGCTGCGCGAACTGATCGTCGCACTCGACGCGCGCGACCTGAGTACCCCGCGCGAGCGCCTGCTGTGCGGGCTGGTGCTCGACGAGCTGACCCACGCCGAACCGCTGCCGCTCGCCGTGCCGATGCCCGACGAAAAAAGGCTGCGCATGCTGTGCGAAGCGGTCCTCGCGCACCCGGCGCACGCGGAGTCGCTCGAGCATTGGGCCAGTGAGGTCGGCGCGAGCACACGCACGATTTCGCGGCTCTTCAAGCAGGAACTGGGGGTGAGCTTTTCGCAGTGGCGCCAACAGGCGCTGCTGGCGCGGGCCATTCCGCTGCTGAACCAGGGACGCCCGCTGTCGCATATCGCGCGCGAACTCGGCTACCAGAGCCAGAGCGCCTTTTCGGCGATGTTCCGGCGTGCCTTCGGCGAAAGCCCGCGCGCATTCATGCTGCGCGGCTACGAGCATCGCGGCCCGGAAGGCAGCCTCGCGGACGACGAAACCCCGGACGACGACACGATCGACGCTGTCCGCTGAACGCCCGGCTACGGATCGTCAGGTCATCACACCGGCCGCACCATGTGGCGGATCGAGCCAAGTTGCGCGAGCCGCGACCCGGCAACCTGATAGCCCATGCGCAAGTAGAGACGCGCGGCAGGATTGTCGACGAACACGCGCAGTTGCAGTTCATGCAGCCCGCGCGCACGCGCCCAGCGGTGCGACATGTCGAGCATGTAGGTGCCGGCGCCGTGCCCGCGATGGCCGGCCGCGATCTGGACGTCGCGGATGTGCAGCGAGTCGCCCTCTTCGGTCACACGCAGCACGCCGATGCGCTCACCGTCGGCCTCGAGGATGAAGTTCTCGGATTCGCGCCAACTGGCGTAAAACAGGTCGCTGCGCCACACGAGCCCATGGCGCTTGTAATAGCCGCCCATGTTGCCGTGCGTCAGCGCTTCGGCAAACGGAAAATCGCCGGCTTCCGCGGGCCGGAGCTGATACAGGAGTCGCAGGTCGGTCGGATCGAGCATCACGCAGGGGTCAAGAACGCATCCCGCCACGATAGCGCAGTCGCGTGCGGATGCAATCGCGGATTTCTCGTAGCGGCTCGACGCCGGATGACCGGCGGTTACGCGCCCGCCGGCGAGCGCAACCGGAAATACAAATGAAAAAGCCCGCGCAAGGCGGGCTTCTTCATTTTCTGGCGGAGCGGACGGGACTCGCCTACATCCCGCAGGCCGCGGCTGCGCTTGCAAGCGCAGCCCTTCGAGTCCCGCCGGAAGCCGCGCAGGCGGCTTCCTCCACTCCGCAGTCACGCGCCCGCAAGCGGGCGCAACGAACGATACAAATGAAAAAGCCCGCACAAGGCGGGCTTCTTCATTTTCTGGCGGAGCGGACGGGACTCGAACCCGCGACCCCCGGCGTGACAGGCCGGTATTCTAACCGACTGAACTACCGCTCCAGTCTTGCTTCTTGCCTGGCAGGCGTCGGTTACTTCCTGCCGGCGCATCGTTTGTTCGAACGACGCCGAAATCTGGCGTCCCCTAGGGGATTCGAACCCCTGTACTCACCGTGAAAGGGTGATGTCCTAGGCCTCTAGACGAAGGGGACAACGTACTGCTTACATCCTTAATGCAAAAGCCCGTTCAAAAATCGTTCTTTGAACGGGCTTCGTTCTGGCGGAGCGGACGGGGCTCGAACCCGCGACCCCCGGCGTGACAGGCCGGTATTCTAACCAACTGAACTACCGCTCCAGCTTTCTTACTTCCACCTGCAGGACACCGTCACGTTCCTGCACGTGTTGCGACACTTCTACGAAACGCCGCTGAATCTGGCGTCCCCTAGGGGATTCGAACCCCTGTACTCACCGTGAAAGGGTGATGTCCTAGGCCTCTAGACGAAGGGGACAACGTACTGCCTACATCTTTAATACAAAAGCCCGCTCAAAAACGTCTTGAACGGGCTTCGTTCTGGCGGAGCGGACGGGACTCGAACCCGCGACCCCCGGCGTGACAGGCCGGTATTCTAACCGACTGAACTACCGCTCCAGCTTTCTTACCCCCACCTGCAGGACGTCGGTTACGTTCCTGCAAGCGTTGCGACATTTCTACGAAACGCCGCTGAATCTGGCGTCCCCTAGGGGATTCGAACCCCTGTACTCACCGTGAAAGGGTGATGTCCTAGGCCTCTAGACGAAGGGGACAAAATCTTTTCAGATCTGTCTGACTTTCGCTATTCACTTTTCAATCAACAGCGAAGGCCGAAATTCTAACTGCTTTGAATCATTTTGTGAAGCATTTATTACTACCGCTGCTTCGCAAATCAACTCAGCTTGTTCTGATGGTGGAGGTAAGCGGGATCGAACCGCTGACCTCTTGCATGCCATGCAAGCGCTCTCCCAGCTGAGCTATACCCCCTTGCAGAACAGAAATGAGATTATATGGAGCTACTTTGAACTTGTAAATACCCTTTTTGCGATTCGAGCGAAATTTTTTGCGAAGCTGCCGCGATGTCACGCACAGGCAGCTTCGCTCGCCCTCGAACCTCAGGCCAGCGCGGCCTCGATGCGCGACACCACGACATCGCGACCGAACAGCACGAGCACCGCATCGATCGACGGCGTGTGCGTCGTACCGGCCACCAGCAGGCGCACCGGCATCGCGAGTTGCGGCATCTTCAGCTTGTGCGTGCCGAGCGTCGCCTTCAGCGCGGCGGACACGGCCTCCTTGGTCCAGTCGGCCGCCTTCAGCGCAGCGACGAGATCGGCCAGCGCCGGACGCACCACATCGGTCACGTGCTGTGCAAGCGCATCGGCTTCCGGTGCCGGCACACGATAGAACATCGTGGCGCCTTCCGCGATCTCCTTGACCGTCGTCGCGCGATCCTTCATCAGCCCGACCACCGCTTCGAGCGCAGGGCCCGTCGCGATCGCCGCATCGTCGATGCCGAGGGCGGCGAGGAACGGCTTCGCCAGCTCGGCGAGGCGCGCGTTGTCCGCTTCCTTGATGTAATGCGCGTTCAGCCAGCTCAGCTTGCTGTGGTCGTACTGCGCGGGCGACTTGCCGAGATGCTCGAGATCGAACCATTCGACGAACTGCTCGCGCGAGAAGATCTCGGCGTCGCCGTGCGACCAGCCGAGGCGCGCGAGATAGTTGACGACGGCTTCAGGCAGGAAGCCCGCGTCGCGGTACGCCATCACGCTCATCGCGCCATGGCGCTTGCTCATCTTCTCGCCCTGCTCGTTCAGCACGGTCGGCAGGTGCGCGTAGACGGGCGGCTCGCCGCCGAGCGCATTCAGGATGTTGATCTGGCGCGGCGTGTTGTTCACGTGGTCATCGCCACGGATCACGTGCGTTATGCCCATGTCCATGTCGTCCACCACCACGCAGAAGTTGTAGATCGGCGTGCCGTCCGGGCGCGCGATCACGAGGTCGTCGAGCTCTTCATTCGAGATCTCGACACGCCCCTTCACGGCGTCGTCCCACACGACCGTGCCGGTCAGCGGATTGCGGAAGCGCAGCACCGGCTTCACGCCGGCCGGCGGCTCCGGCAGCACCTTGCCGGGCTCCGGACGCCACGTGCCGTCATAGCGCGGCTTCAGGCCGGCCTCGCGCTGGCGTTCGCGCAGCGCGTCGAGTTCCTCGGCCGACATGTAGCACGGGTACGCGAGGCCCTTTTCGAGCATCTGCGCGATCACCTCGCGATAGCGGTCCATCCGCTGCATCTGATAGATCGGGCCTTCGTCGAAATCCAGGCCGAGCCACTGCATCCCATCGAGGATCGCGTCGACTGCTTCCTGCGACGAGCGCTCGACGTCGGTATCCTCGATGCGCAGCACGAACGTGCCCTTCATCTTGCGGGCGAACGCCCACGGATAGAGTGCGGAGCGGATGTTGCCGAGGTGGATGAAGCCGGTGGGGCTCGGCGCGAAGCGGGTACGGACAGGACGGGTCATAAACGGTAACTCGAACGCCTGGGGCGCATGAATGATTCGACGCGGGATCGACGGCGGCAGCCCGGACAGCAACGGGGCCGGCGACGCCCGGAACGGGAAAGAAGCCGGAATTATACTCGCGCCGGACATCGCGCCAAGCGCGCCGCTTGCTTTATGATGTGCGCGCCGCGGCCGCCAGCCGGCGCGGCGCCGGCCATACGGAACCTGCCGTACGGTCGCTCGGAACCTATCGCCGCCGCGGGCCGTGTAACCCGCCGCCAAGCCGCCGGAGAACCATTCGATGTCGTCCCCTCGCCTGTCGCGCCGCCACTTCACGATCGCCGCCGCGTCCGCCAGCCTCGCCGCCTGCACGTCGTTCGGCGACAAATCCCGCCCGGACAATGCGTCCGGCGCCACGCAGCCGCACGAAAAGCCCGTGAAGATCGGCATCGCGCTCGGCGGCGGCGCCGCGCGCGGCTTCTCGCACATCGGCGTGCTGAAGGCGCTCGAGGCGCGCGGCATCCCGGTCGAAATCGTCGCAGGCACGAGCGCGGGCTCGGTGGTCGGCGCACTCTATGCGTCGGGCATGAGCGCACTGCAGATCAACAAGATCGCGCTCGACATGGATCAGGCGGCGATCAGCGACTGGGCGCTGCCGTTCCGCTCGCGCGGGCTGCTGCAAGGCGTCGCGCTGCAGAACTTCCTGAACAAGACACTCAACAACCGGCCGATCGAGAAGATGGCGAAGCCGCTCGGCATCGTCGCGACCGATCTGCAGAACGGCCAGCCGATCCTGTTCCAGCAGGGCAATACGGGGCTCGCGGTGCGCGCGTCGTGCAGCGTGCCGTCGGTGTTCGAGCCGGTGAAGATCGGCAACCGCGAGTATGTCGACGGCGGCCTCGTGAGCCCGGTACCCGCGTCGTACGCGCGCAAGATGGGCGCGAGCTTCGTGATCGCGGTCGACATCTCGGCCCGGCCGGACGGCGCGGCAACCAACAACCCGATCGAGATGCTGCTGCAGACCTTCACGATCATGGGCCAGACGATCAAGACCTACGAGCTCGACAAATATGCGGACGTCGTGATCCGCCCGAACCTCAACGCGATGGGCGGCAGCGACTTCAACCAGCGCAACGCGGCGATTCTCGCGGGCGAGGAAGCCGTCGCGCGCATCATGCCGGAACTGCAGCGCAAGCTGGCGGCAGCACGTGGCGTGACTGCCGCGTAAGCATGCGATGGCGCAGGCCGGCGCGTGCCGCCGGCCCGCAAACGGCGGAGCAACGGTCAACTCCCCGTTTGCACCGCCCCAAAACAAAAAACCCTGCCGCCTTTCGGTGACAGGGTTTTTTCGATCCGGCCGGACTGGCCGTCGAACGTCAGTTGTTGCCGTTCGCCGAATCGTCGCCGATCGTCGCGCGCACGCGCTGACGCAGGTCTTCCGGCTTCATCGGGAACTCCGATTCCAGCCGGCGCGCGCCGGTGAAACGCTTTTCCCAGTAGCCGCTGTCGAGATCGTCGACGCGGATGGTGCTGCCCGTCGACGGCGAGTGCACGAACTTGTTGTCGCCGATGTAGATGCCGACGTGCGAGAACGTACGGCGCATCGTGTTGAAGAACACGAGGTCGCCCGGCTTCAGGTTGCTCATGCTCACCTTCTCGCCGACGCGGCTCATCTCTTCCGCACGGCGCGGCAGCGACATGCCGAGCGTGTCCTGGAACACGTAGCGCACGAAGCCGCTGCAGTCGAGGCCCGAATCCGGCGAGTTGCCGCCCCAGCGATAGCGCACGCCGATCATGTTCAGCGCGCCGACGACCACGTCGCCTGCCTTGCCGGCCATGCCCGCGAGGAACGACTTCGCGCCGCCGCTCGACGGCTGCGCGCTGGTCTGCTGGAGGGAGGAATTCGACGCGTTCTGCGTCGAATTCGTGACATTTTGGTTAAAACTGCTGACTTCGTCGGCGAACGCGCCGGGAGCTGCTGCAAACAGGGCGCCGATGAACAGCCCGGCGATGGTGCGCGCGCATGCCTGGGTCAGGGATCGATGCTGCATTGGTCGATGGAATTTGCTTAAAAATCAGCTGATTGGCGGAAAATTTCGGTCGATACTAGCCAGCGCGTAATCGTTTGTCAAAACAAATTAATAAATACAATCGAGATGGTCAGACCATTGGCGGCCTATCACGCTTTCCAGACCGCTTTCAACAGCTTTTGTGTGTAAGGATGTGACGGTCTTGTGAAGATGTCGGCCACCTCCCCCGACTCGACGACGGCCCCGTCCTGCATCACCGCGACGCGGTGCGCCATCGCCCCGATCACCTCCAGGTCATGGCTGATGAAGACATAGCCGAGGTTGTATTTCTGTTGCAAATTCGCGAGCAGTTTCAGCACCTGCTGCTGGATCGACACGTCGAGCGCGGACGTCGGCTCGTCGAGGATCAGGATGCGCGGCTCCAGCACCAGCGCGCGCGCGATCGCGATCCGCTGGCGCTGCCCGCCCGAGAATTCGTGTGGATAACGGTGCAGCACCGTGCGGTCGAGGCCGACTTCGCGCAGCACCGCGAGCGACTTCGTACGGCGCGCATCGGGCGTCATGTCCGGGCGATGCAGCTCGAGCCCCTCGCCGACGATCCGCTCGATCGTGTGACGCGGCGAAAGCGAACTGAACGGATCCTGAAAGACAACCTGCATGTTCGAACGCAGCGCAGTTTGTTCGCGTCCGCGATAGGTCGACAGTGCGCGCCCCTGGAATTCGATCGTGCCGCCGGCCGTCTTCTGCAGGCCGAGCAGCGCCATCGCGAGCGTCGACTTGCCCGACCCCGATTCGCCGACGATGCCGAGCGTCTCGCCCTGCCGCACCGACACCGACACGTCCGCGACGGCCGTCACCGGCACCGAGCCGAACCAGCCCGCGATGCCCGGCCGCTTGCGCGCGAACTGCACGCTCACGTGGTGCGCATCGAGCACGACGGGCGCGATCGGCATCACCGGCGTGACCGCACGTTGCGGCCGGCTGTTCAGCAGCCGCTGCGTGTACGGATGCTCAGGTTCCGCGAAGATCCGCTCGACGGGCCCGCTCTCGACGAGCCGGCCATGCTCCATCACCGCGACGCGATCCGCGAAGTGCCGCACGAGATTCAGGTCGTGCGTGATCAGCAGGATCGCCATCCCGCGCTTTTCCGCTTCCTCGCGCTGCAGTTCCAGCAGCAGATCGACGATCTGCGCGCGGATCGTCACGTCGAGCGCGGTGGTCGGCTCGTCGGCCAGCAGCAGGCGCGGCCGGCAGGCGAGTGCCATCGCGATCATCGCGCGCTGGCGCTGACCGCCCGACAACTGGTGCGGATAGCTGTCGACCCGCTTCTCCGGCTCCGCGATGCCCGTGCGCGCCAGCAACGCGATCGCGCGCTTGCGCGCCTCGACCGCCGATACGCCGTCGTGCAGCACGATCGTCTCGCCGATCTGCACGCCGATCGTATACAGCGGGTTGAGCGCGGTCATCGGCTCCTGGAAGATCATCGCGATGTCCGAGCCGCGCAGCCCGCGCATCTCGCGCTCGCTCTTCGCCACCAGGTCCTGCCCCGCGAAGCGGATCGTGCCGCTCACGTCGGCATCGCGCAGCAGCCGCAGGATCGACAGCGCGGTCACGCTCTTGCCCGAACCCGACTCGCCGACCAGCGCGACACGCTCGCCGCGGCCGATCGCGAGCGTCACGTCGTCCACCGCGACCGTGTCGCCGAAGCGCACATGCAGATGCTCGAGCGCCAGCAGCGGCTCCTGCTGCGTCGATACAACCGGTTCGCTCATCGCTGGCCTCCCGCCGCACGTACCGAATCGGCGATCCGCGTGTCGAGCGCATTGCGCAGCGCATCGCCCATGAAGGTCAGCAGCAGCAGCGTCGCGACCAGCACGCCGAACGTCGACAGCGAGATCCACCAGGCGTCGAGGTTGCCCTTGCCCTGCGCAAGCAGCTCGCCGAGGCTCGGGGTCGGCGGCGGCACGCCGAGCCCGAGGAAATCGAGGCTCGTGAGCGCGAGGATCGAGCCGCTCATCCGGAACGGCAGGAACGTGATGACCGGCGTGAGACTGTTCGGCAGCACATGCCGCCAGATGATCTGCCAGTTCGTGAGCCCCATCGCGCGCGCCGCACGCACGTAGTCCTGCGTGCGGTTGCGCAGGAATTCCGCGCGCACGTAGTCGGCGAGCCCGATCCAGCCGAACAGCGACAGCAGCACGATCAGCAGCAGGAAGCTCGGCTCGAAGATCGACGCGAAGATGATCAGCAGGTACAGCTCGGGCAGCGAGCTCCAGATCTCGATCAGCCGCTGCCCGACGATGTCGATGCGCCCGCCGAAGAAGCCCTGCACGGCGCCCGCGGCAATCCCGAGCAGCGTACCGATCACGGTCAGGATCAGCCCGAACTCGACCGACACGCGGAACCCGTACACGAGCCGCGCCAGCAGGTCGCGCCCCTGCGCGTCGGTGCCGAGCCAGTTCGCGCGCGACGGCGGCGCGGGGTTCGGCACGTTCGAGAAGTAGTTCAGCGTGTCGTAGTAGTAACGATTCGGCGGGTAGACGACGAAGTTGCCGGGCGCCTCGAGCCGCTTGCGCACGTACGGGTCGAGGTAGTCGGCCGGCGTCGGGAAGTCACCGCCGAAGGTCGTCTCCGGATACGCATGGAACAGCGGGAAATAGTACTGGCCGTCGTAACGCACGACGAGCGGCTTGTCGTTCGACCACAGCGGCGCGGCCACGCTCGCGGCGAAGGCCACGAAAAAGATCACGAAGCTCCAGTAGCCGAGGCGCTGTTGCCTGAAGCGCTGCCACACGCGGCGCGCGGGCGACGGCGACACGCGGGCGCGCGCCGCATCGATGCGGGATGACACGACGGCCCGGTTCATCGCGCACCTCGCCCGGTGACGCCGGGCATGCAGACGGACGGTTTCATGTCAGCGCTCCAGGGTGTCGAATTGAATGCGCGGATCGACCCACACATAGCAGAGATCGGAGACCAGCTTGGTCGCGAGCCCGATCAGCGTGAACAGGTACAGCGTGCCGAGCACGACCGGATAGTCGCGCCGCACGACCGATTCATACGACAGCAGCCCGAGGCCGTCGAGCGAGAACAGCGTCTCGATCAGCAGGCTGCCCGTGAAGAACGCGCCGATGAACGCAGCCGGGAAGCCGACGATCAGCGGCAGCATCGCGTTGCGGAACACGTGCTTCCACAGCACGCTGCGCTCGGAGAGCCCCTTCGCGCGCGCGGTCAGCACGTATTGCCGGCGGATCTGGTCGAGGAACGCATTCTTCGTCAGCATCGTGATGACCGCGAAGCTGCCGACCACCGACGCCGTGATCGGCAGTGCGATATGCCACAGGTAGTCGAGCACCTTGCCGACGAGCGACAGCTGCGCGAAGTTGTCCGACGTGAGCCCGCGCAGCGGGAACAGCTGCCAGAACGAGCCGCCGCCGAACAGCACGAGCAGCAGCACACCGAGCACGAAGCCCGGAATCGCATAGCCGATGAGCACGACGAGGCTCGTCGCGACATCGAACGGCGAGCCGTTGCGCACCGCCTTCGCGATGCCGAGCGGCACCGATATCAGGTACGTGAGGAAGAACGTCCACAGCCCGATGCTGATCGACACGGGCAGCTTCTGCACGACCAGCGACCACACGCTCTGGTGGCGGAAGTAACTGTCGCCGAGATCGAAGCGCGCGAAGCGCTTCAGCATCAGCCAGTAGCGTTCGAGCGGCGGTTTGTCGAAACCGTACAGCGCCTTGAGCTGCGCGAGCTGCTGCGCGTCGACGCCGGTGTGCGCACGCATCCCGAACGGCACCGCGCCCTGCTCCGTCGCGCCCTTGCGCAATTCCTGCACGGCCTGTTCGACGGGGCCGCCCGGCACGAACTGGATCACCGCGAACGTGAGGGTCAGCACGCCGATGAGCGTCGGGATCATCAGCAGCAGGCGTTTGAGGATGTAGCTCCACATAGGGCGTCGACTCGCGTTCGGTAGGCGGGGTTGGACGTAGGGGCGGCGTGGCTCAGTGATCGGGCTTCGCCCACCAGGTCGACACGACCCAGCCCTCGGCCGAATAGTACAGCGGCAGCGTCTGCGGATAGGCAAGCGTGCGCTTGTACGCGACCCGGTGCGTCGTGCTGTACCACTGCGGGACTGCGTAGTAGCCGTGCATCAGCACGCGGTCGAGCGCGTGCGTCGCATCGAGCAGGTCGTCGCGCGTCTGCGCGGTGCCGAGTGCGTGCAGCAATGCGTCGACGGCCGGCGACTTCAGTCCGATGAAGTTGTCGGAGCCCGGCTCGTCGGCGAACTTGCTCGCATAACGCGAGTATTGCTCGGCACCCGGCACCTGCACGCCCGGCAAACGGATCGTCGTCATGTCGTAGTCGAACGCGTCGAGACGCTTTTGCAGGAGCGCGTAATCGGCCGTGCGAAAACGTGCGTCGATGCCGAGCTTCGCCAGATTGCGCTGGTACGCAGCCACGATCCCTTCCATCGCCGCGCCCGAATCGTCGAGGATCTCGAACGTAAACGGCTCGCCCTTCTCATTGCGCAGCGCGCCGTCGCGATAGGTCCAGCCGGCCTGCGCGAGCAGTGCGCGCGCCTTCAGCAGGTTCGCGCGCAGCGAGCCCGGCGGGTTCGTGTTCGGCTGCGTGACCATCGGGCCGAACACGGCCGGGTCGAGCTGCGCGCGCAGCGGCTCCAGCAGCTTCAGCTCGCCGGGGCCGGGCGTGCCGGTCGCCTGCAGGTCGGTGTCGGCGAAGTAGCTGTCCATGCGCGTGTAGGCGCTGTAGAACAGCTGGCGGTTCAGCCATTCGAAGTCGAATGCGAGGTCGAGCGCCTGACGCACGCGCACGTCGCGAAACAGCGGCCGGCGCAGGTTCATGAAGAAGCCCTGCATGCCGGCGCCGTTGTGCTGGCGGAATTCGCGCTTGACGAGCTCGCCGTTGTCGAAACGCTTGCCGACGTCGCGGCGTGTCCAGTTGCGCGCGATGTACTCGACGAGCACGTCGTATTCGCCGGCTTTGAACGCCTCGAGCCGCGCGACGCCGTCGCCATACAGCTTGTAGACGATCCGCTCGAAGTTGTTGGTGCCCACCCGCACCGGCAGGTCGGCGCCCCAGTACGCCGGGTTACGCCGGTAAGTGATCGTCCGGCCGTTGTCGTAATGGTCGATCAGGTACGGGCCGCTGCCGATCGGCTGCTCGAACGCGAGCTGGTCGAACGGGATGCGCGAGCCGTCCGCGCGCAATCCCCACTTGCGGGAAAACACCGGCACGCCGCCGGCGATCAGCGGCAGTTCGCGGTTCGCGCTGCGGAACTCGAAGCGCACGGTGGCCGGGTCGACGACCACGGCCTTCGCGAGCTCCGCGAAATACGCGCCGAACTGCGGCGCGGCCTGCTTGCTCTTCAGCGTGTCGAACGAGAACTTGACGTCGTCGGCGGTGACGCGGTCGCCATTCGAGAAGCGCGCGCGCGGATTCAGGTGGAACGTGACCGAGCGGCGGTCCGGCGCGATGTCGATGTCGTCGGCAAGCAGCCCGTATGCGGATGCCGGCTCGTCCGAACTGCCGGTCGCGAGGCTCTCGAACAGCATGTCGATGCCCGGCGCGGGATTGCCGCGCATCGTGAACGGGTTGAACTTGTCGAACGACGTCAGCCGGTTCGGGTTCGCGAGCACCAGCGTGCCGCCCTTCGGCGCGTCGGGGTTGACGTAGTCGAAATGCTTGAAGCCCGGCGGATACTTCGGCTCGCCGTACTGCGCAATGGCGTAGACCGCATGCGCAGCGGTCGCGGCCAGCACCGCCTGCAGCACGAACACTGCTGCCGTGCGGCCGGCGGCCCGTACGGCACGGCGGACACGCGTGCCGGCGGCCCGGGGCGAACCCTTCGTCATAGAGGCCTTGTCGGTCGAATGAGGGTAGTAACGAGGGACGATTCTACCCACTCAAGCCGGCGAGCCAAAAGAAAACCGCCACGCGGGCGGTTTCTTCACGAGCGGATCGGGGGCGCGCATCAGGGGGGCGCCCTGCCGATCAGTGCCAGCCGTTGTGGCGGCCGTTGTCCCAGTGGCCACGATCGCCACGATCGCCGCCCCAGCCGCGGCCGTGATGGCGGTACCACTCGTCACGGCCCCAGTAGCGACGGCCGTCCCAGTAGCGATCGCCATGCCAGCCGATCACGATGGTCGGTCCCGGTGCGTAGACAGGGGCCGGCGCGTAGACCGGCGCAGGCTGATAGACGACCGGCGGCGGAGGCGGCGGCGCATACACGGGTGCGGGCGCGACGTATACCGGCGCCGGAACGCCGAGATTGATCCCGACATTGACTCCCGCCATTGCTGCGCCCGACACGAGCAAGGCCGTCATACCGGTCAAGAGCGAGGCAACACGCAAGGTCTTCATGGATTCCTCTTCTGGTTGTGTCATGTGTGATTCGACTATAACGGCAAGCGCCGGTCCCGCATATTTCCACTTTGTAAGAACTGATGCGCGGCATCGCAACGGGAAGCTTGCGCTAACGTCTTGTAACAATCGACGGCCTGAATGCGGCATGCCGGCATCTTTCTGCCCACGCCTGCGCCCTTACCCATCGTCCGCATCCGGAACGGCGACATGCACCAAGCGCCGAATCATACTGCGTGTGTAGCACCCCATCCCCCTTTCGCTCGCCGGTATTCCCCCCCGCCTGCGTGCGCCGCGCGCCCTGACCGTGCCCGTCCTGCGGACGAAAAAAAAAGCGGCACTCGCGTGCCGCTTTTCCGGTTGGCGCTCCGCGCCGCAATGCCGCTCAGCGCGACATCATGTTCATGCTGACGTTGTGCATCACCCACAGCGTGCCGACGATCAGGATCGCCGCGGTCAGCACCGTGTAGCTGAACGCCATCACGTTCCAGCGCTGGCCCGACGAGCCGTTCATGTGCAGGAAGTACACGAGGTGCACGACGATCTGCACGAACGCGAGCACGGCAAGCGCAATCAGCGACGCATGCGGCGACAGCACGCCGCCCATCACGAGGCCGAACGACGCGGCTGTGAGCAGCACCGACAGGATGAAACCGGCGACGTAGCCGCCGACACTGCCGTGCCCTTCTTCGAGTTGAGACGAATGCGAATGGGCCATTTAGATCACGCTCGCGAGATAGACAAAGGAAAACACGCAGATCCACACGATGTCGAGGAAGTGCCAGAAGAGGCTCAGGCACGTCAGGCGTCGCAGGTCGCGATCGGTCAGGTCGCCGCCGCGGAACACGATCTGCCCGGCGAGCACGATCATCCACAGCAGCCCGGCCGTCACGTGCAGCCCGTGCGTGCCGACCAGCGTGAAGAACGCCGACAGGAACGCGCTGCGCTGCGGGCCTGCGCCCTCCGCGATCAGGTGCGAGAACTCGCGCAGTTCCATCACGAGAAACGCCGCGCCGAGCACGAACGTCACCGCGAGCCACGCGAGCAGCGCGCCGCGCCGCTGCTTGTACGCAGCGAGCATCGCGAAACCGTACGTGATGCTCGACAGCAGCAGCGCGGCGGTTTCCACCGCGACGCCCGGAATGTCGAACAGGTCTTTCGCGGTCGGCCCGCCCGCATGCTGCTGGCCGAGCACCGCGAACGTCGCGAACAGCGCCGCAAAGATCACGCAGTCGGTCATCAGGTACAGCCAGAACCCGAACACCGAATGCGACGGCGGATGGTCGTCGTGCTCGAGCAGGGTTGCGCTCAAGGTTTTCTGCAACATCAGTTGGCCTCCAGTTCCACGTCGTCGACGCGCGCGGCCACGCGCTGCGTCGGCTGCTTGTCTTCGATCTTCCGCACCGTCGACGCGGGGATGTAATACCCGTCGTTATCGCGCGAGCTGTAGATCACGAGCGTCGCGACGATTCCGACGAGCCCGCCGATCGCCATCCACCAGATGTGCCACACCAGCGCGAAGCCGAGCACCAGGCTGAAGATCGCAACCACGAGGCCCGCGCAGGTATTCGACGGCATGTGGATGTCGCGAATCGCTGCCGGATTCGGCCGGCCTTCACCGCGTGCCTTCATGTCCGCATACGCGTCGAGCGTGCGCACTTGCGGGATCACCGCGAAGTTGTAGTCGGCCGGCGGCGACGAGGTCGCCCATTCCAGCGTGCGGCCACCCCACGGATCGCCCGTCGTGTCGCGGTACTCGGGCAGGTTGCGGTTGCGGATGCTGACCACCAGTTGCAGCAGCTGGCATGCAATGCCGATCGCGATCAGCACGGCGCCGAATGCGGCGACCAGCAGCCACGGATGCCAGGCCGGGTTGTCGTAATGGTTGATCCGGCGCGTCATGCCCATGAAGCCGAGCACGTAGAGCGGTACGAATGCAACGTAGAAACCGATCTGCCAGAACCAGAACGCCGCCTTGCCGAGCTTCTCGTTCAGCTTGAAGCCGAACGCCTTCGGGAACCAGTAGTTGAAGCCCGCGAGATAGCCGAACAGCACGCCGCCGATGATCACGTTGTGAAAGTGCGCAATCAGGAACAGGCTGTTGTGCAGCACGAAGTCCGCACCCGGAATCGCCATCATCACGCCGGTCATGCCGCCGAGCGTGAACGTGACCATGAAGCCGATCGTCCACAGCACGGGCGTCGTGAATTCGATCCGGCCGCGATACATCGTGAACAGCCAGTTGAACACCTTCACGCCCGTCGGGATCGCGATGATCATCGTCATGATGCCGAAGAACGCGTTCACGTTCGCACCCGAGCCCATCGTGAAGAAGTGATGCAGCCACACGAGGAACGACAGCACCATGATCGCGCAGGTCGCGTACACCATCGTCTTGTAGCCGAACAGCGGCTTCTTCGCGAACGTCGAGATGACTTCCGAGAAAATGCCGAACGCCGGCAGGATCAGGATGTACACCTCCGGGTGACCCCATGCCCAGATCAGGTTCAGGTACAGCATCGCGTTGCCGCCGGCTTCGTTCGTGAAGAAGTGCATGCCGAGGTAACGGTCGAGGCCGAGCAGCGCGAGCGTCGCGGTCAGGATCGGGAACGACGCCATGATCAGCACGTTAGTGCAGAGCGCGGTCCACGTGAACACCGGCATCTTCATCAGCGTCATGCCCGGCGCGCGCATCTTGATGATCGTCACGAAGAAGTTCACGCCGGTCAGCAGCGTGCCGACGCCCGAGATCTGCAGCGCCCACAGGTAGTAGTCGACCCCTACCCCTGGACTGAACTGCAGCTCCGACAGCGGCGGATACGCGAGCCAGCCCGTCTGCGCGAATTCGCCGATCACGAGCGAAACGTTGATCAGGATCGCGCTGACCGCCGTCATCCAGAACGACAGCGAGTTGATGAACGGGAATGCGACGTCGCGCGCACCGATCTGCAGCGGCACGATCAGGTTCATCAGGCCGACCATGAACACCATCGCCATGAAGAAGATCATGATCACGCCGTGTGCCGTGAATACCTGGTCATAGTGGTGCGGCGGCAGGTAGCCGGGCCCGTTGTACGAGAGCGCGAGCTGCATGCGCATCATGATCGCGTCCGCGAAGCCGCGCAGCAGCATGATCAGCGCGACGATGATGTACATCACGCCGAGTTTCTTGTGGTCGACCGTGGTCAGCCATTGCGTCCACAGCCATTTCCACCGGCCGGTGATCGTCAGCGCGGCGAGAATGCCCAGCACGATCAGCCCCATGAAGGCACCGGCCCCCATGATGATGGGCTGATCGAACGGGATCGCCGAGAGTGTGAGTTTGCCGAACATGCGTTACCCCTTCGTGCCGCAGGCGGCGTCCTTCAGGTCGAGGACGTGGCCATCGTTGTATTTCGCGATGATGTTGTGGAAGAGTCGCGGATCGACCGACGAGAAGTAGCGCACGGGCGCCTTCTCGCTCGGCTGCGCGACGGTGCCGTACACAGTCGCGTCGAGCCGGTCCGGCGACGCCTTCACCTTCTGCACCCATGCATCGAACTGTTCGCGCGGCTCGGCGAGCGTGCGGAACTTCATGTCGGAGAAGCCGCGGCCGCTGAAGTTGGCGGACGTGCCCGCATAGTTGCCGGCCTCGTCGGCGATCAGGTGCAGGCGCGTCTGCATGCCGGCCATCGCGTAGACCTGGCCGCCGAGCTGCGGGATGAAGAACGAGTTCATCACCGAATCCGACGTGATGCGGAAGTTCACCGGCGTGCCGACCGGAATCGCGAGCTGGTTCACCGACGCGATGCCGAGTTCCGGATAGATGAACAGCCACTTCCAGTCGAGTGCGACGACCTCGACATCGATCGGCTTCACCGACGACTCGAGCGGCTTGTACGGGTCGAGCTCGTGCGTGGTCTTCCACGTGAGCACGCCGAGGAACAGGATGATCAGCGTCGGCACCGTCCAGATCACGACCTCGATCGCAGTCGAGTGCGACCAGTTCGGCGCGTAGGTGGCGTTGCGGTTCGACGCGCGGTAACGCCACGCAAACCACAGCGTGAGCAGGATCACCGGCACGACGACGATCAGCATCGCCCAGGTGGACGTCGCGATCAGCGCCTTTTCGGCAGCGCCCACGCTTCCTTTCGGATTTAGTACATCTAAATTACAGCCTGACAGGCTCAAAGCCGCGCCGATCGACATCAGCGCCACTCCGCCTTTAGAAGCTTTTCTTTTCATCACACAGCCCGAGGGTCATTGAATCCGTTTGCGTATGCCCGATGCGCATTCGATCCACGAAAGTGGCCGAATCATACGTCGCGCGAGTGCGATGAAAAACCAGCTAATGCGGAAAATCATCATTGCAGAATCTGCTGTGAGACAGATTGTCGCGGGGCAATTTCACGCAGCCGAAAGCCGGCCCGGCGCTGCCTGCGCCGGACCGCGATCGAATCGATGCGTGTGCAACGACCTCACCGCCATGCGATGCGCCCCGCTCGCGCGACGTGCTGCGATCAGCCGCGCGTCGACGCCATGTACGACGGCTGCGGCTGTGCCGGGCCGTCCCCGGTCGGCAGCTTCGAATGGCTTGCGTCTTCGATCAGCCGTCCGACGGTCGGATCGATCGCGTCGGTGAACGGCTTCGGATAGACACCGACCATCACCACGACCAGCGCGAGCGACGCGAACATCACGATCTCGCGACGGTTCAGGTCGGCAAGCTTCGCGATCCGCTGGCTCGCGACCTTGCCGAACACGACGCGCTTGAGCATCCACAGCGTGTACGACGCGCTGAGGATCAGCGTCAGCGCCGCGATGGCGCCGATCCAGAAGTTGAAGCGGATCGCGCCCATGATGACCATGAACTCGCCGACGAACCCCGACGTGCCCGGCAGGCCGACATTGGCCATCGCGAACAGCACCGTGAAGGTCGCGAAACGCGGCATCACGCCCGCGACGCCACCGTAAGCGGCAATCTCGCGCTGCTTCGTGCGATCGACGAGCACGTTCACGCACAACAGCATCGCGCCCGCGACGAAGCCATACGACACGAGCTGCACGATCGCGCCTTCGACGCCGATCCGGTTGAACAGGAACAGTCCGAGCGTGACGATCCCCATGTGCGCGACCGTCGAATACGCGAGCAGCTTGCCGAGATCGGTCTGCGCGAGCGCGATCAGGCTCGCATAGACGATCGCGAACAGCGACAGCGCGATCACGGCCGGCGCGAAGAAGTGGCTCGCATCGGGCGTGATCGGCAGCGCGAAGCGCAGGAACCCGTAGCCGCCGAGCTTGAGCATCGCGAGCATCAGCGCGGCGCCGGTCGGGCCGTCGGTATAGACGTCGCTCAGCCACGTGTGGACCGGCCACATCGGCACCTTGACCGCGAATGCGGCGAAGAAACCGAGGAACACCAGCAACTGCGGCGCGAAGCCGAGCTGCAGCGTGCGCCATACGGCCATGTCGAACGTATGCGACTGCGCGTACAGGTACAGCATCGCCATCAGCAGCATCAGCGAGCCGGCGAACGAGATGAAGAAGAACTTCACGGCCGCGTACACGCGACGCTCTCGCCCCCACGTGCCGATCAGCAGGTACAGCGGGATCAGCGTTGCCTCGAAGAAGATGAAGAACAGCAGCCCGTCCTGTGCGACGAACACGCCGACCATCAGCCCCGACAGGATCAGGAACGACGCGTAGTACTGCGCGACGCGCACCGTGACCGATTCCCACGACGCCACCACCACCACGAGCGTCGTGAACGCGGTCAGCACGACGAGCCACAGCGACGCGCCGTCGATGCCGACCCGCCATCCGGAATTGAATGCCGCCAGCCAGTTGCGGCTTTCGACGAACTGCATCGCGGCCGAGTGCGCATCGAAACCGGCAACCAGCGGCACGACTGCCGCAAGCCCCACCAGCGCGCCGATGAGCGCGATCAGCCGCGTTCGGCGTGGATGATGGTCGGAACCGGCGCGCAGCAGGCACGCGCCGAACAGGATCGGAGCCCAGATGGCCAGGCTCAGGAAGGGGAAATCATGCATGTCAACAAGGCCTTGATGAAGTCGCGCACTGCATCGGGGACAGGCGAGACGAAAGGAACGAAATCGAATCGACAGATAGATTTCGTGAATCGCCAGTGTTGGCAAAATGTAAAGCGGCATCACCGGAAAACTTGACGCCGCTCAAACGCGATCGGGTTAACCAGCATAAGGCGATTGATTATTTTCTGCATCGCAGCAGAGCATTGATTTTTGCCTTCGCCCTATGCCACTGATTTTTATGAGTAATTTTTTGTATTGCTTGGCGACGTCAATCGCGAAAATCGATGCAGCGCCGCATTTTTGACGTTGATGGGCCATTCATTAGGGTCGGAACGAGCTAATTTACGCCTGCCGAGACAGCGAATATGCGGCTCTCAATCCTTACATTATTCCTTTCATTTTTATTTCATTTGGCCTGATGCGATGCAGGTCGAGAGAATGGTCGCTCCGCCCGCATCCCGCGCTTTCCCAACCGCGATCATTGATGACTCAGGTAGCCCCATATGCGCAGCGCCACCATGCGATGGTGTTCATGTAGCGCGGGAAAACGGGCGAAGCGAGCGTCATCGCATCGACGATATTGCGCTCGTCGATCATGTCGTTTGCGGCGGTCAGATCCGACTTCGACGCCGGCGACGTGACGATCGCCTCACGTCGCCACGCGCAACATCCTGCGGTGTGTGCGGGTCGAGTACGAGTAGCAATGCGTCCTGCGCCATCGCGACAAGCGGCGCGATGTCTTTGAATCCCGCATCAGCCCTACAGCCGCTCGCCAAGCGCCAACAAGAAGTCGGCGGCAAGCCTGGTGCGTGCGGAGGCTTGCCGCGCTTTCTCATAGACCACCGACAACGGGGCGCCAATGCTCTTGAAGTCGCTCAGGACGGGAACAAGTCTCCCTGCGGCCAACGACGGCGCCACGACATAATGCGGGGCTTGCAAGATACCGCCCCCGGCTTCCGACAGCGCCAGGAGCGCCGACACATGGTCGCTGGCCAACGGCCCCACGGGAAAGTGGCTGTACTGATCCCCGCCACGAACGAACATCCAATCTCGGAACTGTCCGCTGTTGACCATCACATAACGCAGACAGGTATGGTTGACCAGGTCGTCCGGCGTATCGGGCACACCCCGCGACTGCAGGTATGCCGGCGAAGCGACCGTCACAAAGCGATGAGCGGGCAACGGGCGAGCCACCAGTCGGGAGTCGGGCACTTCCCCCAACATCACGGCCAGGTCGAAACGCTCGGCCGTCATGTCGACGTGACGATCCGTCAGTGCGAGTTCGATATCCAGCCCGGGATGAGCACCCAGCCAATCACCAAGCGCAGGCGCCAGCACATACTGGCCGAAACTCACGGGGACGCAGAGCCGCATCTTGCCCCGCCATGGTTGCGACGCACCCGCAAGCCTGCTTCGAGCGTCCGCGATGTCCGTCATTCCCTGGCGGCAGACCGCGAAGAACAATTCGCCATCTCCGGTCAAGGTGATCTGCCGCGGCGAACGGTGAAACAGCCGAACCCCCAGTTCGGCTTCCAGGCGTGCTACCGCCTTGCTCACGGCTGAAGGGCTAAGCTGAAGCAACCGTGCCGCACGCGTGAAATTGCCGGCCTCGGCAGCACGGACAAAGGTGCTGATATCGGTAAACGGATCCACTCCACCATTCCTTCAATTCACAGTAAGTCTGAATTTCAACGCCTTATCGTGACACGGGTTCGCCCATATAGTCGAACCCTCATTGATTGAAGAGGGGGTCGAGATGTTGAAATTCACGCAAAGCCGGTTCTCGCGACGGTTCTTGTTGTCCGCCATGGCAACCGGCGCCAGTGAGGCAGCGCCTCCCTCGTCGCAACCTGAAGTCAGCGTTACCGCAGTTGCACGCGAACCGATTGCGAACGTGCCGGACGACGGTCGATCTGCGCTGCTCATGATCGAGTTTGTCAATGAATGGCTTGCTCCGGAAGGCAAGTTGAGACGGCTGATCGAGGATGAGCATCAGTTCTCTCAGTCGCAGGAAGCCGCCAGGCTGGCGCTGGCGGCTGCGCGTCAAGCGGGCATGCCCGTGATTCACGCGACGCTACAGATGTCTTCGGACTACCGAGAGTTGGGGCGGGCTCGATTCGGTCTGCGTGGCGCAATTCAAAAGGCCGGCACCTGGCAGAAGCAAGAGAGTGGTTGGCAGTTCCATGGGCCGTTTGCGCCGCTTGAAAATGAATTCGTTGTCAGCGGACGGGCAGGCGCCAGTGCTTTTTCCGCTTCCGATCTGGACAACTATCTGCGCGGCCAAGGCATCACGCGGCTGTACCTTGCGGGTTATGCCACCCACGTATGCATTGAGTCGACACTGCGCGCCGCGCACGATCTAGGCTATGAACCGGTCGTGCTGAGCGATGCCACCGCGGCGTTCACCGACCAGCAGCAACAACACGTGTTGAATGAGGTCGTCCATCATTTCGGCTGGGCCATGCCGACTCGCGTCTTCGTCGACAGCATGTCGTCCACGAGCAAGATCACCGACATACCGGAAGCCTCGCCCGCTGCGCCGCCGGCAGAGCCTGCGGAAACGATGCGAACGCTGACGGCCCCTGGACAGGACATTCCTGGCATTTCTGGCGCCGTCGTTGTAAAGGGCGATCTGGCGTTACTCAGTGGACATGTCCCGGTCGCTGCCGACGGAAGCATTGCTCCCACGCTGGAAGGTCAGTTGGAGCAGGCCTTCCAGAACCTGGATAGCACATTGCATCATGCGGGTAGTTCGCTCGACCGGATTGCCCGCATGACCCTGTACGTGCGCGGCTACCGCCCTGAGCAGCTCGGCACCATTCGTACGGTTCGCGATCGCTGGCTCAAAGGGCATGCGCCAGCCAGTGCGCTCATTGGCGTTGCGTCGCTGTTTCGGCCGGACGTCCTGGTGGAAATCGACGCTATCGCGGTAATGCGCTGACCTGGAACCATCAATGCCCTCCCCTTGGCAACGATTGAACGCCTGGTGTTCAGGGACAAACGCCTCTCACGTCGCTCATCAGCGATAGCGTACGGGTAACGGTGTAGATACCGTGGCGCGACAGGGCGATGCGAACAGGCCGCTGCGCTGGCTCTCTTCGAATGAAGAGAGCGCACCAGTGATGTAGCACGGCAAGCGCCCGAAAAAGAAAAAGCCCCGCAAGTCCGAGAACTTGCGGGGCTTTGTCACCGCTTTTGGCGGAGACGGAGGGATTCGAACCCTCGATCCAGGTTTTGGCCCAGATGCTCCCTTAGCAGGGGAGTGCCTTCGACCTCTCGGCCACGTCTCCCAAACTTTCGCTCGCACCAGGGAGGCAGTGCGACGAGAACGAAATAATATAGGGTTTCGAACCGCACGTCAATTTCCGTGATGCATTTTCTTCAACGCATCACGAAAAATTCACGATGCCTGGTCGAGTTCGAATGCCTTGTGCAGCGCGCGGACGGCCAGCTCCATGTATTTCTCGTCGATCAGCACCGAAATCTTGATTTCGGACGTCGAGATCATCTGGATGTTGATGCCCTCTTCCGACAGCGTGCGGAACATCTTGCTCGCGACGCCCACGTGCGAACGCATGCCGACGCCGACGACCGACACCTTCGACACCTTCGGGTCGCCCTGCACCTGCTCGGCGTTCACGTGGCCCTTCACCTGGTTGGTGAGGATGTCCATCGCCTTCTGGTAGTCGCCACGGCCGACCGTGAACGTGAAGTCGGTCTTGCCCTGGACGCTCTGGTTCTGGATGATCATGTCGACGTCGACGTTCGCATCCGCGACCGGGCCGAGGATCTGATACGCGATGCCCGGCTTGTCGGGCACGCCCATCACAGCAATGCGTGCTTCGTCGCGCTGGAACGCGATGCCGGAAATGACTGCCTTTTCCATGGTCTCGTCTTCTTCAAAAGTAATCAGGGTGCCCGAGCGCATTTCTTCGTCGAGCGCAATCAGCGGATCGGTCAGGCTCGACAGCACACGCGTCTTCACCTGGAATTTGCCGGCGAATTCGACCGAGCGGATCTGCAGGACCTTCGAGCCGAGGCTGGCCATTTCCAGCATTTCCTCGAACGTCACGCGATCGAGGCGTCGCGCCTCTTCGACGACACGCGGATCGGTCGTGTAGACGCCGTCGACATCCGTATAAATCAGGCACTCTTCGGCACCCAGCGCAGCCGCGACCGCCACCGCCGACGTATCCGAGCCGCCACGGCCCAGCGTCGTGATGTGACCGTCCGGATCGACGCCCTGGAAGCCCGTGATGATCACGACCTTGCCTGCGTTCAGATCGGCCTTCACGCGCTCGTCGTCGATCGAGTGAATGCGTGCTTTCGTGAACGCGCTGTCGGTCTTGATCGGCACTTGCCAGCCGGCGTAGCTCACGGCCTCGACGCCGATTTCCTGCAGCGCGATCGACAGCAGGCCGACGCTGACCTGCTCGCCGGTCGACGCGATCATGTCGAGCTCGCGCGGGCTCGGCTGGCTCGAAATCTCTTTCGCAAGACCGAGCAGACGGTTGGTTTCGCCGGACATCGCCGAAGGCACGACCACCATCTGGTGCCCGGCCTGATGCCATTTTGCGACGCGTTTCGCGACGTTCTTGATGCGCTCGACCGAGCCCATCGAAGTGCCGCCGTATTTGTGTACGATGAGTGCCATTGTCGTTCTGAACTGGAGGAGAAACCGCACGGGCGCGCTGGGCAGGCCGCGTAGCCGTTCGGTCACGCGGCTTGTGGCTGTGGACGGACGACGAGGGGGACGGCTGGGACGCAACACGCAAGCGTGACGGATTTTGCCCGGAAGGCCGATCAGGCCGCGCAAACCGGGTACGTCACGCGGAAAACCTGCACAAATCGCTCAAAAATCGAGCCGAGCAAACGACCGAGCGTACCCGATAGAGGCCCGCTTGACAAGCCGCTCGCGGCGTCCGGGGCCGTTCCGGCGCTGTTTACCAAATGGTGAAAATGCGCGCGCCATCGCGCCGCCGTCAGCCTGCCGCCGTCATGCGATCAGCAGGTCCGGACGCCACTCGATCCGGCGCCATGCGCCATCACCGGACGCCCCGCCGTCGGACAAGCCGGCATCGCGATTCACGCCAAGGCGCGGCACGTAGATCAGCGAGTCACCAGCGAACAGCAGCGGCACGTCGCGCTGCCAGGCCGGCACGCCACGCTCCTGGAACAGGTTCTTCAGCGTACGGCCCGGGCCGCCCGGCGACGTGCGCATCCGCTCGCCGCCCGCGCGGGCGCGCGCCGCCAGCCGCGCGCCACGCAGCAGCGTCTCCGGCACCGCGTCGGCGCTTCCCGCATCGGCCGGCGCGAACACGAACGTGCCGCGCCAACCCGGCAGGTGCCAGATCTCCTGCCCGTCCCACGCGAGCATCGATTCCGGATGCGGGCGCCCAGTGCCGTCATCGGCCGGTTCGCTGCTGTCGCCCGCTTCCCAGTAGACGACATCGCGATACAGGCGCAGGCATTGCCCCGCGTGATCGACGCGCAGCGCATGCGCGACATTGGTGGCACGTAGCTGTCGCATCATGTTGGCGAGCCGGGCGGCCGACGCACCCGGCAGACCGAGCCGGCGCATCCAGAAGCGCAGCAGGTTCGCGCCGCGCGTATCGTCGAACGCGACCAGTGCGTCGCGCGACAGCGCCTGCCCGTCATCGCGCGCGGCAGCGGCGAAGTCGAGTTCGGCCAGATCGTCGAGCAGTCGCTGTGCGGCCGCCGCGTGCTGGGCCGCCCGGCCGAGCGCGTCGCGAAAGCCCGGGAAATGCACGGCCAGCGCCGGCAGCACGTCGATGCGCAGCGCATTGCGCGCGTAACGCGTGTCATGGTTCGATTCGTCGTCGATCCATGCCAGGTCGTGCTGCGTCGCATAGCGCTCGAGTTGCGCCCGCAACAGTCGCAGCAGCGGACGCACACGCTCGACGCTCACGCCGTCAGGGCGGTAACGCGGCGCCATTGCGGCAAGCCCCGCGATGCCCGCGCCGCGCAACAACTGCAGCAACACGGTCTCGGCCTGGTCGTCCGCATGCTGCGCGAGCCATAGCGTGGCCACGCCATGGCGTTCGCACATCTCGTCGAGCGCCGCATAGCGTCGCTCGCGCGCCGTCGCCTCGACACCGAGGCCGCTGTCGCGCGGCACGTCGACGTGCATCGACTCGAATGCGACACCGAGCCGGGCCGCACTCGCCTCGGCATGCGCAACCCACGCGTCGGCATTCGCACTCAGCCCGTGATGCACGTGCAGCGCGACGCAGCGCGACGCGCCCGCGACGCGCACGGCCGCGTCGAGCAGCACCGTCGAGTCGAGGCCGCCGCTGTACGCGATCGAGATGCGTGCATCGGGCGCCATGCCGGAAAGCGCAACGCCGACCGCGTCGAGGACGACGCGGTCGGCGGAGAATTCGGTTGGCGGAATCACGAGAGGAACGCGCGCGCAGCGGCGCGCAAATGGAGGACGCAGCCGGTCATGCGCCCGGCGTGGTTTCCTTGAACTTGCCGTAGGCCATCAGGCGCTCGAAGCGGCGCTCGCGCAGCGCATCGATGCTCATGCCCTGGAACTGGCGCAGCGAATCGGCCAGCGCACGGCGCAGCAGCGCAGCCATGCCCTTCGGATCGCGATGCGCGCCGCCGAGCGGCTCGTTGATGATCTTGTCGATCAGGCCGAGCGCCTTCAGGCGGTGCGCGGTCAGGCCCAGCGCTTCCGCTGCTTCCGGCGCCTTCGCGGCGCTCTTCCACAGGATCGACGCGCAGCCTTCCGGCGAGATCACCGAGTAGGTCGAGAATTGCAGCATCATCACGGTGTCGGCCACCGCGATCGCGAGCGCGCCGCCCGAACCGCCCTCGCCGATCACCGTCGTGATGATCGGCGTCTTCAGTTCGGCCATCACGTACAGGTTGCGGCCGATCGCCTCCGACTGGCCGCGCTCTTCCGCGCCGATGCCCGGGTACGCACCCGGCGTGTCGACGAACGTGAAGATCGGCAGACCGAACTTCTCGGCGAGACGCATCAGGCGTTCGGCCTTGCGATAGCCTTCCGGACGCGGCATCCCGAAGTTGCGCGCGGCGCGCTCCTTCGTGTCACGGCCCTTCTGATGACCGATCACCATGCACGGATGGCCGCCGAAGCGCGCGAGGCCGCCGACGATCGACACATCGTCCGCGAATGCGCGGTCGCCGTGCAGCTCGTGAAAGTCGGTAAACAGTTCCGCAACGTAGTCGAGCGTGTACGGACGCTGCGGATGCCGCGCGATCTGCGAAACCTGCCACGGCGACAGGTTCGCGTAGAGGTCTTTCGTCAGTTGCTGGCTTTTCTTCGACAGCCGCTCGATTTCTTCCGAAATGTCGACAGCCGAGTCGTCCTGCACGAATCGCAGCTCTTCGATCTTGCCCTCGAGTTCGGCGATCGGCTGTTCGAAATCCAGAAACGTGGTCTTCATGTGTTCGAATCCTTGGGTCTTGCGGCAGCGCGTATTCTACCCGCGCGGGCGACGCTCAAAACCGGCTCTCAACTATTGATGTTTAAAACCCGATAGCCGCCGCTCAGGCGTCGGCGTCGGGCGCATCGAGGCTGCGCCACATGTACCAGGTCGCGACGGTGCGCCACGGTTCCCAGTTGGCCGCAACCTCGCGCGCCTCACTGCGCGTGACGGGTTCCCCGCTGAAGTAATTGACACTGATCGCGCGGATCAGGCCCGGGTCGTCGAGCGGCAGGACGTCCGGCCGCGACAGGTTGAAGATCAGGAACATCTCGGCCGTCCAGCGGCTGATGCCGCGGATCTGCGTGAGTTCCGCGATCACGTCCTCGTCGTCCATCGACGTCCATTTGTCGACGTGCAACGCGCCCGACACGAAATGCTGCGCGAGATCGAGGATGTATTCCGTCTTGCGCTTCGACAGCCCGCACGCGATCAGCTTGTCCGCGCCGAGCCGGATCACCGGCTGCGGCGCGAGTTTCGGACAGGCATCCCCGATGCGTGCCCACAGCGACTGCGCCGACGGCACCGAAATCTGCTGGCCGACGACCGAGCGCGCGAGCGTGACGAACGGGTCGCCGCGCTTCACGAGATGCGCGGGACCGAACTTCGGAATCAGTTTCTTCAGGATCCGGTCGCGCTTGACGAGGTCCGCGCATGCCTTGTCCCAGTAAGCAGGACGCACGACGACCTCCTCGCCGTCCGTTTCGGACGCACGGGCCTTGCGGGCCGCGTCGGCAGCCGGCAGCGCAGCCGCCGGCTGCGCATGACCGTTGAGCGCGCCGTTCGGCACGGCGCGCGTCGCGTCCGTCTTCGCCGGCGGCACGCGCTTGGCTGCCGGACGCGCGGCGACCGGGGTCGCGCGCCTGACCGGCGCTTTTCTGGCCGTTGCCATCTTGCCTCCTACCTGACGGATCGGTCAGTGGAACGCACCGCGCTCATACGCGACGCCATTCGGTCGATCCGCCCGGTTTGTCTTCAAGTGCGATACCGGTCTCGAGCAGTTCCGCCCGGATCCGGTCCGCTTCGGCATAGTCCTTCGCTTGCTTCGCCGCGACGCGCGCGGCGATTTTCGCTTCGATCTCGTCGGCGGCGAGCCCGCCCGCCTGCGCGGCGCCGGACGCCTGCTGCAGGAACGCGCGCGGTTCGCGGCCCAGCAGGCCGAGCAGGCCCGCCAGCTGTTTCAGTTGCCGCGCGAGCGATGCGTCGCGCGTGCGATTCACCTCGCCCGCCAGCTCGAACAGCGTCGCCACCGCGACCGGCGTGTTGAAGTCGTCGTTCATCGCGGCCGCGAAACGCTGCGCGTGCGGCTCGTTCCAGTCGAGCGCGAGCGTGTCGGCTTCAACATCTTTCAGTGCGGTGTAGAGACGCGTGAGCGACGCACGCGCATCGTCGAGATGCACGTCGCTGTAATTGAGCGGCGAACGGTAGTGCGTGCGCACGATGAAGAAGCGCATGACTTCGGCATCGTAGCGCTCGAGCACTTCGCGGATCGTGAAGAAGTTGCCGAGCGATTTCGACATCTTCTCGTTGTCGACCTGCACGAAGCCGTTGTGCATCCAGTAATTGACGAACGTCTGGCCGGTCGCGCCTTCGCTCTGCGCGATCTCGTTCTCGTGGTGCGGGAATTGCAGATCCTGCCCGCCACCGTGGATGTCGAAATGCTCGCCGAGCAGCGTGCAGCCCATCGCCGAGCACTCGATGTGCCAGCCCGGGCGACCCATCCCGTACTTCGACGCCCACGACGTGCCTTCCGGATCTTCCGGCTTCGCGCGTTTCCACAGCACGAAATCGAGCGGATCTTCCTTCGCGTCGTTCGCGGCGACGCGCTCGCCGGCGCGCAGATCGTCCAGCGACTTGCCCGACAGCTTTCCGTAGTTCGCGAACTTGCGCACCGAGTAATTGACGTCGCCGTCGGTCGCCTGGTACGCGTAACCGTTCGTCTCGAGCGTCTCGATCATGCCGAGCATCTGCGGAATGAACTCGGTCGCGCGCGGCTCGATGTCGGGCCGCTGGATGCCGAGCGCACTTTCGTCGTCGTGCATCGCGCCGATGAACCGGTCGGTCAGCGACTTGATCGTCTCGCCGTTCTCGACCGCGCGGCGGATGATCTTGTCGTCGATGTCGGTAATGTTGCGCACATACGTGACCCGGTAACCGATCGCACGCAACCAGCGCTGGACGAGGTCGAACACGACCAGCATGCGCGCGTGGCCCACGTGACAATAGTCGTATACGGTGATTCCGCATACGTACATCCGCACTTCGCCGGACTGGCGCGGCACGAAAACTTGCTTGTCACGCGCGAGCGTGTTGTAGATGCGCAGTGATTCCATAGAGATGAACCGTGAGCCGAAGGAAACCGCCCTGGCGAAGCTCGCCCAGCATGCGAAACGGACGGACCATCTGCTGCGGCACCAGGCCGAGCGTCCTCGATATCACATGGGGCGGTCAGGCTGCAAGCACAGCGGTGACGGCCACGAGAGGCAAAGAAAGACTGTCTGCCGCTCGCCGGAACGCGCAGACGTTTTGTTAGAATGGCTCGGAGTATAACATTCCGATTTACGCCTATGAAACCTCATCGCGGCCGCGCGCAGAGCGCTGCGACCCTCGTTGCGACCACCGTCATGGGCGTCGCGCTGACGCTTTTCGCGGTCCCCGCGGCGCATGCGCAGAAGGCCCCGGCCACCGCCGACGGCACCCCCGAAATCGACGCGTCGATCGCCGGCAAGCAGTGGAAGCAGGCGCTCGCGCAGCTCGACGCGCGCATCGCATCGAACCCGCACGACGTGCAGGCGCAGTTCAAGCGCGGCACCGTGCTGGCCCGCCTGAACCGCGATGACGACGCGATCCAGCAGTTCGTCGCGATCACGCAGGCGTACCCCGAACTGCCCGAGCCGTACAACAACCTTGCGGCGCTTTACGCGAAGCATGGCCGTTACGACGAAGCGCGCACCGCGCTCGTCACGGCGACGCAATCGAACCCGAGCTACTCGCTCGCGTACGAGAACCTCGGCGATCTGTACCTGCGCCTCGCGGCCGAGTCGTACAAGCGTGCGCAATCGCTCGGCCGCACGAGCGGCGCGACCGCGCAGCGCCTCGCCGATCTCCAGAAGATCGTGTCGCCGTCGAAGGCCGCGCCGAACGCCCGCGCCGCCGCACCGACCACGCGCGACTACAGCGACCGCGCAGCCGCGAACGTGGGCACCACCACGCTGCCGATGTCGCCGACGTTCCAGTTCAGCGGTCCGTCGGGCGCACTGGCGGCGCCGTACGTCGCGCCGTCGCAATAAGCGGCGCGGCCTTCTTTCCCTCCCAACCTGAGGATCGCAATGAAACGTCTGTTGCTGGCGCTTGGCGGCGCCGCCCTTCTCGCGACCGCGACCGCACCTGCGTTCGCGCAATCGGCTACCGCGCACCCCGTCGTGCAGCTGAAGACCTCGCAGGGCGACATCCGCGTCGAGCTCTACCCGGAGAAGGCGCCGAAGTCCGTCGCCAACTTCCTCGATTACGTGAAGGCCGGCCAGTACAACGGCACGATCTTCCATCGCGTGATCAAGGGCTTCATGATCCAGGGCGGCGGCTACAAGACCAACTTCGAGGAGAAGCCGACCCGCGCGCCGATCCCGCTGGAGAGCCGCAATGGTCTGAAGAACCTGACGGGCACGATCGCGATGGCACGCACGAGCGATCCGAACTCGGCCACCGCGCAGTTCTTCATCAACACGGTCGACAACAGCGGCCTCGACTACCCGAACCCGGACGGCAACGGCTATGCGGTGTTCGGCAAGGTCGTGTCGGGTCTCGACGTCGTGAAGAAGATCGAAGGCGTCGCGACGACCTCGCGCGGCCCGATGCAAGACGTGCCCGCGCAACCGATCGTGATCGAATCGGCCAGCATCGTCTCGAAGTAAGAACCTGCCGGCACGTCCGGCGCCACACGCGGCCGCGTCGCACGACCGGCCGCGTGCCATTTAAACCGCCTCACCGAAGGAATTCATCATGGTTGAACTGCATACGAACCACGGCGTGATCAAGCTCGAGCTCGACGCCGCGAAGGCACCGAAGACGGTCGAGAACTTCCTGAACTACGTGAAGAAGGGCCACTACGACGGCACCGTGTTCCATCGCGTGATCAACGGCTTCATGATCCAGGGCGGCGGCTTCGAGCCGGGCCTGAAGCAGAAGCCGACCGATGCGCCGATCGACAACGAGGCGAACAACGGCCTGAAGAACGACAACTACACGGTCGCGATGGCGCGCACGAACGATCCGCACTCGGCGACCGCCCAGTTCTTCATCAACGTGAACGACAACGACTTCCTGAACCACTCGTCGCCGACGCCGCAAGGCTGGGGCTACGCGGTGTTCGGCAAGGTCGTCGAAGGCCAGGACGTGGTCGACAAGATCAAGGGCGTCAAGACGGGCAACGCTGGTTTCCACCAGGACGTGCCGGCTGACGACGTCGTGATCGAGAAGGCCGTCGTGGTCTGACGCGCAGTATACGGAGGCACTTCGATGTTGCAGGAGAGTCCGCCGCGAAGCGTCTCCGCGGGCGTGCCGGGCGAGCGCGAATACGCGCAAGCCGCACGCCCGTTCCTGTTTCTCTCCGATCTGCACCTGAGCGAAGCGATTCCGAAGACGGTCGCCGCGTTCGAGCATTTCGTGAAATACACCGCCGACAGCGCCGACTCGGTGTTCATCCTCGGCGACCTGTTCGAATACTGGATCGGCGACGATATCCTCGACGACGATCCGTTCGCGGCCCGCATGGCCGCGCTGATGCACACGTTCTCGGAGCGCGGCATTGCGCTCTACGTGATGCACGGCAACCGCGATTTCCTGCTCGGCCGGCGCTTCATGAAGGCAGCCGGCGCGATGCTGCTACCCGACCCTTCGCTGATCATGGCGTTCGGCCAGCGCATCGTGCTCGCGCACGGCGACGCGCAATGCACGGCCGACCGCGGCTACCAGTTGTTCCGCCGCTTCGCACGCAACCGCGTCGCGCAATGGCTGTTTCTCGCGTGGCCGTTCCGCTGGCGCCGCGCACTCGCGCAACGCATGCGCTCGAACAGCGAAGCAGGCCGGATGCGACCTGCTTCGGCGATTTACGATGTCACGCGTGAAGGCGTGGCCGCGCTGTTCCGGAAAAGCCGTGCGAGCGTGATCATTCACGGCCATACGCACCGCCCCGCGCGGCACATGGAACCGGGCGGCATCCGCTGGGTGTTGCCCGACTGGGATCTCGACCACGGCAAGCCGCGCGGCGGCTACCTGCGCGTCGATGCGGAAGGCATCCACGCGATGCCGCTGGACTGACACCGCCGCTGCCTGCGCACCGGCCGGCAGCCGCCGGCCTCCATCGCATTACGCCTGGCGTTCGACCGACTTGCCTTCCAGCACGGCCGACAGCCGGCGCAGGTCGAGACGCGCCGCATCGGCGCCCTGCAGCGTTTCCAGGTGCGTGCCGAGCCGCTCGAGCGCGGCGACGATCTCGTCGACGCGGCGGCTTTCCTTCGCCGCATGATCGATCAGTCCGTGAATCGCAAGCGACATCGGATCATCGGCATTCGGCGTGATCCCGTATGCGCAGAACGCCGCACGTTCGGGCTGCGGCTTCGGCTGCGCCGGCATCACGACGCGCGCCGGATTGCCCACCGCCGTGCCGCCTGCCGGCACCGGCTTCACGACGACCGCGTTCGAACCGATCTTCGCACCCGCACCGACCGTGAAGCCGCCGAGCACTTTCGCGCCCGCACCGACGATCACGCCGGCCTCGAGCGTCGGGTGGCGCTTGGCGCCGCGCGTGAGCGACGTGCCGCCCAGCGTCACGCCCTGATAGATCGTGCAATCGTCGCCGACGATTGCCGTCTCGCCGATCACGACACCCATCCCGTGATCGATGAACACGCGCCGGCCGATCGTCGCGCCGGGGTGGATCTCGATCCCCGTCATGAACCGGCCGGCCTGCGACGCGAAACGCGCGAGCCAGTAACGCTTCGCGCGCCAGCATGCGTGCGCGAAACGATGCAGCAAGAGCGCATGCAACCCCGGATAACAGGTCAGCACTTCCCATGCACTGCGAGCGGCGGGATCCCGCTCGCGAATCGTTGCAACGTCTTCGCGCAGTCTCGTGAACATGATGTGGTCTGGGAAAAGGCCGGCGCGCATCGCCGACAATGACCGGCCGTTATCGCGCCGGGTAATTTACTTATGACGTTTGGCGATTGTAGGGCGAGTTGCGCAGAGCCGCACGAGCCCGCGCGTTCACCCCGCCGCCGGCGCGGGTATTCGGGCGGAACGCTCGCTGTTGCCGGGTTTGCGGGGTAGTCGACCGGGTGGCGCGATCGGCCCCGGCGCTTCCGGCGGCCGACCCGGCACCTGCCGACGGGGCGATTGCCCCGCGTGCAGGGACATTCGGCACCCCGTGCGCCGACCGCTTACGCGTCGCCGTCGGGCTTGCCCGATTTCAGCAGGATGTGCTTCGCGACGCCGCGCAGGATGTTGACCTCCTCGCGCTCGAGACCCGTGCGCGCGAACAGGCGCCGCAGTCGCGGCATCAGCTTCTTCGGGTTGCGCGGATCGAGGAAATCGAGCGCGATCAGCGCGTTCTCGAGATGCACGTACATCCGCTCGATCTCGTCGCTCTGCGCAAGCGTGCCGGCTTCGCCCGACGGTTGCGCCGACGGCTCGCTCGCGTGCTCGAGAAACGCGACACGCAGCTCGTACGCGAGCACCTGCACGGCCTGCGCGAGATTCAGCGAACTGTAGGCCGGGTTCGCGGGGATATGCGCCAGCGCGCTGCACTGCTCGACATGCTCGTTCGCGAGGCCTGTGCGCTCGTTGCCGAACACGAGCGCGATGTCGCCGGTGCCGACCTGTGCGCATGCCTGCGTGGCAGCGGCACGCGGCGCCAGGCGCGGCGGCCCGTATTCGCGCGTGCGCGCGGTCAGCGCGATCGACCAGTGAACACCGGACAGCGCGTCGCCGAGCGTCGGCACGACATGCGCGGACGCGAGGACATCGTCCGCGCCGCTGGCCATCGCGATCGCCTCGGGATCGCTCTGCACGTGCGGCACGCGCGGCGCGACCAGCACGAGACGCGAGAAGCCCATCGTCTTCAGCGCGCGGGCGGCCGCCCCGACATTGCCGGGATGGCTCGGCTCGACGAGCACGAAACGGGTGGACGTGAAGCCGCCGGACGGCGGCTGGGACGAGGCCGCGCCCGGCTCGGACGGCGCGGCGGTGATCTGCGGGGTTTCCACTACGATACGACTCGGTTCATCAGAATGGCAGTATGGTATCGCCATCGCCGCGGCAAACCCACTCGTCCGGACGGATAGTGGGGGTTTCCCCGTACTCCGGTCGCCTGAAACCGCCGGAAATCGGGTAAAATCATGCCTTTACGCGCCGCACATCGTGCGACGCGGGTCGTACCCCGTTCTTTGTCAATTCGCGTCTCATCTCGCCTGCCACGCTTGCGCCGTGCCGGGCGGTTGTTCCACTTCGTGGCGGCCCGTGCCGTCAGCTACAGGATCCAGGCTCATGCATCCCATGCTCAACATTGCTGTCAAGGCTGCGCGCCGCGCCGGACAGATCATCAATCGCGCGTCTCTCGATCTCGACCTGATCGAGATCCGCAAGAAGCAGCAGAACGACTTCGTCACCGAAGTGGACAAGGCCGCCGAAGACGCGATCATCGAGACGCTGAAGACCGCCTACCCCGACCACGCGATCCTCGCGGAAGAATCGGGCGAATCCGAGAACGAATCCGAATTCAAGTGGATCATCGATCCGCTCGACGGCACGACCAACTTCATCCACGGCTTCCCGTACTACTGCGTATCGATCGCGCTCGAGCACAAGGGCGTCGTCACGCAGGCTGTCGTCTACGACCCGAACAAGAACGACCTGTTCACGGCCACCCGCGGCCGCGGCGCGTACCTGAACGACCGCCGCATCCGCGTCGGCCGCCGCGACCGCCTGTCGGACGCACTGGTCGGCACGGGCTTCCCGTTCCGCGAAAAGGACGGCCTCGACGCCTACGCGCGCCTCTTCACCGAAATGACGCAGGCCTGCACGGGCCTGCGCCGTCCGGGCGCAGCCGCACTCGATCTCGCGAACGTCGCGGCCGGCCGCCTCGACGCGTTCTTCGAACAGGGCATCAACGTGTGGGACATGGCAGCGGGCAGCCTGCTGATCACCGAGGCCGGCGGCCTCGTCGGCAACTACACGGGTGACGCCGATTTCCTGCATCGCCATGAAATCGTCGCCGCGAACCCGAAGATCTACGCGCAGATGATCCCGATCCTGAAGGGTTACACCCGCGTGCATCCGGCGGCGGAGTAAGCCCCGGCCGCGCCCGCGTGGCGCGGCTTTCGCGCATACCGCACGCAGGCATCGTCATGACGGCGCGCCGTTCGCCTCCCGGTTGCCGGGAGGCGGGACAATCTTCCCGCACAAGGGTCGCTTCGTGCGCCTATCCTGAAGTTGCTTGAGTTGTTCGGGCCGGCCAGCGTACTGCCGCTCGCACCGCCTTCCCCGCAATGACAATGAATGGTTTGCGTCCGGCATCCCCACACGGCGAACAACACCGCCGGCCCGCCGGCCCCCGCCCGTATCAACACCGCCACGACGCCGTGGCAATCGCATCCGAGTCCCCATGTTACGGCTAAGCGAAATTAAACTCCCCCTCGACCATCCCGAGAGCGCGCTCGAGGCCGCGATTCGCGAGCGCCTCGCGGAGCTTGGCGTGGCCGCGGACGGCCTCCTCCGCTACACCGTGTTCCGCCGTGCGCACGATGCGCGCAAGCGCGCCGACATCAAGCTCACGTATATCGTCGATGTCGAAGTCACGGACGAAGCGGCCGCGATCAAGCGCCTCGCCGGCAAGCCGCATTGCGGCGTGACGCCCGACATGGCGTACCACTTCGTCACGAAGGCGCCCGAGCACGGCAATTTCCTGCGCCCGGTCGTGATCGGCATGGGGCCGTGCGGCCTGTTCGCGGGGCTGATCCTCGCGCAGATGGGCTTCCGCCCCATCATCCTCGAACGCGGCAAGGCCGTGCGCGAGCGCACCAAGGACACCTTCGGCCTGTGGCGCAAGAGCGTGCTCAACCCCGAATCCAACGTGCAGTTCGGCGAAGGCGGCGCCGGGACGTTTTCCGACGGCAAGCTGTACAGCCAGATCAAGGATCCGAACCACTATGGCCGCAAGGTGCTGGACGAATTCGTCAAGGCCGGGGCGCCGGACGACATCCTGTACCTGAGCCGGCCGCACATCGGCACGTTCCGACTCGTCAGCATGGTGGAAAAGATGCGCGCGTCCATCCACGAGCTGGGTGGTGAAGTGCGTTTCGAAACGCGGGTCGACGACATCGAGATCGATCAGGGCAAGGTCCGCTCGCTGAAGCTCTCGAACGGCGAAACGCTGCAATGCGACCACGTGGTGCTGGCCGTGGGCCACAGCGCGCGCGATACCTTCCAGATGCTGCACGATCGCGGTGTCTATATCGAAGCCAAGCCGTTCTCGCTGGGTTTCCGCATCGAGCATCCGCAGGGGCTGATCGATCGCAGCCGCTTCGGCAAGTTCGCGGGCCACAAGCAGCTCGGTGCGGCCGACTACAAGGTGGTGCACCACAGCAGCAATGGCCGCGCCGTCTACAGCTTCTGCATGTGCCCCGGCGGCACGGTAGTCGCGGCGACCTCCGAGCCGGGCCGCGTAGTCACCAACGGCATGAGCCAGTACTCGCGGGCCGAGCGCAATGCGAATGCGGGCATCGTCGTCGGCATCACGCCGGACGACTATCCCGGCGGCCCGCTGGCGGGCATCGCGTTCCAGCGCAAATGGGAAGAGCGCGCGTTCGAACTCGGCGGCGGCGATTACCGCGCACCGGGCCAGTTGGTCGGCGATTTCATCGCCGGCCGGCCGTCGACGTCGCTCGGCTCCGTGGAGCCGTCGTACAAGCCGGGCGTGAACCCGACCGATCTCAGCACCGCGCTGCCGGACTACGTGATCGAAGCGATTCGCGAAGCCCTCCCCGAGATCGACAAGAAGATCGCCGGCTTCGCGATGCATGACGCGGTGCTCACCGGTGTCGAGACGCGTACGTCGTCGCCGATCCGGATTCGACGCAAGGACGATTACCAGAGCATGAACGTCGAAGGCTTGTATCCGGCCGGTGAAGGTGCGGGGTATGCCGGCGGTATTTATTCGGCGGCGATCGACGGGATCGAAGTCGCGCAGGCGGTGGCGCTCAGCATGGCGTCCGCGCAAACCGCCTAAGGCGCCGGACAGCATCGGCGCGCAGAGATCGCGCATCGCGTGTGGCCTGCCCTGGCGGGCCGCACGCGGATGATGCAGCAGTACTTATTGCCATATCTGATAAGGCTCCGCCTACAAAGCCACCCCAAAACCCGTGCCAGACCTGTTCAGGATCGGCAGTGCTCGTACTCGGTAGCGCGGCTGGGAGACCTACGCTCCCGGCATGCAGCCATCTTGTGATTGAACGTGCGCAGACCGCCGCACTTTGCCGCTGACGAAAGCGGCATCACTGGCTGCCGCTGACTTCCCGCTTGGAAAGCCAGTGCAATCGCGAATGCCAATATCAGTCCGTCGGTAGCATCTGTGGATTCCAGACTATCTCCCACAGATGGCCGTTGATATCACGAAAATATCCAGCGTAACCGCCGTAGAACGTGTCGTGCGGAGCCTTGATGATCGCTGCGCCTGCACGCTCTGCCGCATCCATCGTCTCGTCGACCTCCTTCCGGCTCAAGACATTGTGTCCTATCGTGAAGGCCGTAGGCGAGACGGGCTGCTTCGGCAGGCCCGTATCATGAGAAATATCGTCCTGCGCCCAGAGCGCGAGCTTCAGGCCGCCCGAGAGATCAAAAAAGGCAACTGCGCCATGCTCGAACTCGCGACCGATGATGCCTTCAGTCGGAAGACCGAGACCGTCACGATAGAAGGCGAGGGATTGTTCGAGATCGGCAACGCCGAGGGTGATAACTGAGATTCGAGGTTTCATGTCCATACCCATGCTATTGGCGCCTGCACAATACAGGCATCCTGATAGTCTTGGGCCGTTGCGGAGCGCAACGGAAGGACCCGCTGAGCGGGGGCCGGGCCAACCTTCCCGAGCCTAACCTGTTTTAGACGAAACTTAACTATATTCGCGCGAATATGCCGGGTCAATACGGCGTTCTCAAGGCAGCCAACGTTGCGAGAACACGGGTACGCCCGGGCACGATGTTCTGAATTGTGTCCGCATCGCGATACGACGGCCGGCGCCGTCAAGCCTGGGCATGAACGCGGATAACGCCCCCTCCTCAACTCCGGCGACTGGCCAAACGGCCAACTTCGCGCCTTCACCTGAAGCCACTGGTAAACTCGGGCAACCAAAGCAACAACCTGATGCCTGACTTATGACCACGCTGTCGCCCGACGCCTTCGCCGGCCACACCCCGATGATGCAGCAGTACCTGCGCATCAAGGCCGACCATCCCGACACGCTTGTCTTCTACCGGATGGGCGACTTCTACGAGCTGTTCTTCGAAGACGCGGCGAAAGCCGCACGCCTGCTCGACCTGACCCTCACGCAACGCGGCGCATCGGCCGGCACGCCGATCAAGATGGCCGGCGTACCGCATCACGCGGTCGAGCAGTATCTTGCGAAGCTCGTGAAGATGGGCGAATCGGTCGCGATCTGCGAGCAGATCGGCGATCCGGCCACGTCGAAGGGCCCCGTCGAGCGCAAGGTCGTCCGTGTCGTCACGCCCGGTACGCTGACCGATGCCGCGCTGCTGTCCGACAAGAACGACGTCTACCTGCTCGCGATGTGCACGGGTCATAACAAGCGCGGCGTAGCGGTGAATATCGGCCTTGCGTGGCTGAACCTCGCGAGCGGCGCGCTGCGGCTCGCCGAAATCGAACCCGACCAGCTCGCTGCCGCGCTCGAACGCATCCGGCCGGCCGAGATCCTGACGCCGGACGGCGCGACCGATGCCGTGCCGGCCGGCGCGGGCGCAAGCAAGCGCGTGCCGGCATGGCACTTCGACATCGCGTCGGGCACGCAGCGCCTGTGCGACCAGCTCGATGTCGCGAGCCTCGACGGTTTCGGTGCGCATTCGCTCACGAGCGCGTGCGGCGCAGCAGGCGCGCTGCTGCTCTATGCGGCCGCCACGCAGGGCCAGCAACTGCGGCATGTGCGCAGCCTGAAGGTCGAGAACGAAACCGAGTACATCGGGCTCGATCCGGCCACTCGCCGCAACCTCGAACTGACCGAGACGTTGCGCGGCACCGAATCGCCGACCCTGTATTCGCTGCTCGACACCTGCTGCACGACGATGGGCAGCCGCCTGCTGCGTCACTGGCTGCATCACCCGCCGCGTGCGTCGGTCGCCGCGCAGTCGCGCCAGCAGGCGATCGGCGCACTGCTCGATGCACCGGCAAACGCCAGCCTCGATGCGCTACGCAGCGCGCTGCGCCAGATCGCCGACGTCGAACGGATCACCGGGCGTCTCGCGCTGCTGTCCGCGCGCCCGCGCGACCTGTCGAGCCTGCGCGACACGTTCGCCGCGCTGCCGGCGCTGCGCGAGCGCATCAGCGCGATCGTCGCGAACGCGGACTCACTCACCCGCGTCGACGCAGCACTCGCACCGCCCGCCGAATGTCTCGACCTGCTGACGAGCGCGATTGCGCCCGAGCCGGCCGCGATGGTGCGCGACGGTGGTGTCATCGCGCGCGGCTACGACGCCGAGCTCGACGAACTGCGCGACATCTCGGAGAACTGCGGACAGTTCCTGATCGATCTCGAAGCGCGCGAGCGCACACGCACCGGCATCGCGAACCTGCGCGTCGAATACAACAAGGTGCACGGCTTCTACATCGAAGTCACGCGCGGCCAGACCGACAAGGTGCCCGACGATTACCGCCGGCGCCAGACGCTGAAGAATGCCGAGCGCTACATCACACCCGAACTGAAGACCTTCGAGGACAAGGCGTTGTCCGCCCAGGAACGCGCACTGGCGCGCGAACGCGCGCTGTACGACGCGGTACTGCAGGCGCTGCTGCCGTTCATCCCCGAGTGCCAGCGCGTCGCGTCGGCGCTCG